>NZ_QFRK01000016.1 GCF_003143855.1 Streptomyces sp. NWU339
AGCGCATCCTCACCGTCGTGCGCCAAGCCGGCGGACCGGTCACGGCCCGGCAAGTTGGCGAGACGCTGGGAGTGGACGTCAGCGTGAAGTCCAAGCTGGAGCCGCTGCGCGGCAAACTGATCAGACTGACCGACCGCGGCTGGCTGCGAAAGCAGCCCGACGGCCGGTTCACCACCCGCCTGTGATCTTCTCCAGCATGACGGGTCCAGTGGCGGCAGAGCCGTAACCAGGGTGTCCCCGGCGACCGTTGGAGTTGTGTGACGAAAACCAAAGAGCACGCCGAGGACACCTGCCCGCTTGTCTACCAGTGCCGCCTGCCGCTGTCCACGCGCACCGTCAACCACCTCGCCGACCTGCTACGCCGCCACCTGAAAGCGATACGGTCACGCTGGCGGATCATGCCACCCGGGAAAATCGCGGTGATCGTCCTGGGCATACTGCGCCATGACCAACGCCTGGCTGACATGGCCGGCGGCAACAACGTCTCCGAGTCCACCGTCCGCCGCTGGCGCGACGAACTCATCGCACTACTCGCCGCCCAAGCGCCGCGCCTGGACCGAACCCTGAGGAAGATCGCCAGGCAGGGCGGGGAAGTCGTCCTGATCGACGGCACCCTCGTCCCGACCCAGCGCCGCACCGGCAAAGCTGACCGGCGCAACTACTCCGGAAAGCAACGGCGTCACGGCCTGCACTTCCTCGCCCTGACCGACGAGAACGGCCGCCTGATCTGGATATCAGCCGCCCGGCCCGGCCGCACCCACGACAACACCGCCGCCCGCCACGACCACATCCTGACCCACCTGCGCGCCGCCGGCCTCGGAGCCTTGGCCGACCTCGGCTTCCGCGGCCTGGACAACGACATCCTCAACCCCGTGATCGTCACCGGCTACGCGGCCAGCCGCACCCACAAGCTCACCCCGGGCGAGAAGGAGGCCAACCGCGTACTCGCCTTCGGACGCGCTCCGGTCGAACACGGCTTCGCCCACCTCAAGAACTGGAGGATCCTCACCAAACTCCGCACCGACCCCGCCCGCGCCACCCAACTCCTGCGAGCTCTGCTCGTCCTGACGAACCTCGAAATCAACCGCTGACGGATGATCTTCACCGTGGACTTCCGCCCACGACCAGCATGAGTACCCGCAACACCAGTCACACGAGCCCTTTGACCTGCTACTTCAAGTTGGCGGAGGCTCACTGAGGACCACAGTCGACGCATGACGGCACCTGCTGCCGTGAGCCCGTGTCTCGGCAGCTCACGGTCTGCTCGAATCGGGGGCCGTGCCGGTTCGAGCAAGCGGCCCATCCGCGGCGATGCCACCGGTTGGGCGAGCACGAGAGAGTGACCGTGGGACGATCCTCGTCAAGGCACTGAGGCGGCAGCAGGAGCGTCGACCCGCGGATCGCGGCACTCGCGTGCACACTTCCACGAGCTGCTCGATCATCCCGGGATCGTCGAGGGCGGCGCAGACCCTCGTGCCGCGCCCGTCAACGGCCGACCTGCGGGGCGTCACGGCTGGAAGCGTCCGTCCCGGTCGGTGGTGTTCTTCGCGAGACGCAGTGTTGGCCGGTGCCCGCCGACGGCAGCCGCGGCGCAGTCGGCGACGTCACGCTCAGCCCGACGTGCTGCGCGGCGGTGGATCACTGTGAGCGCCGGACTAAGCCTCGGAGCTGCTTGAACCAGCCATGGACCGGTCGAGGCGGATTACCTCGTCTTCGAGAGCGCAAAAATCTATGCCAGCCAGAGTAGACATTGGGTGGCGGTGTGGTTATGGTTTCTCTCGTAGCCGAGATCGAGCGAGGCCCGGCAGAGATGAACTGCCGGGCAGCAGTACCGCAGTTGAAGTTCGCAGGACGGTGCGGTGGTGGAGTTCCGAAGCCAGAGCGGTTGCAGGACGGCGACGGGACTGACGACCGGACCGGGTGGCCCGCAGTGATCAGGGGCCGCCGTGAGCAGTACCCCGCAGCGAAGTAAAGAGGCAGTACCTCGGTGAAGGCGTCGGCTGCGGACGCGCGCACCGGGAAGTTCGGCAGTGGGGTTCCAAGCCAGAGCAGACGCAGGACGGGCGACGGGGCCGGCTGCCGAAGGGTGGCGCTGTTCGAGGCCACCAGCAGTACGCAGGAGAGCAGTACCAGCAGTAGGCAAGTGATTGATCCCAGAGGGAAGAACGGAGGAGCCGAGCGCCATCAGGATCGCCCGGGTGGAAGTCTAGGGCCCGGGTACCGCAGGACATCGATAGTGAGGTGGTCTCCGGTCAAGCAACCGCGATCCCCGCGCCCCCGACAGCGTCTCGGTCGGGTCTGCGGAAAAAGAGGACCGGTGCAGTATCAGGGCCGGCAGATGGTGTAGTAGTTCCTTCGGGGCCCTGGTGCCAGTACGGCGCCAGGGCCCCTCCACGCGTTCCACAGAGAGGTGCAATGACAGCAGACGACACGTTCGGCCGTCTCGACGACGACGACTACCCCGCCTACACCATGGGCCGGGCCGCCGAGATGCTCGGTACCACCCCGGGCTTCCTCCGGGCCCTCGGCGAAGCCCGCCTGATCACCCCACTCCGCTCCGCAGGCGGCCACCGCCGTTACTCCCGCTACCAGCTGCGCATCGCCGCCCGCGCCCGGGAACTCGTCGACCACGGCACCTCCATCGAGGCCGCCTGCCGCATCGTCATCCTCGAAGACCAGCTCGAGGAAGCCCGGCGCATCAACGCTGCATATCGTCGCGCCGCCGAATCAGCGAACCCAACGGCAGCAGCATGAGATGAGCGTGCCCGTCACCGTCGGCGGGCATCGCACGCACGGTCTCGGTGTGCGGCCTGATCATTTTCCTATGGTGACGCGGTGTGTGGGCGTGTAGCGTCTGTGCCAGCTGTCGTGGTTCGGAATCCCCTCTTGCCCACGCCTCTGGTGTGGGCGTTTTGCTGTGCTGTGCCGCAGGGACCAGGGCGATCACCTCCGTCTGCCACAGGGAGTGGGAGGCGTTCATCGACTGGAAGGCATAAGACATGGCAACGGGAACTGTGAAGTGGTTCAACGCGGAGAAGGGCTTCGGCTTCATCGCCCAGGATGGCGGCGGCCCGGATGTCTTCGCGCACTACTCCGCGATCAACTCCACAGGCTTTCGTGAGCTCCAGGAGGGCCAGGCCGTGACGTTCGACGTCACCCAGGGCCAGAAGGGTCCGCAGGCCGAGAACATCAACCTAGCCTGACCTCGCAGACCTGCCCGAGGGATCGCGCACGCCGTGTCCGGTGGCCGCCGCCCGTGCGGGCCCTGCCGTCCACCTGGACGAAGGCGCTTGCTCTCGTGCCGGGCCGACGCAGGATCAGGGGCCGCGCAGCCATTGCTGCGCGGCCCCTGATCTGTGGAGGCCCGGGGCCGGTGCGACTTCGGCTTGAAACTTCCTGACCTCAGTCGCTGCAAGCGTCGTCGGGCACGGGAGCCGCATGTCCTGCGCGGCTGCCGTGCAGCTTGGAGGAGCCGATGTTCAGACGCTCGTCCAGGCGTCGAGGAAGGCTTTCCGTCCAGCGGGATCGTCCGACCTGCGGTCTGCGTGCAGGACGCGCCAGGCGGTGAGCTCGAGATCTCGGAGCCACAGTTCTCCGATGACCTGTGTCTTGAGGTCGGGCAAATGGTCGGACTCGACGAGGGCCTGACCGATCACCTCCCCGGCCGCGAAGCGCTGGGGCGGGGTCATCTCATCGACGGCCGAGAGGACCTGCCGGGCCAGGGAGGTTCCCTCTCCTGCCAGCGAACGCAGCACCTGAGCCTTGATGTTGACGGGCAGCAGGTATGCGGTGCCCGACGACCTCCACAGGTCCGACCAGAAGCGTTCTCCTGCCTTGGTGGGGGCAGGCAGCGCGGCCAGCAGCCCGAGGAGACGACCGGTGGCCGCATAGCCATCGGAGTGGGCGGCTGCGACGACTGCGACGCCGGCGACGCCCTCCACATCGAGATGGGCGGCTTCGAGACGCGAAGCCAGACCCAACTGATGTTCCAACTGGTGTGCCAGGGCAGCGGATACGTGGGGGCGGACCTCAGGAAGCATCGGCGATCCTTGCGCGTAGGCGAGCGGAGATGCCCGTTCGTAAGCCCTGATCGTTCCCATGACCAGCCGATCTACTCGGCTTCGGCAGGCCCAATTGGCGGTAGCGTCAACGGGGCTGGAGTGCACACGGTGGCGAACCGGCCCGGGCCCGGCGACGTGGCTCTGGGGTTCTGGACCGACCTCCCGTCATGCTGTCGGAGTGAGGTTTCCTAGCATGACCGCATGGTTGCCACTGACGCCCAGGAGCCCGAGAGAGGACGAGAAGCTGTGTCCCGCGACGTCGCTGAAGTCGAATGTGGTCACGTCGCCTCAGCGCGTGGAGAGCGCCGTGCGGACGGGCTACCCGGCGGATCACCAGGCGACCATGCGGGGGAGAAGGCTCACTCGGTTACTGCTCTGGTGGAGCGGGCGGCCGACCTGGCCGAACCGATCAAGCCGAGGTTGCGTGGCTGGCTCCATGCCGGAATGGTCCCCGCCGCACTGATCGCAGGCGTCGTGCTCATCTGCCTGGCCCGTACTCCGCAGGCGGTCCTGGCCTGCGGAGTGTATTCGGTGACCGCCTGGCTGCTGTTCGCGACGAGCGCCATCTACCACCGCGGCACCTGGGGACCGCTGGGCGAGGCTCTTCTGCGACGCCTCGACCACGCCAACATCTTCCTGATCATCGCCGGCACCTGCACCCCCCTGGCCGTGCTCCTCCTCCCGCCGGACCAGCGGTCCGTGCTGCTGTGGATCGTCTGGGCGGGAGCGTTGGCCGGCATCGCGTTCCGGGTCCTGTGGGTCGGAGCTCCGCGCTGGCTGTACACCCCGTGCTACCTGGCGCTGGGGTGGGCGCCGGTGCGCTATCTGCCCGACTTCCTGCACACCGGCGGAGCGGCCGTACTCGCCCTGATCGTGGCGGGCGGTCTCCTGTACAGCGCGGGCGCGGTCGTCTACGCCCTGCAGCGGCCCGACCCCTCGCCCCGCTGGTTCGGCTTCCACGAGGTCTTCCATGCCCTGACCGTGGCAGCCTTCACCGCGCACTACGCCGCCATCTCCCTCGCCACCTACTGACCGCGACAGGTTCGGGCTCGCGCCGCTCGTCGCCCACGATGCCGCGCGCCGGACCGCGACGGGCCGGGCGGTCGCCGAGGCATCGCCCCGCGCGTGAAAGCCGTCCGCCGTCCGGTCTGCAAGTCGGCTGCTCTCCAGAGGGCGGCGCTCCGTGGGCAGGTAAGGAGGGAGGGGCGAGGGAAAGACGAGACAGCGGTCTTCAACCGACCTGCGATAGAGGGGTCCCCGGGTTCGAGGCGGAAGACATCAGGGAATGGCGAGGCCACGACGTGCTCGACCATGAGCGGCACACGATTGGCGTCCCGGCTTCATCCTCCTCGGCCTGCGCCTGCCTGGGCCGCCGCAGGCGCCTGCCCCGGTGACGCGGTCGCCTGGGGCAGAGCACCCCGTTTCACCTGCCCAAGAGCCAGCTGAAGCGGGGTATCGGAGAAGTTCCCGAGTCATCGCTCAGGAACGGTCCGCCCCGTCCGCCGGGCGGAGGCGTCGGCGAGGTCGGCGCCGGTGTCGGCGTCCCGCCGGGAGTGGTCGACGCCGTGCCAGTCCAGGCACATGACGGTCGCGTCGTCCTGCAGGTGGCCGTGGTGGGCGTCGACGACCGCCGCGATGAGGGTGCGGGCAGCCTCACGGGGATGCAGCGCGCGGGTGCGGACGATCAGGTCCGACAGATCGAGGCTGTGGGCGTTGCGCTCCAGCATGCCGTCGGTCAGCATCACCAGCCGGTCGCCCGGACGCAGGTCCAGCGACTGGACCCGGTAGCGGTGAGGGGCATGGAAGCCGAACGGCATATCGATCTCCGGAGCGATCTCCCGCACCTTTCCGTCCCGCATCCGCAGCGGCCAGGGGTGCCCGGCGTTGATGAACTCGGTCTTGCCGTCAATCAGGCTGATGCGCAGGAGCCGGCCGATGACGTAGCCCTGGCGGCCGTGCTCGCGCACGGCCCGGTCGGCCTGGCGGGCCTGTTCGGCCAGGTCGGCACCGGCCCCGCCGTGCCCGGCGCAGAGCGCCCACGGCGAGGGTGGCCAGCAGCGCGGCGTCGACATCGTGCCCCATGGCGTCGGTGACGGAGAGCTGGACCGTGTCCCGGTCGATCACGTAGTCGAAGGTGTCGCCCCCGACGTGGTCGGCCGGCTCCAGCGCCCCGGCCACCGCGAACTGCGCCGCCTCACACCCCAGTGACGCCGGGAGCAACCGGTGCTGGATCTCCGCGGCCAGGCTCAGCGGGGTGGTCCGGCGGCCCCACTGGTACACGTCGGTGAAGGACCGGTTCGCGATGACGATGTACGCCAGGGCGTGCGCGGTCTCGCCGATATTCCGCATGGCCTCCGCGTCCGGCACCGCGGGCAGGAAAAGTTCCAGGAGCCCGATGGCGTCCCCGCGATTGGTCACCGGGGCGACGACCCGAACCAGCGCGCCCTCGCCCTTGTCCTCCACGCTCGGCCGCTGGGTGCGGATCACGTCGTCGTACAGGGTGTCCCGCAGCGTGATGCGCCGGGCGGGTTCATCGGTCTCGACGCTGCCCGCCGCCCCCAGCCGTACGACCGAGCCGCCGGTGAAGTCGGTGCTCAGGAACGACACCGACGCGGCCCCGAGCTGCTCCCTGAGCATGCGCGCAACCACGTCGAGTGACTCCACGGGCGCCGCGGTCTCCGCCGCCGCCAGTGTCCCCGCCAAGGTCATCGCCCCGCCCCGGTCACCCCCGTTCTCGTGAGGACGAGTGGTCGGCCCATCGTCCCCGTCAGGCCCGCATACGGTCACGGTGACTCCTCGCCGCTCGCTGGTGCTCAGGGTGCTGTCCCGGGTGCCGGAGGGGCCCGCGCCAAGCCCGGTGCCGGGCAGATGCTATGGCACCACAGTGCCCTTGAACGGTATTCCACTTGGCCAAGCGCCCGTTCCCTCTCACTGGCTGCTTACTGGATCTGGTCGATGAGGTGGTGTTGTGACGCCGTCGGCGAACATGGTCGCCTCGGTCGTGCCCGGTGGTCTTGTCGTGGGTGACGGCGGCGTACAGGTGGGCGAGGTCCTGCACGACCTCGGCTGGCGTGACCGTGACGCTCGTTTGACGCTCCGGGCACTCCAGAGACTGCCCCCAAGGTGCTGAAACTCCCGTTGAACTGCGGGTTTTCGCGCCTCCATTCCTTGGGATGTGTTCCCGATGACTCATCATGTGGAGTGCGTTGCCACTCCGGCCTCCTGGGGTGGCTGCTGACTCCCGTGCCCGACCTCGATGCCGGCGAGACCCCGACCGGAACCGGGGGCGTGCTGCCGGGCTGTGGCTCAGGCGTCGATGATGACGGGGATGATGAGGGGCTTGCGGCGGTGGGTGCGGAAGGCCCAGTTCGCCACGGCGCGGGCGACGAGCTGTTCGAGTTGGTGCGCGTCCCCGACGCCTTCTTCGGCCGCGGTGGCCAGGGTCTTCTCGATGACCGGGATGACCGGCTCGAAGGTGGTGTCGTCGTGGACGAAGCCGCGGGCCAGGAAGTCGGGTGCCTCGGCGAGGGCGCCGGTGTCCGCGTCGACGATCGCCACCACCGTGACCACGCCTTCGGCGGCGAGGGTGAGGCGGTCCTTGAGGGACGCTTCGGTGGCGCCGCCGACTTCCATGCCGTCCACGTAGACGTTGCCGGCGGGGACCTTGCCGGTGATGGACGCGCGCCCGTCGACCAGGTCGACGACGACGCCGTCCTCGGCGATGACGACCCGCTCGGGGTCGACACCGGTACGGATGGCGAGGTCGCCGTTGGCCCGCAGGTGGCGCCATTCGCCGTGCACGGGCATGACGTTGCGCGGTTTGACGATGTTGTAGCAGTAGACGAGTTCGCCGGCGCTGGCATGCCCGGAGACGTGCACCTTGGCGTTGCCCTTGTGGACCACGTGGGCGCCCCACCGGGTGAGTCCGTTGATCACCCGGTAGATGGCGTTCTCGTTGCCGGGGATGAGGGAGCTGGCGAGCAGGACGGTGTCGCCCTTGCCGATGCGGATCATGTGGTCGCGGTTGGCCATCCGTGACAGCGCGGCCATCGGTTCGCCCTGGGAACCGGTGCACACCAGCGTGACCTTGTGGTCCGGGAGCTTCTCCAGCTCCTTCGTGCTCACGACCAGACCGGAGGGGACCTTCAGATAGCCCAGGTCACGGGCGATGCCCATGTTGCGGACCATCGACCGGCCGACGAAGGCGACCTTGCGGCCGTGCTGGTGGGCGGCGTCCAGGACCTGCTGGATGCGGTGCACATGGCTGGCGAAGCTGGAGACGATGACCCGGCGTGGCGCGGTGCGCATCACCTGCTCGATCGCCGGGTTCAGCTCCCGCTCGGAGGTGGTGAAGCCGGGTACTTCGGCGTTGGTGGAGTCGGTGAGGAACAGGTCCACGCCCTCCTCGCCGAGGCGGGCGAAGGCGCGCAGATCGGTGATGCGGTCGTCGAGAGGGAACTGGTCCATCTTGAAGTCGCCGGTGTGCAGCACCATCCCGGCGCCGGTGCGGATCGCGACCGCGAGGCTGTCGGGGATGGAGTGGTTGACCGCCACGAACTCGCAGTCGAAGGGCCCGAAGCCACGGCGGTCGCCCTCCCGCACCCGCACCGTGCGCGGCCGGATGCCGTGTTCCTTGAGCTTGGCCTCCAGGAACGCCAGCGTCAGCCTGGAGCCGACGACGGGAATGTCGGACCGCTCGCGCAGCAGGTACGGCACGCCGCCGATGTGGTCCTCGTGGCCGTGGGTGAGTACCACGGCCACGATGTCGTCCAGCCGGTCCCGGATCGAGGTGAAGTCCGGCAGGATCACGTCCACGCCGGGCTGGGTCTCCTCGGGGAACAGCACGCCGCAGTCGACGATGAGCAGCTTGCCCGCGTGCTCGAAGACGGTCATGTTGCGGCCGATCTCACCCAGGCCGCCCAGGGCGATGACCCGCAGCCCTCCTTCGGGAAGGGGCGGGGCGGCTTTCAGCTCGGGGTGCGGATGACTCATACCCTGACGGTACCCGGAGAGCGGGACGGGCGATCCATTGCCTGTGCGATCTCCTTTTCCCGACGGAGCCGGGCACCCGCAGTGGGTGTCCCGGCACGATCGGATCACGCCGGCGGCCGGAACGGGGAGTGGTGGCAGCGGTACCACCTTCCGTGGCCGAACCGTTCGCCCGGTGCTGGAGAAGATCTCGTGCGCCCTGTCGTGTTTTCCGGCGTTCGCTGCCTCCCGGTGGGCCTCGGCACTGGTCTACTCGGAGTAGTCGAGACGCGGGTGCCGTCGGCGCTCAGGAGCAAGTGGGCTGAGTGTGCCCCGAGGCAGCTTCTTTCGCTGGGCAAACAGATGGCGGTGTCCCCGAAGCGCTCGCCGCCCCCGCCCGCCATGCCGGAAGCCGATGTGGTGCCCCATGAACTCGACGACGAGGTCGCGCGGGGGCGGCTCGGCCGTGGTCTCGAGCCGGTCCAGGGAAGTCGAAGGTGACGTCCGTGACTGCGATGTCGTTGTCGATGGTCTCGCTGCTCCGACGATGGGCAGGCCGTCGTCCGAGAGCGGCCGGGCCGCCTTCTGCGGCTACTCCGTGACCCGCTATCGGGGTTTCAACGAGTGCTCGATACGACCCGCCGCCATGAAGACGTACTGGCGCTCAGGTCGGCATCCGTCTCATCTGCCCGCTGCCCCAGCCCCAAGACAAGAGGGCAGCCGCGGCCGCAGCGACCGCCGCGGGTGCCGGGGTGGCTTCACGGGTCGCGCGGGCGGTGAGCACCCCGCCCGCGATCACACAGAAGAAACAGGGCGAACCGACGGCCCGGGCATGCGCTCACGGCCGCTGAAGTATCGAGGTTGAACGTGATGTCGATCTTCGCGGTCCGTTGTGGTCAGCCAGAGTCGATTTCAGGGTGTTCCAGAGCTGGGATTGGGCATGTCCTGCGGAGTTGGGGTCGAGGGCTTCGAGTGTGGGGAGAATTGGTGGGTGCTGTCCTGCGGCGGAGGTCTGACTCCTGACAGCGTTGACCGGGGTGTCTTGCTCACACTGTGTCGACCGCCGGCCGGGGGTGGTGCGTTGCTGGCATCGGGCCGACCGGGTGTGTCTCGATAGGGGCTTGCCGACCAGGCGTCATCACGATTCTGACCGTCCGCACGGTCCGGTGCCGGCTACGCGATTGGCCGTCGAGTCGGGAGGTGACCGAGCATGACCGGAACGTCCCGTCCTCCGCGTGGCCGCCGACGCCGGCCAACGGGGGAAGTGGTTCTCGGGGTGGACACGCATCGGGATGCCCATGTGGCGGCTGTGCTCTCGCTGGTGGGAAGAGTGCTCGGCACGGAGGCGTTTCCCGCCACCGCGGCCGGGTACCGCGACTTGCTGGAGTGGGCCAGAGGGCTGGGCACGGTGCGGCGGGCGGGAGTCGAGGGCACCGGTTCCTTCGGGGCGGCCCTGTCCCGCTACCTGCTGGGTCAGGGCGTGGACGTGTTCGATGTGAACCGGTCCGACCGGGCCGACCGTCGCCGGCGCGGCAAGTCGGACCCGCTGGATGCCGAGAACGCGGCCCGGGCGGTGCTGAGCGGGCGGGCGCGCGCTCAGGCCAAGTCGGGCGATGGACCAGTAGAGAYCGCCCGGATGTACAAGCTCGCCAAGGACTCGGCGGTCAAGGCCCGCACCCAGGCCATCAACCAGCTCAAGGCCGTCCTCATCAGYGCCGACCCGCGCCTGCGGGAGGAACTGGCGGGGCTGCCCAACGCKGAACTCTTCCGTACCTGCGCAGGGTTCGCCGAGGACGGCCTGGAGGAGGGGGACGGCGAGGAAGCGGTGCTCCACGCCACCCGTGTCACGCTGTGTCTGCTGGCTCGGCGCATCGGGCAGCTCACCGAGCAGATCAAGGACCTGGAAGACCGCCTGACCCGGCTCGTGAACCGCCATGCCCCGGATCTGCTCGCGGTGGTGGGCATCGGTCCGGACACGGCGGTCACGTTGCTGATCACGGTGGGGGACAACCCGGAACGCCTGGGCAGTGAGGCGTCCTTCGCCGCGCTGTGCGGGGCCAGCCCGGTGGAGCGTTCCTCGGGCAGTCGGCAGTACCGGCGTCTCAACCGTGGTGGCGATCGGCAGGCCAACGCCGCCCTGCACCGGATCGTGCAGACTCGCCTGCGCGTCGACCCGCGTACCCAGGACTACTACGAACGCCGCAGCAAGGAGGGCAAGACCCGACGCGAAATCGTCCGATGCCTCAAACGCTACGCTGCCCGAGAGGTCTTCCACCTGGTCAGACCCACAAAGCCACAATCCTTGTCATAGGGGCAGTCGTGACACGTGAGAGAGTTTGGGGCGTGAGCGAGACACCACCGAACACCCTGCAATACCGCTTTGACGGGCCGGAAGAGGCTCCCGTCCTGATCCTGGCTCCCTCACTGGGTACCACATGGCACATGTGGGACCGGCAGATCCCCGAGCTGACGAAGCAGTGGCGGGTGTTCCGGTTCGATCTGCCGGGGCACGGAGGTGCCCCCGCCTACCCGGCGGGATCGGTCGGTGATCTCACCGCGCGGCTGCTCGCCACCCTCGAGGGCCTCGGCGTGCAGCGCTTCGGCTACGCCGGCTGCGCGTTCGGCGGCGCGATCGGCCTCGAACTGGCCCTGCGGCACCCCGCACGTGTCGCCTCCCTCGCACTGATCGCCGCCTCCCCCCGGTTCGGCACCGCCGACGAGTTCCGCCAGCGCGGGGTGATCGTCCGGACCAACGGCCTCGACCCGATCGCCCGCACCTCGCCCGACCGCTGGTTCACCAGCGGCTTCGCGGCCGCACAGCCCGCGATCACCGAGTGGGCCGTGCAGATGGTGCGCACCACCGACCCGGGGTGCTACATCGCCGCCTGCGAGGCCCTCGCCTCGTTCGACGTGCGGGCCGAACTCGGCAGCGTCGGCGTGCCGACCCTGGTGCTGGTCGGCTCGGACGACCAGGTCACCGGCCCCGCCGAGGCCCGCACGCTGGTCGCCGGCGTGCCGGACGCCCGGCTGGCCGTCGTGCCCGGAGCCTCCCACCTGGTACCGGTGGAGCAGCCCGCCGCGGTCACCGACCTGCTGGTCCGGCACTTCTCCACCGCCTGGCAGCCCGCCTTCGAGTCCGCCACCGGCCAGACCGTCCTGCCCGCCGTCCCGGACCAGGCCGTGCGGGTGGTGGTGCCGCCGCAGGGCGGGCCCGTCGCCGAGATCGCCGCCGCCGTCCCGCCGCAGGCCCAGGGCAGGCCCGACCCGTACGAGACCGGGATCAAGGTCCGCCGGGAGGTGCTGGGCGACGCGCACGTCGACCAGGTACTGGCGCAGACCGACGACTTCTCGGGCGACTTCCAGGAGTTCGTCACCCGCTCCGCCTGGGGCGAGGTCTGGGACCGGCCCGGCCTCGACCGGCGCACCCGCAGCTGCGTCACCCTCACCGCCCTGGTCGCCGGCGGTCACCTGGAGGACCTCGCCGTCCACACCCGGGCGGCCCTGCGCAACGGCCTCACCCCGGGGGAGATCAAGGAGGTCCTGCTCCAGGCGGCCGTCTACTGCGGCCTCCCCGCGGCGAACAGCGCGTTCCGGGTGGCCCAGCAGGTCGTCCGGGAGGAGACCACCCCCCAGGAGTGAGCACCGGTGAGCACCGGGCACCCCGCGCGGACGGGGCTGCGGGGGCATCATGGGCTCATGAGGCTCACGAAGAAGTCGCACTCCTGCATCCGCCTGGAGAAGGACGGCCGCACCCTCGTCGTCGACCCCGGCGGGTTCAGCGAGGAGGACGCCGCACTCGGCGCGGACGTCATCCTGGTCACGCACGAGCACCCCGACCACTTCGACGAGGGTCGGCTGAGGGCCGCCCTGGAGGCCGACCCGGCCGTGGCGGTCTGGACCCTGAAGTCCGTCGCGGAGCAGCTCTCGGCCGCGTTCCCGAGCCGTGTGCACACCGTCGGGCACGGCGACGCGTTCACCGCCGCAGGGTTCGACATCCAGGTGCACGGTGAGCTGCACGCCGTGATCCACCCGGACATCCCGCGCGTCACCAATGTCGGCTACCTCGTCGACGGCGGGGCCCTCTTCCACCCCGGCGACGCCCTCACCGTCCCCGACCACCCCGTCCGGACGCTGATGCTCCCGGTCATGGCCCCCTGGAACAAGATCTCGGAGGTCATCGACTACGTCCGCGAGGTCCGGCCGGAGCGCGCCTACGACATCCACGACGCCCTGCTCACCGATCTGGCCCGCCCGATCTACGACCGCCAGATCGGCGCGCTCGGCGGCTCGGAGCACCTGCGGCTCGCCCCCGGAGCGACGGCCGAGCTGTGAGCCGGGGCCGCCCGCCGCCGGGCGGGCGTTGTCGGTGGCGCCGGGTAGGTTGGGAGACATGCGCATCGCCACCTGGAACGTGAACTCGATCACCGCCCGCCTGCCCAGGCTCCTGGCCTGGCTGGAGAGCAGCGGCACGGACGTGTTGTGCCTCCAGGAGGCCAAGGTCGCCGAGGAGCGGTTCCCGGCCGAGGAACTGCGTGAGCTGGGCTACGAGTCCGCGGTGCACGCGACCGGCCGGTGGAACGGCGTGGCGGTGCTCTCCCGCGTGGGCCTCGAGGACGTCGTCAAGGGCCTGCCCGGCGATCCGGGGTACGACGGTGCCGTGGAGCCCCGTGCCGTCTCCGCGACCTGCGGCCCGGTCCGCGTCTGGTCGGTGTACGTGCCCAACGGCCGCGAGGTGGACCATCCTCACTACGCGTACAAGCTCCAGTGGTTCGAGGCGCTGAAGGCGGCCGTGGCCGGGGACGCGGCGGGCAGCCGCCCCTTCGCGGTGCTCGGCGACTACAACGTGGCGCCGACCGACGACGACGTCCACGACATCGCCGCCTTCGAGGGTGCCACCCACGTCACCCCCGCCGAGCGCGCCGCCCTGGCCTCCCTGCGTGAGACGGGTCTGTCCGACGTCGTCCCGCGCCCGCTGAAGTACGACCACCCGTTCACGTACTGGGACTACCGTCAGCTCGGTTTCCCCAAGAACCGAGGCATGCGCATCGACCTGGTGTACGGCAACGAGCCGTTCGCCAAGGCTGTTTCCGACGCGTACGTCGACCGTGAGGAGCGCAAGGGCAAGGGCGCCTCGGACCACGCGCCGGTCGTGGTGGACCTCGACGTGTAGGGCCCCGTGGCAGTCCGGGGTGGCGGTCTTCGGGGAAGGGACCGACAGCGCGCCTGTGGTGCGGACGGCGGTACGAATGTCAGGCTGGGGGGATGAACATCCCTTTCCTGGGCAACCGGCGTGAGAAGCCAGGAGTCCGTGACCCCGAGGGCATCGCGGAACTCCTCGCCGAGTGCGAGCTGTTGCGCTCCCAGGCCTTCCGTGCCGGAGTCCGACTGGACGACTCCCAGGCGTCGTTGGAGGCGCTGGACCAGCTGGCGCCCGGGAGCTGGCGGGACGACGAGGACACGCTGACCTGGCTGGGCAACGACGCCGGGCTCTATCTGGGCACCGTCATCGTGCGCACCGTGCCGGGAGCCGCCTGGAGGATCCGGTCCGACGGACAGCCCGTCGTACGGCTCGCCTCCGGGCGGGAGTTCGACGTCGTGGACTCCGGACACCAGTGGGCCGCCAGTGGGGTGCCCGAGCTGTCGCAGCTGTACGCCGAGGTCGCGGAGGCGTGACGCGCCCGGGGTCCCCAAGACCGAACGGGATGACGCGGGGAAGTCCGTCCCGCCGGACCTCGACTACGATGTGCTCTCCAATCCGGTGGGGAGGGGACTTCGCAGCCGGAGCGGGGACGCTGTCGCCGGGAGGGGCCTACCGCCCCACCCCTGCGGGTGGCGGTTCACATCAGCCAGTCCCGTCCGGCGGCAGTCGGAGATCACTGCTCGCGCGGTGGAGACGACCCGCACCACGGGCCGCTCACCGGCGGGAAGAAGGTCAGCTGCGCGCCGGACGGGTTGCGCCCGCTCACCGGAGGCTCAGGACTTCTGCTCCTTCCTGCGTGCGCCGCGTGAGGCGGCTGGAGCGGACGCGGACGGCGGCTCCGCCGAGGGCGTCGAGGCGGCGGCAGGCGCCGGCAGCGGGGTCTGCGCCGCGCGGGTCACATCCCCCACCAGGTCCACCACATCGGGGCCGTACGCCTGCGAGTTGACGACCCTCAGCAGCAGGACGAAGGAGTTCGAGCCGTGCTTGCGGGCCAACTGCTCGTGGTTGCGGGCGAGGTACCGGGTGGCGGCCTGGTTGGTGATCGCGCGCTGACCGCAGAACAGGAACACCGGCCGGACGTCGCGCCGTTCACCGGCGGTGAGCCGGGCGAGCAGGACGTACTCGGTGACACCCGGTTCCATCCGGTAGAGCTCGGTGCCGATCCGGAAGGCGCCCCGGTCCGGGCCGGGCTCCGGATCCACGTTGATGCGCACCCCGGGCAGCATCGCCGTCATGTGGGCCATCATCCGCCGGTTCGACGCGGGTCCTCCCACGCAGAACTCCGTGCGCTCGCCGAAACCCTGGTGGGCCGCGTCCTGCGTGACCACCTGCACGTGCGCCCCGCAGTCCTTGATCAGAGCCGAGAGCTCGAGCAGCGAGAACACGTCGAAACGGTGCACGGCCGGCTCCGCCGTGGCAGGATCGCGGTTGACGACGAGGAGCGACTCGGAGTTCTCCGGCAGTCCGAAGAAGGCCTGCTTGCGCCGGAGTCTGCGCTTCCACAAGGAGGTACGGGCGATCCAGCCCAATGCGGCGAAGAGGCCGGAGGCGACCACACCCAGAACGATGTTGCGTACGTCGTCACTCATGGGCGCGCATGCTAGCGGGCTCGAGCAAACCCATGTTCGAGATGGTCGGAGAACGAGCGTCCGAAAGGCCGCGGCGGCGTGCCCCGCGACCTTCCTGATGTGGGCATGGCGATGAATGCGGCTGCGCGAACGGCCCTTCAACGGAGGTGCGAATGCGTCATCGTGTCGGACGGAAACTCACGGTCGCGGCGGTCGCCGCCATCGTGGTCTCGTCGGGAGCGGCAGCGCCGTCACCGGCAGCCACGCAGGGCGGCGGGCCCGGCCTCCCTCCAGCCAAGACCCCGGTGGCCGTCGGACACGGAGGCGCGGTCTCCAGCGTCGACGCCGACGCCACCGCCGCCGGGATCGAGGTCCTCAGGAAGGGCGGGAACGCCGTCGACGCGGCCGTCGCCACCGCCGCGGCGCTCGGCGTCACCGAGCCCTACTCGGCAGGCATCGGCGGAGGCGGCTACTTCGTCCACTACGACGCCCGCTCCCGCACCGTGCACACGATCGACGGACGCGAGACCGCCCCGCTGACCGCCGACTCCGGTCTCTTCCTGGAGAACGGCGTGCCGATCCCCTTCGCCGAGGCCGTCAGCAGCGGCCTCGGCGTCGGCACCCCCGGCACGCCGGCCACCTGGCAGCGGGCGCTGGACACGTGGGGCAGCAAACGGCTCGACGCGGTCCTGGGGCCCGCCGAGCGGCTCGCCCGTGACGGCTTCACCGTCGACGAGACCTTCCGCGCGCAGACCGCCGCCAACGAGACCCGCTTCCGCCACTTCCCCGACACCGCCGAGCTGTTCCTGCCGGGCGGCCGGCTCCCGGTCGTCGGCTCCACCTTCAAGAACCCCGATCTCGCCCGCACCTACGCGGAATTGCGCCGCAAGGGCGTCGACGCGCTGTACCGGGGCGGTATCGGCCGGGACGTCGTGAACACGGTCAACAAGCCGCCCGTGGACCCGGACTCCGGCTGGAACGCCCGCCCCGGCGAGCTGTCCACCCGGGACCTCGCGGCGTACCGCGCCAAGCCCCAGCCGCCCACGAAGACGTCGTACCGCGGTCTGGACGTCTACTCCGTCGCGCCCTCCTCCTCCGGCGGCACCACGGTCGGCGAGGCCCTCAACATCCTGGAGCGGACCGACCTCTCCCGGGCCGACGACGCCCGCTACCTGCACCGCTTCATCGAAGCGAGCCGCATCGCGTTCGCGGACCGGGGGCGCTGGCTCGGCGACCCCGCCTTCGAGGACGTACCCACGAAGGAACTGCTCTCCCAGCGGTACGCCGACTCCCGCGAGTGCCTCATCGAGGACGACGCGGTCCTCACCAGCCCGCTCGCCCCCGGCGACCCGCGCGACCCCGCGCCCTGCGCGGCGGGAGGCACCGCGGCCCCGACGACGTACGAGGGCGAGAACACCACGCACCTCACCACCGCCGACCGGTGGGGCAACGTCGTCGCCTACACCCTCACCATCGAGCAGACCGGCGGCAGCGGCATCACCGTGCCCGGCCGCGGCTTCCTGCTCAACAACGAGCTGACAGACTTCTCCTTCGCCCCGGCGAACCCGGCCGTGCACGACCCGAACCTACCGGGGCCCGGCAAGCGGCCCCGGTCGTCGATCGCCCCGACGATCGTGCTCGACCGGCACGACCGGCCGGTCGTGGCGCTCGGTTCGCCCGGTGGTTCGACCATCATCACCACCGTGCTGCAAACCCTCACCGGGTTCCTCGACCGAGGCCTGCCGCTGATCGACGCGATCGCCGCACCGCGCGCCAGCCAGCGCAACACGGCCCGCACGGACCTCGAACCCGGCCTGTACGACAGCGCGCTGCGGCAGAAACTGGAGGCGATCGGGCACTCGTTCCAGGAGAACCCGGAGATCGGCGCGACCACCGGTGTGCAGCGGCTGCCGGACGGCCGATGGCTCGCCGCAGCGGAGAAGACCCGCCGGGGCGGCGGTTCCGCGATGGTCGTGCACCCGGAGCGCCGGTGACCCGGTGAGGTGGCCCGCGGGCCGGGAACGGCGCCCTCCGGCGCGGTGAGCGGAAGCCGGAGGGGCGTCCGGCCCACCCGCTCACCGCCCGGAAGCCGGTGCCTCCCCGGGCCCGGCCCCGCCGGCCCCGTCGGGCTCGGGACCGACGGGCTCGGTGCCGGTCCCGTCCCTCGCCCCGGTCCGGAACGTGAGGTTCCCGTCCGCCGTGTCCACCGTCACCCGGTCGCCGCCCTGGACACTGCCGTCCAGCAGCAGCCGGGACAGCTGGTTGTCGACCTCGCGCTGGATGGTGCGGCGCAACGGCCGCGCCCCGTACTCGGGCTGATGGCCGCGCTGCGCCAGCCAGTCCACGGCGGCGTCGGTGAACTCGACCGTGACGCCCTGGCCCCGTAGGCCGCGTCGCGTCCCCTCCAGCAGCAGATCGGTGATCTGCCGCAGCTCCACGGCGGTGAGCTGGCGGAACACCACCACCTCGTCGATCCGGTTGAGGAACTCGGGCCGGAAGTGCTCCCGCAGCGGCCGCAGGATCTGCTCGCGCCGAGCCTCCTCGTCCGCCTCCGCGCCGCCCGTCGCGAAGCCCAGCGTCGCACCGCGCCGGGTGATCGCCTCGGAACCGAGGTTGCTGGTCATCACGATGACGGTGTTGCTGAAGTCCACCGTCCGGCCCTGGGAGTCGGTCAGCCGGCCGTCGTCGAGGACCTGGAGCAGGATGTTGAAGACGTCCGGGTGAGCCTTCTCCACCTCGTCGAGGAGCAGCAGCGAGTACGGATGCCTGCGCACCACCTCGGTCAGCTGCCCCGCCTCCTCGTGGCCGACGTATCCGGGCGGGGCGCCGACCAGCCGGCTGACCGTGTGCCGTTCCTGGTACTCGCTCATGTCGAGGCGGACCATCCGGTCCTCGCTGCCGAACAGGGCCTCGGCCAGCGCCCGGGCCAGCTCCGTCTTGCCGACGCCGGTCGGCCCGAGGAACAGGAAGCTGCCGATCGGCCGGTCGGGGCTGGCGAGCCCGGCCCGGGAGCGCAGCACCGCGTCCGAGACCGCCCGCACCGCCTCGTCCTGGCCGATGACGCGCTGGTGCAGGTGCTCCTCGAGGCCCAGCAGCCGGTCCTTCTCCTCCTCGGTGAGCCTGCTGACCGGGACGCCGGTCTGCCGGGAGACCACCTCCGCGATCGCCTCGGCGTCCACCACCAGGCTCTGTCCCTCGTCGACCTGGCCCTCACCGCCGGCATCGGCGATCCGCTCCTTCAGCTCGCCGATGCGGTCGCGCAACTGCGTCGCCTGCTCGTACTTCTCGTCGGCGACCGCCTGGTCCTTGTCGTAGGTCAGCTGCTCCAGCTCCCGCTCCATGGCGCGTACGTCCGTGCCCTTGGTCCGGGCCTGCAGCCGAATCCGGGCGCCGGCCTGGTCGATCAGGTCGATCGCCTTGTCCGGCAGGCGGCGCTCGCTGAGGTAGCGGTCGGACAGTTCCACGGCCGCCACCAGCGCCTCGTCGGTGTAGCGGACCTGGTGGTGGGCCTCGTACCGGTCGCGCAGTCCGCGCAGGATCGCGACCGTGTCCGCGGCCGTGGGTTCCGGCACCATGACCGGCTGGAAGCGGCGGGCCAGCGCCGCGTCCTTCTCGATCCGCCGGTACTCCTCCAGCGTGGTCGCGCCCACGATGTGCAGCTCGCCGCGGGCCAGCGCCGGCTTGAGGATGTTGCCGGCGTCCATCGAACCGCCCTCGCCGCCGCCCCCGGCGCCCACGACGGTGTGCAGCTCGTCGATGAAGACGATCAGCCGGTCGGAGTGGGCTCGGATCTCGTCGACGATGGTGTTCAGCCGCTCCTCGAAGTCGCCCCGGTAGCGGGTACCGGCGACCACGCCCGCCAGGTCCAGAGAGACCACCCGCCGGGTCATGAGCACGTCGGGTACGTCCCCGTCGGCGATCCGCTGCGCCAGCCCCTCCACCACGGCGGTCTTGCCGACGCCCGCGTCACCGATCAGCACCGGATTGTTCTTGCCGCGTCGGGAGAGCACCTCGACGGTCTGCTCGATCTCCTCCTCCCGCCCGATCACCGGGTCGATCCGGCCCTCGCGGGCCAGCTCGGTCAGGTCACGGCCGTACTTGTCCAGCGTCGGCGTGCCCGTCGCGGGGCGGGGCCGCTCGGGGCGCGGCGGCGCGGCGTCCGGCGCGTCGGACGGCAGCGGCATCCCGGCGGAGGTGAACCGGGCCGAGTTCAGGATGTGCCCGGCGGCCGAGTCGGGGTTGGCGGCCAGGGCGCTGAGGACGTGCTCCGGGCCGATGTAGCCGGCCCCGGTCGACCGGGCCAGGTCGTGGGCGTCCAGCAGGGCCCGTTTGACGGCGGGGGTCAGCGAGAGCGACGTCGGCGGCGGGGCGTCGTCCGGCCCGTGCTGGACGGGCCCGGACCGTTCGTCGATCTCCGCCGCCAGCGAGTCGGGATCCGTGCCCGTCCGGCTGATCAGGTCGCGGGTCGGCTCGGTGGCGAGCGCGGCGCGCAGCAGGTGCTGGGTGTCCAGGTCCCGGCTGCCGTGCTCGGCGGCGTACTGCGCGGCGCCGCGCACCAGCTCCCTGGCCGGCTGGCTCAGCAGCCGGCCGATGTCGATCTGCCGGGGGCGAGGCCCGCCGAAGAAGCGTGCGAGGAATTCTCCGAAGGGGTCCGAGCCGTAGCCCTGCGGACCCGTGAACCCGCTGCTCATGGACATCCGTTCCGGCGCCCCCGCGGGATTCCCCTGGGCCGGGCGGAACCGGGAACCCGAAGGAGCCCCGGGGCGCGCTCACTGCTCGACGTACGGTCCGGACGCGGGTGCCCGACCGTCTCCCGGTTACACCCGTGCGTGTCCCCGCGGTGCGTAGGGGGCCGCACGGTGTGCGTGTGGCGTGTGTGTGCTGCCTGCGGCGCGCTCGTAGAACACCTTCGCACGATCGCTTCGGCGCAGCACCTCGGAAGCGGGCCGGGCGGAGCACGCCCGCGGCAGGTCCGCGGGGCCTCGCGGGAGCCGTGCTCAGCGGGCGGTCAGGACGCGGGGGCCGGCGGCGGTGATCGCGACGGTGTGTTCGGCGTGGGCGGCGCGCGAGCCGTCGACGGTGCGCAGGGTCCAGCCGTCGGGCGCGGTGCGGAAGCCGTCGGTGCCGCCGCCGATGAGCATGGGCTCGATCGCCAGCACCATGCCGTGCCGCAGCGGCATGCCCCGGCCCGGCCGGCCCTCGTTGGGGACGGGCGGGTCCTCGTGCATACGGCGACCGATGCCGTGCCCGCCGAAGCCGTCCAGGATGCCGTAGCCCGCCGCGCGGCACACCGTGCCGATCGCGTGCGCGATGTCCCCGATGCGGTTGCCGACGACGGCGGCCTCGATGCCCGCCGCCAGGGCCCGCTCGGCGGTCTCGATCAGCCTCACGTCGCCCGCACGCGGGGTGCCCACGATGAAACTGACCGCCGAATCGCCGACCCAGCCGCCCAGCTCGGCGCCGAAGTCCGCGGACACCAGGTCGCCGTCGCGCAGCCGGTAGCCGTCCGGGACGCCGTGCACGATCGCGTCGTTGACCGACGCGCAGAGGACGGCGGGGAACGGGGTAGGGGCGAAGGAGGGCCGGTAGCCCAGGAAGGGCGAGCCCGCCCCCGCCCCGCGCAGCACCTCACGGGCCACCTCGTCCAGCTCCAGCAGGGAAACACCCACCCCGGCGGCCTTCCGTACGGCCTTCAGGGCGTCCGCGACGACCTGGCCCGCCTCGTACATCGCGTCGATCGACATGTCGGTCTTCAACTCCACCATGCCAATTACTATACCGGTATTAGAATGACGGCATGGTACGCACCCCTCTCACCCCCGAAGAACGCGAACGCGGCGAGCGGCTCGGCCGGCTACTACGGGAGGCGCGCGGCGACCGGAGCATGACGCGGGTCGCGGCGAGCGCGGGCGTCTCCCCGGAGACCCTCCGGAAGATCGAGACCGGGCGGGCCCCCACCCCGGCGTTCTTCACGGTGGCCGCCCTCGCCCGCGCGCTCGACCTGTCGATGGACGAGCTGGTGGGCCGCTGCGCCCCGGCCGTACCGCCCGTCGTGCCGCCTGCCGCGCCCTCCGTCCCGCCGCCCGTCACGCCGTCGGTCGCTGCCTGAGCCCGGGACCGGGCCCGGGGCGGGGTCTGGAACCGGGCCCGGGACGGGGACTCACCCACCGGAGTGCGAATCATGATCGACCCCGCGGGTTGACGACGATGGTCTTGGCAAGGCCGCCCGAGAGGCTTACGTTCGTCCCTCTACGACCGTTTCTACGGGCGTAGAGGCGCTGACGTCGCGTCGAAGGAGTAGCTCATGGCACACGTCGTACGAGCCGCCCTGGTCCAGGCCACCTGGACCGGCGACACGGAGTCCATGGTGGCGAAACACGAGGAGCACGCCCGCGAGGCGGCCCGGCAGGGTGCGAAGATCATCGGTTTCCAGGAGGTCTTCAACGCCCCCTACTTCTGCCAGGTCCAGGATGCCGAGCACTACCGCTGGGCCGAACCCGTTCCCGACGGGCCGACCGTCCGCCGGATGCGGGAGCTGGCCCGCGAGACCGGCATGGTGATCGTCGTGCCGGTGTTCGAGGTCGAGCAGTCGGGGTTCTACTACAACACCGCGGTCGTGATCGACGCCGACGGCACCGTCCTCGGCAAGTACCGCAAGCATCACATCCCCCAGGTCAAGGGGTTCTGGGAGAAGTTCTACTTCAAGCCCGGCAACCTCGGCTGGCCCGTCTTCGACACCGCCGTCGGCAAGGTCGGCGTCTACATCTGCTACGACCGCCACTTCCCGGAGGGGTGGCGGCAACTCGGGCTGAACGGAGCCCAGTTGGTCTACAACCCGTCGGCCACGCACCGCGGCCTCTCGTCCTACCTCTGGCAGTTGGAACAGCCGGCCGCGGCCGTCGCCAACGAGTACTTCGTCGCCGCGATCAACCGGGTGGGCCAGGAGGAGTACGGGGACAACGACTTCTACGGAACCTCGTACTTCGTCGACCCCCGTGGCCAGTTCGTCGGCGACGTCGCCAGCGACAGCAAGGAGGAACTCGTGGTCCGGGACCTCGACTTCGACCTCATCGAGGACGTGCGGCAGCAGTGGGCGTTCTACCGCGACCGCCGCCCCGACGCCTACGAGGGACTGGTGCGGCCGTGACCGACGACCTGCTGGGCCGCCACCGCTCCGTGCTCCCCGACTGGCTCGCCCTCTACTACGAGGAGCCCATCGAGATCACCCACGGCGAGGGCCGCCACGTCTGGGACTCCGCGGGCAACCGGTACCTCGACTTCTTCGGCGGCATCCTCACCACCATGACCGCCCACGCCCTGCCCGAGGTGACGAAGGCGGTCGCCGAGCAGGCCGGGCGGATCATCCACTCCTCCACCCTCTACCTCGACCGGCAGATGGTCGAACTCGCCGAACGCGTAGCCCAGTTGAGCGGAATCCCGGACGCCCGGGTCTTCTTCACCACCTCCGGCACCGAGGCGAACGACACCGCCCTGCTGCTCGCCACCACCTACCGGCGCGGCAACTCGGTCCTGGCGATGCGTAACAGCTACCACGGCCGCTCCTTCAGCGCGGTCGGCGTCACCGGCAACCGCGGCTGGTCCCCGACCTCGCTGTCCCCGCTGCAGACCCTGTACGTGCACGGCGGCGTGCGCACCCGAGGCCCGTACGCGTCGCTCGGCGACGACGACTTCATCGCGGCCTGCGTCGACGACCTCAAGGACCTGCTCGGCCACACCCGCCCGCCTGCGGCACTGATCGCCGAACCGATCCAGGGCGTCGGCGGCTTCACCTCACCGCCCGACGGACTGTACGCGGCGTTCCGCGAGGTGCTGAACGCACACGGCATCCTGTGGATCTCCGACGAGGTGCAGACCGGGTGGGGTCGCACCGGCGACCACTTCTGGGGCTGGCAGGCCCACGCCCGGAGCGGCCCGCCCGACATCGTGACCTTCGCCAAGGGCATCGGCAACGGCATGTCCATCGGCGGTGTCATCGCCCGCGCCGAGATCATGAACTGCCTGGACGCCAACAGCATTTCGACGTTCGGCGGCACCCAGGTCACCATGGCGGCCGGCCTGGCCAACCTCACCTACCTGCTGGAGCACGACCTCCAGGGCAACGCCCGGCGGGTCGGCGGCATGCTCCTCGAACGCCTGCGGGCCGTCGCCGCCCAGGTGCCCGCGGTACGGGAGGTGCGCGGGCGCGGGCTGATGATCGGCGTCGAGCTGACGAAACCGGGCACCGACGAGGCCGACCCGCAGGCCGCCTCGGCCGTACTGGAGGCCGCCCGCCGGGGCGGACTGCTCATCGGCAAGGGCGGCGGCCACAACACCAGCGCCCTGCGCATCGCCCCACCGCTGTCCCTCAGCGTGGCGGAGGCCGAGGAAGGAGCCGCGATCCTCGAACACGCGCTGCGGAGCGCACTGTAGCGGCCCGAAGGGCCGGGCCCGGTCGCGGGTCGCGCGAGAACCGCGCGACCGGCCACCGGCGACCCGCACCCCCCACCACAATCCAGCGGAGGGTCAACGCATGAGCCGTACCGTCATCCGTGGTGGCCTCGTCATCACCGCCTCCGACGAGATCCACGCCGACGTCCTGATCGAGGGCGGCCGCATCGCCGCCCTCGCCGCCTCCGGCACCCCGGCCGCCGCCGCGTTCACCGACGGCCGGGTCATCGACGCCACCGGCAAGTACGTCATCCCGGGCGGCGTCGACGCCCACACCCACATGGAGCTGCCGTTCGGCGGCACCTTCGCCTCCGACACCTTCGAGACAGGCACCCGGGCCGCCGCCTGGGGCGGCACCACCACCGTCGTCGACTTCGCGGTGCAGAGCGTCGGCCGCTCCCTGCGCGAAGGGCTGGACACCTGGCACGCCAAGGCCGAGGGCAACTGCGCCATCGACTACGGCTTCCACATGATCGTCTCCGACGTGAACCCGAAGACACTGAAGGAAATGGACCTTCTGGTGGAAGAAGGGATCACGTCGTTCAAGCAATTCATGGCGTATCCAGGGGTTTTTTACTCCGACGACGGCCAGATCCTGCGCGCCATGCAGCGCTCCGCCGAGAACGGCGGCCTGATCATGATGCACGCCGAGAACGGCCTCGCGATCGACGTGCTCGTCGAACAGGCGCTGGCCCGCGGCGAGACGGACCCCCGCCACCACGGGGAGGTCCGCAAGGCCCTGCTGGAGGCCGAGGCCACCCACCGCGCCATCCGGCTCGCCCAGGTCGCCGGCGCCCCGCTGTACGTCGTGCACGTCTCCGCCGCCGAGGCGGTCGCCGAACTGACCCGGGCCCGCGACGAGGGCCTGAACGTCTTCGGCGAGACGTGTCCCCAGTACCTGTTCCTGTCGGCGGACAACCTCGCCGAGCCGGACTTCGAGGGCGCCAAGTACGTGTGCAGCACACCCCTGAGGCCGAAGGAACACCAGGCCTCCCTGTGGCGGGCGCTGCGCACCAACGACCTTCAGGTGGTCTCCACCGACCACTGCCCCTTCTGCTTCACCGGCCAGAAGGACCTCGGCCGCGGCGACTTCTCCAAGATCCCCAACGGCATGCCGGGCGTGGAGAACCGGATGGACCTGCTCCACCAGGCCGTCCTCGACGGACACCTCACCCGCCGCCGCTGGATCGAGATCGCCTGCGCCACCCCGGCCCGCATGTTCGGCCTCTACCCGAAGAAGGGCACTCTCGCCCCGGGCGCCGACGCCGACGTCGTGATCTACGACCCGCACGCCGAGCAGGTCATCTCCGCCGAGACGCACCACATGAACGTCGACTACTCGGCGTACGAGGGCACACGCGTCACCGGCCGCGTCGAGACCGTCCTCTCGCGCGGCGAACCGGTCATCACCGAGCGGGAGTACACCGGACGCGCCGGGCACGGTGCCTACACCCCGCGTTCCACCTGCCAGTACCTCGACTAGGAGCGGTGCGCATGGACTTCGGACTCGTTCTGCAGACCGATCCGCCGGCCTCGCGGGTGGTCGGCCTGATGCGGCGCGCGGAGCGCAACGGCTTCACGCACGGCTGGACCTTCGACTCCGCCGTGCTGTGGCAGGAGCCGTTCGTGATCTACAGCCAGATCCTGGCGAACACCACCGGGCTGAAGGTCGGCCCGATGGTCACCAACCCGGGCACCCGCACCTGGGAGGTCACGGCCTCCACCTTCGCCACCCTCAACGACATGTTCGGCAACCGCACCGTCTGCGGAATCGGCCGCGGCGACTCCGCGATGCGTGTCGCCGGACGCAAGCCCGACACCCTGGCCCGCCTGGGCGAGGCGATCGACGCGATCCGCGACCTCGCCGAGGGGCGTGAGGCCGAGGTCGACGGGCAGCCGCTGCGGATCCCGTGGGTGAGGAACGGCAGGCTGCCCGTCTGGATGGCGGCGTACGGGCCGAAGGCGCTCGCCCTCGCCGGGCAGAAGGCCGACGGTTTCATCCTCCAGCTCGCCGACCCGTACCTGACCGAGTGGATGGTGAAGGCCGTACGGGCCGCGGCCGCGGAGGCGGGGCGTGACCCCGCCTCCGTGACCGTCTGCGTCGCCGCCCCGGCGTACGTCGGCGACGATCTGGCACACGCCCGCGACCAGTGCCGCTGGTTCGGCGGCATGGTCGGCAACCACGTCGCGGACCTGGTCGCCCGCTACGGCGAGCACTCGGGCATGGTCCCCGAGGCGCTGACGTCGTACATCAAGGAACGGCACGGCTACGACTACAGCCACCACGGGCGGGCCGGCAACCCGTCCACGGACTTCGTCACCGACGAGATCGTCGACCGGTTCTGCCTGCTCGGACCGGCCGAGGCGCACATCGAGAAGCTGAGGGCGCTGCGCGGGCTGGGTGTGGACCAGTTCGCCGTGTACGACATGCACGACGCACAGGAAGCGACGATCGACGCGTACGGCGCGGAGATCATCCCGGCACTCAGCCGCTGACCGGCCCCTGCGGTGACTACCGGGCCGTGCCGAAGTTCTGGGTCCAGTAGGAGCCGGGCTGTGCGAGACCGACACCGATCTCCTCGAACGCGCAGTTGAGGATGTTCTCCTTGTGGCCGGGACTGGACATCCAGCCGGCCATCACCTGCTCGGGAGTGGAGTAGCCGTAGGCGACGTTCTCGCCGTAGGTGCTCCAGCTGTAGCCGGCGCGGGTGATGCGGTCGGCGGGCGAGGATCCGTCCGAGCCGGTGTGCGACATGTTCCTGCTCGTCGCCATGTCCTCGCTGTGGTTCTGCGCGGCCTCGGTCAGGGTGGCGTTCACCGTCACCGGGGAGCAACCGGCCTTGCCGCGCTCGGCGTTGACGAGTTCCACGACCTCGGCGACGGCCCCGGAGGCTTCGGTGCCGCCCGTCGGGGCGGGGCTCGGGGCCGCGGTGGTGGGCTCCGGGGCGGCCGTGGTGGGCTTCGGAGCCGCGGTGGTGGGCTTGGCGGCGGATGTCTCGCGGACCGCCTTCTTCGGCTTGTGCGTCTTCGGCTTGTGCGTCGGCTTCGGCTTGTGCGTCGGCTCGGCGCTGCTGTGCCGCTCCGCCCCGGGCTTCGAAGCGTCCGCGGTGGCGGTCGGTGTGTGCGACGGCGCCGCTGTGGCTTCACCGTGCTGCTTGCCGTTCCACCGGTGGTACCGGTCGGCGTCACCCCACCTCTCCTGGGCCACGGCGGGGACGGCGGCGTCCTGCTGCCGTTGCCCGCTGCCGGGCCAGTCGGCACAGGCCATGGCGACCGAGGGTATCCCTACCACGCCCACGGCGACTGCGGTGACGACCGTCCGCCGGTACCGATGCTGACGACGGTGCTTTCCCATGAGTGACCTCACCCCTGCTTGTCCGGAGATTGGTCATTCTTGGGACGGTCCGGCGCGGGGCGCAAAGGGCCCTTGCACTACTGCGC
Source organism: Streptomyces sp. NWU339 (assembly GCF_003143855.1). Taxonomy (GTDB): domain Bacteria; phylum Actinomycetota; class Actinomycetes; order Streptomycetales; family Streptomycetaceae; genus Streptomyces. The sequence continues at coordinate 27,687 of NZ_QFRK01000016.1, forward strand.
TTCGTAGGTCTGTGGGGGTCTTGCGGCGGGTGGAAGAGCGTGCCGACCTGCTCGCGACAGGCCCCTCGGGACGCCTGCCGCCTCGTCAGGAGCCGTCGCTCGACGCGAGAACCGCGGATCTCGACTCCCCACCGGATCACCGTCCGCCTCGCCCCGACCCTTTTTCATGGCAAGCCGGATAAATCCCCCATGTCGCCGGAGCGGGTCCTACTAAGCGGCCTGCGTAGATCGAGGACGTGCGTGAGGGATGTCACGGAATCATGAATTCCGGCCTGCTGTCGGAGGCCGGGGAGCGCCCGGCGCGCCTGTCCGGCGGAACATGCCGTGGACGCGGGGGCCGGCACGCCCTCCCCGAGCTCTTCGAGCAGGGGGCCCCATGGGCGGGAGGGACCCCCATCGCGTCGACCCCCTCCTCCGCCTTGCGGCTGACCGCCCCGGCCCCGCTCACCCGCACTGACAAGGCACCGCCGATTTCCTGCGCCCTGCTCCGCCGGACAGGCCCCGGGGCGGCCGGGTCAGCCCCGGCCCTCCAGCAGCGCCGCCATCGCCTCCTTGGCGGCCTTGATGGCGCCCTTGTTGATCTCGTCCGTGGAGGGCGCCTTCTTCGACTCGAAGTCGCTGCCGTTGTACGTCACGACCACCAGCGCGTTGGAGGCGCGGGCCACCACCACGCCCTCACGGGTCTCCTGCTTGTCCTCGGTGGCGAGGTTCACGACGGAGTACGCCGCGTCACCGAGCCCGGGGACCGCGCCGCCGCCGCTCTTGTCCTTCAGCCGTCTCTCGTAGGACTGCCCGGCCGCGTCGTCCGACTGCAGAACCTCGAAGGAGACGTCGAGCCAGCGGTACTCGTAGCCCTCGAGCGCGTTCCAGGAACAGGTCCTGCGCAGCTTGGAGTCGGTGGACTTGATCTCCTTGCCGGACGCCTTGGCCCCCGGCACGAGGGACTTGACGGTCTTTTCGGTGATGCTGTCGCAGGGGGCGGGAGCGGTGGTGTACGTCTTGGGCGCCGCCGTCGCCGACGGAGCGGAGGGGGACTGGGTCGCCGTCCCCTCGGCCGTTCTCCTCTCCGCCGCCTGCGGCTCGGAGGAGGGTCCGGACGACAGTGCCCAGCCCGCCGCGGCGAGGACGACCACCGGGGACAGGCGCGCGGCCAGCGCTATCGGCAGAGGAAAAGAACGCACGTCGCACTTCTCGTGGGGGTCGGTGCGGAAGGGGGCCCGCACAGCGGACGGGACGCCAGTGTCACACGCTTCCGGGTGGGGCGGAAGTGCGAACTCGCTCCGTGGGCGGAGGGTGACGGGGACGGCACCGCCGAGGGCGGTGTTTTGCCGTACTTCCCCTGTGTTCAGGCGAATTGCGGCAGTGGGGGACCGCTGGGCGCGGGCCGAGGGCGGTCGCGGTGTTCCCACCGCGACCGCGCGGGGCATCAGCGGGTCACGGCTTGCGGGCGAGGCCGCCGTGCTCGGCGACGGGCGCGGAGGCGGGGGTCTCGGCCTCCGGACGCCACAGGGGGACCGAGACGACGCCGGGCTCCAGGAGCTCCAGGCCGTCGAAGAACGACGTGATCTCGTCGACGGTGCGCAGGTTGTACGGGATGGCGCCGCTCTTGTTGTAGCCGTCCTGGGCCTGCTCGAAGCCCGGGTCGATGCCCCGGGAACCGTCGTTGACGGAGAGGTAGCTGCCGGACGGCAGCGCGTCCATCAGCCGCGTGACGATGGAGCGGGCCTGGTCGTGGTCGGCGATGTGCCCCAGGATGTTGCTGAGGATGAGGGCGGTGGGGCGGCTGAAGTCCAGCGTCTTCGCGGCGGCGGCCAGGACACGCTCCGGGTCCAGCACGCTGGAGTCGACGTAGGCGGTCGCACCCTCGGGGGTGGAGTAGAGCAGGGCGCGGGCGTGCGCCAGGATCATCGGGTCGTTGTCGACGTAGACGATCCTGCTCTCCGGCGCGATGCGCTGGGCGACCTCATGGGTGTTGTCGGCGGTCGGCAGGCCGGTCCCGATGTCCAGGAACTGCCGGATGCCGGCCTCGGAGACCAGATACGTGATGTTGCGGCGCAGGAAGGCCCGGCTGCTGCGGGCGATGGTGACGATGCCGGGGAAGACGGCGGTGTACGCGTCGCCCGCCTCCTCGTCGACGGGGTAGTTGTCCTTCCCGCCCAGCCAGTAGTTCCAGATCCGGGCCGAATGCGGCACCGAGGTGTCGATCTTCTGGTGCGCAGCGGGTCCGGGCGTCGTCGCAGGGTCGCTCATGGGTGCGGTCCGTCTCTCAGCCGAGGCAGGTGTGTTCAGCCAACAGGTGTGTTCCGCACAACTTACGTCCCAACAGTGCTGTCGCGCACTTCAGTTCGTATCTCCGGTGCGGCTCGCGCGGACGCGTTCCGCCTGGTGCCGGGACGCGCCCCCTCAGCCGTGCAGGGCGAGGTAGGGCGCCAGCGCGAACAACGTGATGACGAGCGCGTACTTCAGGCTGCGGGCGGGCAGGGCGTGGGCGATCCGCCAGCCCAGGAGCACGCCGGCCAGTTCCGGGACGCCGACCAGGGCGGCCAGGGGCCAGTCGACGGCACCGTGGGCGAGATAGCCCACGGTGCCCACCCCGGCGATGACGATCGACTGGGCCTGGGCGGAGGCCAGGGACTCCAGCACGGGCACACCGAGCGCGACCAGCAGCGGGACGGTGAGCATCGGGCCCCCGATGCCGACGACGCCGGAGACGACGGCGACGACGAACCCGAGTCCGGCCACCACGGGTGCGGGCGGGTGGGCGAGCACGGCCGCGGGCCGGTGGCGCTCGCGGTGCCACACCAGGGCGGCCACCACGGCCACGAGCACACCGAGCACCATCCCGAACGCGCGTGCGGACACGAGGGAGTTGAGCAGCACCCCGACGGGGGTCCCGAGCACGGCGGTGCCGGCCAGGATCCCGGCGGTGCGGCGTGTTCCCGGCTCGCGCAACTGGCCGGAACGGGTGTAGGCCGCGGTGCCCAGCACGCCGGTGGCGACGTGGGTGACGATGGCGGTACCGGCCACCTCGGCGGGGGAGAGGCCGGTCAGGGTGAACAGCCCGATCGTGGGCAGCACCCCACCGGGGCCGACAGCGGTGATACCGATGCCTCCCACCAGCCCCAGCAACCCCAGCGCCACCACCACCGACACCGACATACCGCCCCTCCCCTCCGCCCGGAGCATGCCGGAGAGCGGTGCGTCAGGGAACGGACGTCACACGGGGAGATCCCGTACGGGGACGGACCGCGGCCTCGGCCGTGACCCCGTAGCTCTCCGTCGGCAGCCGGACGACGATGATGTCGGCGCCCGGCGCCCGGCGCCCGGCTCCCGCACCACCGCGGCCACGGTACGGGCCGGTTGACGCACCGACACGAGCGGCCGGCCGTCGGCACGTCGTCCGTCGCTAAGCCGACTGCTGGTCCGCCGTGTGTGCCGCCCCCGCCGGACGACTGTCGCCGCGGGCCAAGGCGCTGGGCCACCACGCCCGGGGCCCGATGTCGATCACGAGCGCGGGCACCAGCAGCGAGCGGACCACGAGCGTGTCGAGCAGTACACCGAAGGCCACGATGAAGGCGATCTGCACGAGGAACGCCAACGGGATGACCATCAGGGCCGCGAACGTCGCAGCCAGCACCACACCAGCCGAGGTGATCACCCCGCCGGTCGTGGTCAGCCCGCGCAGCACACCCTGTCGCGAGCCGCGCGCGAGCGCCTCCTCGCGTACCCGGGACATCAGGAAGATGTTGTAGTCGACGCCGAGAGCCACCAGGAACACGAATCCGTACAGCGGGACGGACGCGTCCGTGCCGCTGAACCCGAGGAGATGCTCGAAGACGAGGGACGAGACCCCCAGCGTCGCCAGGAAGTTGAGCGCGACGGTCGCCACCAGCAGCACCGGTACGAGCAGCGAGCGCAGCAGCAGGACCAGGATCAGCAGGATGATGCCGAGCACGACGGGAACGATCACCGTGCGGTCGTGCGCGGCGGTCTGCTGGGTGTCGTACTGCTGCGCCGTGTACCCGCCGACCAGCGCGTCGGCTCCCAGGACCGCGTGCACGTTCTCGCGCAGCCGCTCGATGGTCTCCTTGGCCGCGCCGCTGTCCGCTGCCGCGTCGAGCGTGGCGTCGATGCGGACACGCCCGTCGACGACCTGCAGCTCACCGGCCCCGGGCCGCCCCGAGGCGGAGACGGCGCCCGCCGATGCCACGCCCTCGGTGTCCTTGGCGGCGGCCGTCACCGCGTCGGCACGGCCGGCGTCGGCGATGATGACGGCCGGATTGCCCGAGCCACCGGGGAAGTGCTTGCCGAGCGTCTCCTGGGCGGCGACGGAGGGGGCGTCGTTCACGAAGATCTCGTCGAGCGGCACCCCCTTGGCGGAGAGCGTGGGGGAGAAGGCCGCCAGGGCGGTGAGGACGAGTCCGGTCACGAGCCAGACGAAGCGTGGACGCGCGTCCACCCGCGCGGCGACCCGGAGCCATACCGCGTGGCCCTCCGCGGACGCGTCCGACGCCTTCGGGCGGGAGGGCCAGTAGGCGGTACGGCCCAGCAGGGCCAGCACGGCCGGCAGGAAGGTGAGCGTGGTGAGTACGGCGCACACGATGCCGATGGCGCCCACCGGTCCGAGAGCGCGGTTGTTCGTGAGGTCACTCGCCAGGAGGGCCAGCAGTCCGAGCGCCACCGTGGCGGCACTGGCGGTGATCGCGCCGAACGAGCGCCGCACCGCCACCAGGGCGGCCGCGGCCCGGTCCCCGTGCACGGCGAGTTCCTCGCGGAAGCGCGCGGCCAGGAGCAGGGCGTAGTCGGTCGCGGCACCGATCACCAGGATGGACAGGATGCCCTGCACCTGCCCGTCGACCTGGACCACGTCCCGCTGCGCCAGCGCGTACACCACGGCACAGGCCAGTCCCAGGGCGAAGACGGAGCCGAGGATGATCACGAACGGCAGCAGGACGCTGCGGTAGACGAGCAGAAGGATCACCAGCACGGCGGCGAGCGCCACGCCCAGCAGCAGTCCGTCGATGCCCGCGAACGCGTCCGACAGGTCGGCCTGGCTCGCTGCCGGGCCGGCGATCTGCGCCTCGGCACCCGGTACCTTCTGCGCCGCCGCGCGCACCTCGTCGAGGACCGTGGGCAACTCCTCGCCCAGGTCGGGCCGGAGTTGGACGACGGCCTGCAGGGCCTGGCCGTCGTCGGAGAGCAGGGCGGGCGACGGCCTGCCGACGACACCGGCGCTTCCGGCGAGCGCGCCCACGGATTCGGTGGCGGCTGCCCGCTGGGCCTCGGTGACCCGGGCCCCGTCCGCCGTCCAGACCACGATGGCCGGGAGGGTCTCGGACTGGGCGAACGCCTCACGGGCCTCGAGGACCTTGGTGGACTCGGCGCTCTGCGGCAGGAACGACGCCTGGTCGTTGGTGGCCACCTCGCCCAGCTTGCCCGCGTACGGCCCGAGCGTCCCGCCCACACCCAGCCAGACCAACAGGAGAACGAGGGGTACGAGCCACCGGGCCCGGCGCGGTGCGGTTCTCATGAGCATTCCCCACAGTGGAAGAGGTAAGTCAATGAATGAGTATCTCGATCATCGAGTGATCTTATACTGGGGTCATGAATGACTCAGGTGCCCCTTCGGCACCTCCTCCCGGTGACGACCCCACGGGGTTGCAGTCGTTCGCCGTCCTGCTGCGCCGGATGAACGGCGAGTTCAACCGCATCGCCCACGAGTTCGCCCAGGCGCACGGCCTGCATCTCACCGACGTCCAGGCCCTGATCGCGATCCTGGACGCCGACCAGGACGGCTCGGACGAGCCCATGACGCCCGGCAGGCTGCGCAAACAGCTCAACCTCACCTCCGGCGCCGTCACCGCGTGCGTCGACCGACTGGAGAGGGCGGGGCACATCCAGCGGGTCAGGGCCGCCGACGACCGCCGCGTGGTCCACCTGCACTTCGCGGAGACGGCCAGAGGGCTGATCAGGGACTACTTCCGGCCCCTCGCGCGGAGCACGGACACCGCGCGGGGCCGCTTCACGCCCGAGGAACTCACCGTGGTCGTCCGGTTCCTCGCGGAGATGAACCGGGAACTCGTCCTGCTGCGCCGCGACTGATCTCGGCCGATCGCGGCCGATGCGGAAGCCTCCCGGCCGGCTCGACGCCCCGGACCGCACGGCACGCAGGGCTGCGCGGTGGGCCGCTGAGCCCATACTCCCTCGGGCCGAGGACCCATATTCATGCGGATACCACCTGGAGTGCACCAGGCGGGTGGGGTTTGTCAGTGGGGCATGTTCTCATGGGACACATGATCGAGGACAACGAAACCATCGAAGAGTTTCTCACCCAGCACGCCGTCGACGTGGAGGAAGCCGTCCGCAAGGCGGCCGCACAGGAAATCATGCCGCGCTGGCGCCGGCTCGCCGACCACGAGATCGACCGCAAGTCCGGCCCGCACGACCTGGTGACCGACGCCGACCGGCAGTCCGAGCTGTACCTCACCGAGGCGCTGCTCGCCCTGCTGCCCGGCTCCGTCGTGGTGGGCGAGGAGGCGGTGCACGCCAACCCGGCGTCGTACGACGGGATACGCGGGGAGGCGCCGGTGTGGATCGTCGACCCCGTCGACGGCACCCGGCAGTTCGTGCAGGGCGACACCGGATTCTGCACCCTGGTCGCCCTCGCCCAGGGGGGAGTGATCCACGCGTCGTGGACCTACGCCCCCGCCCGGGAGGAGTTCGCCACCGCCGTCCGCGGACAGGGCGCCTTCCTGGACGGGACGCGGCTGCACGCGGGCTCCCCGGAACCCGGCCGCGACCTGCGGGTGGCCACCTCCCACCCGGACTTCACCACGGAAGAGCAGAAGCGTTCCCTCCTCGGCCTGCGGACGGACGGCGTGGCGCCCCGCTCCTGCGGCTCGGCCGGGCTGGAATACCTGGCCGTCGCCCGAGGCGAGTCGGACGCGACCGCGTTCTGCTGGGAGGCCGCGTGGGACCACGCGGCGGGCCTGCTCCTCGTCGAGGAGGCGGGCGGCACCCACCTGACCCGCTCCGGCGAGCCCTTCCGCATCACGGGCGGCAACGACCTCCCGTTCACCGCGGCCCGCGACGAGGCCACGGCCCGCCGGGTGGTGGGACTGCTGTCGGACGGGGCCTGACCTCGAGGCCGGTGGCGCGGTCGGCCTGAGCGCCATTGCCCCGGGCCCCGGCGGGGGTTGACCCGAACCCGGGGGCAGTGTCGGCGCACCGGCATATCCTGATCCCCTGGTTGCCGTCGGCTGACGAAGGAGCCCGAAGGTGGTGTCGATGCTCGATGTGGTCGTGGTGGGGGCGGGGCCGAACGGACTGACCGCCGCCGTGGAGCTGGCCCGGCGCGGCTTCTCCGTCGCGGTGTTCGAAGCGAAGGACACCGTCGGCGGCGGCGCCCGCACCGAGGAACTGACCCTGCCCGGCTTCCGGCACGACCCGTGCTCCGCGGCGCACCCGCTGGGCATCAACTCACCCGCCTTCCGCGCCCTCCCGCTGGAGCGCTACGGCCTCGAGTGGCTGCACGCGGACCTGCCCATGGCCCACCCCTTCCCGGACGGCACGGCGGCCGTGCTGTCCCGGTCGGTCGGCGAGACGGCCGCCTCCTTCGGCCCGCGCGACGCGGGCCCGTACCGCCGCCTGGTCGAACCCTTCCTGCCCCGGTGGGACACCCTGGCCCGCGACTTCATGTCCCTGCCGCTCACCGCGCTGCCCCGCGACCCGGTCACCCTCGCCCGCTTCGGCCTCGTCGGACTGCCGCCCTCCACCTGGCTGATGCGCCGCTTCCGCGACGAGCGGGCCAGGACCCTGTTCGCCGGCCTTGTCGCCCATGTGATCGCCCCCCTCGACGGCCTCGCCACCGGCGCCATCGGCCTGGTCTTCGCCCTCGCCGCGCACGCCCGCGGCTGGCCCGTCGCCCGCGGCGGCTCCCAGGCCATCTCGGACGCCCTCGCCGGACACCTGAAGGACCTCGGCGGCGCGATCCACACCGACTACGAGGTCAAGCGCCTGGACGACCTGCCCCCGGCCCGCGCGTACGTCTTCGACACCTCGCCCACCGCCCTGGCCCGCATCGCCGGCTTCGGCGACCACTACGCGAACTACCGCTACGGCCCCGGCGTCTTCAAGATCGACTACGCGCTGGACGGCCCGGTGCCGTGGACCGCGCCCGAGGCCCGCCGGGCCTCCACCGTGCAGATCGGCGCGGACAGCGCCGAGATCGGCACCGCGCTGCGCGCCGCCTCCCGCGAGGGCCGCGCCCCCGAGAGGCCGTTCCTCATCACCGTCCAGCCCAGCGTCGTCGACCCCACCCGGGCCCCGGCCGGCAAGCACACCTTCTGGGCCTACGGCCACGTCCCCAACGGCTGGACCGGCGACCTCACCGACACCGTCGAACGCCAACTGGAGCGCTTCGCGCCGGGGTTCCGCGACCGCGTCCTGGCCCGTGCCACCGCCGGCCCGCCCCAACTCGCCGCCCGCAACGCCAACTACGTCGGCGGCGACATCGCCTCCGGCGCGGCCAGCGGCCTCCAGCTCCTGCTGCGCCCCAAACTGTCCCTCTTCCCGTACTCCACCCCGCACCCGGCCGTGTTCATCTGCTCGTCGGCCACCCCGCCCGGCCCCGGAGTGCACGGCATGTCGGGGCACAACGCGGCGAAGGCCGTCTGGAGGAGGCTGCGCCAGCCATGACCACCACCATCACCCTCGTCCAGGGCGACATCACCCGCCAGCACGTCGACGCCATCGTCAACGCGGCCAACTCCTCCCTGCTCGGCGGGGGCGGCGTCGACGGCGCGATCCACCGCCGCGGCGGCCCCGCGATCCTCGATGAGTGCCGCAACCTCCGCGCCTCCCTCTACGGCGACGGCCTGCCCACCGGCCGGGCCGTCGCCACCACCGCGGGCGACCTGAACGCCCACTGGGTGATCCACACGGTGGGCCCGGTGTTCACCCGGGAGGAGGACCGCTCGGAGCTGCTGGCCTCCTGTTATCGCGAATCCCTCCGCGTGGCCGACGAGTTGGGCGCACGAACGGTCGCCTTCCCGGCCGTGTCCACCGGGGTCTACGGCTGGCCCCTGGACGACGGGGCACGCATCGCCGTCGAGACGGTGCGGGCCGTGGAGACGAACGTCGAGGAGGTCGTGTTCGTCCTCTTCGACCGCTGGGCGTACGAGGCGTTCGCCTCACAGGTGGGCTGACCCTCGTACGGTGCTGACGTGTGTGCTTGGCCGGGCCTCCGCCTGAGGTTGTCGTCGCAGCACGATTCACCACGGCGATTCGTGCTGTACGGCAGGATTCGGCCTTGGTCACATGCGCGCAGGTCTCGTGGTGAGTCGTGCGGCTTACCGACCGGCCCGCGGCCGGCCCGGGCGTCCCTGATCATCGCGGGCAGACGACCGGCGAACCGGCTTCCCTTTCATCGCCCTTGACACTGGCCTGGTGGCTGATGCCGTGCAGTGGGAGCGGTAGCGGGCCTTCTGCGTGAGCGCGCTTCCGTGGCTCATCCACATCCTGATCCGTGCGCCGTCCGACCCCGGCGCACGCAGGTGGGGGATGCGGCGTCGGCCCGGCGGTGGCGGGTCGACCACGTACGTCCCAGGTGCGGATGCTCAGGCCGAGCTGCAAGCTGGTGCCGTAGGCCGTGACTGTCGAAGGAAGTGTCATGGTGGCGGTGGCCGCAGGTGCGATCACCGGGCTGTCGGCCCGGCGGGGGACGGCGCCGTCAGCTGCGGGCGTGATCGCGGCAGCCCTGCTGCCGCCAGTGATGTGCGCCGGGCCGATGAACGCGGCTGGTCGGCTCTTGCCGTGACCGAGAACGCGCCCCGACCGGTGGCCGCTGTGCGGCGGCCGTACCTGATCGTGAACCCGCGCTCGGGGGGAGGGAAGGCGAGCCGGTTCCGGATCGCGGAAAAAGCCCGTGCGTTGGGGGTTCAGGTGCTGCTGCTCGATCCTTCCCGGCCTCAGGACCTCGCGATGGTCGCCCGACGCGCGGTGGATGACGGTGCGGATCTGCTGGGGGTGGCCGGAGGAGACGGCACGCAGGCACTTGTCGCCGGGGTGGCCGCGGAGAGCGGTCTTCCTTTCCTGGTCGTTCCGGCCGGTACCCGCAACCACTTCGCGATGGACCTCGGCCTGGACCGTGCGGACCCCTCGGCCGCGCTGGAGGCTCTCACGGACGGCGTCGAGCTGCGTGTGGATCTCGGGTTCGCGGGCGAGCGGGTGTTCGTCAACAACGTGTCGTTCGGTGCGTATGCCGCCCTGGTGCAGGACCCGGCCTATCGGGAGGACAAGATCGGCACCACGGTGCGGATCCTCCCGGAATTCCTGGCCCGCCACCAGGGTCCGCACCTGGTGGTGCACACCGGGCTGCTCACCGTGGAGGGACCGGATGCCGTGCTGGTGAGCAACAACCCCTACCAGGCCGATGACCCGGCCGGGCTCGACAGGCGTGCGCAGCTGGACTCCGGGCTCCTGGGAGTCCTCGCCGCCAGGGCGGAGACGCCCGGCGAGACGGCCGCCCGCCTGCGAAACGGGCAGACGCACGGCCTGACCCGTCTCGCCACACCTGACGACGTCGTCGTCCACGCCGACATCCCGGGCGTTCCCGCCGGGCTGGACGGCGAAGCCGTCACCCTGCCGACTCCCGTGCGGTGCCGGATCAGTCCCCGGACGCTGCGGGTACGGGTTCCCCGCCATCGGCCCGGCGCCCAGCCCGCCGGGCGGCCGCCGGGCTGGGCCGCCGTCCGGCGGATGGCCTCAGCTGCCCGGCGAGCCGCTCATGGCCGTCACACCGGTTGACCGGAGCAGGCGGTGCGCCGGGAAACACGTCGCAGCCGCGATCGTGGCGGACGGCGGTGCGCTGGGAGGTGATGCCGAGCGGCGCGCGGACGCCGAAGCGATCCGTTGCCCCATCGTCGGCGCGAGTTCACCACGCGGTCGTCCGCCGCCGGGCGGCGTCGACGCTGACCGGGGCTGTGCCGATCCGGGCGGCAGGTTCTTTACCACGCGCCGCGGCAGGCCACTCCGGTTCCGCCGATCAGTGCTGGGGGTGCGGACGGGCGTGGAACAGGGGTCGCCGCTGGGTGGTTGTGTCCGGTGCGAGATGGCCGATCTCGACACGTGTCCTGATGGCGCGGATCACCTCGGTCAGGCCGAGGACTATGGCCATGACGCCGACCACCAGGGTGAGTGTCGCGATCGAGGCGAACGGCATGATGATCATCACGATGCCGGCCATGGCACCGATGATGCCGAAGGCCACGTGCCAGCCGCGTGCCGGCATGTCCGGGGCGGAGGCCGCCGCAGCCGTCTCCAGGGTGCCGCGCAGCAGCCAGCTGAAGCCGATCCACAGGGCGAGCAGCAGGATCGACTGCAGGGTGCCCCGGAAGCAGATCAGTCCCAGCAGGATGGAGGCCGCGCCGGTGAGGAAGTGCAGTACGCGAAGATGCCGGCGGACGTGGACGCCGAAGGCAGCGGCGAGCTGGAAGACACCGGTGACCAGCAGATAGACGCCGAAAAGCACGCCGACGACTCGCAGGGTCGCGCCCGGCCAGACGAGGGCGATGACGCCCAGGGCGATGGTGGCGAGGCCCATGGTGAGCAGGAGCTGCCAGCCCATGTTCGCCAGGGCGCCCATGCCTTCGACCAGGGGCTTCTCTTGCGTTTGTGGTGTCTCTCGCGTTCGCGGCTCGGTGCCGCGCGGGGGAACGGGACCTGCGGATTCGGAAGGAGATGTCATGACGCCTGCCTCCTTCTGGGAGCAGCGTGGTCACGTCAGTACACGTCCATCGTCACCCGATCGGCCTCATGTCGCTCGATGGAGGCGGCGGGGGTTCGTGGCGCATGCGGTACTCCCCGAGCGAGCTTCTCCGACCCTGCTCACCGGCAACGGCAACCCTCCGGGGCAACAACCCTCACGGACCGCGTGCCCGAGGGACTGCTACCGCGGCTCGACATCGCTTCGACGGGCACCCACCTGCTTCACCAGAAAAGATCTTGATGAGCGCGGGGTTGTGTCTCGAGGAGACCATCCGTCTCCCCTGACCAGCGCATTTCGTCGGTTCCCCGCATATGTGGAATTCGGCAGGGTGCCCTGCGTGTGCTGCTGCCGAAAGACCGGCCGGGGATCCCGCCGGAGCGCGTGCCCGGGCGCCCGGGAGCAGTGCGAGTACGGGGCAACGGTTGACGGTTGACCGGCCGGGTCGGACCGACAGGGGGACCACTGGGCCTGTTCTTTGAGAAGCTGTTGTCCTTCCGGACTTGAGGACTGTGTTTCCGCTGGTCGGGCATGGGGTCGATGATCCCGTGGGAGTGGTGGCGTGTCGTCGCTCCGGTGGGGGTCGTGGATGCCGTCGGTCGGAGAACTGCACAAAGGGGCGATCAGGATTACGGTCGTTGAGTGCGGTTGATTGACCGCCGCGCGGAGAAGCAGGCGCTCCACCAAGTGCTTGACAGTGTGCGGGCCGGGATGAGCGGTGTGCTGGTCCTCCGCGGGGAGCCTGGAGTGGGAAAGTCGGCGTTGCTCGACTACGCGGTCGAGCGTGCCGCGGGCCTGCAGATTGTCCGGACGGTGGCGGTCGAGTCGGAGATGGCCTTGGGCTTCGCTGCCGTTCACCAGTTGCTCGCCCCCTTCCTGCCCGCCGTGGACCGGCTGCCCGAGCCACAGCGGCGGGCGCTGGGCGTGGCCTTCGGGCTGGTGAGCGGGCCGTCGGCCGATCCGTTCCTGGTCGGTCTGGCCGTGCTGACGCTGCTGGCAGACGCCGCCGAGGTCCGGCCGGTTCTGTGCGTGATCGACGACGCGCAGTGGCTGGACGACGAGTCCGCCGACGTCCTCGGCTTCGTGGCCCGCCGGCTGCTGGCCGACAGGATCGGGATGCTGTTCGCGATTCGGGAGACCACGGAGCCGGATCCTCATCTGCAGGCGTTGTCGAATCTTCGGCTTGCCGGCCTGCCGGAGCCGGAGGCACACGAGCTGCTGGCCACCGCGGTCGGCCGGCCCATCGAGGCCGGAGTCGCGGAGCGCATCGTCGCCGGGACCGGTGGCAACCCCCTGGCCATGGTCGAGGCCGCGGCCGAGCTGACCCCGGAGCAACTGCGCGGACAGCTGCCGCTGACCGAGCCGCTGCTCGTCGGGCGCCACCTCGAAGGCCTGTTCGGGCGCCGCGTGCGGGAACTTCCCACGGACACACAGACGCTGCTGCTGCTGGCGGCGGCGGAGCAGCCGGGCCACGGCGATCGGCTGTGGCAGGCGGCCGCCGCGCTGGGCATCCCGGAGGCCGCCGCGGTGCCCGCGGAGGCCGCGGGAATGGTGGCGTTCTGGCCGAAGGTGCGGTTCTCCCACCCGCTCGTCCGCTCGGCGGTCTACCACGCCGCGGCCCCGGATCAGCGACGGGAGGCCCACCGAGCCCTCGCGGCGGCCTGCGATCCGCTGCGCGGCGCAGTTCCCCGGGCCTGGCACCTGGCCGCGGCCACCGCCAGGCCCGACGAAGAGGTCGCGGACCAGCTTGTGGTGGCAGCGGACCGGGCCAGGAGTCGTGGTGGCTACGCCGCCGCGGCTGCCCTCCTGGAACGCGCGGCATTGTTGACCCCCGACGAGGAGCGGCGGGCCGAGCGCCGACTGTCGGCGGCACAAGCCCACGTGCTCGCGGGGGCGGTCGGCCGGGCCGAGGCCCTGCTGGCCGCGGCCGCCACGGGCCTGCGCGATCCGCTGTCGACCGCGCAGGCGACCGGACTGGAGGGAAGGATCCGGTTCCACCGCGGGCAGGTGGCCGAGGCCGCCTCCGTCCTGGTCCGTGCGGCACGGCGATTGCGGCCACGCGACCCGCGCGCCGCGAGGGACGCGCTGCTCTGCGCACTGGAGGCCGCGGTGTTCGCCGGGTGGGCGCCCAGCGCCCCCCTGCTGCACGAGAGCGCCCGGACGGCGCGGAAGCTGCCACCCACGGGCGACCCTCCGGACTCGGCGGCCAATCTGCTGCTCCGGGGCTACACCGCACGAGTGACCGATGACTATGCGGCGGCCGTGCCGGCGTTGCGCCGCACGATCCAGGCCTTCCTCGCGGACGAGGTGGACCCCGACGTCGCGCTCCAACGACTGGAACTGGCCGCCGTCTCGGCCGCCGATCTGCTGGACGACGCCTCGGTGGAGCAGCTGACCACTGACTGGATCGAGCGGGCTCGCGCGAGCGGCGCGTTGGCCAGGCTGGCCGGCGCGCTCGCTTTCCGCAGCGCCTATGTCGAGGGACCCGCCGGGCGGCTGGCCGCGGCCCGGGCGGCGGAGGCGGAGGCGCACGAACTGGCGGAGATGACCAACAATCCCGCCGTCGTCCCTCCCACGGGCGCGCACACGCTGCTCACCCTCAGCCTGAGCGGCCACGAGGCGGAAGCGCGGGCGACCGCGGCGGCGGTCGCCCGGGACGCACCCGGCAGGGGCGCCGCCGGTGAGATGGCCATGGCGTCGTACTTCCTCGGCGTACTGGAGATCAGCCTCGGCAACTACGGCTCCGCCATCGGATGCCTGGATGCGGCCTACACCGACGACACGCCGCTCGTCGGGACCCAGGCACTGCCCGACCTGGTGGAGGCAGCTGTCCGTGCCGGTCGGCGAGACCTGGCGGAACGCGCACTCCATCGCCTGGAGGACCGCGCGACCGCGACCGGCACTCCCCTCGCCCTCGGATTGCTCGCCCGCTCCCGGGCCCTGCTGGCCACCCCGGCCGAGGCCCAGCAGGGGTACGAGGACGCGCTTCCGCTGCTCGGCCGGACCCGAGCCGCTCCCCAGCTCGCCCGCGCCCACCTCCTGTACGGCGAGTGGTTGCGCCGCCAACGTCGGCGGCGGGAGGCACGCGACCAGCTGCGCACCGCGCACGACATGTTCGACGGCATGGGCCTCCACGGCTTCGCCGAGCGGGCGCGCGTGGAGCTGCGGGCCACCGGCGAGTGCGCCCAGAAGCGACAGCCGGGGCCGCCCGAGGAGCTCACCCCCCAGGAGGCGCAGATCGCCGCCCTGGTGAGCAGAGGAGAAGCGAACCGGGAGATCGCCGCCCAGCTGTTCGTCAGCCCGAGCACTGTGGAGTACCACCTGCGCAAGGTGTTCCGGAAGCTCGGGGTGACGTCCCGCACCCAGCTCGCCCACCGTGTCATCAGCCAGGGCTCCGGCGTCCTTCACCCGATCTCCTCCTCCGACCGTCCGCTCCTCGATGGACGCCGCTGATCCTGCGCCCTGTCATCGAGCGTCATCGTCGGGTTCGGGAAGCCCGAGCGGGACGCCACAGTGGCCCCGGAATCGGCATCCGCTCGGAGCGGTGGACTAAGGATTCCGGGGATTCCACGTCGTCTGCCGCGCCCTAGCGTGGCTGGTAGCGGGGCCGTGCCGAGCGGCCGCTGAGGTCGAAGCTGATGGCGTCGTGGGCTGGCGACCTGCGTCGGGGCTGCCGGTGAGGTTTGGGATGACAGATGTCTTCTACCGGAGGAAGCCATGACAACCACGACCAACGTGAAGTCGGGGAAGGGCCTCAGCGACGGAGTGATCTCCGAGCTGGCCACCTACTACGACGTCCTACCCGGCCACGAGGACGAGCTGCGCGCGGCGACTCAGCGGTTCGCCGACACGCTGCGCCAACTCCCCCGTGACGTGAACATCCACACCGGCCTGCGGGACAGCCGCCACGTGATCTTCGACAACGGGCGACGGCTGATGTGGGCCACGACATTCGAGAACGAATGGGACGCCTACGTCGACGATTTCGTCCAGATCGGCCTCGACAAATTCCTGGACTGGATGAACCACACCGTCCAGGGCTCGGATGTCGAGGCCTGGGCAGTGGCGTCCGGCGGGGTGGAAAAGTTCACCGTGGCCAACCCCGACATCCAGGCGCAGGTGAAGCGGACCACCGGCGGACTCAAGACGATCCTCCAGTCGCTGCAGAGCCCGGCCACCGGGTACTTCAACAATTTGAGCGCTTGGACGATGCCGCAGATCGAAAAGGCCCAGCGCCTGCAGGAGGCCTTCCAGCAGGTGCTCGACGACCCTCGTGCCGCGGAGGCGCTGGAGCACCCGGCGCTGAGGCCGCTGCTCGACATGGCCGCCGACTGAGCCCGCCGGACGGCGCTGTCAACGACTGTGGAGGGAGCACCATGACCACCGACACAGGCACCGCGCTCGAGCTGGACGACATCCAGGCCGCCGCCCTGATGCCCCGGCCCAACCCGTACGCGGGCGAGTATCTGGCCCTGCGCATCGGTGACCGGCATGAGGCGCAGGAACTACTGCGGCGGCTGATTCCACTCCTGGAGCCGGTGTCCTCGTTCGATCCGGGTCGGCCGGTCTCGCTCGGGGTGGGGCTCAGCTTCGCCGGGCTCGAGGCGATCGGCGTGCCGACGGAGTCGCTGGCCACCTTCCCCTCCGAGTTCCAGCAGGGCATGGCCGCCCGCGCGGCCGAGATCGGCGACGTCGGGGAGAACGCGCCGGAGAACTGGGAGGCGCCGCTGGGTTCGAAGGACGTCCACCTCGTGGTGGCCGCGCTGGCGCGGGACACCGCCCTCATGGAGAGCCTGGTCGTCCTGGCGCAGGACGCGGTCCGCGACCTGCGCGGCGTCTCGCCCGTCTGGCAGCTGGACGTGCACGTGCCGCCGGACGGGCGCGAGCAGTTCGGCTTCAAGGACAGCATCAGCGAGCCGGCCGTGGAGGGCACCAAGATCCTCGGCAGCAACCCGCACGAGGCACCGCTGAAAGCGGGCGAGTTCGTCCTGGGCTACGAGGACGAAACCGGCGGCCTGTCCCCGGTGCCGCAGCCCGAGGTGCTGGGCCGCAACGGCACGTATGTGGCCTTCCGCAAGCTGCACCAACGCGTGGCGGCCTTCCGCCAATACCTGCGTGACAACGCCGCGGACGACGCCGAGGCCACGTGGCTCGCGGCCAAGTTCGTCGGCCGCTGGCCCAGTGGTGCGCCACTGGCCCTGGCCCCGGACAAGGACGACCCCGATCTGGGCGGCGATCCCACGCGCAACAACGCGTTCCTGTACGGTGACGACCCGCGGGGCCTGAAGTGCCCGGTCGGCGCGCACGCCCGGCGTATGAACGCGCGCGACTCGGTCATCACCGGTCAGGTGCGCCTGCACCGCATGATCCGGCGCGGCACCAACTACGGCCCGTCGCTACCCCCCGGCGTGCTGGAGGACGACGGTGCCGAACGCGGCCTGATGTTCGCCTTCGTCGGCGCGCACCTGGCCCGGCAGTTCGAGTTCGTCCAGAAGCAGTGGGTGCACGACGGCAAGTTCATCGGCGCACCCGCCGAGCGGGATCCGCTGATCGGCGTGCAGGACGGCGGTGAGTTCACCGTCCCGAAGCGTCCGATCCGCCGCCGCCTCCGGGGGCTGCCCGACTTCGTCGTCAACCGGGGCGGAGAGTACTGCTTCCTGCCCGGCCTCCGGGCGTTGCGCTGGCACGCCGATCTCGACACCTGAGATCAGGAGGTTTGTCATGGCAGACCACTTCTCCGGCCCGCGGGCCATCTCCGATCCCGCGTCCGACATCACCGACGTGTATGCCTTCCCCAGCCCGGAGCGGCCCGGCCGACTAGTGCTCGTCCTGGACGTGTTCCCGGCCGCTGCCCCCACCTCGCTGTTCTCCGACGCGCTCAGCTACCGCTTTCGTCTCCGGCCGGTGACGGCCACGACGATCGGCGGCACACCGGCGTTCGCGGTGGACGCCGACGAATACATCTTCGACTTCAGCTTCTCCGCTCCGGTCCCCGCCGACGGCCCCGACACCATGCTGCAGGCCGGCACGTGCACCACGTCCAGCGGGGTGCAGATCTCCTTCGAAGTCGGCAGGGAGAAGCCGACCGAGACGCCCGGTCTGCGGATCTTCGCCGGGGCGCGGATGGATCCGTTCTTCATCGACCTGACAGCCGTACAGGCCACCGAAGCGCTGGAGCAGCTGGCATTCGGACGTGAGGGCACCAACGCCCTGGACGGTATGAACGTGCTGAGCATCGTCCTCGAACTCGACATCGCCACGGTGCTCGGCGACGACACCGGCCCGCTGCTGGCCGTTGTCGGCGAGACCGTGACCTCGGGCGGACACCCGGTCCGGTTGGAGCGCATGGGCCGACCGGAGATCAAGAACGTCATCATCCAGGGGAAGAAGTTCGATCCGGTCAACCGCGATCTCGAGATCCGGGACCTGTACAACGCGGAGGACGCCTTCAACCTGAGCCGTGACTACGTCGGTGCCTACCAAGCCCGGCTGAACGCCAACCTGGCCTTCTTCGACCGTCTTGAGGGCAAGGCCGACTGGCCGTTGGACGATCAGGGTGTCCACCCTTTGACCGAGTTGCTGCTGGCGGACTTCCTCGTCGTCGACACATCGAAACCGTTCTGCGACGGCAGCTACCTCGAGATCGAGCGCGCCGTGCTGGCCGGCCGCCCGCACACGACCTGCGGCGGCCGGTCGCCCGACGACGACATCGTGGACACCCTCTACACGCTCCTGGTCGGTGGCTTGGAAGGACAGCGGATCAGCGACGGCGTCGATCGGCCGACCCGGCCGGCCACCCGCAGCTTTCCGTACCTCGTCCGCCCCAATCCCGACCCGCCGGACCGGATGACCGTACTCGCCGCGCTGTCGGCGCCACCGGAGGAGGCAGCATCATCACCGGGCTGACCGAGGAAGACCACCGCCTGACCACCACGAGCGGGGTCATCGCCGTGGCGAACCTGCAGGCCCAGACCGACAGCCTGATGGCGCGGCCCCACGGGGCACGACCAGGACAGGCGTCAGCGACACCTCCCGCGGTGGCCGAACAGGCCCTCCTGGTCGACCTGCTCATCCTGCGCGGGCAGGTGCTGGGCCGTATCGCAGACTACGAACGCGCCGCGGAGCTGGCCGAGGGGTTGGTGCGCGACGCGCCCGACGCCGGCACGGCCTGGCTGGCCCGGGCCAGGACGCGAGCCACCTTCCACGGCTTCGCCGAGGCACTGGCCGACCTCGACGCCGCGGGGCGACGCGGTTCGGACGGGGCCACCCTGGACGCGGAGCGGGCGGCGATCCTTCAGGCGGTCGCGTGCTACGACGAGGCTCTTGTGCTGCGTCGGAGCGCAGCACAACGCCGGCCTGACTTCACGACGTTGGGTGCACTGGCCGTGCTCCGGGCCGAGCGCGGGAACGTCGCCCAGGCTGAGCGCCTGTTCACCCGGGCGAGGCGCCGCTACCGGGGCGTCTCGCCGTTCCCCGTCGCCGAGATCGACTTCCGGCGCGGACTGATGTGGCGCGGCGAGCGGGATCTTCCCGCCGCCCGTGCCTGGTTCGACGCCGCCGTGGACCGGGTGCCGGCCTACGCTCCGGCGCTGGGTCACCGCGCCGAGGCCGATGCGGCCCTGGGCGCCCGTGACACGGCCATCGACAGCCTGCGCCCCCTGGCGCTGTCCAGCGACGATCCTGAGTACGCGGCCAGGCTTGCCGACGTCCTCAGCGACGCCGGCCACTCCCACGAGGCCGAGCAATGGCGTATCAGCGCGGCGGCCCGCTACGACGAGCTGGTACTGCGCCATCCGGAGGCCTTCGTCGATCACGCCGCCGACTTCTGGCTCACCGTGGGTGGCGGCCGGCCGAAGGGGCGCCAGCTGGTCCTGCGGAATCACGCGAGCCGGGCAACCCGCGCACTGGCCCTGCCACACCACGTCATTCCGACCGGATCATGGCTCGCCGACCCCGACACGTAGGACTGGACATGCAGCCATGGACGACAGCTACGACCTGGTGGTGATCGGCGCCGGCCCGGCCGGAGAGGTCGCGGCCGAACTCGCGACCGGCTTCGGGCGCAAGGTGCTCATCATCGAGCGGAACACGCCCGGCGGGGTGGTCACGACCACCGGCGGCGCGCCCACCAAGGCTTTGCGCGAAGCCGCGCTCTACCTGACCGGCTACCGCCAGGAGGAGGTCTACGGCGTCCGGGCGGCAGCGCCGCTGGAGACGGTGATGCCGACCCTCGGCGCCAGAATCGAGCATGTGCGCGACGTGCTGCAGGAAGCCGTCGCACACCGGCTCGCGGCACGTGGCATCGCCTACTTCCAGGGAAGTGCCCAACTCGACGCTGACCGTACTGTCCACGTCACCTCGCCCGACGGACTGGCGCGCGAGGTCGTGGCGCACGCGGTTCTGATAGCGACGGGGTCACGTCCGATGCACTACCCGGGCATTCCCTTCGACGATCCGGACGTCTACGACTCCGACGCGATCTACTCCCTTCGCACCGTTCCGAAACACATCGTCATCGTCGGTGGCGGCCCCATCGGCGTCGAGTTCGCCACCGTGTTCACCGCGCTGGGTGTCCCCGCCACACTCATCAGCAATTCCGATCGCCTGCTGCCGAACATCGACGGCGAACTGGCCGGGCTGGTGGCCGACGAGTTCCGGCGGCGCGGAGTCCATCTGGTCTTGGGCGCCGGCGCAGACACGGTGAGCCGTATCGACGGTCGGCTGACTGTCAGGCTCTCGACCGGCACCGTCCAGACCGGGGCCGCCGTCTTGTTCGCCGCCGGCCGCGCCCCCAACACAGAAGGCCTCGGCCTCGAACCGGCTGGCGTGCACCTCGACGCCCGCGGCCGGATCATCGTCGACCGCTACTACCGGACGACCGCTCCAGGGATCTACGCAGCCGGCGACGTGGTCGAACCAGGACTCGCCTCCAACGCCATGCAGCAAGGACGCGCAGCAGCAGCCCACGCCTGCGGACTCGTCTTCGGCGTGGAGATCGACCAGACCACCAGCAGCGCCGTCTACGGCCTACCCGAAGTCGCCGGCGTCGGGGCGACCGAAGAACAGATCCAGGCCACCGGCATCCCCTACGCGGTGGGCCGCAGCGACCTGGCCGTTACCCCGCGCGGGGCGATCGCCGGACACGGCGGGCTGCTGAAACTGATCTTCCGCGCCGATAATCGCAAGCTGCTCGGCGTCCACTGCTTCGGCGACATCGCCTCCGAAGTGGTCGGCCTGGGCCACGTCGTCCTCCAGCTCGGAGGCAGGGTGGAATTGTTTCTCACACTCGCGCTCAATACCCCGACCTACAGCTACGCCTACCACGACGCGACTGTCGACGGCCTGACCCGGCTGACCCAGCTGATGGGCGTAGCTGACAGCCAGGGCACCGGCGACACGGCACAGTGACGGCGGCCGGGAGATCAGGCGGCGAATGCGGCCGCCAGGCGCATGGGCGTGCCGTGCCCCCACCCTTTCTCGCCCGCCGTGGCCGACCGTGTCACCCGCGTCCTCCGGGTTCAGAAGTCCGACACCTGAGGTCCCCTCCGACGGCCTCATGGCGGGCGGCTCGTGCCGCCACCGTCCCGGTGGCAGACCGTCCGGGCCGACGCCGAAGAAGAAGCCGCCTGTCACGGCGGCCGTTCAGGCGGGGACCTGTTGCCCCGGGGGCATGAAGTCCCCGGCCGACCCGTGCCCCTGGATGAACCGTGGCAGGACGCGCGGACCGGTCGGCAACAGGTCGTGGACGATGCGTTCGGCGGGATGCCCGGCGTGGACGAGCCCGGCCGCCACCGAACGGACCATGTCCGGCGGTCCGGCGATCAGGGTGCGCCCCTCCGTGAGGGGGGTGCTCCGGGTCACCGCGTGGACCAGCCGGTCGTACCTGCCCCCGGTCGGCGCCCCGCCCGTCATCGGGATCACGGTCAGCCATGAGTGGCGTTGTTCGAGGCCCGTCGGATACCCGAGGTCGTGGAGGTCGGACAGCGAGTCGGCGCCCAGGAAGAGCTGTACACGGCGGCGCACACGATGTGCGGACGACCGCCGCACGCTGCTGTCCAGCTCCTGCAGCAGTGCCTTCATCGCGGCCCAGCCGGTGTCCCAGACGACCAACCGCAAGGTGTCCAGGGGCTCCGCGTCGAGCGTCAGGCAGCCCTTCGGCGGCCCGAGCCGTACCTCGTCCCCGGGTGCGGTGTGGCGCACCAGCATCTCGCTGACCCCGCCGGGGCCACTGCGCCGGACGTGCAACTCGAGCTCCCCGTCCGGGCCGGGCCCGTCGGCCAGGTAGTACGGACGCCAGGTGTGCGGCAGCCGGGCGGACTCCAGCGTAGTGTACTGGCCGGCCCGGTACCGGAACGTCTCGTGCGGCAGGAGGCGCAGCACCGCCAGGTCCGGCCCGTACAGCCGATGGGACGTCACCGTGGCGCGCCAGCACGGCGGTTCGTGCAGCGCGGCCTCCGCGCCCCGGACCATGGCGGTGACACCGAGCTGCAGCATCCGTGTCCAGGCCCGTTCGAGCTCGGGGCTCCAGTACTCGCCCGCGCGGCCCCGCAGCGCTTCGCGCAACGCGTCCTTGAACGCCGTGTACTGCGCCGGGCGCACGCCGAGTTTGCGGTGATCACGGCCGAGCTGGGTGAAGGTCCTGGTGATCTCCTCGGGGCGGTCCAGGTGTTCGATCAGATACCAGAACGCCCGTGCCAGATGAGCCTGTTGGAACGCCATCGTGTCGGGGAAGAGCGACCGCAGTGAGGGATGCCGTGCGAACAGCGCCCGGTACAGGTCGTCGATCAGCTCGTCGAGCGGAGCCACCAGATCCAGGTCACGCATGATGATCTGCTGCTCCGCGGCCGCGTCGTACGCCTCTTCGGCCGGGGGCCTGCCGTCGCGGCCGGTGCCCGGGTCACTCCCGGGGGAGAGCAACTGCTGACGCAGCCGCATCGCGTCGTGCCGGGCGAGGAGTGTGTGGTACGTCCTGTCTTCCGCGCTCATGATCAGCGGGCCCTTCCTGTCTCGCGCCCGACGACGGGTGCCGGTACGGAGCCGGGTCCGGTCCAGCCTCGGGTGGCAACAGGAACGGGAACCCACCGGCCCGACCGGCGCGGTGCCTTCGCCGGAAGCAGGCGGAAAAGTCGGGACATGGCTGGGCTCCTTGAGCGACGTGTCGAGGGTGCGAGGACGGCTCGACGGCGAACGGGCGCCGAACCACCGGTTTCTGACGGGAGAAATCGCAGGTCAGTATGGCATCAGGGGCATATGCCCCAAGGTCCCTGGGTGGCAGGGACGTTGGGCCCTGGCAGAAGGGGAACAGGTGTGCACACCTGACCTGTACGCACACAGGCGGAGAGTCCCCGCCGTTCCAGCTCTCGACGACGTTCAGCCCTGCGTTGCGGGCGGAACCTCGGGGTCTCACCCGTCTCCCAGCACCGCCCGGATCACGTACCGGGCGTTGTGCGCCATCGCCGGGTTCGTCCTTCGGTAGTACGGCAGCGCGATCAGCGCCTGCGACAGCGTCCGCCCCCGGCCGCGGATCCAGGTCGCGTCGTCCACACCCAGTGCCTCGTGGAAGACCTCCCGGGCATCGGGCGGCAGCAGATTCCACGCCGGGAACAGATCGCAGGCCGGATCTCCCACCCCCATGCACCCGAAGTCGATCACCGAGGCCAGCCTGCCGCCGTCGACCAGCAAGTTGCCCGGCATCAGATCGGCGTGCAGCCACACCGGCGGCCCGTCCCAGCCGGGGGCCCGCAGCGTGTCCTCCCACACGGCGGACGCGGCGTCGCAGTCGACGTCCTCCTGCGGGATCCCCCGCAGTTCCTCGATCGCCGCCCGGGTCTCCGCGTCGAGCGAGGCGACCGGCCCGCCGCGGTGAGCCCGTGGTGCCTCCGAGAGGCTGATGCTCCACATCGCCGCCACGAACTCGGCCAGATCCTTGGCCAGCAGCACCGGCTCGCTCAGTGCCCCTGCTTCGGGAAGCTCCCCCGCCAGCCACCGGTACACCGACCACGGCCACGGATACCCCTCGGCGGGCTCCCCGGCCCCGAGTACCTCCGGGACGGCCGTGGGCAGCAGGGGCGCGAGGCGGGGCAGCCACTCCTGCTCCATCGCCACGTCCTTGGCTCCGCCCTGCACCAGCGGCAGCCGCACCACCATGCCGTCGCCCAGCCGGTACATGGCGTTGACCGTGCCGCCGGAGGGGTGGCGCTCCAGTGGCAGCTCGGCCCACTGCGGGAACTGCCCGACGATCAGCCGCCGTACGAGGTCGTCGTCGATGGGATGTTGGCCGGGATGCATCTGCCCTGTGCGCATGGGGCGCCATCCGATCGCCGGACGCCGGTGAGCGTCAAACGCTTTTCCGGCTGATGAACACGGCCCGCGTCGCAGCCGACTGGTGAGCGCCTGGCGCACCGAGGTCGGGGGTTGGTCCCGGAAGTGGCCCCCTGAGCTTTTGCCATGGTCAGGGTTCTGGTAAGTGTTTCGGAGGGGTACGGGCGACATGCCCGTAGCGGCGCCCGCGGGCGCCCGCAGGGAGGACGCACATGGGCACCACCATGCACGACGAGGTCATCGCCGCCGAGCAGAAGGCGGTGGACCACGCGTACGACTGCTACACCGCGCGGCTGGCCGAGATGACCGGGACATCGGCCGCCACGGCATCGGCGAGCGGGAAGGACGGCATCGCCAACCGCAAGGAGGCGGAGGCACGGGCCGCGGCGTACGACGGACTCGGTGACGAGGCACTGGTCTTCTCCCGTGTCGATGCGCCGGAGGATCCCGGCGGAAAGCCCCGTCCCTGGTACATCGGCCGACGGGTCGTGCACGACTCCGACAAGGAACTCGTGGTCCTGCCGTGGACCAGCCCGCTCGCGAAGAGGTGGGCCGAAGCCCTGCCCGAGGCCCCCGGGGAGGTGGCCCTGCGGCGGCAGCTGCGCTGCGTGCAGCGTGTCGTCAAGGGCTACTTCGACGAAATCGCCGCCGCGACCGTCCCTCCCCCCGCTCCCATTCCGCATCCGCGGCCGGCCGCGGACGACACGATCGAGGCCGACAGGCAGGCGGCCGCTGCCGAGACACCCCGCGTGACCCGCCCGGAGCCGGGCGTGGAACAGCGCGAGAAGCGCCGGCCGTCCCGGACACCGGGCGACGTCGCCCGCATCCAGCGCCGCAAGCCGCTGCAGCCGGACGACTTCCTGCTGCGCGAGCTGCAGCGCTCGCGCAGCGGCCGGATGCGGGACATCGTCGAGACCATCCGCCGCGACCAGATGGACCTGGTCACCGGTTCTCCGTCCGACATCCTCGTCGTGCAGGGCGGCCCGGGTACCGGTAAGTCCGCCGTCGGTCTGCACCGGGTGACCTGGCTCGTCAACAACGAGCACTTCAAGGCCCAGGACATCCTCGTCATCGGTCCCCACCAGAGGTTCCTCGACTACGTCGGCCAGGTGCTGCCCACCCTCGGCACGCGCGACGTCAACGCCGTCCAGCTGAACCGCCTGTGGGACGGCGAGATCCTCGGCACCGACACCCCGCAGGCGCGGCGGGTGAAGTCCGACGAGCGCATGGCGGCCGTGCTGCGGCGCCGCGTCGAGAGCGCCTGCCGTCCCGAGGCACTCGACGACCTCACCACCGCACCCTCCTATGAGGGCGACGAGCCGTCCGTCGTCGTCACCGCCGGCAGTACGACGCTGCGCGTGCCGAAGTCCGAAGTCCTCGCGCTCCTCGACGAGGCACGCGACAGCGACGGCCCCTACCGGCAGCGCCGCGACCGCTTCCGCAGTCTGTTCGTCGACCGCCTCCTGCAGGAACTGGCCACTGTCGCCCCGCGCCGCGGCCAGGACGGCACGATCCGCCGCGACCTCGAGCGCAACCGCCGCGTCGAGCGGCTCGTCGAGCGCCTCTGGCCGTCGCCCGGTGCAAGGGAGGCCCTGCGCAGCCTCTACGACTCGCCCGACCTCCTGCGCGCCTGCGCGGACGGCATCCTCGACGGGGACGAGCAGGCAGCGCTCCACCGGCCACGGGCCGCCACCGCCGACGCCGATCCCTGGACGCTCGACGACCACGTCTGCCTCGAAGAACTCCGGTTCCTCGTCGATGGGGAGACACCCCGGCGCTACGGGCACATCGTCGTCGACGAGGCCCAGGACCTCACCCCGCTGCAGGCCCGTGCGCTGCGCCGCCGCTGTGCCGTCGGCGGCTCCATGACCGTCCTCGGCGACCTCGCCCAGGCCACCGGCCCCCACACCCACCTCAGCTGGGACCCTCTCGGCACCCTTCTGTCCGACCACGGGGACTGGCGGGTCGCCGAGCTGAACACCAGCTACCGAGTGCCGGCCGAGATCATGGAATTCGTTGCACCCCTCGCCCGCGCGGTCGCTCCCGGACTGCCGTACCCGCAGGCCGTGCGAGAGGCGGGCGAGGACGCCGTACGGACCGTGGCGACCGAGCCGTGGAAGCTCCTCGACGACACCGTCGCCCACGTGACCCGCCTGGCAGGCACCAGCGACGGGAGCACCCGGCGCTCCGTCGCCGTCATCGTCCCCGACGACTCGGACTGGCTCGACGAGATCGGCCGCCGCCTCGAGCAGGGCGACGACAGTACGGGCACGGACCGCGAGTCGGTGTCCGTCCTGGCCGCCGCCCAGGCCAAGGGCATGGAGTACGACCACGTCCTGGTCATCGAGCCCGCCGTCATCGCCGACCGAGGCCCGGCCGGCCTGCGGCAGCTCTACGTCGCGCTCACCCGCAGCACGCAGAGCCTGACCGTGCTGCACACCTCGCCGCTCCCGGAGGTACTCACGAACACGGACACCGTCCCCCAAGTGCCCTCCACCGAGACGGGATCCGACACGGATGCGGGCGACGTTCCCGAGATCGGTGCCGACATCCGCGTCCGGGTCGTCGGCCCCGGCCCGGGCGGCCGCTACAAGGTCAGGGCTCTCTCTCCGGAGACCGAGCGCCCGCTCGTCCTGACCGTCAGGCACGGTTCCGCTCCTCCCCGCCCGGGCGACGAGCTCGACTGCTGGGTCTTCGCCAACGAGACCGGTCACAGCGTGCTCACCGCCGACCGGCGGGGCCGCCTGCCCGTCTCGCCGAAGATGGC
This sequence comes from Streptomyces sp. NWU339, assembly GCF_003143855.1. Taxonomy (GTDB): domain Bacteria; phylum Actinomycetota; class Actinomycetes; order Streptomycetales; family Streptomycetaceae; genus Streptomyces. The sequence continues at coordinate 54,539 of NZ_QFRK01000016.1, forward strand.
CGAACGCTACGCGGCCGCGCTCGGCGTGCTCGACGACCTGGTGGCCGGCGGCGAAGACGTACTCGACGGCACCCGCGCCCGGCTGTCGGATCTGCAGGGCATGGCCAACCGCATCCTCCGCCGCGACCAGGCGGACTGGGTGGACGTCTACCGTGTCCTCGGCTCCCCGGACCGGCAGCGCCTCGGCGTGCTGCGCGACCTCGCCTCCCGCACCAACCGTGCGCTCAAGGACAGCACCCTGGACACCGGCCGGCTGCGGGCCGAACTCGCGGAATCCGGCTGGGTCGAGGCTCTGGCCGAAGCACGGCAGACGCTTCGTACCCGCCTCGCCGACGCCGCGGAAGAAGACCCCGAGAACACCACCGACCCCGCCACCCACGAGCCCGAGCAGCCCGATCGCTCCGAGCAGAAGGAAACCGAACCCGTGACCACCGTCGAAGAAGCACCCGCCGCACCGGCCGTGACCACGAAGGAGGGCTTCCTGCGCGCCCTGGAGACCTCGGCCGCCGCCGACCGCACCTGCAAGAAGCACGAGGCGGTGCGCCACGCACTGAAGTCGGAGCTGCTGTGGGCGGACCTCCAGCCGGCCGACTCCCCGGTCGTCGACGTCTCCTGCGACACGGACCGCGGCCTGTTCGTCTACGAGGTCCTGGGCGCCGGCCGCTCTGCCTACGAGGACCTCCGCTCGGGGGCGACCCGCCTCCTCGAGATCAACCACACACTGTCCGCACCGGCCGACAGCCTCTGCCTGGTCCTGTGCGAGCCGCCTGCCGAGGACTGGGCCGCCGACACCGTACGCGACGTCTTCGGAGTCCATGTCCTGTGGCGAACTCCCGGCAGCTGGGGCGGCGACGACCCCGACACCGCCCTGGGCCGCCGCCCGGAGTGAATAGCTCGGGCCGCTACGTGAAGCGACCCTGCTGTCTGCGGCAAGGGGGAAGTGGTGTCCACTTCGCCCGGCTGTCGTATGGGCAGGCCCGAGCTTTGCTGGACGAACACACCGCCATGCGCGGGCCCGGGACCGGCTGGGACCTGCACGAGTACCGCCATTCCTCCCTCACCCACCTCGGAGAGGCTGGGGCGAGCCTGTTGCTGCTGATGGCGAAGTCACGACACAAGAAACCGGAGACCGTTCGCAGGTACTTCAAGCCGCCCCCGGAGGCGATCGCCAAGCTCACCAGCCTGCTCGCCCCCGGTGACAGCCGACGCTGAACGCGGGCGGCCTGATTCGCCTGTCGCTTCTTCGCTTTACTTGGTCCGGTCTTCATGGAAGCGAGGAGGCAGGACCAGTCGCTCCCAGAGGCCGGCCAGGTGTGCGTGGAGGATCTCGTGCGCCTCTTGCGGGGTGAGGTGGCCGATGAGTACGTGCGTGGTGAGGCCGTCCGCAAGGGCGAGGAGGGTGCGGGCCTCGCGCTGTGGATCGAGGGGCACGGCGTGGTCGGCGCCCTCGCCGATTTCCGAGATGAGGCGGGTGAACGCCTCCTGCAGGGCTGCGTAGTTCGCCTTCAGCGTCCTGGCGAGCGCCTCGCTGACGGCCGCCTGCGCGACGAAGGCGAGCCAGACCCTGGCTTCGGCGCGGTGCTCTTCTCTGAGCAGTGAGACCTCGGTGGCCGCGTGGCCCAGAGCGGTGCCGGCCGACTGGGCCGGGCTCCTGACGAGGCGGGCCTGTACGCGCTCGCTGATCCGCTCGCCGATGTGCCCGAGAGCGAATACGAGCATCTCTTCCTTGGTGCGGAAGCACCGCTGAACGGCGCCCATGGACACCTGCGCCTGGGCGGCGACGTCGCGAAGGGTCACGCCCTCAAGGCCGCGTTCGTCGGCGAGGCGGCAGACGGCCTCGGCGATGAGGCGGCGTCGGCTCACGTGATCCACCTGCCTGGGCATGCCCGATTGCCTCCCTGCTCCACGGCGCTCTGCTTCGCAGCGCACTTTATTCGATGCGCTCGTATCGGTACCAGGGTACGGTTACGGTTCCGATGCAGGTGCATCGGTACGTAGGGGAGGAAGGAAAGGCCATGCAGGGCGCCTTGTGGAAGATGTCGGCCGTCGCCCAGGCGGAGGCCGTGCGCGGCGCACACGTCTCGGCACTCGAACTGGTCGACAGTCACCTCGACCGCATCGCCGAGGTCAACCCGCAAGTGAACGCGGTCACGCAGCTCCTGGCGGAGCGCGCACGCGAAGCCGCGACACAGACGGACCGTCGGCGGGCCGCCGGTGAAGCGCTGGGGCCGCTCGCGGGCGTGCCGTTCACCGTGAAGGAGAGCACCGCCGTCGAAGGCGTGCCGACCACGTTCGGCACGGAGCGCTTCCGCGATCTGGTGGCGCCGTCCGACGCGCCCCCGGTGGCGCGGCTGCGCGCGGCCGGGGCCATTCCCATCGGGCACAGCAACATTCCCACCCTGATCCTGGCGGGGATGCACACGCGCAGTGAACTGTTCGGCGACACGGTCAATCCGTGGGACAGCAGCCGGACCCCGGGCGGCTCCAGCGGGGGCGACGCGGTGGCCGTGGCCACGGGCATGGCGGCGCTCGGGCTCGGCAACGACTCAGGGGGATCGGTGCGCGTCCCGGCCCAGTTCTGCGGCGTGGCCGGGCTGAAGCCGTCCACGGGCCGGTTCCCGGCCGACCACCGCGTTCTCGGCTCGGACGACCCGGGCCCGGCGTCCCAGATACTGGTCACCGACGGCCCGCTGGCCCGGAGCGTGGGCGACCTACGGCTGGCCTACGAGGTGCTGGCCGGGACCGATCCGCGAGACCCACGGGCCGTACCGGTGCCCACGTACGGCGAAGCACTCCCCGGGCCGGTGAAGGTCGCGGTCGTGGCGGACCCCGGCGGGCACGGCGTCCACCCCGCGGTTCGCGGAGCCATCGAGACCGTGGCCGACGCACTCCGCGACGCCGGATACGACGTGCGTGAGGTACGAGACGTACCGCGGATGGACGAGGCTCTCGAAGCGTACGGCCGAATCACCGTGACCGAGTTCGCCCCGACCTGGCCGGTGGTGCGCGAACTGCTCGGCAAAGGCGGGGACCGCTACATCGCGATGGCGATGGAACAGACCCCGCCCGCAAGCGCGGACGAGTTCATGAAGCTGATGGGCACCTGGATGACCATTCGCCGCTCGTGGGCCGAATTCCTCGACACATACCCGCTGTTGCTCGGCCCGTCGTTCACCGAGCCACCGGTCGAGCCGGGGCTGGAGTCGCGCGACAGGGCAGGCCGGGACCGGGTCGGGTCGGGGATGCGCCTGTGCAGCGTGACCAGCTTCGTGGGCGTGCCCGGTGTGGCCGTACCGACCGGCGTGGTCGACGGGCTCCCCTTGGGAGTGCAGATCGTCGGGCGCGCGTTCCGAGAGGACCTGTGCCTGGACGCGGCCCAGGCGATCGAGGACCGGCTCGGAGTTCTCACACCGGTCGACCCGCGCGTAGGAGGCCGGGCTGATTGAGCCCTTGCGACAGAGAGGGCGCCTTCGGCGGCCCCCGTATCCCTCCGCATCCCTCACCCTCAGCATGCTGGCCCCGCGCCAACGGTCTGGCTGAAAACGAACCCGTTCGCCACAAACCGCTTTCAACAGCATTCCTGGATCGCGGTACGTGTGGAGACGCCCGAGGCTCCAACGACGATCGGCGCCCAGAACGACAACCGGAATGGACACCATGAACACGGCCCCCACCGAGGACCATTCGCCCTCCTGCCGCGACTTGGTCGGTCTCCTCGCCCAGCCCGACCGGCGCGCCCGCCAGCGCGTTCTGCCGTCGCCGTGGTTTCGTGGCTCGGCCCGGACGAGTCGCGCGGACCAGGGCATCGGCCAAGACCACATGGCCCTCGTACGGCAGGTCGATCCGCAGTACCGGCGCGACCGCCTGCTGCCACCAGACAGCTCGATGACGCACTGACTGCACCGCCGGATGTTCTTCCTGGCCATATCCCCAGGGGCCTCCGGCCATGCGGGCCAGCGCCGGTCATTCGTCGTCGGCGGCGTCCTCGCCCCGCAGCGGGCGCAGCCCGCCGGGCAGGGCGGGCAGCTGGAACGAGTACCGGTCGTGCATGTTGATGTGATGCCGCACACACGGGGAGAGGCGGGCCACGTCCGCGTCGCGGGCGCCTCATCCACCGCGTCCAGCCGTGGTGTTCCCCCGTTCGGTCATGCCCGAGCGCTCGCAAGGACGGCATTCCGAGCTCTGAATCCGCAGGAGTTGCTGAGCGCCGGGTCGAGAACGCCTTCCTTGGGCGACCGTGCCACCTCGATGTTCATGCGTGGGTCAAGCACGCGGCTGACCTCGGTCCACCAGTAGCCCATAGTGTGGTGCCCCCGTGGAACTGCCACGGGGGCACCCCCCTTTCGCACACTCACCGCGCAGGCCGTCACGGCCAACCGAAGCGGCCCCCTAGAGAGACAACCTTCCTGTGCTGATCGCAATCGCTGCCCTGGGCATCACGCTCTTCTGCCTCACCCTCTGGTGCTCGGTCACCGTCGCCCGGATGCGGGACCTCCCCTCATGGCGTAGATACCTCCCCTTGACCTGCCTCCTGATCGCGACCACCGCCAGCCTGCTGCGTGCTTTCGACATTCCACAGATCGCCAACGCCGTCGCGTTCCCCCTCAACCTTGCCGCCCTCGTGCTGTCACTGCGCGAAATCCGCGCACGCCGAGGCACCCGCACCGGCCTCCGCACCAACTGAAACCCAGGGAGGGCGAGATGGCGGGTGCCAAAGCGGGGCTCGGCTTGGGGTGAAGCGGAGAAGCAGCTCGCGCTGGATGTCGAGTAGTCATGAGAGGTTCGGTGGGGCAGCGAGGGGCGCTGTCCCACCGGGGGTTCAGACGCGTGAGTCGGCTGCCAGCGTCGTGAACGCCGACCAGGCGCCGAAGGAGACAGTCAGGGGCTGTCTTTGGGTGTCCTTCGAGTCGCGGACAAGGACTGCCTCGGTCCGCACGGCGACCTCGATGCAGTTGTCGCCAGAGCTGCCGCTGTAACTGCTCTTGAACCAGGTCAGTTCAGTGGTACTCATAGTGCTCCTCGCATCTGCTCCAGCAGGCTTACTGTGGCTTCGCGGCCGAGGGCCTGTGAACGCAGCTTGCCATAGCGCTGGAGCATCGCGCTGACGTCTTTCGGCGAGGTGATCAAGATGCTTGACTGCTGACCTTCGGAGTAGCCCACCCACTCATGCTGAGGTGTCTCCGCCAGGTACATCAAGCCGTCGATTCCGGCGTGATCGTACTGACGCAAGGGCATCAGCTGGATCTCTACGTTCCGTCGAACGCTTTCCTTCAGCAGGTGGTCCAGCAGCTGGCGCGCGACCTCTGGTCCGCCCATGTGCCGCTCAAGAAGAGCCTGTTCGATGACAAAGCTGAAGGCTGTGTTCGGCCGCTCGGTCAGAAGCTGTTGCCGTTCCAGGCGTGCGGTGACCTGGCGTTCGATCTGATCCTCCGAGAGGGGTGGCAGCCGCCGCTCGAAGATGGCCCTGATGTACGGCTCAGGCTGCAACAACCCCGGAATCGCCCGGCACTCGTACGCATACAGCGAGATGGCCTCCTCCTCGATGCCGGCCCATTGCCGGAACCAGGACGCCAGCCCCGCCCTGCGGGTCAGGCTCCGTGCCGCCGCCGCCAGTACGCGTGCCGCGGTCGCGCCCAGGCTCTCCTCCGACCTGTCCAGCAGGTCCCTGGGCGGGAACCGCTTGCCCTGTTCGATCTTGGCGATGTACGCGGCCGAGTACCGCACCAGCGGTGCGAACTGCTCCTGTGTCAGACGGGCTTCCTCGCGCAGGGCCTTGAGGACCGCGCCGAAGGTCTTCAGGCTCTCAGAGAGTTCCGGCTCGCAGTTCCCGCCTGCCGCCCCGCCGCCGTTGTCCGTCGCCATCGCAGTCGCCTTCCCCTGTGCCGCCGGGCCGTGTCCGTGCCGGGCCCGAACGCGTGCCGTACCGTGTGCCGGGCGCGCTGCGCCACGCTCGGCACGCACATCGTCACGTACAGCGACCTACCCGGTCCAGTGCGTGTACCAGTACAGCGTGATCTGTATTGGCGGCGGACCTGCCGACGGGGCGTCAACGCCCAGCAGGCTGAGCCTCATGTCAGCCCCCTATGCCTCAACACCGGCTCCGGTCCGCTCCTTCGTGCAGCGCTTCTCCGCCACCCGGCGCGGTGCGCGCCTCGCCCGGCTGCTCGCCGCGCACCAACTCACCGAGTGGGGCCACCCGCACGGCACCGAAGCGCACGACACCGTCGTCCTCGTCGTCGGGGGGCTCGCTGCGAACGCGGTTCTGCACGGCCATGTCCCGGGGCGGGACTTCGCCCTCCGTCTCGTCCACGACGACGGCGAGGGCCTGATCCGGATCGAGGTGTCCGACACCCACCCCGCCCTGCCGACGCGCAAGGCCCCCGGCGCGGACGAGGACGGGGGCCGTGGGTTGGTCCTCGTCGACGCACTCGCCGTCGACTGGGGTGTGCGCGACCGCCCGGGTCCCGGCAAGACCGTATGGGCCGAGTGCGAGACGGGGCCTCGAAGCCTCACGCGCCCTTTGGTGCTTCGCCCGGGGCTGCCGTGGGAAGAGGGGTCGGCTGGAGCGAGGGCAGGGTCAGGTGCCACCAGTCGGTGAGGCGGTCGGGGACGGTGGCCGCGCCCTCGAGCGCCTCGGTCAGGGAGCAGAGGCCGAAGAACGCGCGGACCAGGGTGCGGGCGGTGCGGGCGGGGCGGACGTGGGGCGCCAGGTGGCCGGTGCTGCGCGCCTGGGCGAGGAGGCGGGTGGCGGCGGCGGTCCACAGGGGGAAGGGGTCGGGGAGTGCGGTGTTGATGGTGTCGCGTTCGGCCCACAAGCGTGCGCCCGCGCGCGTGACGGGGTCCCCGGCGAGGGCGTCGGCGATGTCGTAGCTCAGGGCGACGAGGCGGTCCAGTGGCGGGACCGTCTCGTCCGTGTACCGTGCGGCGAGGTCCGGCCAGGTGGCGAAGCGGTCCTGGACCACGGCGAGGGCGACGCCCTCCTTGCTGGCGTAGTGGAAGTAGACGGAGCCGCTGGTCCGCCCCGACCTGGTACTTATGTCGTTGACGCTGGTGCCCGCGTATCCGCGTTCTGCGAAGAGGAAGGCGGCTGCTTCCAGGAGTGCTCTGCGGGTTGCCCTGGCCCGTTCCTGCAACGCCCTGTCCACCTTCGCTCAATTTCTCCGACAGCGACGAATGTAGTGCGCCCGCGTACGCCGGGGGCAAATTGAGGGCACGTTCGCGCGGTAATTACGCATTTCTTTCGAGGAGGAACGCGGTCGAGTGGTAATGGGGTCGGTCCGCTGTTTTTCCGGCCTCGCGCGGCGGCCGGGGGGTCCGGCGCCGCTGGTGCGGGTTGCCCGGTGAATACGTCTCAACTTCCCTGCGGTGCATCCGTGTTGAAGGATCGCGCTTTCGGTCGGCCGGGTCGGCGCCCGTGGGTCCATACACCCGGCCGTCCTCGCCGTCGATAACCCCTTGCGGTCATTGCAGCACTCTCCGGAGCGGAAATAACGTAACGGACGTGATGTTTCCGGTTGCTGCCGAAAGTCAGGAATGCGCGCAATTTCGCGCTTCGGTTGAGCCCTGACACGCGCCGGCCTGCGGCGCGCTCGGCGCGAGACACCGCCAGACCCGGATCGCGGTCATGTCGCGTGTGACCGCTCGCCCCTTCAGGAGGCCGCTGTGACCACTCCGGTACGCCCTTTGCTCGACTGGTCCCCCGAAGCAGTCGTCTTCGACTGCGACGGCACGTTGATGGACAGCGAACGCCACTGGCAGGAAGCCCGTCGCCGGGCCTTCCGGAGCTTCGGGTTCAAGGCTCCGCCGGGGTTCGCGGAGCAGGCCAAGGGCGTGCACTACGCCGACTGCGGGCGGCTGATGGCAGAAGCGGTGCGCAAGCCCGAACTGACGGCCGACCTGACCGCGGCGCTCCTCGACCACTTCCTGTCCCTCGTCGCCGACGACCCGGTGACGATGCCGGGCGCCGTCGAACTGGTGCGGCTGCTCTCCGGCCGGCTGCCCCTGGCGGTGGCCAGCAACTGCCCGCTGGAGGTGGTCGAGGAGAGTCTCGCCCGGGCCGGACTGCGGGAACGCTTCCAGCACGTCGTCGTTCCGTCCGGGGCGCCGCGGGAGACGGACGGCCCGGAGGGAGCGCCGGTGGCGGGGGCGGTGCGGCCCAAGCCGTGGCCCGACGTCTACGCCGAGGCGGTCCGGCTCTGCGGGGTCCGTCCCGGGCGGGCGCTGGCGGTCGAGGACTCCCTGACCGGCGTGGAGTCGGCCCGCCGGGCCGGGCTGCGGGTGCTCGGCGTCGGCCCCCGGCCGGGCGACGGGGACGGGGGAGGGGCCGACCTGTGGGTGACCTCCCTGGACGATCCCGAACTCCTGGCGTGGGCCCGGACCCGGGTGGTTGGGCCGGACCCGGACCCGGGAAGGGGACAGGGCCCGGTGTGAAGGTCCCGCCCGACCCGCGACGTCCGGCGAGCGGCGTCAGTCGGTGAGGCCCAGGGAACCTGCCGCCTGGATGGCGAGCCACACCTCCGTCAGGGCGCCGGTGGAGGACAGGTCGCGGCCGGAGAGGGCGCCGAAGCGGCGCAGGCGGTAGGCGAGCGTGTTCGGGTGGATGTGTAGCGCCGCCGCGGCGGTCTCGGTGCGGCGGTCGCGCTCCATCCAGGTGCGGACGGAGACCAGCAGCTGGGAGTCGTGGGCCGCGTCGTAGCGCAGCACCTCGCCGAGCACGTGGTCGACCAGCGCGGTCAGCACCGCGGGGTCCTCGGGCAGCCAGCGGCCCGTCGCGTCGGCGCCGTAACGGACCAGTGGGCGGCCCGACTCGACCGCCTTCGAGACCGCCCACAGGGCCTCGCGCTGGGCGACCTTCAGGGCCGCGCCCGGACGGAAGGGGCGGCTCATCCCGGCCGCCACGGCCGGTAGCCCGCCGATGGCCTCGGCCAGCTCCGGGGCGCCGAGCACATAGCGGTCGGCGCCGCGGGTGAGCAGCAGGTGGGGGTGGTCCTCGAGGCAGTGCAGCAGTGCCTCGTCGGGGGTGCGCCGGACCACGAACAGGACGGCGTCGCCCTCGATGGCGTGCCGGGCGAGCCTGCGGCGGGCGGCCGCCGGGTCGAGCACCTCCTGCAGCAGCTCCGCCAGGGTCTCGGCGCCCTCGCGGCGCAGTGTCTCGCGCTCGTTGCGCACCATCGCCACCCGCAGCGCCGCCACCGTGGCGATGTGCTGGACGACCGCCAGGCCGGCGGGCTGGGCGCCCTGCCGCTCGTACGCCACCAGGAAGCCCGCCGGGCCGCCGGGGGCCGGCACGGGCAGGACGAAACCGCCGGGGACGGTCGGCGGGGCGTCCACCGAGGAGGGCAGGACGCCCGGGTCGGGAGTGGGCACCCCGGGCAGCAGGGGGCGGCCCTGCGGGGTGCAGAGGTACACGTCGTACCCGGACAGGCGCTCGAGGCGGCGCAGGAGCGACGGCGTGTCGAGGTCCTCGGCCACCAACCAGCGCAGTGAGCCGAAGACCTGGAGCTGTGCGCCCAGCCGGTGCCGCGCGTCGTCCTGCACCGCGGCGGCGACCTCCTGGGACACCGCGATGAACGGAACGGCGAGCGGCACCTCCAGCACCGGGAAGTCCCGCTCCTCGGCCGTCCGGAAGAACGCGTCGTGCAGCGGGGGCGTGTGCAACTGCGCCGACAGGGCCAGCGCGGAGACCCCGGCGTCGTCCAGCAGCTCCAGATAGCGGCGCTGCCCGGCGGCGCCACGGGGGATCGCGAGCCCCGTCGTCATGATGACCTCGGCCCCCAGCAGCCAGGGCGTCGGGTCGTCCAACTCGCATACGTGCGCCCAGGATACGGAGCGGCCGAGGCCGTTGCTGCCCGCCTTCACCGACAGCTGGAGGGCGGGGAAGGAGAGCAGATCCTCGACAGTGAGTTTGTCGGTAGCCACATACAGGAGGCTATCTCTCTGTGATTGCCACCATTGTCGCACCCATGAGGGCCGGGCCTGTCAAGGGGCGCAGACGGTCCCCGCCTGCGGCTTTCGGTGGGATGCCGGGGCGTTTTCCTCGTGGCTCTTCCTCGTGTCTGTCTGCGGGGCCGCCGCGTGGGAGGGGTCCAGTTGGAGCGCCCGGAGCCCCGCGAGGAACGAGCGGGGCGAGGACGAACGAGCTGGAGGCCGACGAGCGGCGGCCGACAATGGGGGCCGAGGAAGCGTCACGGATGTTCGCGGATACGGTCGTTGCGATCCCCGGAGTCCGTGCTGGTCGGCGGAGTGGTCTCACAAACACCCATTCGGCATCCGGCCGCACAGGCCGGCGCCATGACCATGGTGCGGGGATCCGGGCTGCTCAGTCAGGTCATCGAGCGCGGCCATCGGGCCGTCTCATGCAGCTTTGCGAGCTCACCCGGGGTCTGCGACCGCCCCTGGCGGTTGTCATCGGCTGCTGTCATCGCACCCCCTGTTGATCCTGCACGGCGCGCAGTAGGTGATAGGCACGCGTGAGCAGTCGGCGAGCCACCGCCGTTGTGGCGATCTTCTTGCCGCGGCGGTGGGCGAGGCTCTGGTAGGCGGCGGCGAATTCCGGCGACCGCTTCGCACTCTGCGCGGCCTCGCACAAGATCCACCGCAGCCAGGGCGCGCCCTGCTTGGAGATGTGGCCGTGCCGCACGGTTCGATCGGATCCGCGGACGGTGGGCGTCAGCCCGGCCCAGGCGGCGAGCTTGCGCGCGGAGGGGAAGCGGGTGATGTCCCCGACCTCGGCCACGATCATCAAGGCGGTGAGCGTGCCGACCCCCGGCAGCCGGGTGAGCGCCTTGACCTGGGGGTCGCCCCGCGCCTGCGCGAGCAGCTGCCGGTCGAGGGCGTCGATCGGCTCTTTGAGGACGTCCATCAGGCCCAGCAGATCGTCGATCACGCGACGGGAAACGTCCGGCAGTTCCAGGCCGCCCAGCCAGGCCCGCCCCGGGGCGGTGAAGCAGCTGCCGGGCCGGTCGCAGCCGTGGTCCGCCAGAACGGCGTGGACGCGGTTGCGCAGCCGGGTCCGCAGCCGCACCAGCYGGCAGCGGTGCCGCAACAACGCGCGTTGCTGCCGTACGTCCAGCGGCGCGATCCATGCCTCCGGCAGCAGATCCGCCCGCAGCAGCTGAGCTAGGGTCGCGGCGTCCACCTTGTCGTTCTTCAACCGCGCCGAGGCGATCGCCTTGCACCGCAGCGGATGCACCAGGTGCGGCTCAAAGCCGTAGTCCTCCAGCAGCTCCACCAGCCACCCCCACCCGTAGGCGGCCTCGAAGGCCACCGGCGCACCGATCGGCAGATCTCCGATCACCGACAGCACCGTCTTGACCCCGTTCGGCACATTCCGGTTGACCTGCACCGCACCGTCGTCCTCGACCACGGCGATCTGCGAACGCTTGCGGTGCACGTCGATACCGACGTAGACAGACATTGAGGGCCTCCTTCCCGAGCCCGTACATACCCGGACAGTAGGTACCGCCGGGCTGAGCAGGGAAGGGGGCCCGGCCCTCATAGGGTCAGGCCTGCGCCCCGCAGTGGTCGCTCTCCGGGATGGACCGATCGGCTTGGCATCTGTTCGTGAGAGTTCGGCGCGACAGGGCCAGTGGTCCCGAGGCACTGTCGCCCGCCTCGAACATCAAGGTCAGAGCATCAGCCGCACTCTCTGCGAGGTAACGGTGCCCCACGCTTACGATTCGTCACCACCGGATGTGAGACAGAGCCGAACGATTTACAGCCCCGGCCGCGGGCCGCGCGTGACCGACTGCACGAGGCGGCGCGTCAGCCCTGAATCCGCTGACAGCTCAGCAGGCCCCGGCAAGACGACGTCCGGCCGGGGTGTTTTCGACAGGGTGTTGGGGGCCACTCGGGCAATGAGTTTGGGGACCACGTTGCTCCCTCCGGGGAGGCCATGGACACCTTCACCGGTTCATGATCGGCAATGAGAGATTGGGAACCACCCCTATCGGGTGACTTCTTGTCCGGGGCTGCGGTGGGTTGTGAGTGTCCGCGACGAGGAAGCGGCTGAAGCCGCTAGCGTGTTCACCGGGCTCTGCGGTCCGCGTCCCTGACAGACGCGGTTCGGAGGGGCCCGGCTCCTTGCGTTGGAGGGCTGGCCAGCACGCGTCGTCCAGCTGGTAGTGGGGCCGCAGGATCGGATCGATGCCTTCGATGGCAAGGCGGGAGAGCTTGTCGCTGTCGGTCCAGCGGTGTCTCATGTGGGCGGACCGGCAAATGCTGTCGGGCTGCTGGACGGTGACGGCTGTCGGCGAACGTGAAGACCTTGAGTTCGTATCCGCTTTGGGGCTGTGGTCGGTGTGGTGGCCGAGGTAGCCATCGACCTGGACAGCCTCGTAGCCATGGTGACGCCTGCTCCCCTGCGGGGGCGTCCGGCTGGGGGCGGATGCCCCCTCACCACAGCAGCCTGCCCCAACCTGGCGAACCGCCCAGGTCAGGACAGTAGATAGCAGTTTCTGGCCGGTCGCGGACACGGCGATGAGTTTTCCCGGCCCGGAGAGTCTCACCACCGTTGTCGACAACACAGGAGAAACAGGTGGCTCAGCTACTGAGAGTCCAGAACTTCACCGTCTCGAGTGACGGTATCGGTGCCGGTGAGGACCAGAGCCTCGAGCGGCCGTTCGGCCACGTCGATCCCGGGAGGCTGTTCGCCTGGGCCGGCGCCACGGCGAGCTGGCCCAACCGTACCGACCCCGGGGGGAGCCGGGGCCTCGACGACTACCTCACCCGGGACTTCGCCCGCAACATCGGCGCCGAGATCATGGGCCGCAACAAGTTCGGGCCCCAGCGCGGGCCCTGGCAGGATCATGAGTGGCAGGGCTGGTGGGGGGACGAGCCCCCTTTCCGCACCCCGGTGTTCGTCATGACCCACCACAAACGTCCGTCGTTCACGCTCTCCGACACCACGTTCCACTTCGTCGACGGTGACCCGGCCACGGTCCTCGAACAGGCGCGGGAGGCGGCGCAGGACAAGGACGTCCGACTCGGCGGCGGGGTCACCACCATCCGGCAGTTCCTCGACGCCGACCTCGTCGACACCCTGCACGTGGCGGTCTCGCCGGTGAAGCTCGGATCCGGACTACGGCTCTGGGAGTCCCCCGAGGAGCTGCTCGACCGGTTCCATCTCGAGGTCGTGCCCAGTCCGAGCGGCGTGACACACCACCTGTTCTGGCGCAAGTGACACGAGGGCCCGCTCGGGGATGTCAGCACGGCCGGCGGGCGTTTCAGTAAATGATCGCGTAGTTGCGGGCGAGTTACCGATGTCGGCTGTGGTCCTCGTCCACAACTATTGAACAGCCCTATGGGCAGCGGGCCTGCTGGGCTGCTGTGCAATTCGAGGACAGCGCCCAGCCGAACAGGTCCGGATACGGACCGTCGCGAATCACGGTCTGCCGCAGCCGCTGGAGCGGTGTGTCATCGAGCGTTCTGGCTGCCGTGTTCGGCCTCGGTGGCCTGGAAGCGGTAGGAGTCGGTGCCGGTCTGGATCAGCGTGCAGCGGAAAGTGAGCCGGTCGGCGACGGCCGCGCAGAGCCGGGGCTCGTTGAAGATCTTGTCCCACTCGTTGAACGGGGAGTTCGTGGCGACCGCGGTCGCCTTGCGCCCCTCCCGCTCGGTGAAGATCTGGAACAGCAGCTTGGCGCCCTTCTTGTCCAGGTCGAGGTAGCCGAACTCGTCCAGGCACAGAAGATCGACCTTGCTGTAGCAGGCGATCACGGAGGACAGGCGCTTGGCCGTGGCGGCCTCGGCGAGCTCGTTCACCAGGGCCGCGGTGGTGGTGTAGCGGACCGACAGGCCGGCCTCGGCGATCGCGGTGCCGACCCCGATCAGCAGATGGCTCTTGCCCGTGCCGCTGTCGCCGATCAGGACCAGGGGACGTCCCTCCTGGACCCAGGCGGGGTTCTTCAGCTCGCCGATGATCTCCGGTGAGACATGCGGGTTCTTCTCGAACCGGAAGTCCTCCAGCCGCTTGGGTCGGGGAAGCGGGCGGCCCGGATCAGCCGCTGCTGGCGGCGGAGCTCCCGGTCGTCGCGCTCCAGCTGCAGCAGGTCCAACAGGAACTGCTTGTAGGTCAGCTGTTCGCGGCGGGCGGTGGTGGCCACCTCGACGAACCGCTCGCGCAGGGCGGGCAACCTGAGGTCCCGGCAGAGTTCGTCGATCGCGGCGTCCTCCGGGTCGCCGGGCAGAGGCATCCGGGTGGCCGGGACCTCGGCCGCGTGCGGCTCGGCGGTGCTGGTGGGGGTCATGCGCTGGTGCCCTTCCTTGGTGTCGTCGCCGTGCTCGTCGTGGGGGTGACCGGCTTCAGCAGCCGGTCGTACTTGCTCATATCCGGCAGCCCGGGCCGCAGGTCGGGCGGCAGCCGCTTGGCGTGCAGGGAGAGCACCTTCGCGCCGTCACCGGCGGCGTCCTCACCGCCCCTGTTGCCGTCGTCCTGGTCGAGCGGATCGTCGGCCGGGCCGTCCTCCGGCTCGGCCTCGGCGTTCTCCAGGGCCTTGCGGGCCTCGATGGCCACCAGGTCGGTGCTGACCGCACCGATCTTCAGCACCGTGGTCATCCCGGCGATGACCACCTCGGCGGGCAGAATCCGATGCAGCAACAGTGTTGGCGCTCGTTGAAAATGGCTCTGACCGCAGTTCCGTGAACCACTGCGCCTGGTGCGCCAGCAGAGAGACGCACCGATCGGCCGTGGTCCCGACCGTAGGGCATGCTGTTGCGGTGAGTGATCCTCAACCAGCATGGCAGCAATGGCTGAACAGCTTGGACCTGCCGCAGAAGGCCGCCGCGGAGTCGCTGCGTGCCCAGTTCAGCACCCTCGGCGTGGCCGATCCTGTCGACCTGATCAAGTCGGAGGTCATGGAAGACCTTCCGCAACTCGCGCGATTCGTGCTGCTGCGGAGCCTGTGGCGCGGCGCGATCGACGGCTGGTCCGAATCGGTCTCGCTCGATCAACTGTCCGCCGCGCAGAGGCTTCTTGCCGCCGGGGCGGACAGGGAGGACCTTGTTCGCTTGGTCCGAGCAGTTGCCTATGAGGCGGTGTTCGCGACGCTCGACGAGCTGGACGCCGGCGGCGCTGTGAACGTGTCGGGCGTGGAGGCCGGCTGGGTGGTCATGGAGTCGGGCGAAGATGGCTCCCCGACCGGGCGAGCCCTGTCGGGCCTGCATGAAGACCTCCTGACAATGGATCCCAGTGGGCGCGACGGAGCTGACCTCTGGGAGTGAGGGCAGACCTGCGGGCTGCTCATTGCAGCTCACAGCTGGGTGAGGATGCGCGTCCTCACCCAGCCATGAGTCCCGGGGTCAGGAGAAGGCACCAGGCGACAACACAGCATGTACGAAACCGGCCGGCGGCAAGTAGCTGTGGGCTTCGACATAGTGAGCAACCAGTTCAGGAGCAGCGTAGGCGACGCCGTTCCCCATGACGCGTATCTCTGAACGGCCCCGTGGACTGTCGCCCCGCGGGCCGAGCAGTCTCGAGGCGCTGTCACGTTGTTGAGTGAGGAGGTGCGTTGGGGCGTGGCGGGCCGGGTTCCGGCCGCGTGTTCAGGGGGTGCTGGGCAGGCCGGCAACTCCGGTGACCTGGTTCCAGATGGCGAAGCGAACGGTCATCTCGGTTCTGTAGTCGTGTGCGGTCATCAGGTGACGGCGGGGTCTGAAGTGGGGTGAGATGCCGCTGAAGGCGGACAGGAACCGCTGCGCCCCGCCGGTACTGCGGAAGCCTTTCATCGCGCGTGCGCGTTGCCGCGTGGGCTGGTGGCTGTTCTCGGCCCGGTTGTTCAGGCCCTGGTGCGAACGGTGCTCGACGGAGGGCATGACCTGGCGGTGAGCGGCGCCGGAGGAGCGGAGCTTGTCAGTGACGATCACCCGGGGCACCGTGCGGGTCTTCTTCACCAGGCGGCGGAAGAACCGCCGGGCTGCGGCCTCGTCCCGCCGGTTCTGCACGAGGATGTCCAGGACGGTGCCGTCGCCGCCGCCGGCCCGCCACAGGTACTTCAGCTCCCCGTTGATCCTGACGAAGACCTCGTCCAGATGCCATGTATCCCTGGGCCGCGGCCGGCGGCGGCGCAGTCCGTTTGCATAGGCCTGCCCGAACTTCATACACCAGCGGCGGACCGTCTCGTAGGAGACGATCACACCGCGCTGCAGCATCAGCTCCTCTACCTCGCGGAAGCTGAGCGGGAAACGGAAGTACAGCCACACGCAGTGCGCGATGACCTCAGCCGGGTAGCGGTGGTTTTTGTAGGACGGCGGCGTCGACGGCACGAACGGACCCTTCCCGGAACGATCACTCCAAGATCATCCCACGCCCCAGTCAACGTGACAGCGCCCGGATGGCCGCTGCGGCGGGCGGCGGAACGTTTCCAGGTCAGCCACACCACCGCCGCACGCTGGGCTAGTACTCCAGCAGCACTTTGACGTTTTCCCTGCTCAGGAGCGGTTTGGGCGAGTGTAGCGGGCTGGGTTCCGGCCCGTGTTCTCTTTCCCGGACCGCCCCCCGATCGTGTGCAGCCGCCGCTGATAGTGGCAGCGGCGGGCGACGGCTTGGCGTCGTCTGCGCCACTGTGACCATCTCAGTGCGCGTGCCCTGAKGAGGGACTGATGAGCGCGTGCCGCGGGTGGGTGGCCAGTTGCCAGGAGCCGCCGAACTTCTGCCACGGTGAGGGGCGCGAGGCAGGAACCGTTTCTGCTACCCCTTTTGCCGCGGCGTCGGCGGCCATGACCGCCAGGAGGGCGTGCGCCGGCATGGCCAGGGTGACGTGCCGCATCCAGCCGGTGTAGCGGCGGACCTCGTACTGGTCGAGGCCGCACTCGTTCTTCGTGGCCTGGAAGGCTTCCTCGATCGCCCAGCGCGTTCCAGTTGCCCGGCCGACCGCAGGCATAGGCGGAACTCCGGGGGGTGCCCGCGCCTCGCCGTTCCCAAGATCAGGGAAAGCCAGGTGAGACGCGTGAGGACCGGCACACGTCCGGCGTACCGGACAGTATGTGCTCCAGCACAGGGGAACGCTCGCTTCTCTGTGCTGCGAACGGATCGTGCCTGCCTGCGCTTTGGCTTTGACTGAGGGGCGCGTCGGCCGGTCACTGCCCGCCGCGCGATTCGTCGGTCAGGAGGACAATGATGTTGCATCCGAACCTTGTGGTAACCGGCCGTGTCGAGGGCAAGTCGGTTTTCGTCGACGAGCAGCCGCTCGAACCCGCGCAGACCCCGGCCTTTCCCGGACTGGAAATCTTCCTTGCCTGGGGAACGGCGGACGGCGGGGCGTCAAATGCCGAGGCCGAGCCCAAGGCGGTCCTCGCCCCGTACTTCCCCGGGGCCGGCGGCACTCGCCTGCTGCTGGTGACCTGGCCTCCGGCGACCGCCGACGAACCCACCGACCCGCAGCCCGCAACGCCTTGGGCCGAGGAGATCCTCGCCGGCCTGGCGGCCATCGTTGAGAAGGACCACCCCGGTATGCACACCAGCGCCACCCTGGATTACGGCGTCGTCCTGTCAGGAGAGATGTGGCTGGAACTGGACGACGGAGCGGAGCGTCGCCTCCCCGCGGGGACCTGTGTGGTGCAGCGAGGCACCAGGCACCGCTGGAGCAACCGTGGCACCGAGCCCGCCACGATGGCCTTCGTCCTCATCGGTGCCGCCGAGGGCGCGCAGTGACCGGGCCGACGGGGCTGGAGCTGGACGCGTCAGCCCTGGGAGGTTTCTGCCGCTGGCTCCGGAAGAACCGTGGCCTGGACTTGTCCGACTACGGAGAGCTGCACCGCTGGTCGGTGACCGACCTGTCCGGTTTCTGGTCCGCCGTGCAGCAGTACCTCGACGTTCCTTTCCGGACCGCCTACCGGGAGGTACTGGCGGAGGAGCGGATGCCCGGAGCGCGCTGGTTCCCCGGCGTCCGTACCAACTACGCCGACGGACTGCTGACGGGCGGCGATCCGCAGGAACCGGCACTGATCACCGTCCGCGAAGACGGCAGCACCGAACCCCTGACCACCGGCGAGTTCCGCCGCCGGGTGGCGGCCCTCGCCCGCTCCCTGACCTCACTCGGAGTCGGTGTGGGCGACCGTGTCGTCGGCTACCTGCCGAACATCGGTGAGTCGGCAGTCGCCTTCTACGCGGCCGCCAGCATCGGCGCGGTCTGGGCCTCGGTCGGCTCGGACTACGGACCGGACGCCGCGGCGGCCCGGTTGGGCCAACTGACGCCGAAGGTGCTGATCGCTGTCGACGGATACCGCTACGCCGGTGTCGACCGGGATTGCGGGCCGGCCGTGGCGACGCTGCGGGAGGCAATCGGTCCCGCTCACACAGTCATCGTGCCCCGGCTCGGCTCCACGGTGGCGCCGGACTGCCTCGACTGGCGGGAACTGACGGCGGGCGAAGCCACCCTGGAACCCGTGGCCGTGCCGTTCGACCACCCGCTGTGGGTGCTGTTCTCCTCCGGGACCACCGGCGTCCCCAAGGGCATCGTGCACAGCCACGGCGGCGTCCAGCTGGAGATGTACAAGACCCTCAGGCTGCAGTGGGACCTCGGACTCGGCAGCCGGCTGCTGTGGGCGACCTCGCCGAGCTGGGTCATCTGGACGCTGCTGGTCTCCGCGCCGCTGGTGGGAGCCACCGCGGTGCTGTACGACGGCAGCCCGACCTTCCCTGACACGGCAGGACTGTGGCGGGCGGCGTCCGCGCACCGGGTCACGCACTTCGGGACGAGCCCGGGCTTCCTGGCTGCCTGCGAACGTTCGGGAATCTTCCCCGGCCGACTGTGCGATCTGTCTGCTCTTCGGCAGATCATTGCGACCGGCTCGCCCGTACCGCCCTCGGCCAATGTCTGGGTGTCCGCGCACGTCGGGGGCCAGGTTCCCCTCATCGCGATCAGCGGCGGAACCGACGTGGTGGGAGCATTCGTCGGCGGTGCGCCGACCGTCCCGGTGGTCCCCGGTGAGATCTCGGCCCCCTGTCTGGGGGTCAAGGTCGAGGCATGGGATCCGCAGGGACGGACCCTGGTGAACGAGGTGGGGGAACTCGTCGTGACCCACCCGATGCCCAGCATGCCCGTCGCGTTGTGGGGCGACGAGTCCGGGGAGCGCTACCGGCAGGCGTACTTCGACACCTACCCCGGCACGTGGCGGCACGGCGACTGGATCACCGTCACAGACCGGAACTCGGTCGTGATCCACGGCCGATCGGACGCCACACTCAACCGCAATGGCGTCCGTATGGGCAGCGCTGACATCTACGCAGCCGTCGAGGACCTCCCCGAGGTCCATGAAGCGCTCGTCATCGGAGCGGAACTGCCCGAGGGCGGCTACTGGATGCCCCTCTTCGTCGCCCTCCGCGACGGCGTGGAACTCGACGACAGCCTGCGCGACCGCATCCGTCAGGCAATCCGGCAACAGGCTTCGCCCCGACACGTACCCGACGAGATCGTGGCGGTGCCGGCCATCCCGCACACGAAGACCGGCAAGAAGCTGGAGGTCCCGCTCAAGCGGATCCTCCTGGGCGCGGAACCCGGTGCCGTGATCGCGCCCGCTGCCGTGGACGCCCCAGAGGCACTGGACTTCTTCGTCCGGCTGGCCGAGCGCCGGTCGGCGCGTGCGTGACCCGGCCCCGGCGGCCGGCCGCAGCATCACGGACCGCGGACGGCCGCGGCGCGGACTGCCCCTCTCCGACGCCCTCACCTGGAAAGCATGGACATGGACACGAAGAAGGTAGACCGTCTCGGCGTGGTCGGCTGCGGCCTGATGGGCTCCGGCATCGCGCAGGTCGCCGCGGTCGCGGGACTGGACGTCCTCGTCGCGGAGGCGAGCCGCGAAGCCGTCGAGGCGGGCAAGCGCCGGATCACCGCCTCTCTGGACCGAGGCGTGCAGCGGGGCGAACTCACCGAGGAACAGCGCGAGACGGCGCTCGGACGCATGGCGTTCACCACCGATGTGGGGGACCTGGGCGACCGGCAGTTCGTCATCGAGGCCGTGGTGGAGCACGCCGAGGCCAAGAGCGAGGTCATGCGGGCCCTCGACAAGGCGCTGGCCAGCCCCGAGGCCATCCTGGCCACCAATACCTCCTCCCTTCCCGTCGTCGACCTGGCGGTGGTCACCCAGCGACCCGCACACGTTGTCGGCGTGCACTTCTTCAACCCGGTTCCGGTCCAGCGGCTGGTGGAGGTGATCCCCGCGGTGACCACCAGCAAGGAGACCTACGCGCGCGCCCGTGACTTCGTCACCGACCGGCTGGGCAAGGAGGTCATCCGTGCTCCCGACCGCTCCGGCTTTGTTGTGAACGCCCTGCTCGTGCCGTACATGATGTCCGCGGTGCGCATGCTCGAATCGGGATCCGCCTCGGCCTCGGACATCGACCGGGGCATGGAGCTCGGCTGCGCTCACCCGATGGGCCCGCTGCGCCTGCTCGACTTCGTCGGACTGGACACCGCGCAGGCCGCGGCGGAATCCATGTACGAGGAGTACAAGGAGCCCCTCTACGCTCCCCCCGCTCTCCTGCGCCGCATGGTCGCCGCCGGCCACCTGGGCCGCAAGAGCGGTCGAGGCTTCTACGACTACGCCTCCTGACGCTCCGCACACGGCACTCGTCCGCTGTCCGAAAGGAAACCCTCCATGCCCGCAGAGCCCATCGTCGTGGTCGATGGTGCCCGTACCCCGGTAGGCAGCTTCGGCGGCGCCTTCAAGGACACCCCGGCACATCGGCTCGGTGCCGTGGCCGTCCGCGAGGCCCTCACCCGTGCGGGGGTGGCGCCCGAAACCATCGACGAAGTGGTGATGGGGTGTATCGGCCAGGTGGGCGCGGACGCCTACAACGCACGCCGGGTCGCCCTGGACGCCGGGCTGCCTGTCGGTATCCCCGCCTACACCGTGAACCGGCTGTGCGGCAGTGGTCTCCAGGCGGTCTGGTCGGCCGCCATGCAGATGCGTTGGGGAGCAGCCGACATCGCGCTGGCAGGCGGCGACGAGAACATGTCCCGGATGCCGTTCTACGACTTCGGCGCGCGAGCCGGATACCGCCTGGGCGACCGCACCCTGGCCGACGGCACGGTCATGATGCTGACCGACCCCGTCCACGGCGTGCACATGGGCGTGACGGCGGAGAACGTGGCCGCGAAGTACGGCGTCTCCCGTGCGGAGCAGGACGCTTTCGCACTGCGGTCCCAGCAACGCGCCGCCACGGCCGCGGCCCGGGCCGCGTTCGACGAGGAGATCACTCCCGTGATGACCGGCGGCCGCGAGCCGTCCGTCGTGGGCACCGACGAGCACCCCCGGCCCGAGACCACCCTGGAGCGACTGACCGGTCTGCGTCCGGCGTTCCAGAAGGACGGCACCGTGACCGCAGGCAACGCGTCCGGCATCAATGACGGGGCCGCCGCCCTTGTCCTCGCCCGGGGTGAGGTGGCCGCGGAGCATGGCCTGACGCCATTGGTCAGTCTGGAGGCGGTGGCCACGGCGGCCGTGGAGCCGGAGCTGATGGGATACGCACCGGTGCCGGCGCTGAAAAAGCTGTTCGAGAAGACCGGCACGAAACCGTCCGACATCGACGTCGTCGAACTCAATGAGGCGTTCGCAGCCCAGGCCGTCGCAGTCATCCGGGACGCAGGACTGGACGCGGAGAAGGTCAACCCGTACGGCGGCGCCATCGCTCTGGGACACCCTGTGGGTGCGACCGGCGCCATCCTCACCCTGCGGCTGGCCAAGGACCTGGCCCGGCGCGACCTGGAACTGGGCGTCGTCACGATGTGCATCGGCGGCGGACAGGCACTCGCCGCCCTCTTTCGTCGGGTCTGATGCGAAAGGCGTCTCCACCAAGGCCGGCCCCTGAGCCACCTGTCACGCCCGTCCCCGCCAGCCGGGGCCCGTCCGCACGGAGAGGAGCGGCCGACTGCCTTACGGTGGGTCCGCGGCGGGACGGGCGGGCCCGGCCCCCGAGGAGAAGAAAGACATGACGCGGCACACCTTCTTGCGGCTTCTGGTCGAAGAGGCCCCGGCCGTCGCCTACGAGGACGCTCTGCGCGTGGCCCTGGCGGCCCCCGGGGCGAACAGAGACGAACTGCTGAGCGAGTACCACCTCGCGCTGCTGCTGCGCGACCGGTTCGACGTCCAGCAGGCCCGGCACGAGGCTCAGCGGGCCCTGCTGACCTGTGCGACGGAGCTGGTCGAAGTCACCAGCGACGTCGACAGGGTGCTGACTTCCATCGTCACCCGCGCACAGCGGCTACTGAACTGCGACCTCGCCTATCTGAGCCTCAACGACGCCGAGCGCTCGGAGACCTACGTGCGGGTCATGGTCGGAGCGACGACCGGCGACTGGAAGGACGTGCGGATCCCCTTCGGTGTGGGTATCGGCGGCAAGGTCGCCGAGTCGGCCGCGCCCTTCGCCACGCCCGACTACTTCCGCGACGAGCGACTTGACCACGACGCCGCCGTGGACCAGTCCGCGCGGGCCGAACGACAGGTGGCGATCCTCGGCGTCCCGCTGGTGCACCGCGGTCATGTCATCGGTGTCCTCTACGCATCCAATCGGACAGCCGGCGCCTTCCCGCCGGAGTCGGTGCTCCTGCTCAGCTCCTTCGCCGCCCTGGCCGCCGTGGCGATCGAGCGCGCCCAGCTCCTTGACGACAAGGAACAAGCCCTGCAAGACGCCCGGAGGGCCAACGCCGCGCTGGAAGAGCGCACCCGCGCCACTGCCCGCGAAGTGGCCGCCCACGACCGCAGCATGGATCTCGTCCTGCAGGGAGGGGGCTTGCAGGAGGTCGTCGACGCCGCACGGACTTTCCTCGGCGGCTGCTTGGCCGTCGTCGACGAACTGAACGCCCCGATCACGTGGACCGACGGCACACCCGAGGACCGGCTTCACGCAATGATCACGGCAGCCCACCGCCCGAGGACGGGTACCGGGCGCAGCGAACACGTCGACGGCTGTTGGGTGACGGTTCTGACCGCGGGCAACAGTTCCCTCGGTGCCCTGGTCTGGGCCCCGGAGACACCCACGGAGGACACCACCGCTGCCGACGTGCGCCTGCTGGAGCGTACAGCGGTGGTGGCGGCGCTGCTGCAGCTGTTCACCCGCAGTCTCGCCGCGGCGGAGGCACGCGTGCGTGGCGACCTCCTCGACGACCTGCTGAGCGGCACCGCACGGGCCGGAACGGCGCTGGACGAACGTGCCCAGCGACTGGGCTACCAGCCGCACAGACCCCACACGGTCCTCGTCACCCACGCACCCGCCCGCCAGCTGCCCCTCCTGTCCGCGGCCACGGCGGAGGTGGCGGCGTCACGCAAGGGCCTCAGCACGGTCCGGGACGGCTTCGCGGTGCTGACACTGCCCTCGTCGGACGCGGCACTGACCGGCAGGCAGATCGCCGGATCGCTGTCCCTCCGTCTCGGCACCCCGGTCACCGTAGGAGCCGCCGGGCCCGTCACCGAGCCCGGCGGCCTCCCGAGCGCCTACGGGGAAGCCCTGGCCTGCGCTCAGGCGCTGCTACGGCTGGAACGCGCGGGAGACTCGGCGACCGTCCAGGAACTGGGTTACACCGGCCTGCTGCTCGGAGGGACGGCCACGGCCAGCGGTTTCGTCGACCGCATGCTCGGGCCGGTCGTCCGCCACGACGAACAGCGTGCCACCGAGCTGCTCACCACCCTGGAGACATACTTCGCCACGGGACGCAGCCCGGCCCGAAGCGCGGACCATCTGCATGTGCATCCGAACACCGTCACCCAGCGACTGGACCGTATCAAGCGCCTCCTCGACCTCGACTGGTCCGACCCGGACAAGACACTGGACCTCCAGCTCGCTCTGCGTTTGAACCGGGTACTGCGGCCGCATTCCGCCGACCGCGAGCACGGGCAGCAGTAGCCGCCCGGGCAGGCCGGGCGGCTACTGCTGCACGCCGCGGCCTCAGAGCAGAAGACTGAGGCCGGCCACGGCGGCGAACGACGTGAAGCCCATGAGCGTCGTCATGACGGTCCATGACCGCAGGCTGTCCTTCTCGGGTATCCCGAACAGCCTGGTGACGAGCCAGTAGCCGGCGTCGTTGACGTGCGAGGTCGAGATAGCTCCGGCACTGATCGCGACGACCAGGGCGGCGACCTGTCCGTCGGGCAGCCCGGCCTTCTCCACGAGGCCGGCCACGATCCCGCCGGCCGCCACGGTGGCCACTGTGGCGGACCCCTGGGCCAGCCGCAGCAGGTAGGCGATCACGAACGCCAGGAGGATCAACGGCAGGCCTGACCCGGCCAGTCCCTCGGCCAGGATCTTCCCGATCCCACTGGCGGTGAGCACCGACCCGAATACGCCACCTGCCCCGACGACGAGAAGGATCATGCCGACCGGACGCAGCGCGCTGTCGGCGACCTGCGTGAGGTTCGTCCTGCTCCAGCCGTACCGGGAGCTGAGCACCACCATGGCGAACAGCACACCGATCAGCAGGGCGATCAGCGGCGACCCGATGAATCCCGCGATCTTCGTGAAGGTGTTGTCCGCGCCGTCGATCAGCAGCGAGGAGAACGTCTGCACCAGGATCAGTCCGATGGGCACGGCGATGATGGTCACGACCGTGCCCAGGCCCAGCGCCGATGCGCCGGCGGCCGGTGGGGCGAGCGCCGCCGCATCCTCGTGCCGGCCGGTAGCGCCGAGCGCGGGCTGGAGGACCGGAACTTCGATACGCCGGGCGATCCACCCGGCATAGACGAAGCCGACCAGGCACGCCGGTACAGCACAGACCGCTCCGATCAGGATGACCAGACCGATGTTGGCGCCCATCAGTCCGGACGCGGCGACCGGGCCGGGGTGCGGCGGCAGGAGACCGTGCACGATCGCCAGGCCGCCGGCGGCGGGAAGTGCGTACCAGAGCATGCCTTTGCGTCCGGACGCAGCAGCGGCGAAGACGAGGGGAGCGATGACGATCACACCGACGTCGAAGAAGACCGGAATGCCGAAGATGATGCCGGTGAGTCCCAGCGCTGCCGGCGCCCGACGCTCACCGAACCATCCCAGCAGTCGGTCGGCCAGCACGCGTGCGCCGCCCGAGACCTCCAGCAGTTTGCCCAGCAGTGCGCCGAGCCCCACGATCGGCGCGACGTGGGCGAGTGATCTCCCGACACCGTCCTCCATGGCCGGCACGATCTCGGCGAGCGGTATCCCGGCCGCGAAGGCGACCACCGCGCTGACCAGCAGGAGGGACACGAACGGCTCGACCCGCACACGGATGATCAGGAAGAGCAGGACGGCGATGCCGATCGCGGCGACGGTCATGAGATAAGCCGACGACGACGTCATGAACGCGCCCCCACGAGGTCCGAGCACGGCTCGTGCACAGAGGGCCGGGACACCCGGGCCACCGCGGCGCTGTGCGCGTCGGTCAGGCAACGGCCCATCAGGTCGTGACCGACCGGATACTCAGGCAGTCCAATATCTTCGGGCACGCCCATTGGCGGCATAGGAGTCTCCTTTGACTGCTCCGGTCGAACAACACCGGACCTGCGGCTCAAGCTCGCGACGAGGCTAAGCAGCGACCGCGGCAGAGTCTGCGGGCCCGAACCCACAACCGCAGAGCGCTCTGTGTGCTGGAGAACATCGACAGTCCGACGACGGCTTACGACTTGGTTCGCGATGCCGCTGTCGGCAGTTGAGCGCCGCTTCGTCCAGGAGCTGGCCGTGACCGGACGTAATGCGGTGGAGTGGTTCCCGAGCTCCTGCTTGGATGCTCGGCGTGACGTCTGTGGACCTTGCTGATCGCCGTGAGCTGCTGGACCGACTTGAGCAGTACTACGACGCGGTTCCCCGCTCCGGCGCCCGAGTCGAAGACTTCGGGTCGCTGAGCCTGTTCATACGAGAGGGGCAGGGCTGGCCCTTCTATGCACGTCCGACCCCGGGATGGTCCGGAGCGGTGAGTGCCGCCGATGTGAACCGGGTCCGCGCCTGGCAGCGGGAACTGGGCATCCCGGAGAGTTTCGAGTGGGTCGCCGAGACCGCGCCCGCGCTGCGGGCCGCGGTCGAGCAGACGGGGCTTGCAGTGCACGAGCACCCCTTGATGGTGCTCGGCCCGGACGTACCGGCCCCCGCCGTGCCCGAGCCGGCCGACGGTGTGGTGGTCCGGACCGTCGGGCCGGACGATCCCGTGCTGCCGAGCGCGCTGGCCGTTCCTCACCTGGCCTTCGCCGAGCCTGGCACCGGTGGCGGTGCAGCCGGCCTGGCGGAACTGGGCGAGGCGGTGCGCGGCCGTGCCGGTGACGGATCGGTGGAACGCGCGGTGGCACGCATCCTGGCCGGCCTGACGTGCGTTGCCGCCGCGGTGGAGGACAGCACGGCGCTGTGCGCCGGTCAGCACCAGCCGGTCGGTGTGGTCACCGAGATCGCCGGGGTGGGAACTTTGCCGACCGCGCGCCGTCGGGGTCTTGCGCATGCGGTCACCGCAGTGCTGGTGGCCGACGCCCGGTCGCGAGGCATCGAGACCATCTTCTTGTCCGCGGGCGACGATGACGTCGCCCGGATCTATGCCCGGCTCGGCTTCCGCTCTGTGGCCACGGCACTGATCGCCGAATTCGTCGAGTAGCCACTGGCAAGCAGGCCGTCACCCGTGACGCGACGACGGCCGTACGGGTTGAGCGGATTGTGACGTCAGCCTGGGCCCGTGCGGTCTTGTCTCATCCTGCCTTCTGCGGTCTGTCCCGTGCACATCTCGGCCGACTGATCGAGGAGTTGGCCACTTTCTGGACCACCCGGTGCGAGTCCGTGCTGCGCGAGCGGCGAGGAGACGAGCGCAAGCGGGCAGCCGGAGCCGGGCCGCACCACCATCTGGTCTTCACCGACCGCGTGCTGGTCACTCTGGCCGTCCTGCGCCTGCGATTGCCGCACGCGGTACTGGCCGAACTGTACGGAGTGAGCCGACCCACCGTCACCCGGGCGGTGCACGAGAGCCGGCCGCTGCTCGCGGCACGGGGTTGTGCCGTCCCCGACAGGCCCGGCCCACGACTGCGCACTCTGGCAGACGTCTTCGCCTACGCCGACGCCGAGGGCGGAAGATTTCAAGTCCAGTGAGACGGTCGTGACGCTATGAGGTTTGTGGTGCGGGCTCCCTTCCCTTGCCCAGGTGCACCCGACGCTGCCCTTGCCGAATACCTCATCCATACAGGTGGGATCGGGTTTCGGGGCGCTGGCCATGGCCGATCGAGTCCCCGCTGTCGCGCGGCGGCGGTGGCGCGGCATGGTGATCGGTCGTGCTGCTGAGACTGGCGTACCTGGGTATGACGAACGCGTTCGCGATGCTGCGGCTGCTGCCAACGAGCGACCGTGAGAAGGACATCGAGATCTTGGCCCTGCGCCATCAGATCGCCGTCTTGGAGCGGCAGCTGGACGGTCAGCGAGTCCGGATGCACGCGAGCGACCGGGCTTTCCTGGCGTCGCTGCTCCACGGTCTGGTGAGGGAAGTGCTGCGTCGGATGCGACTGCTGGTGCGGCCGGGCACGGTACTGCGACGGCATCGCGATCTCCTCGCCCACCGGCACGCTGCCCAGTCCAGGCCGAAGCGCGGAGGCCGGCCCCGCACCGTGCACCCGATCCGAGCACTCGTACTGCGCCTGGCCAGGGAAAATCCAAGTTGGGGCTACCGGCGCCTGCACGGTGAACTGCTCGTGCCCGGCGTGAAGGTGGCAGCATCCACGGTCTGGGAAGTCTTGAAGGAGGCCGGCATCGAGCCGGTGCCCGAGCGGGCCTCGAGCCCCTGGGCGGACTTCCTGCGCTCCCAGGCCGACGCGCTCCTGGCGTGCGACTTTTTCGAAACCGTCACCCCGTCCGGGGCCCGCTTGTACGTGTTCGCCGCGATCGAGCACGCGAACCGCCGGATCCGGATCCTCGGCGCCACCGCGCATCCGACCGCGTCCTGGTGGTCCAGGCGGCGAGGAATCTTGTCATGGACCTCGAGGACGCCGGCTGTTGGGCGCGCTGTCTGATCAGGGATCGGGACGGGAAGTTCCCGCGGCTGTTCGACGCCGTCCTCAAGGACGCGGGTATCGAGGTGGTGCTCAGCGGCGTCCGGATACCGAGAATGAACTCGATCATGGAGCGGTGGGTGCAGACCTGCCGACGMGAACTGCTGGACCGCACATTGATCTGGAACCAACGCCATCTCCTGCACGCACTACGCGAGTTCGAGACGTTCTACAACGAGCACCGGCCGCACCAGGGCCTCGCGAACGCCCGCCCCCTCCACCCGCTGCCTGCTCCGATCGAGGACCCGGACCGGATCGCCCGTCTGGACATACGACGGCGAGCGCGGCTTGGCGGCACCCTCCACGAGTGCCAGCATGCGGCCTGACCAGCACGGATGAGGTATTCGGCAAGCACAGGGTGTCCTTCACTGCCAGATCAGTGACTCTGGTGGCACTGGCCTTCCCGCCCGGTGTTCCCGTAGCGCCGGATACGGGGCCCGTGCACACCGCGAGCACGAGCCCACCGGTGATCGACGGACACGGTGACAGAGTGAACACCGATGGCCACTGCTGCGCGGAACCCGATAGACGTCCCGTCACGGGCGGTCGAGGGACTGCTGCTGTTCTTCCTGGCGTCGGCCGTCGCCGGAGCCGCGTACGCCTTCGACTTCGCCGGCGGGCTCATGGTGCTCAGCCGATCCGCCCCGCCCCGCACCGGGCGGGCATGGTGTCCGGCGGCTACCTCGTCGGATACGCCGCCCAGGGCATCGGGGCATCGGGGCACCGGCCCCCGGCGCCGTCGTGACCGCGCACGGACTGATGGCCGGTCCGGTGACCGGCGCGGCCGTGCTCGGCGGCTTCTTCGTCCTCGTCGCGGTCGTCGGCCTCGTGGTACTGACGCCCCTGCACCGAGCCGACCGCGAGGCCGCCCGCCCTGCCCCCGCACCGGTCCGGGAGCCGGCCCGGACGGACTCCGCCTGAACACGGGAGCAACGGTGCGCCGCTTCGCCCCGCGGTGGAGGCGGGGCGAGCGGCGCACCTGGCCGGGGCGGTCGCTACGGGTTGACACAACCGATCGTGCCCACCGGGAAGTTGTTGCCCGACGACGTGGCCGTAAAGCCGAACGTCACACTTCCGTCGGGATTGATCACCCGATTGTGAGCGACGTTCCGTACCGTCACCGTGCCGTCGGATCCGGTGGTGAGGGAGCCGTTCCAGGCACTGCCGATCGTGGTCCCGGGACCGGGCTTCCACTGCACGGCCCAGCCGTTGAGCGGCGAGGTCCCATGGTTCATCACCTCGACGGAGCCCTGGAAACCGCCGTTCCAGGAGTTCACCACGTTGTAGACGGCCATGCACTCACCGGTGTGGGGCGGCGGGTCGGTCGGTGTCGGGTCCGGGGGCGGCGTGCTGCCCGAGCCCCGGATGCCGGTCACCTCGCCGTTGCCCCCGTCGAAGACGACGTCGGAGCAGGAGAAGAAGTTCTCCTGGCTGTCCGAACGCACCCACTGCATGAAGATCAGCGCGTCACCGGAGCGGCCGGAGGGCAGCTTCAGGTTCCAGTAGTAGTGACCCCCGTTGGCACCCGGGGAGCCCTGCTGGGGCGGGTCGGTGACGGTCTGGATCAGCTCCAGGTCGTTCCAGCCCAGCTGGGACGTGGGCGACCAGCCGGGCTTGGTGATGTAGACCCGGAAGTCACCTGGGTGCGCAGCCCAGTTGCTGTACTGCACCTTGATCGCCGCTCCGGACGTCAGATGCGTGCGGGGCCAGTCGGCGCGGGCCGCGTTGTAGGCGGAGAAGTTGTACGGCGACCGGTCGCCGGCACTGCACAGCGTACCGTCCGGCACATAACCCGGGCCGCGTCCGGCAGCCCGGGAGTCCAGGACGGCGAACCAGTTGTACAGGGCCGACGCGCCGCTCTGGTTCAGCGCGGCCCGGCAGGCGGGGTTGGTCGGGTCGAGTGCGCCGGTGCCGGTGATGGCGTCCAGCTGACAGAGGTAGGTGCGCGAACCGGGCATCATCGCCACGCCGTGCGCCTGCGCGTCCTTCTGCCAGAGGAAACTGAGACCGAGCCCTCCGAGGAGGGTCGCCAGTACCGCTGCCAGAGAGACCAGTCTGCTTCTCAGAGCCATGGAGTCTCCTGTCCCGATGCTGAGTTCTTCATGAGCGGTGGAGGGGTGGAACCCCCGCCCGGCCGGGGAGGGTGCCAACCGGACGGGCGGGGGGCTTGGAGGGACCGTCCCGCGGCGGAAGCGGGACCGGTCGAGCGGCCGGTGCGTCGGCACCGGCCCTCGGCGCGGCCGTTCGCGGTGCGGTCCGGCCGGGGCCCGCCCCGTCGGCGCAGGGAGGGATGAGCGGGCCCCGGAGCGAGGGGGCACGGCGGGGCGCGGCCCGCCGTGCGCCTCACGCGGTCCGGCAGGCGGTGCCGTTCAGCCGGAAGGCGTCGGGCCGTGCGAAGGCGCCGCTGTAGCTGCCCTGGAAGCCGAAGCTCTGGCTCCCCCCGGCGGCGATCCGCGTGTTGCCGACCGGTGCGGTCGCCGTGACCGCGCCCGAGGAGGGGGTGACGGACGCGTTCCAGGCGTGGACGATGCTCTGCCCGGAGGGCAGGGTGAAGGCGAGCTGCCAGCCCTCGACGGCGGCCGGGCCGTTGTTGGTGACGGTGACGTTCGCGGTGAAGCCGCCCGGCCAGGCGTTCGTGGCGTACGACACCGTGCAGGCGGCCGGGGCGCCGGGGTCCCCCGGATTCGAGCCGCCGCCCGTGTTGACGGTGGACGAGAACGAGTGCACGGCGAGTCCCGAGCCGTTCTGCCAGGGCTCGAAACCGGCCTGAATGCTCGTCAGGTACCAGTCGTTGCCCGCCAGTCCGCGCGCGACGGTCTCCCGGACGAAGTCCATCACGTCGAAGCTCCAGCTGCTGATCGCCGACGGCGCGACGAACGACAGCACGTCGTTGGTGCCGTTGCCGCCGGACCACACCTGCCAGGTGCGCCCGGCCACGGTGGCCGTGCCGACCTGCGAGCCGATCGGCTGGATCTGCCCCACCTTGTTGAACCAGATCATGATCTCGGTCCGGTTCACCCCGTCGGTCCGGGGCGTCGGGTCCAGCCAGATGTCGTACGAGGCGTTGTACACGGCGTTGTCGACGTAGCCGTACGAGATGCTGGTGGGGGCGTTCGCGATGCCGCTGATGCGCGCAGGGAGGGCGGTGCCCGGCGAGCAGTTGGTGTAGTGGCAGCCGTTGAAGACCGACGGGTAGGACTTCGGCGCGCCGTTGGTCGGCACCGAGCCGTCGGCCTGGGCGACCCGGAAGCCGGTGTCCGTGGCGGTGACGCACTGGGTGGCGCTGGTGCCCCAGCGGTTGTTCTGGACGACGTAGCGCCCCTGGATGACGGTTGATCCGTACTGTTCGCAGACCGTGGTGTCGGCCTGGGCCGGTGCGGTCGCGGTCAGCAGCGCCGCGAGCGCGGCGAGAGCGGTGAGGAGCGCGGCCGACACGGTGCGCAGCGTGCGGGGGTGGTGCCGTAACCGTGGCATGTGGGGGACCTCTCCGGGAGGGTGTGCGGGGTTACCGGCGGGAGCGCTCCCGCCTCCCCATGGGTGGGAGCGCTCCCAATAGTGTTCCGGGAGGGGACTGTAGAAGGCGTCCATGTCCCTGACAACCCTGTGCGCGGCAGCCCGTCGAATGCGTTTCGAAGGAGCTGGTCAGAGAGGTGATCCACTCGAACTCCGAACGCCGGGAGCGCTCCCGAAACATTCGACGTGCACCGGGGGCGTGCCCGGCGGGCCGGGGCGGCGGGTCGTCAGGCGGATCCGCGCAGCACCAGTTCCGTGCGGAGGATGACGTGCCGCCAGGCCACCGCCGACTCCTCCATCTCCTCCAGGAGCAGCCGCACCATCGTGCGCCCGATCTCCTCCAGCGGCTGACGCACCGTCGTCAGCTTCGGATCGGTGTGCTGTGCGAGCGGAAAGTCGTCGAAACCGATCACCGCGACGTCGTCCGGCACCCGCCGCCCCGCCGCGCGCAGGGCGCCCAGCGCGCCCGCGGCCATGGTGTCCGACGCGGCGAACACCCCGTCGATCTCCGGGGCACGCTCGATGAGTTCGGCCATCGCGCGGTGCCCGCTGTCCGTGGAGAAGTCGCCCTCGACGGTCCAGGACGCCCTGCCCTCGGCACCCGCCCGCTCCAGCGCCTCCCGGTAGCCGCGCAGCCGGCACTGGGCCACATACATGCCGGACGGTCCGGTGATGGTCGCGACCGCGCGGCGGCCGGTGGCCAGCAGATGCGCCACGGCGCTGCGGGCCCCGCCGACGTTGTCGGCGTCGACGTAGGTCACACTCTCGTCCCCGGAGCGCCGCCCCAGCAGGACGGTGGGCAGGCCCACTTCGGCCAGCATGTCAGGCAGCGCGTCCTCGGCGTGTACGGACATCAGCATGACGCCGTCGACCCGGCCGCCGCGCGCGTACTCCACGAGACGCTGCCGCTCGGCGTCCGTGCGCACCAGGGTGAGCAGCAACTGCACCTCGGTCTCGGTCAGAGCGTCACCGACGGACCGCACGATCTCCGAGAAGAAGGGTTCACCGAACTGCCGCCAGTCCGGC
The DNA here is from genome assembly GCF_003143855.1 of Streptomyces sp. NWU339. Lineage (GTDB taxonomy): Bacteria > Actinomycetota > Actinomycetes > Streptomycetales > Streptomycetaceae > Streptomyces. The sequence continues at coordinate 87,044 of NZ_QFRK01000016.1, forward strand.
TCCGTCATGACCAGCGCGACCGCGTCGGCACGCCGGCCCGCCAGCGTACGGGCCGCCAGGTTGGGGACGTACCCCAGTTCCGCGATGGCGCGCTGCACGGCGCGTCGCGTCGTGTCCTTCACGCCCGCCGCGTTGTTGATGACGCGGGAGACGGTGCTCCGCCCCACACCGGCGAGCGCGGCCACCTCCTCGAGCGTCGGTGGGCCCGGACGCCGCCTGAGCATGACCACCCCCACGAGATCACTTGATCCTACGGCCCCAGCCATGCCCGTATCGACTGTTTCCACAAGCCCCCGCAACGGGTTGGCCTGTACATCATGTTGCCCCGCACAAGATGCCAAGTACTCGCTGAACCGTTCCGGGTTCGATAGTGACTCGATCATTTGAGGGGATCGAGTCATGGCACGTCCTTCCCCTTACCCCCTTGCGCTGCGCAAACGAGCGGTCCGCCTGGTTGCCGAGGTGCGGCCGGAATACGAGACCGAGTGGGCCGCGATGAAGGCGGTCGCCGCGAAGCCGGGGATCGGGACGACCGAGACGCTGCGCAAGTGGGTCCGTCAGGACCAGATCGACAACGGCTCCCGGCCGGGGACGACGACGGAGGAGTTCGCGCAGATCAAGGCGATGAAGAAGGAGATCGCCGAACTCAGGCGGGCGAACGAGATCTTGAAGGCCGCGGCGAGTTTCTTCGCGGCCGAGCCCGACCGGCCACACACGCGCTCGTAGCGTTCATCAACGAGCACCGGGACCGCTTCGGCGGCGTCGAGCCGATCTGCCGCGTGCTCACCCAGCACGGCTGCCAGATCGCCCCTGCTGCCTGCTACGCAGCCAGGAAGCGTCAGTCGGAGTCGTCCGCCCGGACGGTTCGGGACGCGGAACTCAAGGAACAGATCAAGGAGGTCTACGAGACCGACTACCGGGTCTACGGCGCGAGAAAGATCTGGCGCCGGCTCAACCGGCAGGGTCAGAAGGTGGCCCGCTGCACCGTCGAGCGTCTGATGCGCGAGCTTGGTATCGCCGGCGCCGTCCGCGGCAAGAAGGTCATCACGACCATGCCGGACCCGGCCGCCACCAGGGCGCCGGACCTGCTCGATCGCGAGTTCGTCGCACCGGCACCGAACCGCACCTGGGTTGCCGTCTTCACACATGTCGCCGCCTGGGCCGGCGTCATCTACGCCGCGTTCGTCGTGGACACCTTCTCCCGCCGCATCGTCGGCTGGTCCGCATCGATGTCGAAGCAGACCCGACTCGTCCTGGATGCCCTGGACATGGGACTGTGGCAGCGAGATCGGGACGGACTTTCGCCCGCCCCCGGCGAGTTGGTGCATCACTCCGATGCCGGTTGGCAGTCCACGTCATTTCGCCTCGCCGAGCACCTGGACGCGGCACAGATCGCGGCCTCGATCGGGTCGGTCGGCAATGCCTGTGACAACGCGCTCATGGAGTCCACGATCGGCCTGTTCAAGACTGAGGTCATCAAACCGCAGCGGCCGTGGAAGACGCTGTCGCACGTCGAACTCGCCACTGCCGAATGGGTCGACTGGTACAACCACCGCCGGCTCCACGATGAGATAGGGCACATTCCGCCTGTCGAATACGAAGCCAACTACTACCGAGAAACTACGAAACCCCAGGTCACGGCCAACATCTGAGATCTCTACCGAACCCGGAACGGTTCACAAGCGGGCGGCGGTTGCCGGGTCGGGTGCCACGGCGAGAACCGCGCGGGCTTCCCGGGAGTCCAGGCCGACACCGCGGACGGCAAAGATCGCCAGGGCGGCCGGGCAGTACTGCTTCAGGTGCGATCGCAGCTGGTTGATCAGCTGGGCGCGGTTCCACACCGCGTCCTGGACGGAGGCGGGGTACCGGGCAGGCGGTAGCGTTCCGACATGACGTCAGCGCTGCCCCGGTTTCCGCCGTATCCGATCCGTGGTGTGTGCGTGCTGCATCAGAGGCAGAACTGTGCGCCACATTTCGCGCAGATAGAGGTGGATTTCGAGCCCGCAGTCGAGGGCTTCGCCTTCGAGGTAGCCCGAGAGTTGACGGTGGAGTACGAACCCGCCGAGGACTTGCCACGCTTCTTCGCGGCTGTCGCCGTGGGGATCGAGGAGCAGCTGAGCTCGCCCGGGCACGGAGTCGTGATTGCCGCTCGGGTGGTGCTGCGGCGTGCCCGCGCCGATACGTTCGGCTCTCACGAACTAGCGTTCAAAATCGCGGGCTATCTCGCCGCCCGTAAGGCTTTGGAGGGTACGAGGTGCCCGCGACTCTGAGCGGTGCCCCTCGCGACGACGGGTAGCTCAATCTGCACTGTCAGCCGGACCTCAAGTGACGACAGGCGTGCTGTCGGGGACGGGGTGACAAGTAGTGCGCTGAGTTAGTGAGCCTCCGCCAACTTGAAGGCGCAGGTCACAGGGCTGGTGTGATCGGTCCTCGGGGTGCTCACGCTGGTCGTGGGCGGCAGTCTGCGGGGAAGATCGTCTGACAGAGTGATCGGCTGGCCGGTTCCTGCTCGCTGTGGCCGGGCAGCCTTCTACGATCCCGTCTGCTTGGGAGCCCGTCGGCATGGGCGGCCCCGAGCCGCCCCATGCGCTCAGCCCAATCATGGAAGATGAAACGATGACAGCGGAAGTGAGCGAGATCGTTCTGAGCAAGCAGGACCTTCGTGAGGTCGCCGCGTTCGCCGCAACGTGTGCAGAGGTGGTGCTCAAGATATTCGAGGTCGATCAGCCGGACGACTCGCGGCCTCGAGATGCTGTCAGTGCCGCGTGGGAGTTCGCCCGGGGCGGCGAACGCGGAAGATCTCTGCGTGACACAGCGTCGGCGGCTCTCAAGGCAGCCAAGAGTGCGGACACTGCGGCTGCGCGCGAGGCAGCGTGGGCAGCGATGTCCGCGGCAGGCGCCGCCTACCTGCATCCATTGGCCAAGGCCACCCAGGTCAAGCACATTCTCGGAGCTGGCGCCTATGCGGCCAGAGCAGCCGAACTCGTCGCCGACGACGATCGGAGCGTTGGCGCCGGGCACCTTGAGCAGGCGGTGCATCGTGCGACGCCCATCGTCGTTGACGTGCTCAAACGCTTCCCCGCGGCGCCAAGCGGCGGCGGACGAGTTGGTGAGTTGATCCGCATGCTGGACGCTGACCTTCGTTCACTCACTTTCGCTGAGTGACTTTCAGCGTTCAGACGGCGCGGCCTCACATCCGCCAGCGGTTGACTTCGAGGCTCGTCAGTACGAGCAGGGCGCGCAGGAGGCGGGTAGCGCGGGCGGGGTCGGTGCGGAGTTTGGTGAGGGTTCGCCAGTTCTTGAGGTGGGCGAAGCCGTGCTCGACCGGTGCGCGTCCGGTGGCAAGGACGCGGTTGGCGTCCTTCTGGCCGGGTGTGAGCTTGTGGGTGCGGCTGGCGGTGAAGCCGGTGACGATCACGGGGTCGCGTACGTCGTTGTCCAGGCCGCGAAAGCCGAGGTCCGCGAGGGCGCCGAGGCCGGTTGCTCGCAGGTGGGCCAGGATGTGGTCGTGACGGGCGGCGGTGATGTCGTGGGTGCGGCCGGGCCGGGCTGCGGATATCCAGACAAGGCGGCCCTTCTCGTCCGTCAGGGCGAGGAAGTGCAGGCCATGATGGCGGTGTTTGCCAGAGTAGTTTCGCCGGTCGGCTTTTCCGGTGCGGTGCTGGGTGGGGATGAGGGTTCCGTCGATCAGGACCACCTCCCGCTTTGCTTGGCGACCTACTTCAGGGCTCGGTCCAGACGCGGGGCCTGCGCGGCGAGCAGGGCGATCACCTCGTCGCGCCAGCGGCGGACCGTGGACTCGGACACGCTGTTGCCGCCGGCCATGTCGGCCGGGCGCTGGTCGTGACGCAGCACAGCCAGGACGATCACCGCGATCCGGCCAGGCGGCAGGATCCGCCACCGGGACCGTATCGCCTTCAGGTGGCGACGCAGCAGATCGGCGAGGTGGTTGACGGTGCGCGTGGACAGCGGCAGACGGCACTGGTAGACAAACGGGCACGTGTCCCCGGCGCGTTCTTTGGTTTTCGTCACACAATTCCAACGGCCGCCGGGGGCACCCCGGTTACGCTCAAGCCGCACTGCCGCGGACGGCGGGATCAGGTCACAGACGGGTGGTGAACCGGCCGTCGGGCAGTTCCCGCAGCCAGCCGCGGTCGGTCAGTCTGACCAGTTTCCCGCGCAGCGGCTCCAGCTTGCTCCTCACGCTGACGTCCACCCCCAGCATCTCGCCGACCTGCCGAGTCATGACCGGCCCGGCAGCCTGCCGCACGGCAACGAGGATGCGCTGGTAGTCCGGCGGGAGCATGGTCGCTTCCCCGCCCGGCTCGCGGTGCGGGACCAGCATCACCGCCCGGCCGCCCACCTGCCCGGCCGCCCACCTGCCCGGGCGCCGACGCGGCCGAGGCACGCTCCTCGGCGAGCTGCTCACTCACCCGCTCAAGAACGCGTTCGGCAACGGCAAGTTCGTCCCGCTCGGCCCGCACCTCCGCCAGCTGCTTGGCGAGGTGTTTCTCGAGCTCGTCCAGTTCCTTACGGCGCGCGGTGATCCGCTCCAGCAGCTCGGGATCCAGCATGCACAGGATCGTAGAAGGCCAACCGTCCACAGCGAGCAGGAACCGGCGAACCGACCGCTTCGCCGGACGATCTTCCTCGCAGACTGCCGCCCACGACCAGCGTGAGCACCCCGAGGACCGATCACACCAGCCCTGTGACCTGCGCCTTCAAGTTGGCGGAGGCTCAGTGATAACCATCGTGCTTCGGTCAAGCGAAGCCCCAGGTCAGCACCGGCCTTGGTGACAGCTTTCGTGCTTCGGCACACGCAGCTGCGCATTCGGCTGTGGGTGGCTGCGGATCACCGCCAGGGCCAGCGCCCAGGGTGGCGACCGGTGACCGGGCGCGCGGGCATCGGGTCGCCGGCGTTCGGGTTCGGGGCCGGCTCGGGCGTGGGTGCGGCGGGCCCGGTGCTCCGGGCCCGGGTGAGGAGGTCGGCGGGCGGCCTGTAGCCGCCCGCCAAGCTCTGCGGCAGCAGGCCGCCCGCCGTCGGCGACGGGGCGGTGCGGGTGAGTAGAAAGGCGCGAAGGGGCCGGGCACCGGACACGCCGGCCCCGGGTGTCCGCGATCGGCTCGCGGCGAGGGGCATCATGTCCCTGGCCTGCTCGCGCGGTGGCGCGCGGGGACCCGGTGATCCGGGTGCCGGTTCGCCGGGCGAGCCGCCCCCGCCACCGTGGACACAGCCCGYTGCGGGTGGCGGGCCCGCGTCCGGGGCGCTCGGGTGGGCCCGCCGGCCGGCCGCGGGTGCCCGCTGRCGRGGACCTGGAGCCGGCGTCAGGTCYTCGCCTGCGCCGGGACGTTCTGCGGGAGCGCCACCCGGCGAACGGCACCGCGTCAGGGGCCCGGCCGGGTGCCCGGGCACCCCGCCCGCCGCCCGGCAGCACGGGAAGACCGGTTTCACCCGGTATGTCAACGAACGACACGCCGCGGCCGCGGGTGAGCGGGCGCCGGAAAAGTCCCCCGGACAGCCTATCGGKGCATCAAGTCCACTACAGGAAAAGCAAGCTGATTACACGTCAGCACGCCATGACATGCCCCGCGGGCGCCCCCTGTGACCCGATTGGAGTCAATCCGCTGACTTTCCCTTATCTCTCGATATGACAGGTATGGGAATCGGTCAGTACGTTCATCACGAGTCGGCTGCCGGCCGATCCCACGAGACAGGAGAAACGCGTGATGAAGACTCGTCCCACCGTCGTCACCGCGGCCGTCGCGGCCGCCGCGGCCCTGGCCGCCACCGGKATCACCTACGCCTCGGCGTCCGCCTACGAGCCGGCCCAGGCCGCCCCCGCGGTCCAGCAGGCGGCCGCCCCCGCCGCGGCCCCCCTGGGCGGCGAATCCGGCRAGGAGAACGAAGGCCGGGACTTCGAGGGCAAGGGCAACGAAGGCCGAGGCTTCGAGGGCAAGGACCACGAAGGMAGGGGCTTCGARGGCCGGGGCTTCGAAAAGAAGGAATTCGAAGGCCGGATCCACATCAACGAGCGGTCGTTCTCCGCCCGCCCGGACGGCTGCATCACCGTCGTGAGCGGCCTGGGCGCCAAGAGCTTCAACATCCGCAACGACAGCAAGAGGACCGTCGAGTTCTTCCGCGGGGCGACCTGCGACAACGGCGCCCCCGTCGCGACGGTCGGCCCCCACAGCGAAGCGAACGGCATCAAGGTGCACCACACCAAGGGGGTCCGCGTCAAGGACGGRGTGGTGGGCAGCTTCCGGGTCGTCCACCGCTTCGGCAAGCACGGCGGGGACGAAGGATTCGGCGGATACTGACCGAACCGCCGCCCCGGCACCACGCACAGACCCCGGCCCGCTGGAATCGGGCCGGGGTTCTGCCTGCAGCATCCCACCCCGGACACCCGCTTTCACCCACCCACCCGGGCGCCCCGGCATAAATCCGGACAGCGGCGCCCTGCCGGCCCAGCCCCGCCCGGAAGTGCATCCCGGCCGCTGGTTCAGCCGGCGTCTGATCCGCGTCGTCGTACCCCGCGGTGCAGACGGCACCATTGGGTGCCGTCGACTTGGTGACGTTGTCGTTGCACTCCTGTGCCAGAGCAACGAAAACCTACGCAGCAGACCCGCACCGAAGCCCACGCCACCCCAGCCGGCGACGGCTACGCCCACTTCATGCCCAGCTGCACTCTCTGCGCGGCTCCTACTCGACCCCCGTGTCCTTCCCTATCGGGTTCCCGGTCGCGTTCGATGGTCCGGCGCCGTACCCGGTCCCGGTGGAACCCCGGCCGGTCCGCCGCCCGCAGAACGGCACGGGCGGTCGCGGCGCCACCCTGCTGCAGGGCGTAGGAGACCAGGGCCTCCAGCGGCTACCGGTCCTCCGAGCCCAGCACAGTTGCGGTGGCGGTGGGCCGGTCCACCGCCCCGGCCGCGACCTGGGCGTAGGCGCGAAGGCCCAGAATCTCACGGGCGCGGAAGTCCCGGCGGGCAGAGACGTACTCGCTGTGCAGCGCGCAGGCCAGAGTCTCCACCAGGTCCAGGTCGGCCCGATCCTCCAGCGCCTGCTTCCACACCTTGGCATGGGCCCGGGCGACAACCTTCGGAGCATGCGCAGCGCCTCCAGCCGGCTCGGCCGCACCGAGCCCGTCCGCCGCGAGACGCTCCCGTAGATCCAGCAGATGACTCCACAACGGCTCCAGGTACACCCCGCGCACCACCCCGCCCGACCGTTCCCGCGTCAGCCGCGCATCGAAGTCGTCCCAGTGTCGCCGCCGCAGTCCACCACGCACGCCGCGGCGAACCACACGTCCCAGTGCGACCACTCGCCAGACGGTGCCGGATGAGGCCACGGCTCCGGGCCGAACGTCGGCGGCCTGCGTCGGGAGAGGACTTGTCCGCCGTGCTCACCAGCGCATGGTCGCGCCGAAGACGATGGCGTTCGCAGCGCGCCTCGGCATAGCCTCGCGGACATGACCGAGGCATGGACCGACCACGCGTTGAAGGCGCTCCGCGCGGCCTGCCACACCGCGGACGGCCCCTCCCTGCTTGCCCTGCTGCATACGCATGACCCCGCCAGTGTGCTGCAGCAGTGCGGAGACGCACTCACCGCAGCCGCTTTTCGGGGTGTGCCCGGTGGCCGGGAGGCGGCGATCGCGTGCACGTCCACCCTGCGTGAACGGGGCTGGCCCGGCGACGAGGTCCTCGCCGAACAACTCGACGCGGTGGGCGGCGGTGCCGTCTTGGTGCTGAGGCCGCTGCCGGTCGGTCTGGAGGAACTCTCCGGTCTGCTCGAAGGCGACCCGGCCTGGGGCGGTGGCCGCATCGACCTGGACACCGGCGAGTGCCGGCCCGCCCTCGTGGACACCGAGGAGTCATGGGACGAGGACGAACCGGAAGGCACCGAGCGGTGGCTCCATGTGCCGTGCGCCGGATCACGCGATGCCTACCGTGACATGGAGGACTTCGTCTCCACCCTCGACGACCAGGACCTCGCCCGGGGCGCGAGGCTGAGCCTGTACGGCCGTCCGGTGTTGCCGCGGCTGTTCGACTTGCCCTGGGTGAGGGATGGACTCCGACGACTCCGGATTCCGTGTTCCACCTCGACCAGTCCGCCGGCTTCACGCCTTCGCACTGAACGGCTCGGGGAATCGTCGGGGCTTTGGTGAGCGTACCGGCGGTCTGAAATCGCGGGGAGGTGGACGACGTTGTACGCACACGAGGTGGTCCTGAACGAACTTGCGCAGGGACTCAGACCGACGGCCGAGGGTGTCGAGTGGTTCGAGGGCCTCGCGGAGGATGACCAACGCAGGGTCCTGCATGCACTGGTGCTGTTCTGCGGGCAGGCCCGCGCCTGCGAGGACGATGTGCCGGAGAGCATTGCGCGTTCTGGCGTTCGTCCCACTCACACACCGGCGGTGATGCTCAGGAAGTGGTGCTTCGGGATGGAAGCACTCCCGGCCTATGAACTCACCAAGTCGTTCCGCCTGCTCGTCGCCCTCTTCAGCATCGCGGACACCCGCAGGCGGATGCTGCATTGTGCCGATGGGTGCGGCCACGAGTGGCACAACCTGTCGGATCCGCGGCGGGACGCAATCTAGGTGTCTTCTTGCCCTGGGTCTTGCTACCGATCTCGGTGACCAGCGTTTTAGCTGGTCAAGGCGCTGATCGCTCCGGTGGGAGTGGTCGTTATTGGTCGCTGTCGGGCACTACCGAGCACCCTCGGACGGCCCAGAGACGGCCCGGAACGCCTGCCCCATTGGGCATGCCGGTGTGGCAAGTTGGGCCACATGCGAACAGGGGGTGAAGGTCCCCCGGGGCCTGACAGGTACCAGGGTGGACCGCACGGTCTTCGACCACCAGGTCCGCCTGGTGCTGAGTTCCAAGGGTGACAGTGGGCATGGCGTCGAAGCCGAGTTGATCCTGGAAAACCGGTTTCTGTTCCGCGACTCGTCGGGCCAGTGGCATGAACTGGAGCCGGGTACCGGCATCGCCCTTGCGCCGGTGCTCGGCCTCTTCGGACAGTCGGTCACGGCCGTAGACGTCCAGGGCTCCGGTACGTTGATCATCGACTTCCAGGACGGCGCCGGCCTGCGTATCGATCCGGACCCACAGTTCGAGTCAGATGGTGTCCCGCCGAGTGGTGTAGCAGCGATCACCGCGAAAGTGCAGCGCGCGGGCTTGATTCGAGTGGCTGCCCGTCGGGCGAACCTGGCGAGGCGTCAGTGCGTTACTGCCCGAGGCACTGCGATGCCAGCGTTGACGCGGCCTTCTTCGAGGCCAGGCCAACAGGCGCGGCGATGGTGGTCCCGACGACCGTCCCCATCTAACGGGCAGTCAGGCAATGGTGGCGTCGGGACGAGTCGGCTTGGGGCGCGACCTGCAGCTTCTCCTTGATCGCTGCTACACCACATGGCGGGACATGGCCTCGAGTCATGGCACCTCGTCGGTACCGGCATCCACGCCGTCACCGTTGGTCCTGGTGGTGAAGAGGCTTGGGAGGCCTGGTAGTAGGCGACTCACGCCCTCAGCTTGGGAAGCTCAGGTGATCTACGGGCGGTTGCTGGGCCGGCCTGTGGCGGAGCGGCTACGGGGTCTGACTGGCCAGCGGCCTGGCCCCCGCCATTCCCCGTGGTTCCCCGCACGATCTGGCACGGCTCTAGCCAGACTCCTGTACGCCGTGCGCGGAAAAGACCGGGCGACTCGAACGCCTGGGGAAGAATCGTCGGTCCGAAGCCGTCAACGCACCGGAGGGTCGAGTGAAGTTATCGCTGCCGCGCGCGGTGAGAGCCTCCCCCTACCGGCCGGTGGTCGCTCACCCGGTGCTGCGGCGTTTGCTGCCGGGGTACACGGTCTCCTCCCTGGGCGACGGCATGGCCGTAGTCGCCGTCAGCTGGCTGGCAGTCGAGTTGGCACCCGCTGACGACCGCGGTATCTGGGTGGCGCTCGCGGCAGCCGCCTACACCCTGCCCGGCGCGGCCGGTGCGGTCCTGCTCAACCGCCTCCTGCGCGGACTGCGCCCGGCCCGGCTCGCCACCTGGGACGCGCTGCTTCGCGCCGGCGCGCTCGGCGCGATCCCGCTCGCCCACACCATGGGGGCGCTCTCCATCGGGCTGTACGTCGCGCTGCTCGGCGCCTCCTCGGTGCTGCACTCCTGGGGCCAGGCCGGCACCTACACCTTGATCGCTCGCCAGCTGCCCGAAGGCCACCACCTCGCGGGCAACGCCGTGCTCTCCACGATCGGCTCGGTGTCCACCGTGACCGGGCCGCTCCTGGCGGCCCCCCTGGTCATCTGGGGCGGGGCGGCCTCCGTGCTCGCCGTCGTCGCCGCCACCTTCACCATCCTGGCCGCCACCCTCCGCCTGGGCGCGCCGCCCGACGCCGACCCAACCGCCCCCGACCCAGCGGACCAAGCCTTTCGGACCAGCGGCTTCGGTGTGATCCGCCACGACCGCGGCCTGACGGGCCTGCTGCTGCTCAGCGCCGGCTTCTTCCTCCTGTTCGGCCCCGTCTACGTCGCGCTGCCCCTGCATGTGACGGATGACCTGCACGCACCGGTCGGCATGCTGGCCACCTTCTACAGCCTCTTCGGCGCCGGCGCCGTCGCCGGGGCACTGCTCACCGGCTACCTGCGGCGCCTGCCGCTGGGCCTGGCCGCCGCCGGCATCGTCGCGGTCGCCGGTGCGGCCCTGCTGCCGCTGGGGCTGGGCGCGCCCACGCCCGCCGCCCTGGCCGGCTTCGCCCTCGTCGGCCTGTTGTGGCCGCCCTACTCCGCGATGTCCACCACCCTGTTCCAGCGCTCGACCCCGCCCGCCCTGCTGCCCCAGGTCCTCGCCGTGGTCTCCGCAGTGCGCACCCTGGCCGTTCCGCTCGGCACATTCCTCGGCGGTCCGGCGGTGGCCGCCCTCGGTCCCACCCGCACCCTCCTGGTCAGCGCTGTCGGCATGCTCGCCCTCGGCCTCGCCGCGGCCGCTGCCCTGCCGCGGAGGGGACGGTCGGCGGATCGAGACCGCCCACCCGCGGCCCCGGCTCCGAAGCCGCCCACCGCCAGCCACTCGTAACCGGCGCGGTCGGCCGCCCCTGCGGCCTGAGCACTACGGAGAATGACGAACCCAGGAACGCCGAGGGCGAATACAGATCAGCTGAACAACGGCTCATACCAGTCACGACCTCTTCGTCCCGAAGCAACTTGCGTGGGCGGTCGACCAGGGGCCGGTATGCCTCTTACCTGGTGCGATGGTCCACAGGCGTCCGCCCTTGTTCGCTGGTGTGCGTGGGTGTTGTCATGCAGTTAGCCACTCACCGACCCGCGACGCTTGAGGCTCCCGACCATGCAGTTCTGATTCCCTGCAACTGCCGCTCACGACCGTGTGGCAGTCCCGCACCCCGTATCGCCGGCCTCCCGCATGCGCGTTTCCATCGACGTGCTCCGGTCGTACGAGTCGACCTCGGGGCCGTCTCCCGGGCCCGATGCTGCGCGCTCTGCGCTGAACTCGGCGGTGAGGTGGCCGGTGAAGGTATCGCAGCCGCCGTTGGTGGTGTCCACCTTGTAGGAGACGAGGGAGAACGTTGCGAGTGCCGATACATCATCCGCCCAGGTCACGGCCTTGATCGGCCATCTCTGATGTGGCCGCCGGCTACCCCGCTGTCTTCACCTGGGCAGGGGAAGACAGCATCATGACCGGTCGTGCTGCTGCGCCTGGCCCACCTCGCCGCTACCAACATCTTCACCCTGCTACGTCTCCTGCCGATGAGCGACCGCGAGAAGGACGTGGAGATTCTCGCCCTGCGGCACCAACTGCTCATCCTGCAACGCCAGGTTGCCAAGCCCGCGTTCACCGACACCGACCGTGTGGTCCTCGCCGGCCTGCTCCACCACCTCCCGGGAGAGAAGCTGCGGCACCTCCTGCTGCTGGTACGCCCGGACACGATCCTGCGCCGGCACCGTGACCTGCTCAAGCGACGCCATGCCGCCACCTGCGCGCCCAAGCGCCGCGGGCGCCCGCCCACGGCGCGCTCGATCCGCGCTCTGGTGCTGCGCCTGGCCCGCGAGAACGGCTCGGGGGGGTATCGCCGGATCCACGGCGAGCTCGCGGCGCTGGGCATCGAGGTCGCCGCCTCGACCGTCTGGGAGATCCTCCGCGAGCACGGCATCCCGCCCGCGCCCGAACGGCAGCGCACCACCTGGGCCGCCTTCCTGCGCAGCCAGGCCGACGCGCTGCCTGCCCGCGACCTGTTCGAGACCCGCCCCCTGACCGGGGCGCGGATGTCCGTCTTCGCCGTCATCGAGCACTCCAGCCGGCGCGTCCGGATCCTGGGCGCCACCGCGCACCCGACCGCGGAGTGGATCGTGCAGCTCGGCCGCAATCTCGCCATGAACCTGCGGGACGCGGGCAGCAGGGCCAGGTTCCTGATCCGGGACCGGGACGCGAAGTTCACCGCAACCTGCGACACCCTGCCGGCCGACGCCGGCCTGAAGGTGATCACCACCGGCATCCGGATGCCCCGGATGAACTCCCTCATGGAGCGCCGGATACAGACCTGCCGGCGCGAGCTCCTCGACCGCACCTTGATCTGGAACCAGCGCCACCTCCTGCACGCCCTGGGCGAGTTCGAGACGTTCTGCAATGAGCACCGGCCGCACCAGGGCCTCGCGAACGCGCGCCCCCTCCACCCGCTGCCCGCCCCGATCGAGGACCCGAACCGGATCGCTCACCTGGACAGACGACGGCGGGCCCGACTCGGCGGCACCCTCCACGAGTACCGAAATGCGGCCTGACCAGCATGGATGCAGTTCTCGGCAAGGGCAGGCCGCTGTCGCCGCGTCGTCGAAGCTGCCCAGGCCCGCCCTGCTTGGCCGCCGGCCGAAGCAGCCGCCACCCGTCGGCGGCCGAAGACGCTCCAGCCCCTGCCGCGCTACCGTCAAGACCCGGCGGGTGCCGTGCCGGTCTTCCTGACCGCCACCGGCGCCGCCTGGGCCAGATTACTCACCGGTAACTCGCTTTCTCGGGCCCAGACACCTTGACCGCCCGTGTGAACACAGGCCGCCCCCGCCCGCTTCGGCTGCACCGCCGCGTCCGGCACCACCGACGACGCCCGTCTCCGCCACCTCACCCTCGCCCTGCCCCCACAGCACGCGGCCCGCTTCCTCAACGCCCAGGACACCGGCGCCAGCGAACAGCAGCTGCTTGACATCGCCGCCGAAGGCCTGGGTGAGGTCTACTTCCGCGACGGCGGCCGCCGCGCCCACGGCCTGGGGGTGGAGTTCACCGATGTCGAGCACGTCGAGTTCGACCTGTGAGAGCAGGCGACCGACGCATACCCGCCTCAGTGCTGACTGAGCCGCGGCCTCGGGCGCGAGACCGTCCGAAGACATGAAGAATAAAAACCGACATATCTTCCGGCTCTGTCGTGACCGGAGGCCCCCGTGATCGCCTCGTCCCGAACACGAACCCGGAGTACCGTCCGTCTGCTCGCTTGCGCCCTTGGCGTCGCCATGGCGGCGGCCGCGCCGTGGACGGGAGCCGCAGGAACCGAGCACGGTGCCGGACATGTCCCCACGCCGGACCACGTGGTCGTCGCCGTCATGGAGAACCACGCGTACGGTCAGATCATCGGCAGCCCCAGCGCTCCCTACATCAACTCATGGGGCAGCCACGGCGCTGTCCTGACCAGCTCATACGCCATCGCCCACCCCAGCCAGCCCAACTACTTCGCACTCTTCTCCGGCGCGACGCAGGGCATCACTGACGACAGCTGTTACATCCCCGGCTTCCGCTCCACCGCCAACCTCGCCTCCGAACTCACCGCCGTCGGAAAGACCTGGGCCAGCTACAGTGAGTCGCTGCCCAGCCAAGGTTCGGCCACCTGCGGCAGCGGACGCTACGCGCGCACGCACAACCCGTGGTTCGGGTTCGGCAACGTACCCCGCTCCAGCGCCAAGACGTTCGCACAGTTTCCGACCGTCTACGCCAGGCTGCCCACGGTCTCCTTCGTCATCCCGAATCTGTGCAGCGACATGCACGACTGCCCGGTCTCCACCGGTGACACCTGGCTGGAGACGCACCTCGGCGCCTATGCAGCCTGGGCCAAGACCCACAACAGCCTTCTCATCGTGACCTTCGACGAGGGCAACAAGCACAGCAAGAACAAGATTGCCACAGTGCTGTACGGTCAGCCGGTGGCTGCAGGCAGCAGATCGGCGACCAGGTACGACCATTACGACGTGCTGCGCACCATCGAGGACATGTACGGCACATCGCACGCCGGGCACGCCGCCACCGCGTCGGACATCACCGGCATCTGGGCGAGCTGAGCCCGGGTACGTCTACGGGCAGCCGCAGCGTCGGCACCCCGGAGCATCTTCCCCGGTCGCTGTGAAAGATCGCGCCGTCGACCTGGCGCCTCGGGTAGCTGCCGCCATCTGCAGTGACGCTCCGACCAGGCCCGCGTCGTGGTGGGCGCCCATCGCGCAGCCCAGCAGGCGGCGCGAGAAGAGGTCCAGGACGGTAGCGAGGTAGCGCTTGCCCTCCCCGGTCTCGATCTCGGTCATGTCGCCGACCCGCAACACGTTCGGGGCGACGGCCTCGAACCGTCGATGCACCAGGTCAGGGGCCGCTCTGTGGGGCAACGCCGCCGACTGCGCGGTGATCGGGTGTTCATGGTGCTGATCACCTATGTGTGGACGGCTCACCGGCTGGTGCGACCATTCTTCGGGACCGAGGTCCTGGGCGGGTTCACGACGTTCTCGACATACGCCGTGGACATCCAGAAACTGGTGGACAGGGGCCATCCCCGAACCGGGCTTGAGTATCTGGCCGCGACGATGTGCGCGGCGGTGGCGGCGGTATGGCTTGCGGCGACGGCGACGCGCCGCCTGGTGGCATGGAGACAGCGGCGACAAGGCTGACGGGCAACGCCCTACGAGTGACGATCTTCATCGGTGAGAACGACGTCTGGCATCACAAGCCGCTGTACAGCGAGATCGTGCACCGTGCGCATAAGGCCGGCCTGGCCGGTGCGTCGGTGTTCCGCGGCGTGGAGGGCTTCGGCGCCTCCTCGCTGATCCACACCTCGCGGCTGTTGTCGCTGAGCGAGGACCTACCGGTGGCAATCGTGATCGTGGACACCGAGGACCGGGTCCGGGACTTCCTGCCGCAGCCGGACGAACTGGTCGAGTCGGGGCTGGTGATCCTCGCCGAGTGCGAGGGCATCCGGTACGTTGGCCGGGAGAAGAAGGCGTGAACTGGCTGGTCCTCGTCATCGGGGCCATGGCGGGCGCTCCTCTGCGGTATCTGACCGACCGGGCGGTGCAGAAACGGCACGACACTTCTTCCCGCGGGACACCTTCACCGTGAACGTGATCGGCTGCCTGATCCTGGGCCTGCTCGCTGGCGCGGCGGTGGCCGGGGCCGCTTCGTCGCAGGCGCAGTTGTTGCTGGGCACTGGATTCTGCGGGGAGCCGACGGCGTACTCCACGTTTTCGTACGAGACGCTGCGGCTGGCCGAGGGCGGGGCAAGGTTCTTCGCCGCCGCCAATGTGATCGCCAGCGTGGTGGCGGGCCTCGGGACGGTGTTCCTCGGGGTGTCCTTCGCGGGGGCGCTGTGGGCGTGAACCCGGCGGCTCCCAAGGAGCCGGAAGCGAAGCGGCCGACGCGGATGGGGCCGTGGCGGTTCGTGGTCTGGTTCGGAACCGTCAGCCTGCTCGCCGACTTCGTGTACGAGGGCGCCCGCTCGATCACCGGCCCGCTGCTGGCCTCGCTGGGCGCGTCTGCCCTGGTCGTTGGCGTGGTCACAGGCGCGGGAGAGGCCGCCGCGCTGGGGCTGCGGCTGGTCTCCGGCCCGCTGGCCGACCGCACCCGCCGCTTCTGGGGGCTGGCGATCTCCGGGTACGCGCTGACGGTCGTGTCGGTGCCGTTGCTGGGTGTGGCCGGGGTGCTGTGGGCGGCCTGCGTGCTGGTGGTCGCTGAGCGGGTCGGCAAGGCGGTGCGCTCACCGGCCAAGGACACACTGCTCTCGCACGCCACCGCCGCCACCGGGCGGGGCCGCGGCTTCGCCGTGCATGAGGCGATGGACCAGATCGGTGCTCTGGTCGGCCCCCTGCTCGTGGCCGGCGTTCTCGCGCTTACGGGGAACGACTATGGCCCCGCGCTGGGTGTCCTCGCCGTCCCCGGCATCGCCGTGCTGCTCCTGCTGTTCTGGCTGCGGGCCCGGGTTCCGGAACCCGAGGCCTACGAACGGGAGGTGGAAGCCGCAGCAGCCGCGCCGCCGGTCGCGCAGGACGGGCGGTTGCCGAGGGCATTTTGGACCTACGCCGCTTTCACGGCGGCCACCACGACCGGCTTCGCGACCTTTGGGGTGCTCTCGTACCACCTGGTTGAGCGGCATCTGCTGGGCGCCGCTTGGGTGCCGGTGCTGTACGCGGCGGCGATGGCCGTGGACGCAGTGGCGGCGCTGGCCACGGGGTGGTTGTACGACCGCTACGGCGCCCGGGTGTTGGTTGCGCTGCCGGTGCTGACCGCGGGCGTGGTGGCACTGGCGTTCACCGACACGCTCGCGATCGCGGTGGCCGGGTCACTCGTGTGGGGCGCGGCCATGGGCATTCAGGAGTCCACCTTGCGCGCCACGGTGGCGGACCTGGTGCCCAGCGGGCGCCGGGCGACCGCGTACGGGCTGTTCGCCGGTGTCGTCGGAGCGGCGAGCCTGGCCGGTGGCGCCCTGACGGGTGGGCTGTACGGCCACTCGATCCCCATGCTGATCACAGTGGTCGTCGTCATCCAGGTCCTCGCCGTCGTGCTGCTGGCCGTCACACGGGTCACCCGCCGCTGACACGACGGGGCTCTCGCTGTCAGCGACTCAGTCCGTACGGCAGGGACGGCTCGGCGCCGGCGATCTCGATGAGCCGGTTGTACTTGGCGACGCGTTCACCGCGGGCGGGGACGCCGGATTTGAGCTGGCCGCAGCCGGCGCCGACGACGAGGTCGGCGATGAGAGCGCCCTCGGTCTCGCCGGAGCGGTGGGAGACCATCTGGGCATAGCCGTGCCCTTGCCGATAACCTCACCTGCGCAGGTCATGCGGCATGCTCGGACGCGTGGAGAACGCCGCCGAGGCGATCGGATCGTCGCATGCCGAGGCGGGCCAGCTCGTCCGGATCGGCGATCGGCGCCGGCAAGGGGTTCAGCGGGCGGGCGTTCGCGGTGCTCTGGTGGGGCCGGTGGGAGTGGTAGAACGTCTCGAACTCGCGCAAGGCATGGAGCAGGTGCCGCTGGTTCCAGATCAGGATGCGGTCCAGCAGCTCGCGCCGACAGGCCCGCACCCGCCTCTCCACGATCGAGTTCATTCCCGACGTCCGGGCTCCCGTCGGCACGACCTCGATCCCCGCGTCGGCCGGGACGGCGTCGAACGGGGCGGGGCACATGCCGTCCCGGATCGGGAACCGCGCCCGGCAGCCGGTGTCCTCGAGGTCCCTGACGAGGTTCTTCGCGCCGGTGCCACCCGGGCGGCGGTCGGGTGCGCGGTCGCGCCCGCCACCCGGATCGGCCGGGTGCGCGGGCGTGACCGTTTCGAAGAAGCCGCACGCGAGCAGGGCTCGGCCTGTGAACGCAGGAAGTCCGCCCGGGTACTCGAGCTCCGTTCGGGTGACGGGTCGATTCCGGCCTCCGTGAGGATTTCCCAGACGTGGAGGCGGCCACCTGCACGCCGCGGACCAGCAGCTCACCGTGGACGCGCCTATACCCGGGGCGTGTAGTAATCGCCGCAAAAACAACGGATATGGCTGCGACGGCTTCTGGGCTGCCGTGACGTATCCGATGACCTCGCCCCGGCCTCGACGGAACGAGCCGCGCGCCCGTCCACTTCAGCCGCGCAGGGCGAACGGCGTGCCCGCCGTCGTTCGCCGTGGGCGGCCATGGGGGCATCGGCGGACCGATTGTGTCTCGGCGGCGTCCAGGTCCACGGCCGGGTGGGCATGGGGCGGCGGGCGGTGTCGCTGACCTTGAGCAGGAGGGCGATGAGCGGCCAGTTGGCGACCGAGGCAGGCGTGACGCCCGCAGGCAGGCGAGGGGTGCCGGCTCGTCAGGTCCGGGCGGACGCGGTCACGGCCTGCCGGGCCGCCCGCTCCACCAGCGAGATGCCGTCGCTCATCGACGCGCTGCCGTCCGACAGCACGGCGACGAGGTAGCGGTGCCCGTCCACCGTGACCCGGCCGACGCTGTTGACGTCCCAGAGCCCGGTGGCGGTGCGCTGCAGCCAGCCGTTCTTCAACGCGTACTCGGTGCCGGAGGCCGCCGAGACACCCCACGCCTGGTCGCTCGCGATGCGGCTCATCAAGGTTTGGACGTAGGCCCGGGATTCCTTGTTCAGCGGGGAGCCGGTCTTCGACGTCGCAGCGCTGTCGAACACGGAGAGCAGGAGCCTGATCTGGTCACTCGCGGTCGTCCGCGTCAGCCCCCACTTCGTGTCGGGACCACCCTTGGTCGAGGTCAGTCCCAGGCGCTTGTTGGCCGCCTCCAGGCCCGGTGCCTGGCCGATCTCGCGCCACAGGGTGCTCGTCGCCGCGTTGTCGCTGTTCCGGATCATCGGTTCGGCCAGCGCGCGTTCATGGGCGGTGAGATGCCGGCCCGCGTCCTGAGCCTGCAGCAGCAGCGCCGCGAGAATGTCGACCTTGACGATGCTGGCGGTGTCGTACAGAGCGTCCTCGCCGTACAGCAACGGCTTCCGGCTCCCGCCGTCGAGACTGAGCACCGCCGCTGTCACGCGCGCCTTGCTCTGGGGCTGCACCGCGGCGTGGACGCCGGCCGTGGCATGGGTCTGCTCCGACGGCACGGGCGCGGCGACCGCGGGCGCCGCGTGCAGCGCACCGAGGGAGAAGAGGGTCGTCACCGAGGCCAGGAGCACACCGGCGCAGCCGCCACGGCGCCTGGCTGAGATCTTCGAATGCGGTACAGAACACGGGCAGGGCATGGTCGGGCAGGCCTCGGCAATGGGTAGGCAAAGGGGAACTGCACGGCAAAGGTAGACAAATTGCGCGCCAGGTGAAGTGGCCCCCGTCACTGCGAACCCGTTTCGACCCGAATTGTGAGAAGGCTCATAGGTCTGGTGACCGGCGAAAGTGCGGACCCGGTCAGCAGCCGCGCGACAGCCGACGTGCCCGGCTGCCCTTTGATCGATTGGCGCACCAGGCAACCTCGATGACGCCGGTGGCGATTGGTCAGCCGCGTTCCAGGGCGGTGTCGCAGCGCAGGTGTTCGGCCTTGCTGGTCAGGTAGTTCACGGCCTCGTCGATGCCCTCGCGCTTGGCGCCGCGCAGGCCGGCGGCGCGGGCGGCCGCCTCGAGCGCGGTGGCGGTCTGGTGCACGCCGCCGCCGAGCAGGACGCGGGAGTGGCAGGCGCCCCAGGCATTGCCGGTGCCGTGCAGGCGCCAGGCCGCTCGCCGTGGACAGTTGCGGTCCGGGTAGGAGCGGAGCGGAAAACCGGTGTCGCTGTCAGAAGTTTTGACAGGCCATGACCTGCGGTGATTGTAGTTGAGGTGCAGGAAATCCCGGTGAGATTGGTCTTGCCTCTGTTCAGTCCTCTGGCTGGTGGTCTCAGAGGTGCATGGTCTCGCCGGACTTGAGTGGCTTGTCGGCTGGTCCCTTGATATGGGCGGGCACGATGCGGTCTTTGTGCTCGTACGCGTTGTCGGCGTGGGCGCGGGGGTCCCGGTCGGCCGACGTGTTTTAGCCCAACAGGTCGCCGCCCCGACCGACGCCCTGGACTGACGCTGCGGCAACTGGGAGACGACCTGATCCACTGCCGCCATCACAGTCCCAGCCCCCCATCGAGGCCGCGTTGCACAGCTACCTGGCCGCCTTCGGCCTGGTCTTCGGCTGCTTCGACTTCGCGCTGACCGGCGACGGGGACACCCCCGGAGCACTGGATGGCGATCGAGTGCAATCCGAACGGACAGTGAGGTCTTCTCGGCAACATGGCGGTTGCGGTGCGTAACAGCGTGAGGGATCGGTGTCCCGCGGGGCGACCTGGTGTCAGACTGAAGCTCCCCCTGATCGTGGACAGCGGGTGGTTACGGTGCGGGGCGAGGTCTTGCGTCGTCAGCGCTCTGGTCTCGAGCGGGGTGACGTACCCGTAGACGGGGTGCTTGCGCAGACGGGTGCGGTTGTACTCGACCTCGATGAAGCGGAAGACGTCGGCACGGGCAGCCTTACGGGACTCCCGGATGGTGGTCCCGATCTCCGCTTTCAGCAGCCCGAAAAAGCTCTCGGCTGCGGCGTTATCGCAGCAGGAGCCGGTTCTGCCCATGCTCTGCCGCATTTCCAACTTCCGTAGCGGGCTGCGGTATTCGCGCGAGGTGTACTCGGCTCCGCGGTCCGCGGTGCGCAATGCAGCCCTCCGTGAACAGCCCGCGGCCGGCGGCCGTCCTCAGCGCGTCGACGACCGGAAAGGCGCGGTGGTGGCCGGCCGTCGCACAGCCGGTCACCTCCCGGGCCGCCGGGTCGATGACGGTGGCGAGGTACTCCCAGCCGGCCAGGGCGGGCGGACAGGTGCTGTCCGGGACCGGCTTGGTGCCGGGCCCGATGGAGGTGAGGTCACCTCCGGCCGGGAGGAAGGGTGATGCCCCGGACGCCGTGCTCGCGCATCAGCCGCTCGACCCCCCTTCCGGTTGATCCGCCGTCCCGTGCGGCGTGGTGCGGCCGTGCTCCTCGGGGCGCCGCAGACGCGGCGGGACCGCACGTGGAGCTTGCGGATCTTTGTGACCAGCTCGGTCCCTTCGCCCGCTCGCGCCCCGGCGACCGGGCGTGCGGCACGCCCGGTGCAGTGGCCGGAGCGGGACACCCCGCGACCTTGCCCATCAGGCTGACGCCGTGACCGTCCGGGGCGTGCGCGGTGGCCTTCTCCGCATCGATGAACGCGTAGCGCACGGCTGCCTCGTCGATTCCCCCGCGAAGAAGGCCGCGGCTTTCCTCAGGACCTCGATGGTCTGCCGCTGTTCCCGGTTCTCCCGCCGCAGACACCGCAACTCTTCTTCCTCGCCGCCGGTCGGGGCGCCCGCCGACCCGTGCCCGCGGTCGGCCTGGTCCTGCCCGGCCCGGTTGCGCAGTGCCCCGGCACTGGCACCGAGCTCCCGGGCCCCCTCGGTGACCGTCCTCTCCCACGAGTGCACCGACGCGACCGCGTCGCGTGTGAACTCGGCCGTGTACCGCTTGCGCGTGTTGCTCTTCTTGCTCACTTTCCGGGACTGCTTCCTCCAGGCCTTCCGTCCCAGTATCAGGCTGTCCGGCTCAGCGCGGGGAACCCCACAACCTGACAACGCCCCATCGACAGGCACCCGCCGTCAGCGTGACAACGCCCCGGCACCGCACCTGCCTTGAGCAACAGCTTCACGGGACCGCCGGTGCTGAGCCTTCGAGCCGTGAACGCCCCGGTCATGCGGGTGAGCTGTCGATTTCATGGGCGTGCACCCGACTGATTACGATCTTGGCCATGGCTGTGCAGAACCCTGCCAAGACCCCCTCCCGTAAACAGAGATTCCAGGAGAGGCAGCGCCGTCAGCTGGCGGTGGTCCACACCGTGGACAAGGCCGAGGCCAAGGTCCGCAAGGCAGAGGCCGAACTGGCCGTGGCGGTCACCGAGGCGGTGCAGGTCTTCGGCGACGAGCAGTCCGCCTCCGAGGGACTGGTGTTGTCAAGTTGTCTATGAGCAGGACGGCTGATAGGGCATCAAGTCGATGTGAGGTGGCGGGCTCTGGGTCAGGCCGTGGCGCGCATGGCGGTGGTCCCGGTGATCTGGTTCCAGGTGATGAAGCGGTGCCGCATCTCGGCGCGATAGTCGGGTGCGGCCATCAGGTGGCGGCGGGGCCGGAAGTGCGGTGAGATCTGACTGAACGCGGCCAGGAACCTTTGGGTTCCGCCGACGGAGCGGAAGCCTTTCATGGCGCGTGCGCGTTGCCGTGTGGGCTGGTGGCTGTTCTCGGCCCGGTGGTTCAGGCCCTGGTGGGAGCGGTGCTCGACGGAGGGCATCACCTCGCGGTGGGCGGCCCCGTAACTGCGGAGCTGGTCCGTGACCACCACCCGCGGCACCGTACAGGTCGTCTTCAGCAGGCGGCGGAAGAAGCGCCGGGCCGCGGCCTTGTCCCGCCGATTCTGGAAAAGAATGTCGAGCACGGTGCCGCCGGCGTCGACGGCCCGCTACAGGTACGTCAGCTCCCCGTTGATCTTCACGAACACCTCGTCCAGATGCCAGGTATCCCCGGGCCGGGGCCGCCGCCGGCGCAGCGCGCCGGCGTAGGACTGCCCGAACGTGGCGCACCAGCGGCGGATGGTCTCGTGGGAGACGGTCACGCCACGCTCGAGCACCAGTTCCTCGACCTCGCGGTACGACAGCGGGAAGCGATGGTACCGCCACACACAGTGGGAGATGATCTCGACTGGGTACCGGTGCCCCTGGTACGACGGCGGCGCGGTGTACACAAACGGCCCCTCCCCGCATGATCAACCTGAAGATCATCCCCCCCCGGTCAGCCAACGTGACAGTGCCGAGCGGCGGCCCGAGCGCGGCGGTTCTGACGGTCTTGCCCGGCATTCGGATCCGGTGCGAGACTTCGGAACCACCGTCGCAGGTAAAGGAGTTGGGCTTGCCACCCACGGGAAGATCGTTACGGCCCCTGACCATCCTCTTCGCACCGGAGAGCGCGTACGGGCCGACGAACAACTGCGTAGGGATCGGGGATGTCCTGCGCCGCCGGGGGCACCGCGTGGTGTTCGCCGCGGAGGCATCCTGGAAGGGCCGCCTCGCGCCGCTCGGTTTCGAGGAGGACCTGGTCGATCTGGCCCCACCGCCCGAACAGCCCCAGGACGCGGGCCAGTTCTGGAAAGACTTCATACGCAACACCGCGCCCGAGTTCCGGAAGCCGACCATCGAGCAGTTGAGCACCTGGATCAAGCCAGTGTGGGAGGAACTGATCTCCGGCGCCCGGTACTGCGAGCCGCAGATGAAGGAGATCATCGACCGGGTCCGGCCGGATGTGATCGTCGAAGACAACGTCGTGTGCTTCCCAGCCTTGACCACGGCGGGCATTCCTTTCGTGCGGATCGTTTCCTGCAACCCGCTGGAGACGAAAGGAGAGCGCGTGCCGCCGCCGTTCTCCGGGTATCCGGCCGGGGACCGGAGCAAGTGGAACGAGTTCCGCGCCGAGTACGAGCGCACGCACCGGAGCCTGTGGAGCGACTTCAGCGCCTGGGTGACCGAGCAGGGCGCGCGTCCGCTGCCCGATCTGGAGTTCATCCACGAGGGCGATCTGAACCTGTACGTCTATCCCGAGTCGGCCGACTACACGGACGCCCGTCCGCTGGGCCCCACCTGGCACCGGCTGGACTCCTCCGTTCGCGAGACGCAAGAGAGGTTCACGCTGCCGCCCGGCCTGGCCGGCGGCGGCGCGCTGATCTATTTCAGCCTCGGCTCGCTCGGCTCAGCCGACGTGGACCTCATGCGCAAGGTCATCGCCTCGCTCGCCCGCACCCCGCACCGCTACATCGTCTCCAAAGGCCCACTGCACGAGGAAATCGAGCTGCCGCCGAACATGTGGGGCAAGGAGTTCCTGCCGCAGACCCGGATCCTCCCGCTGGTCGACCTCGTCATCACGCACGGCGGCAACAACACGACCACCGAGGCCCTCCACTTCGGCAAGCCCATGGTCCTGCTGCCGCTGTTCTGGGACCAGTACGACAACGCCCAGCGCATGACCGAACTGGGTTACGGTATCCGGCTCGACCCCTATCGCTTCACCGACGCCCAACTCCACGGCGCCATCGGCCGTCTGCTCGGCGATACGACTCTGCGGCGCACCCTCACCGAGGCCGGTGAGACGATCCGGGCGCGCGACGGGCTGCACACGGCCGCGGATCTGATCGAGCGGGCCGCCACGGGCTGATCCCACCGGTCCTCGGACGAACCGGCCCCCATGCCCCCGACCACCCGCGCACCGCGTATCGCCGGGCTTCATCGCCCAGGTCGACCCTCTCGAAGCACAGCGCACCGTGTACCGTTCGGAAAATCATCGCTGCTGCCCGGAGGGGGTCTGGCGCGGCATCACGGTCTGCTGGAACCCTGCCCGGGTGATCGTCTCACTGGTGTATCGGGTGGTACGCAAGCTGCTCGCAGTTCCGGCGGTGCTGCTGCGCCGGAACCTGGCCAAGGACGCGGAAATGCTGGTGCTGCGCCACGAGAACGCGGTGCTGCGCAGGCAGCTCACGAGTCCGGTGCGATACGAGCCGACGGATCGGCTGTGGTTCGCAGCACTGTCCTCGCTGCTCCCCCGGCGCCGGTGGGCGCAGGTGTTCCCGRTGACGCCCGCGACGCTGYCGGCATGGCACCGCAGGCTCATCACCCGGAARYGGGACTGYAGCAAGCGCCGGAGCAGGCCCGGGAGACCGGTGACCGCGAGTGCGGTGAAGGCTCTGCTCCTGCAGCTCGCCCAGCAAAATCCCCGCTGGGGCGGTCGACGGATCCAAGGAGAACTGGTCCGGCTCGGACACCCGGTCGGCTCGACGACGGTCTGGGAGATCCTCACCGCAGCGGGCATCGACCCAGCCCCACGCCGCAGCGGACCGACGTGGCGCGCGTTCCTGACCGCGCAGGCCGAGGACATCGTCGCCTGCGACTTCCTGCCCCTCGACCTGGCCGGCCTGCGCCGGGTCTACGCGCCGGTGTTCCCCGGACACGGCACACGCAGGCTGCACATMGCCGAAGGGACCCGCCCATCCCCCCGGGTCCTGGGCGGTGCAACAGGCAGGAAACCTCGCCGTCGAGTCGGGCATTCGGGTSGACTCGCTGCGTTTCCTGCTCCGCGACCGGGACGCGCAGTACACCGAGTCCTTCGACGCGGTCTTCGCAGTCGGCGGCATCCGCATCGTCAGGGCCGCGCCGCGGGCCCCTCGGATGAACGTGCACGGCGAACGGATCATCGGAACCCTGCGGCGCGAGGCCCTCGACCACCTGTTGCTCTGGAACGAGACGCACACGAGGCAGGTCCTCGATTCCTGCGCCCGGCATTACAACGGTCATCGCCCCCACCAGGCTCGTGGACAGCTCCCTCTCCTGGCCCGGGTGCACCCGCCGCCCATGGTGACCCCGTCCGCTCACCGGCTTCTACGCGCCCGAATACCTGGCAGTGTGATCAACGAGTACAGATATGCGGCCTGACCAGCGGCGACGAATTTCCGAACGGCACAGGCAACGCGTGCGTGCTGCGGCGGGCGTTGTCGGCGTACGAGCCGACGTTCACTCGCACACGGCCAGGACACGATCTCGATCACTCGGTGGCCGCCGTGGTTGTGGAAGGTCGCCGCACCTTTTCTGCCCTCCTGGTCCTCCCCTCTCGCCCGACCGGAGAGACCCGGTGCTCGGAGGCTGCCGGGCTGGGAGAATCGGCGCGCTACTGGCTCGACGAAGGACCACCATGACCACCGACGTGCCTCCGTCCGGGGCGGAGGAGGACCGTTTCTGGCGGGAACGACGGATCTGCTTCCTGGCCACCCACCGCCCGGACGGCAGTCCGCATCTCGTCCCCGTGGGSGTCRCCTTCGATCCCGAGGCCGGCATCGCACGCATCATCAGCAGCGTCGGCAGCAAGAAGGTCCGCAACGTCCGGGCRGCCGGACCCGGCGCGACGGTCGCGGTCAGCCAGGTCGAGGGGCGCCGCTGGTGCACCCTYGAAGGCACCGCGCTGGTCAAGGACGATCCGGAGTCCGTCGCCGAGGCCGAACGGCGCTATGCCGAGCGCTACCGGCCGCCCCGTCCCAACCCCGAGCGCGTGGTCATCGAGATCACCGTGACCCGTGTGATGGGCACCGTGCGGCCGCCCGGTTGGTGACGTTGCGGGTGCCGGTACATCATCCGCGCAGGTCACGGCCCTGACTGCCCAGCGGCGAGCCGCGCACACCGGCCTTTGATCGTCTTCCCGCGGACCGATGCGGACGGCATCACGACCTCCCGTGCCGCCGCGCCCGGCCCACCTCACCGCCACCAACGCCTTCGCCCTGCTCCGTCTGGCGCCGATGAGCGATCGGGACAAGGACATCGCGATCCCCGCCCTGGGGACCTGTCCCCGAGTGCCCTCGGGCCGGGGCTGCGCCCTGCCGACAGGTCTGCCGGCAGGGCGCAGCCCCGGGGCTCTTCCAGGGCGCGTCATGCCCTCCCTTCGTCGCCGAACGTCCGGTCCGGTGTCACTGCCCGGTCTGCCGGTCAGCGTCGCGGATCACGCGCTCCGCGTATTCGACGACCGGCCGCGCCTGCCCGGCCGAGAGGCTTCCCTCCCGTTCGAAGGCCATCACCTGGTTGATGAACGCACCGAGCTGTTTCTTTCCCGCCTCGACGTTGCCGCGGCCGAACCGCGCGCTCGCGGCATCGAGCTTCGCGTTCAGCGCCTGCGCGTTGCCCGCGGTGACCGGCAGCTCACCGACGAGCCCCGCCAGCACCGCAACACCTTCCGACGGTGTCAGGTGCGTGAGAGTCACCCGGACGGCGTCCGCGGCAAGCGAACCGGTTGAGCCGGGAGATTGCGCCACCACCACCTTGGCCCAACCCGCCTTGCTGAAGTGGTGAACGCCGAACGGATTCCACCGTGCCCCGTCGACGCGCTGATCGCGCACCGATTCCGCGAGTGCGGTGCTGCCGTCGGCCTCGTGGATCTGGTACACGACGTTCCCGGATCGACCGGACTGCGCCGGCCACCAGGCATCAATCGCATACGACCCTGGCGTCGGAACGTGGAATCGGAACTCCGCGGTGTCTTTCGCTGACGGGTTGGACAACAGCCGGAAGTTGAGGCCGTGGGACTGGCTGTTGTTGCCATCCACCCAGCTGCCCGAGGTGGCGAAACGCGCCTTGGCCGGGTCATTGAAAGAGTTCAGGTTGTCGACGATGACCTCGTCGCCCGGCGCGGGCGGAGTCTGCGCCTTAGGCTCGATCCGGATACCGAACTGCGCGAGGAAGTCCGGGTAGACGTCGGCGAGCGCGGTCGCGAAGTTGGAGCGGTCGGTCAGAGTCCTCCGCACGCCGTCGTAGTGCGTCTCGATCTGCACCCCGCAGATGTGGCCGCCGTTCGCGCAGCCGTGCCGCGGGGTGTTGTACCCGGGATCCGCGCCCGTGAAATAGGGTTCGTCCACCTGCGGGGCGGGATCCTGCCGGCTCGGTACGGACGGATATCCCGCGTCGGCGAGGTAGGTGCCGAGCGCCGTCGGGCCGCGCAGGAGCGCCGAGAACGGCAGCGGTGATTCCTCGGAGAACGTCCGGAACGACGCGGCCTGCTCGTAGGCCGGCGCAGCGTCCAGCTCGGCGTCGGACAGGCGCAGCGTTTCCGGGGTCAACTGGTAGCCGAGCTCCAGGCGCTGGACGGCGTGCCCGTGACCGTGGAGGTCCGTGTACCAGCCCCGGCCGAACTCGGCGCGCACGTCCGCCTTGGCGGCGTCGATGAACTTGTGGTAGTCGTGCCAGGCTTGTTCGGCCGACGGGTTGCCGCACGCTGCCGCCCCGATGTCGCGGTTGGCGTCAAGGCGTGAACGGGCGAGACGGTTGATGACGACGTGCGGGTACTTGCCCGTCTTGGCGAAGAAGGCCTGCTGGATCTGGCGGGCGAGGTCCTGTGTGTTCAGGTCGGTCTGGGTGACGGTTTTCGGCCCGCAGGTAGCGGAGGTCCGGGCGGGGATGTCTTCCGGGGTCAGCGACCCTCCGTGCGGGGCGGTGAAGATGACCGGTAGGTTGCCGGCCACGTACTCGGTGTAGCCGTTCTCGTCGAAGTACGAGGTGCCGGGGACGAATGCCTCCGCCTCTGTTTCCTGCCCCGCAGCGGGACTGAGACCGGCACCTGCCAGAACGCAGGCAAGCGCCGCGACGGGAAGTGCCAGGAGCCGCCTCCACCGCATCCTGCTTCTTATGAATTCCATCCGGGGACTGTCCTTTCTGGATGAAACGACCTCGTGCTCGCCTTTTGCGCCATGCTGTTATCGGGCTTTCGCGACGTCCACATACTGGACTAATCCGTGACCCAACCTCCGTTGGAAGATGTACCGGCCAACGGGTCGAACACAGGAGTCGGTTGGGACGGAGGTGAGCGTAGGTGCATTCATTTTTGTTGGCTACGGCGTGAACCGAATTTGAGCATTTTTTGAGCTGGCCCTTCGGTTGGAGATCCTTGAGGCGCTGCAGTTCGGCGGTCTCGCGTATCGGGTAACTGCCGTACATGCGGGCCGAGTTATTGAGCCGAAACTGATGGGTTTCCTGCTCGTTGATCGGGTGTGATCGAGAGTGGGGACATGCGGCGGCTGGCGCCTGCCGCACAGGCGGACCTGCGGCTGCGGGTGGTCGCGGCGCTGGAGTCCGGGCAGGTCAAGACGTATGGCCAGGCCGCGGAGTTGTTCGGGGTGTCCGAGCGGTCGGTGGGCACGTGGTGGAGGGCTTTCCGGGCCGGCGGCCGTCAGGCCCTGCTCGCTGTGGTGCGGCAACCGCGTCCAGGAATGGGCGAGTTGCTGGATTCATCAGCTCGCGGGGCGGTGCTGCAGGCGATGCGGGACTACACCCCTGCCGAGGTCGGGCACGGCGGCGTGCTGTGGACCCGCGCCTCGGTGAAGGCGCTGATCAAGCTGGTGTGCGGGGTGTCGATGACCGAGCAGGGGGTGGGCAAGTGGCTGCGCCGGCACGGCTTCACGCCGCAGCGCCCGGCCCG
>NZ_QFRK01000157.1 GCF_003143855.1 Streptomyces sp. NWU339
CCCAACGGTGTCAKGGCACTGGTCGATGAAGAGCGCCGAGACCAGCSGCCAACCCGGGCCTTCGGGTAGCCCTTCCACGCGGCCGGTGAGGAGGCCATCGACGTCCAGCCACTCCCCATCGGGCAGCCCGTACGCCGCGATCAGCATCAAGAACACCAGCGGCGGGGCTTCCTCGACCAGCTCTCGCAACGGCGCTGTCACGTTGGCTGAGCGGGTGGGATGATCTTCTGGTTGATCATGCGGGAGGGGTTGTCCGTGGACAGCGCGTCGCCGTCGTACAAGGGGCACCGGTACCCGGTGGAGATCATCTCGCCTTGCGTGTGGCTGTACTTCCGCTTCCCGCTCAGCTTCCGTCAGGTCGAGGAGCTGATGCTCGCCCGTGGCGTGATCGTCTCGCATGAGACGGTGCGGCGCTGGTGTGTGAAGTTCGGGCAGCAGTACGCCGGTGCGTTGCGCCGCCGTCGGCCCCGGCCCGGTGATACATGGCATCTGGACGAGGTGTTCGTCAGGATCAACGGAGAGCAGAAGTATCTGTGGCGGGCCGTGGACCAGGACGGCACCGTCCTGGACATCCTCGTGCAGAACCGGCGGGACAAGGGCGCCGCCAGGCGTTTCTTCCGCCGCCTGCTGCAGACGACCCGCACGGTGCCCCGGGTGATCGTCACCGACAGGCTCCGCTCCTACGGCGCGGCCCATCGCGAGGTCATGCCCTCCGTCGAGCACCGGCAGTCGAAGTACCTCAACAACCGGGCCGAGAACAGCCACCAGCCCACCCGGCAGCGCGAACGCGCCAGGAAGGGCTTCCGCAGCGTCGGCGGGGCGCAGCGGTTCCTGGCCGCCTTCAGCGGCATCTCACCCCACTTCCGGCCCCGCCGCCACCTGATGACAGCCTCCGGCTACCGAACCGAGATGGCCCTCCGCTTCGCCATCTGGGAGCAGGTCACCGGCGTCGCCGGCCTGCCAGCCGCGGCCTGAGTCCGGAGCCGGACCCCGGCCCCACCACACCCGACACACCGTCAGGCACTCACACACTCAACAACGTGACAGCGCCAGCTGTCGAGGTGCGCGTTGTCTCTCCGTTCCCGTTCCGGTGAGCGAGTCCCGTCTTTGACCGCGCAGATCGCACGGGCGAGCAATCCGGGCGGCACGACGGCGGGCGATGGCACGCACCATTGCGGAGTCCCTCCCGGCAAAGGCCTTACCACCTCCCTTCCCGCCGTGACACCCTTCCCCCCGACGTCGCACCGCCTGACGGCGGTGCCCCACCGGCACATTGGGAACCTAGGGGGGAACCCGCCATGACAGCTCACCCTGCCTCCTCCAGACGCCGCCTGCTCGCCGGAGCCACTGGACTGGGGGGCGCCGCACTCGCCACCGCAGTCGCGGCCGGCGGGCAGGCCGCCGCGAACGACCCGAAGACCGACCCCGAGAAGGCGACTGCCGGGAAGGGACGTACCGGCTGGCTGAACGTGAAGGACCGCGCGTTCGGCGCCCTCGGCGACGACCAGGCCGACGACCAGCCGGCCATCCAGCGCGCCATCGACATGGCCGGCCAGGGCGGCACCGTCTACTTCCCGCCCGGCAGGTACCGGCTCGCCTCCCCGCTCCGGCTCAGCCGCGGCGTGACCCTGCGCGGCGACTGGAACCCGCACTTCCCGATGCGTACCAACATGGCGGACTCCTACCTCCGCCCCGGCATCGGGAACTTCACCGGCGAGGCCCTGATCGTCGTCGACCCGGTCCCGCCCCAGGGCGACTACCAGAACTCCGCCTTCCGGGGCGGTCCCCGCCTGTACGGACTCGCCCTCGACGGGCGCGACCAGAAGGACTCCACCGGCGCCGCGGTCGACGGCATACGGATCAACCCCGGCGTCCGGGACGTCGGCATGGACAAGGTGACGGTCTGGCGGTTCAGCGGCCACGGCGTCAACGCGCAGAACTCCGCCGCCTTCCAGCTCAATCAAGTGCACGCCATCCACAACGGCGGCCACGGCTTCACCTGGGGCGACGCCCGGGGCAACGGGGGCGGTCTGGTCGACGCCGACCTGTTCCAGTGCTACTCCCAGGGCAACAAGGGCCACGGCTACGACATCCTGAACCCCAACGCGGTCACCCTGGTCGACTGCCGCTCCGAGTGGAACTCCCAGCACGGCTACCACATCACCGGCCGCGTCTACTCGCTCGTCCTGGTCGGCTGCAACACCGACCGCAGCGGCGGCAACGGCTTCCACGTCGCCACCTCGGCCGGCGGCCGCTTCGCCCACTTCGTCGGCTGCCTCGCCAAGCGGGACGGCAAGAACGGCCCCGGCCACGCCGGCTTCCGCGTCACCGGCAACTGGGCGGCCGGCGTGGTCCTCACCGGCTGCTCCACCTCGGTCGCCCGCGACGACGACAACGCCGGCACGTACTCCCCCTCGTACGGCCTGAGCACCACCGCCCTGGACAGCTCCCACTTCGTCTCCGTCACCGGCGGCCAGTACGTGGGCACCGAGGCGGCCTTCGACGACGCCGGCAAGGTCGTCGTCCGGCACAGCGGTGTCGCGGCCGGTGTCCAGACCTCGGGCACGCCCGTCTTCGACCGGTCCGACGTGCACGTGGTGTCCGGCGGCGTCAACACCTACCGGGACGTCGAGTTCGCCACCCGTGGCCGGAACCGGCGCTGGGCGCTGCGCGCCACCTCCGCCTCCGAGTCCGGCGCCAACAACGGCTCCGACTTCGCCCTGGTCCGCTACGCCGACAACGGCACCGAGCTGGACCACCCGCTCCGGGTCAACCGCGCCAACGGCCGGATCTTCCTCGGTCAGGAGAACAGCACCCCGGCGGTGGAGGTGAACGTCAACAGCAACCCCGGCTTCCGCCTCGCCTCCAGCCGCACCCAGGGCGGCCAGGGCTACGCCTTCGTCGGCGCCGACACCACCGCCCGCGCCTTCCAGTCGCAGATCCCCGGCGACGCGATCAGCCGGTACGTCATCGAGGTCGACGGCGCGCAGAGCTGGGGCCCCGGCGGAACCACGGTCCGCGACACCTCCTGGGGCCGCCTGGGCCCGGCCGCAGTCGGCAGCCCCAACGCGGACATCGTCGCGGCCAAGGCCGGCCGCGGCCTCAAGGTCAAGGAGGGCGCCGACGCCAAGATGGGCACGCTCACCCTCACCGGCGCCACCCCGGTCACCGTGCCCACCACCGCGGTCACCGCGGCCAGCCGCATCTTCCTCACCGTCCAGGAACCGGGTGGCACCCCGTCCGGCATTGCGTACGTCTCCGGGCGCGTGCCCGGCGAATCGTTCAGCGTCCGCGGTACCGCGGGGGACGCCTCCACGGTGGCCTGGCTGATCGTCGAACCGGCGTAGGGCGCGGCGCCGGCCTGCCCGGGACGATCCGCCCGGGCAGGCCATCCGCGCCCTCGCGGCCCGCGGCAAGCCACCGGTGCCGATCCTGTGGGGCCGCGACGCGCGCAACCTGCGGCCCCTGCTCGGCGACCTTCCGGCAATCGAGTCGCTCATCCCTCGCCGAGATCGGCAGACCGCGGCTTCTTCGGTTCACGTCCCTTCAGCGGGGCCAACGAACTGCTGCCCCTTGGGTCTCGCTTCGACGACCACTCATTGTGGCGTTGTCACGTTATTGGGTGCGTGGCTGTCTGATGGCGCGTTGGGGCGTGGTGGGCCCGCGTCCCGGGCCTGTGGTCAGGCCGTGGTGGGCAGGTTGGCAGCGCCGGTGATCTGGTCTCAGATGGCGAAGCGGATGGTCATCTCGGCTCGGTAGCCGGAGGCTGTCATCAGGTGGCGGTGGGGGCGGAAGTGGGGTGAGATGCCGCTGAACGCGGCCAGGAAGCGTTGTGCTGCGCCGACGGAGCGGAAGCCCTTCCTGGCGCGTTCGCGCTGCCGGGTGGGCTGGTGGCTGTTCTCGGCCCGGTTGTTCAGGCCCTGGTGCGAGCGGTGCTCCACCGACGGCATGACCTCACGGTGGGCGGCGCCGTAGGAACGCAGCTTGTCGGTGACGACCACCCGCGGCACCGCACGCGTCTTCGTCAGCAGGCGGCGGAAGAACCGCCGGGCCGCAGCGGTGTCCCGCCGGTTCTGCACGAGGATGTCCAGGACGTTGCCGTCGGCGTCGACGGCCCGCCACAGATACTTCTGCTCTCCGTTGATCCTGACGAACACCTCGTCCAGATGCCATGTATCACCGGGCCGGGGCCGACGGCGGCGCAACGCACCGGCGTACTGC
>NZ_QFRK01000078.1 GCF_003143855.1 Streptomyces sp. NWU339
TCGCCCAGCCCACCGCCGACGCGGTCCGCACCCAGCTCGACACCGTCGCCGACATGCTCGGCAAGCAGTTCCCCAAGGTCAAGGCAATGCTGCTGGAAGCGAAGGACGACCTGACCGCCTTCGCGGCGTTCCCCGAGCGACATTGGAAGAAGATCCAGTCCACCAACCCGCTGGAGCGGATCAACCGCGAGGTCAAGCGCCGCACCGACGTCGTCCAGGTCTTCCCCAACGACGCCGCGCTCCTGCGGCTGGTCACCGCCGTGCTCTTCGAACTGCACGACGAATGGATCGCCTTCCCCCGCCGCTACCTGCCCGAGGGAAGCATGGACCAGCTCTACCCCGCCGAGCGCCCCGAAAGCGCCCCCGCGCTACCCAACACCACCAACACGACCGCCGGATGATCGGCTACACCACGAGAAGGGGCACGATCCGCGAGCGACTTGTCGGCCCCGAACCGCGGCCGGTTTCCCGACGCCGGACGCGGAGAGAACCACCAGGCCGCCTTAGCTGATCTCCACCACCAACCCCGGAGCAGTCCACGGCCGTGAGCAACGGAAAGCCGACACCGCGCCGGTCCCCACCACCCTCACCCGAAGGCACGGCCTCACGGGAATCGTGGCTCTACCTGAGGCCATCGCGGGCCAGGGACCGCACGAACGCGCTCCACGCACCAGCCCGCACATGAACCACCGGGCCTTCCGCCCGTTTCGAGTCACGTATGAGCGTGCCGTCGACGGAGCACGCGCATTCCACGCACTCGGTGCCGCTGCCGCCGCTGTAGGAGGACTTGAACCAGTCGGGCTCGAACGGTGTCGTCATCAGGACTCCTTGCTGACCCGGTCGATGAGATCGGCGGAGGCCTCGAAGTCGAGTGCCTGTGCGCTGAGGTATTCGAACGCCAACCTATAACGTTCCAGTTCCTCTGGCTTCTCCATGAACAAGCCGCCACCCAGGAGATCGACGTACACCACGTCCAGTTCGGGAGCCTGTCCGCGGAGGACGGCGAAACTGCCGACGGCCGCCGCGTGAGCGCCACATGCGAACGGCAGAACCTGCACGGTGATGTGCGGACGCTGAGCCATAGCGAGCAGGTGCTCCAGTTGCTTCCGCATCACCTCACGGCCGCCGACCTGCCTCCGGAGTGCCGCCTCGTCGATCACGCACCAGATGTGCGGCGGTTCCTGGCGGTCCAGCAACTCCTGGCGTTTCATGCGGATGTCAACCATGTGTTGCACTTCGCGCGCTTCACACTGCACTTCCGATGCCCGGTGCACAGCCTCGGCGTACGCGCGGGTCTGAAGGAGGCCGGGAATGTACATGCAGGCGTAGTGGTCCTCACGTACAACCTCGTCTTCGAGGGTGAGCATGAGGTTCATGGACTCGGGGATGGGGTCGGCCAGGGAGCGCCACCAGCCCTGAATCTTGGCACCCTTCGCCAGTTCGACCAGGGCTGCGCGCTCCTCCTCCGTCGCGCCGTACTCGCGGCAAAGGGCATCTACGGAAGGCCACTTGACCGTGCCTTCCTTCGTTTCGTAGCGACTCAGTGTCGCCTTCGAGATGCCGACTCGGGCGCCCGCCTCCTCAAGGGTCAGTCCCTTGAGTTCCCTGAGGCGGCGCAGGTCGGCGCCCAGTTGGCGCCTGCGGGTGGTAGGTCCGACTGCCATGTCTGTGGCCCTTCATGTCGATCCGGTAGATCGTCGTGGTCTCTCGCTCTGGACGGCAAGGCGGTATGCGCTGGGGGCGCGCGAGGGGGAGTCGCACCCCTGTCCTCCCGAAGAGAGAGTTCCATTTTGAGAGTTTCACTGCAACTCTGTGTGGCGACAGCGTCACGGTGCGCCAGTGGTGGTGCGAATCAGGGAGTGGGGTACGACGTGGACGGCTCTCGATGGATTTCAACGAGGCAGTGGAGCCTGCCGTTTCTGGCCGACGCCGAGCAGGTGTCCTCCTTGCGGAGGGCTCTGCGAACACACTTGGAGTGCTGGGGACTGCAAGAGCTGACGGACAGCGCTGAGCTCTGCGTCAGCGAACTCGCCGCCAATGTCATCAAACACGTTGGGCCCGGGACACCGTCCACGCTCGTGACCTCGCTGAACAGCACCCACCTGCGCATCGCGGTACATGACCCCGACCCCCGTACGCTTCCCACTCTTGCCTGCGCGGACGTCGAGGCGGAGACGGGGCGGGGGATGGCGCTCATCGAAGCCGTCAGTGACCGCTGGGGAGTCGACCTCAGCGGTGACCGAAAAGCCACCTGGTGCGAGTTGCGGGTGAGTGCTGCCAGGGCAGGCCGGCACGCAGCGCTTCCCCGTCTGGCCCGAGCCGCGGACCTGCTGAGCTTGTACGGCGGGGAAGTGTCGCTGCCGCTGGGGCCTGGTCAGAGTCGGTTGGGAACGGCGGTTGCCCAAGACGCGGCGATCGACATCATCACCGATGTCCTCTACTGGTGCCGTGTGTACGGACGGGACGCCGACGACGTACTGGACCAGGCCCAAGCGCACTTCGAGGCCGAGACCGAGGCTCGGTTCTCCTGAGGGAAGCAGCTCCCGGACCGACGTGACTGGATCAACTTGCCGCGATGGCGGCCGAGTACGTCCACACGTCGGCAGGGAGGTCGTGCTTGAGCCGCCAGGTGATCGCCATCGGCTTACTGCCGGTATGCCTCTCGTAGGTTGCCGGACCGAGGAGCATCCACGGCTGCGGCTTGCCTGTGTCCGTGTTCTTGTAGCGGCGCGCGAACAGCAGGACATGGCTGCCGCGGCGCGCATGCTCCTGGTAGCGCAAGCCTGTGGGGGAGTCGGCTGCCGTGGAGTTCTGGGACTCCCAGTGGAAGAGAGAAGGGTTCAGTGCATAGTCCTTGTAGCGGATGGTGGGTGAAAAGTCCTTCTCGTTCTTTTCGAGAGTGATGAGGAGCGCGTCCGTCTGGAGCTCATCGACCCACTGCACGCCCTGCGCGAAGGACCTGGGCATCTGTCCGCCGAAGCGCGCGACACCGAGGGCGGCCAGGATCTCCGATCGGTTGTACGCGCTGTGGACCTTCAGCGGGACCTGGCTGAGGTGGCCCGACAGGGGGATCGGGAAGTGATCGGCTTCCTGGATGACGTACGACAGCACCTGCCGGAGTTCGTCCCGGAACGCTTGCTGTGGGCGCAGGGACGCCAAGCCCTCCTCGAAGCTCGTGAATCCGCCGGCGTTGTCCCACAGGTTGAAGAACAGCATGCGGGCATAGGCCTGGTCGGACGGGTCCAGTGCCGCGTACGGCAGAGCGTCGTCTTCCAGGAGGCGCAGGTACGCCTGAGCCCGCTCGGGGTCATCCACATGCAGGAAGGCGTGAACGCGCTTGAGCAAGGCGGTCTCGCCCGTCGGGGATGCATCGTCGAGTAGGCCCGCTCGGCGAAGGATGGCCGTCCAGGAGTTGTCGCTCTTGTACAGCTCCTTGATCTCTCGACGGCTCTCCCGGAGGTAGTCAGCGAGACGCGGGGTGCTGTACTCCTTGACTTCCTTCACCAACGTCTTGACCGTGGTGCCCAGTTGGGTCCGGATATTGTCGAGGACGAGGTCCTTCGACTTGCCCTCCAGAATGATCTGGCAACCGGACGGCAGTTGGGGGAAGTCCCACTCGAGGTGCTCGACGAGCCGGTTCCGTGAAAGGTTGGTCAGGGCTCGGAACTGTTCCTCGAAGCGGAACTCCGCCCGGTGCTGCCCGATGAAGTCGAGCACTGTGAGTACGGGCTTCGTCTCGGTGCGCCTCAGACCTCGCCCAAGCTGCTGAAGGAAAACGGTGGCGCTGTTGGTGGGCCGTAGGAGAAGCAGAGTGTCGACGTCCGGGATGTCGAGCCCCTCGTTGAACAGGTCCACCGAGAAGATCACCTGAAGCTTGCCATCCCGCAGATCGGCCAGTGCCTGGGAGCGCACGTCTGCAGGCGAGTCGCTGTCCAGCGCCACGGCCCGGAAGTTGGCCTTGCGGAAGAACTCCGCCATGAAGTGGGCGTGCGCCTTGGTGACGCAGAAACCAAGGACCCGCATGGCGCCGGGGTTGGAGACCTTGTCCCGGATCTGCTTGACCACGATGCGGGCTCGGGCTTCGTTACCCGTGAAGAGATTGCCGAGCTCCTGATCAGAGTAGGAGCCCTTCTTCCAGTTGAGGTTCGTCAGGTCTGTGCCGTCCGGGATGCCGAAGTAGTGGAAGGGGCACAGCAGGTCGTTCTCCAGCGCCTCCCAGAGCCTCATCTCGGCAGCGATACGGCCCTCGAAGAACTCATCCTGAACGTTGAGCCCGTCCATCCGCTCCGGAGTGGCGGTGAGGCCCAGCAGTTCCTTCGGCGCGAAGTGTTCGATGACGCGTCGGTATGTGGAGGCGGTGGCGTGGTGGAACTCATCGATGACGATGACGTCGAAGTGGTCGGGAGCCAACTGCTCCAACCTTTGGACGTTGAGCGACTGCACACTGGCGAAGACGTGGTTCCAGTCGCGTGGGTCCGCGCCGCCATGCAGCAGTTCCCCGAACGAGGCGTCATCCAGCACCTCTCGGTAGGTGCGCAGAGACTGCTTGAGTATCTCCTTGCGATGGGCCACGAACAGCAGCCGTGGCCGACCACCGGTCGCCGACCGGCAGATGCTTCGGTAGTCGAGGGCGGCCATCACGGTCTTTCCCGTACCGGTAGCCGCAACGAGCAGGTTCCGGTGCCGTCCGCGGAGCTCGCGCTCGACGCTCAACCGCTCCAGCATGTCCCGCTGATGGGGGAAAGGACGTACTTCGAGACCGGAAAGGCTGATCTTCAGGTCGGTCGTAGCGGTGCTTCCACCGGCCTGTGCCAGGGCTCCAT
This sequence comes from Streptomyces sp. NWU339, assembly GCF_003143855.1. GTDB lineage: Bacteria > Actinomycetota > Actinomycetes > Streptomycetales > Streptomycetaceae > Streptomyces. The sequence continues at coordinate 4,824 of NZ_QFRK01000078.1, forward strand.
CGAGACGCTCACCGTGAAGGTCGGGGTCATACGTCTCGAAAGCGGTGTCGTTCCAGTACGCGTCGAAGGTCGTCTCGAACTTGTCCAATACCGCGGGCGTGGCGACGGAGGAGAGACGTACGTTCCACTCGAGTCCGTCCAGTAGCGCGGCCCGTGACAGGTTCGAGCTGCCTACGTAGGCGGTGTCGAATCCCGTCTCGCGACGGAAGAGCCATGCCTTGGCATGCAGCCGTGTCGAGCGGATCTCGTAGTTGACCTTCACGGTCGCACCGAAGTCGCGCACGAGACGGTCGAGCGCGTGGCGGTCCGTTGCGCCCAGGTAGGTGGTGGTGATGACTCTGATCGGTACGCCACGCTCTTTCGCGGCACGCAGGGAGTCTTCCAGTACGCGGATGCCGTACCACTTCACAAAGGCACAGAGCAGATCGATCCGGTCCGCGGTGGCCAACTCGGCCCTCAGCTCCGACCCCAGGCTGAGGTCCTCAGGTGAGTTGGTGAGCAGCGATGTTTCGGAGAGGGGCGTGAGCGGACGGATCGCGTAGGCTCCTGGAGCCTCCTGCTCGGCGAGGGCCAGCAACTGGCGAGGACCGTCCACGATGGTGCCGCTGGGTTCGATGTGGCTCTGGCCATCAGCGTTGACGTCTAGGGACGCCAGGATCTGGTTGGCGAAGGGAACCTGCTGGTGGGGCGGTAGCTGCTGGAGGCGACGAGCCACGCTTTCACCGATGTGCCGAGCCAGCACATGAGGCGAGGACTCTGCGCTGACCTCGGCGTCGATGGCCTTCCATCCCGTTGCTTCAAGGTGCTGCAACTCGTCACGCACGCCGTCAGTGATCAGCTTCTCGTAGACCCCCGCGACCGGCTGGGTACCTCCCGCTATGTCTCCCACCAGAACCCTCTCGATCACCACGGCGATGTGTGCCTCAGTTCTAACAGGGGGGACTGACAACCGGAGGCGTGACTACAGGGTGAGATCAGGAGGGGTGGCCTACCGCTTGCCCAGTCCGCCCCGGAGTGACGACAGCACGAGGCGTCCGTAGCGCGTGGTCAGGACTGCTGCTGTGGCGGCGACCGACAGGGTCAGGGCGATGAGGAGGTGGGAGAGCGAGTCGTCGCCCAGGACCTGGAGGATGCCCAGAGCCGTACCGAGGGGGAGGCCGAGGATGGTGAGGACGCCCAGGGCACCGCTGATCTGCTGGCTCTCCTGGGTCTGTCGGGGTGGCGGGCGTATGCCTCGGCAGGGGTGAGCGCTTGCTGGTCGCGGACCTCCTTGCCGGGCCGAAGTGGACGGGGGCGGGAGTGTGTCGGCCGGTCCCTGAGTGCCAATGCACATGGTTGGAATGCTGGAACGGTCAGCCGCGTGCGGTCTTCCCGGATGCGGGGGGTGGTCCGGGTGCAGTGACCGTTCGCAGTCGGCCAGTGCCTCACGGGCTGCCGTTTCCGCCGCGTTTTGGTGCCCCAGGCCATGGAGGGCGACAGCCGTGCCCATCCCCAGGCTTCCGCTCTGGCTCCGATCCCGAGGCGGGGGTGAGCCGGCGTGCCTCGGTGAGCGCTTCCCGGTGCCGCTCCTGTCCGTTCAGGCTGCGTACAGGCCGCAGTGCAGAGCAGTGACCGTGCTCCCTTCGGCGGCTGTCAGGCCCCGGGATACACTGCCCCGCTCCATCCCGACCGGAGGTCATTTCAGTGTTATCCGCACGGGTACTCGCCGTTGCCCCGCTGGTTCTGGTGATTCTCGCCCTGTCCGGCTGCTCTTTCCTCTGGAGCTGCACCGACACGACGGCGGAGCGCGGTGAGGCCGGTGTGAGAGTGCAGGTCGAAGACACGTACGGGCGGCTTCTCGGCGTCACCGCCGAGGTCGTCGACTAGCGCCTTGAGTCCCACCCGCAAGTGCCCTCCAGAGGTGACCAGGTCTACTTCCGCTTCCGCTTCGACGGCGCCGACGAATATTCCGGCCCCGCAGTGGACGCCTGCGCGGTCGACAAGGAGCGCGTGGTGTTGGGGTGTCAGACGGTTTAATCGTCCCGGGCGTTCGGGCCAGCCGACGATTCCCTCACGGGCGACGACTGGTTCGCCGTCGAGCACCCTGAGCAAGTTGCCGGAGTGCTGTTGATACCCAATGACCAGTCCTACGACGGACGCACCTGTGAAGAGGACATCAAGGACGGTGGCGGGATGCACCCTCCGGAACCACCCAGCAGGGGGGACCAGCTGTAGGGAGGTCAAGGCGGTCGAGCGCGAGGCGCGGGTCTGTTGGCGCCCCGGTGTTCGCGCTGTTCGGTGGTCCGGTTGTGCGCCCATTGCCCCGGCTCGACCGGTCCCACCGGCGGCAAGCAGCCCGGGCATGATCGAGCGGTTCGGTCGGCGGGTTCCGGCAGGTACGGCGTTCGGTGTTCGGTCCGGGTCGCCGCGCGTCGCCCCCCAGTCACTCGGTGGCGACGTCGGCCAGGCGGCGTCGAAGCTCCTCCTGCGAGACGTCTTCCAGGTGGGTCAGGAACACCCACATGTGACCGGAAGGGTCCTTGAGGATGACGGTGCGGTCACCGTGGAACATGTCCTTCGGCGGCTGGAGGATCTCAGCGCCGGCGGCTTCTGCGCGCTTCGCCAGGCTGTCGACGTCCGGCACGAAGACATGCAGCGTGACGGACGTACCGCCGCCGAGCGAGGTCGGCGCGGCGAAGGAGGCGGCTTCTGCCTCGTCCACGCTGGCATCGCCCAGCATCAGGGTCGATCGTTCGATGGTGATCTCGGCGTGCAGAACTCCGCCGCCCGGAGCGTCGATCCTGAAGTCCTCACGGGCACCGAACGCCCGCTGGTAGAAATCGATCGCCGCGGCTGCGTCGTCGACCATGATGTGCGGGATCACGGCGTAGCGGTAGCGGTCGGGAATCTCGGTGCGGGCGGTGTGTTCGGGCACGGCGAACCTCCCTGGAAAGGCACCGCTGGTCGGTTCCTGCGGCTCTGGAAGGAACCTAAAAGCTCAAGTCTGGTTGAGGTCAAGCGGTGATGGGGCCCTGCACGTGCCTGCCGGCAGACCACCTGCAGACCCTGGCCTGCCACTCGGCAGGCACAGCTCGCCGATTCGGGTACTCATCCGCCGACAGAAGCGTTGACAGCACGTCAGGTGTGACGATCGCGATCCATGGGCGGAGCATCAAGGCCCCACAAGCCTTCGGGAGCGCTCCACGCCGTCCCGCGAACCCCTCCTTCCCGGGGCCGCAAAAATCCWTGGACGGACCCGCGGAAGAGCACATACGGTGTGSCTCCACGCCCTGAGACGGACGGAAGGAGGCGAGTGCCGTGCGGTTCACACCTTTCCAGCGCTCCCCCTTTCCACTGTCCCGGCGTGGTTCACGAGTTCTGACCGGGAGCGCGCCGAGCAGCCTGTATCCCGGAGGAATCCATGACCGATCCGGTCATCCGCGCGCTCACCGCGAGCGACACCCGTCTCTTCGACGCTCTCCCCGACCCCCTGGGCGCCCGGGACGGCCACCGGCGCACCCRRTTCCGCCCCGACTGGAAGCGCGTCGCCCTGCGCGACGGCGAGGTCGTCGCACGCGGCGCGTGGTGGGGCGGCCCCGACGACCCGGAGCCCCTCAACATCAACTGGTTCGACGTGGCCGAGGGCGAGGAGGAGGCGGGGGCCGAACTCCTGCGCTCCGCCCCCTGGCAGGTCGAACTCGAGATCAATCTGCCGGCCGGCTGGCGGGACGAGCCCGCCCTGCGCRCCGCCGCCGAGACACGCTTCGCCGCCGCACGGGCCGCCGGGTACGAACTCCTGGTGGAACGCTTCCGGTACCGCTGGACCCCGGAGCGAGGCCTGCCCGAGCGGCCCGGACGCCTGCGCTTCAGCGCCGAACCCGACGACACCGTGTTCTTCGACGCGTTGCGCCGCATCCACTCCGTCACCCTGGACGCCCACGCGCTCAGGGCCATCGCGGAGGGCGGCCTCGACCGGGCCGCCCAGGAGGAACTCGACTTCTTCCACTGGTGCCCCTCCCCACGGGAGTGGTGGCAGACCGCGTACACGCCGGAGGGCGACCTGGCCGGCGTCCACATCCCGGCCCACAACCCCTCCGGGCCGACCATCGGCTTCATCGGAGTCGTCCCGGAACAACGCGGTCACGGCTACGCCTACGACCTCCTCGCGGAGTGCACCCGCTTCCTCGTCGAACGGGGCGCGGAGTTCATCGGCGGAGCGACCGACCGGGGCAACTTCCCCATGGCCGCGCACTTCGCCAAGGCCGGCTTCCCGGTCGTCAGCGAACGCATCAACTTCCACCCGGCGCGCCGAGCGGCCTAGCCGTTGTTGGTCATGACGTTGTTGACAGCGCCCTGGCAGGTGTCCGGCATACGGCGATAGCTGCTCGTGTCAGCGGATGTCGTGGTCGGGGTGGGCCTGGTCGTACGCGTGCCGCGCCTCGGCGATGACGCCACGATGTGCGAGGGACCAGTCGGCGAGTGCCTTGACCAAGTGGGTCAGGCCGGTCCCGGTCTCGGTCAGGCGGTAGTCGACCCGGGCCGGGACGGTCGGGTACACGGTGCGCAGCACGAGGCCGTCACGTTCGAGCCTGCGCACGGTGAGGGTGAGCATGCGCTGGGAGATGCCGTCGATGGCACGCTGGAGTTCACGGAAGCGCCGTGGCCCGCCGGCGAGTTCGACGATCACGAGCACCGACCACTTGTCCCCGATGCGATCCAAGACATCGCGGATGCCGCAGTCGGGGTGGTCTTCGCGTCCGCACGGGTCGAGTTCGGCGGGGATGGTGGTTACCGCGGTGTGCGTGAGTGACATCGGACTGCCTTCTTGTGGCCGGTGAGCGTGCGGTCGAGGATCAAGCGTAGTTACTGATGAGAACCACGACGGAAGACTGCGATTGATCATGATTTTGGTGACCGGAGCGAACGGGAACCTCGGTTCGGCCACTCTTGCGGCGCTGCGCGCCCGTGGTGCCGTTGCGATGGGCGGCAGCCGCACGCCGGGCGAGGGGATGCGGCGCCTCGACTTCGACGACCACGTGAGCCTCGACCTCGCCGGCATGTCGACTCTGGTGCTCATCTCCGCCGGCTATGCCGAGGACGACCAGGTCGTCGCCCGACACGCGGCGGTCCTGGACGCCGCCGTCCGCGACGGCATCGGCCACGTCGTCTACACGAGCCTGACCACTGCCGGCGATCACCTCGGTTTCGCACTCGCGCACCGTGTGACCGAACGCCTGGTGCGGGCGAGCGGGTTGCCGTGGACGATCCTGCGCAACGGCCTGTATGCCGAACTCTTCGGCGGCCTGCTGATGTGGGCCGGTAACGGTGTGGAGTCCGCTTTCGGGGATGGTGCCCTGGCCGCGGTCTCGCGAGGAGACCTGGCCGAGGCCGCAGCGGTGGTGGCATCGGATCCCGCACCTCATAGCGGGCGCGTCTACGACCTCGTCGGCACGCCGGTCACGGCGGGACAGGTGGCCGACGAACTCGGTGTCGCACATCGCGCCATCAGCCTGGGCGAATACCGGCGCAGGCTCCTTCAGACGCCGGGGCTGCTGCCGTTCCAGCCGCCGATGCTCGCCTCGATCGCCACGGGCATCCGGCACGGTTTCCTGGACGGTACCGCACCCCACCTCACCGACCTCCTTGGCCGCGCAGCCCGCGATCCACTGGCCACGGCCACTGCGGCCGCCTCCGCCACCAGGCCGGAAGCGAGCGTTTAGTACTCCAGCAGCACTTTGACGTTTTCCCTGCTCAGGGGCGGTTTGGGCGAGTGTAGCGGGCTGGGTTCCGGCCCGTGTTCTCTTTCCCGGACCGCCCCCCGATCGTGTGCAGCCGCCGCTGATAGTGGCAGCGGTCTGGGCAGCCTCCCGGCGTGATCGACGAGCGTGCAGTTGAGATCTGGAACGACGAACTCGAGGAACTCTTCCTGCGCACCGGCCACCGCTTCAAGCGCGTCGAGCCGCGTCGCAGGATGCGTGACTACATCCGTGGACTGCTGGGCCCGGTCGGCCGGAAGAATGGCTGGCAGCCGGCCGAATACGCCGGGCATCACACACCCGACCGTCTCCAACGCCTCCTCAACGGCGCCCGCTGGGACGCCGACGAGCTCCGCGACGACCTCCAGCACTATGTAGCCGAACGGCTCGGCGAGGACGGCGGGGTGCTCATCCTCGACGACACCGGCTTCCTCAAGAAGGGCACCACCTCGGCCGGCGTACAGCGCCAGTACTCCGGCACCGCCGGCCGCACCGAGAATCCTCCAGAGGGGGTGCCCCCAGCCAGATCGGCGTGTTCGCCGCCTACGCCACCACGCGAGGACGCGCCCTGGTGGACCGTGAGCTGTATCTGCCCAGGTTCTGGACCGACGACCGCGACCGCTGCCGCGCCGCCCACATCCCGGACGAGCGGGCCTTCGCCACCAGACCCGACCTGGCCAAGGCCATGGTGCTGCGGGCGATCGCCTCGCCGCTGCCGATCGCCTGGGTGACCGCGGACGCCGCCTACGGCCAGGAATGGCGGCTGCGCCGCATGCTGGAGGAGACCGGCCTGGGGTATGTGCTCGCGGTCCCCAAGTCCCAGCAGGTGCCCCACTTCGGACGCATCGATCACCTCTTCTCCCAGGCTCCCGACGAAGCGTGGGAGAGACGTTCGTGCGGTGACGGCGCCAAGGGYCCGCGCGTCTACCACTGGGCCGCCCTGCAGATCACCTCCATCGAGGACTTCGACGRCGAACTGCCCACCCACCAGCGGTGGGCACTGGCGCGCCGCAGCATCRGCAAGCCYCAGGAGATCGCCTACYACCTCGCCTACGCACCGCTCGGCACCACGGTCGAGCACCTGGYCCGCGTCGCCGGAACACGTTGGGCCATCGAGGAAGCCTYCCAGGCCGCCAAGAACGAGTGCGGCCTGGACCAGTACGAGGTCCGCCGCTACACCGGCTGGATGCGGCACGTCACCCCGGCCATGCCGGCGCACGCCCTCCTGGCGGTCATGGCCGCCGACGCCGCGGCAAAAGGGGTAGCAGAAACGGTTCCTGCCTCGCGCCCCTCACCGTGGCAGAAGTTCGGCGGCTCCTGGCAACTGGCCACCCACCCGCGGCACGCGCTCATCAGTCCCTCATCAGGGCACGCGCACTGAGATGGTCACAGTGGCGCAGACGACGCCAAGCCGTCGCCCGCCGCTGCCACTATCAGCGGCGGCTGCACACGATCGGGGGGCGGTCCGGGAAAGAGAACACGGGCCGGAACCCAGCCCGCTACACTCGCCCAAACCGCCCCTGAGCAGGGAAAACGTCAAAGTGCTGCTGGAGTACTAGAGGGCGTCTGCAAAGCCTCTCAGCGGGCAAGTCCCTGGTAGCGGGGTGGCGACGCACCTTCGGGGGCTGGGGTGTGCGGGCTGCGTACCCGTTGCTCGACGGATCTGTCCGATCAGGAGTGGGAGATCCTCCGCCCGCACCTGAGCTTGGGAATGGCCAGTTCGACGGTGCCGGCGCGGGTGTCCCACTCGCGCGGGCGGTAACCGTTGCGGTGGTTGACGCGTTCCTCGCTGACCTGGCTGTATTCGGCGTTGCAGAGGGCATCGGCCCCCGCGGACATGAGGGCGTCGGCGAACGTCTTGATCATCGCGCGCAGCAGATCGGGACTCTCCCCCGCAAGCGGGGGGACCCCCAGGCGAGGTTGTCCTCGGCGAGGGCGTGCAGGGGCAGACTGTCGGGTGCGGTCATCGTGCTGATCTCCTTCGAGGCTTCGACACTTCGAAGATCAGCCGGTGGCCGTTCAGCTATGCGGGCACCATCCCGATGCCGGAGCACACCCCCGGATCAGGTCGAACCCGTACACCACTTCCCCGGACGCAACCGCGAACCCTGCGCACATCAGTGCAGGTCAACAGCGTTCCGGACTACCGACGGTCAGCAAACCGTCAGCATCGGTCCCGGAGGAGTCAGCAACCGTGAGTGCCACTGCCCTGGTTCGTGGGGTGGGGTCGTTCTTCAAGGAGTGCGGGCATCCGCGGTCGCGGTGGTCGAGGCGCCCTCACTCGTACAAGATCCGGTACCGGCCTGCGGCCGGGAAGCAGGTGAAGGAGTCCGGGTTCGCCACCCAGGACAAGGCCATCGCGCGTTTGACGGAGGTCTGCAACGCGAAGAAGGGGGCGCCGCGGAGGCAGGCGAAGGCGGAGCGGATCGCGAGGTACCGGGCAATGCGGTTCGAGGAGTACGCCGCCCGGTGGAAGGCCGGGCAGCGGGGCCTGGGGCCGGCCTCGGTGGTGCATCTGGAGTCGCTGCTCAGTATCCACCTGCTGCCGCTGCTGGCAGCCGGCAGAGAACACCGCGGGGGCGTTGCCACGTTGGCTGACCGGCGCGGGATGATCTTGTAGTTGAGCGTGCCGGGGAGGATCCGCCCATGTCGTCCGCGACGCCCTCGTACCAGGGGCGCCGGTACCCGATGAAGATCATCTCCCACTACGTGTGGCTGTACTTCCGCTTCCCGCTCAGCTTCCACGAGGCGGAGGAGCTGATGCTCCAGCGCGGCGTGATCATCTCCCATGAGACGGCCCGGCTGTGGTGCGCCACGTTCGGGCAGGCCCATGCGAACGGACTGCGCCGCCGCCGGCCTCAGCCCAGGGACAAATGACATCTGAACGAGGTCTTCGTCGAGATCAACGGTGAGCTGAAGTACCTCTGGCGGGCCGTCGATCAGGACGGCAACGTCCTGGACATCCTCGGGCAGAGCCACCGGAACAAGGCCGCGACCAGGCGATTCTTCCGCCGCCTGCTGAAGAAGACTCGCGCGGTCCCGCGAGTGATCGTCACCGACAAGCTCCGCTCCTCCAGCGCCGCCCACCGCGAGGTCATGCCCTCCGTGGAGCACCGCCGTCACCAGGGCCTGAACCACCGGGCCGAGAACAGCCACCAGCCCACACGGCAACGCGCACGCGCGATGAAAGGCTTCCGCTCCGTCGGCGCAGCACAACGCTTCCTGTCCGCGTTCGGCAGCATCTCGCCCCACGTCCGGCCCCACCGCCACCTGAGGACCGCCTCCGGCCACCGCACCGAGATGGCCATCCGCTTCACCGTCTGGGACCAGATCACCAGCGCCGTCGGCCGACCCACCACGGCCTGAACACAGGCCCGGATCACGGGCCCACCACGCCCCGACGCACCAAACAGGCAGCCAGCACCCAACAACGTGACAACGCCGTTCACACTGCTCGCACTCGTCTCCGCCGTCGCCGCCCTCATCGGAGACAGCGTCAACACCGGTGGATCTGAGCCGCGCTCATATCGCCGGGGGCCCGCAAGCCAGGAACTGGATCCCCTTTGACTCATGCCCGTTCACAGTGGCCACCATCATGGTGCGGATGCGGACGCTTTCGACGTCCCTTGGACTCAGCCGACCAGGCGGGACTGGTCGGCTGTGATGTGTGGTGGGCCGAGGTGTTCGAGCAAGAGCCCTTCCCGGGTGGACCACGGGCAGATCTCGACGTTCTCGGCCCCGCAGGCTTCCATGAGGGCCTGCGCGATCAGGGCTCCGGCCAGGGACTGTTCGGCGCGGTGCCGGGAGATGCCCGGCAGCTTGGCACGGCGGGACGGTCCCGCATCGGCCAGCAGGGAGACCGCCGTGCGCAGTTGGGGTAGCGCCAGCCGCCGTCCGGCTCGCGGTGTCTTGCCCTGGGCGGCGGCGAGCCGGGCAAGCTGTTCGAAGGTCTTGGAGCAGGCCAGCACCCGCCCACCTGGTTCGGCCCGCGGCAGACCGGGCACGGCTTCCAGGGACCGATGAAGGTGCTGGCGGACCTCGTCCAGGCGGCGTTGGGATGGCGCGGTACCGCCGGGAAGCCAGTCCCGGGTGATCCTGCGAGCACCCAGGGGCAGCGAGTGGACGACGCGGGGCTGGTCTCCGGTGCCGGAGGCGATCTCCACGGTGCCGCCGCCGATGTCCAGGACCAGCAACTGCCCGGCCGACGGGCCTGCCCACTGGCGGGCGGCCACATAGGCCAGCCGCGCCTCCTCAACGCCGCTCAGCACGCGCAGGCGGGTGCCGGTGGTGCGTGCCACCCGCGCGATGATCTCGTCGCGGTTGGGCGCGTCCCGGATGACGGAGGTCGCGAACGCGAACACTTCCGGTCCGTGCGGACGCGGGTCGGCGGCGACGGCCTCGGCCACTGCCCGCTCGACGCTCTTCATGCCGGCCTTGTCCAGCCGCCCCTTGCGGTCGAGGGTCTCGTGCAGCCTCAACCGCACCTTGCGGGAGAACACCGGCTCCAGCACCGTCCCCGGGCGTCGGCGCACCACCGTCAGTAGAGCACTGTGGCACCCGACATCGAGCACACCGGCCTGCCGCATCCCATCGCCTCCCCTGGCTCCACGCTCGACCGGGCCGGCTCCTTCTCCGCTCTTCCGGCATCCCAGACGACGACGCGATGGGGATTCCGGCCCGCCTCGTGAGCATATCGTCACCACTCGTACACCCTCCGCCCCGGCCGCAGCGGTAGAGCCGTGGACGGTCTCACGCGAATGCGCACGGAGGTCCCGGATCCTCGAACCGTATGGTTTCACCCACCGTGACCTTTTCCCGCGATGGTTCTGTCAGCGCCGGTTGGGCAGCACCGCCGCCCCGGACACTCCGGCGAGTTCAGCCTTGGCCTGCTCCAGTTCGAGGGAAAGCTCAGCAATGATCATGCGCATGGTCTTGTTCCTCACCTGCCGCCAAGTAGGCGTTTGATGTTGATTCGCGACGGGCATTTCGACCCGCTTTGCCGTATTCATCGACACCATGCACGGCCTGAAATGCCTGGAAGTTCCGCACTGGCGAGAATCTTCCGCTCCATTACCAAACCAGACGGAATCTAGCTCCGATAAGCTGATCAAACGGGTGCACAGGTCGGCACTTGGGAGACCGTGAAGGCGCGCGCAAGGTGCGAATCAGTCCGAAGGCTGTTGGCTGCAGGAGCGACTCAGCGCAACAACTTATCCCTAAACACCCTCTCATGCCTGATTCATGACGCTCCCTCGCAAGTTCGCATCCAATGCAATGGGCAGCGGATAACTGGCGACCTCGCGTAATCGAGAGTCGCGTATTCCTTGGCCGGTGAGGGCTCGTGGTCACCGTGAGTGGCCGTGGGGAGCGTAGCGACTCCAGGCTTCTCCGGCTTCTGCGACGAGGTGGGCGTTCAGGCCACTGGGCGGATCCGACCACCGGTTGCCTGTTGCAACGCGGCCTCCAGTCGGTCGCGGGCCTCGGTCTGGGCGGCGATCCGTTCGTTGAGGACCGCCAGCCGTTCCAACGCGACCCGCAAGCCCTTGTCCGAGGGCGGTGCGGCGGCCACATCGCCGTCCAGGCACGGCAGGAACACCCGCACGTCGTCCAGGGTGAGCCCGGCGGCCAGCAGGTAGCGGATATTGCGGACCCGCACCACCGCCCGCTCGTCGTAGATGCGGTAGCCGTTGGGGGCCCGCTGCGAGGAGATCAGTCCGGCCTGCTCGTAGTGCCGCAGCGCACGGGCGGTTGTCCCGGTCGCCCTGGCCAGCTCACCGATCCGCACCCATCCCACCTCCCGTGGCCACTCCTATCACGCCACGACCGCTCCGCCGTCGACCGGGAGTACCACTCCGGTGACGAACGACGCGGCCGGTGCGGCAAGTTGGGTGACTGCCCAGGCCACCTCCTCGGGGCGGCCGATCCGGGCCAGTGGGGTGTGCGCCAGCTGCCAGTCCCGCACCGCTGCCATCCGCTCCGGCGTCAGGCCCTGGTGCTCGCCGATGGGGGTGTCGATCGCGCCGGGGGCGACCGCCACCACCCGGATCCCGCGGGGTGCCAGCTCGACCGCCCAGCTGCGGGTCAGCAGCTCCAGAGCGGTCTTGGTAGCCGCATAGACCGAGCTGCCGGGCCAGGCCCGCTGCCCCACCGACGTACTGACATTGACGATCACCCCGCCCGATTTCTCCAGGGGTGGCAGCGCGGCCTGGGCCAGCAGGATGGGGGCGACGAGGTTGGTGGCAAGCTGAGCTGTGATCATCTCCGGCGTCAGCGTGCCGAGAGCGCCGCTGCGCACGATGCCTGCGTTGTTGACCAGCACGTCCAKCCGGCCGTGTGTCTCCAGCATGGTCCGGATGATCCGATCCGGCTCGCCCTCGGCGGGGATGTCTGCGGCCAGCGGCGTGATCC
>NZ_QFRK01000167.1 GCF_003143855.1 Streptomyces sp. NWU339
GCCGTCCGTTGCCGCCACCTGCGCGGCGGCTGMGTGCAGGAAGGAGAGGTAGACCTCGTAGCGGTGGGGCGACCAGTCCCGGTCCCTCCATACCCAGGCAGCGACCGATCCGTCGGGGTCGTGACCCGTCTCCCGGCCGGCCACAGCGGCCAAGGACCGCAGACGCCGGGCCAGGAGGCGGTCAAGAATGAGTGGCTCGGGGCCGCTCGCAGGTGGCACCGTCTTGCCTGCGAAGTACAGGAACTTGGTGAAGAAGGACGGTCCGAACAGGCGAGTTGGAGACGGTGGTTGGCGACGGTGACGGAGGAGATGCTGCACCAGTGCGACGAGCCGTGGCGGAGGCGACAGTCGAAGCCCCTGCCCCGCGTCATCGCCGTATGACGAGGGCGACGACGCCGACGATGGCGGCGAGCGCGCTCATGACGGCGGCGCCTACACCCAGGGGCTGCGCGAGACTCGGATACTCGCGGACGAGGTAGACAGCTGCACCGGTGATCAGCAGCCCCATCACCAGGGCGAGGAGAAGCACCACCAGGCGCAGCTCCTGGTGGTCGCGGTCCTGACGACGAAGGTCGTCCGTGTCGGTGGTCATACGAGGTGAGTTCCTTTGCGGATCGGGCGCGCAACAGCAGCGCCCACGGCCGGGCGCGCTGCATGGTGCAGCGGTCAGGTGACTTCCAACGTGGCTGATCCGCAATGTCGTTGGTACGCTATCCGGTTGCCACTCCTCTGCCATTTCAGAGGACAGGCGCCAAACTGACCGGACGAAGGTGGGGGGTCTCTAAAAACCGGTCCGTAGCCGATGCGGGCGCCGATACCTTCGCGCCATGTCTTCCAGTAACGGTCCCAGCGCGGCCGACCAGCAGCTCATTGATCACGCGGCGCGTCATGGCCTCACCGTCACCGCGAAGCAACTGGCGGGCTGGCGGCGTGCCGGACTGCTACCGGGCAACGTCCCCGGCGGAGGTCTTGGCCGTGGCAGGGGCAGCACTTCCTCGCCGCCTCCCGAGAGCTTCGACCTGGTCCTGGCTCTCGGGAGGCGTGCCGGCCGGGGCAAGAGGCCGGCGGACCTGGCCCTGCTGCTGTTCGCAGACGGTCTCCCGGTTCCCGAGGCGACGGTGCGGGCCGCTTTCCGCACTGCCGTGGACACCGTCGCCCTTCCTGACGAGGACGACGACTCGAGCGACAACCTGGACCTGGACAGGCGCCTGGACCACCTCGCCGACTGCCTCGCCGAGACCGGCCAGGTGGTCACCCTTGTCCCCGCTCGAGCCCGTCGTATCGACGAGTGCATCGCCCGCGCCCTGGGCGAACCTCCCGCAGCGCTGGCCGAGCTGGACAAGAACGCCGGACCGTCCACGCTGACGCCGCAGGACGCTGCGCTGTCCGCCGTGACCGCGACGCTCGGCGGCTCCCTCTCCCTGCAGGAGATCGGGGACCTGCTGCGCGCGTTGCATCCGGGCATGGCCGCTCACCCGATCGCCTCGCTCGTCGAGACCACCCAGCAGGACGTCCCGGATGCTGCGGCCAGGGTGCTGGCAAACGACGGTACGCTGACCGTCATTCCTGACGGCGACGCCCGCGACCTGTTGCATAACGTGGCCGACACGGCGTCGCTGGAAGACCTGGCCGCCGGCTGGAAGACTGCCCTGCAAGTGCGCGAATGGGCTCTGGACCTGTGTGAGCGGGTGGAAGGCGAGTTGGATGCTGGACAGCTCGGGGAGGCCGTCGAGGAGTGGCTGCACGGCAGGCAGATGCTGTCCGGGCTGTCCGGCATCGAGACCCTGCGCGACCGCCGTTGGTCACCGTTGAAAGGTGCTCTCTCGGCGCTGACGTTGCTGTTCCAGCGTACGATGTTCGAAGTGATCGACGGTTTGGTGCCCGACTGTCAGTGGCACGTCCTGGAGATGCCGGGGGTGCTGCCGCCGCCCGTCCGTGCCCTGATCCTTCCCAAAGCCGCCAGCTCGGTCGACTGAGCAGGGTCGGGACCGCAGCGGCTGTGCTGACCTCCTGTCGGGGAAGCAGCAACGGCCCTGGGGCGCGTGCTCCAGCCTCGTACGGGCCGAAGGCCAGTTGAGCGATGACCCTACGAAGAGCCATCAAGTGTGTTGGGGAGGGACGGGCACCGGGTTGCGTCCTGGGAAGTGGTGTACGGGCTCCCACCTATTGAGCCGAAACTGGTGGGTTTCCTACTCGATCGTGTAGCGGACGTGGCGGGCTCTGAAGTAGCCGCAGACGATGCGGGGTTGGCGCTGCCTGCGGTGCAGGAAGCGCCGGGTCTCGCGGGCGAGGTCGTCGACGGAGGTGGCGCGGGCGGCGTGGACGTGGTGTTTCAGATCGGCGTTCAGCAGCTCGTCGGGGTTGAGCTCGGGGCTGTATCCGGGCATCAGGTGCAGCTCGATCC
>NZ_QFRK01000099.1 GCF_003143855.1 Streptomyces sp. NWU339
ATCACGATGACCCCATGGCGCGAGACCGCTGACCGGACGCTGCCCTGCCCGCGCGGGCCGCCGCCCGTGCCCGCCCCTGTCCGCCGCGCAGGGATCGGGTGAGAAGGGGCGCGCTCCGCGACCCTGTGCAGGGCTCGCTCACCCGTGACCGTCGCTCGGCGTCTGTCCGCCGAGCTGGGGGAAACGCCCGTTCCGGCTTCCTACCGGAGCATTGCCATGTTGACCATGCGTATCCTGAACCGTCCTGTTCCCTCCACCGAATCGGCAGCACCTGCGGCCGCCGTGCCGGTCGTGACCGCCGCCGACTGCGGCCTGCTGCTCATCCGCTTGACTTTCGGGCTGCTGATGGCCGGGCACGGTGCCCAGAAAGTCTTCGGGCTGTTCGGGGGCCAGGGCCTGACGGCGACCGGCAAGGGGTTCGCGGCCCTGGGCTACCACCCGGGACAGCTGTTCGCCGCGATCGGGGGGCTGTCCGAGCTGCTGGGCGGCCTCGGCCTGGCCCTCGGCCTGCTGACGCCGCTGGCGGCCGCCGCCCTGATCGGCGTCATGATCAATGCGATGGCCACGGTCACCGGCGCCCACGGCCTGTGGGAGACGGACGGCGGCGTGGAGTACAGCGTGTGCATCGCCGTCGTCGCCCTGGCCGTCGCGGCCATCGGCCCGGGCCGGCTGGCCGTCGACCGTTTCTTCCGCTGGGGCACCGGCGGCTGGAAAGAGGCCGCCTTCGCCCTGAGCCTGGGCGGCGTCGCCGCCGCGATCACGCTCAGTCTCTAGACCAAGAGCAGCCGGCCCACCAGGTGAGCCGACGCCTGCTGCGCGGGGATCACTTCTTCGGTACGGGGTCCCCGGGTCTTGGGGGCGTCGCGGATCACCGTGCAGGCTCGGCGACCGCGAAGGGGAGTAGCCCCGCGATACCGGTCGTCGACACACTGGAACCCAGCGCAGGGTTCCCGGTGGCTGGGCCCGCACCGTGGTGTGGGCGGGCAAGACCTTCGGCCCTTCGTCGACGACGTATGCGTGTCGGCGGGGTCGAAGCTGCCGCCGTTCCCCTCGCGCGGTTGTTCTCGAAGCCCCCGCCGGTGCGGGAAGGCTGAACCAAGACCGTGATCCATTTCATACTGTTGATCGTCTGCGCGGTGGCGATCTATCTCTCTTGTGAGTGGTTCGTCAACGCCGTCGAATGGCTCGGCGAGCGCCTCAACGTGGGCAAGATGGCGGTCGGCACGATCCTGGCCGCCTTCGGCACCGCACTACCCGAGTCCGTCGTCACGCTCGTCGCGGTGACCACCGGCGCGACGGCTGAGGCCAAGAACATCGGCGTCGGCGCCGCGATGGGCGGCCCGCTGGCGCTGGCCACCGTCGCCTACGGCGTCACCGGCGCCGTGCTGCTGCTCAAGCGCCGCAAGGAGCGTGAGCGCACTGCCGCGCTGGTCGCCGCGGGCGGCAGGGGCCCCGACATGCCCGCCCCGCCGGCCAGTGACCCTGAGCAGGCGCTCGGTACTGCGAAGGACATGAAGCGGCTGGCCAAGGACCAGAAGTGGTTCCTGCCGATCTTCACCGTGAAGGTCGCGCTCGGCCTGGTCGCGTTCGCCTTCAAGCCGGTGCTCGGTCTGCTGTTCTTCGCCGCCTACGCGGTCTATTTCTGGCGGGAGATCCGCGGCGGCCAAGACGAGGACGGCGAGCAGGAGGAGCTGGAGCCGCTGAAGTTCCAGCCCAGGGCCGCCTCCCCGGCCACCTGGGCCGCCCTCGCGCAGACCCTGGTCACCCTCGCGGTGATCTTCTTCGCCTCGCAGCTGTTCGTGAAGCAGCTGGACGCCATCGGCCCGATGCTCGGCCTGTCCGCCTCGGTCACCGCCCTGCTGCTGTCCCCGATCGCCACCGAACTCCCCGAGATCATGAACGCGGTGATCTGGGTCCGCGACGCTGCTGCGCAATTCGCCGCCCCGTAGGAACAGCCACTCGGAGCAGCCGAGCATGGCCGCGTCGCCGCGGGTCGCGGAGTGTGGTCCCGCGGTCCCGGGGGATTGCGCAGCACAGTCGTGGATCTCCTCAAACGTGCCCGCTGTCGTCTGCCTTTCTCCGGTGGACGGCCGGGGCCCCGTCGGGGCTGTCGTCCGCGTCGCGGGGCAGGCCGATGGCGAGGAGCGCGACGTCGTCGTCGAGGTGCTCCGCGGTGTACCGGTRCAGGTCGGCGAGCAGGGCGTCCAGCACGCGGTCCGGGTCCGGCGGGAGGGGGCGGGACAGCCGCGGGATGGGGTCGTAGAAGACCCCGCGGTGGTCGCGGGCCTCGACGACGCCGTCGGTGAACAGCACCAGGACCGCGCCCTCGGGCAGGACGTACCGGTCGACCGGGATGTCCGGGTCGCCGAGGTTGGCCAGGCCCAGCGGCAGCGAGGGCGTGCCCGGCTCCAGCGGGCGGGCCCGGCCGCGGTGGACCAGCAACGGCGCCGGGTGTGCCCGGTTGGCCATGTGCAGGGTGGAGCCGTCGGCGGAGAGTTCGGCGATGACGGCGGTGGCGAACCTCTCGGCTTCCCCTCCGTTCTCGGCGGCCTGGGTCTCCTGGATCCGTTCCTCCAGGCGGCGGACCACGCCGGGCAGGTCCGGGATGTGGAGGGTGGCCTCGTGGAAGGTGCCCAGCAGCGCGTTGACGGTCTGGACCGCGCCCAGGCCCTTGCCCAGGACGTCGGCGATCATCAGCCGGATGCCGTAGGGGGTGGAGTGGATCGCGTACAGATCGCCCCCGATGGCGGCCTCCCGCGTGGCGGCCTCGTAGCGAGTGGCCACGGCCAGCGGCCCGATCCGGTGGGGCGGGGAGGGGAGCATCGCGCGCTGGACGGCCTCGGCGACCTCGCGGGCGTTCTTCAGCTGCCGCCGCTCGCGGGCCAGCAGCCGGTTGACCACTGCGGCCAGGAGGGTCAGGGTGACGAAGGTGGAGAACGGGAAGATGTTGTCGATGCCGAACGGCGTCCTGCCTCTCACCAGCGGCAGGGCTACCGCGGCGAGGAGCGCCGCCCCACCGGCGGCGATCGTCCCGGCCAGGGAGAGCCAGGGCGCGACCAGCACGGGAACAGCCGCCAGCAGGAGGAACACCCTCACATGTGGCGGGGTGAGGAGGTCGAGGAGGAACACGCCGAGGATCAGCGCGGCGGGCAGCCAACGAAACCACCGCATCTGAAGGGGCGGTGACGCGCGGGTGGGGCCCATTCTCCTGCGCTCCGGGGATGTTCCTGGACAGAAGCCGGGTTTCAGTCTCCGCCGCATCCCCGACCCCGGCGACCGGGGCACCACGGCCGGGCGAAGCTTCCGGCGATCAGCCGGACTTCTGCGTGTCCCCTGATGGGCATTGTCACGTGGGCTGACCGGCCCCGCGCGGACCTCGCCCGACGCCTTCAGGACGCGGTCCGCGCCCCGCCGGCAGCCCCGCATCCGCGCCCAAGCCCGCCGCCGGGCCGCCGCCAGCACTGGCCTGGTCATCGACACCCGCGTCCGGTTCGGCTTCACCGCCGCGCCCGGCACCACCGACGACGCCCGCCTCCGCCACCTCACCCTGCCCCCACACCACGCGGCCCGCCTCTTCGACGCCCACGACGCCGACGCCGGCGCACGGCAGCTGCGCGACAGCGCCGCCGAGGGCCTGGGTGAGGTGTCCTTCCGCGACGGCGGCCGCCGCGCCCACGGCCTGGCGGTGGAGTTCACCGATGGGGAGCACCTGGAGTTCGACCTGTAGGGCCGGGCTGTGCCATCAGACCGTGGGAGGCTGCGCAGCTGTGCATTCGGCTGTGGGTGGCTGCGGATTACCGCCGGGGCCGGCGCCCAGGGCGCGGCGCCCGGTGATTGGGCGCGTGGGCATCGGGTCGCCGGCGGATGGGGTGGTGGGCAGGCGTTCGGCGGCGAGCTGGGCGCGTGGCGCGGGCGGCAGCTCGGTGTCCGCTTCGGTGGCGGTGAGGGTCGGTCCGGTGCCCAGCGGGCGGCGGTCGGTCATGCCGGATTCTCGCCCGGCGCGCGTTGTTCTTCCTCACCGGKATCGCCGTGGGCGGCGGCGGGTTCCAGGGCGCGCGTGTCGTGTACGCCCCCTCCACAGCACCCTGCGCTGCTGCGATCGCGGTAGGTGGTAAGGCGGCAGAGCCGGGGAGACAGCTGGGTTGTTGGTGAGGGTGCGGTGTCGGCGACGGCATTCCGGCCGTGATGGTGCGCAGGCGCAGGCCTTCCCTGTGCTTACAGAGCGTCGCAACTCCACGATCACGGAACCTGTGCCTGTCCTGTCTGCCCGCTGGTCCCTGCCGGCCGCCTGTCTGCGCGACCTCTGACGCGTCGGCGTTCGGGTTCGGGGCCGGCTCGGGCGTGGGTGCGGCGGGCCCGGTGCTCCGGGCCCGGGTGAGGAGGTCGGCGGGCGGCCTGTAGCCGCCCGCCAAGCTCTGCGGCAGCAGGCCGCCCGCCATCGGCGACGGGGCGGTGCGGGTGAGYAGAGARGCGCGAAGGGGCCGGGCACCGGACACGCCGGCCCCGGGTGTCCGCGATCGGCTCGCGGCGAGGGGCATCATGTCCCTGGCCTGCTCGCGCGGTGGCGCGCGGGGACCCGGCGAGCCGGGTTCCGGTTCGCCGGGCGAGCCGCCCCTGCCACCGTGGACACAGTCCGTTGCGGGTGGCGGGCCCGCCCGAGCGCTCGGGAGGCGGGCCCGCCGGCCGGCCGCGGGTGCCCGCTGGCGGGGACCTGGAGCCGGCGTCAGGTCTTCGCCTCCACCGGGACGTTCTGCGGGAACCTCATCCGGCAGACGGCACCGCGTCGCGGGCCCGCCCGCGGGCTCGAGCACCCCGCCCGCCGCCCGGCACCACGGGAAGACGGGTTTCACCCGGTATGTCAACGAACGACACGCCGCGGCCGCGGGTGAGCGGGCGCCGGAAAAGTCCCCCGGACAGCCTATCGGTGCATCAAGTCCACTACAGGAAAAGCAAGCTGATTACACGTCAGCACGCCGTGACACAGCCCGCGGGCGCCTCCTGTGACCCGATTGGAGTCAATCCGCTGACTTTCCCTTATGTCCCGATATGACAGGTATGGGAATCGGTCAGTACGTTCATCACGAGTCGGCTGCCGGCCGATCCCACGAGACAGGAGAAGCACGTGATGAAGACTCGTCCCAATGTCGTTACCGCGGCCGTCGCGGCCGCCGCGGCCCTGGCCGTCACCGGTATCACCTACGCCTCGGCGTCCGCCTACGAGCCGGCCCAGGCCGCCCCCGCGGTCCAGCAGGCGGCCGCCCCCGCCGCGGCCCCCCTGGGCGGCGAATCCGGCCAGGGCAACGAAGGCCGGGGCTTCGAAGACAAGGGCAACGAAGGCCGGGGCTTCGAGGGCAAGGGCAACGAAGGCCGGGGCTTCGAGGGCAAGGACCACGAGGGCCGGGGCTTCGAGAACCGGGGCTTCGAAGAGAAGGAATTCGAAGGCCGGATCCACATCAACGAGCGTTCGTTCTCCGCCCGCCCGGACGGCTGCATCACCGTCGTGAGCGGCCTGGGCGCCAATAGCTTCAACATCCGCAACGACAGCAAGAGGACCGTCGAGTTCTTCCGCGGGGCGACCTGCGACAACGGCGCCCCCGTCGCGACGGTCGGCCCCCACAGCGAAGCGAACGGCATCAAGGTGCACCACACCGAGGGGGTCCGCGTCAAGAACGGGGTGGTGGGCAGCTTCCGGGTCGTCCACCGCTTCGGCGGACACGGCGGATACTGACCGAACCGCCGCCCCGGCACCACGCAAAGACCCCGGCCCGCTGGAATCGGGCCGGGGTTCTGCCTGCAGCATCCCACCCCGGACACCCGCTTTCACGCATCCACCCGGGCGCCCCGGCATAAATCCGGACAGCGGCGCCCTGCCGGCTCAGCCCCGCCCGGAAGTGCATCCCGGCCGCTGGTTCAGCCTGCGATCTCTCGGTTTCGGGACAGTGGGGTGAGTGACAGTGGGCCTGGGTGTGTTGATGCTGGTCGGTGGCGGTTTAGGGGCGTGGGGCCACTGTCATGAGGGTGAGAGATCCGTGGGTATCGCTGTCGTGGGGGCGTTATCGCGTGAGGGGTGATGCTGTCTCAGTTCCGTGAGTTCTGATCCGCTGGCCGGCGAGTGATTGGTGTGCTCGGGGGGTGTGGATGAGGGAGAACAGAGACGGCCTCGAGCGGGCTGTGCAGTGTCCGGGTCACTGTCCGGTGAGCTGCGATGTGCCGGGTTTGTGTCAGTGGAGTGGCTGGCAGCCGCCGGTGGCTGCTTACCGCCGTCTTTTCGCTGGTCCCGGTGGGGACGGGTGACGGTCCGCTGCTGACATGAGGGGGGCACGGGCAGCGGATCTTACTGTCACGACGCGGTATATCCCCTGGTGGTTCGCTGACATGAGACCGAGATATCGCAGGCCGGGCCAGCCCTCTCCTCACCGCCGCGCGGCGATCAGCGTAACCGGCCGAGGACCCGACCGCTTCCCCGGTCGGTCGGGCGTTGTCGTGGGTGGGAGCCACTGCGCTGGGTGCCGGCGGGGGTGTGCTGGACAGCGATCACGGCGGCGTCGTCGACCAGGTGGCCGCCGACATGGGCGAGCAGGTCGGTGCGCAGGTGGTGGATCAGCGCGGAAGGGCTGTGGAGGGTCCAGGAGGCGGCGCGTTCGGTCAGCGGGTAGAAGGCGCCTTCGGCGTCCCGGGCCTCGATCACTCCGTCGGTGTGCAGCAGCAGCAGGTCTTCGGGCTCGAGCGTGAAGGTGTCGGCGTAGTACGTGGCAGCGGTCAGTTCGCCCAGGCCCAGCGGCGGGGCGGGGCGGGTGGCGTGCAGCGCGCGGACCTGCCGGCCGTGCAGGAGCAAGGGGGGCGGGTGCCCGCAGCTGACCATGTGGATCAGCGGCAGCGTGTCGGGGATGTCGAGGAGCGCGGCGGTGATGAAGCACTCCCCGGCCGTCTCCGCCTCGGTGGGCTCGGCCAGGTTCCAGCACACGCTGTGGTCCAGGTAGGCCGCGAGGTCGGGCAGGGTGGCCTGGCGGTGGGCGGCCTCCCGGAAGGCGCCCAGCAGCAGGGCGGCGTCGCTGATCGCGGTCAGCCCCTTGCCCATCACATCGCCGATGATCAGCCGGGTGCCGGTGGGGGTGCGGACGGCCGCGTACAGATCGCCGCCGATCAGGGACTGCTCCTGCGCCGCCAGATACATCGACGCCACCCGCAGCGGGCCGATCCGCCGCGGCAGCGGCCGCAGCACCACCCGCTGCGTGGCCTCCGACACCATCCGCACCAGAGCCAGCTCACGGGCGTGCCGCTCGCGCAGCCAGCGGAAGACCGTCACGAGCACCGACACCACCAGCAGGGCGACGAACTGGGACCAGAAATCCATCGTGCCGAGCAGGTGGGAGTCCAGGCCGATGACGAGCATGCCCACCATCGCGACTGCGGCGATCGCCCCGGTGATCAGGGTGGAGGCGAAGGACGCGGTGAGCGCGGGCGCCACGATCAGCAGCGACGGACCCAGCGGCAGCCCCTTGGCCAGCACGTCGACCAGCACGATGACCGCGATCAGACCGAGCGGGAGCGCCAGCAAGGCATCCCAGGCTTGCCGTGGTCGAAGACGCTGCGTGAACCGCTGCCGCAATGGCATATCTCCTGCCTACACCCGACCGGGCAGCCCCGCAGCGGCACGCACGGCCACCCATCGGCAACCGGGCATGAGCGCGAACACAGGCAAACGTCCCCACGCGGTGCGCGCCCGGTGGCAGCCCCGCGTCCGCGCCCAGGCCCGCAAGCAGGCGGCCACCAGCACCGGCTTGGTCGTCGACACCCGGGCCCGGTTCGGTTTCACCGCCGTGCCCGGCACCACCGACGACGCCCGCCTCCGCCACCTCACCCTCGCCCTGCCCCCGCAGCACGCGGCCCGCCTCTTCGACGCCCAGGACACCGGAGCCACCGAACAGCAGCTGCGGGACATCGCCGCCGAGGGCCTGGGCGAGGTCTACTTCCGCGACGGCGGCCGCCGTGCCCACGGCCTGGAGGTGGCATTCACCGACGTGGAACACCTCGAGTTCGACCTGTAGGTGGTGCGGCGTGCTGCCGCATGTGTCGGTTCTGTTGAGCCGAAGCCCGATAGTTGTCACATCGGCTCAGGCGACGGTGACGAACACGGTGATGCCGAAGGCCCGCAGCTACTGCGCCGGGGTACCGCGCGAGTAGCGGCGGCGCAGTGCGCGCAGCTGGGCCACCTGCTCCTCGAAGGGCGGTGCCTCTGCGGTGTCGAGGTACGGCACCGGCAGAAAGACGACAGCGCCGCCGCGCAGCTTGGCCGCGACACGGAGATGGGTGCTGCGGTTGCGGGGGTCGCTGCTGTCTACCCGTACTTCCTCGAAGTGGACGATCTCGTCCCACTCCAGCCGGTGCCACCGCAGCACCGTGCGGAACCTCAGTCCGGCCGGCCCCGCCTCCACGCGGCGCCCGAGCAGCGTGAGGGCGCCCGTAACGGTCGCTACAGCGATCGCTCCGGAGAGGATCCCCCACGTGTCGGCTTGCGCAACACCGAGTCCGGCCGCGACCCCTGCCGCAATCGCCGCCAGTGCGGACAACGCGATCGCCACGCGTACGGACTTGCCTCCGGCGCGCAGGGACAGCTCACCATGATCAGTCACCCTCGTGATCCTGCCACCCGCCCGCCACCACGCCTAGTACTGCAACGACACTCCGTGACGTTGTGGGTGCCGTGTCGTTGGTTGTTGCGTGGGGGAAGAGATAACTGACGGCTGGTCAGATGCGTTTGATGACTTCGTGGCTAGGTTCGCGGGCCGGTTCGGCCGGGTGGAGCCCCGACGACGGATGGTGTCCTACCTGCGGGGACTGCTCAGTGAGACGGAGCGGAAGAACGGCTGGACCCTGGCGGAGGCCGCCGGGGACGACGGTCCTCAGGGCATGCAGCGGCTGTTGAACCACTACCGGTGGGACGCGGACGCCGTGCGTGACGACGTCCGCGACGCGGTGGTGGAGCACCTCGGGGACCCCGAGCGGGGAATCCTCATTCTCGATGAGACGGGATTCCTCAAAAAGGGTGTCCGGTCGGCGGGTGTGGCCCGGCAGTATTCCGGAACGGCGGGACGGATCGAGAATTCCCAGGTGGGTGTCTTCCTAGCGTATGGATCCGGGAAGGGCCGGGCGCTGATCGACCGCGAGCTGTATCTCCCGAAGGAATGGACATCGAACCGTGAGCGTTGCCGGGCGGCCGGCATCGGTGATGATGTCGAGTTCGCCACGAAACCCGACCTGGGCTTGCGCATGCTGAAGCGGGCCGTGGAGTCCGGCATCCCGTTCGGGTGGGTCACCGCCGATGAAGTCTATGGGCAGACAAGCCGGATCCGTATCTGGCTGGAAGAACACGACATCCCTCATGTGGTTGCGGTGCCGAAATCGCAGATGGTCATGACCATGGAGTTTTTCGGCCAGGCCCGCGCGCACAAGCTGATCGGCGAGCTTCCCGACGATGCGTGGACGCGCCTGAGCTGCGGCGACGGCGCTCACGGTCCACGCGCATACGACTGGGCCGCGGCAGCGATCCGGCCCTGGCGGCGCGAGGGCTGGGACCATTGGCTGCTGGCGCGGCGCAGCGTCACCGACCCCACGGACATCGCCTACTACATCTGCTTCTGCCCGGCCGGAACTCCGCTGGAGAAACTCGTGCAGGTCGCGGGATCCCGGTGGATGGTCGAGGAATGTTTCCAGACCGCGAAGAACGAGACCGGACTCGACCACTATCAGGTCCGTGGGTGCGCCGCATGGTACCGGCACATAACCCTCTCCATGGCCGCCCTCGCCTTCCTCGCCATCCTGCGAGTCGAGGCAAAAAGGGGGATCCGGAAACTGGTACCGATCAATCCCTCATACCCGTGACCATGAACGAGGCCCGGCGGCTCTTCAACCGCATCTCCTCTCCTATCCGCCACCGCATCCAGCACGTATTCGCCTGGTCATCATGGCGAAGAAGGAGCCAGGCCCGAGCTCGCATCAGCCACTACAGACGTCGGGGACACCACGAAGTGTCGTTGCAGTACTAGGGTGCCGATCACACCTGGCCAAGTGCGGATCTGCATCTCAATGTCACCGGTTCCTGTAGTGGTGACACCAGTGCCCTCCAGCGCTGGTATCAGGGCGGTGAGTTGGGAGTTCGCCGTGCGGTGTGGGGTGGTGACATCGGGGTGCAGTTTTTGCGGTGACGGCTCGTGAGGTTGCTGCAGGTCGCGGCGTGTCCTTCCGATGCAGATTCGCAGACGCGTTCCGGAATTGGCATCCTGGGCAACATTTCAGAAGATAATTCTCTTAGGAACCCCGCCTTGCTCAATTACCTTGGCTACGGGGGGGTATCCGCGCGCGCTCCTGAAAATTTTCTTCGCCTTCATCAATGTTAGCGCTTCCTTGCTTCTGACATGAAAGAATGCGGCGCCGTAGTGGATGGTGGATAGAGTCAAGATAATCCCGACGCGCCATTCAATACCGGGAATCGCGGTATTGATAATGGCGATAAATATGCCAAGGGCTGCCAGAATCCCGGTTGCCACCCTTAGGCATAGAGAGATCCTGATGGCTAGATCGAGCTTCCACATGAGTCGCGAGCACGTTCGACATCTGGGCACGTACACGATTAAAAATTCCGTATTCCAGGTGCTCGTGAAAATAGAATTGTCAAACCAGTGATGCGTTGCGAGTTTAATTGGGTGTGCGTACTTTTTCTTCGCTTGGCTACGTCCGCAGTACCAGCACTCATTAAACATGAATGATGCTCCCAAGGGAATATTCAGCAAGGGATGTCGAATGATACCGACTCTTGTCGGGACCAGGGTCGATGCGTTCTCACGCGGTGAGCTGGAGCATCGTGGCTGCATGGTCGGGTCAGTGATGACGCGCATCGGGTTGTCAGTGTTTCTTCGGAGTTGATGTGCCAGTGATCCGGGGTGGCGTTGGCCCTGGTCGAGATGATGACAGTGGTTGCCGGTTTCGCGCTGACCTTTTTGATGAATCACCAGGTCATTGTGTTGCCGGTCGGTGCCACGGCTCGGTGTTCGTGCTGGTCAGCACCGGGAGGCGGAGGCGAACCATCTCGGCGCATCCCAGCGGTCCTCGAACGCCGGCCCCCGGGAGGTCGGCGCCATGCCGTCCAACTTGATGGGCGTTATCCATTTTTCACCGTGGCGCGTCATGTGGTTTCACCGGTTCCTGTGGTTGATGTTCGGCGTTGAGGTTTCAGTGGTTTAGCTGCGATCTCTCGGTTTCGGGACAGTGGGGTGAGCGACAGTGGGGTCTGGGTGTGTTGTTGCTGGTGGGTGGCGGTTTAGGGGCGCAGGGCCACTGTCATGAGGGTGAGATTTTTGTGGGGTATCGCTGCCGTGGGGGTGTTGTCCCGGGCGGGGTGACGCTGTCTTAAGTTTTGTGAGTTCTGATCCACTGGCTGGTGGGTGGGTGGTGCGCTCGGGGTGTGGATCAGGAAGTGGAAGGCAGGGCATGAAGATCTACGGCGAGGTGCGGCCGGACGTGGCCGAGCGTCTGCCACTGGGCAGCGGCGAGGGTGCCGCCGAGCGGAGCGAACCTGAGTAGCCAGATCCTGCGGCCCTTCCGATGAGGGCGGGCCGGTGCGRCCTGCGCCGTCCGGCCGACTGTGGACGTTGTGCAGCAGCACCGCGGCGAGGGCCATGGCGTCACCGACCGATCATGTAAATAAACTTTGACATGGTGTCCGGTGCGCTTTACATTGACGGATGTCAGCTTTGTTTTACATGAGGAGCGGGCATGGCCTTCGAGGAAAAGCGCGCCTGGGTGATGATCCTGGTCTCCCTGGCCGCGTACACGCTCTACGTGACGACCGTCCTGGGCCGGGCCGGCGACGGCCCGCTCGCCGACGTCGCCTACGCGGGAACCCTGCTGTGGACCATCGGCGGCGCCATCGTCGCCGCGATCGTGACCCACATCGCGATGGCCGTCGTGGGCGGCCCCGGCGCCGACCGCACCGACGAGCGCGACCGTGAGATCAACCAGGTCAGTGAGCGCATCGGGCAGTCGATGGTCGTCGTCGGTGCACTCGCCGCACTGGTCATGGCCMTCRCCGAGCTGCGCCACTTCTGGATCGCCAACGCCGTCTACCTGGCGTTCGTGCTGTCCGCGGTGCTCAGCTCGTTCGCCAAGATCGTGGCGTACCGCAAGGGCGGCTTCCAGACGTGGTGAAGCCGACGCGGGTCACCAACGCGATCCGGGCCCTGCGGTTCGCGCACGACCAGATGACCCAGGCCGAGCTGGCCGACCGGGTCGGCGTCACCCGCCAGACCATCATCGCGATCGAACAGGGTCGCTACTCCCCCTCGTTGGAAATGGCGTTCCGCATCGCCCGGGTGTTCCGGGTCGGACTCGACGAGGTCTTCCAGTACCCCGACACCGAAGGAGACCCCTCATGAGGGCGATCGTCCAGGACGAGTACGGCCCGCCGCACGTGCTGAGCCTCGGCGAGGTCCCGATCCCGACGCCCGGCGCCGGCCAGGTGCTGATCCGGGTGCACGCGGCCGGCGTCGACTACGGCGTGTGGCACCTCATGACCGGGCTGCCGCTCATCGGCCGCCTCGGCTTCGGCCTGCGCCGACCCCGCAACCGCGTGCCGGGCATGGACGTGGCCGGCGTCGTGGAGTCCGTCGGCGCCGACGTGACCGCGTTCCGCCCCGGCGACGAGGTGTACGGCGMGGCGACCGGCGCGTACGCGCAGTTCGCGCTCGCCCGCCCGGGCAAGCTCGCCCGCAAACCCGCCAACCTGAGCTTCACCGAAGCGGCGGCCACACC
>NZ_QFRK01000161.1 GCF_003143855.1 Streptomyces sp. NWU339
GCTCGGTGCCGTCCGGGGCGGGCACGGTCGCGGTGGAGGCGTAGGGCAGGCCGGTCTGTTCCCGCACCGGGAGGGCGTCCATGTCGGCACGCGCCATGACGGTCGGGCCGTCCCCGTTCTCCAGGACCCCGATCACCCCGGTCCCGCCGACGCCGTCGGTGACCTCGTAGCCGAACGACCGCAGGGCCCCGGACACCTTCCCCGCGGTGCGGTGCTCCCGCAGTCCGAGTTCGGGGTGCCGGTGCAGGTCCTGGTAGACCTCCTCGAGGTGGGTGCGGATGCCGTCGAGGCCGGCCGGCACAGTGTGGGCTCGATTGGTCATGATGACTCCTTGCGCGGGTGGGACTACTCTTCCTCCCCGTTTCGGGTGGGGGGATTGATGTGGCGCCGTACCGTCGAGGCCACTTTGGACCGGGGCCGCCAGTCCAGGCCGGTGGGAAGGTTCCAGCCGTAGTGCACGGCGGTGAGCCGGAAGACCAGCGCCAGGGCGATGCCCAGGCCGATGCCGACCTGAGGGACGCCGAGGTACGAGCAGACCACCATGACTCCGGCGACCGCGACGGCGACGGTGGCGTACAGGCCGTTGCCACCGAACACAGCCGGCACCCGGCCGAGGATGACGTCACGCAGAGCGCCGCCGCCGACAGCGGTCACGGTGCCCAGCAGGACGGCCGGGAGCCAGCCCAGACCGGCCGCCAGCGTCTTGTTGGCGCCCGCGACCGCCCAGAACCCGATCACCGCGGCGTCGAGCGCGGTGAACAGCCGGTTCCAGGACTGCTCACTGAGCTTGATGAGGAACACCATCACGGAACCGGCCACGGCGGTCGACAGGTAGGCGTAGTCGGTCAGCGCGACCGGTGTGCCGTGCTGCAACAGCACATCCCTGATCAGCCCCCCCGCCCAGACCCGAAATAATGCCGACCACCAGGAACCCGAACAGGTCGAGGCCGGCTGTCCGGGCTACCGCACCGCCCAGCAGCGCGCACGAGAAGACGCCGGCAAGGTCCAGGTAACGCGTCGCGATATCAATCTCGAAGGAGACCGAAGAAGCCGACATTGCGGACACATTGGGCATGGGGCGAGCCTACTCGTGGTCCCGCCGTCGACTACCTGGAGGAATGCAAAGGGGGCGGATAGCAGCAGTATGCCGACTTGCATCGCGGCCCGCGGAGCCGGACCGTGCAAGGCAGAAGGACGGATCGAGGGAAACCTTGGTGCCGTCGACGAGGACACCGTCACGCTGATTACCTTTCGCGTGGTGGCGGCGCATCGTCGTGGCCCCGGTCTGCGAGTCCCCCACCGGCAGTCCGAGCACGAATGGAACCGCTGGGGAACTGAGGTGCATCAGCACCTCCGCCTGAGCTTGACCCTGTCGGGGATCTTGTCTGCGCCGTGAGGCGCTGTCGGTTCGAGTGGAGGTGGAAGACCTGCGCCAACCCCCTGTCGCAGCAGGGATGTTGAAGCTGAGGGCAGCCTGATCCGGGTGGTGTCGGGGAGGGCGGGAAGCGGCTCTGACAAAGCCGGGGCGTACCAGTACTGCCAGATGGTGCGGGTCCGGCGAGCGTGTTGGAGAGGAGTACGCGAGGAACCGGCGTTTTACGTCTCTCAAAGCGACACCGGCTCGGGCCTGGCGGATGGGGGCCGGGAGCGGCGCGTATCCGGGTCATCCGTTCGGGTGGTCCGGAGGGCGTTGTCACGTTGTTGGGTGCGTGACTGTCTGATGGTGGGTCGGGGCGTGGTGAGCCCGCGGCCACGGCCTGAACGCGGAGCCGGAACACGGCCCCAGCACGCCCCGCCAAACACCAACACCCTCGACAACGTGACAACGCCCCGGCCAGTCCTGTGATCTGGGAACTTCCAGGCCAGGCCACGGAGTCGTGTTTCCGAGCGGGACAGGTTCGCGCTGAAAGTGTCGAACAGTTCGCGCTGGAAGATCGCGCCCTGATATGCGCATTTACGGACTCTTCCATCTCTGCACCATGATGCACGCCGTTTTGGTCGCAGAAGCCGCGGGAACCCGGAACGGCATGATCCGAAGCATCGCGCGCGGCTGCGCCGCGGGAGCGGCCGGCACCACCGCTCTGAACGCCGTGACCTACGCCGACATGGCACTGCGCGGCAGACCGGCCAGCAGCACGCCGGAAACCGCGGTGGACAAGATCACCACACGCATGGGGCATCCGGTCCCGGACACGAGCGGCCGGGACAACCGGCTCACCGGCCTCGGAGCGCTGTCGGGCATCGCCGTCGGCACCGGCACGGGCGCCGCCGTGTCGCTGATCCGCCGGGCAGGTGTCCGGGGCCCCCTGTGGCTGGGCGGCCTGCTCACCGGCGCCCTGGCGATGGCCCTCGCCGATGCACCGATGGCCCGCCTCGGCGTCAGCGACCCCCGCACGTGGTCGGTCCGCGACTGGACCGCCGACGTCGTGCCGCACCTCGTCTACGGCCTGGTCACCTACGGCGTGMTCACGGCATCGGACCAGCGGCGMTGACACCCACGACCGACGCCCCCGTGCGACCTCCGGGACCGGMTTCCCGGTCTCGGKCMCGATGCGTACAGCCCTCTCCCGGAACTCCGCATCGAACTTCCGCTKCCCCGACGCCATGACTCCCGACTTCCTCTTCCGCCACGATGCSTCCACGTTACGAGGGGAG
>NZ_QFRK01000072.1 GCF_003143855.1 Streptomyces sp. NWU339
GTCAGCGGCAATCTTCACCGGCCGCTGGTCTATCACCGAAGACTTCAGCGCGTGTTCTACACCTCCGCGCTGGTCAGCGTCCGCTACGACCCGAACTCGCGGAAGTTCTACGACCGTAAACGCGCCGAGGGGAAGAAGCATGTCCAGGCCGTGCTCGCCCTTGCCCGCCGACGCGTCAACGTCATCTGGGCCCTGATCCGCGACCGACGGTGCTACGAAGTGGCGCCACCGGTGACTACGGCAGCTTGACAACAGCATTAGGAAGCAGGTTGGCCAATCGTCGGCGCGATCTGGTTCGCTGGTGACATGGAAATTCTCTTGGTCCTGCTCGGGCTGGTCATGATCGGCTTCGTGCTGGTGCCGTTCCTCAGGCGCACGCGCGGCGGGATCGCGCAGGTGTCGCCCGGCCATCCGGACGCGGCGGACCCTGCGGCCTACGGCTTCGCCCTCGAGGAGGAGCTGGACATCCGCATGCCCGGCCCCGACCAGGACCTTCTGGACGTCCTGGACCTGGTCCAGCGCACCCAGGACTATCGCGGGGCGCAGCAGCTGCTGGCCGGTACGGACGCGAGGAGCGAGCTGCGCTGGCAGCGCGTGCAGGCCTTCGCGGGCGCCGCCTCGCTGGAGCTCGCCGCGCGGCCCGGCGGGGCCGGTGAGTCGCCGGGCGGGCAGTGGCTGCGGGCGTGGCGCGCCGAGGCTCCCAAGGACGCGGGCGGCGCGGCGGTGCACGCCGAGTTCCTGGTGCAGCAGGCGTGGCGTACGGCGACTCGGGGGACGGACGAGTTCCGGATCATCATGGAGGAGGCGAAGGCGGCGTGCGGTCAGGCGGCGCTGCTGGCCCCCGGTGATCCGGTCCCGTACATCGTGGAGCTCTCGGTGGCCCGTGGACTGGCCTACGAGCAGAAGGACTTCGAGCAGGTCTGGCTGAAGATCCTGGACCGCGCGCCGGCCCACATGGGGGCGCACCTGGCCGCGCTGCACTACTGGTGCGAGAAGTGGCACGGCTCGCGGGAGCTGGCGAACTCGTTCGCGGAGGCCGCGGCGGCACGCGCACCGCAGGGTTCGCTGCTGGCCGCGATGCCGCTGTTCGCCGTGTTCGAGCATCTGCCGGAGGTGAACCTGGTCAGCGGTTTCTACCAGAGCCAGGTGGTGACCAGGGCGGTCCACGGCGCGCTGCACGCGGTGCACTCGGCCCGCCCCGACGACCCGATGTCGGCGCACGTCCGGCACCTTCTGGTGTTCTTCCTGGTCCGGGGTGAGCGCTGGGCGGAGGCCATGAACCAGCTGATACACATCGACGGCCACGTCGGCGCGCTGCCCTGGACCCTGTCCCCCGATCCCGCCGCGGAGTTCGCGGTCTACCGGGCCCTGGCGGTCGCGGGCTACGAGGCCAACGGCGGCAGCCCGGCCACGCTGCCGCACTGAGGCCGCAGATCCGCCGCCCGTGGCGTCCCGCATGCGGAGGGCCCGCCGGAAGCCGTGCTTCCGGCGGGCCCTCGCCCGGTGCTCAGCAGGGAGCCGACGGGCGGCTCACTTGCCGTGGTAGGCGTTGTGGATCGAGATCGTCGACTGGTTGCCCTTCTTGTCGGTGATCTTGGCGCGGAAGGAGATCGCCTTCCCCTTGGCGGGGTTCTTGACGGTGATCTTGCCCTTCTTGACGTCGGTCTTCTTCCAGGTCTTCCCGGAGTCGTAGGAGACGTACACCGCGAGCGACTTGAGGTTCTTGCCCTTGGCGGCGCCCTCGACGGTGACCGGGAAGGTGGCCTTCTTGCCCGCGGCGACCTTGCTGTCCAGTCCGGTGACCGCCTGGAAGCGGGCCGTGGAGGCGGGCAGTTGCTTCAGGTCGGAGGTCTTCTTGGAACGGAAGGTCCAGCTCGCGTCGATGCGGGTGGAGGCGGCGGCGACCTTGGCGCTGCGCTTGACCGAGGTCGTCAGCTTGTAGGCGGCGTCGCCGGAGGGAACCGTGAACTCCTCTTCCCCGAACAGCGGGTCGCCGTGGGAGCCGACCTTGGTGCCGTTGCGGTAGAGGCTGGTGGTGACCGAGGTGAACAGGGAGGAGCCGGGGTTGCCCTTGCCGTCGGCGAACAGCGGGAGGAACCCGTAGATGCTGTTGCCGTCCCGGAAGAGGCCGAACTGCGAGGTGACACGCGGCCCGAAGACGGCCGTGTGCACGGTCCGGGAGTACTCCTTGCCGCCCTTGAGGGCCAGTGAGTCGCCGACGGTGTAACCGGCCTCGGTGACCGGCCAGCCGTCCGCGTCGACACCGCCCTGCTGCTCGAACTCGAGGTCCCACTTCACCCCGCCCTTGGTGGACAGGTACAGGGTGCGGGTGCCGGGCAGGGTCTGCGGGATGCCGATGGAGGAGGCGGAGTAGCTTCCCGGCAGCCAGCCGATGGCGCCGACCGCGCCCTTCTTGCCGCTCGCCGCCGCGCCCAGGCCGACCTTCACCGTGGCCAGTTCGGACGCCTTGTAGGTGCGGGTGAAGCCGGTGGCGAGCTTCTTGACCTTGCCGCCGGTGACGGTGCTGTACTGCGTCTTGCTGCCCTTGCTCCAGTGGGCGTCCCACTGCTGGGTCAGCGAGCCGTCGGTGATCTGCGGGCCGAGGTGGGCGGAGCGGAAGTTGGCGTACGAATCCAGCCACCAGCCGAAGCCGAAGAGGGAGTCCTTCGTCTCCACGATGTAGTCGGCCGAGGCGAACTCCGGCTTGGCCGCCTTGTCCGGCACGGTGATCTTCACCGGCTTGGCCTTGCGGGCGTCCACCGTGACGGTGGTGTTCTTGGTGACGCTCAGCTTGGGCTGGGCGATCCAGTCGGCGCCCTTCCACTTCTCCGGGTCGGTGCCGACCAGGACGGCGGAGTCCAGGACGTAATCGCCCTTGGGCAGACGGGCGGTGACGGTGCCGTCGGCGTCGTAGGGCGAGTGGAACTTGTCGGCGCCCAGGCCGGAGACGCCGAGGAGGGCGGCGAAGTAGTTGCCGGTCGCCTTGCCGTCACGGCCGAGGAACTTCAGCGTCACGTCGTACGACTCGGCCTCCCGCTGCACCGCCGCGGCCGTGCGGACGGTCTGGCCGCCACCCGTGGCGACCACGTACGCCGAGTAGGCGCCGTCGACCGTGCCGCCGAGCCGGGTGTCGACGGTGAAGTCGACGGAGGCCTTGCCGCCCGCGGGGACCGTCACCGTGGTGGCGCCCAGGGTGAAGAAGCCGGCCGGGGTGGCCTTGCCCTTGGGGTTGGTGGCGGTGGACGTCAGCTTCAGGGTGACGTCCTCGGTGCCGAGGTTGCGGTAGGTCAGCTGCTTGGTGACCGGCTTGTCGTCGGTGTGCGGCCACTGCTGGACGCCGAAGCTCACCGAGGCCGGGTCGGCGATCACCGTCTGCTGGACGGCCTTGTCGACCTGGATCCGCCCGGAGCCCTGCTGGAACGCCGTGTACGCGCCGCCCTTCGTGGAGCCGGTGAGCGCGCCCTTCAGCTCCGTGTAGGTCCAGTCGGGGTGCTGCTGCTTCAGGAGCGCGGCCGCGCCCGCGACATGGGGGGTCGCCATCGACGTGCCCGAGATGGACATGTAGCCGGCCGGCTTCTCGCCGACCTCCTGGGCGATGAGGTTGCCCTTGGCCGAGGCGGCCGTGATGTCGACGCCGGGCGCGGTGACGTCCGGCTTGACGGCGCCGTCACCGACGCGGGGGCCGGTGGAGGAGAAGTCGGCGAGCTTGTCCTTGTCGTCCACGGCGCCGACCGTGAGGGCGGCGTCGGCGCTGCCCGGCGAACCGATCGACTCCGGGCCCTCGTTGCCCGCCGCGATGGCGAACAGGATGCCCTTCTCGGCGGAGAGCTTGTTGACCGCCGCTTCCATCGGGTCGATCTCGGCGGTGTCTCCGCCGCCCAGGCTCATGTTGACGACGTCGGCGCCCTGCGCGGCCGCCCACTCCATGCCGGCGAGGATGCCGGAGTCGTCACCGAAGCCGGAGTCGTCGAGGACCTTGCCGTTGAGGACCTTGGCACCGGGGGCGACGCCCTTGTACTTGCCTCCGCTCTTCGCGCCGGTACCGGCCGCGATCGCCGCGACGTGGGTGCCGTGGCCGACCTTGTCGCCCGTGCTCGACGAGCTGGTGAAGTTCTTGGACGCGGTCACCTGGCCCTTCAGGTCCGGGTGGGTCGCGTCGACACCGGTGTCCAGGACGGCGATCTTCACGCCCTTGCCGTCGTAGCCGGCGGCCCACGCCTTGGGGGTGCCGATCTGCGCGACGGACTTGTCCAGGGCGGCCTTGCGGACGCCGTCGAGCCAGACGTGGGCGATGCCGGACGCGGTCCGGTCGCCGTCGGTGACCGCCTTCCACAGGTCGGGCGTTTCCTCGTGCGGGGTCTGCACCGCGTCCGCGTTCAGGGCGGTGAGGGTCCGGCGGAGGGTGCCCGCGTCGCGGACGTCGGCCTTCGCGGCGGCGGCGCGGCCCTGGTACCCCACGATGACCTTCAGGCCCCGCTGCTGGGAGCGTCGGGTGGAGTCCTTGCCGAGTTCGGTGATGTCGAAGAGCCGCCGGTCGAGCTTGCCGCTCGCGACCAGCCGGGCGGCGTCCGCCGGCAGCACGTGGGTGTGGCCGCCCGACCTGTGGATCTGAACGGGTATGTGCTCCCGCCCCTTGGCCCGCTCCAGGCCGACCACGCGGCCCTTGGCATCCACGGCGACCCGGTCACCGGTGATGAGGGTGATGCGGTGCTTGGCCTTCGGCGAGGACGAGGCCTTCGCCTGCGCCGCGTTCGTGTGCGCCGGCCCGGACGCCCCGGCGGCCGTACCGGACGCGGTGCCCGCCGCCGTCCGTTCCCCGTTCGCCGACGCCGGGCCGGTCATGCCCGCCACGAGCGCCACGGCGGCTGCCGTGGCGACCGTGGCCGCGCCCGTCGCGCGCGCTCTCTTGAATTGTCTGCGCAAGGTTCCCCCTAGCGGAGTTGCCGGGCGAATTCCCCTTCACCCGGCCGGGGGTGGTCTCGTACGCGTGTGCGCACCCCCCGGGTCACGCAGTATGCCGAGTGGTGATGAAACGCCTCAAGGGGCCAAGGAGAAGAACACCGAGTCGACGGGTATCTGTGACACCACTGCCGGAACTCCGTTACCTGACCGACGGGTTGAGGCCGCCCGGACGTCCGCGCGGGCCGTGTGCCGAGCGGCGGCCACGTCCCGGTCGTCCCCCGGTCACGTCCCGGCCGCACTCCCTCCGGCCGCGTTGTCAGTGGTCGGGGCTAGCTTCGATCGTGTTGGCGCCGAAGTGGCGTGGACGTCCCCTTTCGCATGCATGGGAGATGGTGCGTTGTCCGTCTGGGAGAAGTCGAGCACGGCGCGGGTGGTGCCGCCCGCGAGGCCGCGGAAGCTGTCCAAGGTGCCGTTCGTCGAGCTGGCGGACGGGCGGCTGCAGGGAGTGGTGTCCAGCGGGTCGGACATCGGGCGCGTGTATGTGTCGTCCGTCGTCGCCGGAACCTACGCGTTCGCGTGCAGCACCAACAACAACCGCCCCTGCGGCGGCGCGCGCGGGTGGTTCTGCAACCACATCCGGGCACTGGTCGACGAGGCCGTGGTGCAGTACGGCGCCGAGCGCGTGGCCCGGTACCTGAAGGCCGAGGTGACGGACGGCGAGCTCGACGCGGACGCCATCACCACCGCCATGACGCGTACACGGCCCGCGCAGGGTGACAACTCGGCCGCGGCGCCCGTGTTCAGCCGGTTCCTGCGGCACCTGGCATACCTCGAGCTCGCCCCGAGCACCGCGCCGCTGCCCGAGATGCAGTGGTTCCCGACGACGAGGGCGGCGGCCTGATGCGCACCGATCTGCTGTTCGACGGCGTCGACGGTCTCGACGAGGCCCTCGCGGCCGTGGACGCCTTCGACGCGGCGCTCGTCGCCGGTCTGCTCCGGCCGCAGCCCGAACAGGCCGCTGGTGTGATGGAGTTGGCCGACGCCGTGGCCGGGACCCCGCTCGCCGCGCGGGTCGGCGAGGCAGCCGACAAGACGGCGGCCGGGGCCGGGGGCGAGGACCACTTCCTCGCACTGGCCGCCGCCCGCTGCGCGCTGCTCGGCTCCGTGCACGACGCGCTGACCGCTCGCGTGGCGGAGGCCGTCGGCCGCCCCCTCGCCGAGGAGGCCCCTGCGGCCGGGGCCGACGGCGCGGACCACGCGGCGAACCTGCTCGCCGCCGCCCGCGGTTGGCTGTGCGACCTCGCGCGGGCCGGCTGGCAGGGCATCGACCACGAGCTGGTCGCCGGTGCCGCACCCGTCGTCTCCGCGATGCTGCCCGACCCGGCGCTGCGTCGGCAGGCCACGCTGCTGGACGGATTCGCCGCCGAACTCGCCGCGTCCTGCCCGGGGGCCACCCTGGAGCGGATCCCGGTGCGCCGGTGGGCGGACCTGTGGTCACGGGCCCTGCTGCTGACCATGCCCAGAGCGACCGGCACCTCCGCGAGGGGTACGGCCACCGGCCGCCTGCTGCCGCTCGGGGTCGACGTACAGGAACACGCGACCGCCGTACAGGCCCAGGTCCACGCGGTGTTCGAGCCCGCCGACGGCTCCGTGCCCCGGCTGGTGCGGGCCGCCGCGTCCGCCCCGAAGCCCGACACCGTCGTCGGGGCGGGTCTGTGGCAGCTGCTGCGCCCGCACCTGTCCCTGCTGACCGCCGTGAGCGAGGGCCGCGTGATGGACCTCGACGCCATGCCCGTCACCGCCGAGGGCGACCTGCTCTGGGACGACGCGCACGCCCGCATGGGCGAGCCGGCCGACGCCTTCACCACCGCGCGCGTGGCCCTGCCCACGGCCGCCGCGGCGGCGACCGCGCCGCTGGACCGGCACCCGGCCCGGATCGCCGTTCCCGTCCTGCTGGAGGGATACGAGGCACACATGGACGACGACGGGACGGCGTTCGAGATCGCTGGGCACCGCCTGGCCGTCGACACCGACCGGGCACCCGCCGCCGGACCGCTCACCGCGGAAGCCGTCGCCGCGTCCGTCGCGTGCGTGGCGCTGCTCCGCTGGGACGCCGGGGAGTTCCACGTCCAGCCGCTGGCCGTGGAGAGGACCGTGCGGAAGAAGCCCGTCGCCGTCCACGCCGGCGCGTGGGCCGGGGGCACCACCGACAAGGCCGGTGTCCGCGCGGAGAAGGCCGCCACCGGCGCCGTCGACGCGCTCCGCGAACGAGCCGGAAGGCTGCTGCGGAAATGACCGAGCCCACCACCGCACCGGCCGCCGGCCCCGCCACCGCCCCGGCCGCCGTGCCCGACCCGCACGACAACCGGCGCCAGGTGCTGTACTGGCGGCTGCTGGCCCGGCTGTTCGACCCGGAGGAGCAGGCCTCGCTGGAGTCGGCGAGCCTGGCCGTGGTCGAGGACATCGGACTGCCGCCCGCACTGCTCGACCCGGGTGCCTCCGTCGACTCCGTGGTGCAGCGGCACCCGGAGCTGGCCGCCGAGTTCGACGGGCTGATGGCCCCCGAGCCGGAGGACGACGACGCCCGCGACCGGGCCGCCGAGGTGCGGCGCGCGGCCCTCGTCTCCAAGGTCCTGCTGAACGTCTTCTCCACCGGCTCCGGCGCCGTCACCGCCGAGCAGCTGGCCCGCTGGCAGTCCGACGCGGGCTGGCTGGAGCGGGCGCTCGGCTGCCGGCCCGGTGAGCTGCGGGGCGGACGCGGCGGCGCGAGCGGCACAGGCGGCGTGGGCGGCGGTGGCGGTGCGGGTGGCCAGGGCGTCAGCCCGACCGGCAGCGGCGGTGGCGGGCGCACACCCGACCTCAGCCGGCTGATCCCCGCCATCGGCCCGGAACTCGGCTCCATCGAGGCCGGTCTGGTCAAGCGGATGCGGCTGCGCGAGGTGCTGGCCGATCCGCAGCTGGCCGCGCGGCTGACGCCGAGCATGTCCCTGATCGAGCAGCTGCTGCGGGACAAGGACAACCTCTCCGGTGTGGCCCTGGCGAACGCCAAGTCGCTGATCCGCCGTTACGTCGACGAGGTCTCCCAGGTCCTGCGCACCCAGGTGGAGAAGGCCACGGTCGGTGAGATCGACCGGTCCGTCCCGCCCAAGCGGGTCTTCCGCAACCTCGACATCGACCGCACCATCTGGAAGAACCTCACCAACTGGAGCCCGGAGGAGGAGCGGCTCTACGTCGACCGCCTCTACTACCGGCACACCAGCCGCAAGACGACACCGCAGCGGCTGATCGTCGTCGTGGACCAGTCGGGCTCCATGGTCGACTCGATGGTCAACTGCACCATCCTGGCCTCCATATTCGCCGGGCTGCCGAAGGTGGACGTCCACCTGATCGCCTACGACACCCAGGCACTGGACCTCACGCCCTGGGCGCACGACCCGTTCGAGACCCTGCTGCGCACCAAGCTCGGCGGCGGCACCGACGGCACCGTCGCCATGGCGCTCGCCCAGCCGAAGATCGCCGAGCCGCGCAACACCGTCGTGGTGTGGATCTCCGACTTCTACGAATGGCGCACCGACGAGCTGTTCGAGAGCATGGCCGCCCTCCACCGCTCGGGTGCGAAGTTCATCCCGGTCGGTTCGGTGACCAGCGCCGGGCGCGGCAGCGTCAACCCGTGGTTCCGGGAGCGTTTCAAGGACCTCGGCACGCCGGTGATCTCCGGCCACATCAAGAAGCTCGTGCACGAGCTCAAGACGTTCCTCACCTGATTCCCCTGATTCCTCGGGTCCTCCCGACCCCACTGAATCCCCCCTGCTCTCCCCGAATCTCTTTCTCGAGCACCGAACGGAAAGGCCCTCCCCCGATGTCCGACCTGCTGCGCGCGCCTGCCGAGATCAAGTACGCCGAGGAACTGGACTGGCTGGAGTCGATCGACGACGGCGCCAAGCCGTTCTCCTGGCGGCTGTCCCCGAAGATGGTCCGGCTGTTCATCCTCGGCTCCGAGCGCTCCGACGGCCTGGACCGGGAGGTCTCCCAGAAGTGGTTCGGCGACCGGAGCTTCGTCGAGCGTTCCATCGTCACCCTCGCCTCCGACCGCGGTCTGCTCCTGATCGGCGACCCCGGCACCGGCAAGAGCTGGCTGGCCGAGCTGCTGTCCGCGGCGATCAGCCGCAACTCCACCCTCGTGGTGCAGGGCACGGCCGGCACCACCGAGGACCACATCAAGTACTCCTGGAACGTGTCCATGGTCATCGCCAAGGGCCAGTCCAGGGAGTCGATGATCCCGTCGCCGATCATGACCGCGATGGAGGCGGGTTCGATCGGCCGCTTCGAGGAACTGACCCGCTCCACCAGTGACGTCCAGGACGCGCTGATCTCCATACTCTCCGAGAAGTACATCTCGGTGCCCGAGCTGGAGAGCGGCGGCAGCGACAACATCGTCTTCGCCAAGCCGGGCTTCTCGATCATCGCCACCGCCAACAGCCGCGACCGCGGGGTCAACGACCTCTCCTCCGCGCTGAAGCGCCGCTTCAACTTCGTGCGCATCCCGGTCATGACGAACAAGAAGAGCGAGGCGGAGATCGTCCGCTTCCGCACCGAGGAGTTGCTGCGCCGCCACTCGATCGAACTGGAGGTGCCGCCGACCCTGCTCGACGTGCTGCTGCAGAGCTTCGCCGACCTGCGCGCCTCCGCCGCCGCGGCCGGGAGCGACGACGAGAAGCTGGAGTCCGCGCTGTCGACGGCCGAGCAGATCGGCGTGCTGGAGGACGCCGTACTGCACAGCAACTTCTTCGGTGAGCGCGCGCTGACCGCCCGTACCCTCGCCTCCTCCCTCGTCGGTTCCCTCGCCCGCCGGGAGCCGGAGGACCTGGCCATCCTCAACAAGTACCTGCACGGTGTGGTCGAGCCGCGCAGCAAGGAGCAGGGCGGCTCCTGGCCCGAGTTCCTGGAGGGCGGCCGGGACGCGATCGCCACGCTGTCATGAGCGCCACGCCCGAGAACCCCGCGAGCCCCGAGAATCCGGTCGCCGCGCGGGAGAGCACCTTCGCCGCGCTGCGCGACCAGCTCCACGAGGCCGCCGCCACGTTCGCCGGCGGGCCCGACGCCCTGGAGGACATCCTCCTGGGCATGGTCGACGACGTGGACCGCGCGGTGCGCGAGCCGCTGGAGATCTTCCCCGTCTGCCACCACTCGCCCGCCTCCGCCCTCGCGATGGCCCGCCGCCTGCGCGAGAAGCAGCCCAAGGTGGTGTACCTGGAGCTGTGCGAGGACATGGCGCCGCTCCTCACCGAGCTGCGCAACTGCCGGCTCCCGGTGGCCGTCCAGGCGTTCGCGAGCGAGGTGGAGGGTTTCCCGCCCGAGTGGGCGCCGCTGTCGGTGGTCGCGCCGATCACCGAGGCGTCCGCCGAGTACCAGGCGATCGCGTACGCGCTGGACACGCCGGGCGTCGAACTGGTCCTCGTCGACCGGTCCTCCGACCACGTCTTCCAGTGGGACAGCCGGGGGGAGCGCGCACCGGAGCCGGCCGAAGAAGGCACGGACGGCGCAGGCGGCGCGGACCACGAGACCGCGTTGCACGGCGAGGCCGTCGGTGTGGAGATCGGTGACCTGCGGCCGCGCTTCGCCGAGCTGGAGGAGCACCTGCTGCGGCACGGCAAGGTGCGGCACTGGTCGGAGTGGTGGCACCAGTACGTCGAGCTTCCGCTCGGCGACGGCGACCACGAGACCTACCGCCAGGTCATGCTCCTCATCGGCAGTCTGTTTCGGCGGCTCGCCCCCGGTGACGCGTCGCGGGTGCGGGTGGACGAGGACCGCGAGCGGTACATGTGGACCCGGATGCGCGAGCACCTGGCCGCGACCGGCACCGACCCCGAGGACTGCCTGTACGTCTGCGGCGCGTTCCACGCGGCCAGCAGGGTCGAGGAGTTCGGGGTGCACGGCACCGGCACGTTCGAGATCTCGCCGCGCTCGGCCACGACCTGGCAGTACGGGCTGATCCCGTCCAGTCACGCGGCGATCGAGGCGCAGTTCGGTCTCGCCGCCGGCTCGGTGTCCATCGCGGCGACCGAGTGGGCGAAGAGCCTCAGGCGCACCCGGGTCCGGCCGTACCGGCTGGAGGGGCAGGCCGGGACGAAGAAGTCCCGGGCGAAGCAGACCGCCGTACCGGCCGTGTCGGCCGTGGCGGCTGTGCCTGCCGCCACGGACAAGCTGTCGGGCTTCCTGCGCCGGCCACCGGTCCTGGACCCCCTGGACGAGGCCGAACTGCTCGGCTGGTCGGTGGACATCGTGCGCGCGGCGCGACGCAACGGCTATCTCGCCTCCACCGCCGACGCGATCGCGGTCTTCGAGACGTCGATCCTGCTCGCCGGGATGCGGGACCGGGCCAAGCCCACGCCGTACGACTTCCAGGACGCTGCGGTCACCTGCATCGAGAAGGACGCGGTGCCCGGGCGCCGGGACGTGCGGCGGCTCGTCGAGATCATGATGGGCGGCGACCGGATCGGCCAGGTCGGCTACGACTCGCTGCCGCCGCTGGCGCGCGACGTGCACGACCGGCTGGAGCCGCTGGGGCTGAAGCTCCAGCAGCGGGGCGTGCGGCGGGCCCTGCTGGACATGGCCTCCCGGCCTGAGCTGCGGGCCTGCTCCGACGTGCTGTGGATGCTGCGCCGGCTGCTGCCGCAGGGCGCGGCCCGGACCGTCATGGGCGAGCGCGGGCTCGGCGAGCGGTCGATCCAGGAGTCCTGGGACCTGGCGCTCGGCACCCATCAGCGGGCCCTGATCGAGCTGGGCTACGAGGGCGTCAGCATCGAGCAGGTCCTGGAGCAGCGGTTGCGCCGCGCCGCGTACGCGCCGCAGGCGACGGCGGCGACGGTCCTCGAAGCCGTCGAGGACGCGACGCTGTACCTGGGCGGCCGGCGCCTGGCCGACGAGCTGGGGACGCGCGCGCTGGAGGTACTGGCCTCCGAGCGCAGTGTCGACGGCGCGCCTGAGGTGCTGCGCCGGGTGCGCCGGCTGCTCGGGTACTACCGGACCAGCGAGCCGGTGCTGCCGCCGTGGATCGAGTCCTTCGTCAAGGCCGGTTACGCGCACTACTGCACGCTGCTGCCGACGGCGTTCACGGACGAGGACGCGACGGTGGGCCAGGTCGCGGCGATGCTGGGCTTCCTGTTCAGCATGGAGAGCCTGGCGCTGTCGCTGGGCTGCGACAGGGCGCAACTGGAGCTGGCGGTCGCTCAGTCCCATCCCGAGGACCCGTCGAAGACGGCTCTGCTGTGGGCGGCGCAGGTGCAGCTCGGCACCCTGTCCCGCGAGCAGTTGCGGGCGCGGTGCGACGAGCTGCTGGCCAACCCGTTGGTGGTGCCCGCGTATCCGCGCTACCTCAGCGGCTTCGTGCACGCGCTGGAGCCGGTGCCGGGCCTGGCGGACGTGGTCGTGGAGGCGGTGTCGAACGCGTTCGGCAGGCTGCCCGACGCGGTGCTGCTGCCGTGGCTGCCGACGCTGATCAGCACGCTGCGGTCGGGCGCGGCGGACCTCGCGCCGCTGCTGATCCGCGAGGCCGGGCGGATCTTCCCGGCCCGGCTGGCGGCGCTGGACGCATGGGTGCCGCCGTGGCGGGCCCCGGCTCCGGCTCCCGTCCGCCGCGCGGGGCGGGCGGCAGAGGAGATACGGCGTGGCGCCGCGCTGCCGGCCGCGTACCCGGCGGCGTTCGACGCGGTGGCGGAGCTGCTGGGCTGCGAGGACGGGTGGGCACCGGCCGCCGTCCCGGCCGCCCCGGCGGGCGTGGCGTTGCTGCCCGCGTACCCGGCGACCTGCGACGCGGTCGCGGAGCTGCTGGGCTGCGAGGACGGGTGGGCACCGGCCGGGCCGCCCCCGGCGGGCGGTGCCGCCCTTCTGTCCCGCCACCCGGAGTCGGCGACGGCCCTGGAGTCACTCCTCGCGAACGGCTGACGGGGCACCGGAGGAGCGACGCGCTCCCGGCCACCGGATCCGTTCCGGCCGGGAGCGCGTCGCCGTACGCCGTCCGCGTGCCCGGTCAGGCGGCCGGGTTCTCCTTCACCGTGATGCGGCCCTTGCGGATGGTCGCCACGCGCGGTGCCCGTTTCGCCAGGGACGAGTCGTGGGTGACCATGACGAAGGTGAG
Source organism: Streptomyces sp. NWU339 (assembly GCF_003143855.1). Classification (GTDB taxonomy): domain Bacteria; phylum Actinomycetota; class Actinomycetes; order Streptomycetales; family Streptomycetaceae; genus Streptomyces. Next base: position 13,040 of record NZ_QFRK01000072.1, read on the forward strand.
CCCCAGCTCCTTCCACATGCGGATCAGTACGTCCATGATCTCGTCGCGCATCGACTCGTCGAGGTTTCCGGTGGGTTCGTCGGCGAGCAGCACCTTCGGCTCCTTCACCAGCGCCCGCGCGATGGCCACCCGCTGCTGCTGGCCGCCGGACATCTCGGCGGGCAGGTGCCCGAGCCGTTCACCGAGTCCGACCGACGCCAGCGCCTCGGCGGCCTTCTCCCGCCGCTCCTTGGCCCTCACCCCGAGCGGTACGAGGGCGGTCTCGACGTTCTCCTGCGCGGTGAGGGTCGGGATCAGGTTGAAGGACTGGAAGACGAAGCCGATGTTCTCGCTGCGCACCCGGGTGAGCCGGGCCTCGGGCAGCGTGGCGAGGTCGGTGCCGTCGAGGACGACCTCGCCGGAGCTGGGCCGGTCGAGGCCGCCGAGCATCTGCAGCAGCGTGGACTTGCCGCCACCGGTGGGTCCCTGGATGACGAGCCGGTCGCCGTCGGGGATCGTCAGATCGACGCCGTCGAGGGCGTGCACGGTTTCCCTGCCGCGGGTGTAGCGCCGGGTGACGCCTCTGAGTTCGTACATGGGTATGGGTCAACTCCTGGAGTGCTTACGAGCGTGAGGGCCCGGGCCTGCGCCGGGCGGGCGCTATGCGACGCGGCGCAGCGCGTCCGCGGGCCGGAGGCGGGAGGCGCGCCAGCCGCCGAAGGCACCGGCGACGAGACCGCCGGCCACGGCGAGGCCGACCGCGAGGGCGATGGTGGTGAGGCCGACCGGCGCGGTGAGGGCGACATCGAGGGTCTTGGCGGCCGCCTGCCGTACGGGACCGGCCATGCCACCGCCGCCGGGACCGCCCCCGGGACCGCCCGCACCACCCCCTCCAGCGCCGAGCTGGGCCTGGAGGGTGGGGCTGATCGCGGTGACCGCGTACGCGCCCGCCAGCCCCAGCGCGATGCCGAGGGCACCGCCGACCAGGCCGTGCACGACGGCCTCGCCGACCACCTGCCGGGTCACCCGGCCCGACGTCCAGCCCAGCGCCTTCAGCGTGCCGAACTCCCGCACCCGGCGGGAGACCGCCGAGGAGGTGAGCAGCCCGGCGACGAGGAACGCGGTCGCCAGTACCGCGATCGACAGCCACTTGCCGACGCCGGTGGCGAGGGAGGAGGCGGTGGACAGCGAGCCGGAGACGGTGTCCGCGAGGTCGGCGGAGGTGGTGACCGTCGTCCCCGCGACGTTCTTCTGGATGCCCGACTTGACGGCGTCGAGCTGCTGGGAGTCGGTCGCCCTGACGTAGATCGTGGTGACCTTGTCCTCGGCGTCGGCGAGCTTCTGAGCCTGTTTCAGCGGGATGTAGAGGTTGGCGGCGGCGTCCCCGCTGTCGGCGGTGGCGATACCGATGATCTTGTACTTGGTGCCCTTGACCGTGACCGTGTCACCGGTCTCGAGCTTCTTCTCCTTGGCGTGGGCGGAGTCGACGACGGCCACCTTCGCGTCGGTCTCGCTCGCCTTGAAGGTACGGCCGCTGGTGATCCGGGAGGAGGTCAGCGGGCCGAGTTCCGGCTCGGTGACGTCGGTGCCGTAGACGGAGTAGCTGTTGACGTCGAAGTCGGCGCCGCCGCCCTGCACGCGCCCCTCGGGGGCCGGCTGGACTCCGCCCGGCCCTCCGTCCTGATCGCCCTGGCCGTCCTGCTGGAACCGGCCGCGGGTGAACTCGCCGCTGACCTTGACGACCTGGAGACTCAGACCGCCCACCGCGTCGGCGACACCGCTCTGTTCGCCGACCTTGCCCACGGTGGAGCTCGCCAGGGTCTGGAAGCCCTGCACCATGACGTGGTCGGTGCTCTGCTCCTCGCCGGAACCGTCCTCCTGGGCGTCGAAGCGGAAGCGCGGCCGTTCCGGGGCCGTCGAGGCCTCGGCGGCCTTGGTGACCGTCATGTCCGTGCCCAGTCCGTACAGCGACTGCAGGACCTTCTCCTGCGCCTTGCCCATGCCCGAGGACACGGAGTCGACCACGATGACCAGCGCGATGCCGAGTGCGAGACCGGAGGCGACGACGAGGGCCGCCTTTCTGCGGCGGCGCAGTTCGCGCCTCAGGTAGGTGAGAAACATGAGGGCAAACTAGGGACGGTCCCTGATGAAGTGTTGAGTCCGCGCTGAGAGCCGGATGAGAAGACCCCGTGAGAACGACGACGCCGCCGCCCGCCCCTTCGAAGGGGCGGGCGGCGGCGTTCAGGTGGAGTGCGCTGCGGCGAGCGGCCGGTGTCAGACCTCCGAACCTGCCTTCCACTGGGCCCAGTCCATGTTCCAGCCGTTGAGGCCGTTGTCCGGAGCGATGGTCTTGTCGCCGGTGTTCTTCACGATGACCACGTCACCGACGATGGAGTTGTCGTAGAACCAGGCGCCCGGCGTGTTCGGGTCGTTGGCGCCCTGGGTGTCGGCCAGGCCGATGCAGCCGTGGCTGGTGTTGGCGTTGCCGAAGATGGACTTGGCGCCCCAGTAGTTGCCGTGGAGGAAAGTGCCGGAGTTGCTCAGGCGCATGGCGTGCGGCACGTCCTTGATGTCGTACTCGCCCTTGCCGTCGTCGTCGGTGAAGCCGACGGTCGCGCCGTCCATCCGGGTCTCCTTGAACTTCTCGGAGATGACCATCTGGCCCTCCCACGTCTTGTTCTCGGGGGACCCGGCGGAGATCGGGATCGTCCGGACGGTCTTGCCGTCCTGCATGACCTTCATCTGCTTGGTCGCGGCGTCGACGACCGAGACCTGGTTGCGGCCGATCTTGAAGTTGACCGTCTTCTGCTGGACGCCGTAGACACCCTCGGCACCCTCGACGCCGTCGAGCGCCAGCTTCAGGGTGACGGTGGAGTTCTCCTGCCAGTAGTCCTCGGGACGGCAGTCCATCCGGTTGGCGTTGAACCAGTGACAGGCGACCTCCTGACCACTGGTGCTGGAGACGGTGATGCCCTTCTGGACCTCGGCCTTGTTGGTGATCGCCTTGTCGAAGTTGATCGACACCGGCATGCCGACGCCCACGGTCGAGCCGTCATCCGGGGTGAAGGTGCCGATGAAGCTGTTGTCCGGGGCGACCGTGGTGAACGACGCGTTCTCGTGGGCGACGCGGCCCTCGGAGTCCTCCGCGCTGACCGACAGCTTGTAGGTGGTGGCGCGCTCCAGCTGGCTGCTGGGCTTCCAGCTCTTCTTGTCGGCAGATATCTCACCCTCGACGGCGGTGCCGTCGGTGGCCGTCATCTCCACCTCGGTGAGGGTGCCCTTGGTCACGGCCACCGCGGCGGAGTTGTTGATGGAGGCGTTGTTCGAGCCGTCCTTCGGCGTGATCTTGATCTGGGCCTCGGAGGTCTTCTTGGCCGCCGCCTCGTCGACCTGGGCCTGCGACGCGCCCTTGCCGTCACCTCCACCGGAGGCGGTGTCGTCGCCGCCGGAGCATGCCGAGAGCACCATCACTCCACCGAGCAGAGCGGACGCAGCCATCAGACCCCTGCGCCGCTTACCGTCCGTCATCACACGCTTCTCCATCATCGCCGCTTCCCCGAACCCCGCGGTCCCCCGCGCCCGAAGCTGAGAGTCCCCGTCAATCATTTCAACGCTAAGACCGCTGGGTCCCGTTCCCTATGGGCCACGAATGTGGGGCTCACCACGTCCCTCGCGGCCGGGCGGGGGTTTCGGCCCGTGCGCCACCTGAGACGCCGTGGCCCCAGGCCGCGGTTGCCGCCCGAGGTCACGATTTCCCCCATGCCGCCCCATCCAGTCACGTCGACCCGGCGCGACTCACCTTTTCGGGTTGCCCCCTTGAGCCAACTCCCCCTATTTTCCTACTTCATCACCATTGCGCATTTAATACTAATTGTCCGTCTTGCCTTCATTTCCCGCATCGCCCTGCTCATCCTGTTCATCACTTTTGTCTGACGCGTCGTAAATCTCGTAGCCGTCCACCTCGTCGAGGTCCCACTCCGGCGAGTCCGGGTCGTAGTCGATCTGCTCGCTGCTCCACGAGGCCTGCTGGAGTTCCACCCCCGGTACGTCGCCGACCAGATTGAAGGGGTCGACGAGATACGCGAGGGCCTCGGCCGCGTCCTCGTTCACCGTGTTCCGGGCGGGCAGCCGTTCGGCATCCGTCATGTCGCCGTCGTCCGCGATCCTCGCCAGCGCGGCGCTGGTCACCGCGTCCTCGTCGTCGACCTGGAGGACGAGGTCGACGCGAAGCCTCACAAACCGTGACGTCTCTGGAGTGCTCATGCCCGGAGCGTACGGCTCCGAGGCCCGTGACTTTCCTGTGACCCGCGAATTTCACTAACATCACTCCACACGGCCAATTAGCCAGCGCCACAAGGGGATCGATATTCCGTGTCATCCGCTCTCCGTCCGTTGCTGACCGCCACCGCCGCGGGCACCCTGCTGTGCGCCCTGTGGTTCGTTCCGTCCGCCAACGCGACATCGGACATCCCGGCGGCAGGGACGCCCTCGGCAAGCCCGTCTCCGCAGGTCACGGAGCAGGCGAGGGTCGTGTCCAGCACCGCGTCCATATCGTCGGCGTCGTCGGCGTCGTCAGCGCCACCAGCACAGTCCGCGTCGTCAGGCGTTCCCGACACCGCCGGCGGGCAGGTCAGACTCGCCGACACCGGCAGCTTCAACAGCACGCCGTACATCCTCGGCGGCACCGCCTGCCTCACCCTCGGCGCGGGCTTCGTCGTCTACTCGGTGCGCCGGGAGCGCCTGGACTTCCAACTCCCGTGACCACCCCTTGAGATGAGCCCGCCTCCGGCGCCCCGCCCCGCGTGAACGTCATCGCAGCGGACCGGTGACCTCTTCCACCGCCGCCAGCAGTCGGCCGTCGCGCACGAACGCTTCCGCCGCGGCGAGGTCGGGCGCGAGATGACGGTCCGGGCCGGGGCCGCCCACGCCCGCCCTCCGCGCGGCCTCGATGGCGGCCCGGGTCGCGGGCGCCGGGCTCAGCCCCTCGCGCAGTTCGACGGCACGTGCGGCGGCGTACAGCTCCACGGCGATGACCCGGGTGAGATTGTCGACGGACGTCCGCAGCTTGCGCGCGGCCGACCAGCCCATGGAGACGTGGTCCTCCTGCATCGCGGAGGACGGGATCGAGTCCGCCGACGCCGGTACGGCGAGCCGCTTCAGCTCGCTCACCAGCGCGGCCTGCGTGTACTGAGCGATCATCAGACCCGAGTCGACACCGGCGTCGTCGGCGAGGAACGGCGGCAGTCCGTGGCTGCGGTTCTTGTCCAGCAGCCGGTCGGTGCGGCGCTCGGCGATGGAGCCGAGGTCGGCGACGGCGATGGCGAGGAAGTCCAGCACGTACGCCACCGGGGCGCCGTGGAAGTTGCCGTTGGACTCGACGCGTCCTCCCCCGGAGCCGAACGCCCCCGAGCCGGTGTCCGCGGGCAGCACCACCGGATTGTCGACGGCGGAGGCGAGTTCGCGCTCGGCGACCAGCCGGGCGTGGGCGATGGTGTCCCGTCCGGCGCCCGCGACCTGCGGGGCGCAGCGCACGGAGTAGGCGTCCTGGACCCGCGGGGCGTCGTCCTGGTGATGTCCCGTCATCCCCGAACCGGCGAGTACGGCCAGCATGTTGGCGGCGCTGGCGGCCTGGCCCGGGTGCGGGCGAAGGGCGTGCAGTTCGGGGGCGAGCACCTTGTCGGTGCCGAGCAGCGCCTCCAGGCTCAGGGCGGCCGTGACGTCGGCGGACCGGTACAGGACGTCGAGGTCGGCGAGGGCCATGACGAGCATGCCGAGCATGCCGTCGGTGCCGTTGAGGAGGGCGAGCCCTTCCTTCTCGCGCAGTTCGACGGGCCGGATCCCGTGCGCGGCGAGCAGTTCGCCGGCGGGGCGCAGGGTCCCGTCGGGCCCCTCGGCCTCCCCCTCGCCCATCAACGCGAGGGCGCAGTGGGACAGCGGGGCCAGGTCGCCGGAGCAGCCGAGGGAGCCGTACTCGTGCACGACCGGGGTGATCCCGGCGTTCAGCACGTCGGCCATGGTCTGCGCGACCTCGGGGCGTACGCCGGTGTGCCCGGAGCAGAGGGTCTTCAGCCGCAGGAACATCAGGGCGCGTACGACGTCCCGCTCGACGCGGGGGCCCATGCCGGCGGCGTGCGAGCGGACGATGTTGCGCTGCAGCCGGCCGCGCAGTTCCGGGCCGATGTGCCGGGTCGCCAGGGCACCGAAGCCGGTGCTCACCCCGTACACGGGGTCCGGCTTGGCGGCCAGGGCGTCCACGATCTCGCGGGACGCGGCGAGGGCGGCCAGCGCCTCGCCGGAGAGCTCGACGCGGGCACCGCCGCGCGCCACGGCGAGCACGTCGGACGCGGTCACTCCGGACGCCCGCCCGTCTCCCAGCACCACCCTCTCAAGACCGCGCCGCGCGCCTTCCCCGTTCACCACAGTGTGCATATCCATATTCAGGAGAGTACGCAGTGAATTCGATGATGTCATCACTGGAACCCGCGTTCACCCCTTACCTGTCCTAGGGCGAGTGCCGCCCCCGGAAACGGCGCCGCTCTCCGTCCGCGTCCCGCGCGGGTTCGTCCGCCAGCCGCACGACCGGGTCGCCCGGCCCCGCACGCCCGGCGACGACGGGGCGGGTGGCCCGCTCGGCCTTGGCGCGGTACTGCGCCGCGTCGGCCAGCCGGAAGAGCCGCCGGGCAGAGGACACCGGCCCGATGGGGTCGCCGGTGGAGGCCACCCCACAGGCCACACCGTCCCCGATCCCCGACTCCACGGCACGGCGGCACACTTCGTCGGCCGCCTTGACGACCTCGTCGGCGGGCGGCCCCACCGCCAGCAGACAGAACTCGTCCCCGCCGAGCCGCGCCGCCAGGGCCCCCGGCAGCATGGCCCCGCACAGGGACAGCACGGTCCCGAACCGCTCCAGCAGCCGGTCGCCGACGGCGTGCCCCTGCGTGTCGTTGACCCGCTTGAGCCCGTTGACATCGCACACGACGAGGCTGACGACCGCCCCGTCCCCGCGATGCCGCTCGATCGCCTCGTCGAGGCGCGCATCCACCGCCCGGCGGTTGGCGAGCCCGGTGAGCGCGTCCGTGTACGCCAGCCGCTGCGCCTCCTCCAGCCGCTCGGTCTGCGCGAGCCCGGCGGCGACGACGGCGGCCAGCACCGTCACGAAGTCGGCGTCACCGCGCCCGAAGACGGGCACCCCCACCGGCCGGGCCACATACAGCTCCCCCCACGCCCGCCCGTGCAGCACGATCGGGGCGACCACGCAGCAGCCGCGCCCGCGCCGCCGCAGGGCCGCGACCCGCTGGTGGCAGCCGGGGCCTCCCTCAGCCGGCCCCTCGGCGGTCTCCATCCAGGCGTCGGGCTCGCCGCCACCGGCCCACCGCTCGTGCAGGAACTCGGTGATCTCGGCGAACTGGTGCACGGGATACGCCTCGCCCTCCGGGAACTCCTCCTCGCCCTCGGCCAGCTCGCCGACGTTCACCAGGACCCGCAGCCGCCCCAGCTCCCGCTCCCACACGGACAGCGCGGCGAAACTCCCGCCGAGCGCCCGGCAGGCTCCGAGGGCAGCGGCCCGCCAGACCCCCTGCGAGCCCTGCGCGGCGGCCATGCCCTGCGCCAGTGCCACCACGGCCGCCAGCCGGCTGTCCTCACCCATCCCTCCAGGCTAGGGACGTTCCGTACGAATCGGGAGATTTAAGGAGCGAATGAGGAGCCGTCGAGGCAGGTCACCGCAGGTGGGCGGGGCTCCGCCCACCACTGCCCGCCCGCTGTCGGCCCGTCATCGCCCTGCCGCCCGTCACCGCCCCGGCCAGTTCGGCTTGCGCTTCTCGTTGAAGGCGGCGACGCCCTCCGCGCGGTCACCCGAGAACGCCACCGACCGCCAGGCGGCGTCCTCCACCTCGAGCCCCGCGGGCAGATCCAGCCCTTGCCCGAGACGCAGTGCCCGCTTGGCGGCCCGCAGGCCCACCGGCGAGTTCGCGGCGATCCGGGCGGCCATGGCCAGCGCTTCCTCCCGGTCCCGCCCCGCCTCCACCAGCTCGTCGACGAGGCCCAGTTCACGGGCCTCGGCGGCCTCCACCCGACGCGCCGTGAAGATCAGCTCGGCGGCCCGGGCCGCCCCCACCCGCCTGGGCAGCAACTGCGTACCACCGCCGCCCGGAATCACCCCGACGGACACCTCGGGCAGCCCCAGCACGGCCGTGCGGTCGGCCACGATCACATCGCAGGACAGGGCCAGCTCGAAACCGCCCCCCAGCGCGAACCCGTGCACCGCCGCCACGGTCGGCACCGGCAGCTCCAGCACACCGGTGTAGGCCCCGCGCGCCACCGGCCGCTGACGGACCAGGTCGGCGTCACTGAAGGAATTGCGCTCCTTCAGGTCGGCCCCGACGCAGAAGGCCCGCTCGTGCGACGAGGTCAGCACCACCACCCGCACCTCCGGGTCTCTCCCCAACTCCGCGCAGGCTCTGGCGACGGATCGGGCCATCTCGGTCGAGACCGCGTTCATGGCCTTGGGCCGGTCGAGGACGAGCTCCGCGACATGCCCCTGCTCATGCCGCCGCACCAGCACGAACTCCCCGAACCGTTCCTCACTCATGACACCCTCCGGTTAACGCGGGTTAACATCCGTCGTCCCCGATCATCGCAGCCGGAACCCACCCGGCAAAAGGGCGTACGTCCAGTTCCCCCATCACCCCCCGTCCACCCGTTCGAGTGATATCCCGCCCACTTCGGCCCGGCCCCGGGCCGGAACGCATAACGTGCGCTGCACCGCGGCGCGTTGGGGGCGCGTACGCAGGGGGAGGAATCGCCATGACGACGAACACGCCGACCAGGCCACAGCCCACCGCACCGGACGCGGCCGACCGGGCACCGGCGCACACCGGATTCGCCCTCTTCAGCGCGCGCATCCGGGGCCGCCACCGCAAACCGCGTCCCCGGAAGCTGCTGCTGGCCGTCGGCGGTCTGGCCCTGGCGGTCGGCGCCCTGAGCCTCGTCCGCATGGCGTCCGACCCCGGCCCCGGGGACATCGGAGCCGAGGCCGGCCCCCGCCCGGTCCCGGACAGCGCGAGTTCCGCGAGCCCCGGCCCTGACGGTGCCGACGGTTCTGACGGCACCGCCGGCACCACCACCGCGAGTCCGGCATCCCCCGCCCCGAAGGCGGGTCCCTCCTCGCCCACCGTCCTGGGTGGCCAGAGCGGCGCGCCGCTCACACCGTCCGCTCCGGGCGAAGCCACCGCACCGACCGCCACGACACCGGCCCTCACCACTCCGACCCCGGCTGCCCCGAACGCACCGAGCACTCCGAACACCCCCGGTGCGCCGCCCCCCGTGGGCGCCGCACCGGACGGGCCCCCACCGGGCCCTCCGGACCGCACACCGTCTCAGCCGAAGCCGAAGCCGCCACCGGACCGACAGACACCACCGCCCCCGCCGTCGGACCGGCCGGGCGAAACGGACGACGGTCCCCTCCTCTGCGTACCGATCATCGGCCTGTGCGTCGGCGGCGACCTGGCTCTCAGCGGCTGAACAGACCGGACGGACAGGACCAGCCGGGGCGGCCGAGTGGAACTGTCAGTGATCGTCCCGGCGGGTGAGCAGCCAGGGTTCCACCACGCCCAGACCACGCACCGGCCGCTGGTACATCGGCTGCAGCGCGAAGCGGTACGTCGGCGGCTCCTCGCCCTCCTTCTCCGCCGACACCGCCGCCTCGGCGGCGGCCGCCTCGGAGGCGGGGGCGTCTCCGGTGCGGATCAGCTCCTCGGCGAACGCGGTGTCGACGAGCACGCCGTCCCGAGGAGCTATCGAGGTGAGCCGGGAGGCCAGATTCACCGTCGTACCGAAGACATCGCCCATCCGGGTGGTGACGGTGCCGAAGGCCATGCCGACCCGCAACTCCGGCATCGTCTCGTCGTTCGCCATGGTCTCGATCAGCCGCATGGCGATCTCCGCGGCCGTCCCCGCGTCGTCGGCGACGTAGAGCACCTCGTCGCCGAGGGTCTTGATGAGCCGCCCGCCGCGCGCGGCCACCAGGTCGGCGGCGGTCGTCTCGAAGGCCTCGACGAGCTCGCCGAGCTCCTCCTCCTCCATCCGCCGGGTGAGCCGGGTGAACCCGACGAGGTCCGCGAACGCGACGGCGAGCCGCCGGTCCACCATCTCCTCGTCGTCGGCCGCCTGGAGCACCCGCCCGGCCGAGGCGGCGAGCTGCCGTCGCCAGACGTAGACCAGGAACTCCTCCAGCTCGGGCAGGAGCAGCTCGATGATGGGGTACGTGACCTCGGTGCGCGTCATGCCCAGCTCGGGCGGCTCGGTCAGGCCCTCCAGGAAGGAGTCGATCTGCCACTCGGCCAGGCGCGCGGTGGTCTGTCCCGTGGACCGCGCCACCTGCACGGCCATCGCCTCGCTCAGCAGGCCCGCCTCCACCAGACCGGCCAGCCGGCGCAGCGCCAGTACGTCCGCCTCCGTGAGCACCCTGGCCTGCCCGACGTCGGCGAACCCCATGGCCCGCCAGAACCGCGTGGCCAGCTCCACCGTGACGCTGGCACTGCGCGCCGCCTGGAAGGGGGTGTAACGGCGTTCGGCGCCCAGGATGAGCTGTTCGAGACGCAGAGCGAGCGGGTCCTCGCCGTTGTCGGCGGGACGGGAGTCGTCCCCCCGCCGGCTCCTCCGCTCAGGGGGGTCCGCCCGATCGGGGGGATTCGAGGGCGGGGGAGGCTCCGCGCGGCCCTGCGCTTCCGTACCGGAACCCGAGTCGTCGACGGTCACGCGTTGCTGCCCTTCCGATCTGCCACGGCCATGGATCGACCGGCCTCAACTCTACGGCAGGTGTGCGCCAGCTCACTCCGCTCGGTCGGCCCGACAGGTGGCACGACCGGCGCATCCGGGATCGGGGTACCCGCCGTGGGCACCCGCATCCACACCCGCGTACGCCCACCGCGCCCCCGCCCCGGGCCCCCTCACCCGCCCTCGACGGGACGCACGTGCACGATGTCCCCCGCCCCCACCGGTTCCTGCACCCCGGCCTCCGTCGCCAGCACCAGCCGCCCGTCCCCGTCGACCGCGACCGCCTCGCCCACCAGGACCCTGTCCCCCGGCAGCTCGGCCCGCACCGTCCGCCCGAGCGTCGCGCATCCCGCGGCGTACGTCTCCTGCAAGCCGCTCACCGCCGGATCGCCGCCCGCGGCCCGCCAGCGCCCGTACCAGTCCTCCAACGACCGCAGCACCCCGCGCAGCAGCGGGTCCCGGTCGGTGTTCACCGCGCCCGCCAGTGCCAGCGACCCGGCGGTGGGCACCGGCAGCTCGTCGGCGCGCAGGCTGACGTTGATGCCGACGCCGATCACCACCCCGTCACCGGCCCGCTCCGCGAGGATGCCCGCGGCCTTGCGCTCCTTGCCGCCGACGGTGACGAGCAGGTCGTTGGGCCACTTCAGGGCGGTGTCGACGCCCGCCGTCCGGGACAGTCCGGTCGCCACCGCGACGCCGGTGAGCAGCGGCAGCCAGCCCCAGCGGGCCACGGGCACCTCGGTGGGCCGGAGCAGTACGGAGAAGGAGAGTCCGGAGCGGGCCGGGGCCGTCCAGTGCCGGTCCAGGCGGCCCCGCGCGGCGGTCTGCTCCTCGGCGACGAGTACGGTCCCCTCCTCCGCCTTCCCCTCGGCGGCACGGGCCACCAGGTCGGAGTTGGTGGACCCGGTGCGCTGCACCACGTCGACCTGCCGCCACAGCCCACCGGCGCGCACCAGCCCTCTGCGCAGACCGGCGGCGTTCAGCGGGGGGCGGTCGAGGTCGGACCAGCGTTCCGACCGCTCCGGCCGCTGCCCGCCGGGCGTACCTTCGTCATCAGGTGACTGAGTCATGCGGGCAACCCTAGGTTCGGCAGCCTCCCTCCCGCAGCGCGGGCGGCCCCGTCGTCCGCCGGCATGCGACCGCTGTCGCGGAATCGCGTTCTCCGGTCTGTGAAGGGGCACGGGGTGTGGGATAGACCGCACTGCCGACCCCGAAGGCCCGCATTACTCTACGGATGAGTAACCGTCCCCCCTTATGAGCAGGCAGGGAGCCGCATCCCGATGTCCGAGCCGGAAGAGCAGCAGCCTGACATTCGTACGACCGCGGGCAAGCTCGCGGACCTGCAGCGGCGCATCCACCAGGCGACGCACGCCGGCTCGCAGCGCGCCGTGGAAAAACAGCACGCCAAGGGCAAGCTGACCGCCCGGGAACGGATCGCCCTGCTGCTGGACGAGGACTCCTTCGTCGAGCTGGACGAGTTCGCCCGGCACCGCTCCACCAGCTTCGGCCTGGAGGAAAACCGCCCCTACGGCGACGGCGTGGTCACCGGCTACGGCACCGTCGACGGCCGCCCGGTCGCGGTCTTCTCCCAGGACTTCACCGTCTTCGGCGGCGCGCTGGGCGAGGTCTACGGACAGAAGATCGTCAAGGTGATGGACCTCGCGCTGAAGACCGGCTGCCCCGTCATCGGCATCAACGACTCCGGCGGCGCCCGCATCCAGGAGGGGGTGGCCTCGCTGGGCGCCTACGG
>NZ_QFRK01000092.1 GCF_003143855.1 Streptomyces sp. NWU339
GTACATCGCCACCCCCGGGCCCCGTCCCGTGGGTGGCGATGTACCACTCGGTGGGTGACTGCTCCGACGATCCGTACCGCATCACGGTCACGCCCGAACGGCTCGAGGAGCAGCTGGCCTGGCTGCGCCGGCGCGGGCTGCGCGGCGTGTCCGTGGCCGACCTGCTCGCCGCCCGCGCCCGGGGCGAGGGCCGGCGCCTGGTCGGGCTCACCTTCGACGACGGGTACACCGACTTCGTCACCGAGGCCCTTCCGCTGCTGCGCCGCTGGGACTGCGGCGCCACCCTGTTCGTGCTGCCCGGACGGCTCGGCGGCGACAACGCCTGGGACCCGCTCGGCCCGCGCAAGCCGCTGCTGACCGCGGACGGCATCCGGCACGCAGCGGCCGAGGGGGTGGAGATCGGCTCGCACGGGCTGACCCACGTCGACCTCACCCGGGCGGACGGGCCCACCCTCGAGGCCGAGGTCACCGAGAGCCGCGCGCGGCTGGCGGAGCTGACGGGCACCCGGCCCGACGGCTTCTGCTACCCGTACGGCACGATCGACGCCCGCGCCGTCCAGGCGGTGCGGAAAGCGGGATACGCCTACGCCTGTGCCATCGATCCCGGCCCGCTGACCGGCCCGCACGCCCTGCCGCGCGTGCACATCGGCCAGAACGACTCGGCCTGGCGCCTGCACCTGAAGCACCGTCTGCACCGGTGGCGCCGGCGTCCGGTGGAGGGTCTGTGAGATGAGGGCTCTGCACATCATCACCGGTCTCGGTGTCGGCGGGGCCGAGCAGCAACTGCGTCTGCTGCTGCGTCATCTGCCCGTCGGCTGCGACGTCGTGACGCTCACCAACCCGGGTGCCGTCGCCGAGGGGCTCACCGCCGACGGGGTCCGCGTCGTGCATCTCGGCATGGGCGGCAACCGTGATCTGGCCGCGCTCCCCCGACTGGTCCGGTTGATCCGGGCCGGCGGCTACGACCTGGTCCACACGCACCTGTACCGGGCCTGCGTCTACGGCCGGCTCGCCGCGCGGCTGGCCGGGGTCCGCGCGGTCGTCGCCACCGAACACTCCCTGGGCGACACGCAGCTGGAGGGCCGCAGGCTGACCGCGGGGGTGCGGGCGTTGTACCTCGGCAGCGAGCGGCTCGGGTCGGCGACGGTCGCCGTCTCCCCGGCGGTGGCCGACCGTCTGCGGCGGTGGGGCGTGCCCGCTCCCCGTATCGAGGTCGTCCCGAACGGCATCGACCTGGACCGCTTCCGCTTCGACCCGGAGCGGCGCGCGCGCACCCGGCGGAGCCTCGGTCTGCCGGAGGGCGCGTTCGTCGTCGGCGGCGTCGGCCGGCTCGCCCCGGGCAAGCGGTTCGACGTCCTCGTCCGCGCCCTCACCCGGCTCCCGGACGACCACTGGCTGCTGCTGGTGGGCGGCGGCCCCGAGGAGCACCTCCTGCGCCGCACGGCCGGCGAGGCCGGTGTGGCCGGCCGCGTCCTGTTCACCGGCGAACGTCCCTACGGCCTGGACGGCTCGCCGGGCCCCGACCTGCCCTCGCTCCTGTCGGCGATGGACCTGCTCGCCTCCCCGTCCGCGGAGGAGTCGTTCGGCCTGGCCGCCGTGGAGGCGCTGGCGTCGGGCCTGCCCGTGCTCTACGCGTCCTGTCCGGCGATCGAGGACGCGGCGCCGGCGGCCGCTGGCGCCCGGCGGGTGCTCGGCGGCCCCGAGGAGTACGCGCGCGCGATCGCCGAGGTCCGCACGGCGGGCCCCGGGCCGCGCACGGCCCCCGAGGCCGCTCGGCGCTACAGCATCACCCGCAGCACGGCCCGCCTCATGGACGTGTACGCGGCAGCCGTCTCCCGTTCCCCTTCATCCCCTTCATCCCTCTCATCCCTCGGAGCCAGCACGTCATGACCGACACTCCGGCCCGTCGGCACCGCCTGTTCCTGGACCGTCTCAGGAGGCTGCCGACCTGGTCCGTACTCGTGGTCGGCGGCACTCTCGTCGGCGGCCTGACCGGCGGCGCGTACGGCATGCTCACCCCCACGACCTACACGGCCACCAGCTACGTCGTCGCCGTACCGACCGCGAAGTCCACCCCGGAGTCCGCCCGCGGCTTCGCACAGGCGTACGGACGGGTGGCCACGCAGCTCGCGGTGCTCGGGGACGCCCAGGTGTGGGCGGGTGTTCCGGTGCGGACCCTGCGGGACAGCGTGCGTACGGCGACCTCGCCGGACGCGCCGATGGTCGCCGTCTCGGCCACCTCGGCGAACCCCGGCCTCGCCGTCGACATGGCCAACGCGGTCTCCCGCGCGCTGATCCGGCACGCGGACCACACCAAAGGCAGCACCCAGGTCCGGCTCGTGCAGTTCTCGCGTGCGGTGAAGCCGAACGAGCCGACGTCCGCGTCGCCCGCGGTGACCACCCTGGTGGGGGCGAGCGCGGGCGGGCTGCTGGGCTCGCTGGCTCTGCTGGCCCGGCCGCGGCGCAACGGCCAGAACGCCAAGAACTCCAAGAACGCCAAGAACACAGAGAACGCCGAGAACATCCCGGCCGCCTCGGTGCCCGGCCCGGCCACCGCCGCCGACGCGCGCAAAAAGCGGTGACCGCGGTGTACCCGGCCGGGCCGGCGGTGGCGCTAACCCATGCGCGACCACCAGTCGAAGCGGAAGCAGAGCTTCCCGCCGAGCCAGTGCTCCACCCAGTCGCCCAGGTCCAGCGGCGTGCAGCTCGTCGGCGGCTTCGGCGCGGTGGGCGGGAGTGTGGGAGTGGGAGTGGGAGTGGGCGCCGGGGTCGCCGTGCCGGTGCGGCCGAACATCGTCGTCCGGTAGACGCGGGACGATTCCGGGTTGTCGCCGCACTGCCACACACCGTGCGGGCAGTAGTCGGTCACCGTGTTGTACAGCGGCCGGTGCTCGTCCATCCACTCGAGCATGCGGCGCATGTACTCGGGATTGTCGCCGTTGCGGAAAAGCCCCCATTCGGGATAGGAGATGGGCTTGCCGTGGGCTTTCGCGAAATCCACGTGGTCCTGAAGTCCGTACGGCTCATTCACCTGTTCGTCGAACGGCATTCCGTCCGGCTGGTCGTAGGAGTCCATGCCGAGGATGTCGACCGTTTCGCCCCCGGGGTAGCACTGCGTCCAGGGAACGGAGTCCCGGCCGCGGCTCGGCGTGAAGTCGAACCGGAACTTCTGGCCCGGCACCGCCCGCATGGTGGTGACGATCCTGTTCCAGTACTTCTTCCAGGCCTCCGGATCCGGCCCGCACCGATGGGTGTACGTGGCGCCGTTCATCTCCCAGCCGAGCACGAGGATCGTGTCCGGCACCTTCAGCCGGACCAGCCGCTCGGCCAGGGCACGGAAGTGGTGATCGAACTCTCCGGCCGCGCCCCGCCGCAGCAACTGCCGGACCTCCTCGTCGGAGACGCCCTCCTCGTTGCGCTCCTGCATGGGCACGTTGAGGACGAGCATCCGGTCGTCCTTCTTGTTGCGCCAGTGCGCCCACGCCTTGAGGAAGTCGACGTCGCCCGCGATGTCGCTCCAGTGGTTGCCGGGCAGGTAGGTGTGGCCGACGCGGAGCTCGGCACCGCCCAGCCAGCGGCTGAACTGCTCCATACGGGCCACACCCCGGGCGTCGGAGGCGAGGAAGGCACCGAAGGGCGGGAACTTCCCTTCCGGTACCGGACGGGACGGCCCCGTGCTCGGGGACGCCTCGGCGGACGCCGCCGGACCCGGCCCCGGAGCGCGGGAGTCGTCGCCCGCCACCTCCACCCCCGTGCCCGCCATGAGACCGAACGCCAGGGCGGCCGACACCGCGATCGCCACCGCGCCCACGACCGGCCCGCGAACCCGGACACGCTCGTGTTGTGGGGCCATACCGGCTCCTCTCTTCGCTCTCGTTCGACCTTCAGCTTCTGGACTCTTTATTGACGAACAGTCATACGAAAGTCAGTCACAGGAAATCCCGTGACGCCACTGACATGCGGCTTCCGAGTGCCGCGCTCCCTCGTGCGGGTGAGTCGATCGAAAAGAAACCCGAAGAACCCTGCAAAACTCGAAAGAACTCGAAAAAAGGAGGAATTCGTGCCGCTGCTCGACACCCGCGTCCCCGCCGTCATTCTGCGGATCGACCGGAATCCCTTCCATCACGGAACGCTGGGAGCCGTGCGTTCGCTCGGCAGGGCGGGAGTGGAGGTGCATGTCGTCGCCGACGAGTCCGGAAGTCCCGTTCACCGCTCACGTTATGTCCGGCGGCTGCATCCACCGCCGGCGCCCGGCGCGTCCACGGACGACATCCTCGCCGTGCTGCGCCGCGTGGCCGACCGGGTCGCACGTCCCGCCGTCCTGGTCCCGATGGACGACGCGAGCGCGATCGCCGCCGGACGCCTGCGGGACGTCCTGGCACCCTCCTACCTGCTGCCCGAGATGCCCGGCACGCTGCCCGAACGCGTCGCCGACAAGGCGGAGCTGGCCGCCGTGTGCGCGTCCGCGGACGTTCCGCACCCGGTCACGCTCGTCCCGGACAGCCCCCAGCGGGCCACCGAGGACGCGTGGCGGCTCGGGCTGCCCCTGGTGGCGAAGTGGAGCCGGCCCTGGCTGCTGCCGGCCGGCAGCGGACTGCGCAGCACCCAGCTGGTGCGGTCCGCGGAGCAGGCCCGGGAGCTGTACCGGCGCACCGACGAGGCGGGCAGCCCGCTCCTGTTGCAGGCCTACCTGCCGCCGGGGCCGGACCGGGACTGGTTCTTCCACGGCTACGCCGACCACTCGGGCGCCGTGCGCACGGGTGGGCCGGGCCGGAAGCAACTGTCCTGGCCGCGCGGCGCGGGGCTGACGGCGGTGGGCTGCTGGACGCCCAACACCCAGGTACAGGCCCTGGCCGAGCGGCTCGCCGGTGAACTGGGCTACCGCGGTGTCTTCGACCTCGACTTCCGCCGCTGCCACGCGACGGGCCGTTACCACCTGCTCGACTTCAACCCGCGCCCCGGCGCCCAGTTCCGGCTCTTCGAGGACAGCGCCGGACTGGACGTCGTACGCGCCCTCCACATGGACCTGACGGGCCGTCGCCCGCCGGCCGGCGAGCCGGTGGCCGGACGGACGTTCGTGGTGGAGAACTACGCGCCGCTCGCCGCGCTGCGCACGGCGCCGGGCGGACGCGAACTGGCCTGGTACGCCCGGGACGACCGCGGGCCCGGACGGGCGATGTGGGCCCTGTGGGCCCGTCATGTGTCCGGCCGGCTGCGCGAGCGGCTGGGCCCCGGCACGGCGGCGGCACCGGCATCACCCCTGATCCCCCGGGCGGCCTCGCCCTCCCTGAACGACAACGAGAAAGCGAGCAGTTGATGATGTACGACCTTCTGGTGGTGGGCGCCGGACCGTACGGTCTGTCGATCGCGTCCCACGCCGCGGCCGCCGGGCTGAACCTGCGCGTGTTCGGCCGGCCCATGGCGTCCTGGCGGGACAACATGCCCGCCGGCATGTTCCTGAAGTCGGAGCCGTGGGCGTCCAACCTCTCGGATCCGGACGGGGAGTGGACCCTGGCCGCCTACTGCGCGGAGCACGGCCTGACGGCACGTCACGCGGAGCCGATCCCGGTGACGGCGTTCGCGGAGTACGGCCTGTGGTTCGCCCGCCATGCCGTTCCGGAGATCGACGAGCGCATGGTGACCCGGGTGGCGTCCGGCCCCGCCGGCTTCACGGTGGTCACCGACGACGGGGAGGCACTGCACGCGCGGACGGTGGCGCTGGCGGTCGGTGTGATGCCGTTCATCGAGGTGCCGCAGGCCCTGCGCGGACTGCACCCCTCACTGGTGACGCACAGCAGCCATCACAGCGACCTCGACCAGTTCCGCGGCAAGGACGTCACGGTGCTCGGAGGCGGTCAGGCGGCCCTGGAGACCGCGGCCCTTCTCGCCGAACAGGGCACGCGCGTGCGGGTGCTGGCGCGGGCGGACCGGGTGCACTGGAACGACGTGCCGCCGGCCTGGGAACGCCCCTGGTGGCAGTCGGTCCGCTCCCCGCACAGCGGTCTCGGCCCCGGCTGGCGGAACTGGTTCTACTCCGAGCGCCCCGGCCTCTTCCGGCGGCTGCCGCAGCAGACCCGGTCGCGCATCGCGGCCACGGCGCTGGGTCCGGCGGGCGCCTGGTGGGTGCGGGACCGGGTGGAGCGCGCGGTGGAACTGCTGCCGGGCCACGAGGTCACGGAGGCCTGCGCGGTGCCGGGCGGCGTACGGCTGGACCTGGTGAACCGTACGGGTGAGTCCCGCTCCCTCGGGACCGAACACGTCATCGCCGCCACGGGGTTCCGGGTGCACCGCGAGCGGCTCGGCATGCTCTCCGCCGAGCTGCGCGGGACGCTGGCGGCCCTGCCCGACGGTTCCCCGGCGATCGGACGGGGCTTCGAGTCCTCCCATCCCGGCCTGTTCTTCGCGGGCCTGACGACGGCGTCCGGCTTCGGCCCGTCCATGCGCTTCGTCCAGGGCGCGACGTACACGGCGGCGGCACTCGTCCAAGGGGTGCGCCGCCGGCTCAGGTCCACCCCCGCGCGGGGAAGGGTCCCGGTCCCGTCGGCCGTCGGCCGGGCCGATTCGCCGACGCCGGTGAGCCTCTGACGGGAAACCCTTTCCGTACAGCATTGAGCCCCCGGACCGGCCCGGGCCACCGTACGAGGTGGCCCGGGCCGGTCCGGGGGCCCGCCCGGGCTCAGAGCCCCGGCAAGCCGCGCGGTGCCGGGCCGACGGGGCCCGGCACCCGGGAACCGCTACCGGCGGAGGGCGACGCGACCGCGGCGGTACAGCAACGCCCCGCCCACGAGCAGGGTGGCACCGGCGGCCGAGGCCGCCAGCATGCCGTCACTGCCGGTCTCGGCCAGGTGCGGCGGCGCACCGGGCTCCTCCACGTCCTGCGGCGGCGTGTCGACGACGTGCGTGGGAGGCGGGGTGTGCGTACGCGTGGGCGGCGTCGAAGGCGTCTCACGCTCGGTGCGGTGCTCGGGCTCGGGCGACCGGCCCTGCTCGTTGCGGCAGTCGTTGTCGGACGCCTCGTTGAACAGCCCGATCAGGCCGACGTTGTTGCCGCACACGTTCAGCGGCAGGCCGAGGGGCACCTGGACGAGGTTCCCGGACAGCACACCGGGAGAGCCCTTGGCGACCCCCTCCGCGTACGCGCCACCGCCGCGGCCGCCGTGCGAGGTGTTGCGGCAGTCGTTGTCGGACGCCTCGTTGAACGCCCCGATCACGTCGACGTTGTTGCCGCACACGTTCACCGGCGCATGCACCGGCACCTGGACGAGGTTTCCGGACGCCACACCGGGAGAGTCCTTGGCGACCCCCTCCGCGTACGCGCCACCGCCGCCGTGACCATCGTGGCCGCCGTACGAGCGCTCGGCGGAGGACCGCTGTGCGGACCGGGGCCCGGACTTGTCCTCGGCCTTGTAATCGGCGTGCTCGGACCGGGGCCCGGCCTGGTGCGAGGTGTTGGCGCACAGGTTGTCGGACGCCTCATTGAGCACGGAGACCGCACCGACGGTGTTGCCGCACACGTTCACCGGCACCTCCACCGGCACCTGGACGTTGTTCCCGGACGCCACACCGGGGGAGTCCGTGGCGGCCCCCTCCGCGTACGCGTCGGCGAAGGCGGGGGCGCCGTACAGAGAGAGAATGCCCGTCGCGGCGGCCGCCGCGAACACTCCCTTGCTCAGGGTCTGTCGCAATGTCGTTCGTCTTCCTGCTCGAAAGAAGTGGGAAAGCCGGCGGCCTCGGCACGGAGATCGACGCGCGAGGCCGGCCACGGCGGAGCCGGGAGGCTGGTACGTGGACACCACGGCATGCTCACCGTCGGGGATGCCTGCGGAAGATGCCGGTGTACCGCGGACGGAGCAGCACAGCGCTTTCCTTTCTCGTGGCGTCGCAAGCCCTTCTGCTTCATCAACCCGACGCACGGGAATCGGTTGCGCAGATTCACCCGCTTGGCCCACTCGGCCCACTTGGGACGTGCGCGACTACGACACCACGTCCTTGCGGGCGAAACCGCGGAAGGCCAGCGCGAACAGCACGAACGCGTACGTCACCGAGACCGCGGTGCCCTGGATCATGCCGGACCACTCCGGGTCCGGCTGGACGGCGTCCGCCCAGGCGAACTGCCAGTGCGCGGGCAGGAAGTTCCGCCAGTCGCCGAGGGCGGTCACCGCGTCGAGGACGTTGCCGACGATGGTCAGTCCGACGGCGCCGCCGACCGCGCCCAGCGGGGCGTCGGTGCGCGTCGACAGCCAGAACGCGAGCCCGGCGGTGACCAGCTGGGACACGAAGATGTACGCCACGACCACCACGAGCCGCTGCGCCGCCGTCGCGGGGTCCAGCGAGCCTCCGGTGGGGATCTGCAGCGGGCCCCAGCCGTGGGCGGCGGTGCCGACGGCGAGCGCGACGACCGGCAGCAGCACCATCGCGGCGAGGCTGAGTCCCAGTCCGACGACGAGCTTGGACCACAGCAGCCGCATGCGCGGCACCGGCGCGGCGAGCAGATAGCGCAACGAGGACCAGCCGGCCTCCGAGGCGACCGTGTCCCCGCAGAACAGGGCGACCGGGATGACCAGCAGGAAGCCCGCCGAGACGAACAGGTTCACGGCGGCGAAGTTGGCGCCGGAGGCGGTGGCCGTGTCCATCAGGGTGATCCGGCCCCCCCGGCCCTCCGGCTCACCGCCGATCGCGAAGGCGACGACCAGGACGAACGGCAGGGCGGCGAGGATCGCGCCCATGACGAGCGTGCGGCGGCGCTTCAGCTGCCGGACCAGCTCGACCCGCAGCGGCAGCGTGCGACCCGCGCGGTAGCCGTCGGCCACCTCCACGGGCCCGGCCGGCGCTTCGGGTCCGGTGGGTCCGGCCCGCTCGGCGAGCGTGCTCATGCGGAACCTCCGATCATCGTGAGGAAGGCGTCTTCGAGGCGGCGGTGCGGGCCCACCGACTCCACCGGCACTTCCAGCCGGACCAGTTCGGTGACCAGGCGGGCGGCGGTGCCGTCGGCGTCGAGGCGGACCAGCAGCCCGTCGTCGACGCGGACCGCCGAGGCGACGCCCGGCAGGGCGGCCACCTTCTCGGCGAGCGGCTCGTCCACGGGGGACCCGGTGCCCACGAGCAGGGTGTCGCCGGAGCCGACGATCTCCCGCACCGGCCCGGCCTGCACCAGCCCGCCGCGGTCCATGACGACGAGGTGGGTGCAGGACTGCTCGACCTCCGACAGCAGATGGCTGGAGACGATCACCGTGCGGCCGGCGGCCGCGTACCGGATCATCACCTCGCGCATCTCGCGGATCTGCGGCGGGTCCAGTCCGTTGGTCGGTTCGTCCAGGATGAGCAGGTCGGGCAGACCGAGCATGGCCTGGGCGATGGCGAGGCGCTGGCGCATGCCCTGGGAGTAGGTGCGCACCGCACGGGCGAGGGCGTCGCCGAGGCCCGCGATCTCCAGGGCCTCGTCCAGGTGGGCGTCCTCGGGCGGGCGTCCGGTGGCCCGCCAGTACAGCTCCAGGTTCTCCCGGCCGGACAGGTGCGGCAGGAAGCCCGCGCCCTCGACGAAGGCGCCGACCCGGGAGAGCACCGGGGCGCCGGGGCGGATGGCGTGACCGAAGACGCGGATCTCGCCGCCGTCGGGTGTGATCAGGCCCATCAGCATGCGCAGGGTGGTGGTCTTGCCCGCGCCGTTCGGCCCGAGCAGGCCGAGGACCTGGCCCTTCTCCACACGGAAGGACAGGTTCCGCACGGCGTACCGCTCGGCGGAGCGGGCGTAGCGCTTGCTCAGGTCCGTGATCTGCAGGGGCACGTCCGCGAGTGCGGGGTCGGGGGGCGCGGCGGCCGTGCGGCGGCGGCCGGTGAGCACCAGGACGAGGGCGGTCACGGCTCCGGCGAGCGGCAGCCACCACACCCACGCGGGCAGCGGGGCCGCCGCGGTGGTCACTCCGGGCGCGGTGGGCACGGTGAGGTCGCTCTTGAGGGAGACGGTGTACGTCGCCGGGGCGACGGGTGAGGCGTAGCCGAGGTCGGTGGAGGCGAGGACGAGACGCAGGCGGTGGCCCTGCCGGACCTCGTGGTCGACGGCCGGGAACGTGACAGTCACGTCCTTGCCGGCCTTGGCGTCCTCGACGCGGACCGGGGCGACCAGCTGGGACGGCAGGACCTGCTGCCGTCCGTCCGGGCCGACGTCGTACACCTTCCCGAAGAGGACGGCGTCGTCGCCGGTCGACCTCACGTGCACGGTGGCCGTCGGCGATCCGGTGATCCGCAGGTCGCCGGTGACCGGGGCCGACTCGAAGCGGGCGTGCTGGCCGGGGAAGTCCAGGGAGACGCCGACGCCGAGCGAGGACAGCTGGGAGAGGCCGCCGGCGCCGCCGAGGCCGGGCAGGGCGGAGACGGCGGGCGGGTTGGCGCCGGCCGGGTTGGCGAAGCTCTGCTCGCCTCCGGTGAGGGGGAAGGACCTGCCGCCGCCGGTCAGGCCCGGGTAGCGGTCCGCGCTCGCGCCGCTCAGCACGGCCCGCCCGTCGGTGGAGTCGACGCCGCCGGTGCGGGTGACGCGGAAGGCGGGGCCGGTGTCGGCGCTCGTGTCGTCCTTCAGGTACCGGTCGAACCAGGCCAGGGTGCGGGTGCGGACCCGGTCCGCCTCCGGTTCACCGCCGTCGTGCCCGCCGGCGATCCAGTCGACGTCGACCGGGGCGCCGTTGGCCCGGATCGCCTTCGCGGCGGCGTCGGCGTGGCCGAGCGGGAACAGGGAGTCGTTCTGGCCCTGCATCAGCAGCGTCGGTACGTCGATGCGGTCGGCGACGGCGGATGGGGACCGCTCCTTGAGGAGCTCGACGGCCTCGGCGTCCGGGGTGCCGGACTCGGCGACCCGCTCGTACATCCGGCACAGCGCGGGTTCGAACTTCTCGCAGCCGCCGCCGGTGTTGACGAAGACGCCCGCCCACAGCTTCTTGAACACGCCGTTCGGGAACAGCGCTTCGGCGAGGTCGAAGTAGGTGATCGCGGGGGCGATGGCGTCCACCCGGTCGTCGTGCCCGGCGGTGAGCAACGCGATGGCACCGCCGTAGGAGGCGCCGGCCATGCCCAGGCGCGGGTCGCCGTCCTCGTCCAGCTGCACCTCGGGCTGCTTCGCCAGCCAGTCGATGAGCCGGGAGACGTCGGCGACCTCGCCCTTCGGGTCGTTCAGCCCGATCTTCCCGGTGGACCTGCCGAAGTTGCGCGCGGACCAGGTCAGTACCGCGTACCCCTCGCGGGCGAGCTCCTCGGCCTGCTGCCGTACGTCGTTCTTGCTGCCGCCGAAGCCGTGCCCGAGCAGCACGGCGGGGCGGCGGCCGTCCGGGCCGGCGGTGAAGTACGAGGTGTCGATGCGCACCCCGTCGGCCGTACTCGTGGTCCGGTCGGTCCGGCTGACCGCGGGCGCCGGGTCCTCGGAGGCGACGGCGGTCCACGTACCGGCCCCGGCGAGCACGACGACGGCGGCCACGGCGGCCAGGGTCCGCCGCGGCCGCCGTCCACCGCCACGCCCGCCCCCTCGCAAACGGGCCCACAGCTGGGCCATTCGGAAGTCCATGCCTGAACCCTAAAGGGCAAGGCCGTGAAGTTTACGGTCCGGGAGCCGACGTCAAGATGTCGATGCTGACGGTGGCCTTGTAGGTGTGGCGGTCGACCTTGAGGCTCTTGTAGGCGTATCGGGACAGAGGCCGTTTGACCGCGCGAGGGCCGAGGCGGGTTCGCCGTGCGGGCATGAGGGTGCCCAGGACCGCGTGCCCGATCGTGCCGACGAGGTCGATGACGGTGTCGGCGATCACGCCCTGGGCCTGGACGATCTGGTCGCGGGCGGCGTTCAGGGCGACGGAGAAGCTGCAGCGGTCGGGATCGGTGCCGGATGCCTGGGCCGCGTCGGCTATGGCGATCCGGATCACCTGATAGGCGGTCAGGAGCGCGTAGATCTCCTGGGC
>NZ_QFRK01000142.1 GCF_003143855.1 Streptomyces sp. NWU339
GACACCACGTTCGCCGAGGACGCCTCCACCATCCGCGCCGGCCGGCTGCCCCGCGTGATGGCCAGCCTTCGCAACCTCGCCATCAGCGTCTGCCGGCAGGACGGCGAGACCAACATTGCCGCCGCCACCCGCCACCATGCCCGCCACCCAGGCCGCCCTCTGGCCACACTCGGATGGACATGATCAACCAGGACTCACGTGCTCAACCGGACAGAACCGCAACACGCAAAGTCCCTGTCGCAGGATGCGTGACTACATCCGTGGACTGCTGGGCCCGGTCGGCCGGAAGAACGGCCGGCAGCCGGCCGAATACGCCGGGCATCACACACCCGACCGCCTTCAGCGGCTCCTCAACGGCGCCCGCTGGGACGCCGACGAGCTCCGCGACGACCTCCAGCACTATGTAGCCGAACGGCTCGGCGAGCCCGACGGGATCCTCATCCTCGACGACACCGGCTTCCTCAAGAAGGGCACCACCTCAGCCGGCGTACAGCGCCAGTACTCCGGCACCGCCGGCCGCACCGAGAATCCCCCAGAGGGGGTGCCCCCAGCCAGATCGGCGTGTTCGCCGCCTACGCCACCACCCGCGGCCGCGCCCTGGTCGACCGTGAGCTGTATCTGCCCAGGTCCTGGACCGACGACCGCGACCGCTGCCGCGCCGCCCACATCCCCGACGAGCGGGCCTTCGCCACCAAACCCGACCTGGCCAAGGCCATGGTGCTGCGGGCGATCGCCTCGCCGCTGCCGATCGCCTGGGTGACCGCGGACGCCGCCTACGGCCAGGAATGGCGGCTGCGCCGCATGCTGGAGGAGACCGGCCTGGGGTATGTGCTCGCGGTCCCCAAGTCCCAGCAGGTGCCCCACTTCGGACGCATCGATCACCTCTTCTCCCAGGCTCCCGACGAAGCGTGGGAGAGACGTTCGTGCGGTGACGGCGCCAAGGGCCCGCGMGTCKACSACTGGGCCGCCCTGCRGATCACCTCCATCGAGGACTTCGACGACGAACTGCCCACCCACCAGCGGTGGGCACTGGCGCGCCGCAGCATCAGCAAGCCCCAGGAGATCGCCTACCACCTCGCCTACGCACCGCTCGGCACCACGGTCGAGCACCTGGCCCGCGTCGCCGGAACACGTTGGGCCATCGAGGAAGCCTCCCAGGCTGCCAAGAACGAGTGCGGCCTCGACCAGTACGAGGTCCGCCGCTACACCGGCTGGATGCGGCACGTCACCCTGGCCATGCCGGCGCACGCCCTCCTGGCGGTCATGGCCGCCGACGCCGCGGCAAAAGGGGCAGCAGAAACGGTTCCTGCCTCGCACCCCTCACCGTGGCAGAAGTTCGGCGGCTCCTGGCAACTGGCCACCCACCCGCCACACGCGCTCATCAGTCCCTCCTCAGGGCACGCGCACTGAGGTGGTCACAGTGGCGCAGACGACGCCAAGCCGTCGCCCGCCGCTGCCATCATCAGCGGCGGTTGCACACGTTCGAGGGGCGGTCCGGGAAAGAGAACACGGGCCGGAACCCAGCCCGCTACACTCGCCCAAACCGCCCCTGAACAGGGGAAACGTCAAAGTGCTGCTGGAGTACTAGGGCCCGTGGTGGTCGAGGGGTACCCCTTGGGCGGCCGGCGTTCGCCCGGCCGGTAGTGTGCGAGGGAGGTACGGGGACGGACGGGCCACCCCGGGGGCAGGGGGCCGGRGAGGGCGCACGTGACGACGACCCTGATCACCGAGGTGGCGCTGATCATCGCGCTGGCGTCGTTCGCGCAGGCGCTGAGCGGCTTCGGGTTCGCGCTGGTGGCCGTGCCGCTGCTGGCCCTGCTGACCAGCCCCCAGAACGCCATCGTCGTGGTCACCTCGCTGGGACTGGTGCTCTCGCTGACGGTCTGCGTCCACCAGAGGGACCACGTCAATGTGCGCACCGCGAGCCTGGTGAGCGGAGCGGGCCTCGTGGGCATGCCGCTCGGGCTGCTCGCGGTGACGGTGCTCAGCGCGGGTGCGCTGTCCGTCCTCATCGCCTGTGCCGTGCTGGTGTTCGCCGTCCTGATCGGCCGTGGCATGACCTTCCGGCGCGGGACGGGCCCCACGGTCGCCGCGGGTTTCGCCAGCGGGGCGCTGCTGACCTCGACCGGGATGAACGGGCCGCCGCTGGTCGCCGCTTTCCAGGCCATGGGGCTGGCGCCCCGTGAGTTCCGGGCGACGCTCCAGGCCACGTTCTGCGTACAGAACGTCCTGGCCCTCGCGGGATTCTTCGCCGTCGGCCGGCTGACCGCGGACAGTCTGCTGCTGGCCGGCGCGGGGCTCCCCGGCCTGCTGGCGGGCTGGTGGTGCGGGGACCGCGTCTTCGCCCGGACGGATTCGGCGCGCTTCAAGAAGATCGTCCTGGGGGTGCTGGTCGCCAGTGCCTGCGTGTCGCTGTACCAGGCCGCGCTGAGCTGACGCGCGAGGCAGCCGCCCAGGCCTTGGACAACTTCAGCAAAGCCACGCCGGGGCAGGTCGCCGGCCTGCTCCCGCCACTGGACCTGGAGCGCTTTCACCAGCATTGGCGGGACCAGTACCTCGAGATCGTCGACGAGATCCCAACCAGCGAGACCGCGYTGCGCGAGGCGGCATTCCGGGAGGCGAACGTCCTCCCGCCATGCAAAGCCATCGTCATCAACGAGCGCGGCGACAAGGTGAAGACGGGCGGCAGGGACGCCGCGATCTGGCTGACGGCCATCGAGTACGCGCGGGCACACCCCGAYGAGAAGGTCTACTTCGTCAGCAAGAAMACGAAGGACTTCGGAGACGGGGYGGCGTACCCGCCGCTGATGGCCAAGGACGTGGAAGGMMTCGGGGA
This sequence comes from Streptomyces sp. NWU339, assembly GCF_003143855.1. Lineage (GTDB taxonomy): Bacteria > Actinomycetota > Actinomycetes > Streptomycetales > Streptomycetaceae > Streptomyces. Next base: position 2,837 of record NZ_QFRK01000142.1, read on the forward strand.
CCGGTTCGTGCATCTCATGTCCCTCGGTGAGGTCTTGAAGCGGTTCATGGTACCGGCCGAGGTCGACGAGGAGCAGGTGYGCGCGATCCTCTCGAATGCGGAGAGCCTCAAGACGATCAGCGCCGAGGCGGCCCGACTGATGGCCGTGTCGAAGGRAAAGSTCTGGTTCGGYGGCGGCCCCAAGTTCGAGGTGGCGATGGCCTTCTTGGTGGAGGACCTCGGAAACGGCGAGTTCGAAACCGTCAGCACTGAGCCGGTCCAGGTGCTGGGCTGGGCAGAAGCCCCCCCACCGTCGCGTTCAACAGCATGGCCGAGCTGAACGCCTACCGCATCGGAGACCACGTGTGGTGTGCGGCGACGGTGCGGTGGGTGCTCAGCGGTCCCGCTGTCCTGGACAACACGCACTGGGTGGTGAGCTGCTCTTGCTGGTCAGCCGACGGAATTCGCTGACCTGCTGAATCGTGGCTTCCGGGCGGTGGGCGTCCTGAAGGAGTGCGGAGTTTCCCGGTTAACCGCGGTACGCCGGCGGTCCTTCCGGGCCGCCTCATGGGTAAGCCAGATCAGATGTCACCACACCGTGCAGCAGTCCCATTCGATGCAGCTGGCTCCCGGATTGTGGCGGCCGCCGACGTGAGGCAGGGTGGCTTCGGGACCGGCGTGTCACGGATGCGGGCTGTGGCTGATTGTCCATTCCAGGCAGGCTTACGAAGGTGTGGTACATGTCAGAGAAGAACCCAGCGCACGTAGACCCTGCCGAGGGGCACGAGGTCTCGCTGCCGCCCGAGGTCAAGATGCTGCAGGAAGTAACTCCTCCCTTCTTCCCCGAAGGCGGATCGGCAATGACGATCCTTGTCGAGTGGCCTCCTGGTCACCCCGGGCTCCCTCCGCATCGCCACTCGGGGCCAGCGTTCGGCTACGTGATGGAGGGCGCGGTCCGGTTCGAGCTCGAGGGTGAGCCGGAGCGCGTGATCAGGGCCGGTGAGACGTTCTGGGAGCCGGGCGGTGACGTGATCCACTACCAGGACGGCAACGCCCAGTCGGACGCACCGAACAGGTTCCTCGTGACCATGGTGTGCGCGCCGGGTCAGCCGATGCTCACGTTGGTCGACGAGGAAGAGCTGAAGGAACGGGCGCACCTGCGTGCCCCGCGTCCCTCCGAAGGCTGATGCTTGTGCGCACGGTCGTTATGCCGGGTCGCCATCCCGCCCAATTTGCGGCGGTTGATGGGCACGTCCATCGAAGTGGTGTAACGACAGAGGAGGCAACCCCTTTCCGGTCAGCAAGGTCGCCGGGATGGGGCGTGTCCTCGGGGTGCGCGGCTCGTTGACGAGAGTGATACATCACCGCGGCGGCGGCTTCCCCCTCCTTTCCTCCTAGGGCGCGTATCGGGTCGTGATCAATCTGCGGGTTTCGCTCTTGGGGCGGGACCTGATCCGGTAGATCGTTTTATGTGACGCGAGTGCAACTGACGGATGCGGAGTGGGAGTTCATCGGCCCGTACCTGCCGATCGGCCAGTACGGGCCGTACCCCGAGCGGCTGCGGCAGCAGTTCGAGGGCGTGATCTGGCGGTTCAAGACGGGCGGGCAGTGGCGGGA
>NZ_QFRK01000143.1 GCF_003143855.1 Streptomyces sp. NWU339
CGTGACGCTTCCTCGGCCCCCATTGTCGGCCGCCGCTCGTCGGCCTCCAGCTCGTTCGTCCTCGCCCCGCTCGTTCCTCGCGGGGCTCCGGGCGCTCCAACTGGACCCCTCCCACGCGGCGGCCCCGCAGACAGACACGAGGAAGAGCCACGAGGAAAACGCCCCGGCATCCCACCGAAAGCCGCAGGCGGGGACCGTCTGCGCCCCTTGACAGGCCCGGCCCTCATGGGTGCGGCTCAAGAAGGGCTTTGCCCTTCCTTTGCATTGAAGGGGGCTTTGCATCGCGACTGGTGGGACTTCACGGTGTCACCTTACTGGGGGGCTGGACGGCTGCAGCGCTGTCAGTGGGGAGTGCTTGAATGCTGGCTCCAGCAGCGGGGCATGGTCCACTGCTGGGGGTGAGGGGGCGAGGTAGGTGGAGGACTGGGAAGCTCCGGATGAGTCGGTGTGGGGGAAGTCGAGAGGCTTGGATCCTGGGCTGCCGCCGTATCCGCTGATCCGGCACCTCTTGGATGCTGCCGCGATGGCGCTGCACCTCTGGGATGTCTACCTGTCCCAGAACCAGCGTGTGCGGATCGCCGATGGGATGGGGCTGGCGGGCGAGCTGGAACGTGCGAGGGCGGTCGTCGGGCTGTGTGCCGGTCTGCATGACCTCGGCAAGTTGTCAGAGTTTCAGTTCTGCTCCCGCCATGGCAGCCAGTATCTCAGCGCGGAGCTGAGCGGCGACCGCATGACGATGAGCGTGGAGCGGTTCGGGCACGACGTGGCAGGCCTGCAGGGCGCGAAGGCAGTGCTGGCGGAGCTGGGCTTCGCTGCTGACGGAGACTTGAGGGCCGCGGAGCGGCTGGCCGAGGTCATCGGCGGTCATCACGGACGTTTTCACCGCATCGAGGATGGCATCGCCCCGGCGTTTCTCGGTGGGGCCGCCTGGGCGCGGCAGAGGAATGCTCATGCCGCCGTGGTGCACGAGTCGTTGGGAGAGCCGGAGGCGCCGGAGGTGTTCAAGGCGTCGGCTGCGGTGCTGGTGACGGGGGTGGTCATTCTCGCGGACTGGCTGGTCAGTCAGGAGGACTATCTTCGGGGGCGACAGCGAGGGCTTGAGTCAGTGCTGGCGGATCACTTCAAGCGTTCTCAGCAGGATGCTCCCCGTCTGCTGGCCGAGGCCGGGCTGGCCCGGGTGGGGTTGCAGCGCAAGGGATTCGCGGAGGCGTACGGCATCCAGGGCGAGCCGAATCCGTTGCAGCGGTCCGTAATGGACGAGCTGCGGGAGGCGGTGGGGGAGGCGCGTCGTGGCGGTATCTTCCTCGTCACCGCGGCTCCAGGGGATGGGAAGAGCGAGACGGCTCTGGAGGCCGAGCGGGTTCTGTCCGAGGCCTTCGGCACGCAGGGGTACGCGTTTTTGCTGCCGACGATGGCCACCAGCGATCAGATGCACGGGCGGGTCGCAAAGACGCTGCTGCGTCAGTCCGGTGAGGACGCCGGGCTGACGCTGGTCCACAGCATGGCCTGGCTGAACAGCGCTTACGCCGATGAGGATCTGGACGCGCAGAGCGTGCTGACGTGTGATGGCGACGAGCTCGGGGAGGGGAACAGGCGGGCGGAGGCCGACATGCGGCCGCAACGGTGGCTGCGCGGACCCAAGCGGCCGTTGCTCGCCCAGTTCGCGGTCGGCACGATCGACCAGGCCCTGATGGCGGTGCTGCCGGTACGGCACAACGCGCTGCGGTTACTGGCTCTGTCGGGCAAGACATTCGTTGTCGACGAGGCCCACGCCTATGACCCGTACATGCAGGTGCTGTTGGGCCGGTTGCTGAACTGGCTCGGGGCGTACGGCGTGCCGGTCGTCCTGCTGTCGGCGACGTTGCCGGCGTCGGTCAGCGACCAGCTGATCAAGGAGTACTTGAAGGGTGCCGGCCACAAGACACGCGCCCTGGGGGGACGGACGTTCCCGGCGCCTTACCCCGGGTGGCTGTATGTGGACGGGGAGAGCGGCCGGGCGACCCAAATCTCGCCTGCCCGCCGGTATGAGCAGTCGCGTGCGCGGGTCATGGAGCTCGGTGTCGTGGTGGAGCCCGTCGTCCATGGTTCCGGTGTTGGTGCCCGGGCACGGCAGGCGGTGATCGAGCGGCTTCTGACGCCGTTGAGTAAAGGGGAGGGCGGCACGGCCCTGGTGGTGTGCAACACCGTAGGGGACGCGCAGGACACCTATCTGAGGCTCCGTGAACGGTTCGACAAACGCTCCCACGAGCAGGGCGGAATCGTGCAACTGCTGCACGCCCGTTTCCCCGGGGACGTACGTGAGGCCCGTACGCGGGAGGTCACCGAAGGGCTGGGCCGGGAAGGCCCGCGTCCGCTGCGCCGGATCGTGGTCGCCACCCAGGTCGTCGAGCAGTCGCTTGACCTCGATGCCGACATCGTCATCAGCGACCTTGCTCCGCTGTCGCTGCTGTTGCAGCGGGCCGGACGGTGCTGGCGGCATGAGAACCACTGGGCTCGGCACGGCTACCCCGACGGCCGCGGCCGCCCGGGCTGGGCGAGCGGGCCGCGTCTTGTCGTGCTCGACCCGATCGTGGGCGGCGGGAAGACCCCACAGCAGTGGGGCGAAGTGTATTCCGAGCACCTCCTTGCCACTACTTCCCGAACTCTTGCCGGGATCGAGGGCGGGATCATCTCCGTCCCGGGTGACGTGCAAGGCCTGGTCGAAGCCGTCCACGGGAACAACGAGGACTTTGACTGGAACAACCCGGGCGGTAGCGAGACGAAGGCTTGGACAGCTCACAGGGGCAAAGAGATGGCGGAACGCAGTATGGCCGCCCTTCTCGCGGTCCCGCGCGCGTTGAGCGTTCGCGCGCTGCATGACCTGCATGATCTGCCGGGTGAAGAGGATGAGTGGGAGGTGTCCACCAGGCTCGGCGCCGACTCGGTGCGACTGTTGTGCGCTTATGTCCAGGAAGACGGTCGGGTGACCTTGGACCTCGGCGGCGAGCAACTGCTTCCCCATGCCGCACCGGACGGCAGGATGCCGGTCTCGTCCGTTCGAGAGGTGATGCGCCACACCATTCCCGTCCGCGCCGACTGGCTCAAAGAAGCGGATCCCGAAAGCATTGCCCCGCCGATGGCGTGGACAGAGCATCCGATGCTCGGAGAACTGCGAGTTCTCCGCCAGCCCGTGCAGGGCGGGAGCGCACAGGTGGTGAAGATCGGCGGCAAGACACTGCGGATGGATGAGGATCTCGGGCTTGTCCGTAAGTGACCGAGTTCAGTCGGGCACCCCCACGTCGGCGGGGAGAGCGCAGAGCTGAGGCGACCTCCCTGCTCCTCGACTGAAACACCCCCGCGTCGGCGGGGAGCGGTCCTCGGAGAGCGTCGAGGACCACCCGTGGAGGTTACCGGGAGAGGCGGCGGTACGCCTCAGCAGTCCCCAGCAGCAAGGCGCTGCACGATCCGACCGTTGCCGGGTCCGGACGCATGCCGATCACGATCACAATGACGGCCACCACAAGCACCCAAGGTGCTGCGGCAGTCCACGGGACGGGAAGGCCCGACTGCATGGTTCTCCTCATGGTCAGGCCGAACAACTCCCTTACGAAGTAGGGGCGTTGGCGAAGGTTGTAACCCACTCGGGATAGCGCGGGCAAGTCGATCTTCCCTCCCGCAACCTCCCTGGTCTTCGACCTTCCGGAAAAGGCTGCATGCACTCTCCGAGAGTGCTCTACTGGTGCTGCGTCCGACAGAAACGGCCTGTTGTCAGTGGCGACTGCTTGAATGCCCAGACGACGCCAGAGCAGGGTTGTTGGGGGGCTTTGTCGCAAGGCCGTGAAGTTACGGCTTGAGTGCGGGTGTCCAGGCGGCTGTGATCTGTGGGTTTGCCGGACGTGGGAAGCGGAGCCCCGGTAGGACTGGCAGTCGACCAAGACAACCGTCCACTCACCGGAGGCTCCGCTGGCCGGACAGTCTGCCATCACGCGTGTCGTCACGGTGGCCGAAGGGCTTTATGCACCGGGTCACTTGGGCGAGTTGACACGGATCGTTCCGTTCGAGCTGGTCGATGCCGTGCTTGCCGAGTGCGGAGGGGTCCAGCAGCGGCTGCGGAAGCTGCCCGCGCGGGTCGTGGTCTACCTGCTGCTGGCCGCGGCCCTGTTCGAGGA
>NZ_QFRK01000102.1 GCF_003143855.1 Streptomyces sp. NWU339
CCCAGCGCCTCCRCYGCCGTCCGTACCGGATCGGTGCGCCTGCACCGGACCATGGAGCTGCCCTCCCCCTCCGACTTCCCCCAGGTCTGCGAGCGGATCCGGCAGGACGTCGCCGAGCGGGTGGCTCAGCTGACCGGCTTGCAGGTGGGAGAGGTCGCCCTCACCGTGCGACGACTGGTGACCACCTCCGGCGTGAACCGGGGGCGGGCCCGGTGAGTAGTTACCTCGGCCATGACCCAGATACGCCAGAAACCCGCCACGGAATGATCTTGGGGGCCTGAGCGGGCCCACCCGTCACCCGTTCAGCTCAGCGTCGTTGGTGGTGACGTTGGATGTCGTCCGGGGCGGGGTGGGCTGTGACCTCGATCGAGAGGACCGCGTATCCGCGGTTCAAGCGGCTGATCACCGCGCACGAGCTGCACTTGTTCTTCTCGCCGAGCCGTGACGAGGTCGAGTGGGCCGCCGCTCGTGCTGGCTGTGATGAGCACCTGCTGGCCCAGCTGCTCATGCTGAAGTCGTACCAGCGGATGGGGTGTTTCCCGAAGCTGGACGAGGTCCCGGACACGGTCGTCGACTTCGTGCGTCGCGCGGTGGACCTGCCGGAGGGCACGGTGCCGAGGGCGGCGAACCGTACAGCGGAGCGGCAGCGGACCGCCGTACGGCAGCGCACCGGCTTGTCGTACGACAAGGCGAAGGCCCGGAAGATCGCCGAGGCAGTGATGCGGAACGAGGCGGTGTCGAAGAACCGGCCGGCGGACCTGATCAACATCGCGTTGGAGAAGGTCGTCGAGGCCGGGCTGGAGCTGCCGGGCTTCACCACGCTGGACGCGCTCGCGGCGAAGGTCCGCACCGAGGTGAACGCCTCGATCTGCGTGGGCATCTACGACCAGCTCAGCGAGGCGCACCGGGAGCGGCTGCTGGCCCTGCTCTCGGACAAGGACGCCTCCGGCACCACGAAGTACAACAAGCTGAAGCAGTCGGCGAAGGCCCCGACGTGGTCGCACTTCCGCTCCCAGGCCGAGCACCTTGGGTGGGTGGACGAGCTGGGCGAGACCGGGGTGTGGCTGGACGGTGTCGCATCGGGGAAGATCACGGACTTCGCCGGTGAGGCGGACGCTGCGGACGCGCCGGGACTGCGGGACTACAACCTGATGAAGCGGCTCGCGCTGCTGGTGTGTCTCGTGCACAAGGCGCGGATGCGGGCCCGCGACGACCTGACCACGATGTTCTGCAAGCGGATCGCGTTGCAGGTCAAGCGGGCCAAGGCGGAGCTGGAGAGCATCCGGGAGCAGCAGCAGGCCATCGTCGAGGCGTTGATCGGGAATTACCGCACCGTGCTCCAGCACATCGACACCGACGGCCCAGTCCAGGCCGCACGGGAGAAGGCGGCAGCGCTGACGGCCGAGATCCTGGCGGCGGTCGGGGAACTCGACCAGGACGCGGAGGCCGGCGCTGTGGCCGCGCGGCTCAGCAGCGGGCTCGCGCTCGCCCTGCACACGATGGCGAAGGCCCTTCGGGTGCAGGCCGGCGCCCTGGGAGTGCCTGCGGCAGCGGTGGATGGTTTCGGCGGGTTCGAGGGGCAGTACGAGAGAATCGAGAAGGTCGCCGCCCACCATGGCAACTACTGGGAGGTGCTGCTGTACGGGCACCTGCTCAAGGACCGCTCCACGATGTACGACCTGACCAGCCGCCTGGAACTGACGACCACCTCGGAGGACAGCTGGGTCCTGGACGCGCTCGCGCACGCCCGCCGGTACAAGACCTCCCGCGACTACATCCCGGAACGGCACGAGGACGGCCGCCCGGTCGACATCTCGTTCGCCACGCTGAACTGGCAGAAAGCCGTCCGGGACAAGAACCGGCCCGGCGCGTTTGTCCGCAAGCACTTCGAGGCGATGGTCTTCGCCGCGCTCGCCGAGGAACTGCGCACCGGTGACGTCGCGGTGACCGGGTCCGAGGAGTACGCCGACTGGAGTGAGCAGCTGCTTCCCTGGGAGGATGTCGAGGCGAAGCTGGGCGATTACCTGGTGGAGGTCGGCCTCGCCGAGTCCGGCGACGATGCGCCGTACGACGCGGTGGCGTTCCGTCGGCAGCTGGAGGACAAACTCACTGCGGCCGCCGCGAGTGCGGATGCCGGGTACCCGGACAACGAGGGCCTGGTCATCGACCCTGAGACAGGTATCCCCTCTCTCAAGGCCCACCGCTCCGAGGGGCAGCGCGCCTCGGCGAAGGTGTTGGAGCAGGAGATCAGGGCGAGGATGCCGGAGCGCTCCCTGCTCGGGATCATCTCCCGCACGGCGTACTGGGTGGAGTGGTGGCGCCGCTTCGGCCCCGCCTCCGGCAACGAGCCGAAGCTGAAGGACCCCTTCGGCCGGTACGTGATCACCACGTTCGTCAAGGGCACCAACATGGGCCCCTACGAGGCCGCCCGCCACATCCCCGGTGTCAGCGGGCACGAGCTGTCGCTGTCCGCGAACCGGCACTTCTCCATCCCGACGCTCAACGAGGCGATCGCCGACCTGGTCAATGCGCACGCCCGCCTGGACATCTCCCAGGCGTGGGGCGACGGCTCCGCGGTCGCCGCGGACGGCACCCACATGGACACCTACCTCAACAATCTGCTGTCTGAGACGTCCGTGCGGTACGGCAAGCCGGGCGGCATCGCCTACCACCACATCTCCGACACCTACATCGCGCTGTTCACGCACTTCATCCCGTGCGGGGTGTGGGAGGCCGTCTACATCATCGAGGGCCTGCTCAAGAACACCTCCGAGCTGAAACCGACCACCGTGCACGCGGATACGCAGGGCCAGAGCTTCCCTGTCTTCGCGCTCGCGCACCTGCTGGGCTTCGACCTGATGCCCAGGATCAGGAACTGGAAGGGCCTGACCTTCTACCGGCCCACGAAGAGAGCCGAGTACGTGCACATCGACGCCTTGTTCGGGGAGCCGGGCCGCAACGTCATCGACTTCGACCTGATCGAGTCCCAGTTCCGGCACCTGATGCGGGTGGCCGTCTCCGTGCGCGAGGGCGCCATCTCCTCCACGCTGCTGCTGCGGCGCCTGCGGGCGGGCTCACGCAAGAACGCGACATACACGGCCTTCCGCGAGGTCGGCCGCGTCATCCGCACCGTCCAGCTGCTGCGCTACCTCTCGGACGCCCCGCTGCGCCGGCGGGTGACCGCCGCCACAAACAAGGTCGAGGCGTTCAACGGCTTCTCCCAGTGGATCGGCTTCGGCAACGGCGGCGTCATCACCGACAACGACCCCGTCGAGCAGGAGAAGACCGTGAAGTTCAACGCCCTGCTCACGAACGCGGTGATCTTCCACAACGCCCTGGACATCGCCGAGATCGTGCGCCAGCTCCAGGAGGAGGGCTACATCATCGCCCCTGAGGACCTCGCCCACATCTCGCCGTACTTGACCGAGCACATCCGCCGCTTCGGCGAGTACTCCACCCACGAACTCGGCATCCAGCCCGAGGCGTACGACCCGCACCTGGACGTCGACTTCAGCCCGCTCCAAGGCAACGACCCGCCCGCCCCGGACGGCTACGGCCAGGCGGCATGATCAGGAGAAGTCGGCCCTGGAGTCCCACTGGCTCAGACACCAGGGGACACCTGACCCGCCGGTAGGTTGGCGGGGCCCTACCGCCGTTCGGCTTCTGTTTGGTGCTGGCCCTGGGTGCGTGCCAGGACTCGATGGACGGTGGCCCGGCTGACGGAGAAGAACTCGGCGATGGTGTGCTCGCGGGTGGCGTGCTCCTTGACGAGGCCGGTCCAGCCAGCCCCGCAGGACTTGCCGCGTAGGTGTTGTAACAACTATAGTTACGACTAAACCCGAGGGACGAGGGAGGTGGAGTCCGACGTGAGCGCCAACAGCAGACTGACCATCGCGGCGCACACCCTGACATGGATCGGGCTGTATCAGCGGCGTGGCCACGAGGTCGCCACCTCCGAGCAGATCGCGACGAGCGTCAACACCAACCCAGTGGTGATCCGCCGCCTGCTGGGCGAGCTGCGCAAGGCCGGCCTGGCCGATTCACGGCGGGGTGCGGGGGCGGGCTGGATGCTCTCGCGGGACCTGGCGTCAATCACCCTGCTCGACGTCTACCGGGCGATCGAACCGGGACCGGTCTTCGCCCTGCATCGCGCGACACCGGACCCCGAGTGCGTCGTGGGCCACGGTATCGGGCCGGCGATGACCGCCGTGTACGACGACGTGGAGGCCGCCCTGCGCAGGGAGCTGGCCAAGACTACGCTGGAGGACGTGCTGCGGGACGTCTTGAAAGCCGCCTGACCTCGGACCGTCGACTTCCCCTGATCGAGGGGGGTCGCATTCCACGGCCATCGATGTAACCAAAATAGTTACACTAAGGAATTGGAGAATCTCATGGGACAACTGGACGACAAGACCGCCCTCGTCACCGGCGCCTCCAGCGGCATCGGCCTGGCGATCGCCCGCCGTTTCGCCGCCGAGGGCGCCACCGTCTACCTGACCGGGCGCCGCAAGGCCGCGCTGGACGCCGCCGTCGCGCAGGTCGGCGCCCGCGGCATCGCCATCCAGGCCGATGCCTCCGATCTCGGCGACCTCGACCGGGTCTTCGCCGAGATCGCGAACCGCAGCGGCCGCCTGGACATTGTGGTGGCCAACGCCGGGGTCGGGGAATACAGCCCGCTCGGCACGATCACCGAGGAAGAGTACGACCGCACTGCCTCGATCAATTTCAAGGGCACGGTCTTCACTGTCCAGAAGGCGCTGCCGCTGCTGACGGCCGGCGCCTCGGTGACGCTGATCTCTTCCAACTCGGCCCTGCTGGCCACCCCGGGCCTGGGCGTCTACGCCGCCTCCAAGGCCGCGGTCCGCAGCCTCGCACGCACCTGGGCCGCTGAGCTGGCCGGCCGCGGAATCCGCGTCAACGCTCTTACCCCCGGCCCTGTCGAGACCCCTGGCCTGGCCGAGCTCGTCGCCGCTTTTCCGCGCGACGATCGGCCCACCGCGGCCGAGCCCGCCCCGCCGACCCCGCTCGGCCGCTTCGGCCGTCCCGACGAGATCGCCGCTGCCGCCCTCTACCTGGCCGGCGATCAAAGCAGTTTCACCACCGGCGCGGAACTGCTCGTCGACGGCGGCGTCACACAGCTCTAGGCGGCGAATCGGCGAGGCGGGACGCATTCGACGCTCCCGGGCGTCTGAGCCGCGTACTTGCGACCGTCTCGCCAGGGCAATGGCTTCGACACAACAAGGAGTGCGTCATGAAGAGCGTGGTCCACTACCGGGCGGGCGATGCGGCAGCCGTCGCACACATCGAGGACCGGCCGGAGGCGCCGGCCCCTCGGGCCGACGAAATCCAAGTGCGTGTCAGCATCTCCCCGGCCCACCGCGGCGATCTGGTCGCGACGGAGACCGGCCTGCCGGACGGATCCGCGGGGCGCAGGCTGGGCACCGAGGCGGCGGGCGTGGTGACTGCGGTGGGTCCATCGGTGCCGGCGCTCCGTGTAGGCGATCGGGTAGCGGTCTTTCCGGCCCCGGGCGCATGGTCCGAGCACATCACCGTGCCGGCCGAGGCCGCCGTAGCCGTCCCGGACTCCCTCAGCGACGAAACGGCGAGCGTCCTGCTCGTCAACACCATCACCTCTCGTGACGTGCTCCGTGCGGTCGATGAGCTGAGGGCTGCCGCGGCAGCGCCGAGCGATTCTCCACTCCTCGTGTCGGGGGCCGCGTCCGCGGTCGGCAAGCTCATCGTTCAGCAGGCCCGCGACCGTGGCTGGCCCGTTGTCGCCGTCGTCCGCAGTGACCGTTCTGCGTCAACGGTCCGCACAAACTGGCCGGACGTGCCCGTCGTGGTCTCCGGAAGCGGCGGCTGGCAGCGCGAGCTGGAGGGGGCGGTCGGCGGGAGGCCGGTGCCGGTCATCGCCGATGCGCACGGCGGTCCCTTCGTGCGGGAGATCCTGCCCTTTCTCGACGATGGCGGGACGCTGGTCGTCTGGGGCGATCTAGCCGCGCAGCCGTGGACGCTCTCGACGTTGGAGCTGCTCATGCGGGAACTGAAGGTCCGCGCGGTGAGCATCACGCGCTGGGCGACCCGCCCTGGGGATATCCGGGCCGCCGATCGGCGAGCCGCCCTCCAGATCGCCGCGCAGCATCCACACCTTCTCGCCGTTCATGCCGCCTACCCGCTCGCCGAGCTGCCGAGCGCCATCTCGGCGGCGCGGACCAGCGGCACCGGCACCGTATTGCTCAAGCTGAACTGACCAAACCTGGACCGCAGGGGAGCAGTGACCTCATGGAATTCAAGACCATCGGCACCATCGGTGCGGGAGCACCAGCACAAGCCGTGGCCGCCCACGCGGCACGCGCCGGGCACCCGGTGCTGGTCAGCAACAGCCGCGGCCCCAGCACACTCGGCGACGCCGTCGCCGCCATCGGGCCCGGCGCCTCGGCGGCCACGTTCGAAGAAGCAGCAGCGGCCGACCTGGTCCTGCTCGCCGTCCCGTTCGGCGCGGTCCCCGCGGTCGGGCGGCGGCTCGGGGACTGGACGGGCCGAGTGGTGGTCGACATGACCAACCAGTTCGCCCGGTCCGACCCCTACCGCGGCTTCGCCGACGTCTCGCCGCTGACCGGCAGCGAGTGGGTCGCCCAGCAACTGCCCGGCGTCACGCTGATCAAGGCATTCAACGCCATGTTCGCCACCTATATGGCTCCCGATCCCCGGCACCAGGACGGCAACCAGGTCGTCTTCCTCGCCGGTGACGACGAGAGCGCCAAGGCCCCCTTCACACGGCTGCTGACCGAATTCGGGTTCGCGCCGGTCGACCTTGGCGCGCTGCGCGAAGGCGGGGCGCTCATGCAGCTCGGCGGGCCGCTGAGCGGCAAGCACTTCCTGTTCCAGGGCTGAGGCCCGACCGACACCTCAAGAGACGAAGAGACAAAGGACAAGGACGATGGCAACAGATACTCAGACCTCGCGGACCGTGGCCGAGAAGTTCCTGGAGCGCCTCGGCAGGCAGGACCCCGACGGCATCCAGGAACTGTTCTCCGAGGAGATCGACTGGCACGTCCCCGGCAGTGACGCACTGCCCTGGACCGGGCGCCGTACCCGCCAGGAGGAGGTCGCGCCGTACTTCACCACCATGTGGCCGCACTTCGCGCACGGCCAGAGCAAGGTCGTGCTGGAGCGCTTCATCGTCGACGGTGGTGACGTGGTGCTGCTGGCGGTCTTCACGCACACCGCCGTGACCAGCGGCAAGGAGTTCACCACACCGGTGGCCATGCACCTGGCGGTCGAGGACGGCCGAATCGTTCGCATGCACCTGTACGAGGACACACTGACCGTCGCCGAGGCGTTCAACGTCGGCTGAGCGGAGGGCACTCAGGGACCCCGCGGCCCGGGGCGGCCCGGCCGGGCATGTACGCATAGGGTCAGCCGAGACACGGCCGAAGCCGAAACGGAGAGCAGAACTCGCCCCCGGCCAATCGCTGCCGGTCAGCACGTTGGGGCGGTCGGCCTTCGGCGATGACTGCCGATCAGGTCCCCCAGCGATGCCAGGCCATCGGCCGGTGTCGCCATGTCGACCAGCGTGCCGCCCGCCGGGTCTGCCGCACTGGGGACTTGACCGGCGCCCACGAACTTTCGTCCCCCACCGTGTTCCGCCGGTCTCCGGCCTCCTCGCCCGGCTGAATGGTGTTCGCAAACGATCGTTTGCCGACAGGCAGGCGACGCGTCCAATGAACCCGTGCAATCCGGGGGTTCACGGCAGCGCGAATCCAATCAGATCCGATGGTGATTGCTGACAGGGTTTGACGACAGATAGGGTCCGATCCTCCGTATGGAAGGGGCCCGCGAGTGGCGAACCTGGTCTACAAGCGGGTCTCGACCGACCAGCAGTCGACCGTCCGGCAGAACCTCGTCCTGGATGAGGCCGGCATTGAGGACCCAGTCGTCTTCGAGGAGGACCCGGGAACCTCCAGCCGCCTCCACCCCCTTCAGCGGCCGAAGTTCCGCGAACTGCTCACCTACGCGCGGCCGGGCGACACTGTGCACATCTCCGAGATGTTCCGCCTCGTGCGCGGCACCGGCCACATCCTCGATGTGCTCGACGTCCTCCACCGCGACCAGGTGGCGCTGCGTATCCACGACGGCGCGTTCTCCGCGATGGACCTCACCGCCCGCCATCCGCGCACCGGCGAGCTGCTGTCCACCGTGAAGTTCATGGTGCAGACCCTCGCCGCCGCCGGCGAACTCCAACGCGACCTCCAGCGCGAGCTGACCTACGACGGACTGCGAGCCGCCGAGGCCAAGGGCAGCAAAGGCGGGCGCCGCCCCGCCGTGGCGGCCGACAAGACCGACGCCGTCCGCACCGCGTACCTGGAAGGCCGCTCCATCGCCGCCCTTGCCCGCGAGCACGACGTCAGCCGCGGCGCGATCCGCACAGCCGTCGCCGACCTCCTGCCCAACCACACCGCCATCGAGGAGGATGCCCCCGCGCCGGAGCTGCCGGTCACCCTCGATATGCCCGGCAAGGTCGCCGACTTCCTCCGCACCACCCAACTGGACCCCGCCGAGCGGGCCGCGCTCGACCAGGGGATGACCGTACGGCGCGGCCAGGGCTACACCCTGCGCGTCAGCGCCGTCCCCGCCGTGCACCGCCAGCTCCTCGACCGCTGCCAGCCGCTCGACGGCGCCCAGGGCATCCCGGCGGTCCCGGCCCAGCGCAAGGCCCGCCGCGAGTACGAGAACCGCGTCAATGCCCTCGCGGACGACACCCCGTAGTGAGTCGCCCGGCCTCCAAGATCACCCCATGGCGGGTTTCTGGCGTATCTGGGAACCGGCGCGAATCGCATCTGACGCGAACTGGAGGCATCTTGCGCCGCGCTGGCCGGTCAGGCGCCAGGAAGTCGCTGATCAGCGGATAGAGGGCTCACCGCATGCCTGCCGAGACGGTAGCGGACGGGCCGGACCCGTGTCGTTCCGCTTCACTCAATCGGATGGCTGACCTGTCGTTCCTCTCCGAGCCCCGCATCTGATGCGAGATTCTCGCGCTGGATGCGATCTACGGAGCGTGATGAATTGGCGGGCAAGGACGGGGCGACACCTGGGGTCGCGCGGCTGCACCTGGCCGACGGGGTGCCGCTTTTGCGGCCGGAGGAGCAGGTTTTCGAGGCGATGCTGGACGGCTGGCGCAACCAGCAACTGGCGCGGAACCTCGCGCTGTCGACCATCAACGGCCGTGAGCGGAAGGTGCGGGCGTTCGCCGCGCACGCGGACGCCTTCCCGTGGAACTGGTCCTCTCCGCTGGCGGACGAGTGGTTCGGCGACCTGCGGGCGGTCCGCGGCTGCGTCCGCTCGACATTGCGCGGCTACCAGGAGGCGGTGCGGCTGTTCTGCGACTACGCCACCGATCCGGCCTACGGGTGGGCGGCCGAGTGCGAGCGGCGGTTCGGGACCCATCCGATCCAGGTGTGTCACGAGTGGAACACCGCCGTGCACATGCAGGAGTGCGAGGCCGAGGCCCCGAAACGGGCCTTCACCCGGGACGAGTTGCAGGCGTTCTTCGATCACGCCGACGACGAGGTGAGCCGAGTCCGCGGTCGCGGCCGCAAGGGCTGGCTGCCCGCCTTCCGCGACGCGATGCTGTTCAAGACCGCGTACGCCTACGGGCTGCGGCGCAACGAGACGCGGATGCTGGACACCGCCGACTTCGGCCGCAACCCCGAAGGGGCGGAGTTCGGCGAGTACGGCGTCTGCTACGTCCGCCACGGCAAGGCCAAGAAGGGCTCGCCTCCAAAGCGCCGCAGCGTGCTGACCGTCTTCGACTGGTCGGCCGAGATCCTCGACCAGTGGGTCAGCGAGGTCAGACCCGCCATGCGGCACGCGGACGGGCCCGCCCTGTGGCCGTCCGAACGCGGCCGGCGGGTCGGCCTGCAACGGCTGGACTCCCGCTTCGCCGCCTACCGCGGCGCCCTCGGCCTGGACCCGGTCCTGGACCTCCACTCGCTGCGCAGGTCGTACGTCACCCACCTGATCGAGGACGGCTGGGACCCGCTGTTCGTCCAGCAGCAGGCCGGGCACGACCACGCTTCCACCACCTCCATCTACACCTGCGTGTCCTCCGACTTCCGCACCCGCACCCTGCGGCGGGCCCTGGACGCCACTATCGAGGCCGCGCTCCAGCCCGCGAGGAGAGCCTGATGAAACGCCAGGTCAGCTACCAGTGGCGGCTGCGCGAGCGAATGGCCGCCGCCGGGATGTTCACCACCAGCGAGCTCGCCCCGCCGCTCGCCGAGCGCGGCATCAACCTCTCGCTCTCACAGGTCCACCGCCTGGTCACCGGCACCCCCGAGCGCCTGTCGCTGCCGGTGCTGGCCGCGCTCTGCGACATCTTCGAGTGCACCCCGGCCGACCTGATCGCCACCAAGGCGGAGAACGCCGCCGTCCGCAAGGTCGCCACCGGCGACGCGGTCGTCGACCTGTCGGCGGTCCGTCCCAAGCGGGCCCGCATCCGGCCCGAAGGATGAGCCGCACCCGCGTCCGCGCCGAGGACCTGTTCTGCGCGCGATGCCATCGGGCCGTCCGCCTCGGGGCGGCCCACTGGCCCGAGGGCTACCTCTGCGCGGGCTGCTTCACCCGCGCCCTGGAGACCTACGGAACCTGCACCGGCTGTGGGGTTGAGCGGCTCACCCCGGGCCTCGCGCCGGACGGCGGCACGCTCTGCACCGACTGCGCCGGCGGCCTCGGCGACTTCACCTGCGAACGGTGCGGAAGGGAAGCCAGGCGCTACCGGCGCGGGGTCTGCGGCCAGTGCGTCCTGACCGAACGCCTCCGCGAACTCCTCGACGACGGCACCGGCTCCGTCCGCACCGAACTTCTCCCGCTGTTCGAGGCCCTGCGGCAGATCCGCCGCCCCTGGGGCGGCGGATCTGCCG
>NZ_QFRK01000035.1 GCF_003143855.1 Streptomyces sp. NWU339
GGTTGTGGTACAGGCCGACCACGTCCACGACCTTGTCGACGAACTGCGGGTCGGTGGAGAGCTTGAAGGAGTCCTGCAGGTGCGGCTTGAGGTCGAACCTCTTCCAGATCCGCCCGATGGTGGACTTCGACAGCCCGGTGCGGGCGGCCATCGAGGCCCGCGACCAGTGCGTGTCCCGGCCCGGGGTGGATTCCAGGGTCGCGACAATGACGTCTTCGACCTGGTCGAGCAGGATCGAGGGCGGCCGGCCGGTTCGCGGTTCGTCCTGCAGGCCATCGAGGCGATCGGCTACGAAGCGGGCCCGCCAGCGGTCCACGGTCGACTGGTCGACCCCGAGATCGGCGGCAGCCTGCTTGTTCGTCCCGCCCTCGGCGCACCGCAGCACGATCTTCGCCCGCAGCGCGAGGTACTGGGCGGTCTTCGCCCGCCTCGCCCAGCGCACCAGCTGGGCCCGCTCGTCCTCGGTCAGGACCAGCTCGGACTTCGGCCGGCCGATGGGTGCCTCGTCCGCAAGCCCCGCCAGTCGCTCGGCGGCGAACTTCCCACGCCACTTGCGGACCGTCTTCACGCCGGCACCCACCGCCTGCGCGGCACCCGCATTCGACATGCCATCGGCGCAGGCCAGGATGATCCGGGCCCGCTCAGCCACACGCCGGTCCGGCAGCCCCGCCCGGCGCACCAGCTCGATGCGCTCGTCGTCGGAAAGAACGATCTCTACAGCAGCGGGGCCTCGATGCGTCATGAAAAGAAGGTAGCAACTAACCCTCAGAATTTCTGGCGCAGCACACTAGGAGGCGATCCCCTCGGGGATCGCCTTCTTGACGGCCGGGGCGAGATCGATCAGTACGCCCGTGCTGTCCCGCCCGTCGGTCACCCGCACCTCGACATAGGCTTCACGGTTGGCGGTCGTGAAGCGGTACGTCTCGTCGTCCTGCTGTTCCATCAGCCAGTCGACGCCGTTCACGCCCCCCGCCATCGCGTCCGGGTCGTTGCCGTTCGCCACCTTGGGATCGATCATCTTCGGCGGCTGCCCGACACCGCACCGCAGTATGATCGCCACGCCGCCCCAGCCCGCGGTCAGTTCGGACGCGGGTTCGGGATCGTCGCGATTCTCACCGTCCACCGTCGCCGGCAGGGCCTTGTCCAGGTTCCGGCACAGCTCGGTGACCTTCGCGTCCGGGCTGGGAACCGCCGCCGACGCGCTGTCGTCTGCCGAGGAACAGCCCGCGGTGGTGATCAGCACGACGGCGGCGAGTGCGGGCAGGACTGCGTGCCGGTGACGGAAGGAACTCACCGGCACAGGGTAGACGGGGGCTACAGATGGACGACCGGGCAGGTCAGGGTACGGGTGATGCCGTCCACCTGCTGGACTTTCGCGACCACCATGCGCCCCAGGTCGTCGACGGTGTCGGCTTGGGCGCGCACGATGACGTCATAGGGTCCGGTCACGTCCTCGGCCTGGATGACTCCAGGGATCTCGCCGATCAGATCGGCGACGGTCGACGCCTTGCCGACCTCCGTCTGGATCAGGATGTACGCCTGTACCACGAAACCTCCAGAGCGGACACGAGGATCATGTGGGGAAAAGGAACGCCACGGTATCGCGTCGCCGCTCTTCGCGGGGAGACCTGCGGGACCCAAACCCCGCGCGCCGGGGTCCGGACTGGACAGAAGGTGACGGTCACTTCGACCGTAGCGAGGACACAGACGACTCGCGACCGGGAACGGGAACGGGACCGGGAACGGACAGGGAAAGAAGGGGAGCTGGGGAAATGAAGGGCACTGTTGGTGAGCTCGGGGAGTTCGGGCTCATCAGGGAGCTCACCTCCCGTCTCACCACCACGCCGGCGGTCCGGGTCGGCCCCGGCGACGACGCCGCGGTGGTCGCCGCACCCGACCGCAGGGTCGTGGCCAGCACCGACATCCTGTTGGAGGGCCGTCACTTCCGCCGCGACTGGTCCACGGCCTACGACGTCGGCCGCAAGGCCGCCGCCCAGAACCTCGCCGACATCGCCGCCATGGGCGCCGTACCGACCGCGCTGCTGCTCGGCCTGGTCGTCCCCGCGGAACTGCCGGTGACCTGGCCCTCGGAGCTGATGGACGGCCTGCGCGACGAGTGCCAGGTCGCGGGCGCCGCGGTGGTCGGCGGAGACGTCGTCCGCGGCGACACGATCATGGTCTCGATCACCGCGCTCGGTGACCTGCGCAACCAGGAGGCGGTGACCCGGAGCGGCGCACAGCCCGGCGACCTCGTCGCGGTGACCGGCTGGCTCGGCTGGTCCGCGGCCGGGCACGCGGTGCTCTCGCGCGGCTTCCGCTCGCCGCGCGCCTTCGTCGAGGCGCACCGCCGCCCCGAACCGCCGTACCACGCGGGCCCCGCAGCCGCGGGGCTGGGCGCGACGGCGATGTGCGACGTGAGCGACGGACTGATCGCCGACCTCGGTCACATCGCCGAGGCCAGCAAGGTATGCATCGACATCCGTTCCGGAGCGATCGACATCCCCTCCCAGATGAACGACATCGGACAGGCCGTCGGTGTCGACCCCATGCAGTGGGTGCTGACCGGGGGAGAGGACCACGCGATCGTGGCCACCTTCCCGCCGGACGTGAAACTGCCCGCCCGCTGGAAGGTGATAGGCGAGGTGCTCAACCCCTCGGCGCTGCCCCAGGTGACGGTCGACGGAGCCCCCTGGACCGTTCAGGCCGGCTGGGACCACTTCGGGGACATCGAGTCATGAGCGCCGGGGTCGCTCCACCGAGGGTGCTGACCGTGGCCGGCTCGGACTCCGGCGGGGGCGCGGGAATCCAGGCCGACCTGAAGACGATGCTCGCGCTGGGCACGCACGGCATGAGCGTGGTCACCGCGGTGACCGCGCAGAACTCCCTGGGTGTGCAGGGCGCCTGGCCGCTGCCGGTGGAGGCGGTACGGGCCCAGTACCGCAGCGTCGTCGACGACATCGGCGTCCAGGCGGTCAAGACCGGCATGCTGGCCTCCGCCGAACTCGTCGAGGCGGTGGCCGATCTGATCTCCGGGACCCGGGCGCCGGTGGTCGTCGACCCGGTCGGAGTCTCCAAGCACGGGGACGCGCTGCTGGCGTCCTCCGCGCTGGACTCCGTACGGACGAAGCTGCTGCCGGTCGCGACCGTGGCCACGCCGAACCTGGACGAAGTGGCGCAACTCACCGGTGTGCGGGTGGAGTCGGAGAAGGACTTCCGCCGGGCCGCGGAGGCGCTGCTGGAGTTCGGGCCGCGGTGGGTCGTGATCAAGGGCGGTCACCTCGCCGGGGGTACGGGCGAGGCCGTCGACCTGCTGACGGACGGTTCACAGGAGCACTGGCTGCGCGCTCCGAGGTACGACAACCGGCACACCCACGGCACGGGCTGCACCCTCGCCTCGGCGATCGCCGCGCACCTGGCGAAGGGCCGGCCGGTGCCGGCGGCGGTGACGGCCGCCAAGGAGTACGTCACGGGGGCGATCGCGGCCGGATTCGCGCTGGGCGGCGGAATCGGGCCGGTGGATCACGGATGGGCGCTGAGGGGGGCCGACGCGGGCTGAGAGCGTCCGCCCGGCAGACGTACGTGTGGCAGATGTACGTACGGGAGCCGGTCCGTGCGGGCACGGCAAAAAGCCGGTCCACTTCGGGTGGACCGGCTCAGTGCGGTGGACCAGCTGTGGCCGCGCGCTCAGTGAGAGCGTCAGCGCGAGACCTTGCCGGCCTTGATGCACGAGGTGCAAGCGTTCACGCGCTTCGGCGTCCCGCCCACCACGGTACGCACGCGCTGGATGTTCGGGTTCCAGCGACGGGGCGTACGGCGGTGCGAGTGCGAGATGTTGTTGCCGAAGCCCGGCCCCTTGCCGCAGACGTCGCAGTTGGCAGCCACGGGTCACTCCAAAGACTTCAGATGCACTTACGGTTGATCCCGGCACGGCCGGGATCAGGATGCCGGAGCTCCAGGAGCCCTTGGGAATCTGAGTGGCTTTGCCAGGGAGAGGCCCGATTCGGATCGGGCAACCGGAGCAGCATACAACGGCTGCACCAGCAGAACGAAACTACCATGGCAGCTCAGGGGCCCGTCCCGGCCCGCTTCCGCCGCCCGGCACCCCAAGGTCTACGCTGCGAGCCACGGCCGGCAGCTCAGGGAGGCGCAGGTGGCGCAGGTGCCGCAGACATTCTTCGATGCTCTCGCGGTGCGTGCCTGGTGCGGACTTGCGCTCGACGCCCTCGGCCGGGCGCGTGAGGAGATCGACGCGATCAATGTCTACCCCGTGGCGGACGGCGACACCGGTACGAATCTCTACCTGACGGTCGAGTCCGCCGCCACTGCGGTCGAGGCGGTGTTCGCGGGGCACGAGGCCGAGCGGACCGACCGGGCTCACGACCCCGACGGGCCCGACGGAACCAAGGGGCCCACGCTGGCCGAGGCGGCGCGGGCGATGGCACACGGGGCGCTGATCGGTGCCCGCGGGAACTCCGGGACGATCCTGGCCCAGTTGCTGCGGGGGATGGCACAGGTGCTGGCCGGGTACGAGACGGAGACCCGCGCCGACGGGCAGGGGCTGCGGCAGGCCCTGCGCAACGCGGCCGACTCCGCGCGTCAGGCCGTGGCCCACCCCGTCGAGGGCACCGTGCTCACCGTCGCCTCGGCCGCCGCCGACGCGGCCGGCGGAGCGGAGGGCGACTGCGGGGCGGTCGCGCGGGCGGCCTACGAGGGGGCCGGCGCGGCCCTCGCCGCGACACCGGGCCAGCTGGCCGTGCTCCAGCGGGCGGGAGTGGTGGACGCGGGCGGCAGGGGACTGGTGGCGGTGCTCGGGGCGCTGGTGGAGACGTTCACGGGGGAGACGCCGAGGAGCCCGGCGCCCGATTCCGTGCGCCACGCGCGCGTGGCGCATGGCGCGTCCGCCGGGTCCGCGCAGTGCGCCGACGGTGAGGGTGCGACGGGGCTCACCGGGCCCGCCTTCGAGGTGATCTACCTCCTGGAGGCCTCGGACGCGGCCGTGGAGCGGCTGCGGCAGCGGCTCGACGGTCTCGGGGACTCGCTCGTCGTGGTCGGCGGCGACGGACTGTGGAACGTCCACGTCCACGTCGACGACGCCGGCGCCGCCGTGGAGGCGGGGGTCGAGGCCGGACGCCCGCACCGTATCCGGATCACGCACTTCGGCGCCGGTGACGCACACACCTCCGGTGCCGGGCGTCCGCTCCAGGAACGTGTCCAGCGGGCCGTGGTGGCCGTGGTGCCCGGAGAGGGGCTGGCCGGCCTGTACACCGAGGCCGGTGCGACCACGGTGCTCGCCCGGCCCGGTGAGCCGCCGGCGAGCGGTGAGCTCGTCGAGGCCGTGCGGCGGGCGCACGCGCGTGAGGTGGTGCTGCTGCCCAACGACGAGGAGCTGCGTCACACCGCCGCCGCGGCGGCCGAACAGGCCCGCGCCGAAGGGCTCCGGGTGGCGCTCATCCCGACCCGTTCCGCGGTCCAGGGCATCGCGGCGCTCGCGGTGCACGAGCCGGAGCGCCGCTTCGACGAGGACGTGGTGGCGATGACCTCGGCGGCCGGCGCGACCCGGTACGCCGAGGTCACCGTCGCCGAACGGCAGTCCTGGACCATGGCCGGCATCTGCCAGGCCGGCGACGTCCTCGGCCTCATCGACGGTGATGTGGCCGTGATCGGCGACGATGTCACGGCCACCGCCGCGGCCGTCCTGGACCGGATGCTCGCCGCGGGCGGAGAGATGGTCACCCTGGTCCTCGGTGACGAGACCCCGCACACCCTCGCCGCCCACCTGGAGGCCCGGGTCCGTGAGGGCTACCTGGCCGTCGACACGGTGCTCTACCACGGCGGCAGACAGGGCGCCCTGCTCCTCATCGGCGTGGAGTGAACACCGGGGCCCTCCCGTCGTCAGCGCGGTCGCTCCGGACCGGCCCGTAGGACCGGCGCGTGCCGGAGCGCGTCGTCCTGAAACCCCGTTGACTCGCCTGACCAGGGATTTCCCGAGACGTTCAGGGGCGTTCCGGCTCCCGCGTTCCCGCTTTGTCAGTGCCTTGGTGTGCAATGGATCTCGTGCCCGCACTGCGAGAACCACTGGAACAGCCACTGAAGTCGGTGCTCGGCCCTCCCACCGCGAAGGTGATGGCCGAGCACCTCGGCCTGCACACGGTCGGCGACCTCCTCCACCACTACCCCCGCAGGTACGAGGAGCGCGGTCAGCTCACGCACCTCGTCGACCTCCCCATGGACGAGCACGTCACCGTGGTCGCCCAGGTCGCCGACGCCCGCCTGCACACCTTCGCCTCCTCCAGGGCCCCGCGCGGCAAGGGCCAGCGCCTGGAGGTCACCATCACGGACGGCAGCGGCCGGCTCCAACTGGTCTTCTTCGGCAACGGCGTCCACAAACCGCACAAGGAACTCCTGCCGGGCACCCGCGCGATGTTCGCCGGCAAGGTCTCCGTCTTCAATCGCCGACTCCAACTCGCCCACCCCGCTTACGAGTTGTTGCACGGTGACTCGGAGGAGAGCGTGGAGACCTGGGCCGGCGCGCTGATCCCGATCTATCCCGCCACCGCCAAGCTGGAGTCCTGGAAGATCGGCAAGGCGCTCCAGACCGTCCTGCCCAGTGCCCGGGACGCCGTGGACCCTCTCCCCGGCGCACTGCGCGAGGGGCGCGGCATGGTCCCGCTGCCCGAGGCCCTGCTGAAGATCCACCGCCCGCAGACCAGGGCCGACATCGAGGATGCCCGCGCCCGCCTCAAATGGGACGAGGCCTTCGTCCTCCAGGTCGCCCTCGCCCGCCGCCGCCATGCCGACGCCCTGCTTCCCGCCGTCGCCCGCAGACCGAGGCCGGACGGCCTGCTCGCGGCCTTCGACGACCGCCTCCCCTTCACGCTCACCGAGGGCCAGCAGAAGGTCTCGAAGGAGATCTTCGACGACCTGGCGACGGAGCACCCGATGCACCGGCTGCTCCAGGGCGAGGTGGGCAGCGGAAAGACCCTGGTCGCCCTGCGCGCCATGCTCGCCGTCGTCGACGCAGGGGGACAGGCGGCCATGCTCGCGCCCACCGAGGTGCTCGCCCAGCAGCACCACCGGTCGGTCACCGAGATGATGGGCGAGCTGGCCGAGGGAGGAATGCTGGGCGGGGTGGAGAACGCCACCAAAGTGGTGCTGCTCACCGGCTCCATGGGCGCGGCGGCCCGCCGCCAGGCCCTGCTCGACCTGGCCACCGGCGAGGCCGGCGTCGTGATCGGCACCCACGCGCTGATCGAGGACAAGGTCCAGTTCCACGACCTGGGCCTGGTCGTCGTCGACGAGCAGCACCGGTTCGGCGTGGAACAGCGCGACGCCCTGCGCGGCAAGGGCAAGCAGCCCCCGCACCTGCTCGTCATGACCGCCACCCCCATTCCGCGCACGGTCGCGATGACCGTCTTCGGTGATCTGGAGACCTCCGTCCTCGACCAGCTCCCGGCCGGCCGCTCGCCCATCGCCAGCCATGTCGTCCCCGCCGCCGACAAGCCCCACTTCCTGGCCCGCGCCTGGGAACGGGTGCGCGAGGAGGTCGAGGGCGGCCATCAGGCGTACGTGGTCTGCCCGCGCATCGGCGACGAGGAGGACGAGCCGAAGGCAGGGAAGAGGAAACCCCCGGCGGCCGCGGGGGAGGCCGATGCCGAGAGGCGTCCGCCGCTCGCCGTCCTCGACGTCGCCGACCACCTGGCGAAGGGGCCGCTGCAGGGTCTCCGCGTGGAGGTCCTGCACGGCAGGATGCAGCCCGACGACAAGGACGCCGTCATGCGCCGCTTCGCCGCGGGCGAGACCGACGTCCTGGTCGCCACCACCGTCATCGAGGTCGGGGTCAACGTCCCCAACGCGACCGCGATGGTGATCATGGACGCGGACCGCTTCGGCGTCTCCCAGCTCCACCAGTTGCGCGGCCGGGTCGGACGGGGCTCGGCCCCTGGCCTGTGCCTGCTGGTCACCGAGATGCCCGAGGCGAGCCCGGCCCGGCAGCGGCTGGGCGCGGTCGCCGCCACCCTCGATGGCTTCGAGCTCTCCCGCATCGACCTCGAACAGCGCCGCGAGGGCGACGTCCTGGGCCAGGCCCAGTCCGGCACCCGCTCCAGCCTGCGCATGCTCGCCGTCATCGACGACGAGGAGATCATCGCCGAGGCCCGCGAGGAGGCGGCCGCGGTCGTCACCGCGGACCCCGACCTGGAGCGTCTGCCGGGGCTGCGCACGGCACTGGCCGCCCTGCTGGACGACGAGCGGGAGCAGTACCTGGAGAAGGGCTGACAGACTGGAGCCATCCTTCGGGTCCGCGGCACCCAGCCACGTACGCGAACGCATCCCGAACGCATCGACACACATCCCGAACACATTCCGAGCGCACCGACCAAGGACGAGGACCAGGACATGACCCGCGTGATCGCCGGCCGGGCCGGCGGGCGCCGCCTGGGCGTACCGCCGGGCAACGGCACCCGACCCACCTCCGACCGTGCGCGCGAAGGCCTGTTCTCCACCTGGCAGGCCCTCCTCGGCGGCCCGCTGGAGGGCGAGCGCGTCCTCGACCTGTACGCCGGCTCCGGCGCCGTGGGCCTGGAGGCCCTGTCCCGGGGAGCGGGGCACACCCTCCTCGTCGAGGCCGACGCCAGGGCCGTCCGCACGGTCCGGGACAACATCAGGGCGCTGGGACTGCCCGGCGCCGAAGTCAGACCGGGCAAAGCGGAACAGATCATCTGCACGCCCCCGCCGGCGGCCGGGCCGTACGACATCGTCTTCCTCGACCCCCCGTACAGCGTCTCCGACGACGATCTTCGCGAGATCCTGCTCACACTCCGCTCCGGGGGGTGGCTCGCAGAGGAAGCCGTCGTCACCGTGGAGCGCAGCACCAGAGGCGGAGAGTTCGGGTGGCCGCCCGGTTTCGACGCGATCCGGGCCCGTCGCTACGGCGAGGGAACGTTTTGGTACGGTCGCGCCGCCTCTACGTGCGAAGACGCACGATGACCGGACCGGAGAGCGAGGGATCACAAGTGCGCCGCGCCGTATGCCCCGGGTCGTTCGACCCGATCACCAACGGACATCTCGACATCATCGGCCGCGCCTCCAGCCTCTACGACGAGGTCTACGTCGCGGTGATGATCAACCAGTCCAAGAAGGGCCTGTTCGAGGTCGAGGAACGGATAGACCTGATCAGCCGGGTCACCGCCGAGTACGGAAACGTACGGGTCGAAGCCTTCCACGGTCTCCTCGTCGACTTCTGCAAGCAGCGCGACATCCCCGCGATCGTCAAGGGCCTGCGCGCGGTCAGCGACTTCGACTACGAGCTGCAGATGGCCCAGATGAACAACGGCCTCTCGGGTGTGGAGACCCTCTTCATCCCCACCAATCCCACCTACAGCTTCCTGTCGTCCTCCCTGGTCAAAGAGGTCGCCACCTGGGGCGGCGACGTCTCGCA
Organism: Streptomyces sp. NWU339; assembly: GCF_003143855.1. GTDB lineage: Bacteria > Actinomycetota > Actinomycetes > Streptomycetales > Streptomycetaceae > Streptomyces. The sequence continues at coordinate 9,437 of NZ_QFRK01000035.1, forward strand.
CCTGGTGCCCCCGGAAGTCCTCTCCGCTCTCTCCGAGCGGCTGCGCAGGGACTGAGCGCCGCCGGGGCGGCCGCCCCGGGGCGGTGGGGGCCCCGGCAATCCGACGGCCGGTGTTCCCCGCCCGGCCCGGGGCCGTACAGTCGTTGCGTCCGTCTCCAACACAGCTGTAGGGAGTGGCGAGCACACGGTGGACGTGCAGAAGAAGCTGGACGAGATCGTCGCCGCGGTCTCCGGTGCCCGGTCGATGCCCATGTCGGCCTCGTGCGTGGTCAACCGCGCAGAGCTGCTCTCGATGCTCGAAGAGGTGCGCGCGGCGCTGCCCGACTCCCTCGCCCAGGCCCAGGAACTCATCGGCGACCGCGAGCAGATGGTCGAGCAAGCCCGCCAGGAGGCCGAGCGGATCATCGAGGGCGCGCACGCCGAGCGTGGCTCCCTGATCTCCGGCACGGAGGTCGCCCGCCGCTCCCAGTCCGAGGCCGACCGGATCCTCGCCGAGGCCCGCAGGGAGGCCGAAGAGGTCCGCGCGGAGGCCGACGACTACGTCGACTCCAAGCTCGCCAACTTCGAGGTCGTCCTCACCAAGACACTCGGCTCCGTCGGCCGCGGCCGCGAGAAGCTGCTCGGCACCGGACCCGGACTCGACGAGCAGGGCTATGTGGACCCCGAGGAGGACGACGCCCCCGAGCGCAGTCACGACCCGGAGACCCTGCGCCGCAGCGCCGACGAGTACGTCGACGTCAAGCTCGGTGCCTTCGAGGCGGTCCTCGCCAAGACCCTGGAGGCGGTGGGCCGGGGCCGTCAGACCCTGCACGGCCGGATCGCCAGCGACGACCTCGGCGCCCTCGCCGAGGACCCCACCACGATCCAGCACTCCAGCGACGCCGACTACCTCGCCGACCTCGCGGCCATGCCGGACATCCCGGCCCAGCGGGCCCCGCAGCAGCCGCAGGAGGCGCCGCAGGTCCCCCAGCAGGACCCGCAGCAGCAGGACTACGCCCAGCAGCAGGCGGCGTACGGCTACCAGCAGCCCGACCCGTACGGCGGCTACCAGCAGCAGTACGGCGGCGGGCAGGATCCGTACGGCTACCAGCAGCAGGCCGCCCAGCAGGACCCGTACGCCGCCTACCAGGGCTACGAGACCCCGCAGCAGCCGGCGTACGACCCCGGCCAGGCTCAGCAGGGCTACGTCCCGCAGCAGCAACAGACCCCGGCCGTCCTCGACGAGACCAGTCTCTTCGACACCAGCATGATCAGTGCCGAACAGTTGCGGGCCTACGAACAGGGCCGCGGCAACGGCTGACCGGCCCGTCGCCGGTCGCCACGGGGCCGGATTGGGCGGAGAGCCGAAGGTCCAGTATCCTGGCTCCTCGGTCGTGTGCACATCCGCGATCCACGCTGCCCGGGAACTCCACGGGTCGGCGTTCCCTCAAGCTCGAAGATCGAAAGCAGGAATGGCTCTGAACGCCCGCCTCGACCACCGTAATCCCCTCGTGTTCGACACGCACGAGCTGGGACGGAGGCCGGGCGCGCTGCAGCGGCTGACCCGCTCGGTCGAGGCGCCCAGGGACTTCGGTATCCAGGGAGTCGTCGGAGTGCCGGAAGGCGCCCCGGTGGAGCTTGAACTCCGGCTCGAGTCGGTCATGGAAGGGGTGCTCGTCACGGGCACCGCCCGTGCGACGGCCGAGGGGGAGTGCGTAAGGTGTCTGGAGCCGCTCGAGCTGGAGCTCGTGGCGGATTTCCAGGAGATGTTCTCGTACCCTGACGCCGACGACCGGGGCCGTGCGATCGCGGAGCCGGGCGACGACGCCGAGGACGACGAGGACAGGCTCTTCCTCGAGGACGGCATGCTCGACCTCGAGACCGTGCTGCGTGACGCGGTGGTGCTCGCACTGCCGATGCAGCCGGTGTGCCAGGACGACTGCCCCGGCCTGTGCTCCGAATGCGGAGCCCGGCTCGCGGACGACCCGGACCACCACCACGACGCCGTCGACATCCGTTGGGCGGCACTGCAGGGACTCGCCGGTTCACTCGAAGATGGCGAGAAGGACGAGATGAGCGGCGACGGGCCAGGATCCGCGGACGCCGCCGAGAAGCAGGAGAAGTAGCCGTGGCTGTTCCGAAGCGGAAGATGTCGCGCAGCAACACGCGCCACCGCCGGTCGCAGTGGAAGGCTGCGGTCCCCACCCTGGTTGCGTGCGAGCGCTGCCACGAGCCCAAGCAGCAGCACATCGCGTGCCCGTCTTGCGGCACCTACAACAAGCGCCAGGTCCTCGAGGTCTGAGCGGCTGGTGAGAGGCACTGTGTCCACGCCCAAGAAGCAGTCGTCCCGCGTGAGCGGGAGCGGATCGGCGGACGACAACCAGGCCTCGTCCCACACGCTTCTGGAAGGGCGGCTCGGCTACCGGCTCGAGTCCGCCCTTCTGGTGCGTGCGCTGACCCACCGCTCCTACGCGTACGAGAACGGCGGCCTGCCGACGAACGAGCGGCTGGAGTTCCTCGGGGACTCCGTGCTCGGCCTCGTCGTCACGGACACGCTGTACCGCACCCACCCCGACCTGCCCGAGGGCCAGCTGGCCAAGTTGCGGGCCGCGGTGGTCAACTCGCGTGCGCTGGCGGAGGTGGGCCGCGGGCTCGATCTCGGTTCCTTCATCCGGCTCGGCCGCGGTGAAGAGGGCACAGGTGGCCGGGACAAGGCGTCCATCCTCGCCGACACCCTCGAAGCGGTGATCGGCGCGGTCTATCTCGACCAGGGCCTCGAGGCGGCCTCCGAACTGGTGCACCGCCTGTTCGACCCGCTGATCGAGAAGTCCTCGAACCTCGGTGCCGGCCTGGACTGGAAGACCAGCCTCCAGGAGCTCACCGCGACCGAAGGGCTCGGCGTGCCCGAGTACCTGGTCACGGAGACCGGCCCCGACCATGAGAAGACCTTCACTGCTGCCGCCCGCGTCGGAGGCGTCTCGTACGGCACCGGCACCGGCCGCAGCAAGAAGGAAGCGGAGCAGCAGGCCGCCGAGTCCGCCTGGCGGTCCATCCGGACCGCGGCCGACGAGCGTGCCGCGGCGGCGGCCAGGGCCGAGACGGACGAGCCGGCCGCCGACGTCGACGCGGGTGCCGAACCGGCCGCCGGCGCACCGTCGGCCTCCGCCTGACACCACACACGCCGAGCGCGACCCGAGCGCCCGCCCCCGACGGGGTGGGCGCTCGGGGCACGCTCGTGGACCGATCCTCGGAGGGGGAACGATGCCCGAGTTGCCCGAGGTCGAGGTCGTACGGCGGGGACTGGAGCGGTGGGTCGCCCACCGGACCGTCGCCGAGGCCGAGGTGCTGCACCCGCGTGCGGTACGCCGCCACGTCGCCGGCGCCGAGGACTTCACGCACCGTCTGAAGGGTCGTCGTGTCGGTGTCCCCAGCCGCCGCGGCAAGTACCTGTGGCTGCCCCTGGAGGGCACGGGCCAGTCCGTCCTGGCCCACCTCGGCATGAGCGGCCAGCTGCTGGTCCAGCCGCACACGGCGGTGGACGAGAAGCATCTGCGGGTCCGGGTCCGCTTCACGGACGCGCTGGACACCGAACTCCGCTTCGTCGACCAACGCACCTTCGGCGGGCTGTCGTTGCACGAGAACACTCCCGAGGGCCTGCCCGACGTCATCGCGCACATCGCCCGCGACCCGCTCGACCCGCTCTTCGACGACGACGCCTTCCACCGGGCACTGCGCCGCAAGCGCACCACCATCAAACGGGCCCTGCTGGACCAGTCGCTGATCAGCGGCGTCGGCAACATCTACGCGGACGAGGCGCTGTGGCGGGCCCGCATCCACTACGAGCGCCCGACGGAGACCTTCACCCGCCCGCGCTCCCAGCTCCTCCTGGACCATGTGCGGGACGTGATGAACGCCGCCCTCGCGGTGGGCGGCACCAGCTTCGACAGCCTCTACGTCGACGTCAACGGCGAGTCGGGCTACTTCGACCGGTCCCTCGACGCCTACGGGCGGGAGGACCTGCCCTGCCGTCGCTGCGGCACGCCGATACGCCGACGGCCCTGGATGAACCGGTCCAGCTACTTCTGCCCGAGGTGTCAGCGGGTTCCGCGCGCGTCGTAACTCTCCCGCGCCAGGAGCACGTCGTCCATGCTGTCCTCCAGGAAGTGGATGAGGGACAGCACGCGCCGCGCGGCCTCGTGGCCCAGCGGGGTGAGTTCGTAGTCCACCCGGGGCGGGTTGGTCGGCTGTGCCTCGCGGTGCACCAGACCGTCGCGTTCCAGCGCGTGCAGCGTCTGGGACAGCATCTTCTCGCTCACACCGTCGACGCGGCGGCGCAGCTCGTTGAAGCGCAGCGAGCCCTCGGACAGCGCCCCGAGCGTCAGCGCGCCCCAGCGCCCCGTCACATGTTCCAGCGTGCCGCGTGAGGGGCACTCCCTGGCGAACGCGTTGTAGGGGAGCCCCGGATCCCCCGGGTACCGCCGCGTGGTCGTCATCCGATCAGCGTACTTCAGCGCAGCGCTTACCAGCAGAATGCACTAACTGGAAGTCAGTGCCGAGGAACGCCGAGGAACGCTGACGGCGGCCCGGGAAGTCCCGAACCGCCGTCCACGCACCACGCGTACCGCTGATGTCCGGCTAGTAGCCGAAGTTCTGGGTCCACCACGGGCCGCCCGACCCGAAGTGCACGCCCACGCCCAGCGTCTTGAAGTCGCAGTTCAGTATGTTCGCCTTGTGGCCGGGGCTGTCCATCCAGGCTTCCATCACAGCCGCGGCGGTCGCCTGGCCGCGGGCTATGTTCTCCCCGCCGAGGTCGGCTATCCCGGACGCCTTCGCCCTGTCCCACGGGGTGTCGCCGTCGGGGTCGGTGTGGTCGAAGAAGCCGCGCTCGGCCATGTCCTGGCTGAACGCCGTGGCCAGGCCCGTCAGCGCGCTGTTCGCGGCGACCGGGCTGCAGCCCACCTTGGCCCGCTCCTGGTTGACCAACTGGAGCACCTGGGCTCCGGCGGCGGCCTCCTCGGAGACGGTCACCGGACTGCTCGGCGCCTGCTTCTCCGGCTCCGGGGTGGCCTTGCGAGGCGGCGTCGTCTCGGGCTTCTCGCTCGGCGTCACCGCCGGCTTCTGCTGCTCCGGCGCCTTCTCCGGTGCCTTCGTCTCCGGCGTCTTCGACTGCTCGGCCGAGGGGGCCGACGGCGAGGGCTTCGGCGAGGTGGAGCGCTCGGAGTCGCGGCTGGCGGGGGCGCCGGCCTCCCGGCTCGGGCTCTCGAGACTGCCCGAGGTGCCGCCCTGCTCGCCGGGTGTGTTGGTCGGGGTGCCCGCGGCTTCCACCGTCTCGCCGGGGGAGCTGTCGCCGCCGAGCTTGTAGTTCTCGAGGCCCGGCACCGCGCCCGTGGCCACCGCGACCGTGCCGAGGGCCACCGCGGCGGAGACCCCGAGCAGTCCGGTGCGCACCGGCGTCGCGGCCTTCTTCTTCCGGCGCCGCCCGCCCGAGCCGCCCGAGTGCCGGTCGCCGTCGCCGGGCGTGAAGCCGTCGTCGGGGAAACCGCCCCGCGGGGCGTCCCTGGGCGGGAGGCCGTCGCTCGCGAAGACAGCCGTCTCGGCGGCGGCCGCGGAGCGGTCGGGCCTGGCGGGGAAGCCGCCCGGGTGGTCGTTCCCGTGGTCTGCCTGGAAGGAGGTTCCGGAGCGGTCGCCGTACGCGAAGCCGTCCTGGGTGAAGCCGTTCTGCGCGAAGTCGCCGGCGGCGTGACCGTCGCCGGGGCCGTCCTCCGTCGCGAAGAGGTAGGCCTCGCTCCTCGCGGACGTCTCGGCGTACGCCTCCGGATTGAGGTAGGGGGCGATGCCCATCGTCGGGGCGTCCGCCGCGTGTGCGCTCAGCGGGTCGTGGCTCCCGTCGTACCGGCCGTCGTGCTGAGTGACCTCCGTGGCGGCGCGGCCCGTGGCGGCGCGGCCGGCGGCGGAGCGTCGGTGGCGTCCCATGTCCTGGCCTTCCTGGTCCCTGCGGTCGACCCGTCCTCGCGATCAACATGAAACTCACACGATCGTGTGAGTTTCATATGAGATTCGTTCGATCGGGACGGTACCGCATGGCGCAAGGGGAGGGAGTGCCCCGAGTGACATTGTCCGGTTAGGTTGCAGTCATGAGCGAGGATGTGCGGCTGGTCGCCTGGGTGCGAGGACGGGTCCAAGGTGTGGGTTTCCGCTGGTTCACGCGGGCCAAGGCGCTGGAGATCGGCGGTCTGAGTGGCTTTGCTCTCAATTTGGGTGACGGACGGGTCCAAGTGGTCGCGGAGGGCTCCCGGGAACGCTGCGAGGACCTGCTCGACTGGCTCCAGGACGGCGACACGCCCGGACATGTGGACGGGGTCACCGAGATATGGGACACACCCCGCGGCGGCTACGAGGGCTTCGCCATCCGCTGATCCCCCCGCCCTCCCGGAGTCCCCGGGGGCCGGAGAGGGGGTCCCGGTCGGCCCGAAAGCACGGAAAGTTCCTGGTGATTGCCAAGCACGCCCCCGTCGTGGGAAGCTCGCCCGCACATCCGACCCACCGCGCCCCGGGGGCCGGCACGAGCGGCGCCGCCACCGCCCGACAGCCGTGCACGCTCGGCCATCCGCCGATACGGGGCGTGATCGTGTTGACCGTCAAACTTTTTGGTGAGACGCTGAAAGCCCCGCGCACCTTAGCTGTTTGGCATGGCTGAACGGCAGCACAACTCCAGGTCTGCCAAGCACCGCGGGTGCTCATCCCTCACGACCCACACCGCACAGGTCGGTCACGCATTGTGGAGGACCATCCATCATGGCAAAGGCGCTTCTCGGTTACGTCGGCGGCTCCGACCCTCGACTCCTCGCCGAGATGCGACGGCTCCAGCGGCGCGTCCAGGACCTGGAATCCGAACTCGTACGGATCCAGGCGGAGAACGACGAGCTTGCGGCTGCCGCTTCTCACGACAGGATCATGGAGAGCGTTGACGCACACCAGGCGGAGCCTGCGCTGACCTGATCGCTGCACCGCTCCACCCCGGCAAGGCAGCGGTCGGTTCACCCGTCACCACCGCCACGTTGTCAGAAGTGCAAGGGACGCCCCGGCGTCCCTTCTTTCCTGCCTCCGTACCCCCCAGGCACCCCCTGCGCCGCCCGGTTTCCCCAGTTCCCCGGTTCCTTGACCCGCGCATCCTTTCACCGTCTTTAACGTTTGGTGTGCCCTGCGCGTTCACCCGTGAAACCGCCGGTTCATGGAGTGGGACATCCCGGACAGGTAAAGTCCGGCCACGTGCATCTCAAGGCCCTGACCCTCCGAGGCTTCAAGTCGTTCGCCTCGGCGACCACGCTCCGGTTCGAACCGGGCATCACGTGCGTCGTCGGTCCGAACGGCTCGGGGAAGTCCAATGTCGTGGACGCGCTCAGCTGGGTCATGGGCGAGCAGGGCGCCAAGTCGCTGCGCGGCGGCAAGATGGAGGACGTCATCTTCGCCGGCACCACCGGCCGCCCGCCGCTCGGGCGAGCCGAGGTGTCGCTGACCATCGACAACGCCGACGGGGCCCTGCCCATCGAGTACGCCGAGGTCACCATCACGCGGATCATGTTCCGTAACGGCGGCAGCGAGTACCAGATCAACGGCGACACCTGCCGCCTCCTCGACATCCAGGAACTGCTCTCCGACTCCGGCATCGGCCGTGAGATGCACGTCATCGTCGGCCAGGGCCAACTGGACTCCGTGCTGCACGCCGACCCGATGGGCCGCCGCGCCTTCATCGAGGAGGCAGCCGGTGTCCTCAAACACCGCAAGCGCAAGGAGAAGGCGCTGCGCAAGCTGGACGCGATGCAGGCCAATCTCGCGCGCGTACAGGACCTCACCGACGAACTGCGCCGCCAGCTCAAGCCCCTCGGCCGCCAGGCCGCGGTCGCCAGAAGGGCCGCCGTCATCCAGGCAGACCTGCGCGACGTCCGCCTGCGTCTCCTCGCCGACGACCTCGTGCGGCTGCGCGACGCGGTCGCGGCGGAGATCGCCGACGAGGCCGCCCTCAAGGAGCGCAAGGACGCCGCCGAACAGGAACTGCGCAAGGCGCTCCAGCGGGAGGCGGTCCTCGAGGATGAGGTGCGCCGGCTCACTCCGCGCCTGCACAGCGCCCAGCAGACCTGGTACGAGCTCTCCCAGCTCGCCGAGCGGGTGCGCGGGACCATCTCGCTGGCCGAAGCGCGCGTGAAGAGCGCCACCTCCGCACCGCCCGAGGAGCGCCGCGGACGCGACCCGGAGGACATGGAGCGCGAGGCCGCCCGCATCCGCGAGCAGGAGGCCGAGCTGGAGGCCGCCCTCGAGGCCGCCGAACACGCCCTGGAGAACACGGTCGCCCACCGCACGGAGCTGGAACGCGACCTCGCCCTGGAGGAAAGGCGGCTGAAGGACGCCGCGCGCGCCCTCGCCGACCGGCGCGAGGGGCTCGTCCGGCTCACGGGCCAGGTGGGCGCGGCCCGTTCGCGTGCCGCGGCGGCCCAGGCCGAGATCGAGCGCCTGGCCGCGGCCCGCGACGAGGCTCAGCAACGGGCCGTCGCCGCCCAGGAGGAGTACGAGGCCCTGCAGGCCGAGGTCGACGGTCTCGACGCCGACGACGCGGAACTCGCCGGACGTCACACGGAGGCCAAACAGCGGCTCGCCGAGGCCGAGGCCGCCCTCACCGCCGCCCGTGAGGCGGTCACTGCCGTCGAACGTGAGCGCGCCGCGACCCGGGCCCGCCACGAGGCCCTCGCTCTCGGCCTGCGCCGCAAGGACGGCACCGGCGCGCTGCTCGCGGCGCAGGACCGGCTGGCCGGGCTGCTCGGCCCCGCCGCCGAACTGCTCACCGTGGCCCCGGGCCACGAGGTCGCCCTCGCCGCCGCCTTCGGGGCCGCCGCCGACGCCCTCGCCGTCACCGGCCCCGCCACCGCCGCCGACGCGATCCGCCTGCTGCGCAAACAGGAAGCGGGCCGCGCCACCCTGCTGCTCACCGGCGCCGTTGACGGCGGACCGCGGGAAGTACCCGCCGACGCACCGCACGAGCCGCGCGCGAATGCTCCCGACAGTCCCCCGTACGCCGCCGACCTGGTGCGCGGTCCTGCCGAACTCCTGCCCGCTGTAAGCCGGTTGCTGCACGGCATCGTCGTCGTCGGCACCCTGGAGGACGCCGAGGAGCTGGTGTACGCGCGGCCCGAGCTGACCGCCGTGACCGCCGAGGGCGACCTGCTGGGCGCGCACTTCGCGCACGGCGGCTCGGCGGGAGCCCCGAGCCTGCTCGAGGTGCGGGCGTCCGTGGACGAGGCCGCCGCCGAGCTGGAAGAGCTCGGTGTGCGGTGCGAGGAACTGACCCTGGCACAGCACACGGCGGCCGAGGAACGCGGCCGGTGCGCGGCCCTCGTCGAGGAACTGGGGGAGCGGCGCCGGGCCGCCGACCGGGAGAAGTCCTCCGTCGCCCAGCAGTTGGGCCGGCTCGCCGGGCAGGCACGTGGTGCGGCCGGGGAGGCCGAGCGCTCCGCTGCCGCGGCTGCCAGGGCGCAGGAAGCCCTCGACAACGCGCTCACCGATGTGGAGGAACTCGCCGAACGGCTCGCCGTCGCCGAGGAGAGTGCCCCTTTCGGGGAGGGAGAGGAGCCCGACTCCTCCGTGCGCGACCGGCTCGCCGCCGACGGGGCCAACGCCCGCCAGACCGAGATGGAGGCCCGGCTCCAGGTGCGTACGCACGAGGAGCGGGTCAAGGGACTCGCCGGGCGGGCCGACTCCCTCGACCGGGCCGCCCGAGCGGAACGCGAGGCACGCGCGCGTGCCGAGCAGCGGCGGGCCCGGCTGCGGCACGAGGCAGCCGTCGCCGAGGCCGTCGCGGGCGGTGCCCGTCAGTTGCTCGCGCACGTCGAGGTGTCCCTCGCGCGTGCCGAGGAGGAGCGCACCGCCGCCGAGGCCGCGAAGGCCCGCAGCGAACAGGAGCTCGCCCGGGCACGCACCGAGGGACGCGATCTCAAGGCGGAACTCGACAAGTTGACGGATTCAGTTCACCGGGGCGAGGTACTCGGCGCCGAGAAGCGGCTGCGAATGGAGCAGTTGGAGACCAAGGCGCTGGAGGAACTGGGTGTCGAACCGGCCGGACTGGTGGCGGAGTACGGACCGCACCAACTGGTGCCGCCCTCGCCCCCCGCCGACGGGGAGGGCCTCCCGGACGACCCCGAGCACCCGCGCAACACGCCTCGCCCCTTCGTGCGGGCGGAGCAGGAGAAGCGGATGAAGGCCGCCGAGCGGGCCTACCAGCAACTCGGCAAGGTGAACCCGCTCGCGCTGGAGGAGTTCGCGGCTCTGGAGGAACGCCATCAGTTCCTCGGCGAGCAACTGGAGGACCTGAAGAAGACCCGCGCGGATCTGCTCCAGGTCGTCAAGGAGGTCGACGAGCGCGTCGAGCAGGTCTTCAGCGAGGCCTACCGGGACACGGCCCGGGAGTTCGAGGGCGTCTTCTCCCGGCTGTTCCCGGGCGGTGAGGGGCGGCTGGTGCTGACCGACCCCGACGACATGCTCACCACGGGCGTGGACGTCGAGGCGCGTCCGCCGGGCAAGAAGGTCAAGCGGCTGTCGCTGCTCTCGGGCGGTGAGCGGTCACTGACCGCCGTGGCGCTGCTGGTGTCGATCTTCAAGGCGCGGCCGAGTCCGTTCTACGTCATGGACGAGGTCGAGGCCGCCCTCGACGACACCAACCTCCAGCGGCTGATCCGCATCATGCAGGAGCTGCAGGAGGCCTCGCAGCTGATCGTGATCACCCACCAGAAGCGCACGATGGAGGTCGCCGACGCGCTCTACGGCGTCTCCATGCAGGGCGACGGTGTCTCCAAGGTCATCAGCCAGCGCCTCCGCTAGGCAAGTGCAACCTGCATGCATTCATGATCACCCATCCTGCGTCCCGCACGCTTGACTTCAATTCTTGAACCCAACCTCGCGGGATCTTCGGGTATCCGTTCTATAACCCTCTATTGACTTCAAAACTTGAATGCATAGTCTTCGCCATGTTGCTTTCACCTTCAGGTACCTTCAGGTGGACCTCGAAGGGCTGACCCCCACCCGGCGATGTTGCCGGTGGCCCGAGGAGTTACACGTGACCAGCTCAGCGCAGGCACAGAAGTCAGGAGCCGGGACGGCTCAACCCGAGCATCTCGGGCACGTCATCTTCATCACGGCGGCAGCTGCCATGGGCGGCTTCCTCTTCGGCTACGACAGCTCCGTGATCAATGGCGCCGTCGAGGCCATCCGGGACCGCTACGACATCGGCTCGGCCGCGCTCGCCCAGGTCATCGCCGTCGCGCTGATCGGCTGCGCTGTCGGCGCCGCGACCGCCGGCCGCATAGCCGACCGCATCGGCCGCATCCGGGTCATGCAGATCGCCGCGCTCCTGTTCACCGTCAGCGCCATCGGTTCCGCCGTCCCCTTCTCCCTCTACGACCTCGCCTTCTGGCGGATCGTCGGCGGCGTCGCCATCGGTATGGCCTCGGTGATCGGCCCGGCCTACATCGCCGAGGTCGCCCCGCCCGCCTACCGCGGCCGGCTCGGCTCCTTCCAGCAGGCCGCGATCGTCGTCGGCATCGCCGTGTCGCAGCTGGTCAACTGGGGCATCCTGAACGCCGCCGGCGGCGAGCAGCGTGGCACGCTGCTGGGTCTGGAGGCATGGCAGTTGATGCTCGGCGTCATGGTCGTCCCGGCCGTGCTGTACGGACTGCTCTCCTTCGCCATCCCCGAGTCCCCCCGCTACCTGATCTCCGTCGGCAAGCACGAGCGCGCCCGGAAGATCCTCGAAGAGGTCGAGGGCAAGAACGTCGACCTGGACGCCCGCGTCAGCGAGATCGAGACGGCGATGCACAGCGAGGAGAAGTCCCGCTTCAAGGACCTGCTCGGCGGCAGCTTCTTCTTCAAGCCGATCGTCTGGATCGGTATCGGTCTGTCGGTCTTCCAGCAGTTCGTCGGCATCAACGTCGCGTTCTACTACTCGGCGACGCTGTGGCAGTCGGTCGGCGTCGACCCGGCGGACTCGTTCTTCTACTCCTTCACCACGTCGATCATCAACATCGTCGGCACCGTCATCGCGATGATCTTCGTCGACCGCATCGGCCGCAGGCCGCTCGCGATCATCGGCTCCGTCGGCATGGTGATCGGCCTCGCACTGGAGGCCTGGGCGTTCTCCTTCGACCTCGTCGACGGCAAGCTGCCCGCCACCCAGGGCTGGGTCGCGCTGGTCGCCGCCCACATGTTCGTCCTCTTCTTCGCCCTGTCGTGGGGTGTGGTCGTCTGGGTCATGCTCGGCGAGATGTTCCCGAACCGGATCCGCGCCGCCGCGCTGGGCGTGGCCGCCGCCGCGCAGTGGATCGCCAACTGGGCCATCACCGCGAGCTTCCCGTCGCTGGCCGAGTGGAACCTGTCGACCACCTACGTGATCTACACGTTCTTCGCGGCGCTCTCCATCCCGTTCGTCCTGAAGTTCGTCAAGGAGACGAAGGGCAAGGCCCTGGAGGAAATGGGCTGACCGAGCCCGCGGGACCGACGGCCCACGGACCCGTCCCGCACAAGCCCGAGGAGAGGGGTTCAAGTCCCCGCTGCCCCTCTCCTCGTACCCTGCCGCCCCGCTCCGGACACCGTCCGGGCCGGGGCGGCGGCGTGTCCGTGCCGTGTGCCGCAGGTCCTGACCCGTGCGTCGTCGGCCGCCGGCCACCAGGTCGCCGGCCCGGGACGGCACGGGCCGTTCCACGGGGGCCGACCTCGGCTCGACCGGGCTGCCCATGGCTGATACTGGACCCGTTATGGACATCGTCATCCTTGCTGTAGTCATCGCCGTGGTCGTGTTCGGTGTGCTCGGCGGGCTCATCGTCGGCAGCCGACGCAAGAAGCAGCCGTCCCCGCCGCCGCCCACCGCGCCCGACATCACCGCCCCTCCAGCCGAGCCGCACGTCGGCGACGAGGCCGAGACGCCGCGGGAGGAACCGCGGCGCACCATCGAGGAGGTTGATCTTCCGGACGGCTCCGCCCCGGTCGTCGTCGAGGAACCGCCTGCCGAGGTTCCCGCGATCGAGATCCCGGAGCCCACCGCCGGCCGGCTCGTCCGGCTGCGAACCCGTCTCTCCCGTTCACAGAACGCCCTGGGCAAGGGCCTGCTCATCCTGCTCTCCCGCGAGCACCTCGACGAGGACACCTGGGAGGAGGTCGAGGACACCCTGCTCACCGCCGATGTCGGTGTGCAGCCCACCCAGGAACTGGTCGAGCGGCTGCGCGAGCGCGTGAAGGTGCTCGGCACCCGCACCCCCGCCGAACTGCGCGGGCTGCTCCGCGAGGAGCTGATCACCCTGGTCGATCCCACGATGGACCGCACCGTGCGCACCGAGACCGGGACCGGTGGTCCGGGCGTCGTGATGGTCGTGGGGGTCAACGGCACCGGCAAGACCACCACCACCGGCAAGCTCGCCCGGGTCCTGGTCGCCGACGGCAACACCGTCGTCCTCGGCGCCGCCGACACGTTCCGCGCCGCCGCCGCCGACCAGCTCCAGACCTGGGGCGAGCGCGTCGGTGCCCACACCGTGCGCGGTCCGGAGGGCGGCGACCCGGCCTCCGTCGCGTTCGACGCGGTCAAGGAGGGCAAGGAGATGAGCGCGGGCGTCGTGCTCATCGACACCGCCGGCCGACTGCACACCAAGACGGGCCTGATGGACGAGCTCGGCAAGGTCAAGCGGGTCGTGGAGAAGCAGGCCCCGCTGGACGAGGTGCTGCTCGTGCTCGACGCCACCACCGGTCAGAACGGTCTGGTCCAGGCCCGGGTCTTCGCCGAGGTCGTCGACATCACCGGCATCGTGCTCACCAAGCTGGACGGCACGGCCAAGGGCGGCATCGTGATCGCCGTCCAGCGCGAACTGGGCGTCCCGGTCAAGCTGATCGGTCTCGGCGAGGGCGCGGACGACCTGGCACCGTTCGAGCCCGACGCGTTCGTGGACGCGCTCATCGGGGAGTGACCCCGGGGCGGCCCGCCGGACGGCACCCGCACCGACGCGAAGAAGCGCCCGCTTCCGGAAACCCGGAAACGGGCGCTTCGCCGTGCTGCCCCGTGTACGGCTTCGGGGCCGACACCTGCGGCCTTCGGGGTCTGTGCCTACGCCTGCGACCGGTGCACGACGTACGCCAGCGTGCCCAGGACCAGACGGGCCTCGGGCGGGCGGGGGACCGAATCGAGGGCGGGAGAGCGCAGCCAGCGCACCGGGCCGAGGCCGCCCCGGTCCGACGCCGGTGCCGTGATGTGCGTACCGGGACCGAGGCCGCGCAGGTCGAGGGCGGCCGGGTCGTCCCAGCCCATGCGGTAGAGCAGCTCGGGGAGCGCGGCGGCGGCGCCGGGGGCGACGAAGAACTGGGCCCGGCCGTCCGGGGTGGCGGTGACCGGGCCGACGGGCAGGCCCATGCGCTCCAACCGGGCCAGGGCGCGGCACCCGGCGGCTTCGGCCACCTCGATCACGTCGAACGCCCGCCCGACCGGCAGCATCATCGCGGCGCCCGGGTACCCGGCCCAGATCTCCGTCACGTCGTCCAGCGGAGCCCCGGCGGGGATCTCCGGGGCGAGGTCCAGCGGATGCGCCCCCGGCGCCCGGCATCCCGCCCGGCCGCAGGAGCAGGCGCCGGCCGCGGCGCGGGCACCCGGCACCACGTCCCAGCCCCACAGCCCGGTGTACTCCGCCACTCCGGTGCCGTCCGGCGCGCGGCCCCGACGGCGTGAGCCGGACCGGATGTCGCGGATGCCCCGGCTTATGCCGATCGTGAAGCCCATGCCCCCTCCAACGGGTCCGACGCACCGGCGGTTACGCAGCGGGCGCGACGCGTGACTCTCTGTTTTCGACTTCCCTGTACCGATCGGCTCAGTCGGCGCCCGGAAGCGCCCGGGGTGGCGCGCGGGGCGGCTTGCGCCCTCGAGCGCCTCGCCGCATCCACTGTGGCTGCTCTGTGTCAAGTGAATCGTGAGTCGGCCACCGTGAGTTCATTCGATGGGGTGGCGAATGGTGGCGATTACCGGTTCGCCATGGCTGGACGGGTGATCGTAGCGCTACGTTGTGTGCACGGCTTCTTGGGGCACATGCACGCACGGGTATGCCGGAGGCAACTCGGCTTTCCGTTCGGTGGGTGGCGTCCGCCGGACGGCGGCCCCGGCAACCGGCATTCTGGTAGGGCTTGGCGCACTCAGCGGCGAGTGGTTTCAGGGATGGGGGCGTTCCAGTGAGCGGCAACGGCGGTGGCGGGACGAGCGCTGCGGGTACGGAGAAGCGTCCGAACGAGCTGCTCGCCTCGTGGTTCATCCGCAGCGGCTGGTCCAAGGGCGAGCTCGCCCGCCAGGTCAACCGCAGAGCCCGCCAACTGGGCGCCAACCACATCTCCACCGACACCTCGCGCGTGCGCCGCTGGCTGGACGGCGAGAACCCGCGCGAGCCCATCCCGCGCATCCTGTCCGAGCTGTTCTCCGAGCGCTTCGGCGTCGTCGTGTCCGTCGAGGACCTGGGCCTGCGCACCACCCGGCCCTCGCCCTCCGCGACCGGCGTCGACCTGCCCTGGACGGGCCCGCAGACCGTGGCCCTGCTCAGCGAGTTCTCGCGCAGCGACCTCATGCTCGCGCGGCGCGGCTTCCTCGGGAGCTCGCTGGCCCTCTCCGCGGGCCCGTCCCTCATCGAGCCCATGCAGCGCTGGCTCGTCCCCACACCGTCCGCCGCCCAGTCCCGCCCGGAGTCCGAACCCGCCGTCCTGGGGCACACCCGCGGCCGGCTGTCCCAGCCGGAGCTGGACCTGCTGGAGGCCACCACCGTGATGTTCCGGCAGTGGGACGCCCAGTGCGGAGGCGGCCTGCGCCGCAAGGCCGTCGTCGGCCAGCTGCACGAGGTGACGGACCTGCTCCAGGAACCCCAGCCCGACCCGATCCGGCGGCGGCTGTTCAAGGTCGCCGCCGAGCTCGCCGAACTGGCCGGCTGGATGTCGTACGACGTGGGGCTCCAGCCCACCGCGCAGAAGTACCTCGTGCTCGCCCTGCACGCGGCCAAGGAGGCGGGGGACCGGCCACTGGGTTCGTACATCCTGTCGAACCTGAGCCGTCAGATGATCCACCTCGGCCGGCCCGAGGACGCCCTGGAACTCATCCATCTCGCGCAGTACGGCAGCCGTGACTGCGCGAGCCCGCGCACCCAGTCGATGCTGTACGCGATGGAGGCCCGCGCCTACGCCAACATGGGCCAGCCCGGCCGGTGCAAGCGCGCGGTCAGGATGGCCGAGGACACCTTCGCCGAGGTCGGCGAGTGGGAGGAACCGGACCCCGACTGGATCCGCTTCTTCTCCGAGGCCGAGCTGTACGGCGAGAACTCCCACTCCTTCCGCGACCTCGCCTACGTCGCAGGCCGCAGTCCCACGTACGCCTCCCTCGCCGAGCCGCTGATGGAGCGGGCCGTGGAGCTGTTCGCCCAGGAGCGCGCCGACTACCAGCGGTCGTACGCGCTCAACCTGATCGGCATGGCCACCGTGCATCTCCTCCAGCGTGAGCCCGAGCGGGGCGCGGTCCTCGCCACCGAGGCCATCAGGACGGCCAAGAAGGTCCGCTCCGAGCGGGTCAACACACGCATCCGAAAGACGGTCGACACGGCCGTCCGTGACTTCGGCGACCTCGCCGAGGTCGTCGACCTCACCGAGCGGCTCGCCACCGAGTTGCCGGAGACCGCCGAAGCGGTCTGACTCCCGAAGCGGTCCGATCCCCGAAACCCGACAGGAACCCCCGAAGGACTGCAGGGACCTCCGGGAAAACCCCAGGCACCGGCCGCGGCCGGCCCTCCCGAACTGCCCGACTCGGCTCCCCCATGCCAGGTCATCGGAAGGCCCGCCGCGGCCGGTTTTCTGCGTCCGAGCCGACGCCGCTTTCGCGGACCTGGTGCTCGCCGTCGTGGTTGCTCCATCGATGGCCGCGGTGCCACGGGCAGATACCGCGCGGATCCGGCAGTTCATCGACGCGTAACACACCAGGTGCCTTCGTCACGGCGGCGAAACAGCGAGGGGCTCCCACCGAAACGGCGCTGCGCGAATCTCTTGGCGCAGAACCGGCCCACCCCTCACGACCCGCTCGGGTTCCGCCCGCACGGGGCCGTACCGACGACGAGGAGATGCCGATGGCAGCGGCCATCACCCTTGCCGCGGAGACGCCCACGCTCTCTGCCGCCAACACAGGATTCATACTCATCTGTTCCGCCCTGGTGATGCTCATGACCCCGGGCCTGGCCTTCTTCTACGGAGGCATGGTCCGCGTCAAGAGCACCCTGAACATGCTGATGATGAGCTTCATCAGCCTGGGAATCGTCACCGTCCTGTGGGTGCTGTACGGCTTCTCCATGGCGTTCGGCACCGACTCCGGCGGCCTGGTCGGATGGAACTCCCACTGGGTCGGCCTCGGCGACATCGGCCTGACCGAGCTGTGGGACGGCCACACCATCCCCGTCTTCACCTTCCTGGTCTTCCAGCTGATGTTCGCCGTCCTCACCCCCGCCCTGATCAGCGGCGCGCTCGCGGACCGCGTGAAGTTCACCGCGTGGGCGCTGTTCATCACCCTGTGGGCCACCGTCGTCTACTTCCCGGTCGCCCACTGGGTCTGGGGCGCCGGTGGCTGGGCCTTCGAGCTGGGCGTCATCGACTTCGCCGGCGGGACAGCCGTCCACATCAACGCCGGTGCCGCCGCGCTCGGTGTGATCCTGGTGATCGGCAAGCGGGTCGGCTTCAAGAAGGACCCGATGCGCCCGCACAGCCTGCCGCTGGTCATGCTCGGCGCCGCGCTGCTGTGGTTCGGCTGGTTCGGCTTCAACGCCGGCTCCTGGCTCGGCAACGACGACGGCGTCGGCGCGCTGATGTTCGTCAACACCCAGGTCGCCACCGCCGCCGCCGTACTCGGCTGGCTCGCCTACGAGAAGATCCGCCACGGCGCGTTCACCACGCTGGGCGCCGCCTCCGGCGCCGTCTCGGGCCTGGTCGCCATCACACCGGCCGGCGGCGCGGTCTCCCCGCTCGGCGCGATCGCCGTCGGCGCCGTCGCCGGTGTGCTGTGTGCCATGGCCGTCGGCCTGAAGTACCAATTCGGCTACGACGACTCCCTGGACGTCGTCGGCGTCCACCTGGTCGGCGGCATCATCGGCTCCCTGCTCGTCGGCTTCTTCGCCAGCGGCAAGGGCCAGTCGAACGTCCGGGGACTCTTCTACGGCGGCGGCCTCGACCAGTTCTGGAAGCAGTGCGCCGGAGTCTTCGGCGTCCTCGCCTACTCCCTGGTCGTCTCCGCGGTCCTCGCCTTCCTCCTGGACCGGACGATCGGCATGCGCGTCTCCGAGGACGACGAGGTGGCCGGCATCGACCGGGCCGAGCACGCCGAGACCGCGTACGACTTCAGCGGCGCCGGCGGCGGTGCCGCCCGCAACGCCGCCCAGGCGCCCCTCGTCCCGGCCGAGAGCAAGAAGGTGGACGCATGAAGCTCATCACCGCCGTCGTCAAGCCGCACCGGCTCGACGAGGTCAAGGAGGCCCTGCAGACCTTCGGAGTACACGGCCTGACCGTCACCGAGGCCAGCGGTTACGGCCGCCAGCGCGGCCACACCGAGGTCTACCGCGGCGCCGAGTACACCGTCGACCTGATGCCCAAGATCCGCATCGAGGTGCTGGTGGAGGACGAGGACGCCGAACAGCTCATCGACGTGATCGTCAAGGCGGCCCGCACCGGCAAGATCGGCGACGGCAAGGTCTGGTCGATCCCGGTCGGGACCGCCGTACGGGTCCGCACCGGTGAGCGCGGCCCGGACGCGCTCTGAGCCGGACGAACGGAACAGGAGCCACCGGATGACGGGGACGGGCAGGAACGACGAGACGAAGGGCTCGGGGCCCGGCGGCTACGCGGCGGCCCGGCTGCGCCTCCTCACCGAGGAGGCGCAGCCCGGGACCGAGGAGGCGCAGCCCGGGCCGCCGCGCCGCGCCGCCCTCGCGAACCTCACGGACGGCTGGCTCGCCGGGCTCTTCGCGGCGGGTGCCGAGGGGGTGCGCGGGGTGTCCCTGGTCGCCGTGGGCGGCTACGGGCGCGCGGAGCTGTCCCCGCGCAGCGACCTCGACCTGCTCCTGCTGCACGAGGGCGGCGACCCCAAGGCGGTCGCCGCCCTCGCCGACCGCCTCTGGTACCCCGTCTGGGACCTGGGCCTCGCCCTCGACCACTCCGTCCGCACCCCGGCCGAGGCGCGCAGCACCGCGGGCGAGGACCTGAAGGTCCAGCTCGGCCTGCTGGACGCCCGGCACATCGCCGGAGACCTCGGCCTCACCGCCGCACTGCGCACGGCGGTGCTCGCCGACTGGCGCGACCAGGCACCGAAGCGGCTCCCCGAACTCCAGGAGCTGTGCGCCGAACGGGCCGAACGCCAGGGCGAGCTCCAGTACCTCCTCGAACCCGATCTCAAGGAGGCCCACGGCGGGCTCCGCGACGCCACCGCCCTGCGCGCCGTCGCCGC
Source organism: Streptomyces sp. NWU339 (assembly GCF_003143855.1). Classification (GTDB taxonomy): domain Bacteria; phylum Actinomycetota; class Actinomycetes; order Streptomycetales; family Streptomycetaceae; genus Streptomyces. The sequence goes on from NZ_QFRK01000035.1 coordinate 28,938, forward strand.
CTCCTGGCTCGCCGACGCCCCGCGCGAAGGCCTGGCCGACGCCCGCCGCCGACTCCTCGACGTACGGGACGCACTGCACCTGGCCACCGGGCGCGCCACCGACCGGCTCGCGCTCCAGGAGCAGGACCGGGTCGCGGCCGAGCTGGGCATGCTCGACGCGGACGTGCTGCTGCGGCAGGTCTACGAGGCGGCCCGCGTCATTGCCTACGCCGGTGACGTCACCTGGCGCGAAGTGGGACGAGTCCTGCGCTCCCGCGCGGTGCGGCCCAGACTGCGCGCCCTGCTGAGCGGCGGGAAACCGACCCCCGGGCGCTCCCCGCTGGCCGAAGGGGTCGTGGAACAGGACGGCGAAGTGGTGCTCGCCCGCGCCGCGCGCCCCGAACGCGACCCCGTGCTCCCGCTGCGCGCTGCGGCCGCCGCCGCCCAGGCCGGGCTCCCGCTTTCCCTGCACACCGTACGGCGCATGGCGGCCACCGCGCGCCCCCTGCCCACGCCGTGGCCCGCCGAGGCGCGGGAACAGCTGGTGACCCTGCTGGGCTCCGGCCGGCCCACGGTCCAGGTCTGGGCGGCGCTGGAGGCGGAGGGCCTGGTCAACAGCCTGCTTCCGGACTGGGAGCGGGTCCGCTGCCGCCCCCAGCGCAACGCCGTGCACCTGTGGACCGTGGACCGGCATCTCATCGAGACCGCCGTTCGCGCCTCCGAGTTCACCCGGCGCGTGCACCGGCCCGACCTGCTGCTGGTCGCTGCGCTGCTGCACGACATCGGCAAGGGCCGGCCCGGTGACCACTCGGTGGCCGGCGAGATCATCGCCAGGGGTGTGGCCGCCCGCATCGGCTTCGACCGGCCCGACGTCACGGTGATCGCCGCCCTCGTACGCCACCACCTTCTGCTCGTCGAGACCGCCACCCGGCGCGACCTGGACGACCCGGCCACCGTGCGCGCGGTCGCCGACGCCGTCGGCGACCGGGGCACCCTCGAACTGCTGCACGCCCTCACCGAGGCGGACGCCCTCGCCACCGGACCGGCAGCCTGGTCGTCGTGGCGCGCCTCGCTCGTCACCGACCTGGTCGAACGGGTCTCCGCCGTGCTGTCCGGGGACCTCCCGGCGGGCCCCGAGGAGACCGCGCCCACCGCGGAACAGGAACGCCTCGCCATCGAGGCGGTCGCCACGGGCGCGCCGGTGCTGTCCCTGCGGACCCGGACCGAACCGCCCACCGAGCCCTCCGGCGATCCCGAGCCGCTGGGCGTGGAACTGCGCATCGCCGTACCCGGCCAGGAGGGCGTGCTGCCAGCGGTGGCCGGGGTGCTCGCCCTGCACCGGCTGACCGTACGGACCGCGGAGCTGCGGGCGCTGGCCCTCCCGGCCGGCGTCGGCGGCTCCGTGCTGCTGCTGGACTGGCGGGTCGCCGCCGAGTACGGCTCCCTGCCCCGGACCGCCCGGCTCCGCGCCGACCTCGTACGCGCCTTGGAGGGCGGCCTCGACATCGCGGGCCGGCTCGCCGAACGGGACGCCGCGTACCCGAGGCGGCGGGGCGTGGTCGCGCCCTCACCGTGCGTGACGGTGGCCCCGGCCGCGTCCCGGCACGCCACGGTGATCGAGGTCCGGGCGCAGGACGCGCCGGGGCTGCTGTTCCGCATCGGGCGGGCGCTGGAGGACGCGGGGGTGCGGGTGCGCAGCGCGCATGTCAGCACGCTGGGTGCGAACGCTGTGGACGCCTTTTACGTGACGCAGGAGCAGGGTGTGCCTCTACCGGGTGATGAGGCGGTGGCTGTGGCCCGGAAACTGGAGGAGACGTTGCGGGCGTGACCTTCCGGGGAGGTCCTGCGTCTGCCGGATATGCTCCCCGCTGCTGCGGGGATGACCCGGAACGCGCCCTTGGCATTGGTGTGCAATGCGTGTCCCCCGCCACTGCGGGGTTCCTTCCGTCCCTGTCCGCTCTCTGCAGCGGGCAGGGACGATTTGCTTGCGCGGCCGGATACCCTGGAGTGCGACCCGAACTGCTCCCGACTCCAAGGACCGACGCCGCCGTGTTCGATACTCTCTCCGACCGCTTGTCAGCCACTTTCAAGTCTCTCCGGGGCAAGGGCAGGCTGTCCGAGGCGGACATCGACGCCACGGCGCGCGAAATCCGTATCGCGCTCCTCGAGGCCGACGTGGCCCTCCCCGTCGTCCGGGCATTCATCAAGAATGTCAAGGACAGGGCTTTGGGCGCCGAGGTCTCCAAGGCGCTCAACCCGGCGCAGCAGATCATCAAGATCGTCAATGACGAACTGATTACCATCCTCGGCGGCGAGACCCGCCGGATGCGCTTCGCCAAGCAGCCGCCGACCGTGATCATGCTGGCCGGTCTGCAGGGTGCCGGTAAGACCACGCTCGCGGGCAAGCTCGGCAAGTGGCTCAAGGACCAGGGGCACTCCCCGGTGCTGGTCGCCGCCGACCTCCAGCGCCCGAACGCGGTCAACCAGCTCAGCGTCGTCGCCGAGCGCGCGGGCGTCGCCGTCTACGCGCCCGAGCCGGGCAACGGCGTGGGTGACCCGGTGAAGGTCGCCCAGGACTCCATCGAGTTCGCGCGGACCAAGGTCCACGACATCGTGATCGTGGACACCGCCGGCCGCCTGGGCATCGACCAGGAGATGATGCAGCAGGCCGCGGACATCCGCGACGCCGTCCGGCCCGACGAGATCCTTTTCGTCGTCGACGCCATGATCGGTCAGGACGCGGTCAACACCGCCGAGGCCTTCCGCGACGGCGTCGGCTTCGACGGAGTGGTGCTCTCCAAGCTCGACGGTGACGCCCGCGGTGGTGCGGCGCTGTCGATCCGTCAGGTCACCGGCAAGCCGATCATGTTCGCCTCGAACGGTGAGAAGCTCGACGACTTCGACGCCTTCCACCCGGACCGGATGGCCTCCCGCATCCTCGACATGGGTGACCTGCTCACCCTGATCGAGCAGGCGGAGAAGACCTTCAGCCAGGAAGAGGCCGCCCAGATGGCCTCCAAGCTGGCGTCCAAGAAGGGCCAGGACTTCACCCTGGACGACTTCCTGGCCCAGATGGAGCAGGTCAGGAAAATGGGCAGCATCTCCAAGCTGCTCGGCATGCTGCCCGGCATGGGGCAGATCAAGGACCAGATCAACAACCTCGACGAGCGGGACGTGGACCGCACCGCCGCGATCATCAAGTCGATGACCCCGGCCGAGCGGCAGGACGCGACCATCATCAACGGCTCCCGCCGCGCCCGTATCGCCAAGGGTGCCGGTGTCGAGGTCAGCGCCGTGAAGTCCCTGGTGGAGCGCTTCTTCGAGGCCCGCAAGATGATGTCCCGCATGGCCCAGGGCGGCGGCATGCCGGGGATGCCCGGGATGCCGGGCATGGGTGGCGGCCCCGGCCGGCAGAAGAAGAAGCAGAAGCAGGCCAAGGGCAAGCAGCGCTCCGGCAACCCGATGAAGCGCAAGCAGCAGGAGCAGGAGGAGGCCGCGCGCCGCGCGGCGGCCGCGGAGGGCGGCAGCGCCTTCGGGCTGCCGCAGCAGGGCGGCCAGGACTTCGAGCTGCCCGACGAGTTCAAGAAGTTCATGGGCTGAGAAGTCCGGGACTGACGGCCCCGTCCGTACGGCACGGGGCCAACCACTTTTCCAAGGGGCCCAAGGGGGCCAAGGGGTGCCCCGTGACGGCGTCAGGGCGTCCGCGCGATCAGGTACCGGAACACGTTCGGCATCCACACGGTGCCGTCCTGCCGCTGGTACGGGTGCAGCGCCTCGGCCAGTTCCTTGTCCACCTGGACCTGGTCCGTCGCGACGATCGCCGGGTCGAACAGTCCCGTCGAGAGCAGTCCCCGTACGGCGCTGTCCACGTCGGCATACCCGAAGGGGCAGGCCACCCTTCCCGAGCCGTCCGGCCGGAGGCCCGTGCGCCGGGCGACCTCCTCCAGATCGTCGCGGTGCGCGGGGCGCCAGTTGCCCGTGCCGCGCACCGGTTCCGCCAGCCTGGTGGCCACCCGGAGCACGGACGCCGTGGCGCAGCGTTCCGGCGGGCCCCAGCCGGTGAGCACCACGGCCGCTCCGCGTCCGGCGAGCGGCGTCGCCTCGGCGAGCAGTCCTCCCAGTTCTTCCGCGTCGCCCGCAAGGCATCCGATCGGTTCGAAGGCGGTCACCACGGTGTACCCGGAGGTGTCCGTTCGGGCCGCCCCGGGGGAGCCGTCCACGATCCGGGTATCCGCGCGCCCCCGCGCGCGTGGGCCCCGCCCGGCGGGCAGCAACCGCTCGCGTGCGTGGGCCAGTCGGGCGGACGAGGTGTCGACACCGGTGACCGCGGCGCCCCGGGAGGCCGCCATCAGCAAGGCGAGCCCCGAACCGCAGCCGAGGCCGAGCAGCCGTGTCGCGGGCCCCACGTCCAGTCGCTCGTAGACGGCCTCGTAGAGCGGTACGAGCATCCTCTCCTGTATCTCGGACCAGTCACGCGCGCGTGCCCGCCGGTCCACGCGAGGACCGTGCCCCGTCGTAGGACCGTGCTCCGTACGAGGAAGGTGCTGCCCCACGAGCGTAGGTGTCATAGGTAAGCGCCCCAATCAGCCGAGAGTTGCCGCCGTGCCCGATCACTTGACCCCCGTGCAGTGCGCTCGCACTCCCCCCGTATGCCAGGAAACTCCGCCCTCGACCCGGCGTCCAGTGGAACGGGGCGGCGGGTTGGGAGTCGCTCGTGCCAGTGGCAAGAATTCACATTCCGGCGATCGCGGGGCGATGAGCCGGTTCCGGCCAAGGTCCGCAAACCCCTGATCGAGGTCGTGTCCGGTCGTGTCCGGCCGCGTCCCCTCATAAGGTCCGGGCCGGTGCCGGGTGCCGTCGGCGGACCCGGTAACGTCGCGGTCGTGGCACTCGTCCACCGGGCGTCGTGGCACTCGCCCACAGGGCCGGGGCGCTCCGCCGCGAGAGAGCGGCCGAAACGCCTCTTGCGTACCCGTGGATCGCAGACGCACCGGCGCACGGGCCCCGCGTACGCGCCGGGCCGGGGGACGGTGTACGTCAGCCTACGCACCACCTTGAGGTGAGCTGCGAGGCTTCTCCGCAGATCAGCGCACCCGCCCGTCGTCGGAACGCATGAGCGGGTACTGACGGGTAAGGGCAAATTATTTGGGATGCCCCGGAATCGGAACACAGAGGCACCCCGGCTCGTTGTCATTACGTGAGCACGACACAGACACCACCTGTACTCGCCGCAGAACTGGCGCAGGCGTGGGCCGACATTCAGCGGTACCACCCCGAGCTGCCCGATCTTGCCGCGCCCGAGTCTCTGATCGGGGAGTCGTCGTCCGCGTGCGGTCACGAACTCTCCTTCGAGCGACTGCTGCACGAGGCAGTCCACGGCGTCGCCGCCGCGCGCGGCGTACGCGACACCTCCCGCGCCGGCCGCTACCACAACCGCCGATTCCTCGCGATCGCCGAGGAACTGGGTCTGGACCATCCCGACGAGCCGCATCCCAGCAGCGGCTTCTCGCTGGTCGCACTCACCCCGGAGGCGAAGCGCCGCTACCGCCCGACGACGGAGCGCCTCCAGCGCGCCCTGAAGGCGCATTCCGCCGCGACCGCGGGTGACACCGCCCGCAGCTTCCGAGGCCCGGCGGCACGACATGGTTCGTCCGGCGGTGGTGTGCGCGTCAAGGCCGTCTGCGACTGCGGTCGCAATGTGCGCGTCGTCCCGTCGGTGCTGGCCCAGGCCCCCATCGTCTGCGGTGGCTGCGGCAAGCCGTTCAGGATCCCTGAGACGGTGGCCTCGGCGGCGAGCTGACCGCGACCCGGCATCTCGTGGGTGCCGGACGCGTCGGGACCGGCCCCGGAGGCGTGCGGGCGCCGTCCCGCATGCCGCTCCGGGGCCGGTCGTGCCGCAGGGCGGACCCGCCCGGCGTGATGGCGCCACCGCGCCGGGCGGGTCCGAGTCCTGCCCGCGTGCGGGCCCGCGGTCCCGGGTGCCCCGCGGTGTGTGGCACAATGACTAGCTGTACTCGACAGCCGCACAGGAACCCTCTCGCCTCCGGCTGACGCGTCCATCGGGCAATCGGGTACCGCAACCCCACGCGGCCTTCCCGCCGTGCCCAACCACGTCAAATCCAGGAGAACTCACTCCCGTGGCAGTCAAGATCAAGCTGAAGCGTCTGGGCAAGATCCGTTCGCCTCACTACCGCATCATCGTCGCCGACTCCCGTACCCGCCGTGACGGCCGGGCCATCGAGGAGATCGGCAAGTACCACCCGACGTACAACCCGTCGGTGATCGAGGTCGACGGTGAGCGCGTGGCGTACTGGCTCGGTGTCGGCGCCCAGCCGACCGAGCCCGTGCTCGCCATCCTCAAGAAGACCGGCGACTGGCAGAAGTTCAAGGGCGAGCCCGCCCCGGCCCCGCTGCTGCAGCAGGCCGAGAAGGCCGCGCGCCCGTCGTTCGACGCGCTCGGCGGCGAGGACGAGGGCAAGGGTGAGGCGATCACCCAGAAGAAGAAGACCGAGAAGAAGGACGAGGCCGCCGCTGAGTCCTCCTCGTCTGCGTCGACCGAGGCCTGAGCATGCTCGAGGAGGCTCTCGAGCACCTCGTGAAGGGCATCGTCGACAACCCTGACGATGTGCGGGTCGCCTCGCGCGACCTGCGCCGCGGGCGGGTGCTCGAGGTCCGGGTCCACCCGGACGACCTCGGCAAGGTGATCGGCCGCAACGGCCGCACCGCACGCGCTCTGCGGACCGTCGTGGGCGCCATCGGCGGCCGCGGTGTCCGTGTCGACCTCGTCGACGTGGACCACGTCCGCTGACGCTCAGCGCAACCGGCTCGGGCCGGGGAGGGCCTCAGGGCCGTCCCCGGCCCGTCGTCGTACGACAGGAGATCAAGCACAGTGCAGCTGGTAGTCGCTCGCATCGGCCGTGCCCACGGCATCAAGGGCGAGGTCACCGTGGAGGTCCGCACCGATGAGCCGGAGCTGAGGCTCGGGCCCGGCGCAGTCCTGGCCACCGATCCCGCCACCGCCGGTCCGCTCACCATCGAGACCGGCCGGGTGCACAGCGGTCGCCTCCTGCTGCGTTTCGAGGGCGTCCGCGACCGCACCGGCGCCGAGGCGCTGCGCAACACCCTGCTCATCGCCGAGGTCGACCCGAACGAGCGGCCTGAGGACGAGGACGAGTACTACGACCACCAGCTGATCGACCTGGACGTCGTCACCGAGGACGGGCAGCACGTCGGCCGGATCACCGAGATCTCCCACCTGCCGACGCAGGACCTGTTCGTGGTGGAACGCCCCGACGGCAGCGAGGTGTTCGTGCCGTTCGTGGAGCAGATCGTCACCGGGATCGATCTCGAGGAGCAGCGCGCGGTCATCGACCCGCCGCCGGGCCTGGTCGACGACCGGGGTGCCGACGACGAAGTCGCTGACGGACGCGGTGCTTCCTCGCGGGACGAGGCATGATGCGGCTCGACGTCGTCACCATCTTCCCCGAGTACCTCGAACCGCTGAACGTCTCCCTCGTGGGCAAGGCACGCGCGCGTGGACAACTGAACGTCCAGGTGCACGACCTCCGTTCGTGGACCCACGACCGGCACAACACCGTCGACGACACCCCGTACGGCGGCGGCCCCGGCATGGTCATGAAGACCGAACCGTGGGGTGAGGCACTCGACGAGGTCCTGGCGGACGGCTACGAGACCGGCTCGCACGCGCCCGTCCTGGTCGTCCCCACCCCCAGCGGCCGCCCCTTCACCCAGGAGCTCGCCGTCCAGCTCTCCGAGTGTCCCTGGCTGATCTTCACCCCGGCCCGTTACGAGGGCATCGACCGGCGCGTCGTCGACGAGTACGCGACCCGTATGCCCGTCCACGAGGTGTCCATCGGCGACTACGTGCTGGCCGGCGGCGAGGCAGCCGTCCTCGTGGTCACCGAGGCCGTGGCCCGGCTGCTGCCCGGAGTCCTGGGCAACGCCGAGTCCCACCGGGACGACTCCTTCGCCCCGGGCGCGATGGCGAGTCTCCTGGAAGGGCCCGTCCACACCAAGCCGCCCGTCTGGCGGGACCGGGGGATTCCCGAGGTGCTGCTCAGCGGGCACCACGGGAAGATCGCCCGCTGGCGGCGCGACGAGGCGCTCAAGCGCACCACCGCGAACCGGCCCGACCTCATCGAACGCTGTGAGCCGGGGGCCTTCGACAAGAAGGACCGCGAGATGCTCTCCATCCTGGGCTGGGAACCGGACCCGGAGGGGGAGCCCCACGGTCGATTTTGGCGCAGGACCGGCGGCGTGGAAGAATAGGCCGCTGTTGTGCGCCGTCCGGCGTGCGCCCCTGCCGCAGGGGGACACGACGCCCGCCCCGAAGCGCACACCCTGGATCCGAACCTCTAGTTGCCGTTGATGACCTGCGGCATCAGCGAAGAAAGCAGACGAAATGTCTCACCTGCTCGACTCCGTCGACTCCGCGTCGCTGCGCAGCGACGTCCCGGCCTTCCGTCCCGGTGACACCGTCAACGTCCACGTGCGCGTCATCGAGGGCAACCGCACTCGTGTGCAGCAGTTCAAGGGCGTGGTGATCCGCCGCCAGGGTGCCGGCGTGCGCGAGACCTTCACGGTCCGCAAGGTCTCCTTCTCCGTCGGCGTCGAGCGCACCTTCCCGGTGCACACCCCGATCGTGGAGAAGATCGAGCTCGTCACCAAGGGTGACGTCCGTCGCGCCAAGCTGTACTACCTGCGTGACCTGCGCGGCAAGGCGGCGAAGATCAAGGAGAAGCGCGAGAACTGAGCGCTTTTCCGAGGTGAGCCCGGGGCCGGATAACATCTGGCCTCGATGGACACCGAAGCACAGCCGACGGAGCGCGACCGCTCCTCCCACCCGGCCCGACCCGAGGAGACCTCGGAGGCCCCGGGTCCGGAGGAACGGTCGCGTTCCTCGTTGGTGCCGCGTCTCGTGGACGGGCTCCCCGGAGGGTGGATCACCGCGACCCTGCTGTCGGTGCTGCTGCTCCTGTTCGCGCTCAGCACGTTCGTGGCACGGCCGTTCCAGATACCCAGCGGATCGATGGAGCCCTCGTTGAGGGCCGGGGACCGCGTTCTCGTACTGAAGTCGGCATACCGTTTCGGAGCCGGGCCGCAACGTGGCGACGTGGTTGTGTTCGACGGCACCGGGTATTTCGGGGACACCGACTACATCAAGCGCGTTGTCGGTGTGGGTGGGGACCACGTGGTCTGCTGCGACAGGGAGGGGAGGATCCGGGTGAACGGCCGGTCGGTCGACGAGTCGGGCTTCCTGTTCCCCGGCGAGAGCGCCTCCACCGTCCCCTTCGACGTGGTCGTGCCCGCGGGACGCCTGTTCGTCCTCGGTGATCACCGCGGCGACTCCAGCGACTCCCGCGACCATCTCGGATCGCCCGGCGGCGGCATGATCCCGGTGAGCGCGGTGATCGGCCGCGCCGACTGGATCGTCTCGCCCTTCGACCGCGCCACCCGGCTGCACCGCCCCGACGCCTACGCGCGCGTGCCGGCACCGGGGACGAACGCGGCGCACCCCGGGGAGGGGGCCCATGGGTAACCGCGGCAAACCCCGCGGCGTCCCGGTGAGCGCCGCGGAGAACCTGCTGCCCACCGGCGCTCGCCGCGCGGTCAGCGCGGCCGACGGGCGGAGCCGGGCCGACCGGCGCAAGCTCCAGCGGAAGGTCAAACGGCGGCGCAGGCGCGGCGCGGTCAAGGAGATACCGCTCCTGATCGGGGTCGCCGTCGTGATAGCGCTGGTGCTGAAGACGTTCCTCGTCCAGGCCTTCGTCATCCCGTCCGGCTCCATGGAGCAGACGATCCAGGTCGGCGACCGCGTCCTGGTCGACAAACTCACCCCGTGGTTCGGCTCCAAGCCGCAGCGTGGGGACGTCGTCGTGTTCAAGGACCCCGGCGGCTGGCTGCAGGACGAGCAGACCACTCCCACGAGGGACGACCCGGTCGGCGTCAAGCAGGTCAAGGACGGGCTCACCTTCATCGGGCTGCTGCCGTCGGAGAACGAGAAGGACCTCATCAAGCGGGTCGTCGGAGTCGGCGGCGACCAGGTCAAGTGCTGTGACACACAGGGCCGGGTCACCGTCAACGGCGTACCCCTGGAGGAGGGCGACTACCTCTACCCGGGCAACGCCCCCTCCACGACGCCGTTCGAGGTCACCGTGCCCGAGGGGCGCCTGTGGGTGATGGGCGACCACCGGTCCAACTCCGCCGATTCCCGTTCCCACCAGGACACCGACTACGGCGGTACCGTCTCCGAGGAGGAGGTGGTGGGCCGCGCCATGGTCATCGCCTGGCCGTTCGCTCACTGGAGCACTCTGGACGAACCAGAAACCTATGCGTCCGTGGCGGACCCGACACGCGGGTCGACCGTTGCCGCCCCGCTGTCGCATAGGGTTGCCCAGAACCATTCGAACGGAATGCTTCAGCTCCCGAGCCCTGCGGAACTCCCGCTCGTTATGGGAGTGGTGGGCCTGCGCCGCGCATGGGGCAGGCGGCGGCACAGAGTGAGGAGCTGGCGTGGGGGATGTGGCGGTTGGCGCACGATCCGGAGCCGACGGCGAGGAGCACCGCGATCGGCCCGCGGAGCCGGAGGTCCCGGCCGGGGACAGCGCCGCGACCTCCGGGAATGACTCCCCGGCGGTCGAGGAGGGCAGCGTGAGGGACGACCGGACGAGGACCGGGGACCAGGGGTCGGGCGATTCGCCCCGTCAGGAGAAGAAGCCGCGCTCCTTCTGGAAGGAACTGCCCATCCTGGTCGGTATCGCGCTGGTGCTGGCGCTGCTGATCAAGACATTCCTGCTGCAGGCGTTCTCGATCCCGTCGGACTCGATGCAGAACACCCTCCAGCAGGGTGACCGCGTCCTGGTCGACAAGCTCACCCCCTGGTTCGGTTCCGAGCCCGAGCGCGGCGAGGTCGTGGTCTTCCACGACCCCGACAACTGGCTGGCGGGCGAGCCGACGCCGGAGGCCAACGCGCTGCAGAAGGTCCTCAGCTGGATCGGCCTGATGCCGTCCGTGGAGGAGAAGGACCTGATCAAGCGGGTCGTCGGGGTCGGCGGAGACGTCGTCGAGTGCAAGGGCACCGGGCCGCTGACGGTCAACGGCGTCGCCCTGAACGAGGTGTCGTACGTCTATCCCGGCAACACACCGTGCAGCCAGGACGACCAGGGCGGCCAGTTCAGGGTCGAGGTGCCCGCGGGTCACATCTGGGTCATGGGCGACCACCGGCAGAACTCCCGGGACTCCCGGTACAACCAGGCCGACAAGAACCACGGCATGGTCCCGGTGCAGGAAGTCGTCGGCCGCGCCGTCGTCATCGGCTGGCCGGTCAACCGCTGGGACTACCTCGAGGTCCCGGACACCTTCGACCAGCCCGCGCTGAACAACGAGGCGTCGGCCGGGGCGGCCCTGTCGGTGGCGCCCCAGGGGCTCGCGCTGATGGGCGCCGTGCCGCTGGTGCTGTGGCGGCGCAGGGCCGGTGGTGGCGGCGAGCGCTGAGCGCTGCCGAGGAAGGGCTGACCCGGCTCGGTACCGCCGGGTAGGGTGCCGTCCATGACTGGTCGGAGCACGACGCGTACGGCTTCGCGGGGTGGCGGCGCGGGCCGGGGCCCGGCGGCTGGCCGGGCCGGGCAGCGACTGTCCTCACTGGCCGTGGCGCTGGGCATGGTGCTCTTCCTCGGCGGGTTCGCCTGGGGAGCGCTCGTGTACCGGCCGTACACCGTGCCCACCACCTCGATGGCGCCGACGATCAGCGCCGGTGACCGGGTGCTGGCCCAGCGCATCGACAGCGGTGACGTCCGCCGCGGTGACGTCGTGGTCTTCGAGGACACGAACTGGGCGAACGTACCGGTCCTCAAGCGGGTGGTCGCCGTCGGCGGCGACACCGTCTCCTGCTGCGAGGACGGTCGGCTGAAGGTCAACGGTACGAAGATCGACGAACCGTATCTCTCCGAGGACGAGGTGACCGGGTTCAGCGGCTTCCCGGAAGTGACCGTGCCGAAGGGCCGGCTGTTCCTGCTCGGTGACGAGCGCGCCGGTTCCGTGGACTCCGCCTCCCATCTCACCGACGCCGCGAACGGCACCGTCTCCCGCAAAGCCGTCCAGGCCCGGGTCGACGCCGTGGTCTGGCCGATGGAGGGCATGCTGAGGGCCCCCACCGGCTTCGAGGAGCTCGGCGCCCTCTCTTCGCCGGGGCCGCTGCGGACGGTCGTCGCCCTGGTGATCGCCGGCGCGGTACTCATCTTCGGCGGCGCCGCGTACGGTCCCCTCGCCGAGCGGGCCGGGGCCTCCCGGGCGCGGAAGGCGGACGTGGGGGCGTCCGGTGGCCGCTGAGCCGGCCCGCCTGGCCGAGGACTCCTACGACGGCGGGCTGCGCAGGGTCGCCCGCGTGGTGCTGCTCGACCCGCGGGACCGCATCCTGCTGCTGCACGGTCATGAACCGGACGACCCGGCCGACGACTGGTGGTTCACACCCGGCGGCGGAGTGGAGGGCGACGAGACCCGGGAGCAGGCCGCGCTGCGGGAGCTCGCGGAGGAGACGGGTATCACCGAGGTGGAGCTGGGACCCGTGCTGTGGCGGAGGCAGTGCTCCTTCCCGTTCGCGGGCCGCCGCTGGGACCAGGACGAGTGGTACTACCTCGCCCGCACCACCCGGACGGCCACCAAAGCCACGGCGCTGACCGAACTGGAGCAGCGCAGTGTCGCCGGAGCGCGCTGGTGGACGTGCCCGGAACTGGCGCGGGCGCATGAGACGGTGTACCCGACCAGACTCGCCGAACTGCTGCGCACGCTGCTCGAGGAGGGCCCTCCGGCCGGACCCGTGACCCTCGACACCGAGATCGTCTAGCGAAAGGTCCCGGAGCTGTCCGGCAGGGCAGACCGGCTTCAGGGAACGGAGGCCCCTGGGACTGGCGCACAATGGTGGGATCGCACGGGTGAAGGGGAACATGCCATGAGCGCCGAGGACCTCGAGAAGTACGAGACCGAGATGGAGCTCAAGCTCTACCGGGAGTACCGCGACGTCGTCGGTCTGTTCAAATACGTGATCGAGACCGAGCGCCGCTTCTATCTGACCAATGACTACGAGATGCAGGTGCACTCGGTCCAGGGCGAGGTGTTCTTCGAGGTTTCCATGGCGGATGCCTGGGTCTGGGACATGTACCGGCCAGCCAGGTTCGTGAAAAAGGTGCGCGTCCTCACGTTCAAGGACGTGAACATCGAGGAGCTCAACAAGAGCGATCTGGAGCTCCCCGGCGGGTGACAGGAGCCCCCGGCGGGTGACGGAGTTGTCCACAACCGTCGGGTTGTCCACCAAGATCCACTTCGGGCAGCCGACTGCGTGACGGTTGGTGCCGGAGGTGGTGCCGACATGAACACCCAGCAGGCACGCAGCGCACTCGGCAGGTACGGCGAGGCGCTGGCCGCGCGGCGGCTGGCGCAGGCCGGAATGACGGTCCTGGAGCGCAACTGGCGCTGCGGCAGAACCGGCGAGATCGACATCGTGGCCAGGGACGGGGACGTCCTCGTCGTCTGCGAGGTGAAGACCCGCAGGACCGCGTCCTTCCAGCACCCCATGGCGGCCGTCGACCCGGCCAAGGCGAGCCGCCTGCGGGACCTGGCGCAGCGCTGGCTCCAGGCGCACGGGGGAGCGCCGCCCGGCGGCGTCCGCATCGACCTGATCGGCGTCCTGCTGCCGACCCGGGGCGCGCCCCGGGTCGAGCACGTCCGGGGGGTGGCCTGAGATGGGGTTCGCCCGTACCTGCTCGGTGGCGCTGGTGGGCGTCGAGGGCGTGGTCGTGGAGGTCCAGGCCGACCTGGAACCGGGAGTGGCGGCGTTCACCCTGGTGGGGCTGCCGGACAAGAGCCTGACGGAGAGCCGGGACCGGGTCAGGGCCGCCGTGGTCTTCCCTGTCAAGTCGAAGTGTTCAGAAGCCCCGCACCCCGGCTGTGGGAAGCCAGAGGTCGTGGGGTGAGTGGCTTGCTGGTGGTGGTTTGGGTCGCGCATCTTGGCTAGCCATCCCGACGCACTGAAGAGTAGACGCGAAGCGGCCTGTGCCCGCCTGGCGGCCCGTGGGGGCTCATGTGCCCCGTGTTGTGGCCTGATGAGCTTATGAGGGTGTGAGGAGGCGCGCTCGGGCGCCGTCGCGGCCGCCCTGGTGACCCGACCAACCGGCTCGCGTTATCGGTACGCCGCTGACGGCCGAATCGGAGCCGTTGCCGAGCCCCGGTGGAGGCGCCCTGTCCAACGACGATCTCCGATGGTAGAAGTGGGGAGCGGCGTGTACTTGGGGGAAACGGCGTACCGGGGGGTAGGAGTGGACGCATTACCGCAGGGCGGTGGCCAGAGGAGCGCGGACGGTGTGTCCGTGTCGCAGTATGTGCCGCCGCCGTCGGTCGTGCCGCACAACCAGTTCGACACCCGGACACCCCTGCAGCAGGTCTTCTACTGGACGCCGGAACAGTGGGAGCAGTTCACCTGCGAGTGGGTCCGCATGCGCAGGGGCGAGTTCGGCTACCTCGGCGTGGAAGTCCTGGGCGGGACTAACGACCGCGGCGCCGACGTCGTCGCTTTCATGAGCGAGCAGCGGCTGAACGGTGTCTGGCACTGCTACCAGTGCAAGCACTACACCGACGACCTCACGCTCGACGACGCGCTGCCCGAGATGATCAAACCGTTCGTGGCGACGCTGGAGACGAGCCGGACGCTCCCCGCCCGGTACATCTTCGTGGCACCTAGGATCCATCCCCGGCTCAAGGACATGGTGCTGACCCCGGCCGCGCTGAAGGACCGGTTTCTCACGTACCTGGACGGGCGGACCAAGCCGGTCGCAGCGTTGTCCCCACAGACCCGGGCGGCCGCACGGGCGTTGGCGGAGAGCACGGACTTCTCGATGTTCTGGACCGTGAACCTGGACGAGGTCCTGGAGGTCTACAGCAAGTCGCCGCTGTTCGCCTCCCGCTTCAACCTGCCGCCCACCGGCAAGCCCCGCAAACTCCTTCCCCCTCCCGAGCCCCAGGTCAACGAAGCGCGCTACCTCCAGCAACTCCTGGACGTTTACCAGGAGAGGTTCGGCGAGGACCTTGCCACCGTGCAGCACGCCTTCGAGCACCCCGATTCGGGAGAGCATCTTGGGCGGCAGCGAGTGGCGTTCTTCGACGCGGAGGCCCTACGCATGTATGCACGAGAGAGCATCGCGGGGGACACCTACGAGGAGCTACAGGACGACGTGCTGACCAACCTGATCGAGGTGGCCGCCATCGACTACCCCTCGGGGTGGGATCGCCTCCAGCAGGTCCTCAAAGCTTCCGGGCAGATGACCCTCACCGGGTCGCCCCTGCTGCACCTGTTCCGCAACAGCCAGCGTCAGGGTATGTGCCACCAGCTGGCGAACGTCGACAAGCTGCACTGGTGCAAAGGAGGTTGCCGATGAACCCGCTCAACAGTCCGGTCGAAGTGGGGATGCGTACATTGGTCCTGCTGGCCCGCAGCCATCCTCATCCACTGGACCTCTCCTGGTTGGTAGTCCTGGACCACGCCATGCTGCACAGCAGCCAGTTCGACGGTCCGCCCAGCCTCCATCCCCGCCTGCCCGCCCAGCCGGGCGAGCTCGGCATGAAGCGGCAGATGATGCAGGAAGGGCTGGAGGTGCTGCTGCGCGCCGGCCTGGCCACGGTCGAGGCGACCGAGGGCGGGATCGTCTACCAGGTGACCCCACGCGGCTCGGGGTTCGTCGGCATCCTGGAGGCCCCGTACGTCGGCGAACTGCGTCAGCGCGCGCAGTGGGCCGTGGAGCAGTTCGCCTCGACCACGGACGCGGTGGCGGCCACACGCGACATCACGACCCGCTGGCACAACGAATTCACCACCGACATGCAGCACCTGGGGGTCGGCCGTGGCTGACTTCACCCTGACCCATCTGACGTACGCCGGTGCGGGCCTGCCGACGGCCAGCGTGGAGTTCGACCCCAAGTTCACGGTGATCTACGGCTCCTCCAACACGGGCAAGACCTTCCTGGTCGACTCCATCGATTACATGCTCGGCGGTCATGTCCGTCCCTCGATCCCGCGCGCCGAAGGATACGGACAGATCCTGCTCGGCCTGCTGCTTCCCGACGGCAGGCCTCTCACCCTGGTCCGCAAGCCCGGCGGCAAGAGCATTCACGTACACCAGGACGACCTGAGGGAGCTGTCCCACGCCACCCCCGACGCGATCGTTTCGGCCCGCAGGATCCGCAGCCGCCGTGACATCTCGCACTACCTGCTCAGCAAACTGGGACTGGACGACACCTACGTTCGCACCAACGAGGGCGGCAACACCGAACTGCTCAAACTTGCCGACCTGACCCACCTCAGCGTGGTCACCGACACCCGCATGATCGATCCGAATCCGCCCTCGCAGCGCACCCGCGGCACCGCGGCCAGGACCACCGCACGCTCGGTCATGAAACTGATGCTGACCGGAGAGGACGAGCCCCCGGCGACCAAACTCCCCAATGCTGCTCAACGGCGCGTTCAGCGGGGCAAGATCAATCTGATCGATTCGCTGGCACTGGACCTGCACGCCAAACTCTCCCGCGACCAGACCCCCGACGAGCTGCGAGATCAGCTAGCCCGGTTAGAGGACAGCCTCAACGACATGGCCCGCTCGCTGGCTGGCGAGTCCGAGCAGCAGGCCCGCGCCGTCGCCGCCCGTGCACACCTGGCCGAGACGGACGCCGAGCTGGAGGCACGCCTGGGTGAGGTACTCGACCTGCTGGGGCGATTCGACACCCTGCGTCAGCAGTACGAAACAGACCTCGCTCGTCTGGAGATGGTCAGCGAGGCGGGCAATCTGCTGGGCTACTTCCAGGTCGGCCGCTGCGTCTTCTGCGGGGCGGACCCCGAACACCAGCAGGCGGCCCAGCACGGCCATCAGGAGACCACCCAGCTGCACGAGGCCGTGCTCGTCGAGTCCGCCAAGACGCACTCTCTTCTCGCCGACCTCCGGCTGACCATTGAGGGGCTGGAGGGCCAGCGCGACGAGCTGACCGAACGCCGCACCGCCCTGAGCGCGCAGGCGGCCGAGGCCGACCGGGCCCTGGCGCAGATCGAAGTCCGACTGGCCCCTCTCCGCGAGGGGCTGGAGGACACTGTCAACGAGCGACTGCGTGTCGAACGCGACCTGGAACTGCGGGCCCGGCTCGATGAACTGGAAGAGCACCGCTCCCAGCTGGTGGCCCAAGGCGCCCTGCCGTCCAAGCGGCGGGAATCCCTGATTGCGGGCAGAGTCCTGTCGTCGTTCGACGGTATCTTCCAACGCACCCTGGATTCCTGGCGGATCCCCGACGTGGAAGGCGCCAGCTACGATCCCTACAGCGGGGACGTCAGTGCCGGCGGAACAGCGCGCGCCGGCCACGGCCGGGGCATGCGCGCTCTGCTGCACGCCGCATTCTCCATTGCCCTGGCCCGCTACTGCCTGGACCGCAGACTCCCGCATCTCGGCTTCCTCGTCCTGGACTCGCCCCTGGTGACGTACAAAGAGCCGGACTTTGACGCCGACCGCATCCCCCCGAACGTGATCGACCATTTCTACCGCTCGTTCCTGGCCTTCCCCGGCCAGGCCATCGTCGTTGAGAACGCGACGCCGCCCCCAGACGTCCTCGAGCATGCACGGATCGTTACTTTCAGCGGCAGCGGAGCCCGCCCCGGCTTCTTCCCTGCGCGTCCCAGCACGCCAACCGGACCTGAGACGCACCGAACCCGCAGGGAGTGAAGCGCCGGATGGCCCGGCATGCCGATATCGTGGTAACCGGCTGGCCCCGAGGTGGAACGGCGGCATACCAGGTGCCCTCAGCGCCGCGAAGCCGTTACGGGCTTTCTGCCGACCACCACGCACGGAGAACAACGGGCAACCACCGAGCGGCACGCTCACGGTAGAGGCCCTGGGGCCGGGGCCTCTCAGGCATCGGACCTCAGGCCGTCGCCCCGCGGTTCGAACGTCCACGCCTCCGTTGCTGCGGGGATGGGCGACCTCACCAACGGCCGACGCGCCCCCTCGGCGATGCTGCATGTTCCCTCTCGCTTGCGGGGGATCCTGAGGGCATGCGGCAGGCAACAAGCAGGTGGTCTATGAAGGACAAGTAGCGACCCAGGCCTGCGGCCCCCTGTATTGGTAGAGGCGGATATCAGAAGTTGCGCAATGCCCCGCTACTGAGGCGGCAGGGCCCCAGGCAGGAGAGAGGGGTGACCCCGCAGGCCGAGGCAGTCTCTGACGGCGCCTTGGGGCCAAGTTGGGCGTGGGCCCCCTTGGCCCCAGCGACAGAGCGCACGGAATCGCGGAGCGCAGATGTCGCTATGGGCACGCCTGGCAAGCGGCGCTGCACAGGGGGCTCGAGGTTCAGTTGTTTCGCCTCTCAACGTTGGCATGCTCCGCTAGGCTACCTTCCGTTAGGTGAGCGGACCGCAGCGACGTGGGCACGCTGGGGCGATGCGGGGGCGGGTATCCGAGGGTGAGCGAAGAAGCCTTCCGCCGCGCGGGCATGACTGCTGACGCTCACAAGGAGCGAGCCAGCTATCACGCGCTCGCACTGCTCGCTAACGGCGCCGGCTGCTACCTGAGCGATCCGCAAGTCGACTACGACTGCCTTGACGTGACTGTCGTGGCATCAGGACCGCGACAAGTGCGGCGATGTAGATTCGACGTACAGCTCAAGGCCAGCAGTAGCCGTTACACCGTGCGAGAACTCCGTAACGGTGACTTCGCGATCAGTCTTCCCGCCGATCAGTACAACGAACTGCGCACCCCGGGACCCGTTCCCATGAGGCTCGTGGTGTTGATCCTCCCTCCCGATGCGCAGGTGCCCCAGTTCGAAACTGAATCGAACAGCATGCGGCTCGATGGCATCATGCTCTGGTCAGACCCCGACACGTGGCCTCCATTGGCGCCGAATCAGCGTAGCGGGACAGTGCTCCTTCCTCTGGAAGATGCGTTCACCACCGCATACATCAGCAGCCTAATGAAGACCCTGAGCGATGGAGGTGGGCGATGAAGGATATCGACACCAGCGCATTTTACGCGCTAATCCCATCGCTCGAACCGCTGAGGATTTCCGACTACCTCGCCTCTGAGGGGTGGACTCTCGTGGAGCGGCGAGAGGGGCTTCTGGAATACTGGGAGGAACCTCGCTCCCACAGCGACCCCCAGGGTGAACGGTATACATACCTTCTACCGTTGAGCTATGAAATCCGCAACTTCGAGCGACGCCTCGTTGAATTTCTAGTTGAACTTGCGGATTTCTATGGGTGCAATGCTGCCGGTATTAGAGAGCGCTTGATTAACCGCGACTGGGATGCTGTGTTGGTGCGCGTTCTGAGTCAGGAAAGAAGTGACTCCATTGGCCTATTTGAAGCTAAGGGAGTCCTCGAAGCTGGACTCAAGCTGGTCGAACTCTCTGCTCTGTACACGGCAAACCCAAAGCGATCCTTCTCCGGCCCCAAGGGGAAGGTTGTTAACTCCTTCATGCGTGATTACGTCCTCCTCGGCCATACGAAGCCGGGTAGCTTCGTATTCCCCATTTTCTCTGTAGCGAACCCCACGGATGGGGAAATCGGTTCGTTTAGTAGAGAGGTGATGGAGAATCTTGCAAGCGGCCTCCGTGGAGCACGCTCGATACTGAACGGCGAGGCGATGGATGCGGGGCAAGAGAATCGGAAGTTCGAATTGGCGCTTCTGAATACGGTAGAGAAGCTATCGAAACTTCCAGGATCCACGTCATTCGATATCTCCTTTCTCTGGGCTTCGGCGCGCCCAGCTCCGCCCGAAGTCCCACGCCGTCCAATTGGGTTCGATGCCGATATGCTCGAATCACCTCCAAGAGGCAGACATATCCGCGAAACCGCAACCGCTATGTCAGTAGAATCCGCTGCGGAGCGAAGGGAATCCGAATCTTCGAATACCATCACGGCCCGAGGGCCTATCGTCGCTCTTGGTATTGACGATAGATGGAGTGAGGGCCGTGAAAGCTCACACTTCATTGTGATTAGGGTGAGTGAGGGCGAAAGCCTTCGCGATATCCGCGTTCCGGTGAATGAGGGGCAATTCGATCGTGCTCTGGAAGCTCGTAAATCGCGAATTCCCGTTGTCGTTGAGGGGACGCTCTCTCGCAATGGTGAGGAACACTACACTCGCATCGTTTTCCCCTCAGACTCCCTGCGACTTCAGTTGCCTAGCGAGTTTGACGAAAAAAGTAACTAGGAGCTAGTGGCTACAGGCTTGTCGAGCCTCGGGATGCCTTGCAATCGAGGATGCGGACGATCCGCAGAAGTCGTCCCAGCCGGCTGCGCGGGGATCCGGCAGCGTAGTCACATGCAGGGGGACCGGTAAGCTCAGCGCGAGCCAGTCCCGGTTGCCCTCCTGCCCCCTGTCTGATCAGGGACCTACACCGTTCATCGCAAGTGACAAGCACCGACAGGACTCACCCTTCACTTGCCTCTAAAACCCAACAGCGGACTTGGCCGGAACGAGGTCGCGGAACTCCTCGCAAGTGCACGATTCGAACTTGCGGCGGCCGTTAACTGCGCCATTCAATCTCGGACGGGCGAGAATTTAGGCCGCAGGGATGCCGAGTGCTCGCCGCCGCCATCAAGTCCGAGGGGCACGAGACCGTTGACGCATTCGCTAAGCATCGTTGGGTGAACATTCAACTCGGTAGCCAAGTCCGCGGGCGACATTTCGAGGCCGTTGCGCAATTCTTTGAAAATGTAAGTGAGGAGGAGACTGCTCTCCCGCGCGAGTAGGGAGTCTGGTTCCGTTCTACGATAGCCGCGACGCGTCAATTCATTTACGGCCTGGTTGTAGCGTCTCCCCGGGAGGAGATCAAGCCTGCGGAGGCGACGGGTCAAATCTATAGCAGAAACTCCCCATCTTCGTTTCGCGCTCAAGATTCGATCGATTGGTGCATTTTTTAGACGCTGTGCCAATAGCCCAGAGTGCGGCATCAAGAAGGCAGAGGCGAAATCGTCGGCCTCGATCTCCGGATCGCGGCTGCGAGGGACGCTGTCATGTAAAATGAGGTGGCCGAGTTCGTGAGCCGCGTCGAATCTGAGGCGCTCGCCTGATTCGCGGGAAGCTAGGAAGATGAAAGGCGTTTCCCCGGCTATCGTCGAAAACGCCCCAACTTCGAGACAATCCGATGGCAGGGAAAACACTCTTACGCCGTAGGACTCTATGAGGTGAATAACGTTTGGGATCGGATCCTGTCCCAACGCCCATGCGGCACGCACCTGCTGCGCTGCTGCTTCCGCTTCAAGGTGAGAACATGACGGTAGGCATGGGTGGGGTAACTCGAACAAGGTCTCGAGCCATGAGTTCAACTCGATGGCTATTGTTGCCGCACTCAAGGCGCGCTCTCGCACGAGGGCAGTCATCTTCAAGGATCCTTAAGGACTCACTAATTCTGACTGTAGCCTGGTCAGTTGCAGTAATCATACCGGGCGACCATGCAGGCGCTGGTGGACGTTGACCCGGGGCGTCGCGTGGCCCAAAGGCGTGGCGGGGCTACCCGGTCCCGGGTTGTCCCGCAATTGATGACCAGGTGCTACGGGGTAGTCCGTGGGCTCGTATGCAAGTCGGGGCTCACCTGCTGCCCGACTTGATCCGTGGCCATCTGACGGTACAGAACACGTTGGGCGCGATGGGTGCGGCGTCCCTGGATGAGGTCGCGGGCGGCCCGTGCCAGGGCGCGCAGCGAGTCACCGCCGCCGACAACAACGGCGCCGCAGCTTCTCAGGTGCGGCGCCGTTGCCCAGACATGGGTCGTCAGACTGGAAACCAGCTTGCCTGAGTAGCCACATCAGCGAGATACATCGTGGCAGCACGTTCGCCGGACATGGCTGCTGCGTGTACGGCCGACATTGGGTAATCGAATGGAGAGCCGAGGATGACGGCAGCGGCCTCTGGAGGAAAGCGGACCGTGACAGCGGGAATTTGGCTCTTCGGGCCAAGCGCTTTGAGCGTCTTGAGCAGAGTGAAGTCGAAGGCGTGACGCGCATGGCGCATGCGTTCCATGAGCACCATGTGTACTGGCCAGGCTGCGGCGGAGAACGGAGCCATAGCTGTCAGAGTCTCAGTGGAGAGGCCAGGAATATCCCGCCCCGCGGATAGCACCCGATCGCGCTGGCACGCGTAGTGGGCTACGGCGAGTGCCATAGCCGGGGAGAGGGAGGCCGCTGCCAGCAACGTGTCATGGCTCAAGGGCCGGGCGATTGTGAGACCTATCCGACTAGAACTCATGAGTAGAGCTTGTCGCATGTTCTCGGGCAGAGCGTTGAGGGTCGCGTTCATGAGGGGCAGGTGCTGGTTGACCACGTGTTCCTCTGCGACCGCGAGCAGGCCGAGCAGCCATGTGGCACGCGAGAGCGGGTCGGGGTGGGCGTTGTGTTGTTCGCTCCACCAGGAGACGTCGGTGCGGTTGCGTCGGAGTTCGGCCAGAAGACGGCCGTGGTCGAGGGCTGGCCCCAGTGGTTGCGAGCCGGGGGTGAGATCCCCGCCCGTGATGTAGTTGGTTGCCGCTGCGCCGATCACCGTGATTTCTGCCGCCAGCCATGAGGGGCCGAGGAGAGAGGTGAGGACGCGTGCGGTATTGCTCCAGGGAGAGGTGGTGTGACTCTGGCCTTTATGGAATTTCGATGCAGTCTGCAGGTCAGCGAAGCGCGGATCGCGGTCCTTGACACGCCTGAATCCCCTTTGGCGCTGCTGGGCGTCAATGTCAGGGGCCAGATGGCCAACGATCGCAAGCATTTGGTCAACAGTACTGTCCGCCATTCTGAGGAAGTTCTGCGGCCGAAGCACCCGCATCAAGCTTGCGGCGAAGGTGGGAGCAGAACACGGCAGATCGCTTGCATGCCCGTTAAGCACGGCCTGGACCATGCGATGTTCGGGCTGGGATCCTGGAGCGGGTGTCAGGCCGGCGTTCAGGGCCGCGGCAGCCGCGTTGTCATCGGTAAGAGCAAGAGTGGTGGTCTCTTGTGGTGTGAGTCGGCTGGCGCTGTGAAAGGCAGTGCCGATTCGCAGCCATCCGGTCTCGCAGTCGCTGCCTATGGCGCGCTGCATGTGGGGATGCCACCAGTCGTAGAAGGCATCTGCGTCGTCAAGGAGATAGGTGGCGAGGTCCAACCGCTCCGAGGTGGCTTGCGAGGCGGGGACCTCGCTGACGAGGTCGAGGAGCTTGTCAGCAAGGTATTTCGCGCCGCGGTCGAGCGTGGGCACGGGGAGATCGTCGTGTTCTGCTAGGACCTCGTGGATGAAGCGGACGCTGAGGTCGTCCAGGAACATGTCCGCGGCTCGGTTCTGGGTCTTGGATCGGCCGCTGAAGACCCCGTCGGCCAGGAGTACCCAGGCAGACAGCCGTAGCTGTCTCGGTCGGGTACCTTCGTCGCGCTCTTCTTCCAGTGCTTCCACCAGACCGGCGAGCTCGTTGGGCCGGGCGAAGCCGGCGAAGAAGCGGCTGGTGTTCAGCCAGTAGCTGCGGCGAACGAGGTGGCGCAGGATCTCTGAGCGGTCGAAGGTGCGGTCATCAGCACCAGCGAACTCGTACATGTAGCGCGCCGCGAAGTACTCACGCAGAGGCTGGACGTCGAACTCGAAGGTTCCTTGCGTCTTGCTCGCCAGTGCCCACACGCGGTCGGTGATGTTGGTGAAGAGGTCGTCGACGAGGCCGACGTTCTTGTCCACGCTGTAGAGGTAGTTCAGAATCAGGCGCTGCAGCTCCCGGATGGGCAGCTGACCATTGCTGCTTTCCTTCTCCGCATCGGCCTGCAGCCGCCACCCGAGGAAAGCGGTCACTTCCTCAAGATCGGTGCGGTGCTCGTTCACCGCCGGGGTCTTTGCGGCTTCCCGGTCGAGGAACGTCTCCATGTAGGAGGTGTACAGGTCGGTTCGGTTGGCGGGGACCGAGTTGTCACGCTTGTACATCAGGGAGAGCAGGATCGTCAGCTGCATGGGGTTGTTGGCGAGCTGAGCGATGTGCGGTTCGGCCGAGCGCTGGTGGAAGATGCGTTCCAGGTTGCGGTGTTCCTTCTCCGGGACGGACCTTGCCTTCACCCATTTGTGCAGGTAGGTGGTGCGCAAGCTGTCGCTGAGCCGATCCAGGGCGATCGCTTCGAAACGGTCTGGAGTGGGCTCGGCCAGGCTCCCGACATTGGGACGGGTGGTAACGATCACCTGCGCGTCGAAGGCGGTACGGAGCCGGGCGGTGAACCGGTCGATCTCCTCAACGACACGCTCACGGGTCTGTGCCCGTGCGACTTCGTCCAGACCGTCCAGGACGATCAGTACGGGCAGACGCTCAAGGATGCCGGCGACCTCAACCGCCGTCGCCGACAGGCCACCGCTGTGAACCGTGAGCACGTGTGCGAGGAACTCCTCCAGGGACCCCTGCCGGCGCAGCGTTGCACGAGGCTTCTGGACGGCAGCGTCGAAGGGATCGACCCCCGCAAGCCAGGCTGCGTAGTCGTGCAGATCCACCCGCAGAGGCAGACGCGGGTCCCTGACTGGCTCATCGGCTGCCGGGGCATCGGCCGGGATCGGTTCTCCAAGGTAGGCGGCACGGTGAAGCTGGCACACGTACTGCCCGAGAGTGGACTTGCCCTGCCCGGGCTCACCTCTGATCAGCGTGAAAGGCCGATGGGCGCTCATCAGGTAGCTCGCGGCCCCGCCCAAGCGGACGCTCTCGGACTGCACGGACGTACGGTCCACGATGTTGTTGGGCACCGCCATACGGACGGCTTCGACATCGATGAAGAGGTCTTCCAGGCGGTGTGAGGTGAGTTCTACCTGCTTGAACTTCACCTTCGCGTCGTCATCCCACTGCGTGGCGATCACGTTCATGGCGAGCTTGCGAAGCGCATGGTCGTGCGCCTGCGCTTCCGCGCCATGGATGAGATAGCGGACCAGGTCATGGCCGGCCAGCATGTCGGAGTAAGCCCACTTGAGCGCATCAGGCGCCGCATCCACGCGCGCGTCGATGTCCGCGCGCCACCAGATGTGGATGGGAATACCGAAATCTTTTTCATGCTTGGCGAGGTGATGGTCCAGCTTGTCCATCGATCCGCGCTTCGGCACGGCCGTCCCGGTGACCGAGGTCAGTAGGTAGTAGGCCTTAGCACCTTCCCTGACGAGCCGACGAATGTTCTCGGCCTCGCCTGCAATCGCTTCGTTCAGCCAGGTCGCCGGCTTCTGCTGCGCCTTGCTGGTCCACTTCACCTGGTAGACGACCAACTGCCCGTCCACCTCACGTGTGGCATCACGCCCCCCGTCGGAGTGCCCGACCGGGTAACAGCGCGTCTCGGAGAAGCTGTGAGCCAGCAGCGCGTTGCACAACCGCTGAAACGTCTTCTCATTGAGCCGCTCGTACAGGTAGCGTCCGTCAGCCTGCACTACCCCACTCATACGCCCACCCTCGTTCCACGGCCCCGATCAGCACATCCACCCTAGGTGACGACACTGACACAGTCAGGGCCTCAGCTCTTGCGCACGGACGGCCCGCTGTCAGTCCCCCTTCGTAGGCTGGTGTGAGACACCTGACAACTTTCAGAGGGCCCACAGTGCTGGAAGTAGAAGACTCGGTATCGGTCCCGTTGGTCCTGTCAGGCCCTCGCTACGTCCCTGTGACGGTGCGGCTTGTCTTCGGCATCAGTCGTTGACCAGCACATTTCCGCAATGGGACGACTGAGCGACGCTCGGTCCTTTGGACGTTGCGCCAGGGCTCGCTGCGGCGGGCCGGGGCGTTCGGGGTCAGGCCGGGTTGTCTGGATGCTGGTTGATCCAGGCCAGGCCGATGGGGTCCAGGTGGTGGCGGGCCCGGGTGACGGCGACGTACGCCAGGCGGGCTTCTGCCTCATCGACGGGCTGGGGAACGGGGCGGCCCTGGGTGTCGACCTCGTCGGTGTCGGCGGGCGGCGTGAAGTCGGGTGCGATGCGCACCCGGGCCCATTCCCGGCCCTTGGCCTTGTGAGCGGTGGAGACGGTGACCTCGGCCGCGTCTTCGGGAACGAGTCGGTCGACGGCCTGCAGGATGGCCTCGGGCCCGTGCTCGTCGACGAGGTTGGCGAAGGGCTGCAGATCGCTGCCGGCGGGGTCGTGCTCGGCGTAGTCGCGCAGCGCCGTCCAGGTGGTGAACAGCACGAGTTCGGGGTGCTGGGCGCGGCGTCCCTGGATGAGATCGCGGGCGGCCCATGCCAGGGCGCGCAGCGAGTCACCGCCGCCTACCAGCGCCGTTGCGATGCCAGCGGCGATGAGCGCAAGGACCTCGGTCATCGCGCCGATGTTGGTACGGCACAGGACCGCATCCGAGTGCCCGGCACGGGATCCGATCGTGGTGCGAATGTCGGGTGTCCCGGTCAGCCGGATGGAGGCGTTGCTGAGTGTGAGCCAGCGGTTGGCCTCCGTGGCGAGCGCGGGACCGAAGCGGAAGGAGCGGGTAAGCGTGAGGTGATGGCCGGTGAACCGTGCCATCACATCCCGGGCGCCGCGCCAGCCGTAGATGGCCTGTGCCGAGTCACCGACCATGACGATCTGAGTGCGCTCCTGCTGGGCCAAGACGATCTGCTCGAGAACCGGGTTGGTGTCCTGGGCCTCGTCCAGCAGGAGGCAGTCGCCGTGCAGGACCGGCTCGGTCAGGGCCCACATCTTCAGGTAATGGTCGTGCTCGAAACGGACTGCGCCGCTGTAGGGGTCCTGCAGATCAGCCCACGCCTTCGTCGCGTACGGCAAGATCAGGTCGGCCAGTTCCGCATACTCCTCATCGTCCAAGCCTCGCAGGCGCGGGACGTGATGGTGGCCCAGTTGCATGTCGGCCGACTGGCAAAAGCGAGTCACCGTCCGCAGCGTGGCGTTGGACAGCGTGGCCGGCATCAGCCCCGCCCGGCCGATGTCGGCCGGGGCGTTAAGGCCGAGGTCCTGCCCGATCTGCCAGCCAGGCCGCCTAGGAGCATTCAGGCGGCCGCGGAAGCGGTGGCCGAGCGCGGCGTAGGCCAGCGAGTGGGCCGTCTTGCACTGGACCGCCGAAGGAAAGCGAGCGGCGGCGTCCAGGGCGATGGCCCGGTTGAAGGCGAGGTATTGCCCACGCCGCAGCGGCATCTGTTCCGTGAGGAAAACGAGCGTGGACGTCTTGCCTGTGCCCGCGCCTGCCTGGATGGCGAGATGGTCACCGCTGCGGAACGCCTCCAGGGCGGCGGCCTGTTCGTCGGTCGGGGAAAAGGGCATGGAACAGATCTCTCCGGAAGCTCGAAGCCTGCGCCACAGACACGTGGGCGCAGGGAAAGGGCCGCACCCTGGGCAGGTGCCGGAGTAAAAAGTGCCAACGCATCCGCCCGTGTCTTACGTACGCGCCGCCCGGTCCGCCCGATGTGGTGACAAGAAGGCGACAAGAGTGCAAATCCAAGACGCACGTACGAGAGTGCCACCACGTTTGGGTGGCCGACGGGCGGCTGTGCTCAAGCGTCGGACTTCGGAGGTTCGTGCCCCGCGCATAGTGGATCCAGGAGCTCGCCCAGCGGGATGGAGAAGGCGTGGGCGAGAGCGTGCCAAGTGGCCAGCGTGCCGATCGTGCGGCCCTGCTCGATCTCGATCAGAGTTCGGCGGGACAGACCACTGCGCGCGGCGAGTTCGTCATAGCTCCACCCGCGCTGCGCACGCAGGCGAGCGAGGGAGAGCCTGAGTGCCGTCGGGTCGGGCTCCGGCGGCGGGATGATCGTCACGCATCCATCCGACGGTGCAGACCTCTACCCTGGCAGTGCAGACCTCTGCCCTGTTTGTGTCGGTACGGACTGGCTCTGATAGGGCAGGGGTCTGCACTACGGTGTTCCGCACCCGGAGCCGCCCGGACACAGGGTCGGCGGCTGACTGCTCACGGCTTGGAGGGACCGATGTCCATGGCTCTGTCCGCATGCGCCTGGACCGTCACGATCAGCGGTTCGGCGGGGCGGCCCGTGCTGACGTGCAGTGCCTGCCCGCAGTCGTTCGTGGCCGTGGGCGCTGATGGGGTCGTGCAGGTCCGCCGGCATCTTGCGGGCCACTTCGTCGAGTCCCGGCTGCCTGCGTACCTGCGTACCTGTCAGTGTCGGGAAAGGGGCTGTGCGTGGCACGGACGCCAGGGGCCCTGTTCCGGTCCGCTGCGACTCCTGCTGATCCGGGCGGACCGCGGCCTCACCTGGCACCTTGCGGATGCCTGCACCGCGTGCGCCGCCGCGATCCCTTGCGCCGCTACCGTCCCCGAACCCCCGCAGGACGCGGCCGGCCGCCATGTGCGGGGGCCCGCGGGTGAGGCGGTTGCGGACCTTACGTGTGAGCCCGCCGAGTGGGTGGAGGCGCTGTGAGACGGAGGCGGTGTTCGCCCAGTGGATCTGCAGACACCCCGCCGCGGTGCTGGATCTGGCCCGGGCGGGGCTGGTGGCTGGGCTGTGGGGGACAGGCACACGTTCGTCGGCCCGCTGGAGTGTGATGAGGTGAGAATCGGCAGATATTTCCAGCCGCTGCCGCGCTCCCCCTAGCCATGAGGGCTGATCATCGCCGTCGCGGCCATGCCGCTGCGGCGCGCCGACCTGGATGGGACAGACGGGGGACGCGGCGCATCGCGGGGGTTTCACTACCAGTACGTGCGCACATTGGAGCGGCTGGTTACGGTGATCGACGAGCCGGAGGTGGTGTGCGTTCGGGTGGAGGGCCCGCCGCCCGGCGACACGGTGGTGGACAAGGTCGATTTCGACGTGGTGGACGCGGACGGAGCCGTACGCGAGGCGGTGCAGGTCAAGAGCCGGGTCGCTGGTGGTTACATGAGCGGCACGATGGCGCTGGCGTCCTGTTGGACATGCTCAGCGGCAGTCAGAGGGCGGGCCGTTACTGCACAACCTGCTTGGTACCGAAGCGCAGGAGGCCCCCCGGCGGGCGCGACGTAGTCGTGCACCGCGGGGGAGGGAGGGGCTGAACTGGGTCGGCGTGCCGATCCCGATCCCCCGGACCGCGTCAGGAGTCGAGCGGGCGGAACGGGATGACGTTGTCCGCAGCCAGGAGGTCCGGCGAGGGCGCTGGTGTGTGCTGCTGATGGGTGAGGACGGCGTTGGCCAGCGTCAGATTGGTCACCAGCTGACGCAGTTCTTTGAGTTCCTTCTCCTTGTTGTCGAGGGTCTTCTTGAGCTTGGCGACCGTCTCCCGCAGCCGCTGCTCCGGCTCCGGCACCTGCTGGGTCTCGGCGCGGACACGCTGGTAGAACTCATTCTTCAGGTCGACGTGGCGCTTGAGCAGGGCCATGCGGTGGACGCCGGCCTCTACCGCGAGCGCGGTGGCGGTGAGGCCGCCGTTGGAAACGGTGGCCCGTCCGGCAAGGAGCCGGTTCATTGCTTCGCGAATGCGGGTGCGTTCGTCGTGGTGCTGTGGGTTCATGCGAGGTCCTCGGCGCTCTGGGCGGTGGCGTCGTGCGCGTCGGCGGCGACGCGGAGGTTGTCGGCGTTGCGCCGAAGACGCCTGGCGATCTTCTCGGGTGCAGCGGAGGCCAACTGGTCGATCTCATCGGCCCGTTCTCGCATGCCACGGGCGTGGCCATCGGTGCGGACGGTGTTTCCGCAGCCTGTCTGACAGGCGTACTGCCTCGGTGCAGTGGCGTCCGGTTCGGGCTCGCAGAGCGCGTTGTCATGCTTGAATGCACAGATCAGGAACGCGTCCGGGTTGTCGTAGAGCACGACACCGTCACGGGCCAGGAACTTGGCCGCTTTCTTCGCGAACGTGCGAGGGACGATCCGCCCTTCGAACCGGGGGGTCGACGCAGCAGCGGTGATGGCCCGGCGGGCGGCAGGGCCGGAGATCTTCTCTCCGTCGGCGAGACGGTCGCGCAGGTGAGCGGCGGTGTCCGCGGCAGCCAGCGCAGTTTCGACGTCGAGGACGCTGTGGACGCCGCCCCGGCTACGGGAACCGTAGGCACTGGACGTGCGGGCGTCCAGCACGGTGCGCATGTGCCCGTACTGAATCGCCAGCGCGATCAACCCGCCCGGGCGGCGGGCGATGTGCCAGGCCAGAGTCCTTCTGAACCGCGCCATCCCGATGGCTCCGTGCGGATCTTCGGGGATGACCTGGTCGGGCAGGTGATGGACGTGCGCCTCGTGGTTCGCCCATGCCACGAAGTCTTCAATCCGGTCCCTCAAAGACGAACCTTTCAGCACTCCGTGAAGGCTGCGCCGGTAGATGTAGTCGTGGTGGGAGGAGCTCAGCAGCATTTCCCCCGGGGGCACCATGCGTTCGAGGACACGGATGGAGTGCACGACGGGCGTGATGGCAACCCATGGAACTTCCCGTTCCTCGCCTGCTGAGATGTGGTTGCCGTCATCGTCGGTGACGTTCTTGTAATGATGGCTGCGGATCAGGTGACGACCGGGCGTGCCGTCGGCGGCCGGCTCCGGGTCAGGGCAGCAGCCAGACCGCAGACCCTGCACTTCCTGCGGACGCATACCTGTCAGGTAGAGGCAGATGATCACTGCTGCGGTGCCGAGGTGCCGCATGAGCTCGCCGGCCTCGTCGAAGTCCATGTGCTCGCGCCAGGGATTCCCGTTGATCTGCCCGGTGACCGACACCGGCAAAGGACAGGGACCCGGCCGTGCGTTGGCCAACTCCGAGAGGCGATGCCGCTCGTTGAACCGGTCGACCTGGCTCAGGCTCGCACCGGTAAGGGCGGCCACGTATGTGCGCGCCAGACTGCGCCGGCCGTGCATCTGCACGGAGGGAAGCGGCTCGCCTGACCGGGCCGCAGGAAGCAGAAGCTGGGCGAGGGCTGCCAAGCCCTCTGGGCCGGCCCCGTTGTACGCGGCCGTGGCGAGCAGGCGCTCACGCGCCTGCCAGGACGCGAGGATGTCGTCGGCGAAGTCGTCAACAAACCGGATCGCCCAGACCAACAGGGGACCGAGGACCTTCGAGTCGAGCGGTTCCATGCTGTTCTCTACGCGCGAGCCATCAGCCGAAGGGAGGTAGTCGTCAACCCCCTCCTCCTCCCAGGGAGGCCGGGTGATGCCCGCAGGGCTGGCACTGAGCTGATCGAATGCCCAGAGATCCGTCAAGCGCGCGCAGATCCTTTCCGCGCTGCCACGGATCACGCCGTCGGCCAAGCGCTCGGATATATAGGCGCGCCACACATCCTCGGTGCAGGCGTCGAGGCTCGTGATGCGGCGTACGTGCAGCCAGCGCGCCAGCCTCAGCCACTCGTAGCAGGTGTCCCGCATATCCGCGGCGGATGTTCTGCCTCGGGCACGGGCCCCTCGGTCCTGGAGGTAGGTCGGCCTGAGCCGGCCGTTGATCATCGTCCAGGCGGCAAGTTTGACCTGATCGAGGAAGGGGGCCGGGCAGCCCCTCCAGTAAATCGTGAACAGCCTGGTGCCGGGATTGTCGATGAGCGGGGCCAGGGGCCAGATGGCTGCGCCGTAGCGGGCATTGGCGTGCACATTGCCGGGCTTGATCCACTGCGGCAGGATCGCTGGACTGTCCGGTCCGGGCAGGGACAGGACGTAGGGGTCGGCTTCGGCAAGGCTGGTCATGGCGCGAGGTCTTCCTTCAGCAGAAGCCGGACAATCGTGCGGTCGTTGTCGCTGACCCGGCCGGGGTCCGCCGTCCAGGCGGTCAGACCGATTTTGTCGCGCAGGTTCTCAAGCCGCAGCACGTGATCGCCCCAGCGCTCACGGAACCTGCGATCGTCCGTAACGGACCGCAGACTCAGGATCTGCTGGTACAGGTACGCGAGCCGCGGGTGATGGCCAGGGTGGACATGGGCGTTGGAACAGGCCAGACAGAGCAGAAAGTCTGCCCCGCAACCGCCCTCGGGAGCTGGCCAAGGGCTGGAGTCCTCGTCCTCGCAGTCCGCTGTTGCCGTCTCTTGATGGCTCGGGTCCGGCGAGTCCGCGATCTTCCCGCCGAAGACGGTGGAGCGGGCTTGATCCAGAGCCTCCAGAGCACCAGCTTCGAAGACACCACGAGAGGCCTTTTGAACCTGCGGGTCGGGCAGAACGTAGATGCTCTCGTGGGTGCCCTGCGTGTGCTGCAAAGGGCGGCCCACATGGGTCACCGTGGTCCGGCGAGCCCGCTGGAACGGCGACCCGCCCAGCCCCTGGCCGCGCGCCCACCACGACGCCAGATCGTCCGGGATCCCGAAATCCAAGGGGCCCAGCGAGGCGGGCCGGTCCAAGTTCCTATGCTTCTTCTCGGGTCGGTGGCTTCGAGCGACCATCAGCAGGTCAGTTCCCGGCACCAGCGTGTTGGCGAGGGCGCGGCCGTGAGCCGTGGCCGTCAGAGCTTGGGTAACCAGCCTCCCGGGGGAGTCGGCCCCTGAATCGGTCACGTTCTCGGTGGAGAACCACCGTCCCTTACCGGCGCGGTGCTTTTCGACCTGAATCTGGTAGGTCACCGAGGTCGTCTCACCGGCCGACGGCGCCGCAGTCGGCACTGGCATGCAGTCGTACTGGGACAGATTCCATCCGAACTGGTCGGTCAGCAGCACTGCTAGCGCCGTGAGCTCCGAGCGGTCGAGGAACAACCGGCCCCAAGTCTTCTCCGAACGGTTGCCCCCCAGCAGCTTGCGATGCGTCACGTGGACCTGCCCGCTCGGATAGGTCGTGCGCGGCACGTCCCCCGTGCGGGCGGTGTGATCGAGAATCTTCCCGATCTTCCACTCGCGGCTGCCTGCAACAAGATGGCCCGCCCGCCACTCCTCCAGCAGTCGAGTGTTCTCACTGATCCGGAGAAGGGCCGCGCGGAACTGGCGCCGAGCGGTCAGCACCACCCGCTCCCGCTCGGCCTGCTCATAGGACTGCTTACTGGGTGCCGGCGATGGAATCCGGCGGGCCAGTTCTTCCGCCGCCGGCCCGGCAGTCAGCCGCGGATCCTGCCGCAGCAGGGTGCGCACTACGCTGAGCAGGCCTCTGCCGCTGTTTGTGTCAATGTGCTTATCCCGCCAGCTCTGCAGCGCGGCGACCGTCAGACCGTCAAGGTCATCGGGCGGGCACTCCAACGAGCCGACGAACTGAGCGAACAGCCCGATCTTGCTCCAGCAGGTGTTTGCCGTCCGGTGACTGGTCCAGTTGCGCGACTGGGCGGCAAACGCTGCGGCCAGCGACCGCTGCATCGGTCCAGCCACCTCAAGGCCGCCGAAGTCGTACTCCGCCCTGTGACCGGCCTTGTTGGTGACCGTCACGACGACAGACCCCGGGACCAGCGCCGGCTCGACACGATGGTCGGGAGGCGGTGGCTGGGCCCTGTGTCCCCGCCTGCTCACGACACTGCCCCGAGGAGCAGGTCGATGTCCTGGATGCCCGCCGTCTCCCGGGCCAGCCGGGCGAACACGCCATCCAGATCCTCGACATCCTCGCCCTCATCAGTGGTCTCTGCAGCAGCGAGGATCGACTCGAGTTGCAGATGCGCGACCGGCGCGAGGTAGTGCCGCTTCGTCGTCTCCACGTCCGCATGTCCCAGCAATGTCTTGACCAGCCACCACGGGTCGCCGAACAGCAGGGCGAAGTCCCGCCGGTCCTTCTTGGTGAGCCCGTAGCGCTTCTCGAACAGCTCGTTCAACAAGATCAGCATGTAGAGCGCCATCGAGTGCCGGCAGGAATGCGGCGTCATGTACGGGGTCTTGCCCTGCACCTCCGCCAGCCTGAACTGCCGCCGGATCTTCCGCTCTTCCTCCGTCAGAAGGGTCTCCTCGCAGCGCAGATTGGCCATCCGGAACACACCGTTCCATCGGTCCGGGGTCATCGGCAGACCCTGTTCCGTCAGCCACAACCACGCCGGCTCCGGCCCTTCCGGTCCATCAACGAACAACCACTGCCGCTCACGCCAGCCCAGACGACTGAGCTCCTGGCCACCGACAACGCCGTCCGAATCCACCCACTCCACCTTCGGTTTCAGGCCATGCGTCACCCCTGTGACCAGCCGCATCGTCGGCAGACGCTTGTAGCGGCCTGACTCTTGGGCGCGTTGCACCACCCAGGCCCGCTCCGATTCGACGTATGCCTCGACCTGGCCGACGGAATCAACTGACGCGTAGTACGTCCGACTGTTCTTCGACCTGGTCACCGCGCCAGCGATGCGGCCATGCATGTAACGGCCATGGCGCAGGCGCTGAGTCGGCAGCTCGAAGACGAGCAGCGAACCGCCTTCTTGCCGCCGTAGGCCCGAGCTCAACAGCAGCTGCACGAAGCTCGTGTTCCGCAGCTCAGTCCGTGATTCCCACATCGGCGCCGCGACACCGGCGCGGGTGTGACCGCGCAACCCGATGTCAGACCACAAGCCCCAAGTCCGCGGGGTCCCCCACGACACTCGCGAACTGACCGAGTCCGCCGCCCGGTCCTCACTTCGCGAGACATCCACCGGCAAGGGATAGACCTTGCCCCACTTGAACAGTTTCGTGAACGCCGCAGCCTCGCGGTTCCACTTTGTACCGCTGATCCGGACGGGATTCTCTGGGGCATTGCACCGCCAGTCTCGGTAGTCCTCCAAAACCTGCGGCGTGGCTTCCCTCCATGACAGCCCACGCGAGGACAGATAATTCAGCAGCAGCCGGTAGTCCGTCGCATAATTCCTCTTCGTTTCCCGTTCCAGGTTTCGGAAAACCGTGGACCGTACGAGATCCATGAAATCCTGGTCCACCATGCCGTCGGGCCTGATGTACACCGGATCGCCCGGCCTCAGACCGATGCGGGCCACTGCCCCCGGCAGGTCATGCACCCCGAAGCTACCGTCCGCGGGCTGCGTCCCCCATTGTCCCGGATCTGGAACCCACACCACGTGCCACTCGCTCAACCCGAGCTCCTCCCTGTGCACTTGAACAGATCACATCATCAGGGAAGTTGAGAACTCCGGTGCGGAGTGGCCGCAGAAGAAGCTCACCGTGGGACTCAGCCCGGCATCGGTGCCGAAGGCCGGCAGTGGCTTCGACCTGGCCGTCGCCAGTGCCGTCCTGGGCGCCGCCGAGCGGATCGATCCGCGGGTGCTCGCCGACCTCGTGATGATCGGTGAGCTGGGACTGGACGGCAGAGTGCGACCGGTCCGGGGCACGCTGCCCGCGGTCATCGCGGCGGCCGACGCGGGGTACGAGCAGGTGGTGGTGCCCGAGTGCGCCGCCGCCGAGGCCTCGCTGGTGCCGGGTGTGTCGGTGCTGGGCATCCGCAGCCTGCGCCAGCTGATCGCCGTACTCACCGACGAACCCGTACCCGAGGAGGACCCCGGTGGCCAGGGGCGGCCCGATCCGCTCCTGGCCGGGCTGCGGTTCCCCGGCACCGGCGCGGCCACCGGCATGCACAGCGCCGGCGCGGCCCACTACGACCCCGGCTGCGACCTTGCCGATCTCGCCGACGTCGTCGGCCAGCTTCCGGCGCGGACCGGGGTGGAGGTGGCGGCGGCCGGCGGGCACCACCTGTTCCTCGAAGGACCGCCGGGCGCGGGCAAGACCATGCTCGCGGAGCGGCTGCCCTCGCTCCTGCCCCCGCTCGACCGGCAGGAGTCGCTGGAGGTCACGGCGGTGCACTCGGTGGCCGGCCTGCTGCCCCCGGGCAAGCCCTTGATCGACACCGCTCCCTACTGCGCCCCGCACCACTCGGCCACGATGCAGGCGCTCGTCGGCGGCGGCCCCGGAATCGCCCGGCCCGGAGCGGTGTCCCTCGCGCACCGGGGTGTGCTCTTTCTGGACGAGACGCCGGAGTTCGGCGGCCGTGCCCTGGACGCCCTGCGCCAGCCGCTGGAGGCAGGGCACGTCGTCATCGCGCGCAGTTCCGGCGTGGTGCGCTTCCCGGCGAGGTTCCTGATGGTGCTCGCCGCCAACCCCTGTCCCTGCGGCCGCTTCTCGCCGAAGGAGGCCCTGTGCGAGTGCCCGCCCTCGTTGATCCGCCGTTACCAGGCCCGGCTGTCCGGCCCGCTGCTCGACCGGGTCGACCTGCGGGTCGAGGCCGAGCGCGTCACGCGTGCCGAACTGACCGCCGACGGGGCCCGCGGTGAATCCACCGCCACGGTCGCCGACCGGGTGCGCGCGGCCCGCGAACGCGCCGCCGCGCGGCTCACCGGCACCCCGTGGCGCACCAACGGCGACATCCCCGGACGGGAGCTGCGCCGCCGCTGGCACGCGGCGCCCGGCGCGCTGGAGGACGCCGAGCGGAGCCTGGAGCGCGGTGTGCTCAGCGCCCGCGGACTCGACCGGGTGCTGCGGGTCGCCTGGACCGTCGCCGACCTGGTCGGCCACGACCGGCCCGACGCCACGGACGTCGCCCTCGCGCTGCAACTGCGCACCGGTGTCCCCCGCGGCGTGCCCATGGCCATCGGAGCGCTGACATGAGCCGCGCCGACGGCCGCGGTGACGAGTTCCTCGCCCGGATCTTCCTCACCCGTGTCCTCGAACCCGGCGACGAGACCGGTGGGCGGTGGGTGCGGGAACTGGGCGCGCGGGAAGTGGTGTCACGGCTGCGGGAGGGAGCCGAGCCGCTGCCGGGGGTGAGCGGCCGGCGGTGGGCCGGACTGCTGGCGCGGAGCGCGCGGGCCGAACCGGACCGGGATCTCGCCGTCGCGCGGGACGCCGGGGCACGGTTCGTGTGCCCCGGGACGTTCAACTTCTGTGGACATACTCTGTGTTGCCTCAGGACGGGTTGCAGCGGAGAGGTCTTGTGTTGTGGGCGAGTGGTGGCTCTTCTGGACGGGTGATGGGGGTACGCCGGGAGAGGGCGAGGTAGCTGGATGGGGTGATTTGCCGGAGCGGGAGAACGCATTGAAGTTCCGCGATCGGCAGCCGATTCTGGTTTCGCCCGAGGGGAGGGTCGATCCTCGACTGAGCAAGATCTTTCGACGGTCGGCGTTCTCCGTCAAGGCTGAGGGGACCCAGGAGACGTACGCGCCGATCTACCGGGTGTTCTTCACGTTTTTGTGGCAGCGCGGTCTGAACTGGGATGAGGCCACTCCCGAGGACTTGGAGGATTGGGAGGAATGGCGTCGCCGGGCGGCGGCGAACCCCGAGAAAGTCGGTGGCGCCACTTGGGCAAAGGAGCTGGCCGCCCTCACGCTCTTCTACAAGGTGGCCTGCGGGCACAAATTCGTGGAGTTCAGCCCGGTGCTGATGCGCTCGATCCGTACCCCGGACGGAGGCACGGCCGAGATCGCCGAACTGTCGCCGAACGACGTGGTCCATTCCGACGTGAAGTGGCTGACGCCGCGGGCCTTCCGGCTGTGGCGGAACGTGGGTCTGGGTGGCATGCTGCCCAGCGGCCTGGAGGATGAGACGTGGCGAGGCCGGCTTGGCGGGCGTGACTGCGCATTCGCTGACTTCACGTACTCGAGCGGGATGCGCCGTCGCGAGGCCGGGACGATTCTGACCTGCGAGATCCCTGCACTCGGCCGTCAGAACTACTACTCCGGGAAGGTGGGCCACCAGGTCGCCAAGCGGGCCGGGCACACGTTCTACGCCGGTCACGCGGCTCTGCAGAGGGTGGCGGGCTATCGCCTGAGTACGCGGGCCGAGGCGGTACGGGTCGCGCAGGCTCGGGGTGCGTACGACGATCTGCCGGGCCAGCGGATCGTCCGTATGATCACGCGGCAGAGAAAAGTTCTGTGGACCGAGCGGGACGGCCGTCGGGGCGAGGGCTCCCTGGACACGCTCACCGCGGCGGACCGGCTCAGGCTGTACATCCGGACTGAGGACGGTCTCGAGCCGGCGATGTTGTGGCTGACGGAGAACGGCATGCCGTTCTCCTACAAGAATTGGACCAAGGTCTTCGAGCGGGCGAGCGACCGCTGCGAGGCTCTGGGGCTCGACGTGTTCGCCACCCCGCACATGCTGCGGCATTCGATGGCCCTGCGGGTGCTCGTTTCACTGCACAATGCGCTCGACCGCCGCCTGGGGCTGACGCCGGCAGAACGCCGCCACTACGAGGATGTCTACGGACAGGTCTGGTCGATGGTCAAGGACATGCTCGGACACAAGAACGAGCAGGTCACCAGAGACATTTACCTTGAGCCCGTACGCGGGCTGCAGCTGGATTCCCTCCTCAACGACGAGGACAACCCGGTCAACGCGGAGAAGATCGCCGAGCTGTCGGCCCGCACCGGCCTGATCCTGGATGCGGCATGAAGGGGCCAGGGCCCGGCCGACGGGCAGCCCTGCCTCCAACAGGATGGGAACGGGAGCCGGTTCTCGACCCGACGGGCCTGATCGTTCGAGCGGTCGGTGAGAAGGGCGAAGACCTGGGCACCTGGGACTTCAGCGACGCACCCGGGCCTGAGGGCCTGCGCCTTGAGCTCGTGGAACTGCTGGCCCGGCACGGCAGGGCTCGGTGGACCAGCGAAGCCACCTACGGGACCGCGTCGAAAACCCTGCGCAAGTTCCTGCGGGACGCTGCAGCGGCCGAACCGCCCATCACCACGGTCGACCAGATCAACGTGTTCTGGTGGAAGTCCTGGAGCCAGGACATCGCGGTTCGCCGATCCTTCGGATCGGTGCTCCAGACGAGCCCCCGGCTGCCGACCGAGACCCGCTCCTACATGGCGGCCCCGCGCCGCAAACCGACCGCCGAGAAGAAGACGGCACCCAAGCACGCTCACTCGAAGGCAGATCTGAAGGCGGTCCGTGACGCGGCCGCCGCGACGGTGCGGTCGGCTCGCTTGCGCATCGCGAAGAACGTCACGCTCATGGAGCAATGGCGCAACGGTGCATTGACCGAAGGGAGCCCCGACTGGGCCTGGGGCCAGATGCTCGACTACATCAGCCGCACCGGGGACGTTCCCCGCTACGCGGGCAAGAACCGAGTCCTGGCCAAGGAGACGCGCCGCCTGATGGGCGATGAAGGCGTCGCGAGCATCCTTGCCAGGCTCTTCCCGACCGTCCAGGAGATCGCTGCGGCCTCAGTGCTGCTGATCGTCCATGAGGGCTGGAATCTGTCCGTGCTGCGGAAGATGCAGGTGCCGTCCTTCCCCAACGCGGACGGAGACTCCGACTCGCCGGCGGTCCACCGGCTGGCCACGGACAAGGCCCGCCGCGGCAAGAGACGCCGCCATGCCAGCAACAACCTCGTCGATGCCGGGGAGGGCAGCAGCGGCTGGGCGATGAAGCAGACACTGGACCTGACCCGGCAGGCCAGGCTGACCTTGGAGAGGCTGGGACGGCCCAGCCCGATGCTCCTGCTCGCCCGGCGAGGGGCCGGCGGACCGGAGAACCTGAGCTCTCTGCGAGACGGCAGCGCTCTCGGGCAGGCGATCACGGACTGGGCCCGCGACCAGCGGGAGTCGGGAGTCCGCCTCCCGCCCAGGACCAGTGCTCAACCGCTGCGGCACAGTGCTCAGATCCACCACGGCCGGGCCCGGAACAACACCCAGGCCACCCAGGACAGTGACTACCTGCTCAAGGACGAGACGGTCCGCGAGGACTCGCGCGACGTTGTGGAAGCGGGCCTGGCCAAGGCCGTTGAGCATGCCCGGGAACGGGTGGAGATGCGGCTGATCGCTCACGCCACCGGCGACACGGAGTACGACGCCGAACAGGTCGCCAAGGCCGCAGGTATCGACCGTGAAACCGCGATGAACATCGTGAAGGGCCGGCTGAAGACACCTGTCGCCTCATGCACCGACTACGAGAACTCCGACTTCGGCCCGGTCGGCAAGCCCTGCGGAGTCTCCTTCCTGCTGTGTTTCGCCTGCCGCAACGCGGTGGCGACCACACGCGACCTGCCGCGGATCGTCTATCTGCACCAGGTCATCGAGGGGCTTCGCTCGACGCTGACGGCAGCCGCCTGGGCAGCCGACTGGCAAGGCCATCACGCCCGCGTCTCCGACTTCCTGAGCACCCACACCAGCCAGGACGGCAGAGCGGAACTGGTCTCCACCCTGACCGAGACGGACCGCGACCTCATCGACCGCATGCTCGACAGGAGACTCGATCCGTGACAACGACCGCCTTGGCCAACGGCGCCCGCCTCGCCGATCCGGCCCCCCACGACCTGGTCCTGCCCGCCCACCGGGTCCGTTCCAGCATCCCCGACGATCAGCTGCCCCGTTTCCGGGACCTGATCTGGCGCCTGTCCTGCATGACCCACAAGGACACGGTGAAGCCCGAGATCGTCAACTGGGCCCGCTGCCCCGAGCCGTTGCGGGCCTCGCTGATGCGGGTGGGCTGGGCAATCATGAACATCCCCACCCCCGAGGTGCTGCTGCGTGAGACGGCTTCTCGCAAAGTGATGTCGCCCAGGGCCCTGCGGCTCACGTTCAGCTTCTGGATCGATTTCGCCCGCTGGCTCGTCAAGCGGGGCATCACCGAACTCGCTGAGGTGACCGGAGAGGACCTGGGCGAGTACGCGGAACACATCCGGACCTACGGAAGATCGTGGGACCACGACCAGCGGGCAGCAAAGACCCTCACCCGGATCTGGGGATACGCGCCGTTCCTGCTGCCGCAGGACCGCCTCGTCATGCCGCCCTGGGAGGACCCAGCGGCCGTCATGAGCGACTTCCTCGGCACGAAGGACACCCCAGCCGATGGGGAGAACAACATCCCGAT
Source organism: Streptomyces sp. NWU339 (assembly GCF_003143855.1). Taxonomy (GTDB): domain Bacteria; phylum Actinomycetota; class Actinomycetes; order Streptomycetales; family Streptomycetaceae; genus Streptomyces. The sequence goes on from NZ_QFRK01000035.1 coordinate 69,465, forward strand.
CGTCCACCCGGCAGTGATGTCACCCCTGCTGGTCTGGTCCCTGCGGATGGTCCTCGACCTTGGGCCGGACATTCTGGCAGCCTGGCGCGAACGCCAGCGCTTGCTCGAACGCACCCGGGAGGCCTCGCCCCAGGGGGACAGCCAGGTGGTCGTCGACTACCTGAAAAGGCTGATCACCGAGGGCAAGCCGCTGCCCGGATTCTCCGGCTTCCAGGAAGACTCGATCAAGGCCAGCGCCCGATCCCGAGGCGGCAACGGGACGCTGCCCTCCCTCAACCGCCAGTACATCGCCGGAACCCTCGGGGTCGGCACCCACCAGGTCACCGTGGCCCAGAGGCGCCTTCGGCACGAGTTGGCACCCCACCATTTCGGCCCTGACGCCCCACTCAATGTCCCGATCACCGGCCGGATCGCAGACCGGCCCTGGACCGACTCGCTGGACTTCGACGAGATCACCTTCCTGGTCCTGCACTTGTCCACGGCATCGCTGATCACGACCGCGTACTTGTCCGGAATGCGTCCCGAGGAGGTCCTGCACCTGGCCAGAGGCTGCTGCACGCGCGAAGAGCGCGAGGACGGCACCTCCCGCTACAAGATCACGGGACGCCACTTCAAAGGCGTCACCGACGACGAGGGCAACGCGATTCCGGAGGGCGAGATCCGCCCCGATCCCTGGGTGGTCCTCGAATTCGTGGCCCGGTCCATCGCCGTGGTCGAGGAACTGGAGAGCGGTGACCTGCTCTTCTCCCGCAGCTTCTCCAGGGGCTACCGGCCCTCATCGGAGGGCGGCGACGCAGTGCCCAGCGACATGGCCACCAAGCGCATCGCCAGCTTCATCGCCTGGGCCAACCAGCAGGCCATCCGCCTCGACCGCCCGCACGAGCTGATCCCGGAGGACCCCGAGGGCCCGGTCGTCATGCGCCGGTTTCGGAGGACCATCGCCTGGTTCATCCACCGTCAGCCAGGCGGACGCATTGCTCTGGGAGTGCAGTTCGGCCATGCCGCGACCTTGATCGGAGAGTCGTATGCGGGACGCTCGAAGGCGGACATGCTCGAACTCCTCGACTTCGAGAAGGGCCTCGCCTTGGCCGACGCCCTCTCCGAAGCCCGCGAACGCATCGCTGACGGCGAGAGCGTCAGCGGCCCCGCAGCCGGCCGCTACATCTCCGCCGCGACGGAGTTCGAGAACCGATATGCCGGCACCTATCTGGGCAAACGAGAACTCCGAGCACTGGTGAAGAACCCGAAACTGCAGGTCTATGAAGACCCGAAATCGTTCCTGACCTGCAACTTCGACGCCTTCAAAGCCCTCTGCGACCCCGAACTCGAACTCGGTCAGAGCAGCACCAGCAGACGACGGACCCCCGATCGATCCCGCTGCAAGCTGGCCTGCGCGAACATCAGCCGCACCGACTCCCAGATCGCGGGCATCCAGGCAGAGATCGACAAGATCGACTCAGCCGCCGAGGCCGGGCTCGACCCCTATCCCATCGCACGCCGAGAGCAACAACGGCGAACCGTCTTCGTCGAAATCATCGAACGGCACCAGAGCACCGCGATCCCAAGCGGCCCGACCAGTGAGAAGACCCGATGAACCCGGTCCAGAACCCGGAAACGACGCCGGAACCCGCCATCAACGAGGAACGAGGAGGCCAGGCTGCCGCCATCGCTGAAACCGTTGGAGCGGTCCTCGCCCACGCCGCCGACGCCCTCCAGCAGGGAACCAACACAGACGCCGCAGAGATCCGGATGATCACCGACGCCATGGTCCGGCTCCTGGTCGGTGCACCACTTCGCTCCGACGGACAGCTCACGATCAAGTCGTTGGCCGAGGAAGCCGGCTTGCGGCGGAACAAACTCACCCACAAGCACACTGGCCTCAAGGATCTCTTCTATGCCCTGGTCAAGGCCCAACAGGCCCCACCGCGGCCCTTCACCGACAAAGAGCGAGAGGCGAGCGACAAACAAAAGAAGGACCTGATCCGGATCCGAGCCGAACGGGACAGCCTCCGCACCAAGACCCAGCAAATGGCCCGAGTCATCCACGTCCTCGAGGTTGAGAACCACAACCTCAGAGAGTCTGCTGGAACCGACGGTGTCGTCCGCGTCATGCGCCGTCACCGACCGGCGTAGCAGCTGAAGCCGGGTGTGCCCCCATCGGTTTCACCCGTGGCCAAGCTCTCTCTGATATGAGCCATGCGGGTGGTGTCGTCAACTGACCTTGAGGACCCCTGCCCTAGTGTCGGGCCGGGTCAGCAACTGGCCCTGATTCTTTTCATTCTGACACGTTGTCGGGAAACCCGCTCTCACCTCGGACAACACCCGGGTTCTTGTCAGGGAGGCGCTATCGGGAGTTCGGATCGGCGGCGTTCGACTGGCACAGTCCCGTTATGCGTATCTCCACCAAGGGCTCCGTCGCTCTCATCGGGAGCTTCCGGCAGCACTACCCCGAAGTCCTGGCGGCCGCTCGGACCTTCGCGGCCGCCGGACTGACCGTGAAGAGCCCGCCGATCTGCCGGATCGTCGACCGCCGACGTGAGTTCGTGCGCTTCGAGTCTGACCCTCCGGAGTCCTCGGACCACGACCTCCAGGCGGCGACCCTGGAGAAGATCTTCACCTCGGACATGGTGTACGTCGTGAATCCCGACGGATACATCGGCCGCACCACTGCGTACGAACTGGGGCGCGTCCACGAACGCGGCATGGCCGTCTACTACGCGGAGCCGCCGAAGGACCTGCCCATCGCCGTCCCGGAGGGAGCCGTCGTCGATGCGCGCCGCTTGGTGGAGATCATCGCCGGGAGCGATCGGGGACCCGTTCCGGTCAGGCGGCCACGGGTCGCGGCGCAGCCGACGGCCGACATCGTGATCTTCACGATCCGCTCGGAACAGCTGCGGGTCCTGCTCGTGCGGCGCGGCAAGAAGCCGTATCGCGGGATGCTCGCCCTGCCCGGTGGGTTCGTCCGGCCGGGAGAGTCCCTGGAGGACACGGCGAAGCGGGAACTCCGGGAGGAGACCGGGCTGAACGGCTCCGGGATCCGGCTGGAACAACTGCACACGTACTCGCGCCCGGAGCGTGACCCCCGGGGCCGGATCATCTCGACCGCCTTTCTGGCGGTCATGTCGGATCCGCCGGAGGTGACCGGCGCGAGTGACGCCCGCGAGGCCGACTGGGTCGAGGTCGAGGAATCGCTGTGGGGCCCCAACAGCAGCCTCGCCTTCGACCACGGCGAGATCCTCCGGCACGGGCTCGAACACACCCGGACCCGGCTGGAACACACCACCGTCGCGACCGCCTTCTGCGCCGACCTCTTCACCATCACCGACCTGCGCAAGGTTTATGAGGCCGTGTGGGGCTACGAGCTCAACCCGGGGAACTTCCACCGCAAGGTCGTGGAGGAGACCACGGGTTTCGTGGTCAGGACCGACAAAGTACGCAGGTCAGGGCCCGGGAAACCGCCTGCCCTGTTCCGCCGGGGCACGGCGGACCTGCTGTACCCGCCGATGATGCGCGGCCGCCGCACCCCCTAGAACACCGCGGCCCCGGACTGTGCGAGAGCCCGAGGCCGCGACCGGAGCACACCGTGCACCGGTGTGGAGAACACCGACGCTCACCAACCCTGTGGAAGAGGCGATCTGGTGAGCATCCATCCTCAGGAAGGACAACACCATGCTGCCCCTTTCTTCTTCCAGCTCTTATTCCGGCGCCGGCGATTTCTCCTCCTCCTGGACCTGGGGGACGGTGATCGCCCTCGTCGCCCTGGTCGTCAGCACCTGGCTCATCGTCAACCACCGCCGCCGCGACCAGACCGTCCAGTGGCACCAGCCCGACTACGACACGGTGAGCAATGCGCTCCTCGTGCTGAACCGGCTGTCGCTCACGACGGCCGTCGAGGGCGTCACGGCCGAGCTGCGCGAGCTGGTCGACGTGGTTAGCAGGCTCAGGATCTCCGAACAGCGCTCCCCGGACCTGCCGTTCGGCGTGGTCGTCGCGGAGCTGGAGGGCTACCGGGCGAACGTGCTGCCGCAGAATCACGCCGACAAGCTCGCCGCGGACGAGAGCCTGCTGGACGACTACCTCGCTCTCGCCCGCGCGCAGGGCATCAGGCTCGAAGCCGCGCGCGCCGCGATCGTCCATGTACAGCGGAAGATCGAGAAGCGGACACGTAATTAGGGTCGTTCTAGTGGACCTCCGTGGGAGAAGGAGCGGTGTTCGGTGCGGCGAGAAGGCGTGCTGGGCATCGCGGCGCCGCGGAGATCCATTAGAAGGGCTCTACCTAGCTCCCGGCGGTCGCAGCGCCGACCAAACCGAACCGTATGGCAGACGACCGCTGCTAGGCTCCATGAATCAGGCTGCGGCAACACGCCAGTACTGTCCCCAGAAGCCGAGTGGCCCCGGCAGCTCGACGACCTGGGGGACCGCCGGCCCCTCGGGCTGTGGGTGCGCGGCCCGGCCGACCTGCGGATGTGGGCGCTGCGCTCGGTCGCCGTCGTCGGTGCCCGCGCCTGCACCGAGTACGGCGCCCACATGGCCGCCACCCTCTCCGCCGAACTCGCCGAACGCGGCTGGGTCGTGGTCTCCGGCGGCGCCTACGGGGTCGACGGCGCCGCCCACCGCGGTGCGCTCGGCTCGGGCGGCGCCACCGTCGCCGTACTCGCTTGTGGAGTCGACCGGCCCTACCCGCGCGGACACACCGGACTGATCACCAGGATCGCGGAACAGGGGCTGGTGATCGGCGAGCTGCCGCCCGGTGATCACCCGACACCGAGCAGATTCATCCTCCGCAACCGGGTCATCGCCGCGCTCACCCGGGGCACCGTGGTCGTCGAGGCCGCCCACCGCAGCGGCTCCCTGGTGACCGCCAGGGCGGCCCGGCGCCTGGGACGCCACACGATGGGGGTACCCGGGCCGGCCACCAGTGGGCGCTCCGCCGGGGTGCACGAACTGCTGCGGCAGGAGGCGGTGCTGGTCACCGATGCCGCGGAGGTCATCGAACTGGTCGGAGACATGGGCGAACTGGCCCCGGACCGGCGCGGCCCGGTACTGCCCCGCGACCTGCTGGATCCGGCCGCCCGCCAGGTCCTCGACGCGCTGCCGGCGCAGGTGACGGCCGGGGTGGACGGGATCGCGCGCGGTGCGCGCACCACCCGCGACGACGCGATCGCGAGACTGTACGAACTGCGAGCACTTGGATACGTCGAACGACATGGCGATGACTGGAAGTTGACACGCCAGGCGGTGATCCCGGTCGGGGACGGTTCCGATGATCACTGACGGAGTGTGTTCGGCCGTCCGGGGGAACGTCCACGCCCCTTGGAAAATACGTCAGTTGGGACACCCGGGTGAACACGCAGAGCGACGAGTGCGACCCGGTGGGGCCGGGGTCGGGACACCTCCACGCGCGCCCCGACCTCACTTCTTCGCGCACCGCGACTCCGCAGTCACGCTACGCTCACAAGCGTCCCGATACGGAAAGACAGCACGGAAGGGCACCACGGCAGGCGATCCGGGCAGGCACAGACGGGCGGCTCGGCATCGGACAGACAGCTCACGCAGACGGCGACGGTCCGCTGCAGAACGGCACAAGGCGACGAATGCCCCAGCACACCTCCGGGTCCGACCGGGCGGCGATCCCCCCAGCCGCCCGTGACGGTGGCAGCGTGCGGCCGCCCGCTCCCTCGACGCTCGACGAGCTGTGGCGGTCGTACAAGGCGACGGGGGACGAGCGACTGCGGGAGCAGCTGATCCTGCACTACTCGCCGTTGGTGAAGTACGTCGCGGGCCGGGTCAGCGTGGGACTGCCGCCCAATGTGGATCAGGCGGACTTCGTCTCCTCCGGGGTGTTCGGACTGATCGACGCGATCGAGAAGTTCGACGTCGACCGGGAGATCAAGTTCGAGACCTACGCGATCACCCGGATCAGGGGCGCGATGATCGACGAGCTGCGGGCCCTGGATTGGATTCCGCGCTCGGTGCGGCAGAAGGCGCGCAACGTCGAGCGGGCGTACGCGACGCTGGAGGCCCGGCTCAGGCGCACGCCGACGGAGAGCGAGGTCGCCGGCGAGATGGGTATCGCCGTGGAGGAGCTGCACGCGGTTTTCAGCCAGCTGTCCCTCGCGAACGTCGTCGCCCTGGAGGAGCTGCTGCATGCAGGAGGCGACAGCGGCGACCGGCTCAGCCTGATGGACACCCTGGAGGACACCGCCGCCGACAACCCGGTGGAGGTGGCCGAGGGCCGGGAGCTGCGACGGTTCCTCGCGCGGGCGATCAACACGCTCCCGGAGCGCGAGAAGACCGTGGTCACGCTGTACTACTACGAGGGGCTCACCCTGGCCGAGATCGGCCATGTGCTGGGGGTCACGGAGAGCAGGGTCAGCCAGATCCACACCAAGTCCGTACTCCAGCTGAGGGCGAAACTGGCGAGCTTCGGCGGCTGAACCGGCGGCTCGGCGGGCTGCGGGGGCACCCGTCCCACCTGCGGTTTCGGTCTGGGGACTCCCCCCTCGTGCGGGGCGTCCGTAAAGTGGTGGGCGTGCCAAGGATTCGAGCGGCCTCCGTGGCCGAGCACCGGTCGATGCAGCGAGCCGCCCTGCTGGACGCGGCACGCTCCCTGCTGTCCGAGGGCGGTACGGAGGCGCTGACCTTCCCTGCCCTCGCCGAGCGCACCGGCCTGGCGCGCTCCTCCGTGTACGAGTACTTCCGCTCCCGCGCGGCCGTCGTCGAAGAGCTGTGCGAGGTCGACTTCCCGGTCTGGGCGGCCGAGGTCGAGTTCGCGATGGCCGCGGTCGAGGGCGCCGAGGCCAAGGTCGAGGCGTACGTCCGCAAGCAGCTGGAACTGGTCGGGGACCGGCGTCACCGTGCCGTGGTGGCCATCTCCGCGAGCGAACTCGACGCGGGTGCCCGGGAGAAGATCCGAGCGGCGCACGGCGGACTCGTCGCGATGATCGTCGAGGCGCTGGGTGAACTGGGCCACGAGCAGCCCCGGCTCGCGGCGATGCTGCTCCAGGGCGTGGTCGACGCCGCTGTGCGCCGGATCGAACTGGGCGCCGCGGAGAACCCGGAGACGATCACAGAGGCGGCGGTCGCCATGACCCTCCGGGGCGTCCGGCCCTGACCCGCCCGGCTCTGGTCCGTCCGGCCCCGGCCCCCGCTTCTCCGGTGCCCCGGTCACTCCGGCAGCGGTACGCCGAGGACCGGGAGGAGTCTTGAGGGGCCGCCGAGCAGGTGGGGCGGGAGCAGGGCGAGCGGGTTGAGGTAGACGTCCGCTCTCAGCAGGCCCCAGTGCAGGCAGGGGGCCGTGCAGTGGGAGCCCGTGGCCGCCACCGTGCCGATCACCTCGCCCGGTGCCACCTCGGTCCCTTTCTCCACCGACGGCAGGACCGGCTCGTAGGTCGTACGCAGAGGTGGGGCCCCCGTGCCGGACAGCTCCACCGAGACGACGCCCCGGCCGGCCACCCGGCCGGCGTAGGAGACCCGGCCCGCCGCCACCGCCCGTACCGGGGTCCCCGGCGCCGCCGCCAGGTCCACACCGCGGTGCCCGCGCCCGTACCTGGTCTCCGGCGGTTCCCAGCCGCGCAGCACCCGCGGTCGCACCCCCACGGGCCAGGCCCGCCCGACGGCCGGCACCCCGGATCCGGGGTCCGCCGCCCCGGCATCGGAACCGGTATCGGCGGTACCAGCAGCATCAGCGGTGTCAGTGTCGGCATCCGGCGGAGCCGTGCCACCCGTCCGAGCCACGAGCAACGGCAGCGAAGGCGGCGGTGGTGACAGCAGCACCGTCGGAGTCAGGACCAGCAGGACGGTCATGCGCGCACACGTCCTCAGAAATCGGCTCACTCGCATGCGGGGAGCCTCCCCGAGATCCGTGATCACCGCCGGGACCTGTGGACCACCGGCCGGTTGTGGACAACGACGTCACCCGGCGCCCCGTGGGTCCCGTACACTTCTGGGTGGCGATCCGGGTCACCGGGTCGACTTCGCACGCCCCGACATCAGGTCCGGTCACGACCACACGGTCGCGACCGCTCCCGGTGTCAGCGCCCCTCGGTCCTCTGCGGCAACGGCGCGTCGTGGGCGTCAGGCGCGGGAACCGCCGGCTCCCGCGGCACAACCGAGAAATCCAAGGAGATACGGCCATGGCCGTCGTCACGATGCGGGAGCTGCTGGAAAGCGGCGTCCACTTCGGTCACCAGACCCGCCGTTGGAACCCGAAGATGAAGCGCTTCATCTTCACCGAGCGCAACGGCATCTACATCATCGACCTGCTCCAGTCGCTGTCGTACATCGACCGCGCCTACGAGTTCGTCAAGGAGACCGTCGCCCACGGCGGCACGGTCATGTTCGTCGGTACGAAGAAGCAGGCGCAGGAGGCCATCGCCGAGCAGGCCACCCGCGTCGGCATGCCCTACGTCAACCAGCGCTGGCTGGGCGGCATGCTCACCAACTTCTCGACCGTCTACAAGCGTCTGCAGCGCCTCAAGGAGCTCGAGCAGATCGACTTCGAGGACGTGGCCGCCTCCGGCCTCACCAAGAAGGAGCTGCTGGTCCTCTCCCGCGAGAAGGCCAAGCTGGAGAAGACCCTCGGCGGTATCCGCGAGATGCAGAAGGTGCCCAGCGCCGTCTGGATCGTGGACACCAAGAAGGAGCACATCGCGGTCGGTGAGGCCCGGAAGCTCAACATCCCGGTCGTCGCCATCCTCGACACCAACTGCGACCCCGACGAGGTCGACTACAAGATCCCGGGCAACGACGACGCGATCCGCTCGGTCACCCTGCTCACCCGCGTGATCGCCGACGCGGTCGCCGAGGGCCTCATCGCCCGCTCCGGTGTCGCCACCGAGGGCAAGGGCGAGAAGGCCGCCGGCGAGCCCCTCGCCGAGTGGGAGCGCGACCTGCTCGAGGGCGAGAAGAAGGCCGACGAGACCCCGGCCGCCGCCGAGGCCGAGAAGCCGGCCGAGGCTGCCGAGGCCCCCGCGGCCGACGCCGCCCCGACTGCCGAGGCCCCCGCGGCCGACGCCGCCCCGGCCGCCGAGGCCGAGCAGGCCTGATCGGCCCGTCCGTGCGGATACGGCGGGAGCGGGCCACACGAAGTCTGCTCCCGCCGTTCACCCGTAGGTCAGTGGTGAGTCCGCGATCTGCGTCTACACGTAGATCGCGGACCCGCAGATCTCCGAACCTCCAGACTTCGAGAAAGACTCACAGACTCATGGCGAACTACACCGCCGCCGACGTCAAGAAGCTCCGGGAGCTCACCGGCGCCGGCATGATGGACTGCAAGAAGGCGCTGGACGAGGCCGAGGGCAACGTCGAGAAGGCCGTCGAGGCGCTCCGTATCAAGGGCCAGAAGGGCGTCGCCAAGCGCGAGGGCCGCTCCGCCGAGAACGGAGCCGTGGTCTCGATCATCGCCGACGACAACGCCTCCGGCGTCCTCGTGGAGCTGAAGTGCGAGACGGACTTCGTCGCCAAGGGCGAGAAGTTCCAGGGCGTGGCCACCGCCATCGCCGAGCACGTCGCCAAGACCTCCCCGGCCGACATCGAGGCCCTGCTCGCCTCCGAGATCGAGGCCGGCAAGACCGTCCAGGCGTTCGTCGACGAGGCCAACGCCAACCTGGGTGAGAAGATCGTCCTGGACCGCTTCGCCCAGTTCGCCGACGGCTACGTGGCGGCGTACATGCACCGCACGATGCCCGACCTGCCGCCGCAGATCGGTGTCCTCGTCGAATTCGACAAGCCGAATGCCGAGGTCGCCAAGGGCGTCGCCCAGCACATCGCCGCGTTCGCGCCGAACTACCTCTCCAAGGAGGACGTGCCGGCCGAGGTCATCGAGACCGAGCGCCGCGTCGCCGAGGAGACCACCCGCGCCGAGGGCAAGCCCGAGGCCGCCCTGCCGAAGATCGTCGAGGGTCGCCTCAACGGCTTCTTCAAGGACGCCACGCTGCTCGGCCAGCCCTACGCGCTGGACAACAAGAAGTCCGTCCAGCAGGTCCTGGACGAGGCCGGTGTCACCCTGAAGCGCTTCACGCGCATCAAGGTCGGCATCTGAGTCCGTACCGCGACGGGCGCGCGACCCCGATAGGGTCGTCAGCAGTCGTTCGGACACGCCGTCACGCACGCTCGCGTGCCGGGTGACAGCAGATCTGACGAGGAGGCCATTGCCGCATGGGATGCGAAGCACACCCCGCCGGCAGTGGCCTCCTTCGTATGTGCAACACGTGAAAGAGGCGGGATCCCCATGACCACCAAGGCCGAGAAGAGCGACGACGGCAAAGTAAGCGGCCGGTTTCTGCTGAAGCTGTCCGGAGAGGCATTCTCCGGTGGCGGCGGCCTGGGCGTCGATCCCGACGTGGTGCACGCCGTGGCACGCGAGATCGCGGCGGTCGTCCGTGACGGCGCGCAGATCGCCGCCGTCATCGGCGGCGGCAACTTCTTCCGCGGCGCGGAACTGCAGCAGCGCGGCATGGACCGGGCCCGCTCCGACTACATGGGCATGCTGGGCACCGTGATGAACTGCCTGGCGCTCCAGGACTTCCTGGAGAAGGAAGGCGTGGACTGCAGGGTGCAGACCGCCATCACCATGGGCCAGGTCGCGGAGCCCTACATCCCCCTGCGAGCCGTACGGCACCTGGAGAAGGGCCGCGTGGTCATCTTCGGCGCCGGTATGGGCATGCCGTACTTCTCCACCGACACCACCGCCGCCCAGCGTGCCCTGGAGATCGACGCCGAGGCGCTGCTGATGGGCAAGAACGGTGTGGACGGGGTCTACGACTCCGACCCGAAGACCAACCCCGACGCGGTGAAGTTCGACCACCTCGGGTACGGGGAGGTCATCACGCGTGACCTGAAGGTCGCCGACGCCACGGCCATCACCCTGTGCCGCGACAACAAGCTCCCGATCGTCGTCTTCGAGCTGCTGACGGAGGGCAATATTGCGCGCGCCGTCAAGGGTGAGAAGATCGGCACACTTGTGGGTGACCAGACGGACCGGAACTGACCGGACCAGAACCACCCGCCCGAGTCAGGACACTCCTGGGGACGGACGGGACGGACCGGGCCGGGGGATGGACAACGTCCCGCCGGTCGGGAACCGTGCAGGAAGAAGACGCGACGCAGCCGGCCGCCGCCCCGCCAGGGAACCGCGGCCGGGCCTACTCAAGACACGCAGGAGCAAGTGGTGATCGAAGAGACCCTCCTCGAGGCCGAGGAGAAAATGGAGAAGGCCGTCGTGGTCGCCAAGGAGGACTTCGCCGCGATCCGCACCGGTCGTGCGCACCCGGCGATGTTCAACAAGATCGTGGCCGACTACTACGGCGCACTGACGCCGATCAACCAGCTGGCCTCGTTCTCCGTGCCCGAGCCGCGCATGGCCGTGGTGACGCCGTTCGACAAGAGCGCCCTGCGCAACATCGAACAGGCCATCCGCGACTCCGACCTGGGCGTCAACCCGAGCAACGACGGCAATATCATCCGCGTGGTGTTCCCCGAGCTCACCGAGGAGCGCCGCCGCGAGTTCATCAAGGTCGCCAAGGCCAAGGGAGAGGATGCCAAGGTCTCCATCCGTGCCGTGCGCCGCAAGGCCAAGGACGGCATCGACAAGATGATCAAGGACGGCGAGGTCGGCGAGGACGAGGGCCGCCGTGCGGAGAAGGAGCTCGACGACACCACCGCGAAGTACGTCGCGCAGGTGGACGAGCTCCTGAAGCACAAGGAAGCGGAACTGCTCGAGGTCTGATGAACGACTCTTCCTGGGGAGCGCCGCCGCAGGCCGGGTACTGGGGGCCGCCCGAGCAGGGGCCCGCCCAGGGAGCTGTCCCGGCGGCTCCCACGTACGATGCGCACTACGCGCAGCAGACTCGCCCCATGCCCATCGTGCCCGACCTGCCCGAACACGGTGCCGATCAGGACATGGGCCGGGGGACCGCTCGGCTGAGCGGCCCTCTGTTCCCAGACGAGACGACGCGGGCGCGCCCCCATCCGGGGGAGATGCCGCAGAATCCGGAGCCCATGCCCGACGCCCCGCAGCCGGCGCCCCCGCCGCAGAAGAAGAGCGCGGGACGCGACCTGGGCGCCGCCATAGGGGTCGGTGTCGGGCTCGGCGCGATGATCGTTGTGTCGCTGTTCGTCGTCAAGGCGGTCTTCGTCGGCGTCGTCGCGGCCGCCGTCGTGGTGGGCCTGTGGGAGCTGACCAAACGGCTGGAGGAGCGCAAGGGGATCCGGGCGCCGCTCGTGCCGCTCGCGCTCGGCGGCGCCGCCATGGTGGTCGCCGGGTACGTCCGGGGCGCCGAGGGCGCGTGGGTCGCCATGGCGTTCACCGCGCTGGCGGTGCTGGTCTGGCGGATGACCCAACCGCCCGAGAACTACCTCAGGGACGTCACGGCGGGGATCTTCGCCGCGTTCTACGTGCCGTTCCTGGCGACCTTCGTCACGATGATGCTGGCCGCGGACGACGGGCACTGGCGGGTCCTGGTGTTCCTGCTGCTCACTGTCATAAGTGACACCGGAGCGTACGCCGTCGGCTGGCGCTTCGGCACGCACAAGCTCGCCCCGCGCATCAGCCCCGGCAAGACCCGCGAGGGCCTGCTGGGCGCGGTCGGGTTCGCGATGGCGGCGGGCGCGCTGTGCATGCAGTTCCTGATCGACGACGGCACCTGGTGGCAGGGGCTGCTGCTCGGCCTCGCGGTCGCCGTCAGCGCCACCCTCGGCGACCTGGGCGAGTCCATGATCAAGCGGGACCTGGGCATCAAGGACATGGGCACCCTGCTCCCCGGCCACGGCGGCATCATGGACCGCCTGGACTCCCTGCTGCCCACGGCCCCGGTGGTGTGGCTGCTGCTGGTGATCTTCGTCGGCAGCTGACCCCGTCGGCCCCGGACCTCTTCGAGCCCCCGCGTCCCGCCGGACGCGGGGGCTCGACCCGTAGAAGGAAGGGTCCGGCCGCCCGAGCACGTCCGCCGCCGTTCCCCGCCCTGTCCGGCGCGTGCACCCATGGGTAGGGTTCCGCCATGGCGCAGGCACGGCTGGGGGACGACGGCAGGTACCGGGGTGAGCTGCCGTGCCGATGGTGCGACACCTTGATCGACCAGGGCGGGCGGCGCAAACCGCGTCTGTACTGCCGGATGTCCCACCGCTGGAAGAGCTACGGCTCCTGGGCCGTGGCTCTGGTCGGTGGGTTGTTCTGAGTGCTCCAGGGTGCCCTCGGACGGCTCGCGCGGTCACCCGATTGGATCTGCCACACTGGTACCGCCATGCCTGAGCTTGGCGTTTAACATCGCTGGGCTTGGTGTTCCTTGATCGATTCGGCGCGTTTGACGGTCTTGCCGACGTCGTGGTGCCTGGCCCGGTGTCTGTTCTTCGAGCCTGCAGGCCGTCCCGGCCCCGGCCGGGACGGTTTCGGTGCGGCCGCCGGACGGGCCGGAGGCTGTCGCACAACTCCTGCCCGGTGAAGGTCAAGAGCGATTTGCTGTTCGGTTCCGGCCGCCGGGCAGGCATCGGAATCTTGGTCTGTGGGGCGGAACTTCCTGTTGTGCGACCGTGAACGTGATCTTGAGATGCCGCGGAATGTACGGGAGTGGCTGCCGCCCGAGCACCTGTGCTGGAAGGTGCTCGACGCCGTCGGAGAGCTGGATCTCTCGGCGTTCGAGGACAGCTACCGTGCCGATGGGCAGGGAGGGGCCGCTTACCCTCCCACGAACCAGGTCGCGCTGATCCTGTATTGCTACAGCAAGGGAATACGGTCTTCCCGCCGCATCGAGCAGGCCTGTTGGGATGACGTGGGCTGCCGGGTCATCACCGCGAATCGCAGGATGGACCACTCCACCGTGGCGCGGTTCATCCGGCGCCACCGCGATGCCCTGAACTCGCTGTTCGTGCAGGTGCTGGCGCTGTGCGGCCGGCGGGGGCTGGTGGACCTCTCGGCGGTGGCCGTGGATGGCTCCCCGATGGACGCGAACGCATCCCGCGACGCCAACCAGCGCCTGCACCGTCTTGAGGCGATCATCTCCCAGTGCGACGACGAGATCAACGCGCTGATGGACGACGCACTCGTCCATGCGCGGAGCGTGGAGGCCGACGACTCCGCAGCAGCCGACAGCGACACCGCCTCCAACGACTGGCCTCGTTTGTCCCGGCTGTGCGACCGGCTCACGCGAGCC
>NZ_QFRK01000119.1 GCF_003143855.1 Streptomyces sp. NWU339
CTCTTGATCCGCGCAGCTGTTTCCCGTCCACGGCGACCGCCCGCCACCGCGCTTTCCCTGCTTCCGGATGAGCGGCTCTGGCATGCAGAAACGTGTTCACCGCGGCGTCGAAGGCGTCGCCGTCGAGGCGGCTGAGCAGCCGCWTCACCGTGGTGGGATGCGGCACTGTGACCGCCTTGCTGAACGGGTCGAACGCGAAGCCGAGGGTCAGAAGGACCCAGCGGGGCGCATCCGCGATCCACTCGGCGATCGCGGTCAGGGATCTCGCACCGGTCAGGACGCTCGCCGCGGCAGCCGTCACGATCGCCGTCAGCGGGAAACGCCGGCCACGGCGGTCGCGCGGATCCGGCAGCCCCGCGAGGAAGCGGGCGAGGCACACCGCGTCGGGCAGCGGCTGCGGTGACGGGGTACGGGCCAGTTGCTCCAGGCCCGACGGCATAGGAGAAGATGAGACAGCAGGCACGGTCTTCGGTTGTGGTTACGTGAACTCGACACTCACATGATCAACGAGGCCGTGCCTGCACCTGCATCCGGGCTCCATAAAGCGACATGGCAGCCCATCACCGGGCAACCTCACCCAACCCGCAACCTTGCAAAGTCCCTGCATCCTGCGACGCGGCTCGACGCGCTTGAAGCGGTGGCCGGTGCGCAGGAAGAGTTCCTCGAGTTCGTCGTTCCAGATCTCAACTGCACGCTCGTCGATCACGCCGGGGGGCTGCCCAGACCGTTGCCACTGTCAGCGGCGGCGGCACATGATCGAGGGGCGGTCCGGGAAAGAGAACACGGGCCGGAACCCAGCCCACTACACTCGCCCAAACCGCCCCTGAGCAGGGGAAACGTCAACGTGCTGCTGGAGTACTAGGACGAGGATCGCGGCCCGGTGGTGAGTGTCGGAGGTCACGGTTTCTCTCCTCAGGCGTCTGGATTCGAGTGGTTCATGGCCGGACTGGGGCTGCGCATACGCCACGCGGTCGGCACCCTGGAGGACGGGCGCACTGTCCACTCGTCACACACCGCACTGGAAGCGCGGACATCATGATCGACATCATCGCAGGGGTGGAGATCCCCGAGACCGCGGCAGTGGCAGAGGCCACGAGCTTTCTTCGAGAAAAGACCAGTCCCCTCATCTTCCAGCATTCCCGGCGTGTTTTTCTCTTCGGCTCCCTCCATGCGCAGGAGCTCAGTCTCCGGCCTGACCCGGAACTGCTCTACATATCCGCGATGTTTCACGATACCGGTCTTTTGACCCCGTACTCCGCCACGGAGCAGCGCTTTGAACTCGACGGCGCCGATCACGCACGGAGGTTCCTCCTCAACCGCGGGTTCCCGGAGAGCGCCGCCGACATGGTCTGGACGGCGATCGCGCTGCACACGACCCCAGAAATTCCTGGTCGGATGGGCCCGGAGACGGCTGCCACCAGCTACGGTGTCCTGACCGACGCGGTCGGCTGGGGGCTGGACAGGCTGAACGGCGATCTGGTGGACGAAATCGCTGCCGCGCATCCGCGCGGAGAATTCAAGAAGGAATTTCTGCAGGCATTCGTCGAGGGACTCAAAAATCGTCCGGACACCACCTACGGGACCGTCAATGCGGACGTGCTGGAGCACTTCGTTCCCGGTTTCCGCCGCAAGACCATGGTCGAGCGCGTCACCGAGGCGCCCTGGCCGAGCTGAAATGCGCTCGAAGAAGCCAGGGCAGTGCGGTGATCCCGTGGGCAGCGGATTGCGGCCGCGACGATCGTAACCCTCGGCAAGGCGTCGCCCGCGAGTGCACAGGAACAGAAAGAGGAACAGGCATGCGAGCCATCACTGTCCGGGACCGCAACGCCGGTGTCAGCGGGCTGACCCTGGAGGACCTGCCCCATCCTCATGCCGCCGAAAACGATGTAATCGTAAGAGTGCATGCCGCGGGATTCACTCGCGGAGAGCTCGACTGGCCTGGAACATGGTCCGACCGTGCCGGCCGCGACCGCACTCCGAGCGTGCCGGGGCACGAGGTCTCGGGCGTCGTGGCGGAGCTCGGATACGGAACCACCGGCCCCACTATCGGCCAGCGCGTCTTCGGACTGACCGACTGGACCCGCAACGGCTCGCTGGCCGAGTACGTCGCCGTGGAGGCCCGCAACCTCGCTCCGCTGCCCGCGGACATCGACCACACAGTGGCGGCCGCGCTGCCGATTTCCGGGCTGACCGCCTGGCAGGGTCTGTTCGACCACGCGCGGATCGCAACCGGTCAGACCGTCCTGATCCACGGAGCCGCGGGCAGTGTCGGCTCGATCGCCGTCCAGCTCACGCGCGAGGCGGGAGCCCGCGTGATCGGCACCGGCCGGTCCGCCGACCGGGCCACCGTCCTCGATCTGGGCGCACACGCGTTCCTGGACCTCGCGGCCGCCCGGCTGGAGGACGCCGGCGAGGTCGACGTGGTGTTCGACGTGATCGGCGGTGACATCCTCGACCGCTCGGCTGCACTCGTACGCGCCGGCGGCACGCTCGTCACCATCGCCCACCCGCCCACCGTCCGGCCCAAGGACGGGCGGGCGCTCTTCTTCGTGGTGGAACCCGACCGTGCACGCCTCGCCGACCTCGCTCAGCGGCTCAGGGACGGACGGCTGAAAGTACGGGTCGGCGCGGTGCGGCCGCTGGCTGAAACGGCCATTGCCTTCGCCCCTGAGCGGCGCATCGCCGGCCGGACGGTCATCCGAGTCGCCGAGGACTGAGGAACCCGTCCGTCGTGCCGTCCGTCCGGCACGACGGACGGCATCCGCCGGCACGGTGTGACGGCAGCCGGCGCAGCACGGCAGGGATGACTTCCCCCGCGTACGAGGTGGCGTCGAGCCGTCCGCTCCAAGGCACTCGGACGGGCGGCTCGACGCCACCTCGCTTGGAGGGGAGGCGAGCAGGGCGCGGTTGACATCTTCGGCGTGGGTCCACAGCAGCCGCTCGCACTCGAGCCGGCCCGCACCTCTCAGGACACGGTGGAGCGGTTGTGGATCGTGGACAAAACGGTGATCCCAGTCCGCAACCGGCAGGTGAGGGCCTCTCCTGCACCTACCGGTCCTCGGCGGACGTGCACAGGTCATCGTGGACACGCAGACCCGCCTGGCGGCGGCCCATCCGGTGCCGGGAAGGACCGCGGACGCGAAGGTCTGGCGGGGCTTTGGCCTGGCCGAGCACTGCCAGGAGGTGACCGGCTCGGCGACGGCGCCCACCTCAATACCGACCTGAGGCGCTGTCACGTTGGCTGACAGGATGGGAGGATCCTCGGGCTGATCACGATGGAGGGGGTCGTCCGTGGAGGGCATGTCGCCGTCGTACAAGGGGCACCGGTATCCGGTCGAGGTGATCTCGCACTGCGTGTGGCTGTACTTCCGCTTCCCGCTCAGTTTCCGCGAGGTTGAGGAGCTGATGCTGGAGCGCGGCGTGATCGTCTCGTACGAGACGGTGCGGCGCTGGTGCCTGAAGTTCGGTCAGCAGTACGCCAGCGGCCTGCGCCGCCGGCAGCCCCGGCCCTGCGACACGTGGCATCTGGACGAGGTCTTCATCAGGATCAACGGTGAGCAGAAATACCTGTGGCGGGCTGTCGACCAGGACGGGATGGTGCTGGACATCCTGGTGCAGAGCCGCCGGGACACGGCCGCGGCCCGGCGCTTCTTCCGCGCGCTGCTGACGAAGACGGGCGAGGTGCCGCGGGTGGTCGTCACCGACAAGCTCCGCTCCTACGGCGCGGCCCACCGCGAGGTCACGCCCTCCGTCGAGCACCGTTCCCATGAGGGCCTGAACAACCGGGCCGAGAACAGTCATCAGCCCACCCGGCAACGCGAACGCGCGATGAAAGGCTTCCGCAGCGTGGGCGCCGCGCAGCGGTCCCTGTCCGCGTTCAGCGGCATCTCACCTCACTTCCGGCCCCGCCGCCACCTGATGACCGGCACCCAACACCGCGCCGAGATGACCGTCCGCTTCGCTATCTGGGAGCAGGTCACCGGCGTCACCGGCCGGCCTGCCGCGGCCTGAGCCCAGGGCCGGCACCCGGCCCCGCCACACCTCGACACCGTCAGGCACCCGCACACCCAACAACGTGACAACGCCCATCAAACGGTTCGGCGAGTACTCCACCCACGAACTCGGCATCACCCCCGACGACTACGACGCCCGCCTGGACGTCGACTTCAGCGTCCTCGGTGACGATGACAAGACAGCAGCGTGACGGACAAACCGGCCGAGATCATGCCGGACAGCTCCCGCAGGACCTCGTTTCCCGAACCCCGTCCCGCCCCTGTGCCGACTGACGCCGGTGTGGCACGAAGGGCTGCCCCGCACACGTGCCGCAGCACATCACAACGCAGCGAATCGGCCTGATGCAGCACTAAGATCTCCGAGCAGAAGCGCGGGCAGCACTGGCCCGAACTGCGCGCGAGGTCGCAGCTCAGCAGGCGGAGGCCTCGCCAGTCTCGGGCGTCTCCTCCGGTGGAGCCGTACGAGCGCGGCGGCGTTGAGCGCGCAACGCGACCAGCCTCTCGTGGTCCTGCGGCTCGGCCAGACTCTCGCTGAGGGCCAGAAGCGACAGCAACCGCACCGGGTCCTCCACCCGCCGCCTCCGCCTCCGCTGTGACGTCCTACGATGCGTCAGTCCTCCGGCGGATCCGGATCATCGTGCGGCAAGGGAAGTCCATGCGCCTGTCTAGCTACATCAGAAAGGCCGCCATGGGCGCGGCGGCGATACCCCTCCTCGCCGGGTGCACGGGGGAACAGGGCGCGGGCGGGGCCGTGGAGCGAGCCGCGGAGAAGCCTGCCTCCTGGACGGACCTGCCGGTGCGGACCGGCGCACGGGACGTCGTCCACACGGACACTGACCACCGGTCGTACGAGGTCAGGATCACGGTCAAGAGCCTAATCCGGGGTTCGAAGGAGGACATGCGGGGGGCGCGCGTGGACGAGGAGCTGAAGGGCATGGTCCCCCACTACCTCACCTTCGCGGTCACCAACACCGGCCGGAAGAAGATCCCCGCCGCCTACATGGTGGACAGCAACTTCGCCCTGAACGGCACCGACTGGGCGCGCGGGGAGGAGGTCTACGTCAGCGGCGGCAGGCCGGGCGGGGTCGACCTGCCCTGCGCGGACACCGCGCCGAAGACGCTGGCGCCCGGCGACTCGTACAACACCTGCGTGACCTACGCGTTGCCCGAGGGCGTCGGCGTGCTGTCGCTGACGCACAACGCCGACGGCTACCTCGACGAGGGCGGCGCGGTCGCCACCTGGCCCGTCGAGGGCGGCCTTGAGGCGGCGTCCGCAGGGCTGGCGGAGCCGGGCGACATCGTCCGCGTCCGGTGGGACGCCCGCGAGGACGGCGTCCTCGAACTGCCCGCCACGCTGGTTTCCGTACGCCGGGGCAGCGCGGCCGACCTCGCGGGCCTGGACCTCGACCTCAACGAGAACGAGCGACGCGGCGTCCCGTACTACGTGTCGGTCACCTACACCAACACCGGGCTGAAAGACCTCTACGCCGACCAAGCCGACCGCGTCCGCCTGCTCACCGAGGGCGGTCGGCAGATACGGGGGAAGACCCCCTTCGTCCTCGACACGAAGATCCTCGGCTGTCCGTCCGACTGGGTCGCCCGGATGATCCCGCCGGGCGACAGCGTGACGGAGTGCAGCATCCACCTGGTGACGGACGACGACGACAAGCCGTTCGCGGTGGGTTTCGCGGAGGCGGGCCGACCGGGACTGGTGGCCTGGCGGCCCCCCCTCCACTGAGGCGGCCGGGCCAGCCGGCCGACCTGCCGCCCGTCTTCGCGAGCGGCAGGTACACACGGTTGCCCGCCGCCGCGAACTCCTTCGACTTCTCCAGCATCCCCGCCTCGATCTCTTCAGCCGTCGAGCCCTCGTCACCACCGAACTGCTCTGTGAATAAGCGGGGACGGGCCGCTGTCGATCACGGTGTCCGGTGCCGGCCGGGTGCCGAGCCTTCAGGAAACCAACGTTTTCTGAAGATCGCCAGACAGGGCGGCCGGAAGGGCATTGTCAGGTTGTTGTGGGTCCTGCTGGCAGGATGATCTCCGGTTGGTTCACGGGATTCGGGGAGGGGCGTCGTGGAGGCCGCAGCGCCGTCGTACAAGGGGTTCCGGTATCCGGCGGAAATCATCTCCCACGTGGTGTGGCTGTACCACCGCTTCCCGCTCAGCTTCCGCGAGGTCGAGGAGCTCCTCCTCGCCCGCGGGATCATCGTCTCCCACGAGACCATCCGGCAGTGGTGCACYCGGTTCGGACCCCAGTACGCGGCCGGACTACGCCGCGGCAGGCCCCAGGCCGGTGACACGTGGCACCTCGACGAGGTCTACCTAAGACGTCGTCTCATTTGGTGAGTCGGCGGTAGCAGATCAGGGTGCAGGCGATGCTGGTGAAGGCGAGGAAGTGGTCGGCCTTGCGCTCGTAGCGGCGGTGGAGCCGGCGGCACCCGGCCAGCCAGGACATCGACCGCTCGACGACCCAGCGATGTCGTCCGAGGTGGGTAGAGGATTCGATGCCGCGGCGGGCCAGGCGGTGGGTGATGCCCCGGCTGCGCAACCATTGCCGCAGGCGTCGGTAGTCGTAGCCCTTGTCGCCGTGGAGCTTGCCGGGCTTGCGGCGGCGCGGTCCGCGGCGGGAGCGGATCGGCGGGATGCCCCGCACCAGCGGCTCCAAAGCCCGGCTGTCGTGCAGGTTGGCCCCGGAGATCCCGATGGACAGCGGCAGACCGGTGCGTTCGGTGATGAGGTGGATCTTCGACCCGTACTTGCCGCGATCGGTAGGATTCGGGCCGGTCAGGTCCCCTTTTTCATCGCCCGCAGGCTGACCGAGTCGATCGCGCACCGGGACCAGTCCAGCTCACCACGCGCGCCGAGCTCGTCCAGCACCAGGCGGTGCAGCCTGGCCCAGACCCGGGCGCGGGTCCACTCGGTGAACCGCCGGTGGGCGGTCGGCCCGGAGGGCCCGAACGATGGCGGCAACTGCTTCCAGGTGCACCCGGACGTGGCCACGAACACGATCGCGGCCAGCACCTCCCGGTCGCCGTAGCGGCGTCGGCCGCCGCCCTGTGGCCGTGTCGGGGCGGGCGGTACCACCCGCTGGAACATCTCCCACAACTCGTCCGGCACCAAGCGCTCTGCGATCCCCACGGCCGCAGACTACCGAACTCTCCAAATGAGATGACGTCTTAGGTGGTTTATCGGGGCTTAGGGTGAAACCCGGCTCGGGTAATCCCGCCGACCAACTTCCCAGCATGTACGGGAGGGCGGAGATGACTTCCCCAAACACCCAGCCACAGCCCCAGCAAGAACAGCAACCGACCCAGCCCCGGGCCGACGCCCAAGCCGAGGAAACCCGCACCCAGGAGGCGCAGCAGGCAACTGCTGAGCGCCGCGAGGAGGAGGGTCGCGGTCAGGAGGCGCGGGCGGGTGGCAAGGTGCTGCACCTGCACACCGCGCACGCCCGGGTTCCGATCCCCTACGTCACCCCGGGCGACATGTTCTCCACCGCCCGCCCGGCCACGTCCATCCTCCCCTCGCCCCGCAAGCTGGCCTTCTACGGCCTCCTCGGCGCCATGGCCGTGGTCGAGGCCGTGGAGTGGCCGATCGCGGTCGCCGTCGGCGCCGCCACCGAAGTGATCACCCGTGAGCAGGCCGCACGCCAGCGCGCCGAACACCAGCACATCGCGCGGGACCGCGCCGCACGCGACCAGGGCCGGCAGGTCGCCACCGAGCGGACAGAGCCCGGGGGGCCCGCGCAGCCAGCGATGGCATGACACGTTCCCTGCCCGCACTTCACACACCAGTACCGGACGGTCTCACAGGAGACGAGCACGCCGCGCCCGGGCAGCAGCTCCCCGGCCTCCCGGAACGACAGCGGGAAGCGGACGTACCGCCCCACGCAGCGGGAGATCACCTCCGCCGGGTACCGGTGCCCCTGGTACGGCGGCGCGGACGACCCGAGCGAATCCCTCCCCGGCACGGTCAACCACGAGATCATCCCGGGCCGGCCGGCCCCCGGGACCACGCCCTCGGACGGCCTCGCGGGCGGCCGGCGGGGAAGCGGGCCGGACCTGCGGACCCGGCGCAACGGCCGGCGCCGTCAGGTGCCGGCCCCGCCCGCGGTGGCCGGGCCGGCCCGGCCACCGCGGGCGGGGCCGGCCGGCGCGGCGGCCCGCACGACGGGCGCGCCCCGGGTCTCGGCGACCAGCAGGGCGACACCGGCGCGCAGGCCCTCGGCCTGGGCCGCCCGCCGCAGCCGGTGCGCGGCACTGCCGTCGGCCAGCGCCCGCGCGAGCAGTTCGTGCACGTGCTGCCAGTCGCCAAACGCCTCCAGCGCCGGGCGCAGCCGCACCGCCAKGCCGTGCAGCACCCCGCGGGCGGGGGCGGCGCGCCGGGCGACCGGATCGACCAGCGCGCCCTCCAGGCCCGAGCGGGCGGCCCGCCAGGTGGCGGCCCGCAGCCACTCGTGGTGGCCGTCGCACCAGGGGCCGCCCCCGCGGGCCAGCCGGTCGCACGCGTCGTGGACCAGCGCCCGGAAGAGCCCCGCGACCAGCACSACCGTCTCCACCCGCGGACAGGCGTCGCAGATCCGCAGCTCCAGCGTGCGCTGGTGCGCGGAGGGCCGCACGTCGTGGTAGTCCATGCCGGGGTCGCTGATGACRCCCGAGCCGATCAGCTCCCTGAGCGCCGCGTCGTAGCCGGCGGCGTCCGGGTAGTGGCCGGCCGGCCCGGCGGTGGGCCAGCGCTGCCACAGCATCGTGCGCCAGCTCGCGTAGCCGGTGTCCGCGCCGAGCCAGAACGGTGAGCTGGCGGACAGCGCCAGCAGCGGCGGCAGCCAGGGCGAGACCAGGCAC
>NZ_QFRK01000084.1 GCF_003143855.1 Streptomyces sp. NWU339
GGGCCGACCTGGACCTGGTGGAGACTCTGGCCTGCGCGCTGCACAGCGAGTACGTCTCTGCCCGCCGGGACTTCCGCGCCCGTGAGATTCTGGGCCTTCGCGCCTACGCCCAGGTCGCGGCCGGGGCGGTGGACCGGCCCACCGCCACCGCAACTGTGCTGGGCTCGGAGGACCGGTAGCCGCTGGAGGCCCTGGTCTCCTACGCCCTGCAGCAGGGTGGCGCCGCGACCGCCCGTGCCGTTCTGCGGGCGGCGGACCGGCCGGGGTTCCACCGGGACCGGGTGCAGCGCCGGACCATCGAACGCGACCGGGAACCCGATAGGGAAGGACACGTATGACGCGCGCCGACGACACGAGCGAGGTGCGGGACCGGCTGCTGGGCTGGCTGCTGCCGGACGGCGGCCCGGCCGGCTCGCTTGCCCAGGAGGACGTGGAGCGGTTCTGCTGGTACGAGCTGCCCGTCAAGTGGATGGCCGAGCCCGCCGAATACCCGCACCTCCTCACCGCCCTGGCCGAACTCCTCCAGGACGCCGGCAGGCCCCGGACCGCGGCCGTCTGCACGTCGGAGGTCACCCGCGAGATCCTCGACGCGTGGCAGCACTCGCCCGATCAGGGGCGGGCCGCCTACCGGCGGGCGGTGGACGCTTCCCCGGTGACCCCGCCGGACACCGCCCTGCTCACCTGGGGGCCGGTGATGGGCATCGACGAGGCTGTCGCCCGCAGCAACGCCTCGCGGCTGCTGGAGCAGGCGCTGGACGACGGCGCCCTGGTGCCCGGCGCCCGGGGGTACGCCGCCGCCCGCATCAAACGTCTGGAGCGCTGGCTCACCACCCCGCACCCCGCGCACGACGGCCGTACCCCGCTGGACGCCGTCCACAGCGAGCGCCGCCGCACCTGGGCCGAGGCCCCGCCCGCCGCCCGCCGCCGACTACGCGGCACCGTAACGGACCTGCTGAGCGTGGCGCCCGAGGCACCCACCGACACGGCCGAACCCCTGCGCTGGCTGCTGGAGTCGGTCGGCGACGGAGTGACGCTGACCCAGGCCGGCTACCTGCCGCGCGCCCTGGTCATCGAGGCCGCCGAACGCGACGACTGGTATCTGCCCGGCATGGTGCCGCGCACCGAGTACGACGTCGTCCGCCTCGCCGAACTGCACGAACTCGCCCGTGCGGCGCGGCTGCTCGCCAAGCGGCACCGCAAGCTCGCCCTGACCGCCCGCGGCCGACAGCACCTCGCCGACCCGGCCCTGTTGCAGGCCACCGCGGCCCACGCCTGGTTCGGCGACGGCGTCCGAGCCGAGCTCGCCGAAGCCGCCGCCGCAGCCCTGCTCGACGGGGAGCTCACGCTCGACGACCTCACCGCCGCCGTGCACACCCTGGCCGCCGAGGCGTTCACCCTCGCCGACGGCAGCACCCCACGGCCCGACGACACCCGCCACTTCCTGTGGCAGTGGCTGCGCCCCGGCGAGGCCCTGGACTTCCTGGCGTACCGCGACCGCCGCCGCTCCACCCTCTCCCTCACCCCCACCGGCCGAACCGCCGCCCTCACCGCGCTCCGAGCACGTGCCCACGCCCCGCGGACCGCGCCCTGGGCGTGAACCTTCCGCTCAGGGGCGGGCGGGCAGGACGCAGCCGAGTTTCAGCAGCGCGGTGCGGAAGACCGGGAGATCGTCGGGAGCCACCACATGAGGTGCCTCGGGCCGATCCGGGAGCACAGCGCGCCCGCCCTGCGGTCCTTCTCGAACATCACGGCCTGTGCCCCGTCCACGCACTCCAGCAGGTGGCACGTGCCCAGATCCCGTACCTTTTCGGTGCGGGAGGCGGCGTCGGCCGGCAAAGGCATGGCGGTCTGCGGCAGTTCCTCTCCCGGGCTGCTCCCGGTCAGGAAGCGGCGCAGGTCCTCCAGGCCGCGGCCCGCGTGGAGGGCCTTCGGCAGGGAGGCGGTGGACAGCGTCCAGACATGGTCGGCGGACCGGGTCGCGAACGCGTCGAGCAGCAGCGCCTCGGCCGGGGCCAGGCCATCGAGTGCCACGACGTCGAAGTTCGGCAGGACCCTGACCGGGCTCTGCGCCCCGACAGCGGGTGCCGGACCCGGCCCGGTAAACACCAGCGGCCAGGCGACGGCCCTGACCAGCTCGCCCCCGTAGAAGTCACCGCCGGTGAGGATCTCGCCCAGCGCTCGGATCGTGGCCGCGGAGAGGCGCTTCGTCTGTCGCTGCACCGCAGCCTGCCCGCGGCGGCCAGCTGCAGCACCGCTGCCGTTCCCCACCCGCACCCACCCGCGGCGGCGGTAGGGTCCGCCAGGTGAGCGAGTACCAGTACTACGAGTTCCAGGCCCTCGACCGGCCGCTCAGCCGCGAGGAACAGGAACAGCTGCGGGCCATCTCCACCCGGGCCCGGATCACCGCGACCAGCTTCACCAACACCTACCACTGGGGCGACCTGAGCGGGAATCCGCGCCGCATGGTCGAGCGCTACTTCGACGCGCACCTGTACGTCACCAACTGGGGCACCCACCGTCTGATGCTCCGCCTGCCCAGGCAGACCCTGGCCCTGTCCACGGTGAAGCCGTACTGCCTCGACCACCACGTCGACGCCTGGACCACCCGCACCCACCTCCTGCTCGACCTCACCAGCGACGACGAAGGCGGCGACTGGGTCGAGGGCGCCGACGACTCCCTGGCCGCCCTCATCGGCGTCCGCGACGAACTCGCCACCGGCGACCTGCGCCCCCTCTACCTCGCCTGGCTCTCCGCGCTCGCCGCCTGGGAACTCGAGGACGACGACGAGGAGGAGTACCGGATCTGCCCGGAGCCGCCCGTTCCGGCCGGGCTCGGCGAACTGACCGCCCCGCAGCGCGCGCTCGCGGACTTCCTGCGCGTGGACGACGACCTGCTGACGGTCGCGGCCCAGGCCAGTCCCGCCGCGCCCAAGAAACCGGCCAGGCCCACGAAGAAGGAACTCGCCCCGCTGATCGCCGCACTGCCCCAGAAGGAGAAGGACGCCCTGCTGCTGCGGCTCGCCCTCGGCCCGGAACCCGGGCTGCGCACCGAACTCCTGCACCGCCTGCACGGTGCCGACGCACCCACCACGGCCCCCGGGCGCCGCTCCGCCGCCCAACTCCTGGACGCCGCCCACACACGGCGCGCCGAACGTCGGCAGCGCGCCGAACACGACCGGACCACCGCCCGCGCCCAGCGCCTGACCGCCCTCGCGAGCGAGGCCGAATCAGCCTGGCAGAAGATCGAGGCGCACCTCGCCACCAAGAAGACCAGCGCCTACGACCAGGCCGTCACCCTCCTCGCGGAACTGCGCGACGCCTGCTCCCACACCGGGCAGGACACGGACTTCCACCAGCGGCTGATCCGCCTTCGCGAGGACAATCAACGCCGCACCGGCCTCATCCACCGCCTCGACCGCCACGGCCTCCGATAGGGCCCCTCCTGCCTGGCACCGATCGGGCCGGACCGCGCCCTCCCCACCTCGGGGAGACAGCGTGAGTGCCGGAACGCGCACGGCCCCATGGAGCGCCGGTCTCCACGGTCACCGCATCGTGACTCCTCGCTGTCTCTTTCTGAGAGGGGATTGACAGCACCACATCCGGCCCGCGGTTCAATTCTGCGCAGGGACACTTCTCCGGTCGGGACGCTGGCCCTGGCCAGGTGTGTTCAGTGGGTGCGTCGGTGTGGACCGCCGGGTGCGGATACGGCCTTGGCTGATGGCGATGCCGACTACGACGATCATGGCGCCGACGGGCTCGCTCCAGGTGATGCTTTCACCGAGGACAGTGATGCCGAGCGCGACGCCCACGACCGGGGTGAGGTAGGTGACCGTCGAGGCGTTGGTGGCGCCCCAGTGGGCGACGACGTTGGTGTTCCACACGTAGGCCAGCCCCGATCCGGCCACACCCAGCGCAAGGACGCTCAACACCACGGGCCACGACAGGGCAACGGGGGAAGTCGCGGTGAACGGCGCGGCCAGCAACATGATCATGGCTCCGAGACTCACCTGCATGGTCGCCACCGCGAGAGTTGGCAGAGCGCGGGGGGAGATGAAACGGCGCAGGTATACGAACGCCAGTCCGTAGCACAGCGTCGCCAGCAGACAGGCGGCCTGGGCCGCCCCGCTCCCCCCAGCGAGTCCCCGCCACGGGGCGAGCACGACCACCACGCCCGCGAAGCCCACCAGCAGACCGGTCAATTTCGCGCGGTCCGGGCGCTCGCCGGGAAGCGCCACCAGCGCGACCACCATCGTCATCAGGGGCGTCGTGGCGTTGTAGATGCTGGCCAGCCCGGAGGACAGATGCAGTTCAGCCCACGCGAACAGGAGGAATGGCGCCACGCACAGAAGGACGGCCACGACCGTCAGGTGCCCCCAGACCGCCGCGTCCCGGGGGAGCCGCTGCCGGGTTACCGCCGTCATGAGCAGCAGCGCCGCAGCGCCCGTCACCATGCGGCCCAGTACCACCTGGGTAGGCGACAGCCCCTCCAGGCCGATCTTGATGAACAGGAAGCTCGCCCCCCAGGCCAAGGCCAGCAAGACGAACTGGCCGAGCACCAGAGGTGAACCCTCTGCCCTGACCTGAAGCATTCGCAACTCAGCACCTCCCGCGACTCACTACGTGGTCTGCCACCGGCCACAAGCTGGCCGATCACCTGAGCCTCACACGGTGCACCCCTGGTTGCTGGCGGAAAACCGACGTCGCGTTCGTCGGCGGGGGGGTAAGGACAGCCGAAGCGTCAATCGGGGATCGGGTCAGACCCTCGAGCGGTGCCTCCCCCATCCTCACAGTCGGGGATCTTGGAGTTTCCCGGTGCGGCAGCCTGATCAACAGTCATGCTCGGGGCTGTTCCGCAGGCCGATGCAGTGGTGGGGTGTTCGTTGTCGCTCCGTCCCCGTTCCGGTGAGCAAGTCCCGTCTCTGACCGCGCAGATTGCGCGGGCGAGCAACCCGAACGATACGACGGCGATATGGGTGCGGGACCGGTTGGACGGGCTGTGGCACGACGAGGACTTCGCCGGCTGGTACCCGCGTGACGGCCGTCTGTGCGATATCCCGCGGGTTTGTCCTGGCTTTCATCTCCCGTTACCGCAGGTCAGCCCGGCAGATGGGAGTGATGGATCCGGATAGATCGTGACGGTTCTTCGGGATTCCTGAAGAACCGTCCCGATCCCTACATAGACGCACAGGCCGAGGGCGACGAGATGCCCGGTCAGGCCCCATGTCGAGGAACTGTGGGCCACGGCGAACTCGCGGGATGTCGCGCAATAGGTGCAAGAGCGCCCGGCAGCTCAACAAGGGCGAGTCGCTCCACTTTCTGCGCCGCCAGCTCCACTACGCCCGCGGGGGCAAGGTCACCCGCAGCCAGCCCGAGCAGCAGAACGAGCAGGCGGGCGCTGTCACGTTGTTGAGTGAGGAGGTGCCTGGGGTGCGTCGGGGCGTGGCGAAGCCGGGTTCCGGCCGCGTGTTCAAGGGATGCTGGACAGGCCGGCAACTCCGGTGATCTGGTCCCAGATGGCGAAGCGGACGGTCATCTCGGCGCGATAGTGAGCGGCGGTCATCCGGTGGCGGCGGGGCCGGAAGTGGGGTGAGATGCCGCGGAACGCATCCCGGAATCGCTGTGCTGCGCCGACGGAGCGGAAGCCTTTCCTCGCGCGTTCCCGCTGCCGCGTGGGCTGGTGGCTGTTCTCGGCCCGGTTGTTCAGGCCCTGGTGCGAGCGGTGCTCCACCGACGGCATGACCTCACGGTGGGCGGCGCCGTAGGAGCGGAGCTTGTCGGTGACGATCACCCGCGGCACCGCACGCGTCGTCTTCAGCAGGCGGCGGAAGAAACCCCGGGCGGCGGCCTTGTCCCGCCGGCTCTGGCACGAGGATGTCCAGGACGGTGCCGTCGGCGTCGACGGCCCGCCCCAGGTACCTCCGCTCCCCGTTGATCTTCACGAACACCTCGTCCAGATGCCATGTATCCCCGGGCCGCGGCCGGCGGCGGTGCAGTCCGTTCGCATAGGCCTGGCCGAACTTGGCGGACCAGCGGCGGACGGTCTCGTAGGACACAGCGACACCGCGCTCGAGCATCAGCTCCTCCACCTCACGGAACGACAGCGGGAAGCGGAAGTACAGCCACACGCAGGGGGAGATCACCTCGACCGGGTACCGGTGCCCCTGGTACGACGGCGACGCGCTGTCCACGGACGGTCCCCCTCCACCATGACCAACCCGAAGATCATCCCACCCGGTCAGCCAACGTGACAGCACCCTTGACACTGCCGGGGTCGCGATAACTGCGGCACGCGCCGGTGCGGACGTGGTGCGCACCGTGTACGGTCAGCGGCTCACCCACATCGACAAGGGCGCGACGATGCGGCTGGACCGGGTGAGGGAGAACGGCCTGTTGTCCGCGAAGTTCCGGGGTGCCCGGCAGTCCGCGGCCGGCAGTACCTCTCAGCGGGTGGCGACCCGGTCGTCGTACTTGATGCGGGTGAGGAAGAAGTCCCGGACGTCCTCGGCCAGCAGCTCCGGCACCTCCATCGCGGCGAAGTGGCCGCCGCGCTCGAACTCCGACCAGTGCCTGATGTCGTACAGCCGCTCGGCCAGCGGTCGCACCGACTGCGTGATGTCGTGCGCGAACACCGCGACGCCGAGCGGCACCGGGCACGGCTGCTGGACCCCCCGCGGGGCATCGTGGTGGAACCGCGCCGAGGAGGCCGCCGTGGCGGTCAACCAGTACAGCGAGATGCCGGTGAGCATCCGCTCGTCGCTGACCGGCGTGGCGGGGTCGGTCCACTGTGCGAAGCGCTCGGCGATCCAGACCAGCTGGCCGACCGGCGAGTCGGTCAGCGCGTAGCCGATGGTCTGCGGGGTGAGGGCCTGCAGAGCCTGGTACGGCGGGCGGTTCGCCATCAGCTGCCGGACCTTGTCCAGCCGGGCCTCGTCCGTTTCGGACAGTTCGATGCCGGCATCCGGGACCGGCCGGGTCGGCAGGTAGTTGACGTGCACCCCGACGACCTGCTCGGGTGCCATCGCGCCGAGCGCGATCGAGATGCCCGCGCCGAAGTCGCCGCCCTGCGCGCCGTAGCGCTCGTACCCGAGACGGCGCATCAGCTCGGCCCAGGCCCGCGCGACCCGGGCGGCGTCCCAGCCGCGCTCGTGGGTCGGCCCCGAGAAGCCGTAACCCGGGATGGACGGAATCACGAGGTGGAAGTCGCGCGACAGCGGCTCGATCACGTCGAGGAACTCCAGGAACGAACCGGGCCAGCCGTGGGTGAGGATCAGCGCGAGCGCGTCCGGCTTCGAGGACCGGACGTGGACGAAGTGGATGTTCTGGTCGTCGATCTCGGTGGTGAAGTGCGGAAGCTCGTTGAGCCTGGCCTCATGCGCACGCCAGTCGTAGCCGGTGCGCCAGTACTCGGCAAGCTCCTTGAGCCGCGCCAGCGGGAAGCCGTAGTCCCACCCGGCGTCGGCGACCTCGTTGGGCCAACGGGTGCGGGAGAGGCGGTCGGTCAGGTCGTCGAGGTCGGCCTGGGGAATGTCGATGCGGAACGGCTTGATCACGGTCTTCACTCCAGGGGAATTCATTCGCAACCCAAACGTTCGTGCCACTAACAAAGGTAGACTGTTAGTGGCACTAACACAAGAGGTGGAGGATCCCCCATGAGCCCGACCCCCGAATCCACCCCGGCCCGGCTGCGCGCCATCCCCAGCCGCCTGCTCGCCGGGGCCGCGGTCGTCGCCGACCGGCTCGTCAGCGAGCGCCTGGCCGCCGAAGGCGCTCGCAAGTGGCACTTCGCCGTGCTGGTCGCGCTCACCGAGGCCGGCGCCGCCAGCCAGGCCGAACTCAGCCGCCGCACCGGCATCTACCGCAGCGACATGGTCGCCGTCCTCAACGAGCTTGCCGACGCCGAATGCATCCGCCGCGAACCCGACCCCACCGACCGCCGCCGCAACGTCATCACCCTCACCCCCACCGGCCGCCGCCACCTGGAGCGCCTCGACACGCTCATCTCCGACGCCCAGCGCGAACTCCTCGCCCCCCTCACCCTCGCCCAGCAGGGCGAACTCACTTTTCTGCTGACCGTCCTGACCGAGCACCACCATTCCCCGCACCCCCGCCCGCACGACGCGCAATAGCCCATCCACCCGCGCCGTCCCGAGCCTCGCCCCCGCCACCGACGGCGCCTCGGGGCGGTTCTTGCCGGTGCCCGGCGCGATCCTTCCCGACTGAGACCCAGCCTCATGCCAATCGGGCGCCGGCCCGTCCGGCAAGTGCGAGACCGACTTGTTCCAGGGGTGGTTGAGCCGCATGGTAGAGCGCGCGCACGGGGCGGCCGGCTGAGCTCGGATCCACCGGCTTGATGCCTGTGGATCCGAGCTGAGCGACCGGCTCGCCGGCCTCTCGTCCTGGGGTTGTTCCGTATCGTCCTCGGCCTGCTGTTCACCAACGAGGGCGCCGCCACGCTCTTCGGTGTACTGGACAGGCAGGCCAGCCCCACGGGTGACTGGCCGTTCTGGTACGCCGGTGTGATCGAGCTCGTCTGCGGTGCCCTCATTCTCCTCGGAGTCGCGACCCGCAGCGCGGCGTTCCTCAGCTCGGGGGCCATGGCTTTCGCCTACTTCACCGAGCATCAGAAGGACGGTGCCTTTCCTCTGCAGAACGGCGGCCTGGCCCCGGCATTGTTCTGCTGGGGTTTCCTTCTCCTGGTCTTCTTCGGGCCGGGCTCCCTGACGCTGATGGGCCTGCTCCGCCGACAGTCCGCGCCGAGTGCCGCGTCCCCGGGGGCGCGGGAGGTTCCCAGGTGGGGTAGGGAGTGACGGGCCCCGTCACCCGGATGCCGTCGGGTCGTCCGGCATGGCGAGGTGCGCCAGGTCTCCCGGCGGCGCACTGCGGACCGGCCAGAGCGGTGCGGGCGTGCCGTCGGCGACCGCGGCAGGCGCGTCGGTGAGGTTCATACGGTCACGGAGGCGGCCGTAGAAGTCCATCGGGCCGAGCCGTACGGCACGCAGCCTGCGCGGTGCGGCGTAGACGCCGATCCAGTCACCGGGGCCGATCACGCCGCGGAGCTGGCCGTCGATGCTGACGGCGGCGCGGCCCGAGCGCTCGAGCACCCGCAGCCCGACGGGCTCGTCCGGGGCGGCGACGACCGACCGGTTGAACGTCATGTGCGGTGCCACCGGTGTGAAGACCAGTGCCTCGGTGCCCGGCGAGACCACGGGGCCGCCGGCGGCAAAGCTGTAGGCGGTCGATCCCGTCGGCGTGGCCACCAGCAGCGCGTCGGCGGAGTACGAGGCCAGCAGCCGGCCCGCGATGTAGACCCCGACCGAGATCTGCCGGTCCCTGGCGAGCTTCTCCAGTACGACGTCGTTGAGGGCGGTCACGTCCAGCGGGATGCCCCACTCGCCGCCCGTCTCGCAGTCGGAGCGCACGCTGGTCGGGGGCAGGAGCGGGCCTCGGCCGTAGCTCATGAGCGCCTCGATGTCCGAGGGCACCTCCAGGCGGCACGAGGCACGCATGGTCAGCAGCATGCGCTGCTCCACGTCGAGCCGGTCGTCGTGCACGGCGTCCAGCGCCGTACGCACCATGGTCATGGGCACCTCGGTCAGGAAACCCACGCGGCCGAGGTCGACACCGAGGACCAGCGCGTCGATGGCGGCCGCGAGCCGGGCCCCGCGCAGAAAGGTGCCGTCCCCGCCGAGGGTGACGACGAGGCCGGGGTCGCCGGCCGCCGCCATTTCCTGCCGGGCGCTGCGCCGTTCGCCGTCGTTCCACACGTCGATGTCCTTGCAGGCGACGGCATGTTCGGCGCACCATGCACGGACCGTGCGGGCCGCCTCCGCGGCCTCGGGACGTCCGCCGTGTACGACCATGCCGACCCGGTCCACCGCCATCTCCGCCTCCTGGACGTCCGCTCGCCCCGACTGGGCGTGGGGCTCCATCCTGGCCAGGCGCGCGTCGACCGGGCGCGGTACCGGGCCGTCCGGGTGGTGCGGTGGCTGGTCAGCCTTGGCGGGCCTTGAACCGCGGATCCTTCTTGTTGATCACGAAGGTCACGCCCCGTCGGCGCACCACCTGGGCGCCGGGCCTGGACTTCAGCGAGCGCAAGGACTTGCGTACCTTCATCACGGTCTCCTTCCGCGGGGCTGCACGAGGGCGAGGGAGGCGGGTGTCATCGTTCTTCGCGGAAGAGGACGTGCTCTCCGGCGACCGGATCGTACTTGCGCAGGACGAGCTGGTCGGGGTCGTTCAGACGGTTCTTACGGGTCACGTAGGTGACTCCCGTACCGGCTGCCGACTTCAGCCTGACGACGGGCCGCGCTGTGCTGCGTGCCATGAGGTGCTCCTTCCGCCACCGCCCGATCCTTTTGGCTCGGGCATGCCGGCATGGGGGTGCAACGGCGTCGGCGGGCGGGATATTCCGATACGGGGCCCTGGCACTGCTCCTGGCGATGACCGGCCCGGGTTCCTGGTCGGTGGACCATGCCGTGGGCGCGGACGCGATGTCCGGCGTTCCCTGGGCTCTGGCCGCGGCGGCCGTCGCCGTGGCAGTGGCGGCGCCCGCCCTGCTGCTGCGCCGGCGCAACCTTCGCGCCCCGGCCGCGGTCCCGGGCCCCTCGGACGGGCCCTCGTAGGGCGGGATCCGGCGCACGGTGTCGACGAAGCCCGCTCAGGCGTCCCTGATGGTCGTCCTGACGGGTGTACCGATCTCGATCGTGCGGCTGACCGTGCAGAGCCGGTCATGAGACGTCCGCACCGCGCGAGGAAGAACCGCGCGGGCCCGGTCCGCACCCTCGCCGTCCGGGAAGGTGACCGCGAAGGTGACCTCGAGGCCGGTCATGCGGTTGCCCAGCTCGTCGCTGATCTTGTCGCCGGTCACCGAGACCGAGAACTCGGCCGGCTCGGCGTGCCGGACGGTGGCCACGTCGACGTCCGCGGCCGTGCAGCCACCGATCGCGGCGAGCAGCAGTTCGGCCGGAGTGAACTCGGCGTCCCCTCCATCGCCGGAGGCGGTACCGAAGTGGATCGTGCCGCCACGGGCGTTGGTGGCGACGAAGTGGCCGGTGCCGGTTCGCTCGACGACGACGGAACACCCGGGTGCTTCACTCATGCGTCGACAGTAGTGCCGCCCGAGCCCGGAGGGCGGGGGCCGGCCGCCCACGCGCCACCCCGCGCAGGCTGTGAGACCGTGGAGGCGAAAGTCCGGCCGCGCGGGCACCGCGGCTCCCGGGACCAGTCGCACCTCGGGTTCCGGGTGGAACGCGGGGTGACGGAGGTCCGGTCATGATCGACTCGCGAATCCCGTACGGCGCTCCCGCCGACGGCGGCCGGTACGGGGAGGATCTCTTCGAACCGGAGCGCCCGGGCGAGGCCGCGCGCATCGACGCCGGTGCGCTGGTGTATGACCCCTTCACCACACACCGTCTGCGGATGCTGGGCGCGGGGCCGGGTCTGCGCTGCCTCGAGGTGGGCGCGGGGACCGGAACGGTCGCGCGGTGGCTGCTGGAGGAGGCGGGCGTCGAAGAGGTGGTCGCCCTGGACAGGGATACCGACGCACTCGCCGCTCTCGGGGATCACCGGCTGCGGGTGCTCACCGCGGACCTCACGGACGAGCACCTCAGACCGGGGGCGTTCGATCTGATCCACGCCCGGTTCGTCCTGATGCACCTGCCCGACCGCCGGCGGATCGTCTCCCGGCTGGCCGGCTGGCTGAACCCCGGCGGAACACTGGTGCTCGGTGACACGGTGGAACTGCCCGACCTTCTCGGCACCCGCTCCGCGTACCGACGCACCATGGACGCCATGTGGCAGGCCCTTGGGACGACGATCGGCACCGACATCTCCGGTGTGCCGGCGTATCCGCGCTTCCTGAGCGAGGAGGACCTGCGGAACGTCGCCGCGGAAGTGTTCTGTCCGCCCCTGCTCCCCGGCAGTCCCCTGGCCCGGTTCTGGTCCGAGACCTGGAGTCGTATGCGGCCGGCGCTCGAGGCGACGGGGCAGGTCGACGCCGATGTCATCGAGGAGGCTCTCGCATACCTGGACTCGCCGCGGCTCGCCGAGCTCGGGCCGGGCATGGCGATAGCGTGGGGACGACGGACCTGATCGGCCGGGGCCCGCGTACTCGTGCGCGCCGCGGGGCCGGCACGGTCCGGTCGTGGAATCCGGTGGTCGTCGTCGCGGCGAGCAGCGAGTCGAGCACCGCCTCCTCCACCCCGTCGAAGACCGCTTCGAACAGCGGGCCCGGTTCGGCGTCGGCCGCGCAGGCGACGGCGTTCGGCCGGGTGCCGAAGGCCACGGCGTAGTCGCAGCTGCCGTGGCCGTAGGCCGCGCCCGTGCGTGCGGGGGTGAACGCCGCCCTTCGCGCGACACGGGTGCGCTGCCGGGCGTCGAGCGGGGCGTCCGTGGCCACCACGATCATGCAGGAGCCGGTCTCCGCCAACGGCGCTGGCGCCGGATCGTCGGGCTCGAGGCCCGGAGGCCGCGGGGTCACGGTGCGGCCCAGGCCGCGCAGGGTGCCGCCGAAGTTCGCCTGCACCAGGACGCCCGCGGTGAAGCGTCGGTCTCCCACGTCCGGTGTGCGCGAGGCGGTGTCGATGCCGGCCTTGAAGCCCGGTGCGACCGTGCCGGTGCGCGCGCCGACGCAGCCCCCTCGGTCGCGGGTCCGTCCGACGCTCCGTCGAGGGCGGCCCGTACGTGCTCCTCCCGGACGAGCCGTGAGCGGATGTCGGACAGGAAGTCGTCGTTGCACTCCCCCACGACGGGAATGAGGCTCTGTGTCTCCTCGCAGCCGGGACGTCGGAGCATCCAGCCGGCGAGGGCGTCGGCTGCCCGGAACACCGACAGGGTGGAGGTCAGCAGCACCGGGGTCTCCAGCGTGCCGAGTTCGGTGAGCCGGGTCGTGCCGGCGAGTTTGCCGTAGCCGTTGCCGGTGGACACCCCCGCGGGCAGGGGCTCACCTCGTCGGGCACCACGGCGGTGACTCCGCTGTGCGCATCGAGGTGCCGGCGGACGGTGGTGTGGCCGACCCGGACGCCCGGTGCGGACCGTGGGTGGGGCAGCTGATCCGCATGGCCGGACGTCGCACAGGGGTGCCGGCCGGCCTCACGGTGCCTCGGCGGGGGGCTTCCGGTCCTTGCTGCTCAGTGCGCGGGCGAGCGGCAGCTTCGAGAGGGCCAGCACGCCCACGACGATGAGCACGGCGCCGAGCAGCTGGAGCGGGAGCCTGTGCCGCTTGGAAAGTCATCGCTGCTGGTCAAGCCGCATATCGGTACTCGTTGATCGCTCCGCCGGGGATGCGGGTGCGTCGGAGTTTGCCGGGATGGCCGTGCCGGCGTTCGGCGGCGGGTTCCTCGCTCACGTCGGGCGGGAGTCGGTCCCGGGCCTGGTGAGGCCGGTGCCCGTTGTAGTGATCTTGGTACCGGCCGAGGACGCGACGCGCACGGGCCTCGTTCACGATCAGCACGTGGTCCACGGCTTCCCGGCGGATCGTGCCGATCACGCGCTCGCAGTGGGCGTTCATTCGCGGCGCCCGGGGCCCGCCGAGCAGCACGTCCACGTCCTCTGACGGGAAGACGGCGTCGAAGGCCTCGGTGTACTGGGTGTCGCGGTCGCGCAGCATGAAACGCAGGGACTCCATCCGTGTGCCGAAGCCAGCGGCGAGGTTGCGCGCCTGCTGCACCGCCCACCGGCCGGTCGGGTGGGCGGTAACGCCGGTCGGGTGCAGGCGCCGGGTGCCGTGCTCGAGGAACGCCGGCACATACAGGCGCTTGCCCAGGACGGTGTCGGGGTGGAAGAAGTCCGCGGCAATGATCCCCTCGGCCTGGGCAGTGAGGAACGCGCGCCGGCCGGGGCCGGAGCGGCGTGGGGCCGGGTCGATGCCCGCAGCGTTGAGGATCTGCCGGACGGTGGACGGTGAGATCGGGTGCCCCAGCCGGGCCGGCTCGCCCTGAATCCGGCGATGGCCCCACCTCGGATTCTCCTCGGCCAGGCGCAGGACGAGCTCCTTCAGCGCGGCCGGGGTCGGGCGTCGGCCGGTGCGGCCGCGGCGCTTGGAACAGTCCCACTTCTTCGCGATCAGCCTGCGGTGCCGGGCCGGTACGGTGCCGGGCTGGACCGGGAAGACCTGCGCCCAGCGACGGCGCGGTATCAGCGAGGACAGGGCAGCAAACCAGAACCGGTCGGCCGGCTCGTAGCGCACCGGTCCTGCGAGTTGGCGGCGCAGGACCGTGTTCTCGTGCCGCAGCACGAACAGTTCAGCTTCCTTCGTGGTGTCGCGGCGCAGCAGTATGCCGGGGACGGCCGGCAGCTTCCGGGGCACCCTGTACGGCAGCGAGACGATCACCACGACAGCATCCCGGCTGCTACCGACGCTCCAGGACATGGGTACGCACCTGCAGCGATGACTTTCCGAGCGGTACAGGCCGTCAGTCCATGCCCGTCGGGCGTCGGTCGGCCGGGGCGCAGCCGGGGCGCAGCCAGGCGAGTTCGGCCGAGGTCAGCGGTGGCTCGGAGGTGGGCGGCTCCGCCCGCCCGAGCAGCGTGGACAGCACCACCCGGGGGGCGGCCAGCCGCGCGAAGGAGCCGGAGAGCGTATACGCCTCGAACAGCGCCT
Source organism: Streptomyces sp. NWU339 (assembly GCF_003143855.1). Classification (GTDB taxonomy): domain Bacteria; phylum Actinomycetota; class Actinomycetes; order Streptomycetales; family Streptomycetaceae; genus Streptomyces. The sequence goes on from NZ_QFRK01000084.1 coordinate 14,600, forward strand.
CCGCGGCGATCTGCTGGCTGCCAGCCGTCCGCACCAGCCGGTCGGCGTACCGCTGAAGCACGCGGACGGCGAGACGGGGCCGCGGGCCGACGGCTCCCGGGTAGCGGATGTCCTGGCTGGTGGCCGTGCGCCAGGCCGAGGAGGCGGCGTCCGCGATCGCCTGCTGGACCCGTCCGGACCAACCGGACGCCGGACCGGGGGAGTCGAGGGCGTCGCGTAGCGCGCAGGCGCCGCGGGCCGCGACCGACATGCCGTGACCGTAGGTGGGGTTGAAGCAGGCGACGGCGTCGCCGAGGACCACCAGCCCGTCCGGCCAGTGGGAAAGGTCCTCGAAGTACCTCCGCCGATTGCCGGTGCTCCGTGAGGAGTGGACCGGCCCGGCCGGCTCCGCGAGGGCGGCGAACTCGCCGACCACCGGGTGGCGTACTCCGCGGGCGAAGTCGATGAACTCCCGCCCGTCCGTGGGCGGTTCACCGCCGCGGGTGCCGGACAGCGTGACGAGCCACCGCCCCTCCTCGATGGGCAGCAGCGTCGCCGTACGCCCCGGGCCCGCCGAGCGCGGATCGGCCTGGACGGTGATCAGAGGGAACGCGCCGTCGAGGCCGGGGGGCGCCCGGAACACCCGCGACGCGTACGCCACTCCGGCGTCCACCTGCCGCTCCCGCACCTCGGGCAGCCCTAGGCCGCCCAGCCACCGCGGCGCCCGGGAACCGCGGCCGATGGCGTCCACCACTAGATCCGCCTGGAGCGCGCGCTCCGAGCCGCGCGGACCCTCACCCAGCCGCACTCCGGTGACCCGCGAGGCATCGCCGAGGAGCCCGGTGCACCGTATACCGTCGTGCAGGGTGACGGCAGGATCGGCCAGTACGCGTCTCCGCACCACCCAGTCCAGAAGGTCCCGGCCGCAGGTGAGGATGTACTGGAACTCCGCCGTGCGCTGTATCCAGCCCTCTGCGGACAGGTACACCAGATCGGTCGGCAGGGCGATGCGGTGGGCGCCGGCGGCGACCCAGCAGTCGAGCGTGCCGGGCAGCAGCGATTCGACGGCCCGGGCTCCGCCAGACCACAGCAGATGGCCGTGCCGTGCCTGCGGCAGCCCCGGGCGCCGTCGCGGACCGGTCGGCAGCGTGTCCGCCTCGATGACGGTGACCCGGGAGAAACGTCGGCTCAGCGCGCCTGCCGCGAGCATCCCTGCCCAGCCGCCCCCCAGCACCGCCGCGTGTGCTCGCCTCACACCGAGACTCCCTCGCCCGGGGAACGTCTGCGGGGGCTCCGGGCCGCACCCGCCGCCGGGCCGGCGGAGAGTCGGCGCTGCAATTCGAGATGGCGGAACTGGTAGGCGGCTCCCGCCTGTCGGAGCACTCCGCGCTTCTCGTGCGCGTCCCGGAGGAAGGCGAGGAAGCGCAGCGGAATCCTCCGCCGGGCGGCGAGCACGCACTTGGCGACGAAGAAGTTGCCCCACACGGTCTTCATGCAGGCCCCGACCGCGCCCGCTCCGAGCCCCGCGACGATGCCGACGCCGAGAATCACGGCGTTGTTCACCGCGTACGCCTCGGAGAAGACCGGCCGGGTCGGGACCACGCCGATGAAGCCCGCCAGGGACGCTGCCGCTCCCATGCACAGTCCCGCGATCAGGACGAAGAACAGAAACGACCTGCGGTCGCGGTCGAGCAGCGTGAACGGGTCTGTGGCCGCTTCGAGATCGACCTCGGCCGTGCCGAGACCGAGCCCGACCAGCGCCCCGGTCCCCGACAGCAGCGCCACGGACCCCCCCCACGGTCACCGCGACCGTGACGTCCGCTCGCTCCGCAGCGACTAGACCCGCCCCCAGACCCGCGAGCACACCGAAGGCGGCGCCGATGACGGACCCCCGGACGGTCCACCGGAATCCAGTGGACGGGACGAGCGTCCGCTTCTCGAACACTCCGGCCCCGAAGAATCCGAGCACCCCGTTGAGGGCTCCAACCACACAGCCGAACGTGGGCGTTGTGAGCCAGGCCCCCAGCAGGGTGACGGGAACCCCGATCAGCACGCCCAACAGCACGCCCCGGAGCGGGAAGCCGATCCGCGGATGACGCCGTGTCGCATAGGTCGCATAGAGGAAGACGGCACCGCTGTTGACCACCCCGGCGGCGAGCCCGAAGCGGTAACCGGCCAGGGCGGTCACCCCGCAGACGACGGCCACCAGGTCGAATAGGGCCAGCGTGGCGGGCCGCAGCGCGCGCGGCGCCAGACGGGGGAGCTCCCACCAGAAGAACTCCGGCGCCCTTCCCGGCGCGGAGTCCATGACCCGGGCCATCAGCCTGAGCGTCTTCTCCGCTCTCCCCACCGTCCAGAGAGACGGATGACCAGGCATGTCCCGGTAGACGGCGGCGCCGAAGCTCTCCAGAAGGTGGGCGCGCAGCGCGGCCGGAGTGCCAAAACGCGTGGCGTCGCCCAGCTCCGCCGGGTCGGGAACGAGCGCGCTGGCCTCGCCCGGGCGCGGGTTGTAGATCGTCCGGGCCAGGGAGAGCATCAGAGGATTGCGCAGCACCGCGGCGACGGCCGAATCCGTGGTCAGAGCCGCGAACACCGGCAGCCATCGCGCCTGTGCGGCCGCCTCGCCCGCGTCCCGCCGCAGATAGGTGACGATGTCGTCCGCGCCCAGACTCAGCAACTCGATGCCCGCCGCGCCCCGCATCCGGTACGACACCCCCACCCCGAGCGTCGCCGCCTCTCGGTAGGCCTCGGTTCTGCAGGAGAGCACGAGGCCGTCGCCCGGACGCAGACTGTCGTTAAGCCGGCTGATGGCGGTGGCGCGGGCGACCGCGGGCATCTCGTCCAGCCCGTCCAGCACCGGGAGGACGAGTCGCCGGTCCATCAGCGCCATCGCCAGGGTGGATCCGCCCGGCGCCGTGCTCTCCACGGCCCTCAGCGCGGGGTGCTCCGACATCAGCCGCTCGGCCATCCACTGCCGGAAGCCCTCCGTCCCGGGGTCCCATGACGCGATGGGCAGCAGCACCGGTACGCACCCTCCGTCCGACCGGCGTTCCAGCAGGTCCAGCACCAGTCTGCTGAGCAGCACGGTCTTGCCCGAGCCCGGTTCTCCCAGCACGACCAACCGTCCGGTGGGCACGCGGGAGAGGACATCGGGCAACTCCGCTCCGCCACCGGCCAGTTCCGCCGCGCCACCGGCCCACGCCTGGCGTCCGGCCCCGGAGGCGCCGGCCCATCCCTCGGCTGTCAGCACGATGTAGGACCACTCCTCGGCGAGCTCACTCCCGGCAGCCGTCCAGCGCACGGGCAGCGGGTGCGGTTCGTCGATGCCCCGCAGCCGCGCCTCCGCCTCCCACTGCTGCCGTACCGCGACGGCGAGTTGGTCCGCCGTCCTCGCCAGGTCCGTGCCGTCCACCGCCTCCACGCGGTCCGCGTGGAAGGCCTTCCACGCGAGGTAGAGGCCGGGAGCCGCGGGGACGACGGCGATCAGCGTCGCCGAGAGCCGGGCCACCTCGTAGTGCTTGGCCAGCCAGAGCACCGTGATGAGGCAAACGGCGCACAGCGCGATGTACACCAGACGGGCGCGGCGGGTTCGCACGCTCGGATGGGTCACGGTCTCATCCCCCTGCCCAGCCCGGGCCGGGAGCGCGCAGAAGGAACCGCTCCACCATGCCGAAGTGCGCGCAGTCACCGTCGCCGGACGTGCCGGGCCAGCGGGCGTAGGAGGCCGTCCACAGTGCGTCGACGCCGTAGTCCCGCCGCTTCAGCGGGCCGCCGAGAACCGTGCCGCGCCGCAGATCGCAACCCGTGCCGGGACGGTCGACGGCCCGCCCAGCACCGTCGACCCGCGTCCCGAGACGGAGCGCGGAGCCATCCCTCCGCAGGAGCACCGCCCATATCTCGGCCCCGCACCGCCCGGACAGAACGCCCCAGCGCCATGCGGTGAAGGCCTGCTGGAGCGGTGCGGCGCCCCAGTTGTGGTCCTGATACGCCCATCCCTCAACCTCATGCGTCCCGCCGGGCGTACGGATTTCGCCGTGGAAGCGGGCCAGAGGCATCGGCACGGACCAGTGGGCCGTCCCGTCCGGCCCGGTCCCGTCCGGCCGGGTCCCCTCCAGCAGCGAGGTCCGGTCAGCGCGCCACGGGCCGCCGATGCGCGCGATGCTCAGGCTCACCCCGTAGCGGGGAAGATCGAGCGCCACCGTCCAGCCCTCCGCATGCTCCTGGAGTAACGGGGGTGCGTGGAGACGTCCATCGGGCGTACGGATACCGGCGGGCACCGTGTGGTGCACGGGACTCTCACCACCCAGCATCAGGGATGCTGACACATACGGGCCGGACCCCCGATTACCGACGACATCGGTCAGATGGGCGGTGACCGTAAGAAACAGCTCTTGGGAGGCGGCATGGAGATACCACCACTCGAACCCCTCGCCGGCGGCGGCCAGAAAGCTCCCGTTGTGTCCCGTGGACCGAGATGCCACGACGCCCTCCCCCTGGTCATCCCCCCGGCGCCGCCGGACGGCCCGCCCGGCTTCGAGGTGCGGAGAATGATACGGGCCGCACCCGCCCCGGCACAGGCCGCGACCGGCCCGACCGCTCCAGGACCGCGGATCGCCCCGCAGGGCGACGGCGGGCGTTGTCACGTTGGCTGACCGGCCTGGGATGATCTTGGAGTTGGTCGTGCCGGGGAGGGGTTCGTTCGTGTCGTCCGCGTCGCCGTCGTACAAGGGCCACCGGTACCCGGTGGAGGTGATCGCACACGCGGTATGGCTGTACTTCCGCTTCCCGTTGTCGTTCCGTGAGGTCGAGGAGGTCATGCTCGAGCGCGGCGTCGTCGTCTCCCACGAGACCGTCCGCCGCTGGTGCGCCACGTTCGGCCAGGCCTACGCGGACGGCCTGCGCCGCCGGCGGCCCCGGTCCGGCGACACGTGGCATCTGGACGAGGTCTTCATCAAGATCAACGGTGGGCTGACGTACTTGTGGCGGGCCGTCGACCAGGACGGCACCGTGCTCGACGTCCTCCTGCAGAGCCGCCGGGACAAGGCCGCAGCAGGACGCTTCTTCCGCCGCCTGATGCAGAAGACGCGCGCGGTGCCGCGGGTGGTCGTCACGGACAAGCTCCGCTCCTACGGCGCGGCCCACCGCGAGGTCATGCCCTCCGTCGAGCACCGGCAGTCGAAGTACCTCAACAACCGGGCGGAGAACAGCCATCAGCCCACCCGGCAACGCGAACGGGCTATGAAGGGATTCCGCAGCGTGGGCGGGGCCCAGCGGTTCCTGTCCGCCTTCAGCGGCATCTCACCCCACTTCCAGCCCCGCCGCCACCTGATGACCGCCTCCGGCCACCGCGCCGAGATGACCGTCCGCTTTGCGATCTGGGACCAGATCACCGGTGCTGCCGCCATGCCCACCGCAGTCTGACCACAGACCCGGACCACAAGCCCACCATGCCCCAACGCGCCGTCAGCCGGTCACCCCCCCACCAACGTGACAACGCCATGTGGATCGGTCGGTGACGGTCATACAGGCCGTTTCATGGCCCCTCAGAGGCGCTACTGGTCGAGGTTGGTTGCTGTGGTTGCTGCACTTCCTTGCTGTACAGCTCGCTTCGTCGCCGCGTTCTGGGCATGAGCCTCACGCCGCAGCCGACGCTCATAGTCCGCGATCTGTTGGGGTACGGGCCTGCTGATTGCAGCTCGGATAAGCCGCTCGTTCTCCCGATTTTATCTTTGTGTACAACCTTTTACGTTCGCCCCAGGTCTGGTCTGTGAGGTCAGCAGACCCACAGACCAGACCTGGGGAACAAATGCGTATTCATGCCACTGTTGCCGCTGTCTCCGGCGCCCTGGCCCTGTCCGCCCTTGCCGCGCCTATCTCTCAGGCGAGCAACCCTTCGTTCGCGCTGACGCGGGCGAACGCCGCCCCGGTGATCAGCAAGGTCGTTGTCAACAGTGGAAAGCCGATCGTGCTCGGTACCACCGCCACCAAGAAGGTGACGGTCTCCGTCACCGCGTCCCACTCCTCGGGCATCGAGGACGCTCTCTCCTACATCTGGAGGGGCCGCGACAGCAACCCGAACCTGTACGGCTTCGGGTTCCACCCGGACGGGGAAAGGGCCAAGTGCAAGGCCGCGAACGCAACAACCTCGACCTGCACCCTCACCATCACGGTCGATCCCGGATACCTGTGGAACACCAACGCCACGACCTGGCGGGTCTACGCCAGCACATGGGGCAAGGACGGGAACTTTACCGAGAATGACAGGTTCTCCTCGGTCAGGTTCCAGCGACTGTCGCGGCTGACGGTCAACGCCTCCCCGGAGCCCGTGAAGAAGGGCCGCACCATCACGGTCACGGGCAAGCTGGACCGGGCCAACTGGGACACCCGTAAGTACGCGGGCTACGCGTCCCAGTCGGTCAAACTCCAGTTCCGGAAGAAGAACAGCAGCACATACACCACCGTCAAAACGGTGAAGAGCTCCAACACCGACACGCTGAAGACCACGGTCAAGGCGGTGGAGGACGGCTACTGGCGCTGGAGCTTCGCCGGTACGACCTCGACTCCCGCAGTCAACGCCACCGGTGACTTCGTCGACGTGAAGTAGTCCCGCAGCGCGCGGTAGCGAGAGAACCGAAGGGCCCGTCAGGCCGGGCCCTTCGTCGTTTCCGCGAGGGGGCGTTTCCGCCGAAAAAAGCGCCGGCGCGCTCGGGATCCTAGAGCACCAGTTTGGAAGATCGCGTACGCGCACCCGTCCCGACCAGGCAAGACGATGACCTGCGCGTTCTCGGGACGCTCGCCGGGAGTTCCCGTTGTTCCCCGCTCCGTGCCGCTCCATCGGGCACGTAGGGGGCACAGGTGCCCGCCTGCCGCGCTCTCCGGCGGCAGTTGGCCCCCTTGGGGGTGCGACGCCCCTGTTCGGCCGTTTCGGAGGCGCTGTCGAGGTCCAGGCTACCGGCGGCGCGTCACTGTCGGTCGGGACCGGCACCGGGGCTCAGAGCGGGCTGTGCGGGGTGGCTGCCACCGGAGCCGTAGCGTTCGGCGAGCAGCCGCTTGCGATGGCCTCTGCGGCGGAAGGCGGTGACGAGGACGACGGCGGCGCCGACGCTGACTCCGAGCATCGGGAGAAGGAGGGCCAGCATCAGCCAGCCTCCAAACGTGACAAAGCCTCCGGGGTCCCCGATGGCGTACCGGGACGGCCCTTGGGAGGTGCAGGTGACCTTGTAGTCGCCCGCCCGCGGCACGTCGATGGTGTAGAGCGGGTTCCAGGTCTCGTTGCGGGTGAGGAACACGTCGATTCCCGGATCGGTGAGACCGGGGTCGCCCGGCCCGGTGATGCCGCACGCCTGGTCAAACCACGTGCCTTGCACTTCGTCCTTGAGCCAGATCGCCTTCTCGTGTTCCGGCTCGAGCCGCAGAGTGACGGTGTCGCCGTTGGCGAACTGGTTGTCCGTGTCCACCGCGTTGATCGTGTTTGTGAACCGGTACACGCCGATGGCTATGCCCAGCACGATCAGTACGACGGTGATCGCGGCCGCTGTTGCATACCAGTGACGGCCGGGCCGGAGTTCGTTCGCCGGTATCTGCGGCGACGGGAAGGGCTGCATCGACACACCCTAGATCACCCGTACTGCCCGGCACCCGCCCCGTTTTCCCAGCCCACCACTCGCCCCAGCTCCCATCCCGTCTGCCGTCGACCCACACACCGTGGACCGCGTCTGCTCGGCTCTGCCTGGGTCGATGGCAGACGGGATGGGAGCTCCTGGCGCACGCCACACTCGGCCGGCACTCGCGAACGGCGCCCCTCCATCCCGGTCCCGGTCTTCGGTACTGGTGACGGGAAGGCTGCCGAATGAGCGCTTGTGACAAGTTGAATGCCTCATCGATGACAACCAGGCTGCCTCGACTGGCCCCGTTCACCTGCTCATCCGGCTTCGTGGGTCTGTCAAACGAGCGGCTCTGTCTCCCATGCGGTGGTGACGGTAAGTAGTTGCCGTGGCTGGCAGTAACACTCCCAGACCAGCACGGGTGACGCGACCGTCGACACCGGGTCCGTCCCGCTCGACGGTGCGTCTGCGACTGCTCTCCTCGAAGCTCGGACCAGGCACATCAGCGATGGCGTTCTGTCACCACCGCATGGGAGACAGAGCCGTTAAGTTGGCCCTGTCTCACTTTCGGTGGTGACGGAGAGTCGTGAGGGTCGTTGACATTCGTGTGAAGAATGTCAACGAGCTTGTGCAGACGGTATTTTCGGGTCTGTCCCCGCTGGTCATCGAGGATGTGACCGACGAGGGCGAGCGGATCGCGGTGCGGGCACGGACTGCGCAGGACGCCGCGTTCTGCC
>NZ_QFRK01000140.1 GCF_003143855.1 Streptomyces sp. NWU339
GAGGAAGCGGGCGAGGCACACCGCGTCGGGCAGCGGCTGCGGTGACGGGGTACGGGCCAGTTGCTCCAGGCCCGACGGCATAGGAGAAGATGAGACAGCAGGCACGGTCTTCGGTTGTGGTTACGTGAACTCGACACTCACATGATCAACGAGGCCGTGCCTGCACCTGCATCCGGGCTCCATAAGGCGACATGGCAGCCCATCACCGGGCAACCTCACCCAACCCGCAACCTTGCAAAGTCCCTGGTGGTCTGGTGCCAGGTCTCGAAGCGGCGGTGTATTTCGGCGCGGTACCGAGGGGCGGTGAGGCGGTGGCGTCGGGGCTTGAAGTGCGGTGAGATCGCGCTGAACACGGACCGGAGCCGCTGTGTCCCGGTGGCGGAACGGAAGCCCTTCATCGCGTGCGGTCTCTCACCGTCGTGTCAGTACGCGACCTGCGCGTATACCGCCCGGTGACCGTACCGACACCCCTGATCTCTCACCCCAGGACAGGGGCAACACCTGCGGCAAGGCCGCTTCCCAATTCGCTGACCAGCGCGTCCGGACAACACCACGGGAACCCACCACCGACACGCCATCCCCTGACACCAAACCGAGAGATCGCAGCGCGGGAAGGCGCGGACCGACCGGTGCCGCGCGGGCACGTCGAAGACCCCGCACCTACTGCGCCGGGGTACCGCACGAGTAGCGGCGGCGCAGTGCACGCAGCTGGGCCACCTGCTCCTCGAAGGGCCGTGCCTCCGCGGCGCCGGCGTACGGCACCGGCAGTCAGACGACAGCGCCGCCGCGCAGCTGGCCGCGACACGGAGATGGGTGCTGCGGTTGCGGGGATCGCTGCCGCCCACCCGTACTTCCTCGAAGTGGACGATCTCGTCCCACTCCAGCCGGTGCCACCGCAGCACTGTGCGAAACCTCAGTCCGGCCGGCCCCGCCTCCACACGGCACCCACGTACACGGAGAAGTGCGCCCGCGCCACCATGGCCGGTGCCCAGAATGAGCGTGCTGGGTCGCGCCTCTCGGGCTTCTACACGGCGGAGCGAATGCTGGACGACGATGCGTACTTCATCGACGTCCCTGGCCTGGTCAGGCCATAGCAAATAGGCAGAAGAAGCCCCCTCCTGCTGGTCTGCGGGAGGGGGCTTCTCGCGTCCTTAATCCTGGATCTTCTCCAACTTCCAGTTGAGGTAGCTGGGTGGGCCTTCGTCCAGTTGAGGCACGCGCGAGTACTGGCGCGAGTACGGCATAGCGGATCCGGACTCCAGGGACTCAGCCATCAGCCCGATCATCTCCCCCAGACTCTTCCAGCGGACCGCGGTGACCTCGTTGCCCTCATAGTCGACCTCGATGATGTTGCCGTAGGTGTCGCCGGGCCGGTGGTCGATGAGGAGGCTCTCCCCCGTGTTCGTACCGGCAATAGGGAGCCACAGCGGGTCCGCCCACGGATCCAGGATCCAGTGCTCAGGATCCTCCTCACGCTGCTCGTTGAACTCTTCGAGCATTTCCTCCATGTACTCCGGCCCGCCCTTGAGTACGTCAACGTCGTACGGAACGTAGCCCCCGGGCCAGACGGGAGCGTCATACAGGGGGGCGCCGCCGTGGATTCCGAGCCACTGCACGAGATGCGGATGGAGCGGGTACGGGAGGGCGTCCTGGAGGGACTGGATGGCCTCTTCGGAGGCAGGCGGGTGCAGCGCGGAGAGGGCACTGGTGCACTGGTGCTGGTGAAGCCAGGTCTCGATGCGCTCCCAGGCGCGTATGAGGTCGTCCACCAGCGCATCCTGGCACAGCTGGAAACCCCGGGAGACAGACGAAGAAGCCCGAGCCAGGAGCTGCAGGTGTTCCAGGGCGGCCTGGCGGCTTTCGGGTTGCTGACCAGCGCGTCCGGACAACACCGCGAGAACCCACCACTGACACCAAACCGAGAGATCGCACCCAGGCTGTTGGCTTCCGCGTGCGCCCGGGCGAGGCCTTGTCAGTGACTGAGGGCATCCCTGACGGGATGAACGTCTCCTCGTCCGCCCCAGCCGATGCGGCCCCTGCCTGCTCGACCCGGGCAACGAATGGTTCCGGGGGTGCGACACCTCCGAGGCCGACCTCATCTGCATGATGACCAAGCCCTGAACCCCGCACAAGAGGTGGCCCTCGCCCTCGGCGGGGGCCACCCGCGTGTCACCGGGAGCCGCGATGGACCGTCCAGTCCTCCTCCTCCATCACCTCCGGGTCGCCCCAGGCCAGCGCGCCGTCCTCCTCATCCAGATGCGGCCACAGGTCGGGCATGTCCGCGCCGTTCGCGTCGCGCAGGCACCGGCCTTCTTCCAGGGCGGAGGCGATCTCTTCCAGCCACTGCGGGAGGGTGAAGGCCGACGTGCCGACGTGGTCCAGGGCTCCGATGCTCCACGCGGCCATCCGGCCGAACGTGGCCCGCTCGGGGTCAGCGTCCATGAACAGCCCGGACCAGGTGTCGCCTGCCGTCACGGCCAGCGGAAGGTGAGCGCGGTCATGGCCGCCGCCTTCGGGCGTGGTCCGAACCTGCCACTTGGTGACCATCCGGTCGAGCTGGTACCAGGCGTAGCAAGGGGGCAGCCAAGCAGTTTTGCGCCACTCGGGATTGGTGACGAGGGAGCCGTCGGTGGTGTCCTGGAAGTCGTCCGTACGGGTGCCGACGGATCCGTCGTGCAGCAGATACCAGGCACGTAACGCCGGCGGCAACCGTACCCCGAGTTCGGTCTCGGCCGCGGTGATCTGTTTCTCGGTCGCCGCTGGACGCACCGTCGCCAGCGAGCCGGGCGCATGCGCGGCCATCCACGTCTCGATGCGGGCCCAGGCCGCCCAGACCTGTGCAGCCGCTTCATCTCCCATGAGGTGATCATTCATTCCGCCAACCTACACAGGGCTGATGCGTTCTCAGTTTTCAAGATCGAGTAGTTGGAGTGCGTGGTCGGTCCGTGACCGGTAGTGGTCGGTGGCGGCGGCGATGTTCGTCCAGCCGGCCTGACGGATGAGGCCGATGGCAAGGTTGCGGAAGGTCGCCATCGCGCGGGGCGCGGTTCCGGTGCGGACGCGGGAGGTGTCCTCGGCGAAGGTCACGTCCCGCATGCTCCAAGGGCCGAGACAAAGTGCCTGGTCGCCTCCCTGTGACATTGCCCTACACCGAGCGCCATCTCTGCGCCCCGGCTGGCAACGGTAAGGAGCCGTCCGTCCGCACGCCGGTCGACCGAACTCATGCTCCGGTCGGCCACCCACAGGACACGGGTCGGCGTATCGAGGAGCTTGTTGTACGCGACCACCAGGACGCGTCGATCGGTGAGAACGACGAAACAACCACGCACGCACCGCCATGCCGCCGGGCTGTGGGGGTGACGGGCCGGGAACACCACGACTGGGGACTCTTGCTCTTCCAGAAGCGCCCCTACCCGGTCGCGGTCCTTCCATGATCGCCCGCTGTAGTACACGGTCCACCACGCCGAGATCACCAGTGCGTAGATGATTAACGCGGTGGTGGCGCCGATGCCATACACAAAGATCGCTGCGAGCAGGGGCAGACCTGACCACAGTATGGCGAACACGGCCAGCCGCGTGCGTAGCGCATGGCGCACCACCCCGCGCGGTATCCGAGACCCGGCTTCGTACATTCCCTCATCCTCATCGGATCGACTCAAGGGGCAGGGCGCCCCCCTGCAAGGCTATTTTTTAGAGTCCTCTGCCGACTCCGCTGAGGATCGATCCGGCTCCGCCGCCACCGATGGCGCCGAACGCGGCGCCCCCAGCGCATGACTTGAGGAGGTCTCCACCGCGTTTCCCGTTGTACGAGTCGGAAGTCATCGCGCCGATGCAGCCGCCAAGGCCGAAACCGATGTAGGGGTTTCCGGTTACGACGGTTGCCGTGATCCCGATTGCTGTGCCGAGGACCCCTCCCAGCACCTCTCCCCACCGACGAAATCCGGGCGCTCTTGAGGAAGTACGACGATCCAGACCACTTGGAACGCCCGCTGCACTTCGACCTGGTCACCTCATGGGACCGCTTCGCGGGGCTCGTACACGCCCTTGAGTGCGACCTCTCGGCTTCATGTCAGCAGACCACCTGGGGGTCTATCGCCTCATGACAGTGGAATCCGGTACCGGTGTCGCCCGGTGTCAGCGGCGGACCGTCGCCCGCCCCCGCCGGGACCAGCGGAAAGGCGGAGGAAAGCAGCCGCCGGCGGCTGCCGGCCACTCCACGGACCCGAACCCGACACATCACGGTCGCTGTCAGTGCTGTTTGCGATGATCACGGGATGAGTACGAGAGACTTCTGGCATCTCCAGGACTGGAACGATCTGGCATCTGTCAGGGCACGGCTTGCGGGCGGGGAGTCTCCGACTGCCCGCTGGGGGTCGTTTGAGGAGACGCCCCTGCATCTGGCGGCAGCCGCAGGTGCCGCTGAGGCGGTGACCGCGATGCTCGCCTACACGCGGGAGGTGGACATACCCGATGAACGGGGGCGTACGCCTTTGTGGTGGGCGGTCGAGCACCTGCAGGAGCAGACCGTCCAGCTGCTGCTGGAGGCGGGAGCCGATGCATGGCGGCCATGTGTAGGTGCGTGGACACCGGGGCGGCTCGCCCTGACCACGGGCCTTGCCCCCTTGGTGGCAGGCACGCCCGGGGCAGTGCCGTTGACGGTTGCGCAACGGGCCGAGCAGGCACGGGCGGACCGGCTGATCAGCGTCTTCTCGGCAGAGAAGATCCATACCGAAGGCCTGGGCGTGACCTTCACCGATGTCCTCGGTGAGGAGGAGGTCATCCGCCGGCTCGGTGCCGATCCCGCGGAGTGCCCTGTGTTCCAGCAGGATTCCGAGATGGACCAGATGGACCTGTTCGACGCCGGCGGGAACTATGCGGTCGGCGTCACCGGCACCGCGCTGGGCTGTATCGTCAGCCAGCCCTTTTCGAATGCGCTGGACGACGACGAACTGGCCCGCAGGCTGGCGCCGGCCACCACCTACAGCCTCTTCTTCAACCCCAAGGGCGGCACCTTCGGCAGGCTCTACCGCGACGGCACCGTAATACGGCATGAGGAGATAGGTTCTCTGACGCCGTGCGCGGATGCTCCGCCGGAGCACTGGCTCTACCGCTTCTGGCAGCAACCCTGCATACCCTTCCCCCATGAGGATGCCAACCTCCTCGCGTATGCCTGCGCGATGGGAGGCATCACCAAGGCAACCGCCAGGGACTGCTGGGCGTTGAGCCATGGACCGCGCCGTATCGTGCGGTGCCGTTGAGGTCTTGAGAAGCCTCATCTGCGATATCTCGGCCTCGTTTCAGTGAACCACCCTGGGATATACCGCACCCTGACTGGGAGCGCGCAGCCGCGACGGCCGGCGGTGAGGGCGTCTGACAAGACGCCGCACAGGGCGCCCGGCACGGCGCCCTCCAGGGCGCCCCGCAGGGTGTTTTGCAGAGCGCCTCACCAGTCCGGTCCTGGCGGGAAAACCCGCACGTCACAGGCGTGGTCAAGGGGGGCGGGCGCACCAACTACTTTCCTGAGAGCCCCCTGTACGGGGCTTCTGCGGGCCGGGCAGCGCCGCCGCCAGGACCACCGCCTGGTGCTCGCCGGGATTCACCGCCTCGCACGCGCGCCTTGGGCCGGGCCGGAGCAGCCGACCGAGCGGTGAAGAAGATTCCGGCGGCGGGGAGAATCGGGCGATGACCAACCGCCGCCCTCTGGGCACCGGACCCGCCCTGGCCGAGCTGTCCCGCGCGGACGACAGCCCGCCCACGGCGCCGCGCGCCCCGCTCGCCGCCGAACGCCTTCCCGCCGCCGTCCCGGCCGCCACAGAGCCGGCGCCCACGCCCCCGCGTCCGGCCGGACGCCGCACCCTGGGCGCCGGCCCCGCCCCTTCCCGCGTTCCGGGTGCCTCAGCGGCCGGGTGAGCACGGCGGCCCCGCCGACGCACAACACCGTGCCGTCGTGCCGCCACCGAAGGATCAGAAGTGCCGTTCCCATGACGGTGGAACAGGGCGGGGTGTACCGCCCCATGACAGCAGCATCCCCCGCATGCACCACCCCATGTCAGTGACCTCGCTCTTTCTCCACGCCCGACCAGTGAGAACATCCCGGCCTGACGTGCCGTCACTGACACCCACCCACTGACACCAAACCGGCACATCGCACCTGGGCGAGTGCTGCGGCGGCTTGCGCCACTTCCCGGTAGGGCCCCACGGCGATCTCCGGGTCGGCGCGACGGTCGGGTGGCAGGGCGCGGTGCGTTCCCGGCGCCCTCGCGACCAACCATCGGCCGTCTCCTCGGGGCTGTCGACCGTCATCGGATGCACCTCTGTCAGGACTCACCGCGGATGGTCATCCCGGCGTCCCGGAATCAACCGTGATGACGAGCTTTCCGGGCGCGTTGCCCGCCGCCAGGTCACCCACCGCGGTCGAGGCCTCCGCCAGGGGGTACGTGCGCCCGACGGCCGGTCGCACGGCCCCGGCCTCGATGAGGTCGCGCAGCGCGTCCAGGT
>NZ_QFRK01000069.1 GCF_003143855.1 Streptomyces sp. NWU339
GACACACACGGGAGCGGAACCGCCGGAGGAATGATCCGGCGGTTCACAGCGTCCTCGCTGTGTTTCTTCAAAGGAACCTCGTCCCGGCCGGACGGCCGGAGACGGGGTATCAACATATCTGGCGTTGACTTTTGGCACGCTGTTGAGTTCTCAAGGAACGGACGCTTCCTTCGTACTCACCCCTGCGGGCTTTCCTCCGGGCGCTTCCCTTCGGTCTTGCGTTTCCGACTCTATCAGACTCTTTCGGGCTGATTCCCGGTCGGCGGGACGTACCGTCGGCTTTAGGGCTTTCGCCCGTCGGCCTTTCGACATTCACTACGTTAGCCGATTCCCTCGCTCGATTCATAATCGGGCTTCCGGGTGCGAAATTCAGGCATGCGAACATGACGAATTCGACCCCGATGAGGGGCGATCTTGAGTAGTGGGTTGACCGCTCCGGCTGCAGGCGATTGCCGTACCCGGTTCAGCGGCTCGGGCCACGTTACGCGCCTTCCGGGGGTGAGTCAACTCCGCTGACACTTCGGGACACGGGCCCGGTACGGACTCACCGTCGGGTCGTCGGCGACCCAGTCGTTGCGGGCTGAGAGCTGAGCCTCGATCCACCGCGTGACGGCCGGGCTGTGGACGGGGAAACGAAAAGAGGTGCCCTCTGACCTGGAACAATGGGAGTTCTCACGCTTCCATCAGGCCCAACCAGCAAGGCACCTCGTAAGTGAAATCCTCCCACAGCCCGACGCGGGTGTTCGCCGCGTTCGACGACCCGAATCTGATCGCGCATGCCGGGCTGGTCCCGGCCGTCCGGCTGGCCGAGCGGTGCGGCCTGCCCCGGCTGGTGTCCGAGAAGGTCAGGCTGACCGGCGCGAAGAATGGTGCGGGCACGGCCGCCGACGCGAAGGCGATGTCCGTCGTGGCCGGGATGCTGGCCGGTGCGGACTGGGGGCTGCCCCCTGCGGGGACATCGATGACCTGGACGTGCTGCGGCACGGCGGTCTGCCGCGTCTGTTCGGCGGGGTGCGGGCCCCGTCCACGCTGGGCAGCTTCCTGCGCGCCTTCACCTGGGGACACGTACGCCAACTGCAGTCCGCCACACGGGCCTTCCTCTGCAACCTGGCGGCGCACACCGGACTGGTGCCGAAGACGGACGAGGTGGTGTTCGTCGACATCGACTCCAAGGTCAAGCAGGTCTACGGGCCGGCCAAGCAGGGCGCCTCCTTCGGCTATACCAAGGTCCGCGGCCTGCACTTCCAGATCGTCACCGTCAAAACGGGCATGTGTGCGCCGGTCATCGTCGCCACCCGGCTGCGCAAGGGCTCGGCCGGCTCGGGCAAGGGGGCCGCCTCGCTGCTGCGCGAGGCCCTGGCCACGGTGCGGGCCATGGGCATCACCGCGCAGATCATCGTCCGTGCCGACTCCGCCTACTTCTCCCACAAGGTCGTCGCCGCCTGCCGCAAGACCGGTACCCGATTCTCCCTGGCGGCCGCGGTCACCAAGACGATCCGCACGGCCGTCGAGACGATCGACCCCGCCGCCTGGACACCGATCAAGTACACCGACGCGATCTGGGACGACGAGGAGCAACGCTGGATCTCCGACGCCGAGACAGCCGAGATCCCGTTCACGGCTTTCACCAGCAAGAAGAAGACGTTCCACACCACCGCCCGGCTCATCGTGCGGCGCGTGAAACGGCTCAACCCGAAGACGGTGCCCGAGGGGCAGAGTGAGCTGTTCGCCGTCTGGCGCCATCACGTGATCTTCACCGACAGCCCGTTCGTCCTGGCCCAGGCCGAACCGATGCACCGCGAACACGCCCAGGTCGAGCAGGTCTTCGCCGACCTGGAGGACTCCGCGCTCGCCCATCTTCCGTCAGGAAAGTTCACCGCGAACGCCGCTTGGCTCACCCTGGCGGCCACCGCCTACAACCTCACCCGGGCCACCGGCCACCTCGCCTCCACCTTCCACGCCAGGGCACGGACCGGCACCATCCGCCGCCACCTCATCCACGTCCCGGCCCGGATCGCCACCGGCGCCCGCCGCCTCACCCTCCACATGCCCCAACGCTGGCGCTGGGCCGACGACTTCACCGACCTGTGGACCACCACCGGGCAGCGGATGCAGACCTGATCAACCGGATCCCCGCCCGTCCACGCTCTGGAAGACCTCGGAGAACCCGCCACCGGAACGGCCATCCGGAAAACCGCCCTGCCCGGAACCGAAGATCCACCCCGAAACCAATCACACCGCGTGATCAGAGATCACGCGGTGGATCGAGGCTGAGAGTCGGCTGCTCGAAGTCTCAGGACCTCGTGACGCAGGGGTGGAGCAAGAAGAACGCGGCAGGCGAGCGATACAGGATCTACACCTGCTCAGGTGGCCGGTGCATCACAGGCTCCGGCCACGAATGCCGCAGACGAAGCGCGCGAGGCCGGGCTACTGGCCGAGGAGGAGGCCACGTCCGAAAGGCGTACCGCTCTGGCGAGATGTTCGCCGTAGGGGACATCGATGCATCGTCCATGCGTGCAGGTATCGGCAGGTGCGAGGTTGACCTGGCGAAGATCCGGACCGGGCCGGCAGACCTGGCAGCGAAGCGGGTGCAGGTGGATTCGGGGGACGTCGAGTACCTGTGGGAGGAGTTGGACTACGAAGGCCCCGACCGGATCGACTGCGTACGGACGGTTGTCCGGCAGGGCTCCGAACTCGTCGAGCTGGTGCCGAGAGGTCGAGGAGTCCGAGGGTTCGACTCGGACCACTGCCGGATCGCCTTCCGGAACCGCTGAGCGATGCGTGACGTTCGAGGCCGAGGGTCTTCACTGCAAGTTGACGGCCAAGCCCTCGACGGACGGCGCGGCGGTGGACGTGGAGTGCACGAACACACAACCCGGAGCGGGTACAAGGGCTTTTGGCGTGCCTGTACGTCGTTCACGATGGTGGTTCCCGTTGGCTGCTGGTCGTTGTGCACGGTGACCGTGCTCCTGGCGGCAGTCACCCGGCCGGCCAGGAACGCGTCACGCGCCACGCTCGCGAGCGATCACACATCGTCGGACCCGACTCCGCGCCGGCTCGCCGGCGCGGCGCACAGTGGCTCAGGCCCCGCCGGACGGCTTGGCTCTCGGGCTCAGTCGGTACGCCGAGACCGTCGGATCATCAGCGATGTAGAAGCGGTGCTGCCAGTCATGGGCTCTGCTCACGCCCACCCGAGGGCCGACCCGGATGAGTGCGGCGGGTACCGGCTCGCCCTCGGACAGCACGATTGAGGTGCCCGTCAGCAGGGCTGCGCCGTTGTGCTCTGCCGTGATGCCGAGCGCCTGGCAGAAGTTCCCCGGACCGCGCGCAAGGCGTGGGCTCTCGACCTTCGTCCCTCGCCGCTTGCGTGCCAGGTCTTCCCCTTCGATGACCCTGCCTGCGCGAATGAGGACAGCCGAGGCGATGCCGTCTGTTCCGGTGACGATGTTGGCGCACCAGTGGAGACCGTGAGACCGGTAGACGTACAGATGTCCCGCGGCCCCGAACATGACAGCGTTGCGGGGTGTCCTGCCTCGGTAGGCGTGGGAGGCGGGGTCGGCCGTACCGGAGTATGCCTCGGTCTCCGTGATGGTGATGCTCACGGTTCCCTCGGGGGCCTCGTGGGTGAGGACGGCACCGAGCAGCTTGGGGGCGACTTCTTCAGCGTGGTGAGCGAGATCCACAACGTTCATGCTGACCGACTTGACGTGCCGTGGGTGCAGTAAACGTATGCGTGGTCGGGGGGACCGAGCATCACACCGTTGCGGGCGGTGCGCCCCCGACAGGCGTGGGAACCGGGATCGTTGGAGCCGTCGTATGCCTCGACCTCGGTCAGGCTGAGGGCGATCGGACCGTCCGGGGTGGTGCGCACGACGAGCCGGCCGAGCAGGTCGGGAGCGGCCTCGAGGGCAGGGCGGTCGAAGAACCTCCTGGGCAGGGGCGTACGGTCAAGGGTCGCGATCATGGCGCCCGAGCGTACTCCTGCCGGGGTGCTGCCACGGGGTGGTCACCGGACGCCGTGCTTGCAAGGGGGACGGACACGGAACCGGCCGGGGCTCGATCGCGTTGTTAGGGATCAAAGGTCCACACGCGGCAACGACGCGATAGAGGACGACAAGGGGAGAGACATGGCGTTCAAGAAGCTGCTCGCGAGCCTGGGAGCCGGCGGGGCTTCGGTCGAGACGGTGCTGCACGAGGACAACGTCGTTCCGGGTGGGGTCGTCCAGGGTGAGGTGCGCATCCAGGGCGGGTCCGTGAACCAGCAGATCGAGGGTCTGTCGGTCGGGTTGCAGGCCAAGGTCGAGGTGGAGAGCGGCGACGAGGAGTACAAGCAGAACATCGAGTTCACCAAGTCGCGGCTCGGCGGCGCCTTCGAACTCCAGGCGGGCGCGGTGCACGCGGTGCCGTTCGGGCTGGAGATCCCGTGGGAGACGCCGATCACGATGATCGACGGGCAGGCGCTGCGCGGGATGAACATCGGCGTGACCACGGAGCTGGCGATCGCGCGGGCCGTGGACTCGGGTGACCTGGACCCGATCAACGTGCACCCGCTGCCGGCGCAGAAGGCGATCCTGGACGCGTTCATCCAGTTGGGCTTCCGGTTCAAGAGCGCGGACATGGAGCGCGGACATGTCCGGGGGACTCGTCAGCGGCTGCCGTTCTACCAGGAGATCGAGTTCTTCCCGCCGCAGCAGTACCGGGGGCTGCACCAGGTCGAGCTGACCTTCGTGGCCGACGATCAGGCGATGGACGTCGTGCTGGAGATGGACAAGAAGCCCGGTCTGTTCAGCGAGGGCAGCGACACGTTCCGGTCGTTCAAGATGGGGCTGCACGACTACCAGGGCACGGACTGGGCGGCGTACCTCAACCAGTGGCTGTCGGAGGTCGGCAGCAAGCGCAACTGGTTCTAGGCTCGGCTCCGACTGAACGCAATCGATCAGGAGGTACCGAGGTGACCGAGCTCGAGCGGCGTCCGCTCCCCCATGACTTCCACCCGCCCGTGCCGTCGTTCACGGTGACGAGCGAGGACGTCGAGGAGGGCGCGACGCTCCGGGACGCCCAGGTGCAGGCGGGCGGCAACACGTCGCCGCAGCTGCGCTGGTCGGGCTTCCCGCCGGAGACCAGGAGCTTCGCCGTGACCTGCTACGACCCGGATGCCCCGACGGGCAGCGGGTTCTGGCACTGGGTGGCGTTCGACATCCCGGCCTCGGTGGCCGAGCTGCCGGCCGGCGCGGGCAGCGGCGGGTTCGAGGGGCTGCCCGAGGGCGCGATTCAGGCGCGCAACGACTACGGCACCAAGGACTTCGGCGGGGCCGCGCCGCCCCCCGGGGACGGGCCGCACCGGTATGTGTTCACGGTGTACGCCGTGGATCAGGAGAAGCTCGGTCCGGACTCGGACGCGTCCCCTGCCGTGGTGGGCTTCAACCTGCGGTTCCACACGCTCGCGCGGGCCCAGCTGATCGGTGAGTACGAGGTGCCCGCCGGCTCCTGAGCCGATCCCAGCGTTCACGGAACGTTTGCCCGCCCCTGGTCTTGGAATTGATCAGGGGCGGGCATTTTTGTTGCCGGGGGCGCGGGGTCGCCTCCCGTTGAGGCAGCAGATATTGCGTTGTCCATCCCGGCGTGCCCGGCCAGAGTTGATCCCAGCCCGCCGAGGGGTGGGCCGGTGCACACGGGAGGTGGGCTGGTATGCGGGACACGCTGGTGCTGAACGCGAGCTTCGAGCCGCTGTCGACGGTGACGCTGAACCGAGCCGTCGTTCTGGTGCTCCAGGACAAGGCGGTCGTCGAGCAGGCCCACCCCGAGCTGCGGATGCGGGGAGCCGAGGTGGACATACCGGTGCCGCGGGTGATCAGGCTCTGCCAATACGTCAGGGTGCCGTTCCGAAGACGGGCGCCGTGGTCGAGGCGGGGTGTGCTGGTGCGGGACCGGCACCGGTGCGCGTACTGCGGGCGGCGGGCCACCACCGTCGACCACGTGGTGCCGCGGTCGCACGGTGGGCAGGACACCTGGTTGAACACGGTGGCCTCGTGCGCGGAGGACAACCACCGCAAGGCGAACCGGACTCCGGAGCAGGCGGGGATGCCGCTGCTGCGGCAGCCGTTCGAGCCGACGCCGGCGGACGCGATGTTGCTCGCGCTGGCTAGGGACGATCTTGAGGCACTGCCGGACTGGCTGGCGCTGGACGCGGCGTGAGGGTTTCGCCGTAGGGGCCTGGAGTTCCCGGCTGCGGGTTGTTCACGGCTGATCGCGCCCACGCGGCGGAGCTTCACATGGAGCAGGTCCCCGCGCCCCTGGAGGGGCGCGGGGACCTGCTCCATGTGCGGCGGCCGTCAGTCGATGGAGGGCTTCTCGCGGCGCTCCGTGGCGCCGCCGGAGGCGCCGTTGCCGCCCGAACCGCCGCCCAGGCCGCCGAAGTTGCCCATGGCCCCGGAGAGTCCCTTGAGGGCGTCACCGATCTCGCTGGGGACGATCCAGAGCTTGTTGGCGTCGCCCTCCGCGATCTTCGGGAGCATCTGGAGGTACTGGTAGGAGAGCAGCTTCTGGTCGGGGTCGCCCGCGTGGATCGCCTCGAAGACCGTGCGGACGGCCTGGGCCTCGCCCTCGGCCCGGAGGGCGGCGGCCTTGGCCTCGCCCTCGGCGCGCAGGATCTGGGACTGCTTCTCGCCCTCGGCGCGCAGGATCTCGGACTGCCGGACACCTTCGGCCTGGAGGATCGCGGCGCGCTTGTCGCGGTCGGCGCGCATCTGCTTCTCCATCGAGTCCTGGATGGAGGTGGGCGGCTCGATCGCCTTGAGCTCGACGCGGTTGACGCGGATGCCCCACTTGCCGGTGGCCTCGTCGAGGACGCCGCGCAGGGCCGCGTTGATCTCCTCGCGGGAGGTCAGGGTGCGCTCGAGGTCCATGCCGCCGATGATGTTGCGCAGGGTGGTGACGGTGAGCTGCTCGATCGCCTGGATGTAGCTGGCGACCTCGTAGGTCGCGGCCCGCGCGTCGGTCACCTGGTAGTAGATGACGGTGTCGATGTTGACGACCAGGTTGTCCTGGGTGATCACCGGCTGCGGCGGGAACGGGACGACCTGTTCGCGCAGGTCGATCCGGTTGCGGATGGTGTCTATGAACGGGACGACGATGTTGAGGCCCGCGTTGAGTGTGCGGGTGTAGCGGCCGAAGCGCTCGACGATGGCGGCGCTGGCCTGCGGGATGACTTGGATCGTCTTGATCAGGGCGATGAAGACCAACACCACCAGGATGATCAGGACGATGATGATCGGTTGCATCGTCGGTTTCCCGAACCCTTCTTCGCCTCGGCGCCTTCGTCAGATCCTATGCCTGTTACGGATCTTGCTGGTCGAGTCTGACAGACCGTCGTGCAACTCGGTGGCCGTTCGGCCCAGTTGTTGTCCTGTGCTGGCCAGTGGTGCGGGATCACATGACGATCGCCGTGGCTCCCTCGATCTCCACGACGTCCACTTCCTGGCCCACTTCGTAAGAGCGGGCGGCGTCGAGGGAACGTGCCGACCAGATCTCGCCGGCCAGCTTGATCCGGCCGCCGGAGCCGTCGACCCGTTCCAGCACGACGGCCTGTCTGCCCTTCAGGGCGTCGACACCGCTGGCGAGGTGGGGGCGTTGTACGCGTTGCCTGTTCGCGATGGGGCGTACGACGGCGATGAGAGCGGTCGACACGACGGTGAAGACCACGACCTGGACCACGGCGCCGCCGCCGAAGATTCCGGAGACCACCGCCGCGGCGACGGCGCCCACCGCGAGCATGCCGAGTTCGGGCATCGCGGTGATCACCAGCGCGATGCCGAGTACCGCCGCGCCGATCAGCCACCACAGCCATGCATCGATGTCCACAGGGGCATGGTAGGACCGCGCACCCGGTCACCGACAGGGCGCCGGGGCATTCGAAAGGGCCTTCCGAGCCCGGTTTCTGAGGGGACGGAACCCCCCCGGCCGGGTTCAGGCCATCGGGAGGCCCTGCGCGGTCCAGCGGTCGCCGACCTGCTCCACGACGAGCGGGAGGCCGAAGCAGAGGGAGAGGTTGCGGGAGGTGAGTTCGAGCTCCAGCGGGCCGGCGGCCAGGATCTGGCCCTGGCGGATCATCAGGACGTGGGTGAAGCCGGGGGCGATCTCCTCGACGTGGTGCGTGACCATGACCATGGAGGGGGCGATCGGGTCGCGGGCGAGGCGGCCGAGGCGGCGCACGAGGTCCTCGCGGCCGCCCAGGTCGAGGCCGGCGGCGGGCTCGTCGAGGAGCAGCAGTTCGGGGTCGGTCATCAGCGCGCGGGCGATGAGGGTGCGCTTGCGCTCGCCCTCGGAGAGGGTGCCGAACCTGCGGTCGACGAATTCGGACATGCCTAGGCGGTCGAGGAAGGCGCGGGCGCGCTGTTCGTCGATGTCCTCGTACTCCTCCTGCCAGCCGGCGGTCATCCCGTAGGCGGCGGTCAGCACGGTCTGCAGGACCGTCTGGTTCTTGGGGAGCTTGTCGGCCATGCCGTTCCCGGCGATGCCGATGCGCGGGCGCAGTTCGAAGACGTCGGTGCCGGGGGTGCCGAGGGTCTCGCCGAGGACGGTGGCGGTGCCCTTGCTCGGGAACAGGTAACTGGAGGCGATGTTCAGCAGGGTGGTCTTCCCCGCGCCGTTGGGACCGAGGATGACCCAGCGCTCGCCCTCCTTCACCGACCAGGAGACCTGGTCCACCAGAGCCCGGCCCTCGCGGACCACGGATACGTCCTGAAGCTCCAGAACATCGCTCATGAGCGCGTTGTCTCCCCTTGCAGTGTGGCCGGGTTCTCGGCTCTGTCGTACGCCTGTGGTCGGTCCGCCGCGCCCGTGGGCGCGGCCCTCCATGAAATCTACGCCACCGGTCGGCCCGGACATCCCCTCGGTCCTGTCCTTAGGGTGGAGGCATGCTCTCGGAACCACGTTCAGGACGTCTCGCCTCTTGGGGAAATGCCCTTATTGCCGGTCTTGTCTCGCCGGATGACGCCGTGCTCGCCATCGTCGGCGAGGACGCGGTGCACCGGGTGGAGGGGGTGCCGGGTGAGTCCGCGCCGGTGGGTCTCACGCTGGCGCTGGGGCGGCTGCGGACTCTCGGGGTGACCGGGCTGCGGGTCGCGCTGCCCATGCCGGGGCATCCACTGGGGCTGAGCGGGCCGCCGGAGTTCAACGCGCGGGCTCTGGAGGCCGGGGAGGCGGTGGTCGGTCACGGGGCCGCCTTCGGGCTGGTGCCGCAGGTGCGGGAGGCCGGGCCCGCGGGTGATGTGCATGTGGAGGTCGTCTGGCACTGCCTGGCGGTGCGGGAGGCGCCGCCCGCCGACGTGCCCTCGCTCGGCGAGGCGGGGCGGGAGCTGGCGGAGGCGCTCAGGGAGGCGACCGAGGTGCTGACGCGGCTGGACGTGGCCGGCTCGGGTCCGGTGGCCGAGGCGGCGATCGACGCGTACCGGGCCCGGGCGGAGTCGGGCGGTGAGGTGCTGGCGCCGGGATATCCGCCGCGAGCGGTACGGGTGCTGGAGCTGGCGCGGCGGGTGGGGACGCTGGTCTTGCTGGCCGGTGCGAACGGGCACGGGGGCGCGGTGAGCGCGTCGGAGATGGCGGCGCGCGGGGAGGCCCTGCGGCCGGTGGAGCGGACGGCCCGGCGGGCTCAGGTCGCGGCGTACAACTCCGTTGTGGAGGAACGGGAGCGGGGGGCCGGGTGAGCCCCGGCCCCTGCGTGACCGGCGTGGGCGGACCGGGCGGCCTCCCGGGTGGGGCCGGGAGGCCGGGAGCGTCACCGGTGGGGTGAGAGGCGTCAGCCGTTGACGGCCACGTTGCCGAAGGCGGGGTTCAGCAGGCCGATCACGTTGACGCTGTTGCCGGACACGTTGACCGGGACGTCGACCGGGACCTGGATGACGTTGCCCGAGACGACGCCCGGGGAGCCCACGGCCTTGCCGCCGGCGTGCGCGCCGTCGGTGGCGGAGGCCATGCCCGTGCCGGCGGCGAGCAGACCGCCGGCCACCATCGTCACGGCCGCTGCCTTCTTCAGGTTCTTCACTTTCCGAGCCCTCCTCGCGGTCACCGCGGCAGGCGCCGCGGTACGCACGGGAGAACGGCGGGAGGCCGAAGAAGGATGCGCCATCCGGGGGACATTCCCACTACGGTATGAATCTCGCACCGGAGGGGAACCATCCGCCCGGCCCGGCACGTCACGGGTCGGCCTCCCCCGGCTCACCGCTCAGGTACTCAGGTGTCCGGGTGCTCAGCCGCTCAGGCCGTGGCGCACCGCCCACAGGGCGGCCTGGGTGCGGTCCGCCAGGTCGAGCTTCATCAGGATGTTCGAGACGTGCGTCTTCACGGTCTTCTCGGAGAGGACCAGGGCGCGGGCGATCTCCCGGTTGGAGCGGCCGTCCGCTATGAGGCCGAGCACCTCGCGCTCCCGCTCCGTGAGCGAACCGGCCCGGCCCTGGCCGGAGTGGGTCTCCTCCTGGGCCAGCAGGGCGCCGGCGACCTCGGCCTGGAGGAGGACGTGTCCGGCGTGCACCGAGCGGATGGCTCCGGCGAGCGCGTCGGGGTCGATGTCCTTGTACACGTATCCGGCGGCGCCCGCGCGCAGGGCCGGGACCACGGTGCGCTGCTCGGTGAAGCTGGTGACGATCAGCACGCGCGCGGGGTGGTCCAGTTCGCGGAGCCGGCGCAGGGCCTCCACGCCGTCCATGCCCGGCATCCTGACGTCCATCAGGATCACGTCGGGCCGCAGCTCCCCGGTGAGGGCGACTCCTTCGGCGCCGTCCGCCGCCTCGCCGACGACCTCGATGTCGTCCTGCACCTCCAGAAAGGTGCGCAGCCCCCGGCGGACCACCTGGTGGTCGTCGACGAGCAGCACCCTGATCGCGTCAGCCACCGGGGACCTCCATCTCGATCGTGGTGCCCTTGCCGGGCGCCGATTCCACGGTCAGGCTGCCGCCGACCCCGCTCGCCCGGTCGCGCATGGAGACCAGGCCGAGATGCCGTCCGGCACTGCGGATGATCTGCGGGTCGAACCCCTTGCCGTCGTCGGTGACCCGCAGGACGGCGCCACTTCCGCGCCGGCCCAGGGTGACGTCGACACGGTCCGCCCCCGAGTGCCGCAGGGCGTTGTGCAGCGCCTCCTGGGCGACGCGCAGCACGGCCTCCTCCTGTGCGGCGGGCAGGGCGCGCGCACCGTGCCCGGCGAAGGTCACGCGCGCGCTGTGGGCGCGGTCGAGGACCTGGATCTGGGTACGGAGGGTGGGGACGAGGCCGTCCTCGTCGAGGGCCGCGGGGCGCAGCTCGACGACCGCGGCGCGCAGTTCGTCGGCGGCCTCGGCCGCCAGGGCGGCCACCTGCTGGAGCTCCCCCTTGGCCCGGGCCGGGTCGCGGTCCACGAGGCGGGCGGCCGCCTGGGCGGTGAGGCGCAGGGAGAACAGCTTCTGGCTGACGGCATCGTGCAGTTCGTGGGCGAGGCGGGAGCGTTCCTCGGCGATGGTCAGTTCGCGGCTGCGCTCGTAGAGCCGGGCGTTGGTGAGGGCGATCGCCGCGTGCTGGGCCAGGATGCCCAGCACGTCCTCGTCGTCCTGGGTGAACCCGCAGGCGCCCTCGGGTGCGGGGCACGGGGGGCCGGAGGGGTCTTGGGGGTCTTCGGGGCCTCCCCCCGCCGGGGTCCTTTTGTTGGCCAGGAACAGGGCGCCGATGACCTCGTCGCCGTCGCGGATGGGCAGGCCCAGGAAGTCGACCAGGTCGGGGTGGGCGCTGGGCCAGCCCTCGAAGCGGGGGTCCCTGCGTACGTCGGCGAGGCGCTGGGGTCCGTCCTCGCGGAGCATCGCGGCGAGGATGCCGTGCTGGCGCGGGAGGGGGCCTATGGCCTTCCACTGGTCGTCGCTGACGCCGTCGACCACGAACTGGGCGAAGCCGCCGTGGTCGTCGGGGACGCCGAGCGCGGCGTACTCCGCGTCGAGCAGTTCGCGGGCCGAGGCGACGATCGTCTTGAGGACGTCACGCACCTCGAGGTGCCTGCTCATGGCCAGCAACGCGGTGCTCACCGCGGCGAGGCCGGACCGGGGGCCGTGGCTCATGTCCTCACGGTACCGGCGGGCACCGGCACCGCGGATCCGACCGGTGGCGGCGACGACCCGGACCGGAGGTCCTAGGACCTCCGGTCTCCCCGGGACGGACCCGGGTTCTTCGCGGGCCGGTCCAGGGCTCGCCGCACCCCTCACACAGAGCCTTGCACCAGCAACTCCCGGTGAGGGTGACGGTCGCCCGGTGTGAGGCCGGGCATAGGGCCCACATCACGTACGAAGGTGAATAGGAGGACCATAGCGGGCACGTGATCGGCGCAGATAGCCCCCTATGCCCCGTTTTGACCTCCCCTGATCCACTACCCGACTTCGTACGTCACACCTTTGCCTAGCCATTTTGCGGCCGCTAAGAATTGCTCTCGTCGCTCAGCGCCGTGGGTTCCGCCCGCGGCGTTCGTGCCGGAGAAACCCCTGTCCCCACCGGACGTCGAGCGACCTCCGCGCTATTCGAAGAGGTCCATCACCCATGTCGAAGAACTTCCTCGCCCGAGGTCACATTCGTGCCCTGAACCGCCACCACAAGATCGCCGCCGCCGGTGTCGCCGCCCTCGGTGCCGCCGCCATCGCTCTCTCGGCCACGCCGAGCGAGGCGTCGACGACCGTCACGAGCGAGGCCGTTCCCACCGCGCAGGTCGCCTACAGCACCGAGCCGATCAAGGACGTCAAGGGCTCCGTCACCGACCAGCTCGCCGTCTCCGGTGTGAAGACCGAGCAGATCGCGGCGAAGAAGCAGGCCGCGGCCGACGCCGCCGCCGAGAAGCAGGCTGCGACGGCTGCCGCGAAGGAGCAGGCCGCGAAGGAGCGCGAGGCCGAGCAGGCCGCAGACCGCTCCGCGCAGCGGGCCGAGGTCGACAAGGCCGCCCCCAAGACCTACAGCAACAACCTGGACGGCTGGATCCGCGAGTCCATGGACATCATGAAGAAGCACGGGATCCCGGGCTCGTACGAGGGCATCCACCGCAACATCATCCGGGAGTCCTCCGGCAACCCGATGGCCATCAACCTCTGGGACATCAACGCCAAGAACGGCATCCCGTCCAAGGGTCTGCTGCAGGTGATCCCGCCGACGTTCGAGGCGTACCACGTCCCGGGCACGCCGAAGGACATCTACCACCCGGTCTCGAACATCACCGCCGCCTGCAACTACGCGGCCGACCGGTACGGCTCCATGGACAACGTCAACAGCGCGTACTGAGGTCGGCGCGGACCTCTTCACGCGGCCTGACGCGCCCGGATACTCCGAAGGGCGGCACCCTCCTGACGGGGTGCCGCCCTTCGGGCGTACGGCGCGCGAACGGCCGCGCCGGCTCCTTGCGTCACTCGCGTTACTTGCGCATGACCTCGGGCTCGTGGCGGCGCAGGAAGCGGGCCACGAAGAAGCCGCAGATCACGCCGAGGGCGATGAGCGCGCCCATGTCCATGAACCAGGCCCCCGCCGTGTGCTCCCACAGCGGGTCGGGGTCGCCCGCGGTCTCCGGCGGGCTGATCTTGTTGAAGTCCAGCGTGGCACCGGAGGCGGCGACCGCCCAGCGCGACGGCATCAGGAACGAGAACTGGTTGACGCCGATCGAGCCGTGCAGCGCGAACAGACAGCCGGTGAAGACGACCTGGACGATCGCGAACATCACCAGCAGCGGCATGGTCTTCTCGGCGGTCTTCACCAGCGAGGAGATGATCAGGCCGAACATCATCGAGGTGAAGCCGAGCGCCATGATCGGGATGGACAGCTCCAGCAGTGTGAAGCCGCCGAGGACCAGCCCCTCCTCGGGGAGCTCCCGGCTGGAGAAGCCGATGACGCCGACCATCAGGCCCTGCAGCACGGTGATCATGCCGAGCACGAACACCTTGGACATCAGATACGCCGAGCGGGACAGGCCGGTCGCGCGTTCCCGCTCGTAGATGACCCGTTCCTTGATCAGCTCACGTACGGAGTTCGCGGCACCGGCGAAGCAGGCGCCGACCGCGAGGATCAGCAGGACCGTGGTCGCCGTGCCGTTCGGGATGATCCGGCCGGTCTGCGGGTGGGGCGGGTTCGGCAGCAGACCCTTGTCGGCGTCGATGAGCAGGCTGACCGCGCCGAGGACGGCCGGCAGGATCACCGTCAGGGCGAGGAACCCCTTGTCGGAGACGATCACCGAGATGTAGCGGCGCACCAGTGTGGTGAACTGCGACATCCAGCCCTGCGGCTTCGGCGGCTTCATCGCCTGCATCGCCGGGACCTGTACGGACTGCGGCGCGACCGCGTCGATGTCCGCCGCGTACATCTGGTAGTGCTGCGAGCCCTTCCAGCGGCCCGCCCAGTCGTAGTCGCGGTAGTTCTCGAAGGCGGAGAAGACGTCGGCCCAGGTGTCGTAGCCGAAGAAGTTCAGCGCCTCCTCGGGCGGACCGAAGTAGGCGACCGAGCCTCCGGGCGCCATCACCAGGAGCTTGTCGCAGATCGCCAGCTCGGCCACCGAGTGGGTGACGACGAGGACGGTGCGCCCGTCGTCGGCGAGCCCGCGCAGCAGCTGCATGACGTCGCGGTCCATGCCCGGGTCGAGGCCCGACGTCGGCTCGTCGAGGAAGATCAGCGACGGCTTGGTGAGCAGTTCCAGCGCCACCGAGACCCGCTTGCGCTGGCCGCCGGAGAGCGACGTGACCTTCTTGTCCTTGTGGATGTCCAGCTTCAGCTCGCGCAGCACCTCGTCGATGCGGGCGTCGCGCTCGGCGGCCGTGGTGTCGGCCGGGAAGCGGAGCTTGGCCGCGTACCCGAGGGCCTTCTTGACGGTCAGTTCCTTGTGCAGGATGTCGTCCTGCGGGACCAGACCGATGCGCTGGCGCAGTTCGGCGAACTGCTTGTAGAGGTTCCGGTTGTCGTAGAGGACCTCGCCCTGGTCGGCGGGCCGGTACCCGGTGAGCGCCTTGAGCAGGGTGGACTTGCCGGAGCCGGACGGGCCGATGACCGCGATCAGTGACTTCTCCGGGACGCCGAAGGAGACGTCCTTGAGGATCTGCTTGCCGCCGTCGACCGTGACGGTGAGGTGGCGGGCCGAGAAGGACACCTCACCGGTGTCGACGAACTCCTCGAGCCGGTCGCCGACGATCCGGAACGTCGAGTGGCCGACGCCCACGATGTCGGTCGGGCCGAGCAGCTGCGTGCCGCCCTTGGCGATCGGCATACCGTTGACGTAGGTGCCGTTGTGCGAGCCCAGGTCGCGGATCTCCATGCGGCCGTCGGGCGTCGAGTGGAACTCGGCGTGGTTGCGGGAGACTTGCAGGTCGGAGACGACCAGGTCGTTCTCCAGAGCACGGCCGATACGCATCACGCGGCCGAACGAGAACTGGTGGAACGTGGTCGGACTGCGGTCGCCGTACACCGGCGGCGCCCCCGCCGCGCCACCGGGGCCCTGCTGCTGCGGGACGTACGGCGCGGACTGCTGCGGCGGCACCGGCTGCTGCGGCTGTGCCTGCTGCTGCCAGCCGGCCTGCGCGGACTGCTGCTGATGCATCTGCTGCTGCCCCTGCTGGACCCAGCCCGGGACCGCCCCCTGCACCCCCTGTGCCGCGTACGGCTGCTGCGGTTGCTGCTGCTGCGGCGAGGCGGCCTGGGCCGCGGTGCCGGACAGGGTCACCCGCGGCCCGTCGGTCGCGTTGCCCAGGTTCAGCGCCGTACCGGAGCCGACCTCCAGATGCTGGATCCGCTGCCCCTGCACGAACGTGCCGTTGGTGCTGCCGTGGTCCTCGACGACCCAACTGCGGCCGTTGAAGCTGATCGTGGCGTGTCGCCAGGACACCCTGGCGTCGTCCACCACGACGTCCCCCTGCGGATCGCGTCCCAGGGTGTACGACCTGGACGGATCGAGCGTCCAGGTCCGTCCGTTTGATTCCAGTACGAGTTCCGGCACTCCATGCCCCACTGAGTTGTCCCCCGAATTCCCCCCGTCGCAGGGAGTCTAGGGATGTCGAACATCGGGGGGAACTATTTCAGGCTCGGCCGCCGAACCGGAAGCCGGGCCATGGGAAGGGGGGCTCCCGGACGCTTCCGTGCTCCCGTTGACGGGGTTGAAACCGGGCCGGAGAGTGGTAATCCACCCGAGGGGGCATGCGCGGCCACCGTGTGCCGCGCCGCGGGTCGGGGGGTCTGCCATGAGCGCTGCCACGGGCGTCGGTACCGCGGGGCACGGCACGCGCGTGCCGTGGGTGGATGTCGTGATGTCCGCGGTCGCCGCGGTGAGCTGGGCGCTGATCGGGATGGCGGGGACGGCGGCGCTCGGGCTGCGTCTGCTGGACGCGGACTCGGCGGGTTCACTGGGGCCGATGACGGCCGCGGTGGTGGCGTCGGCGACCGGCGGATCGGTCACGCCGTCCGTCGAGGTGTCGGCGTCCGGGTTGTCGGGCGCGGAGGCGAGCACGGCCGTCGGGGTCGCGCCGCTGGGGGTGAGCCTGGTGGGCGCGCTGCTGCTGTCGTCCGTCTTCCTGCGGTCGCTGCGGGCTGCGGGCGACGTTCTGTCCCCGGCCGAACTCGCCGCACGCGCCGGTGCGGTCGTGGCGCTCTTCGTGGGGATGGCGGGTGGCCTGGTGTGGGCGGGCCACGGCGTCGTCACCGTCGACGGGGACGCGCTGGGCCTGGACGGGTTGCCGGGCGCCGGCGGGGGCGGCGGGATCGAGATCCCGGGGCTGGGTGATGTCGGGGGTCTGCTGCCGGAGCGGGTCGGTGATCTCGTCGACGTGAAGGCCGCGGTCGGGTTCGGCGTCGACACCGTGCCGACGCTGCTCGGTGGTCTGGGCTGGTCGGCCGGCGTCCTGGTCGTCGCGTTGCTGGCGTCCAGGCGCACTCCGCTGCCGCGCGGCTGGGACGTCCTGCACCGCGTCGTACGGCCCGCGGTGTCCGCCCTCGTCGTGGTGGGCCTGGTGGCGGTGGCGGCGGGGTACGCGGCGGCGGGGTACGCGGCGATCGGCGACGACCATCCCCGGCGGATCGCGGGAGCGGCCCTGCTGGGAGCGCCGAACGGGGTGTGGCTCGGCATACCGGTCGGACTGTTCGTGCCGTGGGAGGGGAGGGCGACGGGGGCGCTGCTCGGCGTCCTGCCGCACCCCTTGGACGACCTGCTGCGGGTGGACTCCGGCCAGCCGGTCACCCTGGCCCGGCTGGCCGGGTTCGACGGGCGGGTGTGGCTGCTGGGGGCGGCGGCCGCGATGGCCATGCTGCTGGCCGGTGTGCTGGTGGCGGCGCGGACACCGCTGGGGACGGCGGGGGGTGCCGATGATGTACGGAATGGGGGCGCCGCGGGTTTCGCCGGGCGGTGCGCGCTGCGGTTGGGGGTCGCGACGGCGTCGGCCCTGCCGCTGCTGGTGTGGCTGACGGAGGTGTCGGCGGACGTCTCGCTGTCCGTGCTCGGTCTCGACGCGTTCGGTGCGGGCGTCGAGCTGCGCGGTCACCTCGCCGCGGCACTGCTCCTGGGCGCCGTCTGGGGTGCGGGCGCGGGCGCGGCGGGGGCGCTGCTGGCATGGGCGAGCGGGGCTGCGGGGCGACGGGCGGCGCCGTGGGCGCGGGTCACGGCCGAGGGCGGGGGCGTGGCGGTGGAAGGCGCCGGGAGCCCGGGGTACGCCGGGGGTGCCGCTGGACCGGGGGACGGTACGGGGACCAGGCCCCGACCTGCCGGGGCGGGGGTCGGGCCGTATGCGCCGGGGGTGCCGTATCGGCCACCGAATCCGGGGACGAATCCGTATCTGGTGGTGCCCGAGGAGTTGCGGGGGCGGCCGGAGGCCCGGCCGGGTGGTGCGGGGCGGTGGCCCGGCGCGCGGTCGGGGCACGCTCCCCCACCGGAGCCCGATGACACCCGGCCGCCCGGCCCGCCGGCGGCACTCGGTGACATGCGGCCGCCCGGCCGGCCCCCGAACGAGCCTCCCGGGGACGACGGCGTGCCGGACGACGGCGACATCTCCGGCGCTCCGACCGTGATCCGCCCCGTCGGGCCGCCGCCACAGGGAAGGGCCCCGCGCGGGCGGCCCGGGGGCGGACGGTCCGGGCGTGATGCCGGGCCGTCCACGGGGAAGCGCCCGCCACTGTGGCCGGACGAAGGACCTCCGCCTCCGCCGCCCCCTCCCCCGGCCCCACGTCGTCCCGGCGGCCGGTGAGGCGGACGGCGGCCGAAGCGCGTAAGGTCCAAGACACCTCGGCGACGCCGAGAGTTCGCTGTCCGCCAGACGGACCTCGGGCGCGCAGGGCACTGCGTGCCCGATACGGTAAGAACACCATGAACGCATCGCAGACCTCGGACGTTCCCACACTCCTTGTCAAGATCTTCGGCAAGGACCGACCCGGTATCACCGCCGGTCTCCTCGACACCCTCGCCGCCTACTCCGTCGACGTGGTCGACATCGAGCAGGTCGTCACCCGTGGCCGAATCGTGCTGTGTGTGCTCGTGACCCAGCCGGCGCAGAGCCTGGAGGGCAGCCTGCGGGCAACCGTCCACAACTGGGCCGAGTCGATGAAGATGCAGGCGGAGATCATCTCCGGCACCGGCGACAACCGCCCGCGCGGGCTCGGCCGTTCCCTGGTCACCGTGCTGGGCCACCCCCTCACCGCCGAGACGGCGGCGGCGATCGCCGCGCGGATCACGAAGACCGGCGCCAACATCGACCGTGTCTTCCGGCTCGCCAAGTATCCGGTGACCGCGGTGGAGTTCGCGGTGTCCGGCGTGGAGACGGAACCGCTGCGCACCGCCCTGGTGACCGACGCATCGAAGCTCGGGGTCGATGTCGCCGTCGTCGCGGCCGGTCTGCACCGCCGGGCCCAGCGCCTGGTCGTCATGGATGTGGACTCCACCCTCATCCAGGACGAGGTGATCGAACTCTTCGCCGCCCATGCCGGCTGCGAGGACAAGGTCGCCGAGGTGACCGAGGCGGCGATGCGCGGGGAACTGGACTTCGAGGAGTCGCTGCACGCGCGTGTGCAGCTGCTGGCGGGGCTGGACGCCTCCGTGGTGGACAAGGTGCGCAGCGAGGTGCGGCTGACACCGGGTGCCCGCACCCTGGTCCGCACGCTGAAGCGGCTCGGCTATCAGGTGGGCGTGGTCTCCGGGGGGTTCACCCAGGTCACGGACGATCTGAAGGAGCGGCTGGCGCTGGACTTCGCCCACGCCAACACCCTGGAGATCGTCGACGGAAAGCTGACCGGCCGGGTCACGGGCGAGATCGTGGACCGGCCGGGCAAGGCGCGGCTGCTGCGCCGGTTCGCGGCCGAGGCGGGCGTCCCGCTGTCGCAGACCGTGGCGATCGGCGACGGCGCGAACGACCTGGACATGCTCAACTCGGCGGGTCTCGGCGTCGCGTTCAACGCCAAGCCGGTGGTGCGCCAGGCGGCCCACACCGCGGTGAACTTCCCCTTCCTGGACACGGTCCTGTACCTGCTGGGCATTACGCGCGAAGAGGTCGAGGCGGCGGACATCCTCGACCGGGACTGAACCACGCGCGGACCCGCGGTGTCCGTGCGGGGCGGTCCGGTGCGGGGCCCGGCGCCGGACCGGTGCCGGGCCCCGCTGTCATGGCGCGTGGGTCACTCGCTGGGTGCCCAGTAGTCGAGCAGGGTGGCGACCCCGGGCTCGAGGGACTTCCAGGAACCGGTGAAGGACAGCACGGCGAAGGCTGCGGCGGGATAGCCACGACGGCTCATCCGCTCACCCGCGTCCCCCTCGGCCGCCCCGGAGAGGATCTCGGCCGCTCCCTGGATGCCGGGGTTGTGGCCGACCAGAAGCACGTTCTGCGCGTCGTCGGGGGTTTCGTTCAGCAGGGTGATCAGTTCACCGGGCGAGGCCTCGTAGATCCGCTCCTCGTAGACCGTCTTCGGACGCTGTGGGAACTCGTGCACCGCGATTTTCCACGTTTCCCGGGTCCTGGTCGAGGTGGAGCAGAGAGCCAGATCGAACGCGATGGCGGAGTCGGCGAGCTTGCGTCCGGCGACTGCGGCGTCCGTCCTGCCGCGCTCGGCGAGCGGGCGCTCGTGGTCGGTCACCGGTGGCCAGTCGGCCTTCGCATGCCGGAAAAGGACAATCCTGCGGGGTTCTGCGACGCTCATGTGCCCCAGCTTCGCATGAAACAGGCCACGGGGCGCGGGTAGTTGACGGCCGTTCCCGGGGTGCTCAGCGGGTTATGAGCTGCTGAGCACGCTCGAGGAGGTGGGTGATTCCGGGCTCGGCTGTCGCCGCGTGCGCGTCGGAGGGGTTCAGGACCAGCGCGAGCAGCGTGACGAAGGCGAGCGCGGGCAGGACGAGGGCCCACCACGGCAGCCGGCTGTCGACGCCGCCCCGGAGGACCGGGTGGGGCCGGGTGTGGGTGCGCGCCGACATGAGGTCTCCGCTCTTCGAGTGTTTCGTGCCGCGTCTCGCGGCCACATCTCGAAGGTATGTACTCCTCGGCCCTCAACCCATCCGGTGACCCACCCACTTGACCCTGATCCTGGCCCCCTAGGGGACAGGGGGGCCAGCACCACCATGGCCCCGGACAGGGCCGACGCCGGGGGTGTCACGGCGCGAGGATGCTCGCGATCACACCGATGACGACGAAGATGGCGAAGAACGCTCCGAAGACGAGCAGCAGCTTCTTCTGGCCGTTCTGCGGGTTCGGGTCGAGGACTGGCATGGGGCAAGTCTCGCACCCGCCGGCGCTGCGGTGCTCCCCGGGGTCGGGCGGAGCGGGCTCAGCGGGCCGCCGCCTCGTCCTCCACCGTGCGGTCACGGCCCGCCAGGACTCCGGCGATCGTCTGCGGGATCATCAGGCCGGCCAGGAGCGCGAGCGGCAGGCCCCAGCCGCCGCTGTGCTGGTAGAGCACGCCCACCAGGAGGGGGCCCGGGATGGAGATCAGATAGCCGGTGCTCTGGGCGAAGGCCGACAGCTTGGCCACGCCCGCGCCGGACCTGGCCCGCATCCCGACCATGGTGAGCGCGAGGGGGAAGGCACAGTTGGCGATGCCCAGCAGCAGCACCCAGACCAGGGCGCCGGCGGCCGGTGCGAAGTACAGGCCGGCGTAGCCGATCAGGCCGCTCACACCGAGCACGAGCACGATCGGGCCCTGCTGGGGCAGGCGCGTGGCGAGGCGCGGGATGACGAAGGCGAGCGGCACGCCCATCACCATGATGAACGCGAGCAGCAGCCCGGCCGTGCTCGCGGGCACGCCCGCGTCCCGGAAGATCTGTGGCATCCAGCCCATGGTGATGTAGGCGACGGTCGCCTGGAGCCCGAAGAAGACGGCCAGCGCCCAGGCGGTCCGGCTGCGGGTGATGCGCACCTCGGGCGCGGGCGCGTCCGCCGACGCCGCCGCGCCCGGGGACGACGGCCCGGGTGCGGGGGCCCGCTCGGCCGGTGGCCTGCCCCGCTTTCCCGACCTTCCCGAACTTCCCGCGTTCCCCGCGTTTCCCACGAACGGGATCCAGGGCAGTACGGCGGCCGCGGCGAGCGCCGCCCACAGGGCGAGTCCCGTCTGCCAGTTCCCGCCCAGTGCCTCGGTCAGCGGCACGGTCACCGCGGCGGCCGTGGATGTGCCCAGGGCGAGGGCCATGGAGTACAGGCCGGTCATGGAGCCGACCCGGTCCGGGAACCACTGCTTGACGAGGACCGGCATCAGGACGTTGCTGACGGCGATGCCCATGAGCGCGAGGGCGCTGGCGGCCAGGAAGCCCGCCGTGCCTCCCGTGAACGGGCGTATCAGCAGGCCCGCGCCGATGGCGACCATGCCGGCGCACACCACCGCACCCGCTCCGAAACGGCGGGCCAGCCGCGGGGCGGTGACGCCGAAGACGGCGAAGCACAGCGGGGGCACGGAGGTGAGCAGCCCGGCCACGCTGCCGCTCATGGCGAGGTCGGCCCGGACCTCCTCAAGCAGTGCGCCGAGGCTGGTGATGGCGGGACGGAGGTTCAGCGCCGCCAGCACGATGCCGACGACGAGCAGCCGGATCATCCACGCGCGCGGGGCGGTGCCCCCGGTCTCCCGGAGTTCGGTCGGAGCCGCCGTGCGTACGGTCGTGGACTTGAGCGTCCGGGTTTCCTCACCAGCCATGAGACACATCATAGAATCATGGGATGATTGGTTGTCCATGCCGAGACTGCCGTCCGGTGTCGGCACCCGTGCCGTGCAGAGGTGTGTCATGCCCCTGAGCCATCCCCGTCGTTCTGCGCTGTCCGAGCAGGTCATCGCCGCTCTGCGCGCCCAGATCACCTCGGGCGAGTGGCCGGTCGGCTCCCGCATTCCGACCGAGCCGGAGCTGGTCGAGCAGCTCGGGGTGGCACGCAACACAGTCCGCGAGGCCGTGCGCGCGCTGGCGCACAACGGACTGCTCGACATCCGTCAGGGCTCGGGCACCTATGTCGTCACCACGAGCGAGCTGGCCGGGGTGATGCAGCGCCGTTTCGCCGGCGCCGACCGCGGGCACGTCGCGGAACTGCGCTCCGCCCTGGAGTCGTCCGCGGCGCGGCTGGCCGCCGAGCGGCGCACCGAGAAGGACCTCAAACAGCTCGACACCCTGCTGCTGCGCCGTGAGGAGGCCTGGGAGTCGGGTGCGGCGGAGCAGTTCGTGGCGGCGGACACGACGTTCCACCTGGCCGTCGTGGCGGCGTCGCACAACGACGTGCTGACCGCGCTGTACGCGGACCTGAGCGAAGTGCTGCGGGACTGGCTGCGCGGCGACGTCGGCCGGGAGCTGGCCCCGGAGACCCACCTGGACCACTCGCGGCTGCTGGACGCGATCCGTGCGGGCGACGCGGCGACGGCGGCCGAGGAGGCCGCCGCCCACTCGCTGGCGTGCCGTCCGGGGCGGTTCAGTCCGCCTTCCGGTGGCTGATCCACGCGGCCCGGACCTCCTTCCAGCAGCGGCCGGTCAGCTGCACGGTCTGTGCGGGTGCGGCGGCCACCGGGGCGCTGTCACTGTCGAGGTCCCACCATTGGAGGCACTCGACGTGCAGGCTCACGTGGTCGGTGTCCGGATAGGGGTTGTGGCAGTACGCGGTCACCCGGGAGCCGTCGGCCCCGATCCGGCAGGCGGCTCCGAACGGATCCTCGGACCCCGCGCCGCCGGACCCGGCGTCGGCCGACCGCACGCGCGCGTGCGACATCGTCTCGTGCGGCACCGCCTCGTACGCCAGGGCGGGCACGAGAGCGGTGCCAAGGGCGACGGTGAAGGTCACTGAGGCCAGGCGGTGAAAGCGCACAGAGGGGGCCTCCTCGGCCGTGCTGGGAGGGAGATCAGGCAGGGATCACGCGGTGTCCGCGTGATCCCTGTGACCTGTCGCTCCACAGTGCCCCGCCGGCGCCGCACACCGCCCGCGCTGCTGAGCCGAACGGGTGACGCGGCGAGGGCCCGCACCCTTCCCGGGTGCGGGCCCTCGCCGATTGCTTCGGGCCGGGTCGGCGGCGCTCAGGCGCCGATGGCGTGCAGACCGCCGTCCACGTGGACGATCTCGCCGGTGGTCTTCGGGAACCAGTCGCTCAGCAGGGCGACGACGCCGCGGCCGGCCGGCTCCGGGTCCTTCAGGTCCCACTCCAGCGGGGCACGGGTGTCCCACACGGAGGCCAGCTCGCTGAAGCCCGGGATGGACTTGGCGGCCATGGAACCGAGCGGGCCCGCCGAGATCAGGTTGCAGCGGACGTTCTGCTTGCCCAGGTCGCGGGCCATGTAACGGCTGGTCGCCTCCAGGGCGGCCTTGGCCGGGCCCATCCAGTCGTACTGCGGCCAGGCGTACTGCGCGTCGAAGGTGAGGCCGACGACGGAGCCGCCGTTCTGCATCAGCGGCAGGCAGGCCATGGTCAGCGACTTCAGGGAGAAGGCCGAGACGTGCATGGCCGTGGCGACCGACTCGAACGGCGTGTTCAGGAAGTTGCCGCCGAGCGCGTCCTGCGGCGCGAAGCCGATGGAGTGCACGACGCCGTCGAGGCCGCCGAGCTCCTCGCCCACGACGTCCGCGAGGCGGCCCAGGTGCTCCTCGTTGGTCACGTCGAGCTCGATGACCTTGGCGGGCTTGGGGAGCTTCTTGGCGATGCGCTCGGTCAGGGTGGGCCGCGGGAACGCGGTCAGGATGATCTCGGCGCCCTGCTCCTGTGCCAGCTTGGCGGTGTGGAAGGCGATGGAGGACTCCGTCAGCACACCGGTGATCAGGACGCGCTTGCCCTCGAGAATTCCGCTCATGTCGTTCAGTGACCCATTCCCAGTCCGCCGTCAACGGGAATGACGGCTCCAGTGATGTATGAGGCGTCGTCCGAGGCGAGGAACCGCACGGCCGCGGCGATCTCCTCCGACCGCGCGTACCGGGCGAGCGGTACCTGCGCGAGGATCTTCGCCTGCTGCTCCTCGGTGAGCTCCCTGGTCATGTCGGTGTCGACGAAGCCGGGGGCGACGACGTTGAAGGTGATGTTGCGCGAGCCCAGCTCACGGGCGAGGGAACGCGCGAAGCCGACCAGCGCGGCCTTGGAGGCGGCGTAGTTCGCCTGCCCGGCGGAACCGAGGAGCCCGACGACCGACGAGATGAGCACGACGCGGCCCTTCTTGGCCCGCAGCATGCCCCGGTTGGCGCGCTTGACGACACGGAAGGTGCCGGTGAGGTTGGTGTCGACGACGGACGTGAAGTCCTCCTCCGACATCCGCATCAGCAGCTGGTCCTTGTTGATGCCGGCGTTGGCGACCAGCACCTCGACGGGACCGTGCGCTTCTTCGATCTCCTTGTAGGCCTGCTCCACCTGCTCGCTGTCGGTGATGTCGCACTTGACGGCGAGGAAGCCCTTGGGGGGCTCGCCCGAGCGGTACGTGATCGCGACCTTGTCACCGGCATCGGCGAACGCGCGGGCGATGGCGAGGCCGATCCCCCGGTTACCTCCGGTGACGAGAACCGAGCGGCTCAACGGATCACCCTTTCGATAGCGGTCTGGAGCCCCTGCGCGCGGCAGGCGCCTTCACCGAAAACCTATCGGTCCACCCGCTCCCCGGAGCAATCGGGCACCGACAGTGACACCGGGTCGCCACTGTTGGATCCCTACAGTCGGCGGCTCGCAGACTCCCTCGGATCCGACCGCCGTCCCGGGGGCGTGCTGTCGGCTCTGACGCGCCGCGGGGGTCTCCGCGCGTGGTTCACTGCCTCAGACGGTCAGCAGGCGAGCACCCGAAGGGAATCCCCACTCGTGCCCCATGAAGTCGATCAGTCATTCCTGGCGCTGCCGCTGCGCGCCCTCGCCGATGCCGCGCTGGCCCGCGCTCGGGCGCTCGGGGCGGAGCACGCGGACTTCCGCCTGGAGCGGGTGCGCAGCGCCTCCTGGCGGTTCCGGGACGCCAAGCCGGCCGGGTCGTCGGACACCACCGACCTCGGGTACGCGGTGCGCGTGGTGCACGGCGGGACGTGGGGGTTCGCGTCCGGGGTGGATCTCACCCTCGCCGCCGCCGCCAAGGTCGCCTCGCAGGCCGTGGCGATGGCGCAGCTGTCGGCGCAGGTGATCCGGGCGGCCGGGTCGGCGGAGAGGGTCGAACTCGCCGACGAGCCCGTGCACGCCGACCGGACCTGGGTCTCCTCGTACGAGATCGATCCGTTCACCGTGCCCGACGCGGAGAAGGCCGGGCTGCTGGGCGAGTGGAGCGCGCGGCTGCTGGCGACGCGCGGGGTGGACCATGTGGACGCCTCGCTGCTCACCGTGCACGAGAACAAGTTCTACGCCGACACGGCCGGGACCACGACCACCCAGCAGCGGGTGCGGCTGCATCCGGTGTTCACGGCCGTGTCGGTGGACGAGTCGAGCGGTGAGTTCGACTCCATGCGGACACTCGCGCCGCCCGTGGGCCGTGGCTGGGAGTACCTGAGGGGCACCGGCTGGGACTGGGACGACGAGCTGGAGCGGATGCCCGAGCTGCTCGCCGAGAAGATGCGCGCGCCGAGCGTGGAGCCGGGCCTGTACGACCTGGTCGTCGACCCGTCCAACCTGTGGCTGACCATTCACGAGTCCATCGGGCACGCCACCGAACTGGACCGGGCGCTCGGCTACGAGGCGGCCTACGCGGGCACCTCCTTCGCCACCTTCGACCAGCTGGGGAAGTTGAAGTACGGCTCGGAGCTGATGAACGTCACCGGTGACCGCACCGCCGAGCACGGGCTCGCGACGGTGGGGTACGACGACGAGGGGGTCGCGGCGCAGTCCTGGGACCTGGTGAGGGACGGCACGCTGGTCGGCTACCAGCTGGACCGGCGGATCGCGAGGCTGACCGGGTTCGAGCGGTCCAACGGGTGCGCGTTCGCGGACTCCCCCGGGCATGTCCCGGTGCAGCGCATGGCCAACGTGTCGCTGCGGCCCGACCCCGCCGGGATGTCGACCGAGGATCTGATCGGGGGCGTGGACCGGGGCATCTACGTCGTCGGTGACCGGTCGTGGAGCATCGACATGCAGCGGTACAACTTCCAGTTCACCGGGCAGCGCTTCTTCCGGATCGAGAACGGGCGGCTCACCGGGCAGGTGCGGGACGTGGCCTACCAGGCGACGACCACCGACTTCTGGGGTTCCATGACGGCGGTCGGCGGTCCGCAGACCTACGTCCTCGGGGGCGCCTTCAACTGCGGCAAGGCCCAGCCGGGGCAGGTCGCGGCGGTCTCGCACGGCTGCCCGTCCGCCCTCTTCAAGGGAGTCGGCATTCTCAACACCACCCAGGAGGCGGGTCGATGAACGCTCGTACCACCAAGCCGCACAAGCTCGTCGAGCGTGCTCTGGAGCTGTCCCGGGCCGACGGCTGTGTCGTGATCGCCGACGAGGAGTCGACCGCCAACCTGCGCTGGGCGGGCAACTCGCTCACCACGAACGGTGTCACGCGCGGGCGCACGCTCACCGTCGTCGCGACGGTGGACGGCCGGGAGGGCACGGCGTCCGGCGTCGTGTCCCGGTCCGCGGTGACCGTCGACGAACTGGAGCCCCTGGTGCGGGCCGCCGAGGCCGCCGCGCGGGGCGCCGGACCGGCCGAGGACGCCCGGCCGCTGGTGACGGGGGTGACTGAGTCTCCCGAGTTCAGGGAGGCCCCCGCGGAGACCTCCTCCGCCGTGTTCGCCGACTTCGCACCGGCCCTCGGCGAGGCGTTCGCACGCGCGCGGGGGGGCGGCCGGGAGCTGTACGGCTTCGCCAACCACGAACTGGTCTCCAGCTACCTCGGTACGTCCACGGGGCTGCGGCTGCGGCACGACCAGCCGAGCGGGACGCTGGAGCTGAACGCCAAGTCGCCGGACCGTACGCGCTCGGCGTGGGCGGGCCGTGCCACGCGGGACTTCAAGGACGTCGACCCCGCGGCGCTCGACGCCGAGCTGGCCGTGCGGCTGGGCTGGGCCGAGCGGCGGTTCGAGCTGCCCGCGGGCCGGTACGAGACGCTGCTGCCGCCGACCGCCGTCGCGGACCTGCTGATCTACCAGCTGTGGTCGGCCTCGGGCCGGGACGCGGCCGAGGGCCGCACGGTCTTCTCCAAGCCGGGCGGCGGCACCCGGATCGGCGAGCGGCTGTCCGGGCTGCCGCTGACCCTGCGCAGCGACCCCGACGAGCCGGGTCTGGAGTCGGCGCCCTTCGTGATCGCGCACTCCTCCGGGGGCGACCGGTCGGTGTTCGACAACGGGCTGCCGCTGACGGCCACGGAGTGGATCCGCGAGGGCGAGCTGACGCGCCTGACCACCAGCCGGCACGGCGCGGACCTGACCGGGCTGCCCGTGGCCCCGGGGATCGACAACCTGATCCTCGACGGGGGCGAGGGCCGCTCCCTGGAGGAGATGGTCTCCGCTACCGGGCGCGGGCTGCTGCTGACCTGCCTGTGGTACATCCGCGAGGTGGACCCGGCGACGCTGCTGCTCACCGGTCTGACCCGGGACGGCGTCTACCTCGTCGAGAACGGCGAGGTCGTCGGGGAGGTCAACAACTTCCGGTTCAACGAGTCGCCGGTGGACGTACTGGGCCGTGCCACGGAGGCGGGACGTACGGAGAGGACGCTGCCCCGGGAGTGGGGCGACTGGTTCACCAGGGCCGCGATGCCGCCGTTGCGCGTCCCCGATTTCAATATGAGTTCTGTCAGCCAGGGCGTATAACCTCGTAGGCGTTCGCCATCGGCGGTCACCCGACCGGCCGAGTACCGGCGAGCCGAAGATCACCGAGGAGACACGAGAACCGTGACGGACATCGTCGACGAGCTGAAGTGGCGCGGGCTGTTCGCCCAGTCCACCGACGAGGACGCTTTGCGCAAGACGCTCGCGGACGGTCCCGTCACGTTCTATTGCGGCTTCGACCCGACCGCGCCGTCGCTGCACGTGGGGCACCTGGTGCAGGTGCTCACCCTGCGCCGGATGCAGCAGGCCGGTCACCGGCCGCTGGCGCTGGTCGGCGGGGCCACGGGCCAGATCGGCGACCCCCGCCCGACCGCCGAGCGCACGCTGAACGACCCGGCGACCATCGCCGGCTGGGTCGAGCGGCTGCGTGGCCAGATCGAGCCGTTCCTGTCCTTCGAGGGCGAGAACGCGGCCACGATGGTCAACAACCTCGACTGGACGCAGAACCTCTCCGCCATCGAGTTCCTGCGGGACATCGGCAAGCACTTCCGCGTCAACAAGATGCTGACCAAGGACTCGGTAGCCCGGCGTCTGGAGTCCTCCGAGGGCATCAGCTACACCGAGTTCAGCTACCAGCTGCTCCAGGCCATGGACTTCCTCCAGCTGTACCGGCGTCACGGCTGCACGATGCAGCAGGGCGGCAGCGACCAGTGGGGCAACCTCACGGCGGGCCTGGACCTGCTGCACCGGCTGGAGCCGGACGCCGCCGTCCACGCCTACGCCACGCCGCTGATGACGAAGGCGGACGGCACCAAGTTCGGCAAGACCGAGGGCGGCGCCATCTGGCTCGACCCGGAGATGACCACGCCGTACGCGTTCTACCAGTTCTGGCTGAACACGGATGACCGGGACATCTCGGGCTACATGCGGATCCTGTCCTTCAAGTCCCGCGAGGAGCTGGAGGAGCTGGAGCGGCAGACGGCGGAGCGTCCGCAGGCCCGTGCCGCCCAGCGCGCCCTGGCCGAGGAGCTGACGACCCTGGTGCACGGCGCCGACCAGACGGCCGCCGTGATCGCCGCGTCGAAGGCGCTGTTCGGTCAGGGTGAGCTGGTGGAGCTGGACGAGCGGACGCTGGCGGCGGCCCTCTCGGAGGTGCCGCACGTCCAGGTCGCCGCGCTCGGTCCGGTCGTCGACCTGTTCGCCGAGGTCGGCCTGGTGGCGAGCAAGTCGGCCGCGCGGCGCACGGTGAAGGAGGGCGGCGCCTACGTGAACAACGTCAAGGTCACCGCCGAGGACGCCGTCCCCGCGAAGGA
Organism: Streptomyces sp. NWU339; assembly: GCF_003143855.1. Lineage (GTDB taxonomy): Bacteria > Actinomycetota > Actinomycetes > Streptomycetales > Streptomycetaceae > Streptomyces. The sequence goes on from NZ_QFRK01000069.1 coordinate 29,411, forward strand.
GGACCTGCTGCACGGGCGCTGGCTGGTGCTGCGCCGGGGCAAGAAGAACCTGGCGGCGGTGGAGGTCACGGCCGCCTGAGCCGCTGAAACGTCCGGTCGTCCGGGCATCCGAGGGGGCGACCGGCCTCGGCTGCCCGGACGACACCGAAGGACACCTCGGCGGGCCCGCGCGTCAGGCCCGCTGCTGTTTGCGCTTGCCCCGCATCTGCATGTAGAGCATGTCGACGAAGAAGACGATGACGATCGCCGCCGCCAACTGGAAGATGTGCCGGCCCCAGTCGATGCCCGGGGTCTCCGCGATACCGAAGCCACGCGCGATCGCGTTGCCCGCGATGGCGCCGAGGATGCCGCAGATGGTGGTCAGCCACAGCGGGCTGTGCTGCTTGCCGGGGATGATCGCCTTGGCGATCAGGCCGAGCACGAATCCCACGATGATCGCCCACAACCAGCCCATGGCTGCCTCCTGGTACGCCTAGACGCGAGCGTTACGGCCAGTGTCGACCCGGACCCGTTACGCCGCATGTCGGGCGTGCCGTACGGGCTTCGGATCGGACGGGGTGGGCGGACGGGGGAACGGCGGACGGATCCGCGGGTCCGGGATGCCCCGGTCTCGTGGGCGGCGTGGGCGCGGCGTAACGTGGTCTTCGTGCGGGCCCGGTGCCCCGGCCGGTCACGAGACGGCCAGGGGCGGGAAAAGTCCGATACGGGCGGATGGTGGAATGTGATGCGGAAGCAGCACGGCGGTGGCGTCCAGGTGTTCCGGATCACCGGCGCCAGGGCGGGCCTCCAGGACGATGTGCGCGCGCGGCAGCGCCGGTATGTGATCTCCATGACCGTTCGTACGATCTCGGTCATCCTCGCGGCGTCGCTCTGGAACGTGGAACGGTACGTCGCGATCGTGGCGCTGGTCCTCGGAATGCTGTTGCCGTACATCGCGGTGGTGATCGCCAACGCCGGGCGTGAGAACGCGCCGTCGCTGCCCTCGACCTACCTGTCGACGCAGATGCGGACGGAGATCGAGCCGTCGCGGACGGACGGCGACACGGCGGAACCCGGGACGGAGGATGCGGTGCCCGAGCCCACGACCGAGCCCGCCTCCGGCGCACGGACGGAGCGGCCCGGGCCGTCATGACCTTCGGAACATGACCATGACCGGCCGGAACCGGAGGGCGCTTCCCCGCCAAGCTCAAGAAAAGCTCAGATCAATCATGTTGTTCCGGTGCCGGGGGCGGGGTGACCCGTGACATACTTCGTACGCGCTCCGCATCCCCCGTCGGAGCGACGGACCGACGCCGGGCAGCTCCCCCCGTGGCTGCTCGGCGTCGCCTTTGTCCCGGGTGTGACAGGTGCTCCCGGCCGTTGCCGCTGAGCCGGTCGGGTTAGGGTCGGCGGTGTGATGGACCCTGATCCCGAGACGCCGATCTGTTCCGCCAAGGGCTGCCGTGCCGCCGCCGTGTGGGTGCTCGCCTGGAACAATCCGAAGATCCACACGCCGGAGCGCCGCAAGACCTGGCTCGCGTGTGAGGAGCACCGGGAGCATCTGTCGCAGTTCCTCGGCGTACGCGGGTTCCTGAAGGACGTGGTGCGCTTCGAGGAGTGGCGGGCGCCCGAAGAGGCGTAGTCCCGAGCCCTGCCCCGGCCTCCCAGTCCCGGCCCCTTCGGCGTCTCAACCGCCGATGGCGGACATCGGGCGGTCGGGCTGTACGAACGTCGGGTCGTCGAGGCCGGCGCCCGCCTTCTTGCCCCACATGGCCAGCCGCCAGATCCGGGCGATCTCCTCGTCGGGCGCGTCGGAGCGCAGGGCCGCGCGCAGGTCCGTCTCCTCGGTGGCGAACAGACAGGTGCGGATCTGTCCGTCGGCGGTGAGCCGGGTGCGGTCGCAGGCCGCGCAGAACGGGCGGGTGACGGAGGCGATGACGCCGACGCGGTGCGGGCCGCCGTCGACCAGCCAGCGCTCGGCCGGGGCGGAGCCGCGGGCCTCGTCGCCCTCGGGGGTCAGCTCGAATCGGGTGCGCAGGGAGGTGAGGATGTCGTCGGCGGTGATCATGCCGTCGCGCTTCCAGCCGTGCTGGGCGTCCAGGGGCATCTGCTCGATGAAGCGCAGCTCGTAGCCGTGGTCCACGGCCCAGGCCAGCAGGTCGGGGGCCTCGTCGTCGTTGAGCCCCGGCATCAGGACCGAGTTGACCTTCACCGGGGTCAGGCCGGCCTCGCGGGCCGCGTACAGGCCGTCGATGACGTCCTGGTGGCGGTTGCGGCGGGTGAGGGTCTTGAAGACGTCCGGGCGGAGCGTGTCGAGGGAGACGTTGACCCGGTCCAGTCCCGCCTCCTTCAGGGCCGCCGCGGTGCGCCCGAGGCCGATGCCGTTGGTGGTGAGGGACGTCCGGGGGCGGGGCTCCAGGGCCGCGACCCGCTCGACGATGCCGACCAGGCCGGGGCGGAGCAGGGGTTCACCGCCGGTGAAGCGGACCTCCCCGATGCCGAGGGAGGTGACGGCGATGTCGATGAGGCGGACGATCTCGTCGTCCGTGAGCAGGTCGGGCTTGGCCAGCCACTGCAGGCCCTCCTCGGGCATGCAGTAGGTGCACCGCAGATTGCACCGGTCGGTCAGTGACACCCTCAGGTCGGTGGCAACTCGGCCGTACGTGTCGATGAGCACGTGGCCTCCTCCCTCGACTCGGATCACTCGGATCACGCGTACCCCGGCTGTCTGCGAGCCTACGTGACGGCGCCGACAAGCACAGCGGCCCGGAACGACGGGATGTACGACGGCTGAAGTTCCCCCTTGATCGTGGACAGCGGGTGTTTACGCTGCGGGGGCGAGGTCTTGGGTCACCAGAGCTCTGGTTTCGAGCGGGGTGACGTAGCCGTACTCGGGGTGCTTGCGCAGGCGGGTGCGGTTGTACTCGACCTCGATGAAGCAGAAGATGTCGGCGCGGGCGGCCTCGTGGGACTCCCAGACGGTGGTCCCGATCTCCGCTTTCAGCAGGCCGAAAAAGCTTTC
>NZ_QFRK01000112.1 GCF_003143855.1 Streptomyces sp. NWU339
GTGCGCAGGTGGCCGCGGTAGGGATCGACCAGGGTGGGTCGGTACTGGGGGGGCGATGCGCAGCATGGTCGGCTCGGGGATGCGGGCGTAGCGTTTGACGGTGTTCAGGGCCAGGCCCAGGCGGCGGGAGCAGTCGAGCAGGCCGACGCCCTGGCCGAGCAGGTCGTGGACCTTGTGCCAGCGTTCGCGGGTGGTTTGCTCGCGGACGCCGCCGGGGCGTGGTGGGTTGACAGTGGCCCAGCAGCCTGCGTGGGTACGGACCTCGGCCAGAACCTTGTCGCACAGGTTGCGCCACAGATGCCAGCGATCGCTGACCTGCACCGCGTCGGGTAGTGCCCGGCGGATTGCCTCGGCGTAGGTGGCCGATCCGTCCCGACATACGACCTCGGCGTCGGGATGTTCACGCAGCCAGGCTTCCAGGGTGGCGGCCTCGCGGTCGGGGAGCACCTCGATGCGCTCGCCGGTCTGCGCGTTGATGATGATGGTGGCGTAACGGTGGCGGCGGCGCAGGGCGAAGTCGTCGACCCCGATCACCTTCGGGACGGGCACCTGCGGTGTAGGGATACGCCGCAGCAGGCGCAGGGCCGTGGCGTAGGAGACGGGCGTGGCCAGGGCGTGGGCCAGGCGGGCGGCCGCCCGGCCGCATAACTCCTTTACCACCTTCGCCATCTGGCCGGTCAGACGCGTGGTGTGGCGTTGATGGCGCTCCAGCAGCCCGGGGATCTGCTCGCGGAAGGTCTGCCGACGACAGCCCAGGACAGGGCAGGCCAGGCGCCGGACCCGGACGTGGACCACGACCCGGCGGCCGTCCACCGGCACATCCGCCACCGTACGGCCGTGATACCCGTGCACCTTCCCCGTCGGCGCACCGCATATCGGGCAGGGCACCGGGACATCCCGGGTCCGGGCGGTGACCCGGACTACCTCACCGCCATCCGTCACCTCCTCAACAACCAGCGCCGACAGGCCAGAAAACACCACGGCTACAAGGGAGTTGACGTCATCCATGTCCCATGGTCGCAGACAGAGACGCAGCGTCACCACCGACTACGGAACAGAGCCTAATTCCTGATAGACCCCAGGCGGATTCAGACCCGACTACACCCTGCATTGGTGAAGAGCCGCTCTTCCTGGGGGTCGGCCAAGATACGACGGAAACCGGCAACCAGTGATCTTGAGTTGAACGTGCCGCAGGTGAGGTACCGGGGCGGATCGGCGTCGGCTGCCCGACCAGAGACGGCGATGCGCCAACGCAGCCGGAGGCCCGATCTTGTGTCACCGTTCGCAGTGGACTTCTTCGCGTACCCGCTCAGGTCGGTCAACGGCGCACCCGATAGCGCAGGTGAAGCACCCGGTTGCCCTGAATCACCACGTCAGGATCCTCCAACAGGTGCTGCGCGTGGACCGACCCGAAGTAGCGCTTGCCGGACCCGAACACGACGGGTACGACGTCCATGCGCACCTCGTCGATCAGGCCCGCGGCAAGCACCTGGCCACCGACGTCACCAGCGGCGACCTCGACCATGCGGTCACCCGCAAGCCCTTGCGCCTTGGCCACGGCTGCCTCGACGTCGTCGACGAAGTGAAACGGCGCCGCGGGGTCCCAGCCCTCGGGCTCCGGCCGGTGCGTCACGACGACCACGTGGTCGATCCCGCCCGGCGGCTTCCCGTCCCAGCCGTCCGTCAGGTCGAAGACGTGGCGGCCGACGATCGTGACTCCGATCTGGTCCCAGTACGGCCGGGTGTAGTCGTAGGACGTCTGCGACACCTTCAGCTCGCCGCTCTCGTCCAACGGGACGTCACCGCTGGACAACCAGTCGAACAGCGGTCCGGGCTGGTCGTTCTCGTCCGCGACGAAGCCGTCCACCGACACCGAGCTGTACATGACCACCTTGCCCACGGGGCCCTCCTCTGCTTTGGGGTGCCCCAAATTAGCGTGTCGTGAGCTGTCGCTCTTGTAAGAAATCAATCGGCCGGCAGCGGCCGGCCGTCCAGCACGTGGCCGGGCTGTTCGCGCAGGAACCGCCGCCGGACTTCGACGTACTGGGTCGGCCTGAGCCCGGTGAACGCCCGGGACTCGTGGCCGAAGTGGGCCTGGTCGAAGTAGCCTGCGCCACCGGCGAGTTCGCCCCAGTCGATCGGCCCGGCGGGGTGGATTGCGAACACGGTGGCGGCGTAGCGGTAGGTGCGGGCCAGCCGCTTCGGCGTGACGCCGATGAGCTCCTTGAACCGCTGTGCCAGATGAGTGCTGCTGACACCGGCTGCCACGCTCAGGTCGCCGATCGCCGTAGGCCAGAGTCCCGGCGGCGGGTGGCGCCTCGGCTGAGCCGGCTCTCGGTGCCCCTCCATTGGACAGCCACCACGTCGGTCACACCCTGTTGTCGAAGACTTGCGGGCATCAAAGCGGCTTGAGGGAAGGCGGCCGAAACACAGCGCGCCTGTACGCGGTGCGGATCTGCATCTCAATGTCATCGGTTTCTGCAGAGGTGGCACCAGTGTCCTCCAGCGCTGGTGTCAGAGCGGTGGGTTGGGGGCTCGCCGTGGGGTGTGGGGTGGTGGTGACATCGGGGTGCGGTTTTTGCGGTGACGGCTCGTGAGGTTGCTGCAGGTCGCGGCGTGTCCTTCCGGTGCAGATTCGCACTCAGCGCCTCCGGCGAGCCGACAGATCGCCGCTCACGGCTGACCGCATAGTCGAGGACCGGGAATGAGACAGGAGGGGCTGGACAGGAGAGCGTTTGTGACCACATCGCGGATCGACTACCGGGCGTTGTTCGCCGTGGCGTGCAGCCCTTGTCTGGTGCTGGACCCCGAGCTGGTGATCGTTGAGGTCAACGAGGCCTATCTGCGGGCCACGGGCCGGACCCGGGAAGAGCTGATCGGCCGGTACTTCTTCGATGCCTACCCCGAGAATCCGGCGGATCCGGATGCCGACGGGGTGCACAATCTGAACGCTTCCCTGCAGCGGGTCCTGCGGTCGAAGGGACCGGACACGATGGCGGTGCAGAAGTACGACATCCCGGTCTCCGGCCATCCGGGAGGGTTCCGGGAGAAGTGGTGGTCGCCCATCAACACACCCGTCCTCGGAGCTGACGGCGAGGTGCAGTGGATCATCCATCGGGTGGAGGACATGACCGAGTTCGCACTGACCCGTCCGCTCCGCCTCCGGCCGGATGCCCCGGGCGCAGAGCACAAGGCGACGGAGGCCGAACTGTTCACGCGGGCGCAGGAACTCCAGCGCCTCAACGAGGAACTCCGCGAAGCCCACGACCGGGAACGCCGTACTGCCCTCACCCTGCAAGAGGTCATGCTGCACTCCCCGGACCTGGCCGCTCACCGCGAGATCGCCGTGCGCTACCTGCCCGCCGTCCGCTCCCTCAACGTCTGCGGCGACTGGTACGACGTGGTGGACCTGTCCGACGACACGTACACCGTGGCGGTCGGTGACGTGGTCGGCCACGGCCTGGAGGCCGCCGCCGTCATGGGCATGCTCCGCAGCGCCCTGTCCGCCGCCGTCCGCGCCATACACGAACCCGGCACAGCGATGGACGTCCTGAGCCGGTACGCCCGCGCCTTCGAGGGCGCACTGGCCACCACCGCGGTCAAAGCCGTCATCGACACCCGCCAACAGCACATCACCTACACCAGCGCCGGCCACCTCCCGCCCCTTTTGGCCCGGCCGGACGGCACCGTCGTCCTGCTCGATGAGGCCACCAACCCTCCACTGGGCGTCCTTACCGAGGACGCCCCGCGCCCCCAGGCCACGGTTGCCTACACCCCGGGCGACACCCTCGTGCTCTACACCGACGGGCTCATCGAACGCCGCGGCGAGGACATCGACGCCGGGCTGCACCGCCTCGCCGATGCCCTCGCCCGGCACGCCCGTCTGAGCCCCGACCGGCTGGCCGACGTCCTGCTCACCCGCCTCGGCGTGGCCGACGGCGGACGCGACGACGTCGCTCTGGTCATCGTCCGCCTGTAAACCGGCCTCCGCCTGCTCCACCCATCTCGCACCGCGGCGGCTACCGGCAGCCCGAGCGGACGCTACGCGTCAGGCCGCAGCCTCCTCCCTACCCGGATCCCCGGAACCTGTTCGCCGCGGCGACGCGGCCATGCTCGGCGCTCCGAGCGGCTGTTCCTAGGGGACGGGCGAATTGCGCAGCAGAGTCGTCAGGCAGCTCAAGGGAACCCGAGCCGCGGCCGACGCGCTCGGCGTCTCCCAGCGCACCGTCGAGCGGTACGTCAAAGACCAGAGATCCGTCGGCCCCGCGCCGACCTCGCACAACGCCTTCAGGACGCGGTCCGCGCCCGCCGGCAGCCCCGCGTCCGCGAGCGCGCCCGGCGCCAGGCTGCCACCGGCCCGGTCGTCGACAGCCGCGCCCGGTTCGGCTTCACCGCCGCGCCCGGCACCACCGACGACGCCCGCACCCGTCACCTCACCCTCGCCCTGCCCCCACAGCACGCGGCCCGCCTCTTCGCCGCTCAGGAGACCGGCGCCAGTGAGCGGCGGCTGTGTGACATCGCCCCCGCGCGTCCCTGGGCGCCACCTTCGAGGGGTCCGCTATCTCCGGCACGCCGATGGCTGTCTCGTCAGCCCGCGCGGTCGTCACCGTCGTGATGGCGCCCTGCCTGTCCCAGCGGCCTACTCGTCAGCCGATGAGACGCCGTATACCCCAGCTTTCGATGCGCATGCCGCCACGCGGGCGGCGTCGCGCGCCCTGTGAAGGGTAAACGCAACGAAGTGGAGCAGGCGRAAGGAGAACGCAGTGGAAGAATYATCGCTTCGTGCGGTGGGCTGGGCGCGGTCACTGCCGATCAACACCAGCC
>NZ_QFRK01000043.1 GCF_003143855.1 Streptomyces sp. NWU339
CGCTCCGCGTGCGTGTCCGGGCTCCCATTCGCCGTCCTCGCGGACGTCGAGAAGCACGGCAGTGGGCTCAAAGCCCACTGCGGCGACCCGGAGCACGCCGAGTCCTGCGACCGCACCCAAACACCCTGGCGTTCCACCGTGCCGGGTGAACTCGCCTGGACCGCGTACCGGGCCGAACGGCGTCGCCGCGGAGAGACCGGCGAAGAGCCCTGTGAGGCGTACCACCCGTTCCGCCAGGGCCGCTGACCGGGGCACCGAAGCATTCAGGAAACGAAACGCCGTGGCGGGCATCCCTGCCCGGATACTCCCCGGACCCCGTCGGCTCGCGGGCTGTTCGGGGCACGGCTGCTACAGGTCGAACTCCAGGTGCTCGATGTCCGTGAAGCGGACCTCCTCCAGCTGGCCGGCGCGGCGGCCGTTGTCCTGGAAGTAGGTCTCCTTGGGTGTTGTCACGTTGTTGGGTGCGTGACTGTCTGATGGTGCGTCGGAGCGTGTTGGGGCCCGGTTCGGGGCCTGTGCTCAGGCCGTGGTGGGCCGGCTGGCGGCGCCGGTGACCTGCTCCCAGATGGCGAAGCGGAGGGTCATCTCGGCTCGGTAAGCGGTGGCGGTCATCAGGTGGCGGCGGGGCCGGAAGTGGGGTGAGATGCCGCTGAACGCGGCCAGGAACCGCTGGGCCCCGCCGACCGAGCGGAAACCTTTCATGGCGCGTTCGCGCTGCCGGGTGGGCTGGTGACTGTTCTCGGCCCGGTTGTTCAGGCCTTTGTGCGAGCGGTGCTCGACCGAGGGCAGGACCTCGCGGTGGGCCGCGCCGTAGGAACGCAGCTTGTCGGTGATGACCACCCGCGGCACCGCACCGGTCCTCTTCAGCAGCCTGCGGAAGAAGCGCCTGGCCGCGGCCTTGTCCCGGCGGTTCTGCACGAGGATGTCCAGCACGTTGCCGTCCTGGTCCACGGCCCGCCACAGGTACTTCCGCTCTCCGTTGATCCTGACGAAGACCTCGTCCAGATGCCATTTATCCCCGGGCCGAGGTCGGCGGCGATGCAGTCCGTTGGCGTAGGCCTGCCCAAACTTGGCGCACCAGCGGCGGACCGTCTCGTGGGAGACGAACACGCCGCGCCCGGGCAGCAGCTCCTCGACCTCCCGGAACGACAGCGGGAAGCGGTGGTAGAGCCACACACAGTGGGAGATGATCTCCACCGGGTACCGGTGCCCCTTGTACGACGGTGGCGCGCTGTCCACGGACGATCCCTCCCCGGCATGACCAACCAGAAGATCATCCCACCTGGTCAGTCAACGTGACAGTGCCCTCTGTATCGGAAATATCCCGCAAGCTGGGCTACACGGATCCGGCTAGCTTCACGATGGCCTTCAAGCGGTGGAGGGGGATGCCTCCGACGGCGTTCAGGGAGGCTTCTCGCTACGGAGACAAGGAATCCTGGACATCAGCACACTGAACGGCCCCGCGGTTGCTGGTGATTACCTGCGGTGTCGGCGGTGCTGGTCGACAGCGATGGAGACGGGTCCGAGCGGGGCAGCGTAGGGCAGTGAGTCCGTGGCCCGGGTTCTGTGCTGGGAGATCACCGTCACGTTGGCGGGCAGGTCGGCCATGCGTCGCAGACCAGGGGCCGTTGCATGATCGCGATCGGTCCGGAACATCGGGCTGGTCTGGCCCTGGGGCGGACGTCCCGGTTCGGGCAGGGGGCAAACGCAGTGCAGGCACGGTCTCGGTGATCATGTGAGTGTCGAAGTCCCATGAACGGCGTTGTCACGTTGTTGGGTGCGTGACTGTCTGATGGTGTGTCGGGGCGTGGTGGGCCCGCGGCCCGGGCCGGTGGTCAGGCCGTGGTGGGCTGGCCGGCGACGCCAGTGACCTGCTCCCAGATGGCGAAGCGGAGGATCATCTCGGCTCGGTAGTCGGGTGCGGCCATCAGGTGGCGGCGGGGCCGGAAGTGCGGTGAGATGCCGCTGAACGCGGACAGAAACCGCTGGGCCCCGCCCACGCTGCGGAAGCCCTTCATCGCGCGTTCCCGCTGCCGGGTGGGCTGGTGGCTGTTCTCCGCCCGGTTGTTGAGGTACTTCGACTGCCGGTGCTCGACGGAGGGCATGACCTCGCGGTGGGCCGCGACGTAGGAGCGGAACCTGTCCGTGACGACCATCCGCGGCACCGCGCGCGTCTTCTTCATCAGGTGGCGGAAGAAGCGCCTGGCGGCGGCCTTGTCCCGGCGACTTTGCACGAGGATGTCCAGGACGTTGCCGTCCTGGTCGACGGCCCGCCACAGGTACTTCCGCTCTCCGTTGATCCTGACGAAGACCTCGTCCAGATGCCATTTATCCCCGGGCCGGGGCCGGCGGCGGCGCAGTCCGTTGGCGTAGGCCTGCCCGAACTTCGCACACCAGCGGCGGACGGTCTCATGGGAGACGAGCACGCCGCGCTGGAGCATCAGCTCCTCCACCTCGCGAAAGCTGAGCGGGAAGCGGAAGTACCGCCACACGCAGTGGGAGATCACCTCGATCGGGTACCGGTGCCCCTTGTACGACGGCGACGCGCTGTCCACGGACGGTCCCCCTCCACCATGACCAATCCGAAGATCATCCCACCCGGTCAGCCAACGTGACAGCACCCACCAACCGGCTGCTGCGGCAGTACCTCGCCAAGGGTGCGGACCTCCGCACGTTCCGCCAGGCCGACCTGGACGCCATCGCCCATGAGCTCAACCATCGTCCGCACAAGACCCACGGCTACCGCACTCCGGCAGAGGTCTACGCTGATCTCCTGAACAGCGTTGATGCGCCGACCGCTTGAACTGGCCATCCTCGAACGGGCACGTCTCTGCACCGCTCAGTCCGCGGTGCAGGTGCCCGAGCCGATGAATTCCGCCACGCCGCTGTTCCCCTGATAGACCGCCACCGACCAGCGGGTGTAGTTCCAGTTCTCGTTTCTGTCGTACTCGGCGGCCATCTCCTGGCAGACGGTCTTGGAGACGAGTTGCTGGAACTGGCTCTTCTGAGCGCGGCCCACGAGCGCACCCGGGTCGTCCCAGGCCCACACGTAGGCGGCCTTTTCAACGGGATCGAAGCCGAGACTGATGGAGTCGTCCCTGCCGAAGGGAATCAGGCCGTGCTGCCCGCCGGCGGCTCTGGTGTTCCAAGCTGTCCTGACGGCTTCGACGACGGTGTCCGCGACGCGGATTTCGGCCTTGTCGCTGCTCGGCATGGCGGCGGTCGCGAGACCGGCCTCGCCTCCCTGCCACTGTCCCGCGGTCTCCGGGAGGCAGCCGGCGGTCGCCTGCCCGAAGTCGAGGAAGGTCGGTTCCGTCTGGCCGTCGAAGTCCTTCCACAGGACGTAGTAGCGGCCGTAGGGCCAGGTGGTAGGGGCGCCCTCGAGGCGGTGGGCGAGGGCGGTGCAGGCGGCCATCGCCCCTGTCCTGCCGAACACCTCCTTGTAGTCGTCGGTCAGCGTGGAGATCGGGCCGCCGGTGACCATCACCGTCTGGGCCCGCCTGTTGAACGTGACGATGGGCTTCATGAAGTCCATGTCCTTCGTGGCGAGCATGGACGTCATGTCCTTCCGGATGGCCTCCTCGACGTCCTTCTCCTCCGGACCGGCCGCGGCTGTGCTCGCCCTCCACTCGTCGTAACTGGGCTGAGCGGGGTCGTCGGCCCGTGTGTAGGCGGGATCGGACACCCCGAGCAGCGGGTCCTTCGGGATGCCGACCGTACGGGGGTCGGCCGACGGCTTCGCCGTGCCGGTGCCCGATGGGGCAGGGCCGGTGCGCGGGGCGTTCGTCTCCCCGGGCGTGACCTGTGCGTCGGCGGCGTCGTGCGTGGTGTTCTCCGTGCCGGAGGGGAGGGCGAGGGCACCGCCGGCGATGCCGCCGACGACGGCCGCGGCCGCGAGGATCGCCGCGACCGTGCGTCTTCGGGAGCGCGTGGGCGGGAGGGGCCAGGCGGGGTCGTCCAGGGGCGGCATGTCCCACTGGGCCGTGACCAGTTCACCGACGCGGGTGGGTTCCAGTCCCGCGCCGTCTCCGAGGACCTGCGTGTCCTGCGAGGCGAGAAGCAACGCGCACTCCTCCGCCGCCGAGGCGGCGTTCGTCCGGTCGGCGGGCTCCTTCGCGAGGCACTTCTCCACGATCTCCCGCAACTTCCCGGGCATGCCGTCGAGGTCGGGCTCGCCCGACATGACGCGGAACGCGACCACGTCCGGAGCACCGGTGCCGAAGGGGAGACGGCCGGTGGCGGCGTAGGCAACCAGCGCACCCCAGGCGAACATGTCGCCCGCGGGCCCGGCGGTGCCGGTGCGGTAGTGCTCGGGGCTGATCCAGCCGGGGGTGCCGGTCATGACACCGGTCCGGGTGATGCTCGTGCCGTCGGTGGCGTGGGCGATGCCGAAGTCCAGGACGCGGGGGCAGGCGGGGGTGAGGAGGACGTTCTGCGGCTTGATGTCCCGGTGGACGACACCGGCCGCGTGGATGGCGGCCAGCGCCTGGGCGGTGCCGGCCGCGAAGGCGTACAGGGTTCCGCCCGTCAGCGGTCCGCGGTCGGCCAGGTGCTGGTTGAGGGTGGGGCCGGGGGCATAGGCGGTGGCCAGCCACGGAGGGCTCGCCTCAGGCTCGGCCGCGAGTAGCGGTATGAGGCACGGGCCCTGCACCCGGCGGGAGAGTTCCACCTCGCGGCGGAACCGGGCCCGGAAGTCGGCGTCCTCGGCCTGTGCGGAGTGGATCACCTTGACCGCGACCCGAAGCCCGTCGGGGGCGAGTCCGGCGTGAACGGTTCCCATGCCACCCGAGCCGAGCCGGCCGATGATCCGGTACGGGCCGATGCGTGAAGGGTCACCGGGGCGGGAGGCCTGGATCCGTCCGCCTGAGCCAGCAGTGCTCACAAGAAGTCCGTTTCGTCTTCGTACAAGTGGTTCGGTGGGCAGGGAAAAACCGGGGGCCGAGCGCGGGCCTGCTCCGGTTCCTGGCCCGCCTTCCATGGGGGCGAGGGGTCCGACGCGTCGTTCAGGGCTCCGGAACGGTCGGCGCGCCCCGTCCCGGCGGAACACCGCTCGGATCGGGGCGCGCCGGTCGATGGTGTCAGGCCTGGCCGGGATCGAGGCCGAGGGCGGTTTCGGTGTCCTGCCCGCCCCAGCCCTGCGGGGTGTATCGCACACGGCAGCCGGGGCAGCCGCCGTTGCTCGCCGCACGTCGGCATCCGCGACGGCCATGAGCGTGCTGGCCCAGGGGGTCTCGGCGCGGCGATGAGTTGCCGCCGGCTGTCATGCCGGCCACGGCGCCCGGGGCCGGCACGGCTTCCTGCTTCCTTCGGCCGGCTGCGGTGGTCCGGCAGGCATGGGGCCGGCCCCGGGAGTGATTGCCCGGCGGCCGGCCTCACCGGGGCGGTCCGCGGTCAGCCGTGGTAGGTGATGTAGCCGTTGCCGTCGCGGTCGTTGGCCTTCTTGGTGTAGGCRTGGACGTCGGCGCGGGCKCCGGAGGGCTTGKAGAAGTAGATGGTGTCCTTGTCGTTGTTCCAGATGAAGTTGCAGTTCTGGCGGTAGGCGACGTTCTTGGCGTCGGAGTCGGTGCCSCGGCCGCCGCGCAGGTGSACGTAGTCRCCGGGCTCGAGGGTGTGGCTGTTCTTGAAGGTGAACKTGTTGCCGGCGGCGTCCTTGACGACGTAGCCCTTCAGGTTCACYTTCGCCGTCTTCGAGTAGTTCTTGATCGTCAGGTACTCCTTGTGGGTGTTGCCACCCGAGCACTTGTTGGAGTCGCGTCCCGGGGCGTCGTACTGGATGCCCTTGATCTTCAGGGCCGAGGAGTACTCGGCGGCCTGCGCAGGATCGGCCGCGGCGAGGCTGAGCGCGGTGACGGCTGCGGCGGTTGCGGCGGCGGGCAGGGTGCGGCGGATGCGCATGAGGAATCCCCCCTCAGTGGTGCCAATAGAGCGACCCGGAGCATACCGAACAGGTGATGACCACGAGGGGGAGTGGTGAAGGACATGGGTGCCGAGGTGGTGAGGGGAGCGTTTGCCGCCCTTGCCGTCACCCGGCCTCCTCCTCGGCGCGGCGTCGGTTGCTTTGCTGGCCTGAGCTTTCCCCGCTGTGCGGGAGTGGCTGGTCAGCCGGATGTGGCGGGTGCCGATTCGGTGGTGGCGTCCTGGCGCAGGTTCAGGTAGCAGCGCAGCCGCACACCGGGCTGTTCCGGGTCGCGGGTGGTGCGGTCGGTGATGGCGGTGGCCCACCGGGAGGCCAGCGCCTGCTGGAAGGCGAAGGCGGTGCGGTCATCGGCGGCCGCGACGTCGACGACGACCAGCCCGGGCTCTGCCAGGTGCGTTGCGTGGATCGGTTCCATGCCTGGCAGTACGTCCCGGCACCGGCAGAGGTTCTGCGCTCGAGAGCGGGTTCACCCGACCGAGTCCAGGGCTGGCCTGATCCCGTCTGCCGGTGGGCGTCAGGCACGCGTGCTGAGGTGGCACACGGCCAGCCCCCCACTTCTTCTGCACCGGGGCCGTGCACCACTGGCACAGCGGGCTGCCGCCGCGGCCGTAGCGGTGGGTCCTGCGCCGGCAGGTGGCGCGCCAGCCGAACCCTGGCACACCGGATCCGGGCTACGGCCAGTACATATGACCTCCTGTCACCCATCGCGGCTGACCTGGGAGTATGAGGGGCTACCGCTGTCTCGCCTCCAGGAGCACGACCGTGACCCGTCGCCATCTCATACCGCTTGCCACCGCGCTCCTGGGCGTCTTGCTGGTGGGCTGCACCCCGCAAGTCATCGAAGACGACGCAAAGCCCGACTCCCCGAACTCCAGCGCGCTCCCCGGTAAGCCCGCACCCTCCGGCGCGCCAGGCGGGCTTGCCGAAGGTGGCCTGTTGCTCGCGGACGCCATCGCGAAGATCCCGGACGGGGTCGAGCAGCGGGACGGCTACGAGCGGGACAGCTTCAAGCACTGGGTCGACGAGGACGGCGACGGCTGCCCCACCCGGGCCGAGGTCCTGATCGAGGAGGCCACCACGAAGCCCGGGCAGGGGGAGCGGTGCGCGCTGAGCGGCGGGGTGTGGAGGTCGTACTACGACGAGGTCGAGGTCACCGAAGCGGGCAAGCTGGACATCGACCACGTGGTGCCGCTCGCCGAGGCGTGGGACAGCGGCGCCTACGCCTGGACGCCCGAGCGCCGCCAGGCCTACGCCAACGATCTCGGCGCCCAGCGCTCGCTGGTCGCGGTCACCGCGAAGACGAACCGTTCCAAGGCCGACAGGGACCCGGCCGCCTGGCTCCCGCCGGCCGAGAGTGCCTACTGCACCTACGCCGCGGACTGGACCGGAACCAAGCTGCGGTGGCAGCTGACCGCCGACGACAAGGAGCGGGCCGCGCTGGTCAAGCTCGCTGAGGCCTGTCTGGACACGGTCGTGGAGTACGAAGTTGCCCCGTGACCGCTGGGCTGTCGTGAGTGGACGTGGCTTCACAAGACCTCAAGATTGATGGCCAGACTCCCGTTGCAGAAGCGGACCCCGGGCTGAAGCCCTATGGAGTCCTCCGCCGAGAGGTGATCACCTTGCACCGGCGGTGCCGGGCCAGGAGCGTGCCGGGGGTGGCCGGGAAGACCGTGCGCCCAAGGCCGCCGGAGCAGCAGTGCGGCCAGCGCCGCGCGCCGGAACCGGTCGGCCGGCGCGTAGCGGGCCGGGCCGGCCGGCTGCCGGCGCGGCGCGGCGTGCTCGTGCCGCGGCACGAGTGGCGCGGCGTCCCTGGAGGTGTCGCGGCGCAACAGCACCGCCGGGACGGACAGCAGTTCCTGGGTCCCCTGGTACACCAGCGAAACGATCACGCAGAGAGGGTGCTGGCTGGCGCCGCGTGGCCGCCCGCGACGACCACTGGGACACCGTCCCCTGCCCGCCCGGCGGCAAGACCGTCCGGGCCGAGCCCCTCGCTGTCACGACCAGTGCGTGAGCACGCCGACGGAAAAGGGGTACGGCCTGCTGTCAGCCTGGATCCACCGATCGGTGATCGAGGCGGGACGAGGCTGACGCAGAGAGGTGCCCGCTGAGCTGGGAAGATGGGAGTTCCTACACTTCTATCCGGCCCAACCAGCAAGGCACCTCGTAAGTGAAATCCTCCCATAGCCGTGCGGCGGTCTTCGCCGCGTTCGATGATCCGAACCTGCTCGCTCATGGCGGGGTGGCCGCGGCGGTTCGCCTGGCCGAGCGGTGCGCCCTGCCAGAGCTGATGCGGGAGAAGGTGCGGCTGGCCGGGGCGGGCAACGGAGCCGGGGCCGCGCCGGACGCGAAGGCGATGTCGCTGGTCGCGGGCATGCTCGTGGGGGCGGACAGCATCGACGACGTGGGCGTGCTGCGGCACGGCGCGATGGCGAAGGCGTTCGCCGGGGTGCGGGCGCCGTCCACGCTGGGCAGCTTCCTGCGCGCTTTCACCTGGGGCCACGTACGTCAACTGGAGTCCGCAGCACGGGCGTTCACGTGCAACCTGGCCGAGCACTGCAGCCTGCTGCCGGGCGGCGACCAGGTCGTCTACCTGGACATCGACTCGAAGGTGAAGCAGGTCTACGGGGCCGCCAAGCAGGGCGCCGAGCACGGATACACCAAGGTCAAAGGCTTGCACTTCCAGCTCGTCACCGCCTCCACCCCGCTCGCGGCTCCGGTGATCGTGGCATCCCGCCTGCGCAAGGGCTCGGCCGGCTCCGCCAAGGGCGCCGCTCATCTGATCGCCGAGGCCCTGGCCCAGGTACGGGCGATGGGCGCCACCGGCATGGTCGTCGTCCGTGCCGACTCGGCGTTCTTCTCCCACAAGGTCGTGGCCGTCTGCCGCCGCGCGAAGGCGCGGTTCTCCCTGGCGGTCGCGCAACGCAAGAAGGTCCGCCAGGCCATCGCCGCGATCCCCGAGGACGCCTGGACGCCGGTCCAGTACCCCAAGGCGATCTGGGACGCCGACGAGCAGCGCTGGATCTCGGACGCGGAGGTCGCCGAGGTGGAGTACACCGCGTTCACCGGCAAGGCCAAGAAGTACCACACGACCGCTCGGCTGCTCATCCGCCGCGTCAAGCGCCTGAACGATGCCCATGTTCCGGACGGACAGGGCGAGTTGTTCAAGACCTGGCGCTTCCACGCGGTGTTCACCGACAGCCCCTTCGAACTGGTGGAGGCCGAGAAGTGCCACCGCGCGCACGCGATCGTGGAGCAGGTCTTCGCCGATCTTGAGGACTCGGCGCTCGGGCACCTGCCGTCGGGGAAGTTCACCGCGAACGCGGCCTGGCTCACCCTGGCCACGCTCGCGCACAACCTCACCCGCGCCCTGGGCGCCCTGGCCTCCGCTTTCCACGCCAGGGCCCGCACCGGCACCATCCGCCGCCACCTGATCGCCGTCCCGGCAAGGCTGGCCGTCCGTGGACGCACCCAGACCTTCCACTTGCCCGAGCGCTGGCCCTGGCAAGACGCCTTCGAGACGTTGTGGACGGCCGTCGGCTGCCGCCTGCGGACCTGACCCCTCGCCGCCCTGCCCGCCCGCGACCAAGGACCTCGGAGACCCCGCCACCGGGACGGCCACCCGGCGATCACCCACACCCACCAGCGGAAACCCGCGCCGGAATCAACCGGAAAAGCTCACCAGGATCCGCCCGGTGGATCCAGGGTCAGGCGTTCTCGTCGTGGATCCGCGCGCCCAGGTCCTCCGCCCACTCCAGCGCCCACGTTTTGAGTTCTTCGATCTGCCGGGAGGTGAGCCCGTACGCGGTGTAGTCCTCGTCCTCGTACCAGTCCGCACCGGTGAGCCGGTCCCGGAGGTCTTCGAGGCTGAACTCGTCGTGGGCGCGGCGGCGGCCCAGGGATTCGAGGTCGGCGGTGGAGCGGTGGCGGGAGGCGGCCTGGACGTCGATGAGGTCGCGGACGGTGCCGCGGTCGGCGAGGGCGCGGACCTTGGTGCCGATCACGTCGTCGAGGGAGAGGACGGGGCCGTAGGGGGTCTGGGCGGGCGGGGCCCAGAACGCCTCCTTGAGGACGTCGACCTCGCACTCCTCGCCGGTGTCCGAATCGGTGACGAGGAACCGGCCGCTGAGCGGGTCGGTCTGGACATGCGTGGTCCGCCATCCGCGCGCGCTGAGGCCTGCTGTGAGTGAGGCGACGATCTCGTCCATCGGGGCGGGGTTCTCGGTGGCGACGTCGAGGTCACGGCTGAAGCGCTCGACCAGGCCGTGAGCCTGCACGGCGTACCCGCCGGTGAGGACCAGAGGGTAGGGGGAGCCGAGGTCGAGGATGTCGGCGAGGAGACGCTCGTGGAGCGGAGTGAGCTTCACGCGGCGGTCGCATCGGTCGGAGCGGTGCGGGGCAGCTCGGGGAAGGCGTCCTCCCAGACCTCGCGGATGTAGGGGCTGACCAGGCGGCGCAGCACGGGCCACTGCTCGGCCAGCAGCCGGTGGTGCAGGAAGGTTGCCAGGTCCTCACGCAGGCCCTCGGCGAGGACGGTCCGGTAGAGCGTCATGCGGGACTTCGGGCGGTCCAGGCTGTAGCTCGTGCGCCCGGACCAGACGATGTGCAGCGGCAGGTCGACGGTGCCCTCGATGGGGCCGGCCAGCTCCTGCAGGCGCTCGGGCAGCCGGCTGCGGTAGCGGTGCCGCAGTACCTCGGCGCGGGGGGCGGTGATCGTCGCATCCATGTATCCAGTATCGCTGGTGCGGCTGCCACCCCTTCTCAGCGGGCGGCGGTCAAGAGGAGCGTGGCTCCGGCGAAAAGCGGGTGCGCAGGCGGAGGGCGTCCGAGCCATTGGAGTTCTCTGCGCCAGAGGAGGTGCTGGGATGGCGGGCACCCGTGGCGATGTCGTCCGCGGGGGTACGCGTGGAGGTCGAGGCGACACCCACCACCGAGGGATCATGCCCCTCGACTACGGCCAGGCCGTGCCCCTCGTCACCACCTGGGAGCAGCTGCGCGAGCGGGGCGAGGGCGTGACGGCGTGGCGGTGCCTGAGGCGCGACGGTGAACAGACGCTGACCGCCGCGCTCGACAACCCGACGGCGAGGTCCTCTACCGCCGCCAGACCGCCCGCGCCGACGCGGAAGAGGGCACTGTCACGTTGATTGACCGGGTGGGATGATCTTGGAGTTGATCGTGCCGGACAGGGGGATCGCTCGTGTCGTCCGCGTCGCCGTCGTACCAGGGGCACCGGTACCCGGTCGAGGTGATCTCCCACTGCGTGTGGCTGTACTTCCGCTTCCCGCTGTCGTTCCGCGAGGTCGAGGAGCTGATGCTCGAGCGCGGCGTGCTCGTCTCGTACGAGACGATCCGGCGCTGGTGCGCGAAGTTCGGGCAGGCCTACGCCAACGGCCTGCGCCGGAGGCGGCCCCGGCCCGGGGACACGTGGCATCTGGACGAGGTCTTCATCAGGATCAATGGAGAGCAGAAGTACCTGTGGCGGGCCGTCGACCAGGACGGCACCGTCCTCGACATCCTCGTGCAGAACCGGCGGGACACCGCTGCGGCCCGGCGGTTCTTCCGGCGCCTGCTGAAGACGACCCGCACGGTGCCGCGGGTGATCGTCACTGACAAGCTCCGCTCCTACGGCGCCGTCCACCGCCAGGTGATGCCCTCCGTGGAGCACCGCTCCCACAAAGGCCTGAACAACCGGGCCGAGAATTCCCACCAGCCGACGAGGCAGCGCGAACGCGCCATGAAGGGCTTCCGCAGTGTCGGCGCAGCCCAGCGGTTCCTGGCCGCGTTCAGCGGCATCTCCCCCCACTTCCGACCCCGCCGCCACCTGATGACCGCCGCCCACTACCGCGCCGAGATGACCGTCCGCTTCGCGATCTGGGATCAGGTCACCGGCGTCGCCGGCCTGTCTGCCGCGGCCTGAGCCCAGGGCCGGCACCCGGCCCCACCACACCTCGACACACCGTCAGATACCTGCACACCCAACAACGTGACAACGCCGAGCCGTGGGTGAGGCGGCCCTGGCGGCGGCCGCCGGTACGGGTGTAGGTGAAGGTGTCGCGTTCGGTGTCGTCGCTGAAGCGCAGCGGGCGGATGAGGCGGAGTCGCGTGCCGGGCTTGAGGTGCTTGCGGACGAGCGAGCTCGTCGCCTGAGAAGCGGCATCCTTGGCTTTGGCTGGGCCGTTCCCTCTTGAGCGTGAGGAGCAGTCCGGTAGAGTTGTCGCGGGCAGATCCGCGCCACGCCCGTTGTCCAGGTCCCCGCCCACGCCGTTGGGACCGCTTGAGGCCAAGAGTCCAGGACTCGCGCGCTCCATCGGCATGACGTGAACCCCTTCGTCGGCCGCGACGCGTGGGGCCGTTGGCCGGATGGAAGGAACACCTCATGACCCACCCCCGTGACCGCGAGCTCGACCGCAAGGTACGTCAGTACATGGCCGAGCACCCCGGCACCCGGTACGCCGCAGCCCGACGCGCTGTTGAGGAAGAACCCGCACCGCAGTTGGACGCGGAGCGTGCTGGTGACCAAGTGCCTTCAGAGGTTCTCGAGGCGGTGGCCCGCATGTATTCGGATCACCATCGCCCTCTCCCCGGCAAGACCACCACCTCTGTCGAGCTGGCCATGCTCTTCGCCCAGCGCTATCCCGGCGTGCGGATCATCGATGTCGACTCGTCGTCATCCCGTTCGGAGCCGAAGCGGCGGGACTACGACCCTGTCATCATCGACGCACCTCCATCCCTGGGTATCCCTATGGGTCCGGAGTGGGATGACGCTCTGCGTGCCCTCGACTCGGCTGGCGAAGAAGGCAGCAACCCGTAACGCCGTCCGTCGGGCGGAGACGGCCTCAGGAACGCCTCGGTCGATATCGCGGTGCCAGTGGCGGCACACCGTAGGAGTGCCGCCACTTCGTGTGCCGGGCGCCGGTCACTGCCCGGTGTTGGCCGAGTTCTCAGCCCGGATCATGCGGCGCAGGCTCTCCCGCGCACCCGCGAGATCGTCCTGGACCTCGTTGAGCTGTTCGGTCAGTCCCTTGACCGGCGTTGTCACGTTGTTGGGTGTGCAGGTATCTGACGGTGTGTCGAGGTGTGGTGGGGCCGGGTGCCGGCCCTGGGCTCAGGCCGCGGCAGACAGGCCGGCGACGCCGGTGACCTGATCCCAGATCGCGAAGCGGACGGTCATCTCGGCGCGGTAGTGGGCGGCGGTCATCAGGTGGCGGCGGGGCCGGAAGCGGGGTGAGATGCCGCTGAACGCGGCCAGGAACCGCTGGGCCCCGCCGACCGAGCGGAAACCTTTCATGGCGCGTTCGCGCTGCCTCGTCGGCTGGTGGGAATTCTCGGCCCGGTTGTTCAGGCCTTTGTGCGAGCGGTGCTCGACCGAGGGCATGACCTCGCGGTGGGCCGCGCCGTAGGAACGCAGCTTGTCGGTGATGACCACCCGCGGCACCGCACCGGCCCTCTTCAGCAGCCTGCGGAAGAAGCGCCTGGCCGCGGCCGTGTCCCGGCGGTTCTGCACGAGGATGTCCAGCACGTTGCCGTCGGCGTCCACGGCCCGCCACAGGTACTTCCGCTCTCCGTTGATCCTGACGAAGACCTCGTCCAGATGCCACTTATCGCCGGGCCGGGGTCGCCGACGGCGCAGGCCGTTCGCGTAGGCCTGCCCGAACTTCGCGCACCAGCGGCGGACCGTCTCGTGGGAGACGAGCACGCCGCGCTCGAGCAGCAGCTCCTCGACCTCCCGGAACGACAGCGGGAAGCGGTGGTAGAGCCACACACAGTGGGAGATGATCTCCACCGGGTACCGGTGCCCCTGGTACGACGGTGGCGCGCTGTCCACGGACGATCCCTCCCCGGCATGACCAACCAGAAGATCATCCCACCTGGTCAGTCAACGTGACAGTGCCCGGTCAGACCCGCCAGGCCCGGGCCGTGGTACTCCAGGATCCGGTTGACCGCCCCCTTGACGCCGTGCCGTCGCAACATCTCCAGCACCCGTCCTTGGCGCTCACCCACTCCGACAGGTGGCCGGTCAGGCGGATGCCCCAGATCTCCGGCATGGTCACGTGCAGGGGCCGTCCGGCCATGGAGAGCGCGACCTCCAGGCCACCGGTGCCCAACGCGAGCATGCCGAGCGACCCGGCAGCGCAGGTATGCGAGTCCGATCCGGCCAGCGTCTTGCCGGGAACGCCGAAGCGTTGCATATGGGYGGGGTGGGAGACACCGTTGCCGGGCTTGGAGTACCAGATGCCGAAGCGGCGGCAGGCGGAGCGCAGGAAGGCGTGGTCCTCGGCGTTGCGCTCGTCTGCCTGGAGCAGGTTGTGGTCGACGTACTGGACGCTGACCTCGGTACGGACCAGGTCCAGGCTGAGGGCCTCCAGTTCCTGCATCACCATGGTGCCGGTGGCGTCCTGAGTGAGAGTCTGGTCGATCCGCAGCCGACCTCGTGTCCTGGTTCCATCCGCCCGTCGACGAGATGGTCGACGATGAGCCGGTGCGCCAGCGTGCCGTGAGACCGCGTCACAAGGCCAGGGTGCGCGTGCTGCACCCTGGCGGCAAGCTGAAGGGCATGGCCCAGCAGCCGCCGGCAGTCGTCCAGGTCGCGGTGTGCCTGCCGCAGTGCCTCGCCGAGCCGGACACAGCGCACCGCATCTCACCCGGCTGCTCGCGCACCAGCAAGTGTTCGTGGCTTCGCCCTTACCGGTGCGGGTGCGCCGGACGGCGGACGGCGGACGGCGGGCTGACCCTACGGGTGACGAGTGAGGTCACCAACGCCTCCCTGTCGACGGCCACCGCGGGATCCGTCGTCCGTCAGGCGTGATCCACGAGTTGCGCGAAGCCCTTCTGGCGGGCGCAGTGCGCACAGCAGAAGTACTGCCCGTCCGCTTGCAGGCCGTGGCCGAGGATGCGGCACTGGCAGTTGTCGCAGACCGGTGCCATCTTCTGGGCGGCGCACTCGATGCTGTCGAAGGTGTGGACTGCTCCTGCGGCGTGCACTTCGAACGAGCTCTCGTAGTCGTTTTGGCAAACCTCGCACACGGCCATGAATGGTCAACTCCTCGTTGCTGCATGGACAAGCCGGAGTGCCTGCCTCGGCCTCACTGGAAGGTAGCGACAAGGCACGCAGCGCTTCGGGCGGCACGTCGGCCCGCGCCCGACCGGCATACCCGAAATCACTCTGCTGGGCGCGGGAAGACGCTATGGGTGTGGCGGCCGCTCCGCCTCGGC
Organism: Streptomyces sp. NWU339; assembly: GCF_003143855.1. Lineage (GTDB taxonomy): Bacteria > Actinomycetota > Actinomycetes > Streptomycetales > Streptomycetaceae > Streptomyces. The sequence continues at coordinate 15,128 of NZ_QFRK01000043.1, forward strand.
CTGGCAGCCCGTCGTCCATCCATGACGCGGCGTATCTGCTGACCACAGCAGTGCGCCGGCCGGCGCTGTGGCGCCGACATCGCGGGGCTATGGGTGCCTCCCGAGCGCGGCATCCGCCTCCCCGCCACCAGCTCGACCGCCGCCTGATGAATCTGAAGCTGAAACGCCGTGCTGATTCTTGGACGGTGGAGCAGGGGGGCGCGGTGGATGAGTGAGCGGACAGGAGAGCCTCGTGCGGCCGGACTCTGTCACTCGTGGTGCCCAGCGGCGTCGGGCGCAGGGAGCGATGTCCGTACGCGGCGCGCTGCCCAGAACGCGACCAGTCCCGCCAGGTAAATCATCAGGGCCGCCAGGGGGACACCCGCGGGCCCTGCGCCTTGGAAGCCGCCGACGGTGAGCTGGATGATGCCGGCGCAGGTCGCGGCCGTGCCGACCAGCACCAGGACGACGGCGAGCCGCCTCGCACCTCTGTCGGCGCCGAGGACCGCCCGGGTGGCGGAACGGGTGGCCGTCGACGCCCTGTGGCGCGGACGTTCGAAGCGTGCGAACACCGTTACGAGGGCCCCGAGCAGCAGTGCGCAGATCGCCACCCACACCGGCCGCCAGGCGAACCAGCTCGCCGATCCGATCTCCGGTTGGGGCATGATGCCGGTCGGGTAGAGCGCCAGCGCGGCCACGAGCACAGGGACCATGTGCCACAGGAACAGCGTCATGATCCCCCCGTTGACGGCGATCACCGCCATCCAGACCCGCTGTCGACGCAGCCAGGGACGCAATGGCCCGGCGAGCAGCAGGGCCAGACCGGTCTGGGCCACGGACAGGGAGAGCAGCGCGACTGTCGGCGGCGAGGTGTTCTGCACCTCAGCCCCGGGCACGCCGACCATACTGACCGGATACGGCCCGATCGTCGTCAGCGCGACCAGCGCGGCCGACCCGCCGAGGAACAGCAGCCAGGGGCTGGCCGGAGGATGGGTCAGGGTGCCGTCGTGCCAGGCGAAGCCAAGTGAGGGAAGGACCAGCCAGACGACCAGGAAGTTGGCGGCACCGAGGTAGCCGACGCCCGTGCTCAGCCGCAGGGCGTCGAAGCCGGCGGCGGCCACGGTGAGGGCCGCCGGGACGGCCAGGCTCCAGCGTCGGTGGGTGTCCAGCATCGCGGGGGTCAGGGCGACGACCACCAGATAGACGGCGAGGAACCACAGCGAGATGGCCACCACCCAGGCGGCCAGCCGCACCAACCCCGGATCAACGCCTGCCAGCCGGGCAGCCGCGGCGACCGCAACCCCGACCACGATGAACACCGTCGTCGGCCGCAGCAGCCGGTCCGCACGCGATCCCAGCCAGTCGGCGTAGCTGTCCCCGCGCCTACAGGCCGAGGTCCAGGATGCGGCGTTGGCGTAGCCGCCGACCAGGAAGAAGATCCCCATCACCTGGAACAGCCAGGTGAGCCAGTGCGTCCACGGCAGAACAGCGAGCGCGTGCTCCCCGCCCAGCCGACCGTCCCGAAATGTGATCATCACGGCCAGCCAGTGGCCGATCACCACCATGACGATGGCGAACGCCCGTAGAAAGTCGACATAGCGGTCACGGCGCGCGGGGGTGGCATCGGCGAGGTCCCGAACCCGCACCCGGTCCTCCTCCCTCGCGCGTCCTGTGAGCCCGCCCCCTCGGGCTCAGCGCCGAAACCTGACGAACAGGTTCGATCTGGCTGTCCTCGAAAAGTGAATGTATCGTGACGTCTCGCTGCAATCCGGTAATTCGTCCCGGCGCACACCATGAACGCGTGTCGGCGTTCGCAAGAGGCAAGAAGGCCGTGCACCCTTCGGCTGCGCCGAATGGTGCACGTCCCGATATGCGCCGAAACTACGGTTATGCGCGAGTACGAGAGCCCGTCCGCGATCCGGATTCCGCCGCAAGACCAGCTGGCCAACGCGGTGTTCCGAGGCGACCGGCCCAAGCTTGTCCTGTTCGACCGGCCGACGGGAAGTGGCTGGGAGCGCGTGACCGCCGCGCGGTTCGCGAGCGATGTGCGCGCCCTCGCGGCGGGTTTCCTCGCTGCCGGGATCCAGCCCGGCGACCGGGTCGCTCTGCTGGCCGAGACCAGCTACGAGTGGACTCTGACCGACTATGCCCTGTGGACGATCGGTGCGGTGCCGGTGCCGATCTACGACACCTCCTCGGCCGAGCAGATCCGGTGGGTGCTGGAGGACTCCGAGGCCGTCGCGATGGTGGTCGAGACGTCGGATCACCGCCACCGACTTGAGGACATCCAGGTGGACCTTCCCCTGCTGGAGCAGGTGTGGCAGATCGACGCCGGTGATCTTTCTCGGTTGCGGCAGGAGGGCGCCGGAGTAACCGACTCCCAGGTCGACGAGCGCCGCGGTGCGGTCCGCGCGGACGACACCGCCACCATCATCTACACCTCCGGCACCACCGGCCGGCCCAAGGGGTGCGTACTCACCCACGGCAACCTGCTCTATGAGGCCCGTGCCGCGATCGCGGCGCTACGGGAGATCTTCGGCTACGACGCCTCGACGGTGCTGTTCTTGCCGTTGGCGCACGTGTTCGCCCGGGTGATTCAGGTGGCCTGTGTCGAGCACGGCGTCCGCCTGGCTCACACCGCCGACCTCGCCCGCCTGCCCGACCACCTGGCCGCGCTGCGGCCGACGTTCATCCTGGCGGTGCCCAGGGTGCTCGAGAAGGTCTACGCCCGAGCCCAGCAGCGCGCCGAGGCGCAGCGCCGCGGCGGCATCTTCAAGCGTGCTGAGCAGGTCGCTGTCCGCTACAGCCAGGCATTGGAGCAAGGGGCCCCCGGCCGACGGCTCACACTGGCCCACCGCCTGTTCGACAGGCTCGTCTACCGCAAGCTGCGGGCGGCTCTCGGCGGGCGGGTCACCTACGCCATCAGCGGCGGCGCTCCGCTCGGCGCCCGTCTTGGCCACTTCTACCGAGGCATCGGCGTGACCGTACTCGAGGGCTACGGGCTGACCGAAACCAGCGCCGCCGCCACGGTCAACATGCCCTCCGCGGTCAAGATCGGTTCAGTCGGGCAGCCGCTGCCCGGCGTCACGGTCCGGATCGCCGACGACGGTGAGATCCTGCTCCGCGGCCCCGTGGTGTTCCCGGGCTACTGGCGAAACGAACCGGTCACGAAGGAGACGCTGAGCGCCGATGGCTGGCTGTACACCGGAGATGTCGGCACCCTGGACGACGACGGATTCCTGACCATCTCGGGCCGCAAGAAGGAGATCATCGTCACTGCCGGCGGGAAGAACGTCCTCCCCGCGGAGCTGGAGGACCGTCTGCGCACCCACCCTCTGATCAGCCAGGTGGTGGCCGTCGGCGATCAGCGCCCGTTCATCGCCGGCCTGATCACTCTCGACGAGGAGGGGCTGGCGGCCTGGAAGAGAAGCGCCGGCAAGTCGGCGGCCGCCACCCCCGCACAGCTTCGCGACGACCCCGACCTGCTTGCCCGGCTGCAGACGGCGATCGACGAGGCCAATGCGACCGTCAGTCAGGCCGAGCGGATGCGCAGGTTCAGGGTCTTGCCCGGCGACCTCACCGAGGCCCACGGCTATCTCACCCCGACCCTGAAGGTCCGGCGCAGTCGGGTGCTCCAGGACTTCGCGGAGGATGTCGACGCGCTGTACCGGACGTGACCCCCCACTGGCGCCGGTGGTCCCGTGCCCCCGGGACCCCTGGGGCGTTGGACCGGTTGGTGAGCGCCACACCGGAAACCCGGGACCGTGTCGTCGACGCCGCCCGAGCGCTCAGCATCGTGGTCGTCACCCTGTGGCACTGGACGCTGTCGGTCACCCATCGCACCGCTGACGGCGACCTCGTCATGCCCAACCCGATCGATGCCGTTCCCGGCGGGTGGCTGGCCACCTGGGTACTGCAGATCATGCCGGTGTTCTTTCTGGTCGGCGGCTACGCGAACCTGGCCGGCTGGCAACGCACGCAGGCGAACAAGGATCCTGCCGGACGGTTCGTCGCCGACCGGCTCCGCAGGCTGTCGGTGCCCACCGCCGTATGGGCGGGGATGTGGCTGGTCGGCGAGCTGATCGCCGCGACTCTGCCAGGACCCCACCGCTGGATGTGGCAGTGGTTCCCTGGTTACCTGACGCCCTTGTGGTTCCTCGGCGTGTACAGCCTGTTGATCGTCACCGTGCCGGTGACGGCGACCCTGCATGTCCGCCATGGCGCCGGCACCCTAGCCGCGCTCGCAGGGCTGATTGCCGCGGGCAGCGTGCTCGGCCGCGGCGTCGGGCTGGCCTGGGCCGAATGGGTGACCCTCGCGCTGGTGTGGCTGTTCTGCCACCAGCTCGGCTACGCCTGGCGCACCTGGCAGCTCGGCCGAGGGCCGTCGGCCCAGCGGCTGGCGGTCACCGGGGCCGGCCTGCTGACCCTGGTCGTGCTGACGGTGTTCGCCGGTTACCCCCGCTCAATGGTCGGGACGGTCGGCGACGCCGAGTCGAACATCTTCCCTACCAACGCGGCCGTCGCGGCGCTCGCCGTCTTCCAGCTGGGACTGCTGGCGCTGATCACGCCGACCGCGGCGCGCCTCCTGCGCCGCCCCCGGGTGTGGAAGCCTGTGGTGGCACTCAACCTGGTGGCGATCACCGTGTTCCTGTGGCACATGACCGCCTACCTCATCGCGTTGTGGATCTACGAACGTCTGGGCCACACGCTCCTGACCGAGCCGACCGCCCACTGGTGGGCGCAACGCTGGTTCTGGCTGCTGGCCCCCATGGTCGTCCTCCTCGTATTGGTCGCGGTGTTCGCCCGGGTCGAGATCATGGTTCGCCGGCCCCGCCGAAGAGCCACCACGGTCGGTGAGTGAGGATCACCGAGCATCTTCTGCTCGACGACACCGGCCCGCCCCGTGACGTCCCCCAGCACATGGCAAATCCGATCGAAAAGAACAAAAGGCGTGAAACGTGCATTTCTCCTTCGCCCTCTTCACCCTTCGGAGCCGTCGATTTTCTACGGGTTGCTTCCGGGTCGTCGGGTCGTTGATGTGGTGGGGGGCGTTGCGATGAGTTGATCGGCCCGGTGCGGACGAAGCTGGAGGCGGTGGCGCCGCACTCGCCTGGTGGCGACCGTTGCCGCCGCACTGTTCACCGGTGTGTCCCTCCAGCAACTCACTACCGCACACCCCCGCGACTACGACGACGCGGCCACGCTCGCCCTGCACGACCGCGCCCGCTACACCGACGGCTGCGCCGCCTACCCCGCACCGCCCTGGGCGGGCGTCTTCCTGCGGGCCGCGGCCTGCTTCTCCCGACTCGTATCCGGAGCAGGACCAGGAACTGCTCACCGCGCCGGGCAACCGTGCACTCCTGCTGCGCGTGGCCAAGGCGGCCAGGCTCCGCCCGCCACAGCCGCCCGCGGCCCGCGGGTCTGTCAAACGAGCGGCTCTGTCTCACATACGGTGATGCTGTTGGTGATCTCTAGGACGTCAGTCTTTGGCAGAGTCGCTGGAAGTGGCCGGGCGGTCGGGGCGGAGAAGCTGGTGTGGTGCCGGGTGGGAAGCATTCGCTGAGGCGGATGATGTTGGTTCCGGCGGCCGTGAGGACGTGTTGGACGTGCGTCTTCGCCAGGCCGCGGTAGCGGCAGTGCCGCAGGCCGTGAGCGTGGACGGTCTCGGAGACGGTCGCCTCGCAGCCCGCGCGGATGGCGTAGCGTCGCTGCCAGGTGCCGGTCTTCTGGTCTTTCCGGACCTGCGTCTGGATCTTCTGCTGAGGTTCTGGCAGCAGGAAGATGTGGCGCCCCTTGCCGTCGACGTTGCCGGTGCACTTCAGGCGGTCGTCGCATTCCCGGCATGCCTTGCGCGGAAAGAGGACGGACAGCCGGGGATGTCCGTCGCCCAGGGTGGGTTTCCAGGGCGGGCTGGTGATGCCGTTCGGGCAAGTGAGGGTGCGGTTGTCCCAGTCGATGCGGAAGTCCTCCTTCGTGAAGCCCGGCCGCTGGGCGGCCTGCGGGTCGTCGCGGACCGGTCCGAGCACGGCGATGTTCCACTTCGTGGCCGCTTGGTGGATGCTGTCCGGGGTGACGTAGCCGCCGTCGACCACGTGCTCGACGGGCCGGAAGCCCTGGCGGGTCAGCTGTTGGTGGATGTCGTCGAGGGCGTCGATGTCCTGCTGTGGCGCCGGGCGGGTGACCACCTGGACGATGACGTTGGGGCCGGTCTCATCGCAGGTCTCGGTCTGGTGGTCGCGATAGCCGATCCAGTCACGTTGGCCGGCCGCGGTGACCTTCTGGCTGTAACGGGCCTCGGGATCATGCGGGGTGACGATCTCCATCGTCGACCACGGCACCCGTGCGGAATCAGCATCCGGCCGCCCGGCCGCCGAGGTCTTGCCGGTGTTCCTCTGCTCCACCGCCCTGCGGCTGGCCCGGTCGCGGGTCGACTTCGCCTGCCGCCAGCACAGTTGGCCAGATGCGTCGTGCCAGTACTGCTGGACCCATACCTGCCGCAGGTGTCGGCGTACGGACTTTTCTCCCCAGGTGCGTACAGACGAACGTCCCCAGCTGTCAGGCCACGTCGGTCTCTCGCTCGATGGCCTTGAGGCGGTTCTTGAGCCGGTAGCTGGGGCCATTGATGGCGATCACTTCGCAGTGGTGCAGAAGGCGGTCGAGGATCGCGGTGGCGAGGACCTCGTCGCCGAAGACCTGGCCCCACTCGCTGAAGGTCTTGTTCGAGGTCAGGATGATCGAGCCCTTCTCGTAACGCTTGGAGATGACCTGGAAGACCAGGTTCGCCTCGGCACGTTCGAGGGGCTGGTAGCCGACCTCATCGACGACAAGGACGCTGGGCCGCAGGTAGGTGCCGAGTTTGCTGGCCAACCGGCCTGCGGCCTCGGCTGCTTTGAGGTTGCGGACCATGTCGTCGAGGCTGGTGAAGTAGATCGAGTAGCCGGCCCGGCAGGCCGCGACCGCCAGAGCGACGGCGATGTGCGTCTTGCCGACCCCGGGCGGCCCGAGCAGGGCGGCGTTCGCCTTGCCGTCGACGAACGAGAGGGTGGCCAGGTCCTTGACCTTGCGCGGGTCGAGGTCAGGCTGGAAGGAGAAGTCGTACTCATCCAGCGTCTTGTGGTGCGGCAGCCGGGAGAGCCGCAGGCCCTGGCGGAAGCGGCGGTCGTCACGGACGGCCAGTTCCTCGGACAGCACCAGGTCGAGGAAGTCGAGGTAGCCCATCTTCCCTTCGTCGGCCCGCCGGGTGTACTCGTTGATCGTTTCGGCCAGGTGGGGCAGGCCAAGCTTGCCGGCCGTGGTGCGGATGCGGGTGGAGACCAGCTCGCTCAAGACGTTTCCCTCGTGCTCGGACGGGTGGTGAAGGGGCGGGTGCCGGTCAGCTCGTCATAGACCGACAGCGGCCGGCGGCCGACCTCGATGCGAGTGGCCGCGGCCCGGTTCAGCAGGGCCTGCAAGGGTCCCGTCTCCTCGCCCAGAGGACGCTCGTGGCGGGGCGGGGGTGGGACGTCGCCGGTGGTGGTGCGGCGCCCCTTGCCGGTGGGCAGGCCGTCCCAGTGGGCCTCTTCGACGACGCGGGCCCCGCGGCCGATCGCCCGCGGGTGGATGGCCAGCAGCGTTTCGCCGCCGGCGTCCGCGATGGTGGCATGCAGCATGACCTGCGATTTCGTGGCCCGGATCTCCACCAGCTGGCGGGGGCGGACCCGGCGGGCGGGCACCGAGTAGAGGTTGCCGCCGAAGGCGACCAGGCAGTCCTTGCCGACCGGCCGCAGATGCCGCTCGGCCACCAGATACGGGGTCGGCGGCAGCGGCCTGAGGGCCGCATGGTCACGGATCGCCCGCTCTCCGATGACCTCCCGGTGCGTCTTGTGGATCTGGGCCCGCCGCTGCGGCACCCAGGCGGCGAACGCGGCGTCCATCTCCTCGATGGAGGAGAAGGCCCGGCCGGACAGGACGTGGTCGCGGACGATCAGGACCTGGCGTTCGACGCGACCCTTGCCGGTGGGGCGGTAGGCGGCCAGCACGTCGATGTCGAAGTCGTAGTGGCCGGCGAAGCCGACCGCCTCCGGATGCAGCGGGACCGCCTCGCCCGGGGCGACGTGCCGGCGCACGACGGTCTTGGTGCGGTCGTAGACGATCGTCATCGGCACCCCGCCGTAGTGGGCGAAGGCCCGGCGGTGGCAGTCGAAGAAGGTCTGCAGGTCCTGGCCGGTGGTGAAGCAGCAGAACGGGTCGCGGGAGTACGACAAGGTCATGTGGAAGGAGTAGACCTTCGCGATGCCCAGGTGGGCGAGGATCTTGCCCTCGTCGCCCCAGTCCACCTGGGCCTGGGCGCCGGGGATGACCTCGAAGCGGCGGTGCATGCCCGCCAGCTCCTTCGGGGTGATGCCGAGTTCCTCGGCGATCCTGGGGCGGGCTTCCTGGACATAGAGCTTGACGCGCTGGTAGTTGCCGGTGAACCCGTACTCAGCGGCCAGCCGCTCGTGGATCACCGATGCCTTCATCAGGACCTCGGCCCGCAGCATCGAGTCGATCAGCGGCGCGAACTCGTCGATCTTTCTTGCCAGGGACCGTCCGTTCGCCGACCGGCGCGGCGGGGTCGCTGGGCCCGGCGCCGAGAGGTACTTGCGGACCGTCTTGCGGTCCAGCCCCGTCTCCCTGGCGATCTCCGACAGGCTCATCGCCCCGGACTCCAACAGGCCGCGGAAACGCCGTAGTTCCAGCCAGCGATGCGGATCCAAGACCACCGTCGACCGCCCCTCCGCCGCCTACACCGACCAAGCAGCAGAGTGCCGAGCAGTACCCCTCAGCGCATCAGGAACTGGCCGCGTTCATCCGTACGCGGGTGGGGACGTTCACGTGTACGCCGACACCCGGGGCGCCCACTACATCCTCGTCGTCAAGGGCAACCAGAAAAAGCTCCGCCGCCGGCTACGGCGACTGCCCTGGCACGAGGTCCCGCTTCAGCACCGCACCCGCGAACGGGCGCACGGGCGAGGCGAGATACGCCGCCTCAAAGTCTGCACAGTCCGGCCGGGCCTGCTCTTTCCGCACGCCGTCCAGGCCATCGAGGTCAAGCGCCGTCGCACGAACCGCACGACCTCAAAGACCACCATCAAGACGATCTACGCGGTCACCAGCCTCACCCCCGAGCAGGCCACCGCGTCCCAGCTCGCCGAGCTGATCCGTGGGCACTGGCAGGTCGAGGCCCTGCACCACGTGCGGGACGTGACCTTCGCCGAGGACACCTCCCGCGTCCGCACCGGAACCGCGCCCCGCGCGATGGCGACCTTCCGCAACCTCGCCATCGGCCTCATCCGCCAGGCCGGCTGGACGAACATCGCCGCCGCCACCGACCACTACCGGTCACGGACCGACCACGCACTCCAACTACTCGATCTTGAAACCTGAGAACGCATCAGCCCTGGGCTCATGCCCAGAACGCGGCGGCGAAGCAAGCTGTACAGCAAGGAAGTACAGCAACCGCACCAACCAGCCTCGACCAGTAGTGCCTCCGAGGGGCCATGAAGCGGCCTGTATGACCGTCACCGACCGGCCCACATAGAGCTACGGATCAGAAGGTTTCGCCCCTCAACCGTTCTCTTGGTCCTTTGTCTCCTGCGCCCGCGAAGTGCGACTGCGAAACCGCTCCAGTACGACGGTGCCCCCGAGCACAAGGCCGATGGAGATGACCTTGCTCGCCCCGTAGCCGACCGTCGAGTTGTCCGCAGCGCCGGACGACCCGAGAAAAAGCCACAACGTCCAGGCGATCCCGACGATGACAAGGATGACGGCTCCCACCGGGCCGATGCCCCACCACCAGGGTGCCTGGGGATGCAGGTCGTCAGACTGGCCGCGTGCGTCGTTTGTCATGGACGGCTCTCCTTGTCGTGAGGCGAGTAGCGCTTCGCGGGCCTGCCACGAAGCAGTGATCAAAAGGACGCCCGGCGTGCTCTCCTTGGTTCCGGGGCACCGCAGGTCAAAGCACTCCGCCGCGTGTGTTCGATTTTCAACAACCGGACAAAGCCAACCCTGGCCCTGGTCTCAGTTCTGGTCTCATTCGCAGGCGTACCGCCCCGTCCGGATGAGTACCGGCGCAGGGCAAGCTTTAAGGCGGTGAGCCCGCATAGACGCATGTGAACGGCTCCGTACAGCCCTCCGAGGGACATGAGCACACTTGGAAAGCGTGCACCCAGAAGAACGCTCCCGACGTACTGACCCGCGTGCGCCTGCATCGCCTGACGCCGCCGACCGTGCGCCCTGCCCTGTGCTGGCTACGTGCCACACGCTGGATGCCTGGACGCGAAGCGGACCAACGGGGAGGGGAGAGACCGTGGGTGAGTGGAAGCAGGGGAAGTGCGGTTGGCCGACGGCGGCCGGAGGTCACTGTCAGAACAAGACGCTAACCTCGCGCTTTCACGAGGTGGGGTGTCCGATGCTTGATCAAATAAGCGGAGAGTGCTCCTGACCTGCAACGATGGGACTTGTCTAGGGTCCTGTTGGCTGCATGGAAAGAAGCACTCTCCAGGTGAAGAAGCGTATCGGGTCGTACCCCCGTGTCCGCATCGAGGGCGACGGCCGGGCGGGGGTCTCGCAGGCCGGGGGCGTGCTGCTGGTCGAGACCGTCCGCAAGGCCGGCTTGAACACCGCGATATCAGCGGCGCTGACGCCGTGGCGGAAGGCTCGGGCGGTGCACGATCCGGGCAAGATCCTGCTGGACGTGGCCCTGGCGGTCGCGCTGGGCGGGGACTGCCTCGCGGATGTCGAGGTGCTGCGGGCCGAGCCGGCCGTGTTCGGGCCGGTCGCCTCCGACCCGACGGTCTCCCGCCTCATCGACGTCCTCGCAGCCTCCGGGGAGAAGGCCCTGCGGGCCATCCGTGCCGCGCGGGCTGAAGTCCGCCAACATGTCTGGCGGTTGGCCGGCCGGGAAGCGCCTGATGCGGGCGGGACGGTGACCGTGGACCTCGACGGGGTGCTGGTGATCGCGCACTCGGACAAGGAGGACGCCGCACCCACGTGGAAGCGAACCTACGGCCACCACCCGCTGATGGGGTTCGTCGACCACGGACCGGGCGGCACGGGTGAACCGGTCGCGGCCCTGCTCAGACCGGGCAACGCGGGATCGAACACGGCGGTCGACCACATCACCGTCGCCCAACTGGCCCTGGCCCACAATCTGACCCGCGCCGCCGGCACCCTGGCCGGAACGTTCCACGCGAGAGCCGTCACCGCCACGATCCGTGACCACCTGATCAACGTGCCCGCCCGCCTGGCCCGCTCTGCCCGCCGCCTCACTCTGCACCTGCCCGAACGCTGGCCCTGGAGCGAGGACTTCACCCAGCTGTTCAGCACGGTGCATGCACCGCCGGCCCGCTGACGCTCCCTTACCGGCCTGCCCGAAAGGGCCCGAGACCTGTGGACAAAGTGGAAGAGCTGGGCAGACCAGCGGCCACTCCATGCCCGAATCCGCAACTCAGCTCCGACACGGCCTGCACGACGCCGAAACGATCAACCGGAAATCAAGCCGGTGGATCCGGGCTCAGTCCGGTCCCTCCTGGCCGAGCATGGCCGCACCGATCCGCCCTCGACGGCCAGGTTGCCCTTGCGGTCTGCATTGTGGGCGCGGCATGAAGACGCCACACCCTGATCATCTTATGAGTAACATGCCGGATCAGCTGCTCGTTGTCGACCGGAGCGAAATGCCCTGCTTCCCTTGGTTCCCAGTGTGCCTGGCGTGGCCGTGTTCCGTTTCTCGGCGCGAACCTGCAGCGGGACGGACTCCTGGGAGCGCGGAGTTCCGGGAAGCAGGCCGTCCCACGCGGTGGCCTGCAGACGTGCGCGCCTCTCCCTTACCCACATCGCCAGGTCTGCCTGTCGGGCGTGAGCTTCCGCTGAATCGCCCGATGCCGGCCGGGGCCTGGCTCTGACCTCCAAGGACCCCCTATCCGTGACATCGAATCCCGAAGCTGCCCTTGCGGTGCTGGGTGCGACAACCGCGGCGGGCGCCGTCGCCGCAGTGGCTCTGGCCAGATCTCGCGCGGTCCTGTCGCGTCGCTGTGCGGCGCTAACCCGGCAAATCGCGGAACAGAATGAGGCGTTGGCAACCCTCCGGGCCCGCGAGAGGGCGCAGTTCGAAGAACTGCGCCACCTGGTGAACAGTCGGCTGCCCGCCGCTGCTCTGCACTTGATCAGTGATCACCATCCCGTGCCCGACGGCCTGTTGAACGACAACAGCGACTTCGCGGCACAGGCCCAGGCGGCGCACGACCTGTTCGTGGAGACACTGATCGGTGAGCGCGACCGTATCGACTCCGCCGCCCGGGCGGCACTGCGCGGCGCCTGCACGGCCATCCAGGCCCAGAGCTTCCGGCTGCAGACGCTCATCGACGAGCTGCAGCGCGACTGCCGCGACCCGGAGGTCGTCAGGGAGTATTTTCGTATCGACCAGCTCAACGAACAGGTCCTCCGGCTGGTGCAGAAAGCAGCCATCGTGAGTGGTTCGTGGCCCGGCCTGGTCCGGCCGGACACCCACCTCCCGGACGTCGTCGCGGGAGCCACGTCGCGTCTGAACGGATTCGAGCGGATCCAGGTCCACACCAAACTGCTGGCCGGCGGGGTGGGCATTGTCGGCCGGGCCGCAGAACCGGTGGCGGTGGCCTGCGCCGAGCTGATGGCGAACGCGCTGGAGTCCTCACGGGGTGACTTGGCGGTGGAGGTCACCCTTCTGCAGACGGACAACGGCAACGTGTGCATCCAGATCGACGACGCCGGCAAGGGTATGACCCGCGAGTCCGTCGCGCGCGGCACCCGGCTGGTGACCGGCGAGAACGCCGGCAAGCTGCTGCTCACTGAGCTGGGCGACCCTCCGGCTCTGGGTTTCGCGGCTATCGGACAGCTGGTCGCCGACCACGGCTTCCACGTGTCCGTCGATCAGGTCTCCCCCTATGGCGGGGTCCGTGCCGTGCTGGCGGTTCCGAAGCATCTGCTGACCACCATCGATGAGCAGGCGGAGCCGCCGTCGGCGATGGCCGCCCTGCCGGCCCCGGCGCCGCGCAAGCCCGTACCTCCTGCCGCCGTGGAGCCCGGGGAGGGATTGCGTGACGTCAGCGCGCCGTCTCTACGTGACGCCAGCGGGCTGCCCCAGCGCCGCCGCCGGAGCGGATCCTCCCGTGGCCGCTCTCTGACCCGTACGGCTCGACCAGTGGACCCGGATGCGGCTGGCGCCGCATGGGGTGACTTCGAGCAGGCTGTTGCCGCCGGACGTGACGCAACCGACTCTGAGAACAAGGACAAGTCTTGACCCAGTCAACTCTCAGCGAGCAGATCCCCGACCCGTCCTGGGTCCTGGGCCCGATCATCGAGATCGGCGTCCGGCATGCTCTGATCCTTTCCGCCGACGGCATCGTCGTCGGAGCCTCGGGCAGCCTCGGCCGCGATGACTCCGAAGGTATGGCGGCCATGGTGTCCGCCCTGCACGGCGCCGCGCGCGCGGCGGCCGTCGTCTCGCTCGAGGCCCCCGAGGAGACTCCGATCTCCACCATCACGGTCCAACTCGACGCCTCTGGGACGCTTATGGTCATGCCAGCCGGCGGAGCCAACGCGTTCATCGCCGCTTCCTTCGGCACCGATGTGCCGATGAACATCGTCGCGCACACCCTCGCGCGGCAGGCGAAGAACCTCGGCGAGGCGCTGATGTCCGTACCCACGCGTTCCCATGGCCCGTCCTCATGAGCCCGGGCCCGGCGCGACGACTGGTCCCCAGTTACCTGGCCACCGGAGGCATCAGCGCTCCCGAGCACAGCACGTTCGAAGACCTGACGGCGTTAACCGCCACGGGCCGACCCGCGCTGCCCCATCACACGCCCGCCCATCAACGACTTCTCGACCTGGTCAGTGACGGCGGGCTGACCGTGATGGAGATCGCGGGCTATCTGCGTCTTCCGATCGGCGTGGTGAAGATGCTCGCCGCGCAGCTGGTGTCCGACGGTCACCTGCGTGCCGCTGCGCCGCTTCCGGACGCCCTTGCTCCCACCGCTCACGCCGGACGGCCCAGCAGGGCCCTCCTGGAGGAGGTTATGCATGGGCTCCTCGCCCTCTAGTGCGCCGGTCTACCTGCCGGACTCGAACCACGAACGGGTGAAGATCCTAGTGGCCGGGCCGTTCGGTATCGGTAAGACCACGATGATCCGCACCCTGTCGGAGATTCCGAGCCTCCACACCGAGGAGGTCATGACCGACGCGGCGGCCCATGTCGACGAGCTTGCGGTCGCGGACAAGAAGACCACCACGGTGGCCATCGACTTCGGCCGTCTCACCATCGCCCAGGGGCGAATCGTCCTGTACCTGTTCGGCACGCCCGGGCAGCGGCGGTTCAAGCCCCTGTGGAGCGACTACGCCCGTGGTGCCCTGGGCGCACTCGTCATCGTGGACACCCGGAGACTGGCCGACTCCTTCGAGGTCATGGACCTCATAGAGGAGACCGGCCTGGACTACGCCGTAGCTGTGAACCAATTCCCAGAATCCCCCAGTTATGACGAGGAAACCCTGCGCGGCAAGCTCGATGTCGAGGATCACACCCCCTTGGTCATCTGCGATGCGCGCGACTGGGACTCCAGCCTCAACGCGCTGCGAACGCTGGCCGCCCACCTCGTAACCCGTGCCGGAGGCAATCTGTGACGACCGCTCCCAACGCTGTTCCGCTGTACGGACCGGAGCATGCCGCCGACCCTCAGCGCAGCTACCAACTGCTGCGAGCGCAGGGGCCGGTGGGCCGCGCCGAGATCGATCCTGGCGTCGTCGTGTGGGTGGTCACCGACTACCGGGCCGCTCTCGACCTGTTGCAGGACCCCGGCACCTGGACCAAGGACACCCGGGGCTGGGACACGACGGTGCCGGCGAACAGTCCGGTCAAGGAGCCCTTGCAGTGGCGGCCCAGCCTGTTCTTCGCCGACGGCGAGGAACATGCGCATCTGCGGAAGGTCATCACCGACAGTTTCGCGCTCCTCGACCCCCAGTACCTGCGGGACGTGACGCGGCGTCACGCAGGCATCCTTCTGGACGAGTTCGCCCATGTGGGACGGGCGGACCTGGTCGCCCAGTACGCCCGTAGGCTGCCGCTCATGGTCCTGAACACTTTGTTCGGCATGCCGGACGAGGGCGCGGACCAGCTCATGTCGGCGATCGAGGCGCTGATGAGTACGGTCCCACAGGCCAAGGAGGCGGGCGAGCAGGCCCTCACCGCCTATCTGGGCGGCCTCTACGCCATGAAGAGCGCGCGGCGCGGCCGCGACCTCACCTCCTGGTTCATCGACCACCCGCACAAGCTCAGCCCGGAGGAGGTGATCAACCAGGTACTGATCACTCAGGGCGCGGCCTACGGCACGCTGGCGGGCCTGATCGCCAACACCCTCGCGCAGATCCTCTCCGACCAGCGGTACCGGGGCACTCTCACCACCGGGAGTCTGCCCATCAGGCACGCCATCGACGAGGTGCTCTGGGCGGACCCGCCGCTGGCCATGTACAGCCTCCACCGCGCACGGCGCGCCGTCACGTTCCACGGGCGCGCCATCGAGGCCGGAGAACCCGTCATGGTCTCCTACGCGGCGGTCAACACCTGCCCCCACACCGGTCAGGTGACCGACGAGCAGCGCTCCGACCACAAGGCACACCTCGCCTTCGCGGCCGGTCCGCACTCCTGCCCCGCCGAGGACATCGTGTTCGTGGTGTCGGTCGCGGCCATCGAGCGGCTGATGGGCAGGCTGCCGGACATCGAACTCACCGTCCCGGCTGCCACTCTGACGTACCAGCCAGGCCCCATCTATCGCGTCCTCACCTCACTGCCCTGCCGTTTCACTCCGCAGACACCGGATTCCCGGAGATCAACTCTGGGTAGCGTCCCCGTGTCCGCCTGATCTACATCACCAACACCGACACCAACACCAACAGCTGACCGACCGCCCCCGGGTGCACACCCGGGGGCCGTGTTCTGCCTGCCCACGGGGAAAGGGCGATTTTGCCTGGGATTCTCCCTTCAAGGAAGGTACGTGCGTCGATGGCCGGTACCGCATGGGACACCGATATTCCGCCCCTCATATCCGTTCGTGACGATGTAGACGCGGTACTCGAAGACTTCGTCGACATGCAGGAACGGGCAGCGCTCGGCCCGGAAATGGCACCGCTGTTCACCACCGTCCGCCGGCTTCTCTTCTCCAACGGCAAGCGACTGCGCCCCTTGCTGTGCGTGGCGGGATGGCAGGCCGCAGGCGCACCGGGAGACTCCCACCCGGTCCTTCGCGTCGCCGCCGCCCTGGAGCTGTTCCAGACGTTCGCCCTGATCCACGACGACGTCATGGACGACAGCGATACCCGCCGCGGACGGCCCTCGGCCCACCGCGCGCTGGCCGCCGAGTACCTCAGCGGCGGCGGGCGGCTCAGCAAGGCGGAGGCGCACGGCCGGGGTGCCGCCATCCTCCTCGGTGACCTCTTGCTCGTGTGGTCGGACGAAATGCTGGCGGGCGCAGGGCTCGGAGCCCGAGCGCAGGCCCGGGTCCTGCCGCTGGTGGACAGCATGCGCGCCGAGCTGGTCTACGGGCAGTACCTGGATCTGCTGTCGACCGACCGGATGTCCGGGAACGTCGAGGCCGCGCTGCGGGTCACCCGGTACAAGACAGGGAAATACACCGTGGAACGGCCCCTGCACCTCGGCGTTTGCCTGGCCGGCGGCGATCCGCGGCTGCTGCAGACCTGCACCGATTTCGCCATCCCGCTGGGAGAAGCGTTTCAGCTGCGCGATGACCTGCTCAACGTCTTCGGCGATCCGGTACAGACCGGCAAGCCTGTCGGAGACGACATCCGTGCGGGCAAAGCCACCGTGCTCCTGGCTCTCGCGGTCCAGGACGCCTCCGGGGCCGACCTGAAGCTGCTCAGCACCCTGGTCGGCAGCCCGGAACTGGGGAGCGAGGACATCGACCGGGTCCGCACCGTCATGGAGACCACCGGTGCCCGGCAGCGGGTCGAAAAGATGATCACCGCTAGGCGCGACACCGCTCTCGCCACGCTGGAAGAAGCAGACCTGCCCCGGGACGTCGCCAAGACGCTGAGGCAGATCGTATGGATGGCCACGGAAAGGCAGTCATGAGCTCCATATCCCACCAGGCGACCCCGATACGGGCACGGCACACGAACAGCTACCCGGAGCGCGCCCAAAAGTTGGTGACGTCGGTCGACAACGATCCCTGGGGCAACGTGCCTCCCTCCGTGTACGAGACGGCCCGGGTAACCTCCTGGGCACCATGGCTGGAGGGACACGAGCGCCGTCTGGCGTGGCTGCTGGAGCAGCAGTTGGCCGCCGGCAGTTGGGGAGAGGGCCCCGCGCCGTACCGGCTGCTGCCGACGCTCAGCGTCACGGAAGCCCTCCTGTCCACGCTGCGCCAGGACACGGCCGCAGGCGTCTCGCGCGAGCGGCTCGCCGCGGCTGTGGACCACGGGCTCGCCGCGCTGCGGGACCTGTCCAGGACCGGTGGGTGGCCGGACACGGCGGCCATCGAGATCCTCGCCCCCGACCTGGTCATCCTGATCAACGACCACTTGGACCAGCCAAAGGTCGCGGCCCTGCCCCGGCTCGGCCCGTGGGCCCGCGGGCAGCGCCTGGTCCAGCCGCGCGGATTTCAGGCGGCGCTGCCCGACCGCGTGGCCGAGCGGTGCCGGGCGGCCGGCGGTGTGCCGCTCAAGCTGCACCACACCTTCGAAGGGGTCGCGCGCCGCCTGCCGCAGATGGTGCCCGGCGTCCCGGGCGGGCTGCTGGGCAGTTCTCCCGCCGCCACCGCCGCCTGGCTGGCCACCGGACCCGACGCGGGCCGGGAACAGGCGGTCACCGCGCTGACCGCCGTGGCGGAGCGTTACGACGGTCTTTTCCCGGAGGCCGCGCCGATCTCCACCTTCGAGCGGCTCTGGGTCGCCGTCGCCCTGGCCCGTCCCGGCCTGCCCGCCGCCTGTGTGCCACCCGTCCGCGCCTGGGCCGCGGAGCTCTACGACACCGTCGGCGTACGCGGCGCCCCCGGCCTGCTGCCCGACGTCGACGACACCGCCATGGCGGTGCTGGCGTCCGCCCTCGCCGGCTCGCCCCGCGACCCCTCCCCGCTGTCCGCCTTCGAGGCCGACGACCACTACGACTGCTATGTCGGCGAGGACACCGGCTCCAGCACGGCCAACGCCCACGCCCTCCAGGCGCTCACCGCCTGGCTGAGCCACCGGCCCACGACAGGGGACGCTCTCCAGTCCCGTATGGACCTGACCCGCGACTGGCTCCTCGCCCAGCAACAGCCCGACGGCACCTGGTGCGACAAGTGGCACGCGTCCCCCTATTACGCCACCGAACGGTGCGTCACCGCTCTCTCCGGGCATACCGGCCCGACCACTCGCGACGCCATCCGCTCGGCCGCCGACCGGGTACTGGCCGCCCAGAGCGACGACGGATCCTGGGGGGTGTGGGGTGGCACCGCCGAGGAGACCGCCTATGCCGTGAACATCCTCCTCAACTCTCCGGATCACGCGGGCAGGCCAGAGGCCACCCAGGCCCTGAAACTCGCCGAGGACATCCTGCGCGAAGCCGTCCACTCCCCCGGCGACCACCACCCCGCCCTCTGGCACGACAAGACCCTCTACGCCCCCCAGGCCATGGCCCAGGCCGAGGTGACCGCCGCGCTCGAGCTGCTGCAGACACGCCGACCCTGAACCGTCCCGCCACCCCTTCAGCCCGGATCACAGACGGAGGCACCAACCGTGAACGCCGACCCGCACCGTCCGCCGTACGCTCCAGGCCGTGTGCCGCTCATCGGACACGCGGTGCCTCTGGCAAGGGACCGCCTGGCCTTTCTGCAGCGCCTGCGCGAGCACGGGCCGATCGTGCGTATCTCGATCGGCCCGAAGACCGTGACCGTCATCAACTCTCCCGAGCTCTTGCAGGAGATGCTCACCAGCAAATCGGGGCACTTCAGCAAAGGGCTCCTGTTCGAGAAGCTGAAGCTCTTCGGCAAGGATGCTCTGCCGGTCGCGGAGGGCAGCCGGCACCTGAGGCGCCGCCGCCTGATGCAGCCCGCGTTCCACCACCAACAGGTCGACCAGTACGTCCAGACCATGCACACCACAGTCGATCCGATGATCGCGGCATGGCAGAGCATGGGGCCACTGGATCTGAAGACCGAAATGCAGCTGATGACGCAGAACGTCGTCATGGCGGCCCTGTTCTCCACCACTCCCGACCGCGACACCGGGCACGCGATCCTCAAGAGCGTCGACACCCTGTTCGCCGCGGCGCTCCGCCGGGCCCTGCTGCCACTTCCCCTCCTTGAACGGCTGCCGACCCGGGGAAACCGGCGGACGCGGCGGGCCGGCCAAGTAATGCGTGCTGCTGTGGGTGAGGTCATCGCCGACCACCTGGCGCGGCCGGATGCCCACGACGACATCGTCTCCCTACTCCTGTCCGCCCAGGAGCCGGACGGTACGCCGCTGGCCGACGAGGACATCCTGTCCGAGGTCACGGGCCTGCTCGCGGCGGGTTCCGAAACCACTGCGGTCACCTTGACCTGGCTGTTTTACGAGCTGGGCCGCAACCCGGACCTGGAACGGCAGCTGCACAGCGAGGCCGACACGGTCCTCACGGACGAGCCCCTGACCACGAAGACTCTGACGCGGCTCACGTTCACCCGCAGACTGGTCAACGAGAGTCTGCGCCTGTACAGCCCGGCATGGCTGGTGACCCGTCAGACCACCGAGCCCGTGCGGCTCGGAGCCGTGGATCTGCCGGCCGGGGAGGACATCGTGTGGAGCCCCTACACGCTCCACCGTGATCCCGGCCTGTACCCTGACCCACTCCGCTTTGACCCCGACCGCTGGCTGCCAGAGCGTCCGCAGCCCCCGAAGGGGGCGTTCATTCCGTTCGGGGCCGGAAAGCGGCAATGCATGGGCAACGAGTTCGCCCTGGCCGAAGCGACCCTGATCACGGCCCTGATCGCGTCCCGCTGGCGGCTGCGGCCCGTCCCAGGACCTGCCGTCCGGTCGGTCGGAGCGATCACCCTGCACCCGTCCACGTTGCGCATGACCGCCGAGGCGCGGACACCCGCGCGCCGCCACCGGGAGGCCGTATGACCGGCACCGGCGATGCGGCGACGATTCTGCCTCAACCAGACTTCACCACCACGTTCCCCGGTCCGTTCCCCGCCAGTCCGCACGGGGATCACACGGAGCGCCAACTCCTCGGCTGGCTGGAGGAGTACCCGCTGCTCCCCTCCGCCAAGGCCAGGGGTGTTCTGGTGAACATCACCAGTCACGGAGCATCGCGTACCTTCCCGACCGCCGACGCGGACGATCTGGTTCTGTTCGCAAAACTCCTGCTGTGGCTCACCGCGTTCGACGACGTGCACGGCGAGGGAAACGCCGCCGGCGACCCGGTTGCTCTTGTCGACCGCACCGCTGAGCTGATGCTTGTCCTGGCCGGCGGCCCGCCCCCCCTCATGAACCCGTTCCCCGCCGCCCTGTACGACCTGCTTGCCCGTTTCCGGACCCGGACCGGCCCGGCCGCGTACCTCCGACTTGCCGCAAGCCTGCGCGACACCATCATGGCTCTGGTCTGGGAGGCACACCATGTGGCGGAGCCGGAGAGGGTTGCGCTCGCGACCTATCTGGAGATGCGTCCGCACACCGTGTTCGTCAGGACGATCATTGCTGCGGCGGAGATTGTCCTGGACTACGAACTGGCGGACGCGCAGCGGGCGCTGGCACCGGTGCGGCATCTGGAGACCGCTGTGGCCAATCTCGCGGGCTGGATCAACGACTTGGCCTCCTACGAGCGTGAGGTGGCACGAGGGCCGGTGCAGCCGTTGAGTCTGCCCACGCTGTTGCGGGCGCGGCACGGCGGAAACCTCAAGGAGGCGTTTGCACGCGCCAGCGGCATGTGCGAAAACGAAGCAGCCGTCGCCCGGCAATGGATCACAAGCCTCGCCTGCGATCCCCCGAGCACGCTCACAGCCCACGCCCGCGCCCTGGAGGACATCGCCCGCTCCTTCATCTGGCACACCAGCCATGCCCGATACCAAGGCCCCAAAAGCGGCGCGGCCCGGCCCGGCCGCTCAGCTTGACGACCAGGGGGCTGCTCGCCGCGCGGGGTGGAGCGACGCGGGCGGCATTGTCAGGTTGGCTGCGGGCCTGCCGATGCGATGATCTTCGGGTTGGCTTGCCGGTGTGCCGTTCGGAAACGCGTCGCTGCTGGTCAGGCTGCGTATCCGTACTCGTTGATGACGCCGCCGAGTACTCGGGTGCGGAGGAGTCGGCGCGCGGCCAGGTCGGTCGGGGGCGCTGGGTGCTTGTGGCCGAGGGGTGGAAGCTGTCCCCGGGCCTGGTGCGGGCGATGACGGTTGTAGTGCCGGGCGTAGGCGTCCAGGGCCTGTCGGGCGTGGGCCTCGCTGCATATCAGCAGGTGGTCGAGGACCTCGCGCCGCAGGGTGCCGATGACCCGTTCGCAGTGCGCGTTCATCCGAGGAGCTCGCGGCGCGGTCCTCACGATCTCGATGTCGTCGGCCGCGAAGACTGCATCGAAGGACTCCGTGTACTTCGCGTCCCGGTCGCGGAGCAGGAAACGCAGCGAGTCGGCCCGCACACCCGACTCGATGGCCAGGTTTCTTGCCTGCTGTACCGTCCAGGGCCCGGTGGGATGGGCGGTCACGCCGGCGATGTGCAGGCGGCGCGTGCCGTGCTCGAGGAAGACCAATGCGTACACCCGGCGCAGATCGACGAGATCGATGTGCACGAAGTCGCAGGCGATGATGCCCTCGGCCTGCGCGGTCAGGCACTCGCGCCAGGTCGGCCCGCCGCGGCGCGGGGCGGGATCGATTCCGGCCGCCGTCAGGATCTCCCAGACCGTCGTGGCGCCGATCGAATGCCCCAGACGAACGAGTTCACCTTGGATCCGACGGCAGCCCCACCGCGGATTCTCCCGGGCCGGCCGCAGCACCAACGCCTTCACCGGGCTCGCGGTCGGCGGCCTGCCCGGCCTGCTCCGGCGCTTGCTGTAGTCCCACTTGCGCACGATAAGTCTGCGGTGCCACGCCGGCACAGTTGCAGGCGTCACCGGGAAAACGCGCGCCCACCGACGCCGCGGGATCAGCGCAGACAACGCCGCGAACCACAGCCGGTCCGCCGGCGCATACCGCACCGGTCCCTTGAGCTGCCTGCGCAGCACCGCGTTCTCATGCCGCAGCACCAGCAACTCGGCATCCTTTGCCGCGCGTCGGCGTAGCAGCACCGCCGGGACCGACAGCAGCTTCCGCGCCACGTGATACACCAGTGAGACGAGCATCCGGACAGGGTTTCAGGAGCTCATAGTGGCGCGCCAGACCCACTCCGAGCAGCAGCGATGAGTTTCCGAACGGCACAGGCTCCCGGCCAAACCCAGCGGTCCGGGAAGCCGCAACGGCCCGGGCGGAAAGAGAGACGGATGAGCCTCGCCTCCTGGATGGTCCTCGCCTGTGTGGTCGGCGTCGTCGCCCTGTACGCCTACAGCACTGCCACGACCGGCACGCGCTGAACAAAGCCCGCAGACCCTGTGGGACTCGGAAAGCCACCGCTGCGGCTCAGGCCGCGGAGCGGTACTCGTTGACGACGCCGAGGACGCGGGGGCGCAGGGATCTGCGTGTACCGGGGGCGTGCACGGTGGCGGGCTGTCGGACCGGGCCGGGTGGCGGCCGACGGCGGGGCCGAGGGGGCCGGCGCGCGGTGTGGTGCCGCCGGTAGGCGGCCCGGACCTGTCGGGCGTGGGCCTCGCCCCTGAGGAGGACGTGCTCGAGGAGCTCACGCCGGATGCTGCCGATCCTCCTCCCGCCGTGGGCGGTCCTCCGCGGCGCTCGCGGCGCGCTCTGGAAGATCTCCATCTCGTCGGCTGCGAAGACCGCGCCGAAGGCCTCGCCGTAGGTGTCATCGTGGTCGCGCGGCAGGAAGCGCGGTGACTCCCAGCGCGTGCCCGGGCCGGCGGCGAGGATGCGGGCCGGGTGGACGGCCCGGGCCGGGCGGGCGGCAACGCCGGTGCTAGGCACCCGGCGGATGCCGTGCTTGAGCAACGCCGGCGCGTAGAGCCTGCCGCCCGGCGCGGTGTCGCTGGGCGGGACGGCGCGGGCGGTGTTCCCTTCGGCCCGGGCGGGGAGGACCTCGCGCCGGGTGGGGCCAAAGCGGCGCGGGGCCGGACCGAGGCCCGCGGCGTGGAGGATTTCCCGGACCGTCCAGGCGGCGAGGGGGGCCGGGCCGGCCCGCCCTGGATCCTCCGGTGGCCCCCGCCGGGGGTTCTCCCGCGCCGGAGGCGGGACGAGGGTCCTGCTCGCCTCCCGGGTCGGTGGCCGTCCGGTGCGCGAGCGCCGCCTGCTGTGATCCCACCTGGGCGGCGCTGCACCGGCGGTGCCGGGCCGGGAGGGTGCCGGGGGTGACCGGGAAGACCGGGCGTCCAAGCCGCCGGGGCAGCGGCGCGGCCAGCGCCGCGCACCGGAACCGGTCCGCGGGCGCGGAGCGGACCGGGCCCTGCACCTGCCGGCGCGGCACCGCGTTCTCGTGCCGCGGCGCGAGCGGCTCGCGTCCTTGGCGGTGGCGCGGCGCGGCCGCACCGCCGGGACGGACGGCGGCTTCCGGGTCACCTGGTGCACCAGCGAAACGATCACGCACAGAGGGTGCCGGCCGACGCCGCATCGCCGCCCCTGCCTGCGGCGATGACTTTCCGAGCCTTACAGGATCCGATCGTGGCTGGATGGCTGGAGCAGGAGTTGACCTGGTGAGTCACGCTGGTCCGGCTCCTGCCAGGAGCCAGCGAGGGAACGGGCTCACGCCCGGAGCGGTCGTCGCGCCCGCGGTCTTGTCGAACGCCCGGCGGATGGCGGATAGTTCCAGCCCCGATCCACGAATGCCATCAGCGTGGAAGGCCGCTCCAAAGGGTGGGCTCGCGCCGACTGGTGTGAGCGGGGAAAGGCGCGGGCGTGCTCAACAGAACACACCGTCAGTCGACCTGGGTAAATTGCCGGTTAACCGCCTTCGTGCCACAAATAGGTGCCCTCCCAAGGTATGTGAGCGGATGTCAGGGACGTGCGGAGCCGGAGCTGCACCTGCAAGGGTTTCGATGGTTTACTCGATGTTCCCTTGGTGTATGAATTTGATGTGTAATCGAAACGATAGATGTCGAGCACATGTATCAATGGGTAGAATTTGCCGCTCGAGGGGGGGAACGGTGTGGATGAAAGGGGGTGAAAGCGGATGAGGTTCTGGTGGCCGGCCTTCGACCCCTCTGTTGCCGGAGGTTAAATTATCGGCGGGTTTTGATTTGGTTTCCGGGTGATCGCTTGACAGGGGCGTGGGGCTGTTGATGTAGTGACGCTGCCACTCGAGAGGGAAATTCTTACCGGCATTTTGCGGTAGATGACGAGGGGCGCGAACTTCTTTGCCAATGCGGTTGCATGTCGTTGATTACAGTACTGCGTGCCCATATTTCGTGGGGTGCAGAATGCAATGCCAAGTGCGTTGAGGTGTGAATTCGTGGAAATCGGCATAGAAGCCGAAGGGATTCGAAAGAGATACGGGGATCACGAGGCGCTGCGCGGTGTGGATCTTTCTGTCCCCACCGGAACGCTCCTCGGCATCCTCGGTCCCAACGGGGCAGGCAAGACAACCATGGTGCGGGTGCTGGCCACACTTCTGGAAGCCGACGAGGGCCGTGCGCGCGTCGCCGGATACGACGTGCGCACCCAGCCGCGCGAGGTACGCCGCCGGATCGGCCTCAGCGGCCAGTACGCGGCACTCGACGAAAGGCTCACAGGCCGGGAGAACCTCCGGCTCATCGGGGTGCTCTTCCGTCTGGGCCGCCGCATTGCGAAGGACCGCGCCGATGCCCTGATCGACCGGCTCGACCTGGGTCGTGTCGCCGAGCGGCAGGTCAAGACGTACTCCGGCGGTACCCGAAGGCGGCTCGACCTGGCCGCCAGCCTCATTGCCGACCCCAAGGTCCTCTTCCTCGACGAGCCGACCACCGGCCTCGACCCGACCAGCAGACTCGTCCTGTGGGACATGATCCGCGAGCAGCTCGCCGGCGGTGTCACGGTCCTGCTGACCACCCAGTACCTCGAGGAAGCCGACCAGCTCGCCGACCGGGTCGCCGTGATCGACGGCGGCCGGGTGATCGCCGACGGCACCTCCGACGAGCTCAAGGCCAAGGTCGGCGGCGAACGACTCGAAGTGACGGTGCAGGACGCCGCCGCGACCCCCGCCACCGTCACCGCACTGCGGGATGTCACCGCCACGGAGCCGGTCGTCGAACAGAACGGACGCGTGGTCTCCGTAGCCCTGCGGGACCAGCTCAAAACGGTGGCCGAGGCAGCGTCCGCCCTGGACGCCGCCCAGGTGCGCCCCGCCGGATTCGCCGTACGGCGGCCCTCGCTCGACGATGTGTTCCTCGCCCTCACCGGCGGTACCACCAGCAAGGAAGGGTAGGGCGAGGGCGCCATGGAACTCGTCAGCGATGTCTCCGCACTGTTCGGCCGGCACATGAAACACCTGGCCCGCATCCCGGAGAAGCTCCTCAGCGTGACGCTGATGCCCGTCGCGTACGTGGCCGTCTTCGGTGTCCTGTTCGGCAGCGCGATCTCCGTGCCGGGCAGCGACTACCGCTCGTATCTGATGGCCGGCATCTTCACCCAGATGATGCTCACCAACGTGGGCAACACCGCGCTCGGGGTCGCCGGAGATCTCGGCAACGGTGTGGTCGACCGCTTCCGCTCCCTCCCCATGTCCCGGTCGGCCGTACTGATCTCACGCACCCTGTCCGATCTGACGCTCGCGGTCATCGCCTGCGTCACGATGGCCGTCGTCGGGTACCTCATCGGCTGGCGGGTGCACAACGGCCTGCCGAAGGCCGTCGCCGCATTCGGGATTCTGCTGCTGCTCGGCTATGCCATGTCCTGGCTCGGCGCGCTCATCGGCCTGCTGGCGCGCAGTGCCGAGGCGGTCAACTCCATCGCGTTCATGCTGGTCATGCCGCTCACCTTCCTCTCGAACGCGTTCATCCCCCTGAACGGCCTGCCGGACTGGCTGCGCTTGCTGTGCGAGTGGAACCCCGTGAGCGCCGTGGTGGCCGCCTGCCGTGAGCTGTTCGGCAACACCTCGACCGGCACCGGCAAGAGCGCGCTCCCCGTCCAGTACCCCATCCCGCTCTCCCTCGTGCTCATCGGACTGCTGCTCGCAGTGGTCGTCCCCGCAGCCGTCGGCGCCTATCGCAAGGCCGCCGCCCGCTGAGCCGCCCCGGGCTCCCGCGGGCCCGCCGGCCGACGTCCCTTTGATGTCCCGTTCCAGAGTTACGCCATCACTGTTCCCGGTGCACTCGTGGGTAATTTCAGGTGCTCTCCGCCCGGGAAATGGCTTGCGGAACGACATCTCCGAGCGTGAGTTGGTTTCCGCTCCGTTAACCCGCCTAGATTTTGATTTCCTCCGATCTCTGATTTCCTCGCGCCGGATTTCCCTGCGCCGCGCTCGATTCGTTATCGATGCACAATCGAACGACCAGGACGGATAAACCATGACCGGTTATCAGATTGCCAGCCTGCCGCTCACGGCCGCGCAGTCCGGTATCTGGCTTGCCCAGCGGCTTCGGCCGACGAATCCGCTCTTCAATATCGCCGAGTACATCGATATTCACGGCGAGATCGATCCCGTACTTTTTGAGAGCGCGCTGCGCCGCACCGTGACCGAGGCGGAAACGCTGCGGATCCGGGTCGTGGAGGAGGACGGCAGGGCGGCACAGGTCGTCGAAGAGTGTGCCGACTGGAGCATGTCGTTCGTCGACGTCAGCCACGAGGGCGATCCCCGAGCCGGCGCCGAGAGCTGGATGCGCGCCGACATGCGCCGGCCGGTCGCCCCCACGAACGGCCCGCTGTTCGCCTTCACGCTGTTCAAGGTGGCGGACGACCGGTACCTCTGGTACCAGCGTTACCACCACATCGTCATGGACGGCCTCGGCCTGTCCCTCGTCGGCCGCCGCGTCGCCGAGGTCTACACCGCGCTGGCAGCTGGACTTCCCTGCCCCCCATCGCAGTTCGGCTCCCTGACCGAACTCCTCGACGACGAGGCGGCGTACCGGGCCTCCGACCGGTTCGCCCGCGACCGCGTGTACTGGATGTCGCGCTTCGCCGATCGGCCCCACGCCGCCAGCCTGGCCGAGCGTACGCCGGCCCTCCCCGAACGGCTGGAGCGCCAAACCGCCTTCCTCGACGAGGCGACGCTGGCCGAACTGCGCGCCACCGCGCGCGAGGCGGAGGTCGCCTGGCCCGCCGTCCTGGTTGCGGCGTTCGCTGTCTATCTGCACCGGATGACCGGCAACCGGCAGGTGGTCCTCGGCCTGCCGGTGATGGCCCGAGCAGCCGGGCGTGCTCGCACCATTCCCGGGATGATGTCCGGCGTCCTGCCGTTCCGGCTGGACCTGCACCCCGGCACCACCGTGGCGGAAGCCGTCCGCCAGGCGTCCGGGGAACTGCGCCGCGCGCTGAAGCACCAGCGCTATCGCGTCGAGGACCTGCGCCGGGACCTCGAACTCTCCGGGGACGAACACCGTCTCGTCGGCCCGCACGTCAACATCGTCATGGTCGACTACGACCTGAGCTTCGCCGGCCACCGCGGCACAGTGCACAACCTCGGCGGCGGCCCCGTCGACGATCTGTCGCTCGTCGTGGACGGTCGTGGCACCGGCACCGCCGAGCACGGGCAGCCCGAACACGGCCGGGGTACGGCCGATGGCCTGCGCATCGACCTGGACGGCAATCCGGAGCTCTACGGTCCCGACGAACTCGTCGGCCACCAGCGGCGCTTCCTCGGCCTCCTCGGCCATTTCACCCCCGACGGGCTCGACAAGCCCATCGGCGGACTTGAGCTGCTGACCGTCCAGGAACGCGAACGCGTCCTCGTCGAGTGGAACGCCACCGCACAGGCGACGCCGACCGCCTCCCTGCCCGAGTTGTTCGAAACACAGGCGGTCCGCGCCCCGCAGGCCCCGGCGGTCGTCTTCGAGGGCGAGACGCTGACGTACGCGGAAGTCAACGCCCGCGCCAACCGGCTCGCCCGTCTGCTGATCGCGCACGGCGCCGGTCCCGAAAGCGTCGTGGCGCTCTCCGTGCCCCGCTCCGGCGAGATGATCGTGGCGCTGCTCGCCATCCTCAAGGCCGGCGCCGCCTACCTTCCGGTGGACCCCGGTTATCCGGCCGAGCGGATTGCCTACATGCTCGACGACGCCGGGCCGGCGATCGTGCTCACGGTCACCGGGACGACCGCGACCCGGACCGCGGCCGACGGCAGCGGCCGGACCACACTGCTGCTCGACACCCCCGAGATGGCCGAGCTGCTCGCCGGACACCCCGAACACAACCCCGCCGACGCCGAGCGCACCGCCCCGCTGCGGCCGCAGCATCCCGCGTACGTGATCTACACCTCGGGCTCCACCGGACGGCCCAAGGGGGTCGTGGTGTCCCATTCCAGCGCCGTCGACCTCGTGGCCTGGGCGGCCAGCGACCTCGGACCTCGGCAGCTGAGCCGCGTCCTCGCGTCGACCTCGCTCAACTTCGACGTCTCCGTCTTCGAGGTGTTCGGGCCGCTGTGCTGCGGCGGCAGCATCGAGGTGGTGCGAGACCTGCTTGCCCTTACCGAGCGGACCGCGGACGGATGGTCGGGCAGTCTGGTCAGCGCCGTGCCGTCGGCGATCGCCCAGGTACTTGCACACGGCGAGGTGAACGCCTCTGCGGAAACCGTCGTGCTGGCCGGTGAGGCCCTTTCCGCCCACGCCGTCAGTGCCATCCGCACCGCCATCCCGGGCTGTCGCATCGCCAACATCTACGGCCCGACCGAGGCCACCGTCTACGCCACCGCCTGGTACAGCGACCGCGAGGCGGACCCCGGCGCACAGGCACCGCCGATCGGCCGCCCCCTCTCCAACACCCGGGCGTATGTGCTCGACTCGGGGTTGCAGCCGGTGCCCGTGGGCGCTACAGGCGAGCTGTACCTCGCAGGCGACGGCCTCGCTCGTGGGTATCTGCGTCGTCCGGGTTTGACGGCGGAGCGGTTTGTGGCGGATCCGTTCGGTGGTGCGGGCGGCCGGATGTATCGCACGGGTGATGTGGTGCGGTGGCGTGCGGACGGGGCGATCGAGTATGTCGGTCGTGCGGATGAGCAGGTGAAGGTCCGGGGTTTCCGGATCGAGCTGGGGGAGATCGAGGCGGTGCTGGCGCGGCATCCGCGGGTGCGGCATGCGGCGGTGATCGCCCGGGAGGACCGGGCGGGTGTGAAGCAGTTGGTGGCGTATGTCGTGGTCGACGGTGCGGCGGATGCCCCGGAGGGCGGGGAGCTGCGGAGGCACGTGGGTGCGGAGTTGCCGGAGTACATGGTGCCGGTGGCGTTCGTGGTGCTGGAGCGGTTGCCGTTGACGCCGAACGGCAAGCTGGACCGGCGTGCTCTGCCGGCGCCCGAGTTCGGGTCGGCGGTCACGGGGCGGGCTCCTGCCACGGTGCGGGAGGAGGTGCTGTGTGCGGTGTTCGCCGATGTGCTGGGGGTGGAGCGGGTCGGCGTGGACGACAGTTTCTTCGACCTGGGCGGGGACAGCATCGTCTCCATCCAGCTGGTCAGCCGGGCCCGTGCCGCCGGTCTGGCCCTCACCCCGCGCGACGTCTTCCAGCACCGCACGGTGGCCGCACTCGCCGCGGTGGCCATGGACGTGGACGACGCAGCGGCGCCGGTCTTGGACGACGGCGTCGGTGTGGTGCCGCTGACGCCGATCGTGCACTGGTTGCGGGAGCGGGGTGGGCCCGTCGACGGCTTCCATCAGTCGATGCTGGTGCGCACGCCGGCCGGACTGACACTGGAGCGTCTGACGGCGGGGCTGCAGACGGTGCTGGATCACCACGACGCGTTGCGGCTGCGGCTGAGACGCGGTGACGGCGCGTGGGAGTTGGAGGCGGCGCCGCGGGGTGCGGTCGATGCGGCGGGTGTGGTCCGGCGGGTGACCGATCCGGATGAGCTGACCGGTGATCCTCTGCGGGGGTGGCCGTTGCGGCCGGACGCGGGGGAGATGGTCCGGGCGGTGTGGCTGGATGCCGGACCAAACGTGCCGGGCCGGTTGCTGCTGGTGCTGCATCACCTGGTGGTCGACGGGGTGTCGTGGCGGATTCTGCTGCCGGATCTGGCCGCGGCGGTTCAGGGCCGGGACCTGGAGCCGGTCGGGATGTCGCTGCGGGGCTGGGCCCAGCGCCTCACCGCGCTTGCCCAGGATCCGGCCCGTCTTGAGGAACTTCCGTTGTGGACGGAGGTGTTGGAGGGTCCTGATCCGGTGATCGGGGCGCGTGCGCTGGATCCGGTGCGGGACACGGTGGCCACGGTGCGGCATCTGCGGCTGACCTTGCCGCCGGAGCGGACCGAGCCCTTGCTGACGCGGGTGCCCGCGGTCTTCCACGGTGGTGTGAACGATGTCCTGCTGACCGGCCTGGCGCTTGCCGTCGCCGACTGGCGGCGCCGCAAGGGGCATCCGGAGGCGGCCGGTGTGCTGGTCGATCTGGAGGGCCATGGCCGCGAGGACGTCGTCGGGGGCGCCGATCTGTCGCGCACGGTGGGCTGGTTCACCAGCCTGTATCCGGCGCGGCTGGAGCCGGGCGTGGCCGACTGGAGCGAGGTCTGGGCCGGCGGTGCGGAGGCCGGGCGGGCGCTGAAGCGGGTCAAGGAGCAGTTGCGTGCCCTGCCCGACAGCGGGATCGGCTACGGTCTGCTGCGCTATCTCAACCCGGACACCGCGCCCCGGCTGGCGGCGCTGCCGGCCCCGCAGATCGGTTTCAACTACCTCGGCCGCCTCGCCTCCGGCACCGACACCGACTGGGCAGCGGCGCCGGAAGCCGAGGGGCTCGGCGGTGGAGCGGACGAGGCGATGCCGCTGCCGCACGTGCTCGAGATCAACGCGCTGACCGAGGACGGGCCGGACGGCGCCCGGCTCGGCGCCGTATGGAGCTGGCCGGACGGGCTGCTCACCGAGGAGGACGTGCGGGACCTCGCCGAGACCTGGTTCCGCGCCCTGGACGCCCTCGCCGCCCATGCCGAACGGCCGGGAGCCGGCGGACACACCCCCTCCGATCTCACCCTGGTCTCCCTCACCCAGGACGAGATCGACGCATTCGAAGACGAGCTTGAACTTGGAACCGAGTGGGAGATGCCGAAGTGAGCCAGCAGTCAAGGGTTGAAGACATTCTGCCTCTGTCGCCCCTGCAGGAAGGGCTTCTCTTCCACGCGGTGTACGACGCCGAGGCACCGGATGTGTACACCATGCAGTTCACCTTCGACCTCGTCGGCCGGGTGGACGTGGACACACTGCGGACCGCCGCGGCTGCCTTGTTGCGCCGCCATGCGAACCTGCGCGCCGGATTCCGCAGACGCAAGACCGGCGAAGCCGTCCAGATCATCCATCGCGAGGTGGAACTGCCCTGGGACGAGCGGGATGTGAGCCACCTCGACGAGGACGCGCAGGCGGCCGAGATCACCCGGATCGCGGCGGAGGAGAAGTCCCGCAGGTTCGACCTCGCGGCGCCGCCGCTGGTGCGCTTCGTGGTGGTACGGCAGGCGCCCGAGCGGTACCGGCTCATCCTGACCAACCATCACATCCTGCTCGACGGCTGGTCGATGCCCCTGCTGGCGCGGGAGCTGTTCACGCTCTACGCGCGTGGCGGCGACGACGCCGGACTGCCCCGGACCACCCCCTACCGCGACTACCTGACCTGGCTTGCGGCACAGGACCGGCAAGTGGCCGAGGAGGCGTGGAAGCGGGCACTGGACGGGGTGGACGGTCCCACGCTGATCGCTCCCGACGCGGGCGAGAAGCGCGACGCGGTGCAGCCGCAGCAAGTGATGCTGGAGCTGTCCGCCGAACTGACTGCCGCACTGGGGATGTTCGTACGCGCCCGCGGGCTGACGACGAACACGCTGGTGCAGGGCGCCTGGGCGGTGCTGCTCGGCCGGCTCACCGGCCGGAGCGACATCGTCTTCGGCGGCACGGTCTCCGGTCGCCCGCCGGAGATCCCAGGTGTGGAATCGATGGTGGGTCTGTTCATCAACACGCTGCCGGTCCGGATCGTGCTGCGGCCGCAGGAGACCCTGGCGCAGCTGCTCGCCCGGGTCCAGGACCAGCAGTCGGCGCTGATGGAGCACCAGCATCTGGGACTGCACGAGGTGCAGCGGCTGGCCGGCACCGGTGAGCTGTTCGACACCCTGACCGTCTTCGAGAACTACCCGCTGGACCCCGCCGGTCTGGATCTGCCCGGCACCGGGCTGCGCATCGAGGGCGTCGACGTCAATGACGCGACGCACTACCCGCTCACCCTGGCGGTGATCCCGGGCGACCGGCTCACCCTGCGGCTGGACCACCGCCCCGACCTGGTGGACCACGACACCGCCCAGGGGCTGGCCTCCCGCCTGGGGCGGCTGTTGGAGGCGATCCTCGCCGACCCGGCCCAGCCGGTGGCGGCGGTCGACATCCTGGAGTCGTCCGAGCGCGCGCGGCTGCTCGTCGAGTGGAACGCCACGTCCCGCGACGTTCCCCGGGCCGGGCTCGGTGAGCTGTTCGAGGCCCAGGCCGAGGCCACCCCCGCCAACGACGCCGTGGTCTTCGACGGCGGCGCACTGACCTACGCGGAGCTCAATGCCCGCGCCAACCGGCTCGCACGGCTGCTGATCCAGCGGGGTGTCGGCCCGGAGAGCATCGTCGCCCTCGCCCTGCCCCGGTCCGTGGACATGGTGGTGGCACAGCTCGCGGTGCTCAAGGCGGGCGCCGCGTACCTTCCGGTCGACCCCGACTACCCGGCCGAGCGCATCCGGTTCATGCTTCAGGACGCCCGTCCCGAACTCGTCGTCACGGACGGCACCACCCTCGCGGTCGAGGGGGAGCGGCTCGACCTCGACGCGCCCGAACTGCCTTCCCTGCTCGGCGCGTTCGAGGCCGGCAACCTGGTCGACGCGGACCGTACGGCCCCGCTGCGGCTGGACCACCCGGCGTATGTGATCTACACCTCCGGTTCGACCGGCACCCCCAAGGGGGTCGTGGTGCCCCACACCGGTCTGGCCGCCTTCGCCACCGCGGCCGTGGAGAACTTCGCCGTTGATGCCCGGGCACGAGTCCTGCAGTTCGCCTCGCCCAGCTTCGACGCCGCCGTTCTGGAACTGTGCATGGCGCTGACCTCCGGGGCCGCGCTCGTCGTGCCGCCGTCCGGGCCGCTGGCGGGGGAGGCCCTCGCCGAGGTGCTGGCCGGGCAGCGGATCAGCCACGCTCTCATCCCGCCGACCGCCCTGGCCTCCGTACCCGCCGAGACGCCGCTGCCCGACTTCCGCTCCCTGATCGTCGGCGGTGACGCCTGCTCCGCGGAGCTGGTGGCACGCTGGTCGTCCGGCCGCCGGATGGTCAACGCCTACGGCCCGACCGAGTCGACCATCGCCGCGACCATGAGCGGCCCGCTGAGCGGGGAGCTGACGCCGCCGATCGGCAGGCCGGTCGTCAACACTCAGGTGTACGTGCTCGACGCCGGGCTGCGGCCCGTCCCCGTCGGTGTGGCGGGAGAGCTCTATCTCACGGGCGACGGACTGGCCCGCGGCTATCTGCGCCGCTCCGGGCTGACGGCGGAGCGGTTCGTCGCCAACCCCTTCGGCGCCCCGGGCTCCCGCATGTACCGCACGGGTGATGTCGTGCGCTGGCGGGCCGACGGCACCCTGGACTACCTCGGGCGCGCCGACGAGCAGGTGAAGATCCGGGGCTTCCGCATCGAGCCGGGTGAGATCGAGACCGTGCTCGCCCGCCATCCGGGCATCCGGCAGGCCGCCGTGATCGCCCGCGAGGAGCGCCCCGGCGTCCGCCGGCTGGTGGCCTATGTGGTGGGCGAGGCCGACGCGGCCGAACTGCGCGAGCACGTGGCCGGTGACCTGCCCGCCCACATGGTCCCGTCGGCGTTCGTCCGCCTTGACGCGCTGCCGCTGACCCCCCACGGCAAGCTGGACCGCAAGGCGCTGCCCGCCCCGGAGTACGGCCCGGTAGCAGCCGGACGGGCCCCCGCCACGCCGCAGGAAGAGGCCCTGTGCGCGGTGTTCGCCGATGTGCTGGGGGTGGAGCGGGTCGGTGTCGACGACGACTTCTTCGAGCTGGGCGGCGACAGCATCGTCTCCATCCAGCTCGTCGGACGTGCCCGTGCCGCCGGACTGCTCTTCACCCCGCGCGATGTGTTCCGGCTGCGGACCGTGGCCGCGCTTGCCGCCATGGCCACCCCGCAGGAGCAGACGTCGGCGACCGCCGAACCGGACGATTCCGGTATCGGCGTGGTGCCGCTCACCCCGATCGTGCACTGGCTGCGGGAGCGCGGCGGGCCCGTCGACAGCTTCCATCAGTCGATGCTGGTCCGTACTCCGGCCGGGCTCGATCAGGCGCGGCTGACCGCGGCGCTGCAGGCCGTGCTCGACCACCACGACGCCCTGCGGCTGCGACTGACCCGGACCGGCGGCATCATCTGGAGCCTGGAGGTGGCCGGGCGGGGGGCGGTCGACGCCGCCGAGTGCCTGACCCGCGTGGAGGCGGCCGGACTGGGAGGCGAATCGCTGCGCACGGTGGTCGCCGGACACCAGGGCATCGCACAGGCTCGGCTCTCGCCCGAGAAGGGCGCCATGGTGCAGGCCGTGTGGTTCGACGCCGGGCCGAAGGAGAGCGGCAGGCTGCTGCTCGTCCTGCACCATCTGGTCGTCGACGGTGTCTCCTGGCGCATCCTGCTGCCCGACCTTGCCGCCGCCTGCGAGACCGTCATGGCGGGCGGCACCCCGCGCCTTGCGCCGGTGGGCACCTCGCTGCGGCGCTGGGCCGAGCAGCTCGCTACGCTCGCCCAGCACCCGGCTCGGCTGGACGAACTGCCGCTGTGGACCGCCATGCTCGACGCCCCGGATCCACTGATGGGCAGCCGCGCCCTGGACCCCGCGCGGGACACCGTGGCCACCGTCCATCATGTCGGCCTCACCCTGCCGCCCGAGCGCACCGAGCCGCTGCTGACGCGCGTGCCCGCTGCCTTCCACGGCGGAGTCAATGACGTCCTGCTGACCGGTCTGGCGCTGGCCGTCGCGGACTGGCGCCGACGCAGGAACGAGGACGCGACGGTCCCGCTCCTGGTCGACCTCGAAGGCCATGGCCGTGAGGGCGTCGTCGACGGCGCCGACCTCTCCCGCACCGTCGGCTGGTTCACCGACCTGCATCCGGTACGGCTCGATGCGGACGTGACGGACTGGGCCGAGCTGTGGGCCGGCGGCCCGCAGGCCGGAGCGGCCCTCAAGCGGGTCAAGGAACAGCTGCGCGCCCTGCCCGACAACGGCATGGGCTACGGGTTGTTGCGCCACCTCAACCCGCAGACCGGCCCCGCGCTCGCCCGGCTGCGCACCCCGCAGATCGGCTTCAACTACCTGGGCCGGTTCCCCGCCGCCTCCGCCGCGGACGAGGCCGCCGACTGGTCCCCGGCTCCGGAGGCGGACGGCCTCGGCGGCGGTGTCGACCCCGCCATGCCCGTCCCGCACGCCCTGGAGATCAACGCGCTCACCCAGGACCACACCGACGGGCCGCGGCTGACCGTGACCCTGTCCTGGCCCGGCGACCTGCTGACCGAGGAGGACGCCCGCGATCTGGCCGACACCTGGAGCCGTGCGCTGGACGTCCTCGCGGCCTACGCCCAGCGCGCGGAGGCCGGCGGGCACACCCCGTCCGACCTGCCCCTGGTCTCCCTGAGCCAGCAGGAGATCGACACGGTGGAGCGGGCCCGTCCCGGGGTCGCCGATCTGCTGCCGCTGTCGTCCCTGCAGGAGGGTCTGCTCTTCCACGCCCTTTACGACGCGCAGGCGCGCGACGTCTACACCGTGCAGCTGTTGCTGGACGTGACGGGGCCGCTGGACACGCAGGCGCTGCGGCGCGCGGCCCAGGCCCTGCTGGAGCGCCACGCCAATCTGCGCGCCGGTTTCTGGCACGAAGGACTGCGCACCCCGGTGCAGTTCGTGCCCCGGCCGGACCAGGTCGAACTGCCCTGGCACGAGCACGACCTGTCCGGTGTCCCCGCCGGACGGCAGGACGCCGACATGGAGCGGCTGCTCGCCGAGGACCGGGCCCGCCGCTTCGACTTGACCGCGCCGCC
Source organism: Streptomyces sp. NWU339 (assembly GCF_003143855.1). Lineage (GTDB taxonomy): Bacteria > Actinomycetota > Actinomycetes > Streptomycetales > Streptomycetaceae > Streptomyces. Next base: position 51,334 of record NZ_QFRK01000043.1, read on the forward strand.
GCTGCTGCGCATCACCGTGATCCGGCTCGGCGCCGACCGCTACCGGCTGGTGCTCACCAACCACCACATCCTGCTGGACGGCTGGTCCACACCGCTGCTGGCCCAGGAACTGTTCACGCTGTACGCGTCGGGCGGCAGCGACACCGAACTGCCCCGGGTCGCCCCCTACCGCGACTACCTGACCTGGCTCTCGGAGCAGGACCGCAGTGCTGCCGAGAAGGCGTGGAAGCAGGCCTTGGAAGGCGCCGAGCCGACCCTGCTCGCGCCCGCGGACGCCGGCCGTGAGGCCGCGATACCGGAGAAGGTCACCGTCGAGCTGTCCGCGGAGCTGACCGCCGCGCTCACCGAACGGGGACGGAGCCTTGGGCTGACCACGAACACGTTGGTGCAGGGCGCCTGGGCGGTGCTGCTCGGCCGGCTCACCGGCCGCCAGGACGTCGTCTTCGGTGCCACCGTCTCCGGCCGCCCGCCCGAGATCGCCGGTATCGAGACGATGGTGGGCCTGTTCATCAACACCCTGCCGGTCCGGGTCGCGCTGCGGCCCGACGAGCCGCTGTCCGCGCTGCTCGCCCGGATGCAGGAGCAGCAGTCGCTGTTGACCGACCACCAGTACCTCGGCCTCACCGACATCCAGGGCATCGCTGGCACCGGCGAACTCTTCGACACGCTCACCGTGTTCGAGAACTACCCCCTCGACCCGGCCGCGCTGGAACTGCCCGGCACCGGCCTGGGCGTCCTCGGGATCGACGGCCGGGACGCCACCCACTACCCGCTGACCCTGGTCGCCCTCCCCGGACAGCCCGGCCAGGGCCTCGAACTGCGGCTGAACCACCGCGCGGACCTGCTCGACGCGGGGGCCGTGCAGGACATGGCCGACCGGTTGCTGCGGCTGCTGGAGCTGATCACCACCGACCCGGACCGGCCGGTCGGACGGATCGACGTGCTCAGCGCCGACGAGCGCGCCCGGCTGCTGGCGCAGGGGAGCGGAGACGTGCCGCCCCGCTCCGCCGCCCACGAAACCGTCCAGCGCCGGTTCGCCGAGCAGGCGGCCCGCACCCCCGACGCGGTCGCGTTGAGCACCGCCGACGGCCAGGAGTTGACGTACCAGGAACTCGACGCCCGCGCCAACCGGCTGGCGCACCGGCTGATCGCCCTCGGGGTGCGCCCGGAGACCCCGGTCGCCGTGATGCAGAAGCGCTCCGTCGAACTGGTGGTCTCCATCCTCGCCGTGCTGAAGGCCGGCGGCGCCTATGTGCCCCTGGACGCCCGTTACCCGCAGTCCCGGCTGCGGCTGATCGTCGAACAGACCGCCGCCGCCGTGCTGCTCACCGACCGCGCGATGAACGCGGACGCCCGCGCCTTCCCGCACGAGGCCCGGCTGCTGGTCGTCGACGACGACCCCTCCCTCGAGGGCGAGCCGGACATCGATCCCGGCGTCGAGGGACACCCCGAACAGCTCGCCTACGTCATGTACACCTCGGGCTCGACCGGCACCCCCAAGGGCGTCGCCGTCACCCACCACGACGTGCTCAGCCTCGCCTTCGACGGCGCCTGGGACAACGGCAACCACACCCGGGTGCTGCTGCACTCGCCGCAGGCGTTCGACGCCTCCACCTACGAACTGTGGGTGCCGCTGTTGCGCGGCGGCCACATCGTGGTGGCGCCGCCCGCCGAACTCGACGTCCGTGACCTCGCCGAGGTCATCGTGGGACGCGAGGTCACCGGGCTGTGGCTGACCGCCGGACTCTTCCGGCTCCTGGCCGAGGAGCGGCCCGAGTGCTTCGCCGGCGTCCGCGAGGTGTGGTCCGGCGGCGATGTCGTCCCCGCGGCCATGGTGCGCAGGGTGCTGGACGCCTGTCCCGGACTGGTCTTCGGCGACGGCTACGGCCCGACCGAGACCACCACGTTCGCCGCGTACCACCGGATGCGCGCGGAGGACACCGTCCCCGACACCGTGCCGATCGGCGGGCCGCTGGACCACATGCGGCTCTACGTCCTCGACGACCATCTGGCCCTCACCCCGCCCGGAGTCGCCGGTGAGCTGTACATCGCGGGCGCCGGGCTTGCCCGCGGCTACCTGGGCCGGCCCGGACTGACCGCGGAGCGCTTCGTCGCCGATCCCTTCGGGCCCGCCGGGGCGCGGATGTATCGCAGCGGCGACCTGGTGCGCTGGACGGCTGGGGGCGTGCTCGAGTTCGTGGGCCGCGCCGACGAACAGGTCAAGGTCCGCGGCTTCCGCATAGAGCTCGGCGAGATCGAGGCGGTCCTGGCCCGCTTCCCGGGCCTGGCACAGGTCGCCGTCGTGGTCCGCGAGGACCAGCCGGGCGACAAGCGCCTGGTCGCCTACGCCGTACCGGCCGGCGACAGCGCCGCACCGGACCTGTCGGCACTGCGCGATCACGCATCGGCCGCGCTGCCCGCCTACATGGTTCCCGCTGCCTTCGTCGCCCTGGACACCCTGCCCGTCACCACCAACGGCAAGCTCGACCGCCGAGCCCTGCCCGCACCGGACTATGCAGCCGCCTCCACCCGCCGGGCACCGCGCACCCCCGAGGAGCGCACGCTCTGCGCGATCTTCGCCGAGGTCCTGGGCCTGGCGGAAGTCGGCGTCGACGACAGCTTCTTCGACCTCGGCGGCCACTCCCTGTTGGCCACCCGCCTGGTCAGCCGGGTGCGCTCGGCGTTCGGTGTGGAGCTGGCGGTGCGCAGCCTGTTCGAGGGCCCCACCCCCGCCCGGCTCATGGAGGCCATCGCCCAGGCATCCCGGGCCCGCGCCGCGCTGCGGCCCGCCGAGCGCCCCGAGTTGATCCCCATGTCGTACGGCCAGCAACGGCTGTGGTTCCTCAACCGGCTGGAAGGCGCCGCGTCCCCGTACAAGATCCCGATTGCCCTGCGGCTGCGCGGAAGCCTCGACCACGATGCCCTCCAGGCCGCGCTGGGTGACGTCGTGGAGCGGCACGAGGCACTGCGCACCGTTTTCCGGGAGACTGGCGGCACCCTCCACCAGGTGGTGCTCGACGCCGGCGCGGCCACCCCGGTCCTGACCACGCGGACCGTCACCGAGGAGGAACTCCCCAAGGAGCTGCTGGCCGCGGTGGCGCCCGGCTTCGACCTCGCCGTCGACCCGCCGCTGCGGGCCACCCTGTACGAACTCGGTCCGGACACCAACGTCCTGCTGCTGGTCCTGCACCACATCGCGGGTGACGGCTGGTCGATGAGCCCCCTCGCCCGCGACTTCTCCCTGGCCTACACCGCCCGGCTGAACGGCGGGGCGCCCGAGCAGGATCCGCTGCCCGTGCAGTACGCCGACTACAGCATCTGGCAGCGCGAGATCATGGGCCGCGAGGACGACCCGGACAGCACCGTCTCCCGGCAGCTGGACTTCTGGACCCGCACCCTCGCCGGGCTCCCCGACGAACTGGAGCTGCCGGCCGACCGATCCCGGCCCGCCGTCGCCACCTACCAGGGCGGCACCCTGATGTTCCGGCTCGAGGAAGAGCTGCACAACGGGCTGCTCGGCCTCGTACGGGACAACGAGGTCAGCCTGTTCATGGTGGTGCAGGCCGGGCTCGCGGCACTGCTGACCCGGCTCGGCGCCGGCAACGACATCCCGCTGGGCAGCCCGATCGCCGGCCGCAGCGACGAAGCCCTCGACGATCTCGTCGGCTTCTTCGTCAACACCCTGGTGCTGCGCACCGACACCTCCGGCAACCCCACCTTCCGCGAACTGCTCGCCCGCGTCCGGGACGAGGACCTGGCGGCCTACGCCCACCAGGACATCCCCTTCGAGCGGCTGGTGGAGGTCCTCAACCCCACCCGCTCGATGGCACGCAACCCGCTGTTCCAGGTCATGCTGGTGCTCCAGAACAACCTGCAGGCCGATCTGCGGCTCCCCGGCCTGGACGTCACCGTGGAGACGGCCGGCGCCCACGCCGCCCAGTTCGACCTGTCCTTCGACCTGACCGAGCGTTACGCCGAGGACGGCGCGCCCCAGGGCCTGGACGGCCGGTTCGACTACAGCACCGACCTGTTCGACCGGGCCACGGCAGAGCGGCTGCTGGGCTGCTTCGTCCAGTTCCTTCAGGCCGCCATAGCAGAGCCGGACCGCCCCTTCTCGGAGCTGGACATCCTCGACCCGGGGGAGCAGCGGCAGTTGCTGCTCGACTGGAACAGCACCCAGCGGGACACGGACATGCCCGGAGTCGTGGAGCGGGTCCGGGAGATCGCCGCGCGCACCCCGCGGGCCACCGCCCTCACCGACGACGAAGGCAGCGTCGACTACGCCACCCTGGCCGGCCGTGCGAGCGCGCTCTCCCGCAGGCTGCTGGTGAGCGGCGCGGATGCCGGCTCGGTCGTCGCGATCCTTTCCGACCGCACCGTCCGGGTGCCCGTCGCCGTCCTCGCCGTCCTGGGCATCGGTGCCGCCTATGTGCCGCTCGACCCCCGTGCCCCGCACCGGCGCAGCGCCGGGATGCTCGCCGACAGCGGCGCCAGGTTGCTGCTGGCCGCGCCCGAACACCTTGATGCGGCCAGGGAACTGGCGGCGGCCGCCGCGGTCCCCGTCGAGGTGCTGGCACTGGACGACGAGGCCGACGACGGCGACGAGCTGCTGCCCGTCATCGGAGGCCCGGATCACCTCGCCTACGTGATCTTCACCTCCGGCTCCACCGGCCGCCCCAAGGGGGCGATGGTGCACCGCCGCGGCATGGTCAACCACCTCCTCGCCAAGATCGAGGACATGGGGATGACGGCCACCGACAGCGTGGTGGCCAACGCCCCGCTGACATTCGACATCTCGGTGTGGCAGATGCTGGCCTCACTGGTCACCGGCGGCCGGGTACGCCTGGTCGGCGAGGACACCGCCCTGGACCCGCAGGCGCTGTTCACCCGGGTCGCCGACGAGCGCATCACCGTCCTGGAGGTCGTCCCCTCCCTGCTGCGCACCGCACTGGACGCCTGGGAGCTGGGCGCCGAGCCCGTCGAACTGCCCGAGCTGCGCTGGCTGATGGTGACCGGCGAGGCCCTCCCGCCGGACCTGTGCGGCCGCTGGCTCACCCGCTACCCGCACATTCCGCTGGTCAACGCCTACGGTCCGACCGAGTGCTCCGACGACGTCACCCACGCCGTCATCGACGCCACCACCCCGCTCGGTGACGTGCGCGTGCCGATCGGCGCCGCGATCCGCAACACCCGCCTGTACGTCCTGGACAACCGGCTCCAGCCGGTCCCGGTCGGTGTCCCGGGCGAGCTGTACGTCGGCGGCACCGGCGTCGGACACGGCTACGTCGGCGACCCGCGGCGCACCGCGGTCACCTTCGTGCCCGACCCCTTCGCCGACGAGCCCGGCAGCCGCCTCTACCGCACCGGCGACCGGGTGCGCCGACTGCCCGACGGACAGCTGGAGTTCCTCGGCCGGCTCGACCACCAGGTCAAGATCCGCGGACAGCGCATCGAACTCGGCGAGGTGGAGGCCGCACTGCGCGCCGTCCCGGCCGTGACCGACGCGGTGGTCACCGTCGGCACCGACCCCGCCGGACAGAGCCGGCTCGTCGGCCACATCGTCGGCGCGGTCGACCCCCGCCAGGTGCGCACCGAACTCGCCGGGGCGCTGCCGGAGGCGATGGTGCCCGCGGCCCTCGTGGTCCTGGACGCACTGCCCCTCACCCCCAACGGCAAGGTGGACCGCAAGGCCCTGCCGGCCCCGGATTTCGGGGCCCTGGCCGGCGGCTCCCGACGGACCCCGCGCACCCCGCAGGAAGAACTGCTGTGCGAGGTGTTCGCCGAGGTCCTCGGCCTGCCCCGGGTCGGGCCCGACGACGACTTCTTCGACCTGGGCGGCCACTCGCTGCTCGCCACCCGCCTGGTGAACCGGATCCGGTCCGTCTTCGGGGCCGAGCTCCAGGTCAGGTCCCTGTTCGAGACGCCCACCGTGGCCGGGCTGGCCGCCTCGCTCAGCGTGGGCACGGGCGACCGGGCGCCGCTGGTCCCGGCCGAGCGGACGGGGCGGATCCCGCTGTCGTACGCCCAGCGCCGGCTGTGGTTCCTCAACCGGTTCGACGGAGACAGCGCCGCCTACAACGTGCCGCTGGCCCTGCGCCTGACCGGTGCTCTCGACCGCGAGGCGCTGCGCGCGGCCCTCGGCGACGTGATGGCCCGGCACGAGAGCTTGCGCACCGTCTTCCCCGAGGCCGCCGGCCCCGACGCGGCCGGCGGCGCTCACCAGGTGATCGTGGACATCGAGACGGCCAGGCCGGTGCTCCCGGTCACGGACACCGACGAGGCGTCGCTGGCCGGGCAACTGGCGCAGGAGGCCGCCGCCGGATTCGACCTCACCCATGAACTCCCGCTGCGGACACGGCTGTTCGCGCTGGCACCGGATGAGCATGTGCTGCTCCTCGTGATGCACCACATCGTCAGCGACGGGGCCTCCGCGGCGCCGCTCGCCCGCGACCTGGCCTGTGCCTATGAGGCCCGACGAGCCGGCGAGGCGCCGCGGTGGACACCACTGCGGGTGAACTACGCCGACTACAGCATCTGGCAGCGCCAGGTCCTCGGCGAGGAGAGCGACCCGGACAGCCCGATCTCCCGGCAGTTGAAGTTCTGGCACGACCGTCTGGCCGGACTGCCCGACCAGTTGGAGCTGCCCACCGACCGCCCCCGCCCCGCGGTCGCCACCGGGACGGGCGGCACCATCCCCGTGGCCATCGGTCTGGAGCTGCACCAGCGCCTGACCGAACTCGCCCGGGACAACCGGGTCAGCCTGTTCATGGTGGTGCAGGCCGGGCTCGCGGCACTGCTGACCCGGCTCGGCGCCGGCAACGACATCCCGCTGGGCAGCCCGATCGCCGGCCGCAGCGACGAAGCCCTCGACGATCTCGTCGGCTTCTTCGTCAACACCCTGGTGCTGCGCACCGACACCTCCGGCAACCCCACCTTCCGCGAACTGCTCGCCCGCGTCCGGGACGAGGACCTGGCGGCCTACGCCCACCAGGACATGCCGTTCGAGCGGCTGGTGGAGGTCCTCAACCCCACCCGCTCCCTGTCCCGGCACCCGCTGTTCCAGATCGCCCTGGCCTTCCAGAACCCCACCGTGGTCGGCCAGGAGGTCACCGGACTGACCGTGACCGGCGAACCGCTCGGCAACGGCAGCGCCAAGTTCGACCTCTCGGTCAGCCTCAGCGACCGGCGGGACGACGGCGGCGGCTGCCAGGGCATCGAAGGCCATGTCGTCTACAGCGCCGACCTGTTCGACGCGGACACCGTCACCGCCCTCGTCGCCCGGCTCGTGCGGCTGCTGGAGGGGGCCGTGGCCGCCCCGGACCAGCCGATCGGCCGGATCGATCTGCTCGACCCCGCCGAACGCGCACGCATGCTGGACACCTGGAACGACACCGCAACGGACGTCCCCGCGGTGACCCAGCCCGAACTGTTCCAGGCCCAGGTGGCCCGCACCCCCGACGCGCCCGCCCTGGTCTTCGGCGACGAGGAGCTGTCGTACGCGCAGCTCAACACCCGCGCCAACCGGCTCGCCCGCTTCCTCATTGACCGCGGCGTGGGCCCGGAACGGTTCGTCGCCGTCGCCCTGCCCAGGTCGGCACGGCTCGTGGTGGCCCTGCTCGCCATCCTCAAGGCCGGCGGCGCCTACGTGCCGGTGGACCCGGCCTACCCGGCCGAGCGGATCGCGTTCATGCTCTCCGACACGGACCCGGCGCTGCTGCTCACCGACGCCGCCACCGCCGTCGGGCTGCCGGACGGCAGCGAGGACCTCGAGCGGGTCCTGCTGGACGACCCCGCCACCGAGGAGCGCATCGCCCGCTTCGACGCCACAGACCCCGACGACCGCGACCGGCTCGCGCCGCTGCGCCTGGCCAACCCGGCCTACGTCATCTACACCTCCGGCTCGACCGGGCGGCCCAAGGGTGTCGTGATCCAGCACACCTCGCTCACCGACTACCTCGCCTTCGCCGGAGGCGACTACGACGGGGTGCGCGGCACGGCGCTGCTGCACTCGTCGATCTCCTTCGACCTGTCGGTGACCGCCACCCATGTGCCGCTGACCGTGGGCGGCACCGTCCACGTCCTCAGCGACCTGCAGGATGCGGACCCACACGCGGCCGAGGCGCTGCGTCGGCGCCCCTGCACCTTCCTCAAGGCCACGCCCAGCCACCTGCCGGTCCTCAGCACCCTGCCCGAGGAGTTCGCACCCACCACCGAACTGCTCCTCGGTGGAGAGCTGCTGCTGGGCGAGCGGGTCGACTCCTGGCGCACGGACCATCCCGGTACCACGGTCCTGAACATGTACGGACCCACCGAGACGACCGTCAACTGCAGCCAGTACCGCATCGAACCGGGCACAGAGATCCCGCCGGGCCCGCTGCCCATCGGCGGCCCGATGCCCAACACCCGGTTCCACGTGCTCGACGACCACCTCGAACTGGTGCCGCCGGGAGCGGCCGGAGAGCTGTACGTCGCAGGCGACTGCCTGGCCCGCGGCTATCTTGGCCGCCCCGACATGACGGCCGCCCGGTTCGTGCCCGACCCGTTCGGCGCCCCCGGCTCCCGCATGTACCGCACCGGGGACGTGGTGCGCTGGAATTCCGACGGCACCCTGTCCTTCCTGCGGCGCGTCGACGACCAGGTCAAGCTGCGCGGCTTCAGGATCGAGCTCGGCGAGGTCGAGGCCGTCATCGACCGCCACCCGGCCGTCGCCGGGTCCGCGGTGATCGTTCGCGAGGACCGCCCCGGCGACCAGCGCCTGGTCGCCTATGTGGTGGCCGCGCCCGGAGCCGAACTCCCGGCCGGCCCCGAACTGCGCCGCCACACCGCCGCGGACCTTCCCGAGTACATGGTCCCGAACGCGTTCGTGCCGCTGGATGCGCTGCCGCTGACGCCCAACCGCAAACTGGACCGCCGGGCCCTGCCCGCCCCCGAGTCCTCCGTGGCGACCGGCGGCCGGGCACCCCGCACCCGCCAGGAGCGGCTGCTCACCGAGCTGTTCGCCGAAGTCCTCGGAGTGGACCGGGTGAGCATCGACGACGGCTTCTTCGACCTCGGCGGCCACTCCCTGCTGGCCACCCGGCTCATCGGCCGGGTGCGCGCCACCTTCGGCGTGGACATGGCCCTGCGCACCCTGTTCGAGGCCCCTACCGCGGCGGAGCTCGCCGAGCGGCTCGGCACCGAGGACGACGACGGTCCGGGCGCGTTCGACGTCCTGCTGCCGTTGCGCCGCGGGGGCAGCCGCCCGCCGCTGTTCTGCGTCCACCCGGCCAGCGGCTTCAGCTGGTCCTATGCCGGGCTGATGCGCCACCTCGGCCCCGACCACCCGATCTACGGCCTGCAGTCGCGGGGCATCGCCGAACCCGGCGAACTGCCCGTCGGCGTCGAGGAGATCGCGGCCGACTACCTGAAGCAGGTGCGCACCGTCCAGCCCACCGGCCCCTATCTGCTGCTCGGCTGGTCCTTCGGTGGACTGGTGGCCCACGCCATGGCCGAACAGCTCCAGCGCGCGGGAGAGAAGGTCGCCCTGCTGGCCATGCTCGACTCCTTCCCGAGGCTCCCCGCGAGCCACGGGGGCCCGGTGCAGCCGGGGGAGGAGGACGCGGTTCTGTCCCGGCAGGAGTTCCTCGCCGGCATGCTCGACCTCGCCGGCTACGACCGCCAGAGCCTGGGCGGGCAGCCGCTGGAGCACGCCCGTGTCACGGAGATCCTCCGCGGCCAGGGAGGCATCCTCGGCAGCCTCGAAGAGCGTCATGTCGCCGCGCTGTACGAGGTGTTCGAGAACAATTCACGTCTCGCACGCGGCCATGTACCCGGTACCTACGTCGGGGACGTGCTCTTCTTCGAGGCGACGCTCGGCAAGCCCGAGCACGCCCCGAGGCCCGGGATCTGGGCGCCGTTCCTTGAGGGATCCATCGACGTCCACGCAGTCCGGTCCGCACACGACGACATGACCCAGCCGGAGCCGCTCGCCGAGATCGGCCGGATCCTCGCCGCCAGGCTCCGCGACTTCACCTGAAGATCCACAACGCACAGAGAGACACAACGAGATGAGTAACCCGTTCGACGACGCGGACGCCACCTACCTGGTGCTGGTCAACGACGAGGGCCAGCACTCCCTGTGGCCGGTCTTCGCCGAGGTGCCGGCCGGCTGGACCACTGTCCACGGCCCCGACGGCCGCCAGGCGTGCCTTGACTTCATCAACGAGAACTGGACCGACATGCGTCCCAAGAGCCTTGTCGAGGCCATGGGCAAGGCCGCTTCCTGACGGCCCGCAGACCATCCCCCACACCGCATTTCCAACGAAGAAAAACACCAGAAACACCTGAAGGAGAACACCCATGTCTGAAGCCCGTGACCAGCACCTGGACGAGCTGCGCGAGATCGTCGCCGAGGTGCTCGAGGTTGAGCCGGAGGAGATCACCGAGACCGGTTCGTTCGTGGACGAGTACGAGGCGGACTCGCTCCGGGCCATCGAGATCCTCGCCAGGATCGAGAAGAAGTACAAGATCGACATCCCGCAGTCCGCGCTGCCCGAGATGGGCAACCTCAAGGCCGTCTACGACGTCGTGGCCGCGCAGGCCGGCTGGCAGGACTGACCCTTTCCACCACGGCGACGACGTCACGAGGGAAGAGAGCAGACGACGGACATGAATGTTCCAACAGCTCGGGAAACCGGCGGACGGCAGAGGGCCTGGGCCGGATACACGGCCGCGGTACTGGCCTTCGTCTTCGGCTTGTTCAGTTTCTACTGGGCGGCCGGAGGCACCTTCGCCCTCGACACCCTCGGCGGCGTGATCCAGCGGATGGCCGCACGACGGGACCCCGGATTCATCGCCGTCGTCTGGATCACCGGCGCACTCAAGGTCGCGGGTGGTCTCTTCTCGCTGTCGCTCGTCCGGCCGTGGGGCCGCGTCGTCCCCCGCCCGCTGATGCTCACCGCGGGCTGGGGCGGCGCGGTACTGCTGATCGTCTACGGGGCCCTGCAGGTCGGCAGCCTGCTCCTGGTGGCGTTCGGCGTGCTCACGCCGTCCGACCCCGTCGAGTGGAAGCCACTGCTGTGGCGTCTGTTCGTCTGGGACATGTCGTTTCTGGTGTGGGGAATCCTGCTCTTCCTCGCCACCCGGACCTATGTGATGAACCATCCGCGGCGCCCAGAAAGGCGCGTAGGACATTGATGTACGACACCGCGCAGGACTTGGTCCTTGACCGCGTCTTCCTGCGGCTCGACGGACTCGTCCCCGACATCCGGCTGCTGCTCAAGATCGAGGGTTTCAACCCGGCCGGCTCGATCAAACTGAAGACCGCCATCGGCCTCATCGAGGACGCCGAGCAGTGGAACCTGCTCCGGCCCGGCGGCCACATCATCGAATCGTCCTCGGGCAACCTGGGGGTGGCACTGAGCTCCGTGTGCGCCGCCAGGGGATACCGTTTCACCTGTGTGACCGACCCGAACACCTCGCCGCAGAACGCCGCCCTGATCCGGGCCTTCGGCGCGCAGGTGGTGGTCGTCGACACCAAGGACGCCAACGGCGGATTCCTGCAGTCGAGGATCGACTACATCCAGGACCGGCTCCGGGAGGATTCCTCCCTGTTCTGGCCGAACCAGTACGCGAACGAGGCCAACCCGCGGATCCACCGCAGCCGTACCGCCGCGGCCATCCTCGCCGACGTCCCCAAGGTCGACCATCTGTTCATCGGCGCCGGCACCACCGGCACCCTGATGGGCTGCGCGGCCTTCTTCCGCGAGCGCTCCCCGCACACCCGGATCGTCGCGGTGGACACCGCCGGATCCGTCACCTTCGGCTTCCCTCCCGGGAAACGGCATCTGCCCGGCCTGGGCACCAGCCGCAGGCCGGAGCTGTGTGACCCCGACCTGGTCGACGACGTCGTCGTCGTCCCCGAGACGGAGGCGATCCGCATGTGCCGCACGATCGCCAGGAGCCGGGGCATCGCCGTGGGCGGCTCCACCGGTTCCGTCCTCGCGGCCGTGGCGCGCAAGGGCCCGGGACTACCGCCCGGGTCCACTGTGGTGGCCATCGCCCCCGACACCGGGGACCGCTATCTCAACACCATCTACAACGACGCCTGGGTCGAGGAACGGTTCGGACACCACGCCCTGACCCCGCCGGGGACGGACGACCACCCGGACGCCGACGGCTCACTGCTCCTGAAAGGCTGACATGTTCGACTTCCATGTCGTCAGCGGCGAAACCGCCCGCCGCGTCATCGGCCGGTCCCGGTCGAGGATCGTCGACGAGGTACGGGACACCTACCTCACCCATGACCTGGGTGACTCGGTCAACCCCAACAGCTACTTCCTGCGCTTTCCCGATAAGCCTGACAGTCGTATCATCGCCCTGCCCGCCTATCTGGGCGGCCGGCACTCGGTCGCCGGCATCAAGTGGATAGCGAGCTTCCCCGCCAACATCCAGCGCTCGGTGCCGCGCGCCTCGGCCGTCCTGCTGCTCAACGACTACGAGACCGGCTACCCGTTCGCCTGTCTCGAGGCTGCCCAGATCAGCGCGGCCCGCACCGCGGCCTCCGCCGTGCTCGCCGCCGAGACGTTCAGCGCCGCCCGCAGCGCCCGGCGGCTCCTGGTGATCGGCGCGGGTGTCATCGCCCGCAACATCCTGGAGTTCTTTGTCGACCGCGACTGGCAGATCGACGAGGTGCTGGTGCACGATCAAGATCCGCGCTACGCTGAGTCGCTCACCGCGTACGTGTCCGGCACCCTCGGGCGCGAGGCACGTACCGCTCCTGACCGGGACAAGGCGATCGCGGAAGCGGATCTGGTGGTGCTCGCCACCACCGCCGCGGAGCCCCATCTCACCCGGCCGGGCACCTTCGCACCCGGCCAGCTCGTCCTCAACATCTCGCTGCGGGACATCGGTCCCGAGATCATTGCGGACTCGTACAACATCCTGGACGACATCGACCACTGCCTCACCGCGAACACCTCGCCCCATCTGGCCGAGCAGAAGTTCGGCCACCGCGACTTCATCAACGGCACCCTCGCGGACATGATCCGCGGCCGGCGCCGGGTGCTGCGCGACCGGCCCGTCATCTTCTCGCCCTTCGGCCTCGGCGTCCTCGACCTCGCCGTCGGCGCGTTTGTGTACCACGCGGCCCTCGAGGACAAGGAAACCACCGCCATCGAGGGGTTCTTCGGCGAGACCACCCGATGGTGAACCCCCGCCGCCGGTGAACTCCCCGGCCGTCCCCGCACCACCACTGACCCACTTCCACACCCGAAGCACACGAGGTGATTTCCCATGTCCACGCAACGCCGTGCCCTTGTCACGGGGGGATCGCGCGGTATCGGCGCGAGCGTCGCCCTCCGTCTCGCCCAGGACGGCGCGGACATCGCGTTCTGCTACCGCAGCGAGAAGGACCGGGCCGAGGAGACCGCTGAGAAGATCCGCGCGTTGGGCGTGCGCTGCTTCCACGCCCCTTGTGATGTCGCGGACTTCGAGGCCGTCCAGTCCTTCATCAAGGAGGCCGAGGCCGAACTCGGCCCGCTGGACACCCTCGTCAACTCGGCCGGCATCGTCCGCGACAACCCGCTCGTGCTCATGCCAGTGGAGGACTGGAAGGCCGTCATCGACGCCAGCCTGACCGGCGTCTTCAACTTCTGCCGGTCGATGGCGTTCGGCTTCATGAAGCGCAAGCAGGGCGTCATCGTCAACATGTCCTCGGTGGCCGGCATCTACGGCAACAGGGCGCAGACCAACTACTCTGCCGCCAAGGCGGGGATCAACGGCATGAGCAAGTCCCTCGCCAAGGAACTCGCCCCGTACGGCATACGGGTCAACGTCGTCGCCCCCGGCTTCATCGAGACCGACATGACCGCAGGCCTCAGCGACAAGATGCGCGCCCAAGCGCTGGACCTCGTACCGCTGGGCCGCTTCGGCACCACCGAGGACGTGGCCGACCTGGTGTCGTTCCTGGTCTCCGACCGGGCCGGCTACATCACTGGACAGATCCTCCAGGTCGACGGAGGCATCGTTCTGTGAGCCGCCCCTTCGCCGCCCCGCTGATCGCGGTCGACACCGTCGACATCACGGACCTCGCGGACACCCTGGAGGGCGGGCGGGTGGAGGCGGTCAAGCGGATCGTCGCCGACGACCCCTATCTGGCCGGCCACTACCCGGACTTCACCATCTACCCGGGCGTCTTCACCCTCGAATCCGCCCATCAGGCCATCCGCCACTGGGCCACGCAGCGGCACGGTCCGGGCACGGTCGCCGAACTGACCGCCATCACCTCGATCAGCTTCGCGGCTCCGCTCCTGCCGGGGGACACCGTGCGCATCGGCTGCGACCTGACCGAACAGGGCGGCACACCTCTGGCGGTCCGGGCCAAGGTCCGCTGCCACCGCGCGGACGGCGCCCTGTCCGCCCGGATGACCCTGGAACTGCGCATCGACCGGACGGATGACGATGACCACGCTTGAACACGCCGACATCCGGCGCATCCTGCCGCACCGTCACCCCGTCCTGCTCGTGGACCGTGTCCTGGAGATCGAGCCCGGGGCGCGCATCGTCGCCACCAAGACCGTGACCGGCAGCGAACCCTGCTACGCGGGAATGGACGAGGACCTTCCCGCGTCCGCCTACGCCTACCCGGCCTCCCTGCTCGTCGAGTCGTTCGGGCAGAGCGGCGCCGTGCTGTGGCTGTACTCCGCCGCCGCGCAGGGCGAACAGCGTGAGGGCACCCTCATCTTCGGCTCCGCCCGCGAGGTGACGATCACCGGCAGCGCCTACCCGGGCGACGTGCTGCGCCACGTCGTCGAGATCGACCGCATCATCGGCGACAACGCCTTCATGCGCGGGGAGATCTGGGTGGGCGATCGCCGTATCGCCACCCTCGGCTCGGTCCTCGCTGTCGTACGCGATGGGCTCACCGCTGACGACGCCACCTGATCCGCCCTACTTCCATCTCAAAGGCCGGTCATCACCGGCTCCCGTTCCAGCCACACTCAGGAGAACACCCATGTCTGAAGCCCGTGACCAGCACCTGGACGAGCTGCGCGAGATCGTCGCCGAGGTGCTCGAGGTCGAGCCGGAGGAGATCACCGAGACCGGTTCGTTCGTGGACGAGTACGAGGCGGACTCGCTCCGGGCCATCGAGATCCTCGCCAGGATCGAGAAGAAGTACAAGATCGACATCCCGCAGTCCGCGCTGCCCGAGATGGGCAACCTCAAGGCCGTCTACGACGTCGTGGCCGCGCAGGCCGGCTGGCAGGACTGATCACCATGAACCGACGAGTCGTCATCACCGGGCTCGGTCCCGTCTCCAGCATCGGCATCGGCGTCAAGGCGTTCGGCCAGGGGCTGCGCGACGGCGCCAGCGGCATCTCCGCCATATCCAGCTTCGATTCCAGCGGCTTCCCCCACTACATGGCCGGTGAGGTAACGGACTTCGAACCCCACGCACTGCTGCGCACCCTCTCGCCCTCCGAGTGGGGCCGCACCAGCCTGTTCGCGGCCGCGGCCGCACGACTGGCCGTCGAGGACGCCGGACTCGACGAGGAGACGCTGGCCGGCGCCGCCGCCGGCTCCAGCATCGGCACCACCAGCGGTGAGTCCCAGGTCATCGAGGCACTGACCGCCGAGTGGGTGGACGGCGGGCTGTCCGGCGTCAGCCCTGCCTACGCCGCCCAGGTTCCCGCCGCCCGGCTGGCCGCCGCCGTCAACCAGGAGCTCGGCCTCACCGGAGAGGCCGTGACCCTGTCCACGGCCTGCTCGGCCAGCAACTACGCGCTGGGCTACGCCTACGACCAGATCGTCACCGGCGACGCCGACTACATGATCGCCGGAGGCGCGGACTCGGTGTGCCGCTGGGCCCACGCCGGTTTCTACCGGCTCGGCGCGCTCACCAAGGAGGTCTGCTCACCCTTCGACAAGGACCGTTCCGGCATCCTCACCGGCGAGGGCGGAGCCGCCCTCTTCCTGGAGACCCTGGAGTCGGCCACCGAACGCGGCGCACACATCTACGCCGAGGTGCTCGGCTACGGCCTCAACTGCGACGCCAACCACATGGTCGCCCCCGACCCGGTCAGCATCGCCGCGTGCATGCGCCGGGCCCACAGCAACGCCGGCATCACCCCCGCCGACGTCGACTACATCTGCGCCCACGGCACCGGCACCCCGGCGAACGACGCCATGGAGGCCCAGGCCGCCGTCGAGGTCTTCGGTGACCAGCCCCCGCCGATCAGCTCCATCAAGTCCATGCTCGGCCACACCATGGGCGCCGCCAGCGGATTCGGCGCGATCGCCTGCGCGCTCGCCATCGACGAGGGCTTCCTGCCCCCGACCACCAACTACCGCACTCCCGACCCCGCACTGCCCGCCATCGACCCCGTGCCGAACGAAAGCCGCCCGGCACGCCTCAAGATCGTGCAGAACAACGGCTTCGCCTTCGGCGGCAACAACGCCATCACCATCCTCGGACAGGTCGCATGAACGTCACCGCTGCCCTCACCCCGGACAACACCACCGGCTCCGCTCCCCGGGACGCCCGCGGCACCACCCTGGCCATCACCGGCTGGGGCGTCGTCTCCTCCCTGGCCATCGGCGCCGACGAGTTCACCGCCGCCCTCCGCGAAGGCCGCAGCGGACTGCGCGACGTCACCGGCATGTTCGACGAGGAACTGCCCGAGGACCAGGCGTTCGCGATGCCCGACTTCAAGATCCGCGACCATCTCGGCCGCAAGGGCACCAGCTTCTTCGACCGCAGCACCGCACTCGGGCTGCTGGGCTGCACTCTCGCACTCGACGACACCGACCTGACCGTCACGGATGACAACCGCGACCGCGTCGGCATCGTCCTGGGCACCACTGCCGGCAGCATCAAGGCCACCAGTGACTACAGCCGCGAGACCCTGGAGAACGACCGGCCCTACCTGGTCAATCCGGTGCTGTTCCCCAACACCGTGATGAACTGCGCCGCCGGACAGTCCGCGATCTGGCACAAGCTCAAGGGCGTCAACGCCACCGTCGCCGGCGGACAGCTCGCCGGGCTGAGCACCCTGCGCTACGCACGCAACCAGATCCGGCGCGGCTACGCCGACGCCCTGCTCGTCGGCTCCGTGGAGGAGTTCAGCCCGCACACGGCCTGGTTCGACCACCGCCTGCACTCCGCCGAGGAGGGCCGGGCCAGACTCGGAGAGGGCTCCGCCGTCTTCGTCGTCGAGGACGCGGCGACGGTCCGGGCCCAAGGGCGCCACCCCGACGCCGAGGTCCTGGCCGTCGAGGTCGGCACCTACGGCGCCCCCGGCCGGGAACCCGACGCCGGCGCCGGGCTCGCCGATTGCATCCGCCGCGCGCTGGCCCGCGCCGGGGTGGAGCCGTCCCAGGTGCGGGCGGTCGCCACCGGAGAGAGCGGGATCGCCCGCCTGGACGACATCGAACGCCGTGGCACCGACGCCGCGCTGGGCACCGAAGTGTGGCGGGTGCGGGCCAAGCAGTGGGTCGGCGAATGCCACAGTGCCTCCGGCTCACTCCAGATCGCCGCCGTGCTGGCCGGCCACCGCGGCCACCCGGAGCTGGACGGCGCGGTGTCCGTGGTGACCTCGGTCTCCCCCGACGGCGGTGTCAGCGCGGCCGTACTGAGGGGGTGGCACCGTGCACGTGGCGATCACCGGGGCTGACCTGCTCACCTGCCACGGCGGCACCGACGCCACCTACGCCGCCCTGACCAAGGGCGTCGACGGTAGCCGGGCGCTGCGGTTCTACGACACCGACCGCATCAACGTCACCCGCGGCTACCACGTGGACGACGAGGTGGGCGACGACGGGGACGAACTTCCGCTGCGGGCCGGGCGCTGGCTCGCCCGCTGCGTGCTCGGCGCCGTCCGCAAGGCCGGGGTGGACCCGGCCCGCGAGCGAGTCTCCGTCATCGTCGGCACCGGGTTGCGCGAGCTGCGGGCCGTGGAGCGCTGGGCCCTGGACGGCGTCCCGGTGCGCCGCCGGGAACTGCACTTCACCACCGCGGTACGCGAGGTGCTGCCCGAGGCCAGCGAGGTGATCACGGTGTCCAACGCCTGCTCCGCGTCCGGACACGCCCTCGCGCTCGCCCAGGACCTGCTCGCGGCCGGTGAGGCCGACGCGGTCGTGGCGGCGGGCTGCGACGCGATGAGCGAATCCATGCTCACCATGATCGGCCGCGTGGCGGACGCCCCCACACCCGCGCTCCAGCCCTTCCAGGAGGGCCGCGCCGGTGTCCTGCTGGGCGAAGGTGCCGTCGCGGTCGTGCTGCGGCGCGCCGCCGACGCGGGGCCTAGTGCGCTCGCCACCGTTCTGGGCACTGGGCTGTCCTGCGACGCCCACCACGAGACCGCCCCGGACGTCGGCGGCATCGTCGCCGCCATGCGCGACGCGCACCGCCGGGCCGGTGTCACCCCGCAGGACATCGGCCTGGTCCTCGCCCACGGCACCGGCACCGCACTCAACGACCCGACCGAGGCCGCCGCACTGGACACGGTGTTCGCCGGCGCCGCGCCGGGGCCGGTGGTGACGGGCATCAAGGGTGCCATCGGGCACACCTCCGGCAGCGCGGCACTGATGAGCCTCCTCGTCGCCGTCGAGGCGATGCGCTCCGGCTCGGTGCCCGCGACGGTGGGACTGACCAAGCCGATCGAGGCGGCCGCCGGGCTGCGGCTAGTGATCGGTGAACCCGCCCCCTGCGAAGCGCGGGTGGCCCAGGTCAATGCCTTTGGATTCGGCGGAGTCAACGCCGTCAGCGTGATCAGGGTGGACCGATGACCATAGACCAAGGCGGCGTGACCGTCACCGCGCACGCCCTCCATGTGCCCGACCCGGCCGGCGCACCGGCCGACACAGCCGCCACCGCGACGGCACGGGACCTGTTCTCCTCCGTGGCCCCGGACCCCGCCTGCGGCCCGGATGAGGCGCACACCGTGCTCGGCCGCAAGGGGCTGCTGTTCAAGGAGGACTCGACCCGGCTGGCGCTGTGCGCGGTCCACCGCGCCTTCGGACTGCCCCCGGGCAGACTCACCGAGCCGCTCCCCGGAGCGGAGCACACCGCGGTCGTCGTCAGCTCCAACTTCGGCAACGCGCAGACCGTCCGCGACATCGTGACCGGGATGCGCGCAGGCTCCGCACACGACGTCAGCCCGCTGAACGGCCCCAACGCCTCCAGTAATGTGATCGCCAGCACGATCGCGATCCGCTATGGCTTCACCGGACCGAATCTGATGGTGTGTTCCGGCGCCACCTCCGGCCTGGACGCCATCCGGCTGGGCGCCCTGCTGCTGCGCGGCGAGCGCGCCCAGCGGGTCGTTGTGGTCGGCGTCGAACCCGGTGACGACACGGCCCGCGGCCTAGCCGCCCTCGGCCCGGACGCACCCGGCGCGCCGGCGACCGCCGCCCCGCTCCGTCCGGCCGCCGCGTGCGTCGTGCTGGATTCCGGCGGGGAGGGACCGCGCCTTGGGGACGTACGCCGCCACACGCGGCCGGACGACATCGCCGAGGATCCCGCGGCGCCCACCCCACTCCGGCTGACCGCCCCCGGCGCCGCGGACACCGGCGGCATCGACCTCACCGCGTATCTGGGCGAGGTCTACGGAGCGCTCGGCGTGGTTCAGCTCGCCGTGGCCGCCGCCTTGCTGTCCGCCGGGCAGCGGCCCGAGCCGGGCGGAGCGCTGATCACCTGCGGTGACGGCGAGGACGGCTACGCCTCGGTACGTCTCGACCCGGCAGGCAGCCCCATCCTCGCGGGAGCCCGCTGACATGGCGAAGCAGAGCGGCACCCGCCCGGCGACCCCTCCGGACGGGTGGACACCGGTGGCCGAAACCCGCACAGCGTGCGAACGGCTGGCGGTGCTGGGGACGACCTCCCCGGCACCGCACCCGGCCGCGCCCGTGGTGGCCATGGTCCACGGGCTCGAGGGCCACTGGACCGGATGGCAGCCACTGGCCGGACAGCTCGCCGGCCGCTGCCGCGCCTATGCGCTCGACCTGCCCTGGCGCGCCGGCAACCACTACCGCTGGCGGCACCACGGCACTCCCGCGCACTGGCTGCGCGAAGCACTCGCCTTGGTTCCCGAGCCCGTCGACATCCTGATCGGCCACTCCTTCGGCGCCAACGCCGTCCTGGAACACCTGGCCACCCCGGGCGGCGCACCCCAGCCGCGCGCCGCGGTGCTCCTCGCCCCGTTCTTCCGCCCCGAGACCCTCACGGTGGACTGGCCCCTGTACGAGGCGGCGCTGGCGGGCTTCCGCCAGATCATCACCGACGGCGTACGGGTCGGGCTGGGGGAGCGAGCCCGGCGTCTGGACCCCGACGTGCTGGCCGCCATGGCCGACACCACGGTCGAGCGGATCGGCCCCGTCGGATTCCTCAGCCTATTCCTCCAGTTCACCGGCACCACCGAGCTGGACCTCGGCGCAGTCACCGTGCCGACCCTCGTTCTGGCGGGCGAGAACGACACGTCCCTGTCCGAGGACCGCGCTGCTGCCCTGGCCACCGCCATGCCCGCGGCGACGGTCCGCAGACACCCGCACTACACGCACTTCTGCCACGCCGAGCAGACCGCCGACGTCGGTGCGGACATCACCGCCTTCCTGACCGACACACCGATCTCACCACTTCTTTCACCACCCTTCTCATCACAAAAGGAACCACTCATGACCGAGCTGCTCGACGGCACCCTCACCACCCCCGTGGGCCGACCCCGCTACGAGGGCGCCAACATCCGCACCTGGATCGGCTTCAAGCACTTCATGTATTTGACGGAGGAGGCGATCCTCCAGTACTTCCGCGAGCGCGGGGTGGGCGCGGAGACGCTCTACCACACTTACGGTCTCGGCCTGGAGATCGTCGACCACTCGGTGAGCCTGCCCGCCACGCTCGGCATCGACGACGAGGTGACCGCCGTCGTGGAACCGGGCCGGCCCAAGCCCGGCCACGGCGCCCCGTTCAAGGTCAGGCTGACCGTGCAGCGGGACGGGGAGACCGTCACCGTCCTCACCGGCAAGATCCGGGTCGCCCTGGTCACCCTCAAGGACGCCCCGGCCGACGTCCGGCCCGTCCCCGCCCACCTGGAGCCGTACGTCGTCCCCGAAGTGGCCGCGCTCGCGGACGCCGCCGGCCACGAACCCCAGACCGTCGCCGAGGGCGACCTGGAAGCTGTCCTCACCCCGCCCGACTCCAACGCGTTCCTGTGGTCCTGGCGGATCCCGTACTTCTACTGCCACTTCTCCGACCGGCTCCAGCACTCCGGCTACGTCCGGGCCATGGAGGAGGTCGTGGACCGCTTCCTGGACGACCGCGGCATCTCCATCCGCACCATGCTCGACGAGCGCGGCTGGATCCCCGTGGTGTCCCGGGCCCGCGTGCACATGCTCGCCGACGCCTTCATGGAGGAGACCCTGCACACCGTGTTCACCGTCCAGGAAATCATCAAGGACGTGATGTACACCGCCGCCTTCGACACCTACGTCCACCGGGACGGACGGCTGGTGCACACTGCCACCGGAAGCATCATGCACGGCTACGCCGTCAGCCGCGGCGAACAGGCCGGCTCACTCGCCGAGTTCGACGACACCGCCCGCGCCGCACTGCTGGGAGGCACCCGATGAAGCGGCCGCCCCGCCTGTACTTCAACCTGCGCAGCCCGTTCAGCTGGATGGGCCTCAAACGGCTCGAGGAACGCTTCCCGCAGGCCCCCGAGGTCATCGAGTACTACCCGTACTGGGACCCGGACGACAAGACGCGCGCCGCGCTCGAGGATCGCGACTCCGGCTTCCACTACACCCAGATGAGCAAGGCCAAGCATCTGTACATCCTTCAGGACACCAAGCGGCTCTCTGCCCGCTTCGGCTACAAGATGGCCTGGCCCGTGGACATCGACCCGTGGTGGGAGGTGCCGCACCTGGCCTGGCTGAAGGCGCGTCACCTCGGCCGTGAGCGCGACTTCTACAAGGCCGTGACCGAGGCCCGCTGGGAGCGCGGCGAGAACATCTGCGACCCCCGGGTGCTGCACCGCATCGCCGAGGCGGCCGGGTTCGACGGCGACGAGATGGTGGCTGCCGTCGACGACGCCGAACTGCGCGCCGAAGGGGTGGACGCCCTCGCCGCCGCCTACGACGACGACGTGTTCGGCATCCCGTACTTCAAGGTCGGACGTCACCGCTTCTGGGGCCTGGACCGGGTCGACGCCTTCCTCGACGAGCTGATCCCCGCCCTGAAGAAAGCCGGCGTGCCCATGACCGAACCCGCCGAGCCCGACGCGGACCAGGTGCCGGCCGCACTGCTCGACCGGGTCGGCGCCTACGACTCGGACTCCGCGGGCGGCTGCGGCTGAGGCCAGGAGAGATCCCATGCTCATGCATCCCGTTACCGCCGCCGTCACCCCGCGCGGCCGCACCGTACTGCTCAGCAGCGTGTCCTCGGACTCCCACACATGGAACCTCGTCTTCCTGCAGCTGCTGTTGGAGGAGATGGGTCACCACGTCGTCAACCTCGGCGCGTGCGTACCGGACGAACTGCTGATCGAGGAATGCTCCGTGATTCGTCCCGACCTGGTGGTGATCAGTACGGTCAACGGTCATGGGCAGGTGGACGGCCACCGGCTGATCGGCAAGATGCGAAACCGGCCGGAGACGAGGCACACCCCGGTGGTGATCGGCGGAAAGCTGGGCATCACCGGGGGAGCCCAGGAGGACACGGCGCACCGGCTCATCTCCGCCGGCTTCAGCGCCGTGTTCGCGGACGACGCCGAACCGGCAGCCCTGGGCAGGTTCCTGGCCTCCCTGGACCGTGCCAGGCCGCGCCGGCAGGTCGCCACCTCATGAGCGTCACCGGCTCCTTCGCCGGGCTCGCCGCCCTCCGACGCTCTGCGGGCCTGCTCGTCCAACCCCGCATGGGCTTCAGCGACCCCCGGCAGATGAGGGCGGGGCTCCTGGCCGTGCGTCAGGCGCGCGCGGCCACCGTCGCCACCCTCACCCTCGACAGCTACACCAGGGTCAAGGACTACGCCTCGGCCGGGCGCGCGCTCGCCGACGGCACCCCGCTCAACGGCTACCCCCTCGTCACACACGGCCGGGCCGTCACCCGCGCCGTCCTCGACGGCGTCCAGGGGCCCGACCTGCCCGTCCAGGTCAGACACGGCTCCGCGGTCCCCGACGACATCATCGCCGCCCTCGTCGAGACCGGCCTGGACGCCACCGAGGGAGGACCCGTCTCGTACTGCCTGCCCTACGGCCGGGTTCCGCTGCGAGAGGCGACCGCGAGTTGGGCACGCTCCTGCCGCCGGTTCGCCGAGCTCAGGGACCGGGGCATCGAGCCGCATCTGGAGAGTTTCGGCGGCTGCATGATGGGCCAGCTGTGCCCGCCCGGCCTGCTCATCGCCATCACCGTGCTGGAGGCGCTCTTCTTCCACCAGCACGGGCTGCGCAGCGTCTCGCTCAGCTACGCCCAGCAAACCGACGTCCGGCAGGACGAGGAGGCGGTGGCCGCGCTGCGGTCGCTGGCCACCGCCTTCCTTCCGGACGACACCGACTGGCACATCGTGGTGTACACGTACATGGGCAAGTACCCGCGAACCCGCGGCGGCGCCCTCCTGCTGCTGCGCGAGGCCGCCGAACTCGCCGTCCGCACGGGCGCCACCCGGCTCATCGTCAAAACCCCGGCCGAAGCGCACCGCATCCCCACCATCGAGGAGAACGTCGAGGCCCTGGAGTACGCGGCCGCCGTCGCGGCGGCGGCCGACGGCGCGGACCCGCCCCCGGACCCGCCCCCAGACACCGGCATCGCCGCCGAGGCCCGGCAGCTCATCGAGGCCGTACTCGACCTCCACCCGGACGTCGGCCAGGCCCTGCTGCGCGCCTTCGCCAAGGGCTATCTCGACGTGCCGTACTGCCTGCACTCCGACAACCGCGGACGTGCCCGCGGCTACATCGACGAGGCGGGACGGCTGCGATGGGCCTCCGTCGGCTCGATGCCCATCCGGGGCATCACCGGCGGCGAACGCGACCACTCCGTCGGCAGCTCGGACTTGCTGTCGGCGCTGTCGTACGTGGAACGCAAACACGACCTGCTGGCCCTGCAGAGCCAGGACACCACGAGGACAAGCGATGCACTGGACGCTGGAACGGCTCCTGCCGACCTATGACAAGCATGAACACCACAGCCGCTGGATCGCCGCCCCGCCCGAGCGGGTCTGGCACGAACTCATGGACCTACGCGCGGGCGACCTCGCAGTGACCCTGGGCCTGATGCGGGTGCGCGGCGGCCCCACCGCATGGGTGAAGGGCGTGGACGCCGGCGCCCATGACGGGATGGACCTGCGCGTCCTGGACTCCATGGCCCCCCGCGAGATGGCCGTCGACCCGCCGCACGAGGTGATCCTCGGCGACATCGCCCGCTATGCCGCCCTGCGCCCCTCACGCCCGGACATCGAACGCGGCGATCCGGTGGCCTTCGCGCAGTTCGACGAACCGGGCTGGTCCAAGGTCGTGATGAACTTCCGCCTCACTCCTGAGCGCGACGGCACCCTCTTGTCCACCGAGACCCGGGTCCTGAACACCGATCCCGCCACGCGCCGTGCCTTCACCCTCTACTGGGGCTTCATGCGCGCGGGCAGCGGCGTGATCCGCCACGACATCCTGCGGGCGATAGCGAAGAAGGTGACAACCGCCCAGGGCAGCGGCCCCGGGAATCCGGGCCAGCCGAAACCGCCGAACCCGACACCGGGCGAGCCCCACGAGAGAACGGGACCGTGACCGTGACCCACTTCGCCACTCCCTGGCTGCGCCGTCCCCGCCCTCGTCCGGATCCGGCCATCCGGCTGCTGTGCCTGCCGCACGCCGGTGGCTCGACCGCGCTCTACCGCCGTTGGAAAGACTTGCTGCCGCCCGCGATCGAGCCGGTGCTTGTCTGCCCGCCGGGGCGTGAGGACCGGCTGGACGAGCCGCTGCCCACTGCGCTCTCCGAGCTGGTGGCGGGGCTGGGCCAGGCCGTGGGGCCCCTGCTGGACCGGCCGTGGGCGGCATTCGGGCACAGCATGGGGGCCACGGTCGCGCACGAACTGGTCCTGTGGCTGCTGAAGCGCGGGCACCGGGCGCCGGAGCACCTCTTCATGTCCGCGCGGGAGGCGCCACAGCACCACCGCGGCGGCACTGCGCACCTCCTGGACGACGATGCCCTGTCCGCCGAGCTGATCCGGCTCGGCGGCACCTCCCGGGACGTCCTGACCATGGCCGAGGTGCGGCAGCTGGTGCTGCCCGCGGTACGCGGCGACTACCGGCTCATCGAGACCTACGCCGCGAACCCCGATGGCCCGGCGCCCTGCCCGCTGACCGCGCTCGTCGGGGCCGCCGACACGGAGTTGACCGCCGAGGAGGCTCGGGGGTGGGAGAAGTGGACCACGGGTCCCTTCCAGCTGCTGACCTTCCCCGGCGGCCACTTCTACCTCTCGGACCAGCCGGAGGCGGTCGTCGAGGCCGTGCGCCGACGGCTGCTCACCCATCCGGACTGAGGCTCCGTTGCGCCAGGTGCGCCCCTCCGCCAGTATCACCGAGGCCAAGCACCTGGGTTTCACGAGGCTGAGCCCGGAGACCGGCACGGCAGAGTTCTTCCTGCCCGCCAGGAAGCTGTACGAGAAGTTCGGCTTCTCCTACTGCGAGCAGCCCACCGGGCGTTGGCACGTTGGTGGGGTGTTGACCGGTTGAGGGCGTGGAGGGGTCGGGCGGGGCCTGGGGCACGCTGCGGTGGGCGGGACGGTCGCGCCGGTGAGCTGGTCCCGGATGGCGAAGCGGGTGGTCATCTCGGCGCGGTAAGGGCTTGCAGATCAACAACACGCTGATACGCGACATCCCGCGGGTTCGTCCTGGCTTTCATCTCCCCTTGCCGCAGGTCAGCCCGGCAGGCGGGAGCGAGGGACCCGCATAGATCATGATGGACCTTCGGGATTCCTGAAGAACCATCATGATCCCTGCACGGACGCGCAGGCCGAGAGCGACGAGGCGCCTGGTCAGGCCCCATGTCGAGGAACCGAGGGGCACGGCGAACTCGCGGGATGTGCACACTACGTCCGGCCGGTCCGCAGGGACTGGGCGATGGAGGGGGACGGCGCTGCCTTGGTGGTGGTCGAGGATTCGCTCCCGACGGTGGGGCACAGGGCCTGGACCATGTGCCTGTCGAGGGCGGTGTCGATCGGATGCGGCTTGGGGACGCCGTTCTCGCCGAGTTCGTTGTACTTTGTCAGGTTGATCCCGAAAGCGACCTGATGCTGGCCGTCCGCGCTGCTCAGCGCCTGGGTGCCGGACCCGAACACCGATCCGTTGTGGCCCCAGAACCGGCCGCAGGGCAGGTCGACGGCCGAGATGCCGAGGCCGTAGTAAATCGGAATGTCGCCCTGTTCGCCGACGACCGGCACGGTGCGCTGCATCTCGGCGAGCTGCTCGGCGCCCAGCAGCCTGCCCTGGAACAGCAGGCGGTAGAAGCGGTTGAGGTCGTCCATGGTCGAGACCAGGGCGCCCGCCGTGCCGAACGCGGAGGCGCTGTAGACGCTGTAGTCGCGCGGCGATTCGATGGCTCCGTAGAGCGACTCGTAGGCCTTGGAGTGCGGGCCGGGCACGACGGGGGTGCGGGGGAAGAAGGTGTGCCGCAGGCCCGCCTTCCGGATCACGTGCTGCGTGATCCATTCCTCGCCGACGGTGCTCGTGATCTTCTCCAGCAGCAGGCCGGCGATGATGTAGTTGGTGTTGGAGTAGGACCACTTCTGCCCCGGCTCGCCGGTCAGCGGGGCCTCCAGGCCGTACCGGACGAGTTCCTCGGGGCTGAAGGTGCGGAACCGGTTGTCGTCCAGGCTCTTCGGCGACTTCTTCTGGAGGGACGGGAAGGCCGCCGGGAGGTACTCGCCGATGCCGCTGGTGTGGTTGAGCAGCATCCGCACCGTGACGGTGCGGCCCCGCTCACCGGGAAGCAGCTGCGGCAGGTGGTCGCCGACCGGGTCGTCCAGCCCGATGCGCCCGGCTTCGACCTGCTGGAGCACCGCGACGGCGACGAAGGTCTTGGTGACACTGCCGACCCGGTGCCGCATGTCGGCGTCCATCGGGCTCCCGGTGCTCACGTCGGCGATTCCGGCCTCCCCCTTCCAGGTGAACCCGCCGACGCGCACCGACGAGTAGAGGCCGTACATGCCTGCCTCGTGGACCGCGTCGAGTGTGCTCTCCAGGGCTGCCCGGTCCAGCCCGGGCTCCGTGCCCGTCGGTACGGGCGCGGCCACGGCGGGTACGGCCGTCGCCGTCAGGACCGCCGTGCCGAGGACGGCCGCTGCCCGGCGCAGCCGTTGGCGGGCGATCGGCCGTGCTGTGCTCCTGCTCATGCGTCTTCCCATCTGTTGATCGATTGCGGAGACGACTCTTCCGCGCCCCGAGTGACGGAACATCAGACGGTGGGGGAGGTTCACTCGCACCGGAGGATGAGGCGGCAGTGTCCGTCAGGCGGCGGCGCCGAAGTACCAGGCTTTCACGATCTTCCAGAGCCCGGGGCGGCAGGTTGTCGTCGGTGGTCACGCTCCGCGCGGTCAGTGACCTGCGGCGAAGCAGCAGGCAACGCAACAGTGGAAGTCCTGAGGAGCCTCGGTCCCCAGTTGGCCACGGAGGGCGCGACGGTGGCCGGCGGACGGCTGCCATGGTGGGGCCCATGAACAGCGAGAGCCCCCACACCCCCGACGAGGTTCTGGAACGCCGTGCCGAGGCCCTGGCGTTCTTCGACGAGCGGGTGCACGCCGTACGTCTGGAGCAGTGGGGGGTTCGGGGAGTATCCGAGCAGGGGTGACCGCTACGGCGTTCAGTTTCCTGAACGGTCAGCGGCCCTGGCGGAATGGGTTGTACGCCTCGGTGCAGTTTTCGTCGGTCTCTCCGCGCCGACGCCGTTCGGCCTGTTACGCGGTCCAGGCGAGTTCACCCCGCACAGTGGAACGCCGGGGTGTTCCGGTGCGGTCGCAGAACTCGACGTATTCCAAGTCTAGTTCGGCCAGCCTATGGGGTGCCAGAAGTAACGCATAGCCTTTGAACAGGCACTTTGCAGCCCCGCTCGATCATGACAGGGTCGGGCTGCATGGCGTTGCGCGTGCTCTGCCTGGTCTTCCTGAGGCTTCTCGGACTGTTCCTGCTGTTGTCGCGGTCGGAGGAGGCCAAGAACGTTGAACTGGTCGCGCTGCGCCACGAGGTCGCGGTGCTGCGCCGCCGACTCGGCGTCCGGCCGCGCCTCACCTGGCCGGACCGCGCCGTGCTCGCAGCTCTGACCCGGCACCTACTGCCGCATCAGGCAACGTTTGCCCTGTCGACGACAGCGCGTAGGCGCCGGTCGTGGGTGTGGCGGTTTCGCCAGATGATGTAGCGGCGGATCATGCTGCCCTGTTCCTTGTGGGTGGCGTGGTCGGTGCCGTCGAGGGTGAAGTAGCGCAGGGCGGTGAACTGGGCCTCGATGCGGTTCAGCCAGGAGGAGTTCGTCGGGGTGTAGGCGATCTCGACGTTGTTCGCGGCGGCCCAGTCGCCGACGCGCTGGCACTTCTTCGTGCTCAGGTGCGGGGAGAAGGGCATTGTCAGGTTGGCTGCGGGCCTGCCGATACGATGATCTTCGGGTTGGCTTGCCGGGTCCGGGAAGGGACAGCATGGAGGCCGCAGCTCCGTCGTACAAGGGCTTCCGCTACCCGGCGGAGATCATCGCGCACGCGGTGTGGCTGTACCACCGCTTCCCGCTCTCCTTCCGGGAGGTCGAGGAGCTGCTGCTCCAGCGAGGCGTGATCGTCTCCTACGAGACGGTCCGGCAGTGGTGCGCCAGGTTCGGGCCCGAGTACGCCGCCGGGCTTCGCCGCCGCGGGCCGGTGAAAGGTGGCACCTGGACGAGGTCTTCGTGAAGATCAACGGGGTGCGGTACTACCTGTGGCGGGCCGTCGACCAGGACGGCACCGTGCTGGACATCCTCGTGCAGTCCCGGCGCGACGCGAAGGCTGCGAAGCGGTTCCTGACCAAGCTGATAAGGAAACAGCGCCGGGTGCCACGGGTGCTGGTCACCGACAAGCTCCGCTCCTACGGCGCCGCCCACCGCCAGGTCATGCCGGGGGTGGAGCACCGCACCTCGAAGTACCTGAACAACCGGGCGGAGAACTCGCACCAGCCCACCCGGCAGCGCGAACGGGCGATGAAGGGCTTTTGCTCCGCCGGCGGAGCGCAGCGGTTCCTGTCCGCGTTCAGCGGCGTCTCACCGCACTTCCGGCCCCGCCGTCACCTGATGATCGCCACCGGATACCGCGCCGAGATGACCGTCCGCTGCGCCCTCTGGGGCCAGATCACCGGCGCCGTCGGCCGGCCTGCCGAAGCCTGAACACCGGCCCGAAACCCGGCCCTCACGCCCCGACGCGCCCTCAGACACTCACACACCCAACAACGTGACAACGCCCCTGGCTGGCCTCGCCGTGAGCGCGTTCCTCGCATAGACGTGAGCAGGGGCAGGCCCGGCACGGGGGATCCGGGCCTGCCCCTCCCGCTGACGCCCGCAGCCTCCCCATGAGTGGCGGGCGCCTCGACCCCCATCAGATGGGGCCACTTCCTTCAGCGCAGCGTCCTTCGTGAGCGTTACCCGCGGCGGCGGACAGTTACATGATCAACACCTGAGCGAAGGGCGGCACTTGCCATAGTCACGGATCAGGAACAAATCCTGCACCTACCATCCGTCAAGTTCACGCAGCCATCGCACTGGTGGGCGTCAGTACCGTCTTGGGAGACACCATGAACACCAGAAGGGCCGCTCTCGTCACGGCCGCTATCCTCGCCTGCACCCTCTCCGCCTGTAGCAGCGACGAGCCGTCGCAGGGCAAAGCCGAACGCGCCACCGCTGCCGCCGGCGCGCCAGCCTCCCAATCACCCGACTGCGGGCCCGACTCCGGCCTGTCGCAGGCTGACTGGATGGAGCACTGCGTCGGCGAGGACCCTGCGGCCGACCAGGCCGAAGAGCAGCCGGACACCGAGCTCGCCGTCGGCGACACCTTCGCCTACACCGACGGCCTCAAGGTGAAAGTCGACAGCATCAGCACCATCACCCGCTTCGGCGAGTACGACGACCGGCCGGATGCAGACCGGATCCCGTTCCGCGTCACTTTCTCCCTCACCAACGGCACGAAGAAGCCCTACGACCTGGACAACTTCGGATACGACGCCCAGGGCGCCACCACCGGCGGTCAAACCGAATCCCTCTACGTCGACACCGGCTCCAAGCAGATCGCCGGCCGCCTCGCACCCGGCCGCTCCGGCACCTTCACCTCCGAGTACTCCATCGCCAAGAGCGACGGCAAGGACGTCCTGTTCACCATGAGCCGCATGGACGACGCCTGGCTGGAGAACAACGACTTCCTCGGAGAAGATCCCAACTGGACCGGCACCATCAAGTAGCCCGCACCCACCGCACGTCCGCGCCGCAAGCCCGACATCAGCAGGGGAACACCCATGGCCAACTACCGAGAGATCCAGACGGCCGTCAGGGTCGAGAAGTTCCGCATCTGGTTCGCCTGGGCGACCGGCGGATTCATCATGCTGGCCATCGCTCTCGCCACCGAGAACATCCGCATCGTCAGCGTCATCACCCAGGCGCTGCTCGTCGGCGGCGGCATCGCGTTCACCGTCACCGCCGTGCGCATGACCAACGCCCTCAACCGCAAGGCCGAAGCCGCGCGCCGCGAGGTCCTCGAAGATCTGTAGGCACCGTACGCCCCGGCGTGTAGCGACGTCGCGGGCCGCCTGCCAGATCGGCCCGCACGCTGTCCCACTGTCCGGCAACCTGTGCCGGTGCTGTACCGTTCAAAAACTCGTCGCTGCTGCCCGGAGGGGGTCTGGCGCGGCATCACGGTCTGCTGGAACCCTGCCCGGGTGATCGTCTCACTGGTGTATCGGGTGGTACGCAAGCTGCTCGCGGTTCCGGCGGTGCTGCTGCGCCGGAACCTGGCCAAGGACGCGGAAATGCTGGTGCTGCGCCACGAGAACGCGGTGCTGCGCAGGCAGCTCACGAGTCCGGTGCGATACGAGCCAACGGATCGGCTGTGGTTCGCAGCACTGTCCTCGCTGCTCCCCCGGCGCCGGTGGGCGCAGGTGTTCCCGGTGACGCCCGCGACGCTGCCGGCATGGCACCGCAGGCTCATCACCCGGAAATGGGACTGCAGCAAGCGCCGGAGCAGGCCCGGGAGACCGGTGACCGCGAGTGCGGTGAAGGCTCTGCTCCTGCAGCTCGCCCAGCAAAATCCCCGCTGGGGCGGTCGACGGATCCAAGGAGAACTGGTCCGGCTCGGACACCCGGTCGGCTCGACGACGGTCTGGGAGATCCTCACCGCAGCGGGCATCGACCCAGCCCCACGCCGCAGCGGACCGACGTGGCGCGCGTTCCTGACCGCGCAGGCCGAGGACATCGTCGCCTGCGACTTCCTGCCCCTCGACCTGGCCGGCCTGCGCCGGGTCTACGCGCCGGTGTTCCCCGGACACGGCACACGCAGGCTGCACATCTGYCGAMGGGRCMGCCCATCCCCCC
>NZ_QFRK01000088.1 GCF_003143855.1 Streptomyces sp. NWU339
GGTTGGCCCAGGACGCGTAGGTCGGGGTGAAGCAGAGCTCGACTCGGTTCTTCGTCGCCCAGCGCCTGATGGTGTCGCCCTTGTGGGCGGAGAGGTTGTCCAGGATGACGTAGATCGGGCCGCCGTCCGGGCGGGCCGCGCGGATCGACTTCAGCGCGGCCAGGGTGTTGCCGGCACCCTTCTTGCGCCGGTTGACGCCCCAGAGCGTGTCGTCGCCGATCGCGTAGCAGCCATGGAAGTAGCGCACTCCGTGGGTGCGATGGTAGGTCGCGGGGTGCCGCTCGGGGCGTCCCTGCTCGGCCCAGCACGACCCGGCGGTGGGCCGGATGCCCAGCGGACCGAACTCGTCGAACGCGAAGAGGCGGCCCGGGAAGCGCTCCAGGACGTGCTCGATGCGGTCGAGCTTGGCGTCACGGTCGGGGTCGGGGGACTCTTTCCAGGTCTTGGTGCGCTGGAAGGTGATGCCGCGGCGGGCGAGCAGGCACCGTAATGCCTCACGGCCGATGCGGATCACGCGGCCGTGGACGCGGCGCAGGTAGGCGGCGAGTTTGCGGATCGACCAGCGGGTGAAGGGCCGGCCGAGCTTGGTGGGGCGGGTGGTGGCCGTCTGGATGACGAAGTCCTCGTCGTCATCGCTGAGCAGGCGGGGACGGCCTCCCGCCCACTGAGGGTCCAGGCAGGCCAGGCCGATCTCGTTGAATCGGTGGATCACGTCCCGGACGGTGTCCTCGTCGGCCTGGACCAGCTTCGCGATCACCGGGACCCGGTTCCCGCCGGCCGAGGCCAGCAGCATCATCGCGCGCCGGTAGCGCACCGAGTTGGTGCTGCCACGGCGCACGATCTGCTGCAGCTTCTGCCCCTCCTGGTCGGTCAACCTGCGCACACGGACAGGCTCGGCCACCACACCCCCAACAGTCGGATCCGATGTCCCCGGGCATCCAACCGCTGGAGCCGCCGACCCGGCAAACCTTCCCGGTCAGAGCATTAGCCGATACGACGCCCGTACGCCGACGCTGCACTGCTGGGCTGCCTGCCCGGCTGGGGGGCCTTCGGGAGCGGGGCGTGCACGATGGCGCCCTCGTTGGCGTCCGGGATCAGGCCGTACACGAGGATGCAGGAGGCGTCGATACGGCCAGGGCTGTCCGGGTCGGTGGGCTGCCACGTCGCCCACTCGCGTTCCATGTCGGTGAACACACCCCGCAAGCGGACCTTGTCCTGCACCATCTGCTGCGCGATCGGCTCCGCGCGCAGCAGCTTGCCCTGCTTGGCCCGGACGGGAGCGATCGCGGGCATCAGCTTGCCCTTGGGGATCTCCCCGTCGTTCTGGAGCTTCTCCCACGACGTCTGGATGGCGAGCACGCACATGTCGCGGCCGAAGTTCCACTCGACGTAGATGATCGCCGCGTCCGTGCGGTTCGCGAGCAGGCACGCCGCGGTGGACCACTCAGCCGACGACATGGCGGCCGATACGTCGTCGGTGATCCACACGCGGCCGTCGTCGCCGAGGAACCCACCGATGACGCCGGCCGTGTCCCGGCCGCCACCCGACGGGTCGATCGCCACAGCAATCTTCTGCGGCTCCACCACAGTGGTGGTGTCGCGGAGCAGCCGCAGCAGCTCCTCGGACACGAGAGCGCCTTCTGCAGGCTGTGGGTCGCCCTGGTAGAGGGCGTGCCAGTCCCGGGGGATCGTCGTCGCTTTCCTGTTCACCCACCAGTTCCGCAGCCGGACCGTGTCGCGGGTGGGGATCTTCGGGTGAGGCAGCGGCTCCCCCGGGGTACGGCCGAGCGGATCGTCACCGAACTTGGGGTCGGCGACCGCGGGCAGGTGGATGACCTTCCACCGGCCACCCTCCTCGATGCGCCCTTCTTCCTGGATGCGGCGGCCGGCGAAATCATCGGGATGCCAACGGGTTTGGATCGCGACGACAGCGGACCGGTCCGGCTGGAGGCGGGTCAGGGCGGCCGACGAGTACCAGTCGTGCAAAGCCCGGCGGGCGGCTTCGGACTCGGCGTCCGCGCGGTCCTTGTGCGGGTCGTCGATGATCAGCAAGTTGACGTCGAAGCCGGTCAGGCCCTTCCCGACCGACACGGAGCGGACACCGCCGCCCTTGGTGACCTCCCAGTCCTGCATCGCCCCCGACCCGGGCTTCAGGCGTAGCCCCCACTCGTCGCCGTACTCCTCGACGTAGCCGCGGATCCTCTTGCCGCGCCGCAGCGCCAGGTCGTCGCCGTACGAGGTGACCGCGACCTTGTCCACCGGGTAGGTACTCAGCCACCAGAACGGGAACCACTCCGCGACCGTGGTGCTGTTGTGCACCACCAAGTCATCGCTCGTAAATGTGTGGTCGTCCTCGACGGTCAGGCAGCGGCAGGGCTGCTCGCCGTACGGCTCCACGGACACAATCGGGTCGGCCATCAGCCGCGGGTCGAAGTCCGTACGAGGCAGTACGTGCCCAGCGAGGGTCTCAGAGCGCTTCTCGTGAGCGAGGGTCACCAAGTCGCGGAACTTGGCGACGTCGTCCCGGGCGATGATGAACAGCCTGTACGAGATGTGTTCGGCCTGGTTGTAGGAGCCCTTCTTGATGCGGATCGCCGATCGGATACCCAGGCGCAGCAACAGGTGCTGAACATCCTCGAGCAGCTCACGAGAGACCGAGTACAGCTCCACGGCAACGTCCTTGCGGGGTTGCCCGTCTCGGTCCTTGCCTCTCGAGGTGACTACGCCATCGCAGTCCCAGTAGCCCGCTATGAACTCGGCGATGACGTCCGGCGTCGACCGGAACACCGCCTCAGGCACGCGCTTGGTGTACGAGGTCTTACGGGCCAGACCGTGCTCCTCCAGCCATTGCCGCACGCCGCCAGATACGTTCAGGCGGCGCACCTTGCCCTGGGCGTACTTCTTCGCCTGGGACAGGTTCACGGTGAAGCCGAGGGCATCAGCGCAGCGCCGGACCTCCTTCTCCACGCCATCACTCGCCGTAGTGATCGAGCAGTTGAACGTCGCGCCGACCTGGCTGGTGCTGCCATCCCCGACGAAGTACCCCATGAGCCGGGCCGCTTCTGGCCACAACCCCGAGGCACCCTCTGTCGCCGGCCGGGGCACAGTCGCCAGCGCCATGCCGGGCTTGAGGTCGCCGGCGTTCACCCATCCCTCGGGCGTGAGGAACGGGTGGTCGAGCGCTGCGACTGTCTGCCGCCCCGCGTGGGTGGTGATCTGCACCGTCGGCAACTGGCCTTGCACGTGTACGGCGGTGACGCGCCTTGGGCGCCCCTCGTGCGTGATGACGAAGTCACCGACCCGTACGTCTTCGATCGGCTTCCGCGATCCGTCCCCCATGAGGATCATTGACTGATCGTATACGGGTTTTCCTACCTGCGGTGGCGTAAGGATGAGTAGCCGGTCCGTCTCGCCCCGTCCGACCTCGGCGAGGGCGTCGCCGATGATCCGCAGGTGCGGGCGCATCCGGTAGGTGCGGTCGAGGCCGCGGGCGAGCGTCACCGGGTCCCGTAGGAGGTCGTCGCTCATGGCCCGGCGCGCTGCCTCCAGCTGCCTGTAGACCTCTGCGTCGTCCAGGTGCTCCAGCTCGTCCAGGGCCGTCGTCACGGGCTATGCCTCCTCGTCGTCTTCGTCGTCGTTGCCGTCCACGGCCCGGATGCGCTGGTTCACCGATGCGGCCAGTTCCCCGAGGCGGGCGCGCCGCTGCTCTGGGGGCATCTGGGCGAAGTCGGCGAACTGCTTGGCGAGCGGGTTGGCGTTCTCGCCGGTGACGGCGATCGTCTCGGTGGGGTCGCCGAACAGCACGCGGCGGTGGCGCATGGCGACGTCCATGAGCCGGATGAAGTCGCCGGCCGACAGTTCGTCGGCGCGGAGGCTGCCGAGCCGCTGGGCGAGCTTGCCGATCGCCGCGCCGAGGATCTTCGCGTCGGTCTCGGCTGCCTTGCGGCGCTCCTCCAGCCACATCGCCTCGTACTGCCGGTCCAGGTGCCGGTCGTACGCCTCGACGCGCTCACGCCACCGGCATTGGGCCGCGAGGTTCCTCACGTGCCCGTACGCGAGTGTCAGCCTCTGCGCGGCTTCGGTCAGGGTGCGAGTCCTGCCGATGTCCCGGTAGGTGACGAACTGGCCGTGTTTGTGGGCGGTCTCTCCGGGCTGACGTTCCCATGGGTCGAGTTCGGGGTCGAGGGTGATGGGTGGGCGGGTGCTCATGTGTGCCGTTCCTCCGGTCCCACGGTGCCCTCGCTCTCCTGCTGGTCGTAGCGGTAGTGCCACAGGGGGCCGTCATCGCCGGGGTTCGCCTCGCGCCGGTATACGGGTCTGTGTCCGCTGGGGGTGGCCATCTGGTCGTAGACGTGGGGCGGGTCGCCGGGGATGGCGAGGAGGCGCCCGTCGGCGGGACCGCCCACGAACTGGATGGTGGCGCTGCTCATGCTGCGTTGCTGGGGACGTGGTTCGGGCCGGACAGGTACTCACCGGCGAGGCGTTCGAGGAGGCGCCAGCCCTGCCCCTGCTCTATCTCTCCTCGGCCTTCTGCGGCTGCGATGGCCTTGTTGATGGTGACGGCCGCGGGGGCGGGGAGTGTGCGGGCGCCGAGGACGGTTTCCAGGCCGACGTGTCCGCTGTGCAGGTGGGTGCCGTTGGGTGCGGTGTAGCCCTCTTGGAGTTCGTCGAGGTGGCGTTCGACGATGGCGAGGATGGCGTGGAGGGCGGTGGCGACGTTGCCGACCTTGTGGGCGGCGTGTGTGGAGGCGAGCGTGTCCAGGGTCTGTTCGTAGTCGGCGCGTGCGGCGAGCCAGCTTTGGTTCTGGCCGAGGCGTGCCTGGTCGAAGGCTTCGCGGGCGGCTTCGAGTTCTGCGGGTAGGAAGATGAGGCTCACGGTGGCGAAGTCGAGGTTCGCTTCTGAGAGACCTTCGGGGCTGACTTCTGCGAGGAGGTTGAGCTGTTCGTCGTCGAGTCCGGAGTAGGCCCGCCAGTCGACGTCATCCAGCTCGTCGTACAGCTGCTTGAGGGTGGCCGGGTCGTCCTGGCCGGCGATGGCGTTGTGCGACAGCTGGATGGCGACGAGCTGCGGCCGGGTCAGTTGCTCCTCGATGAGCATGCAGTCGATTTCCTCGAGCCCGGCTTCCACCGCCGCCATGGTGCGGTGGTTGCCGGACAGGATCAGTTCCTTGCCCTCCGCGTACTCGTCGCCCGAGTAGATCAGCGGGGTGGAGGTGAGGCAGCCGTCGCGGCGGATGTTCTCCACCAGCCGGTCGAACTCCTCCTTCCGCATGAACCTCGCGTTGACTTCCAGGCTGGTCAGGGTGCGCGGGTCGCGGCGGACGAGCTTCGGGCGGAACTGGGGCGTCTGGATGTCGGTCATCGCATGTCCTTGCCGTGCTTGCGCTTCCACAGGTTCAGGGCTTCGTTGAGGTTGTAGGAGCCGAGGGGGCCGCCGTACTGGAGCTGGTAGCGGTGGATACCGTCCGCGCCGGGCTCGGTGCGCTTCTGCAGCTTCACGCCGGGGATGCCGCGCCCGTACTTCGCGCTGTTGGGCCGGTCGGTGAACGCGGTGGTCGCCCAGGAGTCGATCCGCTTGGACAGCGAGCGTTGGACGAGGAGCTGCGCCTCACGGGTGGAGGCCGCCATCACGATCAGCTTCGCCAGGCGCCGGTACCTGGTCCACGAGACGGGGAAGTCGGACATCAGGTAGGCGGTGTTCGGGTCGAACTTCGGCGGCAGGTAGGCGAACGCGCCGATCAGCTTCCCGTCGACGGCGACCCCGCACGCGATGAGTGGGCTGCCGGGCTTGATGGTCTTCGACATGAACTGGGAGCGGATGCCCGCGAACTGGCCGCCGGTGAGGATGTGGATCGTCATGCGGTCGCCGAGTTCCTCGCCTTGCCCGATCTTCGGCATGGGGATCGGCTCGACGGGCTGCCGGGGGCGGACGATGCGGCGCGGGCCGGCGGCGGCGTACACGTAGATCGGCAGGCCGCGGTTCGCGGTCTGGACGACGCCGGCCAGTTTGTCGCGCAGCTCCGGCCGTTCGATGTGCAGGCCGAGGACCCAGTTCGGCCGGTCCTGGACCTGCTCGATGATGCGTTCCTTGCCGTCCTCGGTCAGCTCGTCGAACGACGGCTCGGGCCAGTCGAAGGCGGCGTCGATCGGCGCGAACTGGGCTTGATAGTCGGCCGCGTAAAACGGTGGAAACATCACGACTGGCGCATCCTGGGGCACCTGGGAGTCGAGGTAGTCACGGACGTCGCCGGCGAAGAACGAACCCAGCTTCGTTTGGAGGCCGCGGAGCTTGGTCGCGGTCTTGTCGTGCATCCGCTCCCACTGGTCCTGTGTGGCCTGGAGCATCCGCCGGTAGTAGGCGCCGTCCTTGTCGACGTACTGGAGGAAGCGGGTGCCGAGCATCAGAGTGGCGAGGAGGTCGGTGCGGTCCTCCAGGTACGGCTTGAGCCAGCCCAGGGGCTCCTCGTACTCCTCGCGCAGGGTGTAGTTGAGCGGCTCCCCGGCGAGGTACCAGCCGAGGGCGCACGAGTACGCCTGGATGTCGTTGCCGTGCACACGGCGGGAGTCGCCGAACCGGGCGTGCAGGACGCGTTCGATCGTCATGTTGCCCGAGCAGCCGACGTAGATGTCTTCTCCGGGCCACGTGCCGGCGTGCTCGTAGATGATCGAACGGAGGGGCGCGGGTATCGAGCCGTGGAACATGGGCCGCTCCAAGAGATCCGACAGCGCAGGGTCTACCTGCGGGTTCGGCCCATTGTCAGCGGCGGGGCGGAATGCGAAGGCCCCTACCCGGGGGGGTGGGTAGGGGCCTTCGTGGAGCGCCGGCCAGGGCTTGCACCTGGAACCCCCGACTGGAAGTCAG
Source organism: Streptomyces sp. NWU339 (assembly GCF_003143855.1). Taxonomy (GTDB): domain Bacteria; phylum Actinomycetota; class Actinomycetes; order Streptomycetales; family Streptomycetaceae; genus Streptomyces. The sequence continues at coordinate 6,863 of NZ_QFRK01000088.1, forward strand.
GGCGTGTTGCTTACACGTACCAGCGCGGGTGGCGGTCGTGCCGCTGCTCAGAACGACCAGCCGATCCGGATGGTACATGGTGGGGGTGCCAAGCCGGGACTCTGGCGGGCCGGGTAGCGGAACCGCCGCTCGTGCTTCGGCAGCAGCGGCTCGATCACCGCCCACAACTCGTCGCTGACCTCCCACGGCTTCCGCCGCGTCATGGTCACCCCCACAAAGCATGGGACCAGGCACATCTCCACCGTGCCACAGCAAGATCTTTCTGCAAGGAGCCCGGGCTTCAGCCGAATCCGGACAGATCGCATGTCGTCCCCGGCCGGACGCTGACGTCGATCTGGTCCTGCCGCGCCCACTTCCGCAACGTCTCGGTCGTACCGGTCCCGAGCACGGTTTCAGGGTCGTTCAGGACTTGGATCATGGTATTGACCACTAGAGTTGTGGGGATTTTGGTGCAAACTCTCCGGCGCGTGGGCTCGCGTGCCACTGACTGCGATGGGGTGCGGAGCACGTTGGCTGAGACCACGACGACGGTGCACGACGTTCTCAAGGCGATCCGTGAGGGCTCCACCGTGAACCGGGATCGGGGGACCCGCTTCGAGGAGCTCATGGTCCAGTACCTCAGCACCGACCCGGAGTGGACCAAGCAGTTCACCCGCGTATGGATGTGGGCCGACTGGCCGGGGGCAGAGCACGACAAGCGAGACACGGGCATCGACCTGGTCGCCCAGGACCGCGAGACCGGCGGCTTCTGCGCCATCCAGTGCAAGTTCTACGAGCCGCAGCACACGGTCCGTAAAGAGGACATCGACTCCTTCTTCACGGCCTCTGGCAAGGGCGCCTTCACCCGCCGGGTGATCATCTCCACGACGGACAAGTGGAGCGACAACGCCGAAGCCGCGCTCGACGACCAGCAGATCCCCGTCACCCGGATAGGACTGTCCGACATCGCGAACAGCGCTGTCGAGTGGCACCTGCCCGCGGCCGGCATCGACCACGAAGTCCAGATGACGCTGCGGGAGAAGAAGACCCCGCGCCCCCACCAGAAAGCGGCGATCGACGACGTCTTCGCCGGCTTCGCCAAGGATGACCGCGGCAAGCTCATCATGGCCTGCGGCACCGGCAAGACCTTCACCAGCCTGAAGATCGCCGAACGGCTTCAGCAGGAGCGGGCCGAGGCCGGGCAGGGTGAGCACACCACCGTCCTGTTTTTGGTGCCCTCCATCGCCCTGCTCTCGCAGTCGCTGCGTGAGTGGTTCTATGAGACTAAGGTCCCGCTGCGTGCCTTCGCCGTCTGCTCCGACGCCCAGGTCGGCAAGCAAAAGGCCCAAGGCGACGACAAGGACATGTCCACCCACGACCTCGCCCTACCGGCCACCACCAGCCCCGACAAGCTGATGACGCAGATGGCCAGCGCCGAGGCCGCCCCCGGCCTGACCGTCGTATTCTCGACCTACCAGTCGATCGCCACGATCTCCGCCGCCCAGAAGCAGGGCATGCCGCGATTCGACCTCATCCTGTGCGACGAGGCCCACCGCACCACCGGCGTCACCCTGTCCGGCCACGACGAGTCCGCGTTCGTCCGCGTCCACGACGACAGCTTCATCGGCGCCGACCGCCGGCTGTACATGACCGCCACCCCGCGCGTGTACAGCGACGACACCAAGCAGGAAGCCAAGGGCGCCGACGCAGCGGTCGCCTCGATGGACAACGAGGCGCAGTACGGGCCCGAGTTCCACCGTCTTGGCTTCGGCAAGGCCGTCGAGCAGGGTCTGCTTACCGACTACAAGGTCCTCATTCTCACCATCGACGAAGGCGTGGTCGCCAAGACCCTCCAGGAAGGTCTCGCCGGCGGCGACGCCGAACTACGGATCGACGATGCGGCGAAGATCATCGGTTGCTGGAACGCCCTGGCCAAGCGCACCGGCACCTTCGCCGATGGTTCCGGGTTCGGCAAGGACGACGCTCCGATGAAGCGAGCCGTCGCGTTCTCCCGGTCCATCGCCGACTCCAAGGCGATCATGGAGCGGTTCAACGAGGTCGTCGACGCGTATGACGACGCCGATGACGACGTGTTGCACTGCGAGGTTGAACACGTCGACGGCACGTTCAACACCCTGCGGCGCAACCAGCTCCTCGACTGGCTCAAGCAGGACCCCGGTCCGAACAACGCCCGCATCCTGACCAACGCCCGCTGCCTGTCCGAAGGCGTGGACGTCCCCAGCCTGGATGCGGTGCTGTTCCTCAACCCGCGCAACTCCGTCGTCGATGTCGTGCAGTCCGTTGGGCGCGTCATGCGTGTGGCGCCGGGCAAGAACTACGGCTACATCATCCTGCCCGTCGCCGTCCCCGCCGGGATGACCCCGGAGAAGGCGCTCGCGGACAACCAGCGCTTCAAGACCGTCTGGCAGGTCCTCCAGGCGCTGCGCGCCCACGATGACCGGTTCAACGCGACCGTCAACCAGATCGAGCTGAACAAGAAGAAGCCCGAGATCATCGGCATCGGGCACATCGGTGCGGGTGACGAGGCGGTCGGCGACAGGGACGGCTCCAGCACCGCGGACACCGCGAAGGACGCCAAGGAGAAGGAAGCCCAGGGCGCCCAGCACGTCCAGGACGCCCTGTTCTCCATAAGCGACTGGCGGGATGCGATCTACGCCCGCATCGTCGACAAGGTCGGCGAGCGTCAGTACTGGGAGGTCTGGGCCAAGGACATCGCCCAGATCGCCGACCGCCACGTCACCCGCATCAAGGCCGCGCTCGCCCTGCCCGACAAGCGGGCCGCGCTCGAGGAGTTCGTCGCCGAGCTGCGGGCGACCATCAACCCAGGCGTGACCGATGACGCGGCCGTCGACATGCTCGCCCAGCACATCATCACCAAGCCCGTCTTCGACGCCTTGTTCAAGGACTACGGCTTCGCCGAGCACAACCCGGTCTCCAGGGCCATGCAGGGGATGCTCGACATCCTCGACGACCAGGGGCTCGATGCCGAAGCCAAGACCCTGGAGAGCTTCTACCACTCGGTCAAGGTCCGCGCTCAGGACATCGACAACCACGAGGGCCGCCAGCACGTCATCGTCGAGCTGTACGACAAGTTCTTCAAGACCGCCCTGCCCAAGACCGCCGACGCCCTGGGCATCGTCTACACCCCCATCGAGGTCGTCGACTTCATCATCCGCTCCACCGAACAGGCGCTGACCAAACACCTCGGCAAGTCCCTGTCCGATGCGGGCGTCCAGATCATCGACCCCTTCGTCGGCACCGGCACCTTCCCCGTCCGCCTCCTCCAGTCCGGGCTCATCAAGCCCGACGACCTCCTGCGCAAGTACACCAGCGAACTGCACGCCAACGAGATCGTGCTGCTCGCGTACTACATCGCGGCCGTCAACATCGAGGCAGCCTTCCACGACCTCGCCGGCGGCGACTACCGACCATTTGAGGGCATCGTCCTGGCGGATACCTTCCAGCTCGCGGAAGGCACGGCCAAGCTCGACGGCATGGACGTGCTGGAAGGCAACAGCGAACGAGCGAAGAAGCAGAAGGCCCAGCCGATCACGGTCATCATCGGTAACCCGCCGTACTCGGTGGGGCAAGACAGCCAGAACGACGACAACCAGAACCTCAAGTACGAGACGCTCGACGAGCGCATCCAGGAGACGTACGCCGCCCGCTCGACGGCCACGAACAAGAACTCCCTGTACGACTCCTACATCCGTGCCATCCGCTGGGCGTCCGACCGCATCAAGGACGAGGGCGTGGTCGCCTTCGTCTCCAACGGCGGCTACATCGACGGCAACACCGCAGATGGTCTGCGCAAGTCACTGGTGGAAGAGTTCGACGCGATCTACTGCTACAACCTGCGGGGCAACCAGCGCACTGCCGGTGAGCAGTCCCGGAAGGAAGGCGGCAAGATCTTCGGATCGGGCAGCCGGAACACCGTCGCCATCCTGATCCTGGTCAAGGGCGAGCAGCGCGGGGGTACGGCTCCGGGCTGCACGCTGTACTACCGGGACATCGGCGACTACCTCAGCCGCGAGGACAAACTCCGCATCATCGGCGGTCAGAGCCTCGACGGCGTGGCGTGGGAGCAGATCCAGTCGAACGCTGACGGGGACTGGATTAACCAGCGTGACGAACGCTTTGCGGAGTTCCAAGCGATCGGGACCAAGGACAAGGAAGCAGTAACAGCACCGCTCTTCGCGCTGTTCTCGCGCGGACTTGAGACTGGTCGTGACTCCTGGGTCTACGGGTTTTCCGGAGAGCGCATAACGGAAAACGTTCAAGTGTCGATCGACTTCTACAACGAGCAGGTGGCAGGCTTCATCCAGCACTGCCGAGCCAAGGGCATTGTCGCACCCACAAACGCTGATCTTGATGCGTTCATCGACCGCGACCCCAAGAAGATCAGCTGGAATCGCATCGACAAGACGCGAGCCCTCAGGGGGGTCACCTATGCATACGATGGCGAGCGTGTCCGAGTCGCTGCTTATCGCCCTTTCATCAAGCAGCGAGTTTACTTTGATTCGCACATGAATAATTACGTGAATCAGCTGCCGAAGATTTTCCCGACGCCAGACCATGCGAACTTTGGCTTCTACGTGACAGGTTTGGGATCGGATAAGCCGTTCTCTGTGCATGCGGTTGACTTGATGCTCGACCTCGCCTACTGGGGATCGAGTAACGGCCAGTTCTTCCCGCGCTACACCTACCGCGAACTGGCCGTCGAAGGCGGCTTCGACTTCGGCGACGGCGACGCCTATGAGCGCGTCGACAACATCACCGACGCCGCTCTCGGGGGCTACCGCGACGCCTACCAGGACGCGTCCATCACGAAGGATGACATCTTCTACTACACCTATGCCCTGCTCCACTCCATGGAGTACCGCGAACGCTTCGCGGCCGATCTAAAGAAGTCCCTTCCCCGTATCCCCAAGGTCCGGGACTTCCACGGCTTTGCTGAGGCCGGTCGTAAGCTCGCCGACCTACACATCAACTACGAGCAGGCCGAGCCGTACAAGGGCATCGTCGAGACGGTGGCCGGTGACGCTTCAGCGACCCCGCCAAGTGAGCTGTACCGGGTCGCCAAGATGAAGATCCCGAAGGTGAAGGGCCAGGCTGACCGGTCCACGATCGTCTACAACACCCGAGTCAAGCTGACCAACATCCCCGAGGAGGCGTACCGCTACCAGCTCGGTGCGCGCTCCGCGATCGAGTGGATCATCGACCGCTATCAGGTCAAGGTCGACAAGGCGTCGGAGATCGTCAACGACCCCAACGACTGGTCCGACGACCCGCGCTACATCATCGACCTGCTCAAGCGGATCGTCACGGTCAGCCTGGCGACGATGAAGATCGTGGATAGCCTCCCTCAGCTGGACATCCTGGAGTAGCCGGACGTCCGGGTCGACGAGGAAAAACGCCGGCGCAGGACTCAGCCAGAGCGCCTGATCCAGGGGGCCGCGCTGCGCCCTGTTGGCCAGCGCGCTCCGCTTCAGAGGGGGAACACAGGGGAGAGCACAGGGACAACCGCAGGGGGCCGGGAGGCTTGTCCGGTCCCCCGCGCGCAGGTGACGGCATGCCGTTGTGCCGTCGTGGCGGCAGCGCGCGGCGGGCCTGCGGATCCGTCGTGTGGTCGGGCTCGGGGCCGGCGCATGCCCCGACCACGGCCCGGAGTCCCGGCTCACCGGGCGAGGATCACGCCGACCGGGGTGCCCAGCACAGTTGTCGACGACCAGGCCCGTACCGGTGGTCGCCTGATACCACGTGCACTCACGATGCTGGGCGGCAGCGCCTGCGCACTGCATAACGCCCTCTTAGTGCCTGTCCATGAACTGATCGTCGGGACGGCGGAGCGGAATCGGTGAAGTCGTCCGGACGAGCAGGACCTCTTGGTAGCAACAGCGGTGTTGAAGCCGGCCGCTGCACCAAGAGGTCCTGTCATGCCGTTGTACGCGTACGCGCCCGTCGCTGTCACCCCGGATGAGGAAACTCGCTGCTCATGCGTGGCCTGCCGGTTCGGCCACGGTGCCGACCGCCCTGCCCGTCCGCGCCGC
>NZ_QFRK01000086.1 GCF_003143855.1 Streptomyces sp. NWU339
GTCCAGTTCGGCGCGGACACCACCGAGGAGTCCGTCGACCGGGCCCACCGGTTCATCGAGTGGCTCACGGGCGACAAGGGGTACGCCCGCGACCGCATCCGCGTCGCCAAGAGCAAACAGGAGGGCGGCACCAGCGAGCACCTGTGGGCGATCCGGGAGGGCGGTCTCGGCTCGACCGCGTTCCCACCCGACGGCAAGGACCACTGGCCCGGCTGGGAGGACTCCGCCGTCCCGCCCGACCGGCTCGGCGAGTACGTGCGCAAGCTGCGCGAGGTCATGGACCGGCACGGCATCAAGGGCGCCATGTACGGGCACTTCGGCCAGGGCTGCATCCACTGCCGGCTCAGCTTCGACCTCCGCACCGCCGACGGCCTGGCCACGTACCGGGCGTTCATCGAGGACGCCGCCGACCTGGTCGTCGCCCTCGGCGGGTCGGTGTCCGGCGAGCACGGGGACGGCCAGCAGCGCGGTGAACTGCTGGAGAAGCAGTACGGTCCCGAACTGGTCCAGGCCATGCGTGAGTTCAAGGCCGTCTGGGACCCGCAGGCCAAGATGAACCCCGGCAAGGTCGTCGACCCCTACCGGATGGACGAGAACCTCAAACTCGGCACCGACTACAACCCCCCGCGCATCCCGCTGAAGTTCGCCTATCCGGAGGACGGCGGCGACTTCGCCCACGCCACCCTGCGCTGTGTCGGCATCGGCAAGTGCCGCGTCCCGCGGGCCGAGACGACGATGTGCCCCAGCTACCAGGTGACCCGCGAGGAGAAGCACACCACCCGCGGCCGGGCCCGGCTGCTGTACGAGATGCTCAAGGGCGACGTGATCACCGACGGCTGGCAGTCGAAGGAGGTCAAGGAGGCCCTCGACCTCTGCCTGGCCTGCAAGGGCTGCACCAACGACTGCCCCGTCAACGTCGACATGCCCACCTACAAGGCGGAGTTCCTCCACCACCACTTCAAGTCGGCCCGGCGGTGGCGCCCCCGGTACGCCTACGCCTTCGGCTTCATCGACCGGACCGCTCGGATCGCCTCACGTATTCCCGAGCTGGCCAACATCGCCACCCAGACTCCGGGGCTGTCCCGGCTGGCCAAGCTGGCCGCGGGCATCGACCGCAGGCGCCCGCTGCCCCGGTTCGCGCCGATGACGCTCCAGGACTGGTTCGCCCGACGCGGCGGCACCGCCAACCCGACCGGACGGCCCGTCGTCCTCTTCCCCGACACATTCAACAACCACTTCCACACCCAGGTCGGTGTGGCGTGCGTGGAGGCGATCGAGGCGGCGGGCTGGCGGGTCATCATGCCCGAACAGCACATCTGCTGCGGCCGGCCGCTGTACGACTACGGCTTCCTGGACACCGCCGAACGCTACCTGCGCCGGGTGCTGGACGTCCTGCGGCCCGAACTGCGGGCCGGAACGCCCGTCGTCGGCATGGAACCCAGCTGCCTGGCCGTCTTCAAGGACGAGCTGCCCAAACTGCTGCCGCACGACGACGACGCCAAGCGGCTCACCCGCAACGCCTACCATTTCGCGGAGTTCTTCCAGACCTTCGGCATCCGGCCGCCCGCCCTCGACGGCAAGGCGCTCCTGTGGGGACACTGCCACCAGCGGGCCACCGGCGGCATGAGTCCCGACCGCCAACTGCTGGAGGACATGGGCTTGGAGGTGAACGACCTCCAGGGCGGCTGCTGCGGCCTGGCCGGATCGTGGGGCTTCGAGTCCGGCAAGTACGAGATCTCCCTGGACTGCGGCGAGCAGGCCCTCCTGCCCGCCGTACGGGACGCCGAGGACGACTGCGTGGTGGTGGCCGACGGCTTCTCCTGCAAGACGCAGATCGAGGACGCCGGCACCGGACGCCGGGCACTGCACGTAGCCGAGGTGATGAAGCTGGCCCGAGACCTCCGAGGACGAAGTCCGCACGCCGTGCCCGGTCGGCCCGAGCGGAACGGCCCCTCGCGCCCCACCCCGCCGTGGCGGGAGCGTGCCCTGCGCGTCTCGGCCGCCGCCCTTCTGGGCGCCGCCGTCACCGCTCTCGGCGTCCGCGCGGCACGCCACTGAACCGGGGCCCTCACCCACTCCTCCGCCAGGACCGCACCCCTTGCACCGGGGTGATGTGCACCAGCTCCCGCGAAAGCGCCCGCACTGCGGGCTTTCCCCCGCGAGAACTCCGCTACCTGCAAGTCCGCGTCCGCGCCGGGCAGCAGAAGCCCGAGTGGCAGGCCCGCTGTGCGGTCCGCTCCGGAGTGGAGGGCACCGTCAACGAGTTCGCCCACGGGCACGACATGTGCCACTGCCGCTACCGGGGGGCAGTCGAAGGCCCACCTACGGCACGTGTGCACGGCCATCCCCGTGAACATCGAGTGCCTCAGCGGTCTGTCACCGGCCGACGAAGCGCCCACGTCCGTCCGCCGACCGCGTTCCAGGACCTCCCGGACCGACGCGGTACCCCTCGCCTGAAGTCCTGGCGAGCCGTCAGCGGCTGACCTCAAGAGCTTCAGCGTCAGGCTCAGGTGTGTCGCTTCGCAAGCGCGGTCTTCAGGCACTGGCCGCAGCACCTGAAGGCGTCAATACCGCGACTCCGGCAGGCCGCGGTTCAGCGGGGCGGGGAGTTCACCGCTTCCGGGCTTCGAGATGCGGTCACCAGCGCCTGCCAATACGCTCGCTGAGTGACCGGGTGATGATGGCCCGAGGCCGGGCGCAGCAGCCGCCCCCTACCCCGCCCAGCGGAAACGAGGACTTCCGCAGTCCAAACCTCTGCAGTGTTCACGCCTCCACGGGAAGAAGGTTGCGATGAGGTTCACCCGCATGCGTACAGCGAAAGCCGCCGCGGCAGCTGTGGTCGCCATCCCGCTCGCGCTCGGAGGTCTGGCGGCGCAGAGCCACGCACAGGACGCGTCTCCCAGCCCGTCGGGGACGTTCGGCCCCGGCTGTTCGGCGCTCTCCCAGAAGGCCGACACGTCCAAGGACAAGCTCATAGAGGCTGCGGCCGCATACCCGCAACTCAGCCAGCTGGTCGCAGCCGCGGCCAGGGCGAACCTGATCGGCACCCTCGACGGGAAAACCGACATCACCGTCTTCGCCCCCAACAACCAGGCTTTCCAGAAGGTGACTGTGTCGCAGCTCAACTCGCTGCTCGGCAATCAGGAGCAGTTGAAGAAGGTGCTGACCTACCACGTGGTGGACAAGAAGATCACCCCGAACGAACTCCCCAAGGGCTCCTTCACGACGGTGGAAGGCAGCAAACTGACCACGTCGGGCTCGGGCACCGACTTCAAGGTCAACGGCAAGGCGAACATCGTCTGCGGCAACATCAAGACCGCGAACGCCACCGTCTACGTCATCGATACGGTCCTCCAGCCCCCGTCCTGACGCATGGCTCTCGTTCCCGGCACGGGGCACACCCGACCCGAGTCCACTCGGGGCGGGTGTGCCCCGTGCCGTTCGAAGAATCGTCGTCGTCGGTCAAGCGGTGTGGCGGTACTCGCCGATCATGCCGCCGAGGGGGCCTGGGTCCGCAGCACCCGGCGGATGTCGAGGGCGTGCACTGCGACGTCGGGCCGTTCCTCGGCGTCGGGCGGTAGTCGCTGTCGGGCCTGGTGAGGTGGGCGGGCGTTGTAGTGCCGTGGGCGTTCGTCCGGGGAACCCGCGGGACACTCAAGAGCACCTCCGGCTCCCCGGCCCCGAAGACCGCGGCGAACGTTGCACCGTACGTGCCGTCGCGGTCCCGCAGCAGGAACCGCGGGGACTTTCTGCGCATGCCCGGGCCGGTGGCGAGGGCCCGCGCCTGGTGCCCGGCCCACTCCCGGGCGGTGACTCCGGTGCCTACAGCCTCGTGCCGAGCGCGGCGCCGGGTCGACACTCGCGGCGTTGAGGATCTCCCAGACCGTGGAGGCGGCGATGGGTGGCCGGGTCGGCTCGGCTCGGCCTGGATCTTCGTGGCCGAAGACCGGTCAGGAGGTCAACTTCTTCCCGGGGCTGCCGAAGACGTCGGCCGCATACTGGATGCTGATGCAGGTGTCAATGCTGCTCGGTCTTTTTCACCGCGTGGCCCGTGAACGCCTGGCTGCTCCGGGCGGGCTTGAAGGAACGGATGTGAGATCTCCCCGACGCCGGTCCTCCGACGTGCGTGGACGGCCGGTGCAGGTGTGCCGTCGGCCAAACCGCCGGCCCGTCCGTCCTCACCCTTGAGTGACTGGGATGCCGGACCGGGCTGCACGAACCTGAGACCAGACGCGCCATCGCCTGGCACAACGAACGCCTCGGGCCTCGGGAAAGGCGCGAACGATGACACTCCACGAGCGTCTGGACCGCTACCAGCGAGGTCACCGCTGGGTGGGACTGCCACTCGCCGTGCTGTACAAGTTCTACGACGACCAAGCCCTGTACCTCGCCGCCCTCCTCACCTACTACGGCTTCCTCTCCCTCTTCCCGCTCCTCCTCATCCTCGTCACCGTCCTGAGCACCTTCCTCAGCAACGATCCCGCCCTGCGCCAGCGGGTCCTCGACTCGGCCCTGAGCAAGTTCCCCGTCATCGGCGACCAGATCGCCGGCAACATCCACTCCTTCCACGGCAGCGGTACCGCACTCGCCGTGGGCATCGTGGGCAGCATCTACGGCTCTCTGGGCGTGGCCCAGGCAGCGCAGTACGCCCTCAACAAGATCTGGGCAGTGCCCCGGCACGCCCGGCCGGACCCCTTCCGCTCACGGCTCAAGGGGCTGCTGTTCCTGCTGATCCTGGCACTCGGGCTGTGCGCGTTCACCCTGCTGTCCGTCGTGGCCTCGCAGACGTACCTGTTCGGCGCGCGGCTGTGGGGCGGGGCCTGGATCGCCGCCACGGTGGCGTCCGTGGGCCTCACCACCTCGCTGCTCCTCGTGAGCTACCGCTTGCTGACGCAGCGGGAGCTGCCGCTGCGCGGACTCGTCATGATCGCGCTCGGCGCTGCCTGCGTGTGGCAGGGGCTGCAATGGGTGGGCACCTATTACGTCAGCCATGTCCTGCGCGGGAGCACAGCCACCTACGGCCTGTTCGGCATCGTCCTGGGGCTGCTCGCCTGGCTCTATGTGGGGGCGCTCATCTTCGTCACGGCTGCCGAGGTCGGAGCCGTCCGGCTGCTGCGGCTGTGGCCGCGGAGCCTGCTGACGCCGTTCACGGACCGAGTGGACCTCAGCGCGGGTGACCGTCGCGCCTACCAGTCCTACGCCGTCACCGAGACGTTCAAGGGCTTTCAGAAGGTCCGGGTGCACTTCGAGCCGCCGCCGAAGCCCCGGCGCGAACAACCCCCCGACGACCTCTGAGGGGGCCGGGGGCGGCCAGGGGCTCCGGCTGACCGGCCCCGCCAGTACCACACCCGATCTCCTCTTCGTTCGAGGGCGGGGCGGCTTCTTCTGTTGTGGTGCGCGTCGTGGCATTGGCGATCGCCCTGGTCGTGGCCGTCGGCGCGGCCAACCAGGTGCACCGGATCGGTGACTCGGGTGCGAAGGCGGCCTGGCAGGGCCGTTTCTCGACGAGCCGGTCCGGCGCCGGGCGGTGACGCGCCGGAGGCAGTCCGGCCGGCCCGTATGAGGCGTCGGCCGGACTGCCTCGCGTGCTGCTGCGGCCCTCCGGGTGGGCCCGGGCGGTCAGCCCATCTGGTCGAGCGCCTTCTGGAAGGCGGCGGCGTGCCGGGCCTCGTCCGCGGCGGTGTCGCGGAAGAAGCGGGCGGCGGCGCTGTCACCGACGGCGGTGGCCCGCTCGGCGAACTCCGGGTACAGCATGGTCGCCCCGTGACGCTCACTGGTGACGGCCTCGCGCAGGTTCTCCCTGGTCTCGCGCACCAGACCGGCCAGCACCGCCTCCCCGGCGAAGTGCTCGTGCAGTTCGACCTCGGCCGTGCCCTCCCACAGGCGGGCCAGCGCGGCGTTGCCGGTCTGCTTGGCGTGGGCGGCGAAGAGCATGTACTTGGCGTGGGCGAGCCCCTCGCCGTGCATGGCGGTGTCCAGGTTGGCCTTGGTGCGGGCGGCCTTCACCTTCGGCAGCCCGGCGGGCACCGGCACCATGTCGGCCTTCGGCGGCGCCGGGATGGTGCCGCGGCCGGTGTTCACGACCTCGAGGGCCGTGCGGAAGGCGTTGCGGTGGCGGCCCTCGTCCGCGGCGATCTCGTCGAAGAGCTTCGCGGCCTCGAGGTCCCCGTCCTGCCGGGCCTGCTCGGCGAAACGGCGGTACATGACCTCGTGCTCGTAGGTCTCGCCCTCGATGGCCTGGCGCAGGTTGGCCGCGTTCGATCCGACGGTTCCGGCCAGGGTGGCGGCCTCGCGCAGGTGTTTGTCCAGCTCGGTCTGCGCCGTGCCGCGGAAGAGCTGGGCGACGGCCGGGAGGCCCTGGCGGTCGGCCTCGGCGGCGAAGAGACCGTAGGCGGCGTAGGCGTACCCCGAGTCCCGCATGGCGGTGGTCAGGTCGGCGATGGTCTGCGTGTGCAGGGCCCGGGCGATGGTGTGCGGCGCCGGGGGCGGTGCCCCTCCGGCCGGGGCGGCCAGGGCCGGCGCCGCCGGCGCGGCGGCGGTCAGTGCGCACAGACCCACTACGAACGTACGTGTCGAATGGCGGAACACGAGGTCCTCCTTTCGGGGCGCACCCTTCTGGGTGCGGACGCTCCTCATGCCACCCGCACACGCACACCACCGCCCCTTCACGTCACCCATCCGGGTGGATACACAGAGTAATCATGTGCCTTTTCGTCGACCTGTTCCGCTCGTCCCGGCAGGCCGTTTTCCTGCCCTTTCCCGTGGTCAACCGCCTCCGGCTGAACGAGACGAGGCGTACGGACAAAGCGGCGATGTCCCTGGGCGCACACATCTGGTGCCCGACGACAGTCAGCAGGGCCACACCCGGCTCGCCGACGTGGAGAGGGACCTGACCGCGGAGAGGTCGGCGGCGGCAGCGGCCAGAACACATCGGTCGTGGACACGGCCGGATCCTGTATCCCGTGCCGTTCGGGCGGCAACCGAACTACTATGCGAAACGGGTGGTTCCCAGCCAGGTCCCGCAGGTCCCCGATCTGGCCGAACTTCATGTCGTGCACCTGGGTGCGCCGGGCATCTATAGAAGATCGGCACGACGCATCCTCCGTCTGCGAGGTCTTCCATGACAGACCTGACCGAACTGTCCGAGCCCGTCTCCTTCCCCCAGGACCGGACCTGCCCCTATCACCCGCCCACCGGGTACGACCCGCTGCGCACCTCCCGGCCACTGGCGCGCATCCAGCTCTACGACGGCCGCCCGGCCTGGCTCGTGACCGGCCACGCCGTCGCTCGCGACCTGCTGGCGGACCCCCGGCTGTCCACGGACCGCACCCGCTCGGGCTTCCCCGTCACCACGCCCCGCTTCGCCGCGGTCCGTGACCGCAAGCCGGCACTCCTGGGCGTCGACGACCCCAAGCACCGCACCCAGCGGCGGATGATGATCCCGAGCTTCACCCTCAAGCGCGCCACCGAGCTGAGGCCGCGCATCCAGGAGATCGTCGACGAACTGCTGGACGCGATGATCGCGCAGGGGCCGCCCGTCGACCTGGTGCGCGCCTTCGCGCTGCCGGTTCCGTCCATGGTGATCTGCGCCCTGCTCGGCGTGCCCTACGCCGACCACGAGTTCTTCGAGGAGCAGTCGAGGCGGCTGCTGCGGGGACCGACGGCCGAGGAGACGCAGGACGCCCGGGACCGGCTGGCGGCGTACCTGGAGGAACTGATCGACCACAAGCAGCGGCAGCCCGGCGAGGGCCTGCTGGACGAACTGGTCCAGCAGCGGCTGCGCGAGGGCGAGCTGGACCGCGAGGAGCTGACCGCGCTGGCGATGATCCTCCTGGTCGCGGGCCACGAGACCACGGCCAACATGATCTCCCTCGGCACCTACACGCTCTTGCTGCACCCCGACCGGCTGGCCGAACTGCGCGCCGACCCCTCGCTGCTGCCGGGCGCGATCGAGGAACTCATGCGGATGCTGTCCATCGCGGACGGGCTGCTGCGGTTGGCCACCGAGGACATCGAGATCGCCGGGACCACGATCAGGGCCGGGGACGGCGTGGTCTTCTCCACCTCCGTCATCAACCGCGATGAGGACGTCTATCCGGCGCCCGACACGCTCGACTTCCACCGCTCGACCCGTCACCACGTCGCCTTCGGCTTCGGCATCCACCAGTGCCTCGGCCAGAACCTCGCCCGCACCGAGCTGGAGATCGCCCTGCGCGCGCTCCTCGAACGGCTGCCCGGGCTCCGGCTCGCCGCCCCGCCGGAGGAGATCCCCTTCAAACCTGGCAACACCATCCAGGGGATGCTGGAACTCCCCGTCAGCTGGTAAGGGGCTGCCGTCATGCACATCGAGATCGACAAGGACCGCTGCATCGGTGCCGGACAGTGCGCCCTGACCGCGCCGGGAGTGTTCACCCAGGACGACGACGGCTTCAGCGCCCTGCTGCCCGGCCGGGAGGACGGAGCCGGCGACCCGCTGGTCCGGGAGGCCGCCCGCGCCTGCCCCGTGGGCGCCATCACGCTGTCCGAGGACGAGTAGCGGGCCACGCCGACCGACGGTCCGCCGCGTGCGGCGGCGGGCCGTGGCCCAGGCGGCGCAGGACACTGGACTCCAGCAACTCGACTCCACGTAAGCCGGGGCACGTCAGAGCCTCCATGGGAGCCGGGGCGGTTCAGATCGAGTTGGTCTTCACTCGCCCGGGTTCGCCGTGGTCGCGTCGGCTCCGGCGGCCGGGGCGTGCTCCCAGCGCGCGGCGGAGCGGTTCCAGCGGATCAGTCCGCGGTCGGCGAACGCGTCGAGCCAGCCTTTCATCGGCCACCACCCCCAGTGACTGCGGAAGATTTCGGCGTTGCGCAGGATGTCATCGAGGTGCCCCACCGGCGGGCTGGAGACCGGGTGGTACTGGTGGAAGGCTGGTGCGCCGCCCACCCAAGTGAGCCGGACACCGGCTGTGCGGGCCCGCTGGCCGTAGTCGGTGTCCTCGCCGCCGTACCCCTCGTACTCCTCGCAGAAGCCGCCGACGGCGTGCCAGGTGTCGGCGGTCAGGGCGAAGGACAGCGACCAGAACAGGGTGTGGTCCGTGCCGTCGCGGGTCTCGCCGGGCGCGGGGGCGGGGCGGTCGGGGTGAGGTTCGGCGAGCGTGGGGAGGTCGGCCAGGCGGTAGCCGGTGGGGTCCGGCGGTGGCAGGTAGGCGACGGTGCCGCAGAGCAGGGAGCGGTGGTGGGCGAGGTCGCGGGCCACCTGCGTGTAGCGCTCCAGCAGTCGTTCGCCGGGGATGCAGTCGACGTCCAGGAAGACCAACAGCTCAGCGCCGTGCTTCAGGGCGTGGGCGGCGCCGAGGTTTCGGGCGC
The DNA here is from genome assembly GCF_003143855.1 of Streptomyces sp. NWU339. GTDB lineage: Bacteria > Actinomycetota > Actinomycetes > Streptomycetales > Streptomycetaceae > Streptomyces. The sequence continues at coordinate 9,349 of NZ_QFRK01000086.1, forward strand.
GGGCCAGGGGCAGTTTCCCGTTGCGTACCGGGCAGTCGACGATTGTCGCGGTGGGCCGCCGGCCGGTGAGGACGGCGTTCAAGCCCGGGTCGTCCATGGAGACGACGACGTACTGTTCCGGTGGGCATGAGCCGGCGGCGAGTCCGGCCTGTTGCAGGGTGAGATGCCCGTGCCGGCCGGCTGTGGGGGTGATTACGGCGGTGCGCATCAGAGGACTCGCTCACGGCACACGGCACACGGCGCCGGCGAGGGCGGCCGCGGCCCGGGCGGCGCCGTCGCCGGGCGCCCACTGCGACCACCGGTCCCCGCCGTGCGCGCAGGCCTGTTCCAGCAGCGCGGGCCAGTCCTCGGCTTCCGGCCACCGGGGGGCGACGACCGCGAGTCGGCCGCGGGTCAGGGCGCGTCCCGTGGCGGCCTGTTCGCCGAAGGGCCGCTCCTGCGGTACGACCACCGCGGGACGGCGCGCGGCGGCGCACTCGGCCAGTGCGTTCTGACCTGCGTGGGTGACCACGACGTCCGCCGCGCACAGGGCGGGCCACGGGTCGGCCGACCATGCGCCGTCCGGGCCGCCGAGCGTCGTCCACCGCCAGTCGGGGGTGGCTGCCTGCGCGGCCTTCACCTCGCCGGGTGAGACGTCGGTTCCGCCCGACCCCATGAGGAGCAGCACGCGCCGTGGAGTCACAGGCCGCTCGACCGGATCGGGGCGCGGGCGACCGTCGAAGCGGGAGAACGCACCGGTGTGGACCGTCTTGGCCCGCCAGTGCTCCGGCCAGCCGGGCTCGGGCAGCGCGGCCGGCCAGGGGGCGAGGAGCAGGTCGGCCATGTCGTAGGCCGTACGGTGCGGGGGGTCGGTTCGCTCGCCCCGCATGGCCGCCACCGCGACGGGAGTCCCCATGAGCCGCGCCAGCAGGGCCACTTCGACCGAGACGTCGGACACCATGAGCCGGGGTGAGGCCGCCGTGATCCACTGCGCGATCAGGGCCATGCGCCTGCGGAATCCGGGGTGCCGGACGGGCGCCCAGTGCAGTCGGCCGCCCGCCGTCACGTCGCCGAACGCCGCGGGGTCACCGTCGTCGTCCCTCGGCAGACGTACCCAATGGCCCGACCAGTCGTCGGGGGCGGGCAGGGCGGACAGGCCCGTCACCGGCAGGGGGCAGTGCGCGGCGACGGCCCGGGCACGGTGCAGATGACCGCTGCCCTGGTGGTGCACGTAGTAGCCGATCATTCCGACACCGACCGGTAGAAGCGCTCGTAGCTGCGGGTCATGACCTCCATGGAGCAGAAGGCTTCCGCGTGCCTCCGGGCGTCGGCCCTGGACAGGCCGATCGTCGGTTCGACGACTTTCGCGAGCGCCGCGCAGTCGCCGGGCGGTACGAGCCGGGCGCAGTCGCCCGTGACGATCTCCGGCAGCGCGCCGCGGGCGAACCCGCACACCGGTGTGCCGCAGGCCAGGGCCTCCGCGATCACCAGTCCGTACGGTTCGTCCCAGCAAGGGGTGACGACGGCCGCCGCCGACGAGCCGACCAGTTCGCACAGTTCGGGCTGGGAAAGGTGTCCCGCATAGGTGATCGTGCGGTCCAGCCGGGGGTGGATGCATGCCTCGAAGTACTCCGTGTCACCCACGGGGCCCGCAAGTCGCAGCCCCCGGCCGGCCAGCTGTGCGGCCTCGATCGCCAGGTGCGCGCCCTTCTCGGGCACGATCCGCCCCGACCAGACCAGCTCCTCCCCGCCGGGGCCGTAATGCCAGCGCCGGGTGTCGATGCCGTTGCGCACCACGGTGGCGGCGGGCACGACGTGCCGCCAGGCCGCGGCGGTGTGGTCGCTGACCGCGCTGAATCGCACCGGGCAGTGCGGCGCCGCCTGGATGGCCGATTCGAGCCACGGGGTGGGCGGGGTGTGCAGGGTGGTGACGACGGGGACGGAGAGCGCGGCGGCCATCGCCACCGGCAGGTAATGCAGGCTGTTGTTGTGCACGATGTCGTACCGGGCCGGCCTACCCGAGATGTCGAGCATCAACTGGAGGTAGGCGTGGTGCTCCTCCAGCCACTGCGAAGCCACCATGCTCGGGTCCCGGCGGGCGCCCTCGCTGATCCTGGAGGGGCGCAACGGCATCTCCACGACCCCCAGGGCGGGGTCGGAGTCCGGTCCCGCGAAGACGGTGACCTCGTGACCGCGGGCGCGCAGGGCCTTGGACAGCGTCCAGGTGTGCGCTTCGAGACCGCCGGCGAAGGGGTCACGGATCGGGTGCCGGGCGGAGGCGATCAGGGCGATCCGCAGGGGGGCGGGTCCGGGTGGCGGCGCGGGCCGCACAGCAGCCGTCACAGCAGGTCCGCGTAGAGCGCTTCGTGTTCCCGGGCGACCCGGAGGCGTTCGGCCCGGCGGTTCTCCGGCGCGGCCCGCCAGGTGGGGCGCTCGTCGTAGGCGGCGCGCACCGCCTCGCGCAGCGACTCCGCGCCCAGCCCCCGTCGGTCGTGGCCGTAGGTGAGACATGGCCGTTGTTGTGTGTAGAACCCGCAGGACGGGGCGAGGACGGTGGTCCCCAGGTCGTGGCACGCCTCCAGCCACCCGGAGTGGGTGCCGAAGCGATAGGGCAGCACGGACACGTCGAGGCCGATCAGGTAGTCCCACAGCTCGTCGTCGTCGAAGTAGTCGTGGACGCTCAGCTCCAGCCGCCCCTTGCGGTCCAGCTCGCGCAGTTCGTCGAGCACTCCGGGCGCGTACCAGTGGCTTGCCGGGTCGTCGATCTCCGGGTGGCAGTCGATGCGCAACATCGCGTCGGGCAGTTCCGACAGCGCGTCGGCGAGCACCCTGGTCACGGGCAGCGGGTCCATGTTGGGGCGGATGCTTTTGGCGTGCACGCCGACCGTGAACCTGTCCCGTTCGGGCCGGGGTCGTACGAGGCCGGCCGGTTCGACCACGTGCGGGTGCGGCAGGACCAGCGCGGTGCGGCCCCAGCGTGCGGTGATCTCTTCCGCCGCTCCCGGGGTGAGGGTGATGAGCCGGTCCGCCGCGGGGACGAGTACGTCCAGCTGCGCCCGGTGCTCGCCCTCGTCGTGATGGTGGGGATTGGCGAGGTCGTGGACGGTGTAGACGAACGGTTTGCCGTTCCTGCGCAGGGCCCCGACGAGTTCCCGCAATACCGAAGGGCTCTGCGCGTCGAAGCCGAAGTGGAGGTGGAAGACATCGAAGGTGCCGCTGTGTTCGTCGACCCAGTCCGGGCTGAGCATGACCGGTGGCCACCAATGCTGGGACCCGCTGGGGGCGCCGCAGGGCCGGGGATCGGCCAGACGGACCACGCGGTCGCCCTCGGGCGGGGACAGATGGCGCACGTAGACATGTCCGGCGGGGACCGAGGCGACCCGGATGGTATCGGCGGTCCCGAGCACCGGGTTGGGATCACGGCTCGACGGCGGGTCCGTACCGACACCCGGTGTCGGCTTCGCAGGACTGCGGTGGGCGAACGGTTCAGGCACAGCTGTCTCCTCGTTCCATCACGCTGGGGGCGCCCCATACCTTCGAGTCCCCGCAGGACGCCGTGCCGCACAGGGCACGAGGGAGATTGCATCCATCGCGGTCACGATCCCCGTTGGAGGGCGCGCAGCATGCCGGACTCGGCCGTCCAGGCGAATGCGACGGCTTCTTGGGGGTGGCCCAAGCCCATGGAACGGCCCGGCGCGCCGTGGTCGGCCTGCGGTTGCAGTGCGCCGTGGTTCCGGGATGTCTGCGGGCGAGCGGGTTCAGTCGGTGGAGAGCGCCTGGAGCAGGTCGCCGACCTGCGGGTCGGGCAGGGCACGGGCCACATCGGCCTGGGCGACCATGCCGACCAGGCGGTGGCCGTCGATGACGGGCAGGCGGCGGACCTTGTGCGCGGCCATGGTGCGCATGATCTCGGCTGCGTCGTCGTCGGCGCCGATCGTGACGGCTTCGCCCTGGGCCAGCTCGCCGGCGGTGGTCGAGGCGGGATCCTTACCTGCTCCCAGGACCTTGACGACGATGTCCCGGTCGGTCAGGACGCCCTTGAGCTTGTCGTCCGTGCCGCAGATCGGCAGCGCGCCGACGCCCATCTCGGTCATCTTCCGAGCGGCGAGCAGAACCGGCTCGTCAGCGCCGATACACTCGGCGCCCTCGGTCATGATCTCTCGTGCTGTGGTCATCGTCTGCTCCGTTCCCTCTGGCTCCTGCCTCCGACCGGACAGCCGCAGGCATGGCGGTGCCGACGTGCGTTTCAGCTCTTGCCGCGGCCGGTCAGCAGGTCGCGGGCCCGGTCCACCAGCCCCGTGCCGGGGCCCAGCAGCTTGTTGCCGGGAGGGGTGTCCGGTGCGGAGGGGTGCGGGCGGGTGGGCGCGGTCTTCTTCGCGGTGCGGATCTTGCCACCCAGGTCGTCCAGGACTTCGGGTGTGCACGCCGCGGTGAGCAGGGGGAACAGCCGGTCCTCCTCGTCGCGCACGTGCTCGCTCACCTCCAGTTTCAGCTTCGCCACCAGGTGGTTGAACTGCGGGTCCTCCGCGTCGAGCCCTTCCAGGTCCTTGAGGTGCTGTTCGACCTCGGCGTGGTCGGTGAGTTCCTTGTCGGCGATCTCGTCCCCGCCCTCGACGTGCTCGCGCACCGCCGGGTAGAGGTGCATCTCCTCAGCGACCGAGTGACGCACCAGCTCGATGGTCAACTCGTCGGCCAGCTCCCGGCGCCGGAGGTCGCCGACCGGCTGGGTCTCGATCTGCGCGAACAGCGCGTCGACTTCCCGGTGGTCGGTGGTGAGTTCCGCGATCACATTTCCGCCGTGTCCCATGTCGAAGAGTCCCTCCGGTTGTGGGCGTGAGCCGAAGACGACCACCCACGAGTACCCCCGGGGGCTCTCCCACACGCGCTGCCGCACCCCCGCACCGCTGCGCTCCCACGCAGGCGAGGCCGTACACAAGACCTGCGTCGAAGCATGGATCGCCGCCGACCCGACTGAATTTCGGCTGGGCCTTTTCACCTCCGGCCCGCGCCCCCAACGACGGGACGACGACCACACCGTCCGGTCGCGGATCAAGGGCATCATCCGGGAGACCGGCCGCGCCCCGCTGGTCGTGGTCGACTACCTCCAGCTGATGGAGACCGACCAGCGCTCCGCCCGGCAGTCCCCCTATGAGCGCGTGACCGAGATCAGCCGGGAATTGAAGATCCTCGCCGCCGACACCGGCGCCGTGCTCATCGCCCCGGCCCGGCTCGACCGCGGGCTCGAACAGCGCCAGGACAAGCGGTCGGCGGTGAGCGACCTGCGGGACTCCGGGGCCCTGGAGCAGGACGCGGAGGCGATCCTCCTGCTGCACCGCGAGGACCACTACGAGCCCGAGTCCGGGCGGGCCGGGGAGAGCGACCTGATCGCGGCCAAGCAACGCAACGGGCCCACCGCCACGGTCACGGTGGCCCACCAGTTCCCCTACAGCCGCCCGCGCGACATGTCCGCCCCCGAAGAACCCGCCCCCTGACCGTCCTGGACGCCGCCGTGTGACGCGTTCCGCCCGCCGGGCACAACTTGCCCCAGTCCAGCCGGGAACGCCGCACGGCGGTCCCCACGGCCGATCATGAACGGAGTGCCCGATGGGCATCGTCAAAGACGGCCTCGAGCGGGTCGTACAGCAGGCGTTCACTCGCCCCGCCGCCCAGTCCGCCGGCGCTCAGATGCACCACCTGGTCAGGGAGCTCAACGGCACGCGCGCCGTGGCCGACGCGCTCGGCGTCTCCCGGCGCGCCGTGGAGGGGTACGTGAAGGACCGGATCCGTCGGCCCCGTGCCGACCATGCCCGACGCCTTCAGGGCGTGATGCGCGAGCGCCGGCAGCCCCGCATCCGTGCCCAGGCCCGAAAGCAGGCGGCCACCAGCACCGGCCTGGTCGTCGGCACCCGCGCCCGGTTCGGTTTCACCGTCGCGCCCGGCACCACCGACGACGCCCGCGTCCGCCACCTCACCCTCGCCCTGCCCCCCGCAGCACGCGGCCCGCCTCTTCGACGCCCACGACGCCGACGCCAGTGAGCAGCAGCTACGCGACATCGCCGCCGAAGGCCTGGGCGAGGTGTCCTTCCGCGACGGCGGCCGCCGCGCCCACGGCCTGGAAGTGGAGTTCACCGATGKGGAGCACCTGGAGTTCGACCTGTAGAGCCGGGCTGCGCCAGCAGACCGTGGGAGGCTGCGCAGCTGTGCATTGGGCTGTGGGGGCTGCGGATYACCGCCGGGGCCGGCRCCCRGGGCGGACGGCCAGGACTACCGGCGGCTGGTGTAGTGGTGCCCGGCCCAGGCGGGAAGKACGAACCATATGGCGATCAGCCAGACGCCGATGGCGGCGGTCAGCCAGGCGGCGAGCGTGTCCTCGAGAGCCACCCGCAGCACCAGGAGCAGGGTCAGGACGGTGGTCACCGCGAGCAGCATCAGGCCGGCCTTGGCCATGCGGGAGGCGAGCCTTACGGTCTGGGGCTTGATGCGGCGGCCGACGACGATCCGGTGCAGGGAGGCCGGGCCGATGAGAGCCCCGGCACTGGCCGCCCCCAGGGTGACCGCGGCGACGTAGAGGGCCCGGTCGGTGCCGCCGAGGCCGGTGAAGGCGGGCTGGAAGACGGTGATGAGCAGGAAACCGAAGAGGATTTGCACACCGGTCTGAGCCACCCGTAGCTCTTGCAGCAGATCGGCCCACATCCGGTC
>NZ_QFRK01000029.1 GCF_003143855.1 Streptomyces sp. NWU339
CAACAGGGTCTTACCCTCGGCGTCCAGAACAAGGCCGTGGTGATGGCCCTTGCCACTGTCGATCCCCGCCCATATCCGGCTCATCGTGCTCCTGACGTGCGTGTTCGTACTGCTCGTGCCACGGACGACTTCGCCGGCATTGCTCTACACAGCGACTTGTTCGCACTTCCTAATCGGCGGCCGAGTCGTCGTGGGGCGCCGGGCGGCGAAGCAAGGAAAGCCACGAGACGGCAGCCGCCTGATAGCCACACCCAGCGCCCCTGGGCGACCCAACCCTACGAATGGCTCGATCAACCCGATCAAGAAGGTAGAGCCGCCTGAGCAGGGCGGATGATTAATCGGCACCCACACAGTTCCCCAAGGTCAAAGCCATGCTCCTGGAGGCCAAGACGGACCTGACCGCGTTCGCGGACTTCCCCGAGCGACATTGGAAGAAGATCCAGTCGACCAACCCCCTGGAGCGGGTCAACCGGGAGATCAAGCGCCGCGTCGACGTCGTCCAGATCTTCCCCAACCCCGACGCCCTCGAACGCCTCGCCACCGTCGTCCTCGTCGAGATGCACGACGAATGGATCGCCTTCCCCCGCCGCTACCTCCCCGAAGGCAGCATGGACAGGATCTACCTCAACGAAGATCAACCCGACGCCGTTACACCACTGCAAGGGACATGACCAGCGCAGCGGTTTCTGTCCGCGTTCAGCGGCATCTCACCCCCACTTCAGGCCCCGACGCCACCTGATGACCGCCACCGACCACCGCGCCGAGATGACCGTCCGCTTCGCGATCTGGGAGCAGATCACCGGCACCGTCGGCCTGCCCGCCACGGCCTGAGCGCGGAGCCGGAAACCGGCCCCAGCACGCCCCGACGCCCCGCCAAGCGCCAACACCCTCGACAACGTGACAACGCCCCTGTGGCAACTCGGCAACCGAGTCTCGGACTTCACGCACCTGATCCGCGACCGAGATGCGAAGTTCACTACCGCCTTCGACGCCGTCTTCATCAGCGAGGACATCACCGTTGCCAAGATCCCGCCGAGGAGCCCGCACTGCAACCCGCACGCCGAACGCTTCGTCCGCTCCGCACGGGAGGAGTGCACCGACCGGTTCCTGATCTACGGCCGCGACCACGCCGAGAAGATCCTCCACGAGTACGCGACCCACTTCAACCGGCATCGGCCTCACCAAGGCCGAGATCAGCTGGCTCCCCTCGACGACCCGAAGGTCATCCCCTTCCCCACGGCCCGAATCCAACGCCGACAAGCCGTCGCCAGCCTTATCAACGAGTACCGCCCGGCGAGCTGACCACCCGAGACCGACACACTTCAGAGGCTGTGAAGCCATTTTGAAGCGGTACGGGGGCTCTGCCGCCCGTGTCTGGCCTGGTCTCCCCACCGGCCCCGTGGAGCGTGCGGGGCGGGACCGTGGAAGGCGCTGCTGGTGTGGTCCGCCGGAGTTGGTACGCGGTGGGGGATGCCCTAATCAGCCCGCGGTCCAGAACTCTGCCGCAGACCGGGCAGCCGTAGAGGGCGGTGAACTGCTGTTGAAGTCCCACCTGGCAGGCTTCGAAGAAGACCAGGCTGCTGCGATCTGCCCCATGCTGGCATGAGGCGGGGCGAGGACCTGATCGTCACCCGGCGGCTTGCGGTGACGGTTCGTCGTAGATCCCGACGCGTAGGACGTGCTCGATGACGCCGTCGAGCTTGTCGCGTGCCGCGGTCAGCTCAGTGATGCGCTGCTGGATGGCGTCGCGCTCGTGCCGGATCTTGTCGTACATGCTGCCGGTGACCATTCCCGTAGACACGCACGGCAGCAGATCGACGATCGTGTGGCTGGGCAGGCCTGCGGCGTAGAGCTGCTGGATGAGCTGAACTCGCTCGACCGCGCCCTCGTCGTAGGTACGCTGCCCGCCCGCGGTGCGGTCCGAGTCCAGCAACCCCTGCTGCTCGTAGTAACGCAGCGAGCGCACGCTGACGCCGGCTCGATCCGCCAGTTCCCCGATCCTCATCGTGTCTCCCGTCACATTCGCCTTGGCGGATTTGTCTCTGACATCAATGTCAGGTTCTAGCGTAGGCGACGGCTCCAAGAACGGAGACCACCACACACCCGGCCCGTTCTCGCGCCCTGGTGCACGAGCAGACGGGACCGGGCAGAACGAATCGGCCTGAGGAGGCACACATCATGAGTGACAGCATCGACCTGTCCGGCAAGAGCGAGCGGTACAAGAAGGGCATCGCCTACTACGAGTCGATCCACGGCGCGGCCGGCGCGCGGTCCTTCGACGCTTTGGAGGGCATCGCCCCCGGGTTCGCGGACCTGCTCATCGAGTTCACGCTCGGCGACATCCACTCCCGCCCCGGCCTGGACGTCAAGACGCGCGAGCTCATCACCGTGGCCGCGCTGACCGCCATGGGCACCGCGAACCTCCAGCTCAAGACCCACGTCGACAGCGCGATGAACGTCGGCTGGACCAAGGAGGAGATCATCGAGACCATCACCCAGATGGCCGTCTACGCCGGGTTCCCCGCCGCTCTCAACGGGTTCTTCGCCGCGGCCGAGGTCTTCGCCGCCCGCGAGGCCGCCGGCCAGGAGGCCTGAAATGGAACTCGCAGGACAGACCGCCCTGGTCACGGGCGCGAACCGGGGTATCGGCCGCCGGTTCGTCGCCGAGCTCCTCGCTCGTGACGTGCGCAAGGTCTACGCCGGCATCCGCAACCCGGATACCGCCGACCAGGAGATGCGTGAGGACCCACGCGTCGAGCTCGTGCGCCTGGACATCACCGACAGCGACGCGGTCGAGGCGGCAGCACGCCGGGCCGAAGACGTGTCGGTGTTGGTCAACAACGCCGGGATCTCCACCTCCCAGCCCCTCCTGGAGGCCGACGTTGACACCGTCAGGCGCGAGATCGAGACACACGTGTTCGGGACCCTTTCCATGGCCCGGGCGTTCGCCCCCGCACTACGAGCGCACCAGGGCGCGATGGCCAACATCCTGTCCGCGCTGTCATGGTTCTCCTACCCCGGCTCCGGTGCCTACTCCGCGGCCAAAGCAGCCGAATGGAGCCTGACCAACAGCCTGCGTCTCGAGCTCGCCCCCGCAGGTGTCCTGGTCCAGGGCGTACATCTGGGAGCGGCCGACACCGATATCAGCGCCGGGTACGAGGGACCCAAGATCGACCCCACCGACGTCGCACGCTTCAGCCTCGACGGGATCGAGAACAATCAGATCGAAGTCCTCGTCGACGACTGGAGTCGAACCGTCAAGGCCGCACTCACCAGCGAACCCAACGCCGTGCTCACCGCACTGGCCGGCTAGAAAAAGCCGACCACAGGTGTGTGGCGTGCCCGTGCTGGCACGGGCACGCCACACACGGCATGGGTGCCGCACTCGGCCAGGACCGCCACCCTCGCCTGCGGATACGCACTGCGGCCCTGCCCGCGAATGGTGCCAGGACGCCCGAAGAGCTGAGCGTTCGCCGCGATGTCCGGAATGTCGAAGACCGTGCCCCCCACCGCGACAAGCCGCCACCACCGATACCAGGCGCCCTGCGTCCGCGCGACCGCGACCGGCCGGCACACGCCCACGCCGACTTCGCCGCCCTCCAGGCGGGCGAGAGCAACCGGTCACTCTGAGCTACTTGCCACTTTGCCGGAGTTTCGGGAGGACAGGGCCGTGATTCCCGTGGGTTCGGGGAAACCGAGGACTCTTCAGCTCGAACCCACGGGTCCAACGGTGTGCTTCAGGTCTGTGCATCCGTGGGTTCGGTTGAAACACAAGGGTGCTGAGCGAGCCGGAGGACTTCGGCCGTGACATCGGCGTCGACCTGCGCCGATGTTCTGTCGCCGTATTCGAGGGTGTCGTACTCGTCATCGAGTTCGGCGAGCCGTTCGGCCAGCGGCAGCTCGTGTCCGAAGCGCTGGTGGATCCGGAAGGCCAACTCTCGTGGGGTCAGCTCGCCGGCCAGCATCCGGGCGGCAAGTGCTCGTGCGGCAGCTTCCTGGCCGCCAACGCTGCCGGGCGGATAGAAGGTGAGGCCCAGTTCGTCGAGCACTGGGGGCAGGAGCTCGGGAACGTCGTAATCCGCCTCCGCACGTGTGCAAGCGGCAAGGATCCGCAGGGCGGGACCGTCGAGGCCGGCAACGAGTGCATCACAGGCAGCGTTGACGACGTCAATGGCACGGCTCTCGCCGATGCTCCAGAGAACGGCATGGTCCTGAAGCGCGCGGGCTGCTGATTCGGTCGACGGCATCTGTCCATGATCTCGGCACAGGGTGAACCAGGGCGAGCCGATTTCGTCACTGTGATGCCTGCTCGGCGGCCTCTCCCAGAAGTGCGCGGGCCGAGTCCGCGTAGCGGATGGCGGTCTTCTCGTCGATGCCGAAGACGAGGGCGAGGTGGAGTGGGTCGGCGCCGTGGGTGAGGGCCTCTTCGAGCTGGCGGTCGACGCGGAGCCGTTCGAGGGTGGCGGTGAGGTTGCGGGTGGCCCGGGTGGTCCAGAGCTTGCCGGCCGGGCCGAGTTCGACGGCGGTCTTCTGGGGGATCAGCAGGTGAGGGTTGGCCGTGGTCGGCCAGCGGCTGCGGCGGTAGTCGAGCCAGTCCAGGAGAGCACGGCGGGTGAGGTCGTCGAGCGGGCGGACGTGGCCGCCGACGGTGATGCGCCGGTTGCCGATGTCCACATCGTCCAGCAGCATCGTGCGGATCGTCTTGGGCCGTGCCGCGTGGACGGCGGCCAGGGCGATGATGAGCCGGAGGTCCGGGGTGGTGGTGGCGGTGGTGATGACCTGGTCGACGTCTGCCTGGTCGAGGGCCTGGATCACACCGTCGGCCTGCCGGGGGACACGGATGCGGATCGTGGGGTTGCGGAAGATCTGCCCATTCTTTTTCGCCTGCCGGAACAGCGACCGCAGAGCGACGATCCGGCTCTCGCGTTGTTTGCCGGTGGCGGCGTCCCGGGCCGCGATGATGTCCTGTCGGGTGACTTCCCGCAGGTGGTCATAGCGGCCAGACCACTCCAGCAGCACCGGCTGGATCTCACCCAGGTAGGCCCATGCCGTGTGCCGGGAGCGGGGTTCGGACCGCGGGCCGCCGTCGAGGAGAGTGCGAACCCAGGCTTCGACGGCGCGATGGATGCCCGGGGCCATCCCGTCGCGTTTTTGCTCCAGCCACCGGTCGACGGCGGGGGCCCGGTCGTCGACGAACAGGCCGAGGCGGTCGAGGACTTCGGCGGTCCGCACGACGGGCAGCCCCCGGACGCGCAGGGCCGGGAAGAGCTCGGAGTACCGGATCGGCTCACCTTCGCGGAAGCCGGACAGCACGATGACCAGGGCTCGGTTCACGTCGCTGGTGATCCAGCGGCTCCAGCCGCGGGCCTCGCCCAGTGCCCGAGCGGCCTGCCGGGCCCGGACCAGCCACGGATTGGCCAGGTCGGCGTGGAGTTCCCGGTCGAACCGGCGGAAGTCCCGAGGGACGGTGAACAACGTCAGTTGCGTCGACGTCGTGATCACGCGATGCGGTTCGGGAAGCGGCGGCTTCAGCACGCGCCGCCCGGCCTTGCCGACCCGCGGCCCGCCGTTCTTGGGCCGCTGGAGGTTCGCGAAGAACAGCTGCTGGCAGGTCATCCGCCGTAGGTACGGCTCGATCACCGAAGCCTTGCCACTGGCCTTGATCGCCCAGGACGCCCGGGCCCGGCAGAGACGGCAGTAGCCGTACTTGTCATCGACCGGAACCTGCCGCCGGCAGCCGACGCACTCGCCGACGGCGTGTTGCTGGCCGTAGGTGTAGCAGCCGCGGCAGAACCGGCCCGGCAGCCGACCCAGGCGAAACAACCTGTGCAGGAGGTCGCCGGCTTGTTGTCGCTGATCTTCCCCATCGTGATGACGGCCTGGTCACATCGGGGGCAGCGAGCGACCGTCGCGCCGCTTGATGTCGGCCAAGTCGAGCTTGCACGCCTCGCTCACCCGCAGTCCGACCTGAGACATCAGCTTCGCCGCGGTGTAGTTCCGCGCGGTCGGGGCGAACTTGCGGCAACTCACCAGCTCGCCACCCCAGCCGGTGAACAACATCTTGATCTCCGGCCCGGTCGGCGGGATCCGCAGAGCCGCGTCCTTGGATCCGCGCGGCCGGTTCATCTCGTCGATCGGGCACTCGACCACCCCTCCGGTCATCCGGTGGATCTCGACCTTGTGCCGCAGCTCCAGGAACAGGAAGTACGTGGTCAAAGACTGTGCACGAGCCAGCCGGGTGCCGCTGGGCGAGCCCCGCAGCACCTTCCCGAAGTACCCGTCGGCGTCGGCCGGCTCCATCTCCCACAGCGGTCGGCCGAACCAGGCCCGCATCTGATCCAGGTGCCCGACGTCCCCGCGGATGGTGCCGTCCGCCAGCCCCGCCGAGGCCCGCGCGAGCACGAACCCGGCCAGCACGTCGGTCTCGAACCGCTCGAGTTCCTCCGTGGAGACCGGACCGCGGAACTCGCGCAGGTCGCGTACGGCTGCCAGCGCCAACCCGAGCCTCCTCACCTTCACCCCGACTGCGAGACGGTCGGACGAGATGAGAACGCTGCAGGAATCCCGAAGTTACGTCACAAGATGGAAGAGCGCCCCGCCGAGGAAGAAAGCCCTGGCCACGAGAACAGGCGCTCAGTGAGCCTCAAGAGAACTCACGGGATGTCGCACACACAGGCTCTTGACCGTCTCGCCGGGATGGCCTAACTTCCAGACAGAAAGCGCTTGCCGCCCTGTTGTGCCGTCGCCTCCCGGCCTGCGCCCCGGCCGACCGAAGGAGTTCCCCATGGCGAGCAGGGCCGACACATCCGTCGCATACGACGGCCTGCCCGGCGGGATCGGCGTCTCCCAGCTGCGGGTGTACGACTGGCTGGCCGCCGACGGCCTGCGCGGCGGCACGCCCCATGTCCATCTGAGCTGTTCGGAGGGGTACGTCGTGACCGGCGGCCGGGGCGCGGTGCAGACCCTGACGGCATCCGGGTTCGAGCAGACCGAGCTGACGCCGGGCGCGCTGGTGTGGTTCACGCCGGGCACGATCCACCGGCTAGTCAACGAGGGAGGCCTGACCATCGTCGTGCTGATGCAGAACTGCGGTCTGCCGGAGGCGGGTGACGCGGTGCTGACGCTGCCGCCGCATCTGCTCGCCGACCTCGTCGCCTACCGTGCGGCCGTCACCCTGCCGGAGGCGGGCTCCGAGGAGGAGTTGGAAGCGGCGGCCCGCCACCGCCGCGATCTGGCCCTTGAGGGTTTCGCGGCACTGCGCAAGGCGACCGAGGCTGGGGATCCGGAGCCGCTGGCGGCGTTCCACCGGGCCGCCGCGGCGCTGGTACGGCCACTGGTCGGCCGGTGGCGCGGACGCTGGCGGGACGGGGCGGCCGCCGCGTCCGCGGCGACCGACGCACAGCTCGACCGTCTCGAGCGCGGCGACGCGAACCATCTTGCGCAGGCGAGACTGCGGACCGAACAGCCCACCGTCCGGGGCCGGTTCGGTATGTGCGGCCGCCTCGACGTGTACGACATCGGCTGAGCGACGGCGCCCCGGTCCCGGCCCGGCCGCTTCACTCCCCCGAGGGCGCCAGGAGCTTCCTGGACTCCAGGTAGTCGCGCGCCACGTCCTCCGGCAGCCGCCGCCAGCTGTCGACCTGCTCGTTGAGCCGTGCCAGGTCGGCTGTGGTGAGGACGATATTGAGCGCGGCCAGTGCATGGGTGGTGCCCTGTCCGCCCGTCTCCAGACGGAACGTGGGCATGCCCCATGCGAGCTTCTCGATCGCTCCGGGCAGGCCAAGCGCGATCCTTCGTACATCGTCGGCAGTGGCCATGGCGCAACCGTACGACCCGCTACCGACAGGGCCCCAGCTACCGTGCCACATTGCGAGCTTCCGACCCATTGACCCCCCGCAACGCCGGAACCTACGCTGTGCGGCGTATCTAGAAAGCGCTTTCTCAACCTGCAGCAGGACCTACCAGCACCGGGAGCGCCATGACTGATCATCACCCCAGACGGCATGAACGGCCGAGAGCCCTTCGCACCGCACTCTCCCCCGTCTCCGTCATCACCGCACTGCTGGCGCTGCTCCTCGGCCTCGGAGTGACCCTGTCACCCCGTGCCGAAGCAGCGCCCTACCGCGTACTCGTCTTCTCCAAGGTCACCAACTTCACCCATGACTCGATCCCCGCCGGTATCGAGGCCGTCAAGAAGCTCGGCAGCGAGAACGGCTTCGAGGTCGAGGCCACCGACGACGCCTCGGCGTTCACCGACGTGAACCTCGCCCGCTTCCAGGCGATAGTCTTCAACAACACCAACTCCACCCCGGAGAGCGGCGACCTCCTCGACGCCGCGCAGCGGGCCGCACTGCAGAAGTACGTCCGGGGCGGTGGTGGATGGGTCGGCCTGCACGCCGCCTCCGCGAGCGAGCGCGACTGGGACTGGTACGAGGGCCTGGTCGGAGCGATCTTCGACAAGCATCCGGCGGTGCAGACCGGCCGGGTGAAGGTGCTCGACCGCTCGCACCCCTCCACCGAGAGCCTTCCCGAGCTCTGGGAGCGCACGGAGGAGTGGTACAACTGGCGCACCAACCCGACCGGCAAGGTGCACACGCTCGCGCAGGTCAAGGTGCGTGACGGGGTCACCGGCCTCGACGAGGGTGTCGACCAGCCGTATTCCTGGTGCCAGAACTACGACGGCGGACGCTCCTGGTTCACCGCCGGCGGCCACGCCGATTCCGCCTTCCAGGAGCCGGACTTCCTGAAGCACCTGCTGGGCGGCATCCAGTGGGCGGCGGGCAACAAGCCCGGTGACTGCACGGCCAGCAAGACCGGCGCCTTCCAGCGCACCCCGCTGGCCACCAGCGACCTCGCCGACCCGTTCGAGCTGGCCGTGGCGCCCGACCGCCGAGTCTTCTTCATCGAGCGCACCGGCAAGGTGAAGGTCATCGACCAGTCGACGCTCAAGGTCGCGACCGCGCTGGACTTCGAGTACACGCCCGAGATGACGAGTCAGTCGGACGGCCTGCTGGGACTCGCCCTCGACCCGGACTTCGGCGGGAACAACTGGCTGTACCTGCTGAACTCCGACAAGACCGAGAAACAGCTCAACGTCTCCCGCTTCACCGTCTCCGGCAGCACCATCGACCCGGCGTCCGAGAAGCGGCTGCTCACCATCCCCACCTTCCGCGGCGAGGGCCGGGCCAACTCCCACATGGCGGGTTCGCTCGCCTTCGACAAGGACGGCAGCCTGTATGTCGCCACCGGCGACAACACCGACCCGTTCGCGTCCAATGGCTTCACACCCATCGACGAGGGTGATGGCCGCCGCGCCTGGGACGCCCAGGCCACCTCGGGCAACACCAACGACCTGCGGGGCAAGATCCTTCGCATCACGCCCCAGGACGACGGCACGTACACCGTGCCCGAGGGCAACCTCTTCGCGCCCGGCACCGAGAAGACCCGTGCCGAGATCTACGCCATGGGCATGCGCAACCCGTTCCGGATCACCACCGACCCCGTCAGCGGTGCGCTGCTGGTCGGCGACTACGGCCCCGACGCCCGTGCAGCCAGGCCCGACCGCGGGCCGGAGGGCACCGTCGAGTACATGCGGATCACGAAGGCAGGCAACTTCGGCTGGCCGTACTGCATCGGCAACAACACCCCGTTCAACGACTACGACTTCCAGACGCAGACGTCGGGACCGAAGTTCGACTGCGCAAACCTCGTCAACGAATCGCCGAACAACACGGGTCTGACGAATCTCCCGCCGGCCCAGCCGGCCACGGTCTGGTACGCCTACTCGGCCTCCGCCGAGTTCCCCGAACTCGGCACCGGTGGCGGCGGCCCCATGGGCGGCCCGGTCTACGACCACGACCCCGCCAACACCTACCAGGGCAAGTTCCCGACGGCGTTCGAGGGCAAGTGGTTCAACTACGAACTGACCCGCAAGTGGTTCAAGACCTTCTCCATCCAGCAGCAGGACCAGACGTTCACCGACCCACGCTTCGAGCCGGTGAAGGCCGGGGACTTGCACTCCATCAACACCGTCTTCGGTGACATGACGTGGAACCAGCCCTTCGACGCCGAGTTCGGACCGGACGGCGCGATGTACGTCATCGACTTCGGACTCGGCAGCGGCACCGGCCGGGGCGGCAGCAACGAGGGCTCCGGCATCTACCGCATCGACTACGTGGCCGACAACCGGCTGCCCACGGCCAAGGCGACGGCCACCCCCGACAGCGGTTCCGTCCCGCTGACCGTCCAGTTCTCCAGCGAGGGCTCCGGACTGCCCGATGACAAGCCCGTGACGTACGCCTGGGACTTCGACGGCAACGGGACGACCGACTCGACCGAGGCGAACCCGACCCATGTGTACAAGGAGAAGGGCCGCTTCACCGCCCGGCTCACCGCCACCGGACCCGGCGACCTGACGGGCCTCGCCGTCCAGGACATCACCGTCGGCAACACCCGGCCCGAGGTCACCATCCAGCAGCCGGCGAACGGCGGGATGTTCAGCTTCGGCGACACCATCCCCTTCACCGTGAAGGTCAAGGACAAGGAGGACGGCAAACGGATCGACTGCTCCCGTGTCGTCGTGCAGTCGCAGCTCGGACACGACTCCCATCTCCACCCGCTGGACAACTACACCGGCTGCACGGGCGAGATCGTGACCGACGCCGGTGACAGCCACGGCCCCGGCCAGAACCTCTACTACGGCATCACCGCCCAGTACGAGGACAAGGCGGCGCCTGGCGTGCCCGCCCTGACCGGGTCGGCCTCGCTGACGCTGCGCACCAACTTCCGTGAGGCGGAGCACATGACATCGACCGGCGGAGCGCACGCCGGCGCGGTCGTGAGCAGCCACACCGACGCCTCCGGCGGCAGGCGGCTCAGTGAGATCGAGCACGGCGACTGGATCAGCTTCGACCCGGTCAACCTCAAGGGCATCGACTCCGTGACCGTGGGGGTCGGTTCGGGCGGCATCGGCGGCACCGTGGAGTTCCGTGCCGGATCACCGACCGGCAAGCTACTCGGCAAGGTGACCGTGCCGGACACGGGCGAGGGCAACGTCGTCTCCCCCACGACCGCACTGGCGGACCCGGGGGGCACGACCAAGCTGTACGCGGTCTTCACCAACCCGAAGTGGACCGCGGACAAGGCCGACCTGTTCGCCGTGGACTGGCTGCACTTCAACGGGCCCGGCGTGGAGAAGCGCCAAGGCGCCAAGGTGACCGTCACAGCCACGCCGGCCACCGGGAAGGCACCGCTCGCCGTCCAGTTGTCCGGCGGTGTCCGTCTGCCCGAGGGCCGTGCCGCCGCCTCGTACCACTGGGACTTCGGCGACAACGCCCGGCCCGCGGGCGAGGAGACCGCGAAGGCCACCCATACCTATGCCCGCCCGGGCACGTACACCGCCCGGCTCACGGTCACCGACGACAAGGGCGACACGACCACCGGCTCCGTCCGCATCAACGTCGGCTGACGTGAAGGAGATCCGAATGAACGGCACCAGACGCGCATTCCTCGGCAAGGCCCTTGGCGTCGCCACCGCGGGCGTGGCACTCACCGCTGCCGGTCCCGTCGCCCACGCCGCCGAGGCGAACGGCACGGCCGCACAGCGCCACCGCCGCATTCCGCCCTCCGGAATCGGCATGCACCTCTTCACCATGCGCTCCGCGCTGGCGGCGGACTTCAAGGGGACGCTCGCCCGCCTCGCGGAGATCGGTTACGCGACGGTCGGCGTCAGCGGCCGGCACGGCAACAGCGCCGCCGCGATCCGCGCCATGCTCGACGAAACGCGTCTGCGGGCGGTCCTGGAGCACGTGGGCTACGACACCGTACGGGGCAGCGGCCTGCCGCAGGCCCTCGACGACATCCGCACCCTCGGCGCCCGGTGGATCGTCGTGCCCAGCCTCCCCGGGGCGATGCACACGCCGGCTGGGTTCCGGGAAGCGGCGAGGGAGTTCAACAAGGCGGGGCTCGCGGCCCGCAAGGCGGGGCTCGGCCCGCTGCTGTTCCACAACCACGGCGCGGACCACCAGGTGGTCGACGGCGAGAACCTGTACGACATCCTGCTGCGGGAGACGGACCCCGACCTGGTCGGCTTCGAGCTGGACGTCTACTGGGCGGCGAAGGGCGGCGGCAGCGACCCGCAGGACCTGTTTGTGGAGCACCCTCGCCGCTTCCCGGCGCTGCACGTCAAGGACATGGCCCCGAGCGGCGGCTTCGCCGATGTCGGGTCCGGGGTGCTGGACTTCGCGGCGATGTTCGACACGGCGCGCAGCGGTGGTGTGAAGCAGTGGCTGGTGGAGCACGACTCGCCCACCGACCCGTTCGCCACCGCGCAGAACAGCTACACGTACCTGGCGAACCTGAGGTACTGACCGGTCCGTACGAAGGAGCCCCGCACCACCCCCCGTGGATGGTGCGGGGCTCCTGCGCTCCCCGGAAGCTCAGTCCGCTGCGGAGACCGCGCCGAGCAGGCCGCGGATGTGGGTGGTGGCCTCCCGGAACTCGGGCCGTCCCATCGTCTCCGTGTAGTCGCGTTCCGGGGGCAGGCCCACGTCGATGATCTCGGTGATGGTGCCGGGCCTGGGACTCATCACCACCACCTGGTCGGCGAGGTAGCAGGCCTCGGAGATGGAGTGGGTGACCAGGAGCACGGTGGTGCCGGTCTCCCGCCAGATGCGGTTGAGTTCGGTGTTCATCTGCTCGCGGGTGAGCGCGTCGAGCGCGCCGAACGGCTCGTCCATCAGCAGGACGGGCGGCTCGTGCAGCAGGGCGCGGCACAGGGCGACGCGCTGCTGCATACCGCCGGACAGCTCGTGCGGCAGCGCGTCCTCGAAGCCGCTCAGGCCGGTCATCGCGATGAGCTCGTCGGCGCGCCGGCGCCCCAGCTCCGCTGGCATCTTCCGCATCTCCGCCTGCAGCAGGATGTTGCGGCGCGCCGAACGCCACTCCAGCAAGGCCGCGCGCTGGAAGACGTAGCCGATGTCGTGGCGCGCCCCCTGCACCCGCTCGCCATTCAGCAGCACATCGCCCGCGGACGGCTTCAGAAGCCCGGCGACCAGCTTGAGCAGCGTCGACTTGCCGCATCCGGACGGGCCGACGATCGCGACGAACTGCCCCATGGGCACCTCGAGATCGATGTCGGTCAACGCGGTCACGTCACGGTTCTTGGTACGGAAGCGGACGGCGACGTCCTTGATGCCGACCGCCGCTGTGCTGCCGGGACCGCTGCTCTGACCGTCCTTCGTCACTTCCGGCTCCCGCACTGTGGTGTTTCTGGGCATCGTCATCCCTTCATCGCGGTGGCGCTGTCCCAGTACTCGGCCACGGCCTTGGGGCTGCTCACCAGTCCGGCCTCGGCGAAGACGTCGATGGTCTGCTGCCAGTCGGCCTCGATGTTGACGCCCGGCGCCTTGCCCTGCGTCGACTCGGTGTGCAGGAGTGTGAGCGTCGTGGCGAACTGCTCGGACAGGACCTCCTTCGGCGGGAGCTGCTCACTCGCGCCCTCCATCGAGGCGACGGCCGGCTCCGGTGCCTTCTCTGCGGCAGCGAAGGATTCACTGACCGCCTTCGCCATGCGCTGGGCGAGATCCTTCTTGCCGGCGAGGACCTTCTGGCCGGCGATGAGGCCGTTGGAGTAGAAGTTCAGCCCGTTCTCGGAGAAGCGCAGGTACGCGACCGGCTTCTTGGCCTTGTTCTGCATGGTGGGCCCCTGGTCGCTGGCGTAACCGAGCAGTCCGTCGGTCTTGCCGGAGATCACGGCGGCGATCTTGCCAGCCGGGTCCGTGTTCTGAACCTTCACGTCGGACTCAGCAAGGCCGTTCTTCTTCAGGAAGATGGGGAACGTCTTGGAGAGCGCGTCGCCGGCGGTGCCCGCGATGGTCCTGCCCTTGAGGTCGGCGGGGCTGTTGATGCCCTGCGACTCGAAGAACTGCACCGACGCCGGAGTGGTCTGCAGGAAGACGCCGAGGCTCTTGACCTTGACGCCCGCGTCGACACCGGACAGGACGGCGGGCGTGTCGGCCCAGCCGAAGTCGGTCTGTCCGGCACCGGTGGCCTGCACCGTCTTCTGGGAGCCCTGGCCAGCGCGGATCTCCAGGTCGATGCCGTGATTCTCGAAGATCTTCTGCTGATTGCCGTAGTAGAACGGCGCGTGTTCGCCGTACGGGTACCAGTTGAGCGTCAGCGTCACCTTGTCCAGCTCCTTACCGGAGGAGCTGGACGATGTGTCCGAGCCTTCCTCCCCGCAGGCCGTGGCGACCAGAAGCAGCGGTACGAGGCCGGTCAGAAGCAGTCTGCGCGCAGTCATGGCTGATCCTTCTCGTGAGCTTGGGACATGTGGCCGGTCATCAGGTCAGTACGTGGTGGTGACGCCGGTCTCACGGCGGCTGGCGTGCCACGGGAGCAGCAACTTCTCGGCGATCTCGACGAGGACGAAGAGGACAACGCCGATCAGGGACATCACCAGCAGGCCGGCGAAGAGCATCGGGGTGTCGAGGTTGCCGTTGGCCTGGAGGATCACATAGCCGAGCCCCTCGTTGGCGCCGACGAACTCGCCGACGACCGCGCCCGTCACGGCGAGCGTCACCGCGACCTTAAGGCCGGAGAACAGATGTGGCAGCGAGGCGGGCATGCGGATCTTGACAAAGGTCTGCCAGGGGCTCGCGCCCATGGTCGAGGAGAGCTGGAGCATCTCCGGGTCGACCGCCTTGAGTCCCGTCACCATGGAGATGACGACGGGGAAGAAGGCGATCAGCACCGCGATGAGGATCTTCGGTGCGATGCCGAAGCCCAGCCACACGACGAACAGCGGGGCGATGGCGATCTTCGGCACGACCTGGGCGAACAGCAGGATCGGGTAGAGGGTCTTCTCGACGGTGGCCGAGTAGACCATCACCACGGCGGCGAACACCCCGACGACGACGGCGATCAGGAAGCCGAGGAGCGTCTCGTAGGTGGTCACCCACGTGTGCTGCCAGATGTAGTCGGCCTTCCCGGTCAGCACGTCGAGCGTCGCGCCGGGCGAGGGAACGAGGTAGGGCTCGACCAGTTCGGCGGCGGCGATCACCCACCAAGCGGCGAAGCACGCGAGCAGCAGGGCGGCGGGGCGCCAGCTCTGCTCGAGCAGCCGCGACGTCCGCTCCCCCGCGCTCGGCCTGTTCCGCCTGTCGACTCCCGCCACCTGCGCGGGTGGTGCTTTGATGGCGCTCTGACTCACGGTCAACTCCTGGGTCTCCGGAGCGGTCGGGAAGAGCCGTCCGGGCTGGCCGGGTTCATCGAGCTCTCTGCCTCTGCGGGAAAACGCTTTCAGAAAGCGCTTTCTGATACAGTGCGGCCACGCTAATGAGTGCCAGTCCGCACGGTCAATAGGTCGTCCCGAAGTTTCGGGGGGTCAAGTGAGTGAACGGGAACCACAGGCTCATGTGACGCTGGACGCCGTCGCCCGCAGAGCGGGTGTGTCCCTCGCAACGGCGTCACGAGCCCTGAACGGCACCACCAGGGTCCGTGAGGACCTGCGCAGCCGGGTACGCGCGGCCGCCGACCAACTGGGCTACATCCCCAACGCCCATGCCCAGGCACTCGCCAGCGCGTCGAACAACACCGTGGGCCTGATCTGCCACGACGTGGGCGACCCCTACTTCGCCGCGATCGCCGCCGGCGTGATGCGCGCAGCCGCGGAGAAGGATCTGCTGGTGATGCTGGCCAGCACCTTCCGCGAACCGGCCCGCGAGATCGCATACGTGTCCACACTGCGCGCTCAGCGGGCCCGCGCCATCCTGCTGATCGGCTCCGGCTTCCAGGACCGGACCTGGGAGCGGGCGCTCGCTGCGGAACTCGAGCCGTACGTGCGCGCGGGCGGACGCGTCGCGGTCGTCAGCCGGCACCGCAGCCTGCGGGTCGACGCCGTGCTGCCGGAGAACCGGGGCGGCGCCTCGGCCCTGGCCCGGGCGCTGCTCGACCTGGGGCACCGGGAGTTCGCGGTACTCACCGGACCGCCCTCGCTGACCACGGTCTCCGACCGGCTCGCCGGCTTCCGGGACGAACTGGCGCGGGCCGGTGTCACCCTAGCGCCCGATCGGATCGTGCGCGGACCCTTCACCCGCGAAGGCGGGTACACGGCGGCACGAGCGCTGCTCGCCCGCGGCGAACGGCCCACCTGCGTCTTCGCGGTGACCGACGTGATGGCCATGGGCGCGCTCGCCGCCTTCCGGGAACGGGGCGTACGTGTGCCGGAGGACATCTCGCTGGCCGGCTTCGACGACATCCCCCTCGTGAGGGAACTCTCACCGCCGCTCACGACGGTCGCCCTCCCGCTCACCGCCATGGGGCAGGAGGTGATGGCACTCGCCCTGCGCGAGCCGCGCGGGCCCCGGTCACGGGTGCTGAGGATGGGCGGTGAGGTCGTCCTGCGCGCCAGCGTCGCTCCCCCACCGCCACGGTCGGCCAGGGCCGACGGGGGCGCGCACTGACACTGCGGGTGCCGAATCATCATCCGGCCCGCTCAGCGGCATGATCAGTGAGGAAGTTCCATCGTGATTCGTGCAGGTCACCGGCCCTGACGTGACGAGTCGTTGGAGTGCTCGCGCAGCACATCGGCCGACAGCGTCAAGGGTGGCTGCGCGCCACGCACAAGAAGATCGCCGACAAGCTGGGCGTGGAGCGGTCGAACGTGTCCCGGGGGCGCTGTCACGTTGTTGGGTGTGTGAGTGTCTGATGGTGTTGTCGGGGCGTGGTGGGCTTGCGTTTCGGGCCTGGGGTCAGGCCGTGGTGGACCGGCCGGCAGCGCCGGTGATCTGGTCCCAGACGACGAAGCGGACGGTCATCTCAGCGCGGTAGTGGGCGGCGGTCATCAAGTGGCGGTAAGGCCGGAAGTGGGGTGAGATGCCGCTGAACGCGGACAGGAACTGCTGGGCCCCACCCACGCTGCGGAAGCCCTTCATCGCGCGCTCGCGCTGCCGGGTGGGCTGGTGACTGTTCTCCGCCCGGTTGTTCAGGCCCTTATGCGAACGGTGCTCGACGGAGGGCATCACTTCGCGGTGGGCGGCGCCGTAGGAGCGCAGCTTGTCGGTGACGACCACCCGGGGCACCGCGCGCGTCTTCTTCATCAGGTGGCGGAAGAAGCGCCTGGCCGCGGCGGTGTCCCGGCGGCTCTGCACGAGGATGTCCAGGACGGTGCCGTCGGCGTCCACGGCCCGCCACAGGTACTTCAGCTCTCCGTTGATCCTGACGAACACCTCGTCCAGGTGCCATTTGTCGCCCGGCCTCGCATGTCGGCGTCGCAGGCCGTTGGCGTAGACCTGCCCGAACTTGGCGCACCAGCGGCGGACCGTCTCATGGGAGACGAGCACACCGCGCCCGGGCATCAGCTCCCCGGCCTCGCGGAACGACAGCGGGAAGCGGAAGTACAGCCACACGCAGTGCGCGATCACCTCGGCCGGGTACCGATGCCCCTGGTACGACGGCGGCGCGCTCTCCACGGACAACCCCTCCCAGCATGACCAACCAGAAGATCATTCCACCCGGTTGGTCAACGTGACAGTGCCCCGCACTGGCCAACGCGGACCTCGCCGGGATCAAGGCACTCCTGGATCAAGGACAGGAGGAGGGCTGGTGGCACTACGAGGTCGGCTGCGGCACCGACGATTGGTGGAACGCCTGACTCCTAAGGGCGCCGAAGTCTTCGCGATCAGCCTTCGATGGCACGCACTCAGCCTTCGCTGTCACGGGACACCTGGCTAGGACCGCTCTCGCCACCATCGAACGCATTCAGTACGCTATTCGTACGGGAAACGTACGCGATTCGTACGTTTCATGGGGTAGGGTGTTGGTTAGCAGGAGGTGTTCCATGTCCGAGTTGTTCGACGCGGTCGACGCACTGCTCGCGTCCCGCGCCACGCTGCCGCCACCGGTGGAGCGCAAGCGGCTGCGTGCCGCGCACGGCCTGACGATCGACGAAGTGGCCACCGCGCTGAAGGTGCGCCGGGCCACGGTGTCCGGCTGGGAGTCCGGCAAGACCGAGCCCCGCCCGCCGGAGCGCGACGCCTACGCCCGGCTGCTGGACAAGCTCGCGGAGCTCTACCCCGCCGACCCGCCCGCGCCCGCCCAGGACGCTGCGGTGCCGGCCGCGTTCACCGCCGCGCCCGCCCCGGCTGCAGAGGCGCAGCCTCTGTCCCCAGGGCCGGCATCCGACGCTGCGGACACGACCGCACACGAAAACACCCAGACCAGCCCCGCCCCCGTCGCCGCCGCTCCGACGGCCGCGCCGCGTCCGGCGCGCACCGCCAGGACGTCGTCGACGTCGCGCCGTCCGGGCGCGAAGCAGGCGGCCCCGGCCGGCACCCTGGCGAGCAAGACGGACCCGCGGTTCGAGAACGGGCCGCTGGCGGTCGTCGACGTCGAGGACGGGCAGGTGCTGGCGTACTGCACCGGCGGCCTGGTCCTGGACGTGCCCGCCAAGTCCCTCCCGGCCCTGGTCGACTGGACGCTGCGCGAGGCGAAGCTCGGTCAGCCCAAGCTGTCCGGCCCGGGCAAGGACGCCGACCCGCTGCTCGTGCTCACCGAGGCCGCCCTGGAGCGCTACGGCCTGCCGACGACGCTCACGGAGGAGGAGCGGCTCGCCGGGCGCCTGCCGGAGGGCCACAAGGTCATCAAGCAGCTGGCGCGTGCGGAGTGGAAGCTGACCAAGCGCGGCTTCGGGCCGTGGGCGCGGATCTACCGCCCCGCGCAGGGCTCGGAGCGGGCCTGCGTGCAGCTGTGCATCCCGTCCTGGCAGGCGCTCGACTCCCGCCACTGGGGCGGGGCCGGGCAGCTCCCGCCGGCGGACCTCGCCCGCGTGCTGGGCGTGTACGCGTCCCGGGTGATGACGCCGCGCGGTTCGACCGCCGTCACCGGCCTGGAGCTGATGACCGCGCTGCACCCGCCGACCCGGGCCTCCGCACCGGACGCCGACGGCCAGCGGCACTCCGAGCACAACCCCGGCTCGCTGGGCAAGGACCCGGTCGACCCGGCGCCGTGCGAGGCCCCCGACGGGCACCCGCTACTCAAGAACCTGCCCCGCTTCCCCGTCCGCGGCCCGGCGGAGAAGCTGTGCGAGGAGGCGTACGACTGGGCGCGGCCGATGACCGATGCCGAGTGCACCCTGCGGCACCTGGTCGGCATCGACGTGAACATGGCCTTCGCCGCCGGCGCCAACGGCCTGGTCGTCGGCCTCGGTGCGCCCACGCAGGTCAAGGCGCCGGTGTTCGACCCGAAGCTGCCCGGCTCGTGGCTGGTGGACCTGTCCCACGTCGACCTGTCGAAGGTGAAGGTCGGCAAGGGCAAGTGGGCGGAGCTGGACGCCTGTCTGCTGCCCAGCCCGTTCACGCCGACGGGCGCGCGCCCCGAGGGCCCGGCCTGGTACGCGACCCCCACCGTCGCCTACGCGGTGGAGCTGGGCTACGAGGTGCGCCCGCTCGAGGCCTGGGTGCGCTACGAGAACGGCCGCTACCTGGACGGCTGGTACCAGCGGCTGCGCGACGCCTACCTCGCCACCATGGCCGACCTCGGCGTGCATGCGGACCTGGAGCCGGCCGACTTCCTGGCGGCCATGGACGGCTACAGGGAGCGCGACCCCCAGTTGGCGCTCGTCGTCTCGGCGATCAAGGCGACGGTCAAGGGCGGCCTGGGCAAGCTGCGCGAACGCCCGCGCGGGGAGGGCTGGCGGCCCGGCGAGCCGTGGCGCGCGCTGTCCCGCCCGACGTGGCGGCCGGACATCCGCGCGGCGGTCATCTCCCGCACGCGCATCAACCTGCACCGCAAGATCGTCAAGCATGCGGCGTTCACCGGCGACTACCCGGTCGCGATCCTGTCCGACTGCGTCGTCTACGCGGCCGACGGCACCAGCCCGCTGGACTTCCTGCCCTACCGCGACGGCAAGCCGCTGCCCGGCGGCTTCAAGCTCGGCCTCAACCCGGGCCTGGTCAAGCACGAGGGCACCCAGACCGTCCTGTGGGGCGAGGAGGTCCGCGAGCGGTTCAACGCCCCGGAGCTCAACCTCGCCCGGTACATCAAGGACGGCACCGTCACCGGCCAGGACAACGGGGAGTAGCAGGCGATGAGCATGTTCGGGGACGGCCTGGACGCCGCGGTACAGAAAACCTTCACCCGCCCGGCGCCCAAGAGCGCGCCCGCGCAGATGCGGTACCTGGTCAAGCAGCTCAAGGGCACCAGGGCGGTCGCCCAGATGCTGCGGATCTCCCAGCGCACCGTCGAGCGGTACGTGAAGGGCCAGATCAAAAAGCCCCGCCCGGACCTCGCCGCCCGGATGGAGCGCGAGGTCAAGAAGCGCTGGCAGCCGCAGATCCGGGCGAAGGCCCGGCAGAAGGCGGCGACCACCGGCGGCATCGTCATCGACACCCGCGCCCGGCTCGGTTACACCGCGCCGATCGGGTCGACGGACCAGGACCGCATCCGGCACCTGACCGTCGCCCTGCCGCCGCAGTACGCGGCCCGCCTCTTCGACGCCCGGCAGGCCGGCGCCGGCGACCAGCAGCTGCAGCAGATCGCTGCCGAAGCGCTCAAGGAAGTGTACTTCCAGGACGGCGGCCGCCGCGCCGGCCAGCTGGAGGAGGTCCGGTTCACGGACATCGAGCACCTGGAGTTCGACCTGTAGCAAGCGACCGAGTCATACCGGCCTAAGCGGGGTGTGGTCGGGTGCTTCAGTTGGCCACTGAGTGCTCCCCTTGGCCAATTCGGTGCTCAGCTCAGCGTCGTTCGTGTGACTTTTCGAGAAAGGTGACGTCGAGTCGCGCTGACTGACACCGACCCCACGCGCCGCCGGTCGGCGTGCTGTTACCGGAGGGTGTACTCGCACATGTGCTTGCCGTCGACGCCGCCCGGCTCCTCGGCGACCTTCTTTCCGTCGACGGTGATCGAGCAAGGAGCCGCGGCGAGCTGGCCGTTGGACAGCTTCACCGGCCCCGGCACGACGGACACGGTGATCCCGACCTTGCGTTCGGTGCTGTTCAAGGTGAGGTTGTCCGACTTCTCCCACGGCAGCGTGACCTGCTCGGAGCGGTTCGTGTCGAGGTTGTAGTAGACGCTGGACTTGCCCTCGCCGCCGACCTCGAAGGTGACCTCGTACGTCTTGTCATGGCCCTCGGAGGCCGGCTTGGATGACGACGTGGCCGTGCCCTTGTCGGCGCGCTCCTTCTTGGCGTCGCCGCCGCTGCCGCACGCGGTCATCAGCCCGGCCGTCGCGATGAGCACCGTGATGGTCATTGCCCTGCGCATGTGTGTGCTCCCCCGTGGTGCGGATGTGACCCGGTGTGTGGAATGAGTCGTACGGAGCATCGTAGGGGTGTGGTTCCTGACGTCGGTGGGTGGGCTGGTGGCCGGGCCCGGAGCGGGGGCTCGTGAGGGTGCCGGTGGGCCAGTGCGATGTGTCGGGTTCGGGTCAGTGGAGTGGTCGGCAGCCGTCGTCGGTCGCTGCCGGCCGTCTTCCCGCTGGTCGCCGTGGAGGCGCGGGGACCAGCGGTCCGCCGCCGACATGGGCATCGGATTTCCCTGTCCTGAGGCGATGGGTCCCCGGGTGGTCCGCCGGCATGCAGCCGAGGGAGCGCAGCCGGTGAGCCGGCGCGGGGCCGGCCGCCACGGCACCCCCCGGGAGCCGGTCCCGCAGCTGAACCGTGGGCCCGGGCCGGATCCGCGGTCCTCAAGTCGCCGGTGCCCCTTGCCCGTCTCGGAAGCAGGGACGACGCTCACGTGTCACGATCGCCTCATGGAACCTACCGAAGCAGGCACCGGGCTTCCTCGTGGCATGGGAGCGCCGGCGACTCGCGCTCTCGCAGCCGCGGGATACACCGATCTCAGCCGGCTCGCCGATGTGTCCGAGGAGGAACTCAAGGCCCTGCACGGCGTGGGCCCGAAGGCTGTGCGTGTGCTTCGCGAGGCCCTGGCGGAGCGTGGCCTCAGCCTGAGCTGACGGAAGCGCCCTCTGACGTGCCGCGTTCCTGCACGTCGGACCGCTGCACGGTGAGCGCTTCAGTCGGCGAGCACGTCAGGTGCAGCGCTCGGTGTCACAGCCGTGCTGCAGGTGTTCACCCCCCCTCCCCACGTCGGCCGGCACCCAGATGCGGTACCTGGTCAGACACCTCAAGGGCACCCGCGCGGTGGCCGACCTGCTCGGCGTCTCGCAGCGCACCGTGGAGCGATACGTCAAAGACCAGATCCGTCGGCCCCGCCCGGACCTCGCCCGACGCCTTCAGGACGCCGTCCGTGCCCGCCGGCAGCCCCGTATTCGCGAGCGCGCCCGCCGCCGGGCGGCCACCAGCACCGGCCTGGTCGTCGATACCCGGGCCCGGTTCGGCTTCACCGCCGCGCCCGGCACTACCGACGACGCCCGCATCCGTCACCTCACCCTGGCCCTGCCCCCGCAGCACGCGGCCCGCCTCTTCGACGCCCAGGACGCCGGCGCCGGCGAACAGCAGCTACTCGACCTCGCCGCAGAGGCCCTGGGCGAGGTCTACTTCCGCGACGGCGGCCGCCGCGCCACCGGCCTGGAGGTGGAGTTCACCGACGTCGTGCACCTGGAATTCAATTTGTAGGCGGTCCCGTTGCAGTGGCTTCGTTAGCTCAGGTGTGACTGAGCGCTTCGGTTGGCGAGTGAGTACTTCAGCTGGCGGGCTGGACCTTCGGCATCGATTGCGACTGCGAGTCAGTCGGCGTACTCGGTCAGGGCTGCACCGAGAAGGGTGCAGCACCGCGAGGCGCCAGGGTTCGCCACGAGCCGGATCGCAACCGGCGACCGGGGTTCACGGGGATCGGAATCCTCCACGCGTGGCACTGTGACGCGGATCACGTAAGGCGTAGAACCTGTGCGCATCATCGGGCGTCTGGCTGGTGTGAGATCACGTGTGAGAGCACTGGACGAGCTGGACGAGGAGCGCCTCGTCCGGCTGGTGGCCAGAGGTGACCGCGGGGCGTTCGACGAGTTGTACCGGCGCACGTCGCCGTGGCTGGCTGTGCGGTTGCGCCGCCGCTGCGCGGACGAGCAGATCGTCGCCGAGGTCATGCAGGAGACCTATCTGGCGGTGTGGCGCGCGGCCGGTGCGTTCGCCGGGAGTGCGGTCGGCGGGACGGCCGTCGGATGGTTGTGGACGATCGCGGCGCGCCGCCTCGTCGACGCGTTCCGGCGCCGTGCCCACCATGCCAAGCCGCCGGTTGCCGCCGCCGAGCGGGCGGTGGTGCCCGCGGCGGAGGACGAGGCACTGGCCGGGACCGTCGACGGGGACGTCGGTGACGCTCTTCGGCGACTGGCGCCGGAACTTCGAGAGGTCCTGCAGGCCATGGTGCTGGACGGGTTCTCCGTGCGGGAGACCGCCGTCCTGCTCAGACTGCCCGAAGGCACGGTCAAGACCCGCGCCCGCCGGGCCCGGATCGCGATGCGGGAGGCGCTGGCATGAGCGGGGAACACGCGTCGATGCGGCTGCTCGACGACTACGCACGTGGTGATACGGAGATGGCCGTGGACGCGGTGTGGGCGTTGGAGGCCCATCTGGAGACGTGCGCGATGTGCCGGAGTCGTCTGGCGGCCTCCGTGGCCACCGAGGTGCCAGGCATCGCCACGCTCCTCGACACCGTCCGGGCCGGTCTGGAACCGCAGTTGGACGCGGCCGTCAGGGCACCCTCGCGGCGACACCGCCCGAGATGGCTGTCGGCCTGGCTGACGCCGGCCATGGCCCCGTGGCTGGCCATGACCGTCGTGGTTACCCTGATGGCGCTGCTGCTGGACTCGCTCGCGCCGCCTGCGTTCTTCGGCGACATCTCTCCCGTGTCGGCGATCGCACCCGTGCTGCCGCTGTGTGGTGTCGCCGCATCGTGGTCGCGCGGCCTGGACCCGGCGCACGAAATGACGGCCTCGACCGCCCGAGCCGGCCTGCCCCTGCTCCTCAGGCGCACCACGGCGGTTCTCGTGGTGGTCCTGCCCGGGCTCCTGGTGGGGGGCTGGCTGACCGGAACCATGACGGCCGCGCAGTGGCTGCTGCCCTCCCTGGCCTTCACCTCCACCGCCCTGGCGCTGGGCAGCGTGGTCGGCGTGACTCGCGCCGCCACCGGGCTGGCGGTCGCGTGGGGCGTCGTCGTCGTTGCACCCACGTGGATCACCGGCCACGTCCCCCTTGCCCTGCGAGTTGTTTTCCAGCCCGACCAACTGCCCGTGTGGGGGCTGCTCCTCGCGCTCGGCATTGGCGCCGTGATCACCCGCAGAAACGCGTACTCAACGCTGTGAAACCATCGTCGACCTTCGAAAGGGACCCCCGCACGATGCCCACCACAAACGCGGCCGACATCGCGCCGAAAACCTATGCCTGGGAGATCCGGGCCAGCGGCCTGAGGGTACGCGTCGGACGCAAGAAGATGGCCGTTGACGGACTCGACCTCTGCCTGGGCATCGGCACCCACGGCCTCCTGGGACCCAACGGAGCAGGAAAGACCACCCTGATCCGGACGCTGGCCACCGTGCTGCGCCCCACCGAGGGCGAACTGGAGATGCTCGGCACCTGCGTGGGCCCGATGGCTGACCACCGGGCCCTGCGCCGCCGGATCGGCTACCTGCCGCAGGCTTTCGGCTACTACAAGCGCTTCACGGTGCGTGAGTTCGTTGAGTACATGGCCTGGTTGAAGGAGGTTCCGAAGGCAGCCGTCCCCGCAGCCGTCCAGCGGGCCGTGGAACGGGTGGGCCTGGCGGACCGCGCCGACCATCGGATGAAGACCCTGTCCGGCGGCATGGTGCGGCGGGCCGGCATCGCTCAGGCCATCGTCAACGATCCCGCGGTGCTGCTGCTGGACGAGCCGACAGTCGGCCTGGACCCGGCGCAGCGGTTGCGCTTCCGCGAGCTGTTGCAGGAACTGGGCCGCGACACGTGTGTGGTCGTCTCCACCCATCTGGTCGAGGACGTCGCGGCCGCCTGCTCCGACGTGGTGCTCTTCGCCGACGGCCGCCTCGTCTTCCAGGGCACGCCGGACGACCTGGCCGCGGCGGGCGGCCCCGAATACCCGGGCGGCAGCCCCCTGGAGCGCGGCTACTCAGCACTGCTCCAGGACTCCGAGCAGCCGGGAGGCACCTGGTGAACGCGCGAGTCCTGCGCATCGAGCTGAAGCGCTCCATCGCCCCGTGGCCCGGCATCGTCGTCCTGGCGGGCAGCCTGGCGGTCCTCCTGCTGATCGACGGGATCTGGTGGCAGGGTGACGCGGGATGGACGGCCCAGTGGACCTCCATGGCCCTGTGGACCCGGTACCTGCTGAGCTTCTGGTGGCCGCTCGTGGTGGGCCTGGGCGCGGTGTACGGGCTACGCGACTCCCGCTCGCGGATGGCCGAACTGCTGACGACCACGCCGCTGCCGGCCTGGCGCCGTGCGGCGCTGCCGGCCAGCGCAACGGCACTCGTGCTGACGTCCGGCTTCGGCCTCCTGGTCCTCGTGGGCGGAGTCCAGGTGGCCCTCGGCGCCACCGCCTACACGAGTCTCGGCTGGCTACCGATCTCGCTGGTGGCGGCGCTGTCCCTCGTCGCAGGGGCCGTGTTCGGCATGGGCCTCGCGCGGGCCGTGCCCTCCGCACTCACCCCGCCGGCCCTGACGGTGTTCCTCTTGCTGACGGCCCTCTCCCTGCGGCAGAGCAATGACGAGGCACTGCCGTCGAGCATCGCGCCGAACCGGCTCGCCCTACTGTTCCCGGCGACTGCGGAGCCGCGGGAGATGCTGCTGACCCTGTCCGGCTCCGTCCACCTCGGCCAGACACTCTGGCTGCTCGGCCTGCTCGCCACCGGTTTCGCACTGCTGTCGGCCGCGACCCTCCGAGCCCGACTGCTCGCGGTGGCCCCCGTCCTGGCCGGCGCGGCCCTGGCCCTGCTGATCCTCCCGGCCACTCCGCGCGACACCTACGTCATCGACAAGGCCGCCGCCACCCTGGTCTGCGACGGACCGGTGTGCGTGACGCAGGCAAACCGCTCACACCTGCCCGAACTCGCGCCGCGCGGCAAGGACGCGCTGCGCGTGCTGCACGACGCCCTGGGCAACAAGGCGCCGAACTCGGTGCGGGAGGACACCCAGCTGCGCGCGCTCGGCGACGAACGCCGACTCTCCGGCGACGCGGTGCTGGTCGACTTCGACGACCCGCTGATCGCCCATGCGACGGGGGCGGAACTGACCCGCCTCCTGGTCGCCCAGGGCCTGGCACCGAACTGCGCACCGCGCACCCCTTGGGAGGGCGGGGGGCAGGTCGACATTCCCGTACAGAGCATCGCCGCGAGCTGGGCACTGGGCGATCACCAGTTCAAACCGCTGCAGAAGCCGGACCCCTACGCGTACTCGCAGCGTGAATGGGCGGACGCCGACGTCGCCTGGCAACGGCTGATGGCGCTGTCACCGGCCGAGCAGCGCTCGCGGATCGCCGAGGTGCACGCCGCCGCCCTCTCCTGCACGGTCCACGACGAGCTTTCGGTGTTGGCGGGGAAGGCGTCGCAATGAGGTGGCTGATCCTGTACGCCCGTTCACGACAGGTGCCCACCTCGGCCGCAGCGGTCGCGCTCGTCGCGCTGGCGGCATGGGCCTTCAACCAGGACGGCGCCGGCCCGGTGAACCCGGGGATCGCGGTCCTGATCCTCACCGCGAACGTGGCGGCCGCTTCCGTCGGGCTCGGTGGGCGGGACGCCGCGCTGGATCGGACGGCCGCGATCCGGTGGATGCCCCGGCGGGCAGCGCACGTGCTGCTGGCCGGCGCGGTCGCCGGGGCGGCGCTGCTGGCGGTCCAGGCAGCTGGAGCCAAGCTCGCCCCGGCCGCGCTCGTCGTCCGCGACAGCGCTGGCTTGGTCGGCCTGGCCGCGCTCGGGGCGGTGCTCTGCGGGGCCCAGTTCGCATGGACCCTACCGGTCGGCTGGCTCGCGTTCACCCTCCTCGTCCCGGCTCCGCCCGGCATCGCGGGAGAGGTGAGCAACTGGATGATCATTTCCCCCGCTACGACGGCCTCCGCCGCGACCGCGTGGGCCCTGCTGGCGACCGGCACCGTGCTGTACGCCGCAGCAGGACCGAGACGGTAACGGACGCGCCCCGCGCTGAGCGCTTCAGTTGGCGAAACTCGCCAACTGAAGCGCTCAGTCACATCAGGGTGAGCCGGGGTCGGCCTGGCCCTCGCTGTGACTGCCGGAGGTGGTCTGCCGCCGTTGCGGTCATCCGGGTGTGGTGGGGCCGGCTCCGAGGATGCGGCGTCCGGCGGTGGTGAGGCGCGGCTTCGACTCGGCGGCCGGGACGGACGACAGGCGTTCGGCGGCTGCGATCTCTCGGTTTCGGGACAGTGGGGTGAGTGACAGTGGGGTCTGGGTGTGTTGTTGCTGGTGGGTGGCGGTTTAGGGGCGTGGGGCCACTGTCATGAGGGTGAGAGATCCGTGGGTATCGCTGTCGTGGGGGTGTTATCGCATGAGGGGTGACGCTGTCTCAGTTTCGTGAGTTCTGATCCACTGGCCAGCGAGTGATTGGTCTGCTCGGGGTGTGGATCAGGGAGAACAGAGACGGCCTGGACCGCGCCGTCCAGCAGGCGTTCACCCGCCCCATACCGAAGTCGGCCGGGGCGCAGATGCGTTACCTGGTCAAGCAGCTCAAGGGCACCCGCGCGGTGGCCGACGCCCTCGGCGTCTCGCAGCGCACCGTGGAACGTTACGTGAAGGACCAGATCCGCCGGCCCCGCCCGGACCTCGCCCGACGGCTGGAGGACGCGGTACGCGCCCGGTGGCAGCCCCGCGTCCGCGCCCAGGCCCGCAAGCAGGCGGCCACCACCGGCGGCATCGTCATCGACACCCGCGCCCGCTTCGGGTTCACCGCCGCGCCCGGCACCACCGACGACGCCCGGATCCGCCGACTCACCCTCGCCCTGCCACCGCACCACGCGGCCCGCCTGTTCGACGCCCAGGATCGCGGTGCCGGCGAACGGCAGCTGCGTGACCTGGCGGCCGAAGCGCTCGGCGAGGTCTACTTCCGCGACGGGGGCCGCCGCGCGACCGGCCTGGCGGTGCAGTTCACCGACGTCGAGTACCTGGAGTTCGATCTGTAGGGCCGGGCTGCGCCATCAGACCGTGGGTGGCTGCGCGGCTGTGCGTTCGGTTGTGGGTGGCTGTGGATGACCGCCGGGGCCGGTGCCCAGGGCGCGGCGACCGGTGGCCGGGCGTGCGGGCATCGGGTGGCCGGGGGCCGGGGCGGTGGGCAGGCGTTCGGCGGCGAGTTGGGCGCGTGGCGCGGGCGGCAGCTTTGCTTCGGTGGCGGTGCGGGTCGGTCCGGTGCCCAGTGGGCGGCGGTCGGTCATGCCGGATTCTCCCCGCCGCCGGAACTTCTTCTTCACCGCTTGGTCGGCTGCTCCGGCCCGGCCCCAGGTGCGCGTGCGTGCGAGGCGGTGAACTCCGGCGAGCACCAGGCGGTGGTCCGGGCGGCGGCGCTGCCCGGCCGGAGCAGGGTGCCGGGGCCTCGGCGGAACCGGGCCGGTACCGCCCGCAGGAGCCCCGTAACAGCGGTGGCAGGCACCGCTGGACGCTGACCAACCCGTTGCAGACGGCTGCGTGCCAACGACTTGGTACGCGGTAGCGCGGGGCCAGCCGTGGCATGACGGCGGCCGCGCGGGGTGAGTGGATTGTGACGGCCTTCTCGGCCCGCGCGGCCTTGTCCCATCCTGCCTTCTGCGGCCTTGATCGTGCACATCTCGGCGATTTGATCGAAGAGTTGGCCGGTCCGCGGACGGCCCGGTACGAGTCCGCGCTCCGGGAACGACGCGGCCGCGACCGTCAGCGGGCGGCTGGTGCCGGGCCCGATCACCAGCGGGTCTTCGTCGACCGGGTGCTGATTGATGGGCGGCATCCATTTTTCGCTGTGGCGCGTCATGTGGTTTCACCGGTTCTTGTGGTGGTCACGGGGTTCTGGTGTCGTCAGGCCGGTGAAAAGACGTGTCGTTTCGCGAGGGAACTGGATGGCGCGTGTATGCGCTGGGGTACGGGATGACTCCAGCCTTGTGAGGCCAGCGGTTCGATGGGACGGCTGTGCCGGTAGGGGGGAGCGGTCACCGTGTCGTGACGCTCGTTGCCCACGGGGCGGCTTTGCTCCCTTGCCGGCTCGTGGGTCCTGTCTACGGGGTGCTGGTGCCCCGGCCTGTCCCGTCGACCGGGCGGTGACGGTCGTGCGCCTGCCCCGTCGCTGTTCGAGGTCGATTACCTCACCGTCGAACACGCGGAAATCTATGGCGGCCGCAGTAGACATTGGAGGGTGGTGTGGTTATGGTTCCTCCCGTAGCCGAGATCAGCAGGGCCCGGCAGAGACGAACTGCCGGGCAGCAGTACCCGCAGTCGCGGGATGCATGACGGTGCGGTGGTGGAGTTCCGAAGCCAGAGCTTGCAGGACGGCGACGGGGCTGACGACCGGACCGGGTGGCCCGCAGTGATCAGGGGCCGCCGTGAGCAGTACCCCGCAGCGAAGTCAGTGAGCAGCACCCCGGTGAAGGCGTCGGCTGCGGACGCGCGCACCGGGAAGTTCGGCAGTGGGGTTCCAGGCCGGAGCAGACGCAGGACGGGCGACGGGGCCGGCTGCCGAAGGGTGGCGCTGTCCCAGGCCACCAGCAGTTCGCGGTACCAGCAGTTCGCAGTACCAGCAGTAGGCAAGTGATTGATCCCCGAGGGAAGAACGGAGGAGCCGAGCGCCATCAGGATCGCCCGGGCGGACGTCTTGGGCCCGGGTACCGCAGGACATCGATAGTGAGGTGGTCTCCGGTCAAGCAACCGCGATCCCCGCACCCCCGGCAGCGTCTCGGCCGGGTCTGCGGACACAGGAGGCCGGCGCAGGATCAGGGCCGGCAGATGGTGTAGTAGTTCCTTCGGGGCCCTGGTGCCATTGGCACCGGGGCCCCTCCCCGCGTTTTACCGAGAGGTGCAAGTGACCGCAGACGACTCCTTCGGCCGGCTCGATGACGACGACTACCCCGCCTACACCATGGGCCGGGCCGCCGCGATGCTCGGCACCAGCCCGGGCTTCCTGCGCGCCCTCGGCGAAGCCCGTCTGATCACCCCGCTGCGCTCCGAGGGCGGCCACCGCCGCTACTCCCGCTACCAGCTGCGCATCGCCGCCCGCGCCCGGGAACTCGTCGACCAGGGCACCGCCATCGAGGCCGCCTGCCGCATCGTCATCCTCGAGGACCAGCTCGAGGAGGCCCAGCGCCTCAACGCCGCATACCGCCGCGCCGCCGAAGCGGCGAACCCGACGACCGCGGCCTGAGACGGCTGAGATCTGCAACCCCCCGGAGCTGCGCGGCCGCCGCCCGGAAAGGGGGGCGTCGACGGTCCGGGCGCCGGCCCCGGCCGGGGCGACCTGTGCCACCACGGCCTGGCCGTGGAGGACGTCCTCGCGGGCCTGTGGGCGAGTGTGGTCACGGCGGGCCTGTCGCTGCGCGTCGACACGCCGGACGGAGGCTGGTGGGATGAGACTCGGTTCCGACCGGCGTTATCACCTGATCCTGATCGCGGCAGGCCGCCCGACGATGCACGGCTGGTGGGGCAGCGAGGCCGTGGCCCGCGACAAGTTCGTCGCCTGGGTCGGCGTGTACGGTGCGCTGCCGGACGCCCGGGTCACCCTGGTCGATGCGGAGGCCGGAGCGGTGTTGAGGGTGTGGCCGGACGAGAGATGACCCCGCCCGCCATTCGGCCGAAGAGCCCCGGTTCGCGACCGCGACGCGTGCGGGAAGGGTGCGCCGTGCCTGTGCCGGTATGACCAGTGCGCCCACACGGGCGGCGCACTCGGGAAACAGCTGATCACGCCCCGTCGTCGGCCGCTATCCACGGCTCATGCTCACAGCTGTGCTGCGCGGCATCGCCGCCGAAGGCCCGGGTGCGGTCTACTTCCGCGACGGCGGCCGGCGCGCCCACGGCCTGGCGGTTCAGTTCACCGAAGTGAAGCACCTCGAGTTCAGTAGCTCGTGGTTTCGCTCCTGAGGTTGTCGGCAGGCGGGGCGTGAAGGAGGTCGCTGAGCTTGCCGCGCAGTTCGGTGGTGGCGGGGTGGCCGATTTCGTCGGCGATCTCCAGGGCGTGGCGCCAGGCACGCCGGGCCGCCTGGGGATCGGCGACGGCGAGATGCGTATCGCCGAGGTGGTGCAGTATCTCTGTCTCGCCGTAGCGGTCGCCGAAACTGCGGTCCAGTTCGAGGGCCCGCTGGTAGCAGTCGAGGGCGTCGGTGTATTCGGTGAGATGGTGGTGTGCGTAGCCGAGACTGTCCCACGCCCCTGCCTCGCCGTGCCGGTCGCCGATCGCCTGGTTGAGGGCCACCGCCTGGGCGCAGTAGTCGAGTGCGGCCCGATGGTCGCCGAGCGCGATGTTCAGCCAACCGACGTTGTTCAGTGCCTTGGCCTGGCCGGCCTGATGGCCGGTCTGCCGGTACAGCGTCAAA
This sequence comes from Streptomyces sp. NWU339, assembly GCF_003143855.1. GTDB lineage: Bacteria > Actinomycetota > Actinomycetes > Streptomycetales > Streptomycetaceae > Streptomyces. Next base: position 31,435 of record NZ_QFRK01000029.1, read on the forward strand.
GCCTGCGTGGCGTGGTCGAGTGCGTCCCGCTGGCGCCCCTGCTGGTTGCACACCCAGCCCAGGCCTCGGTGGGTATGGGCCTGGCTGTCCCGATCGCCCAGGTTGTCATAGAGATCCAGGGCGTGGCGGAAGTGGGTGTGGCCTTTGTCGAGCCGACCGATCTGGGTGTAGACGTTGCCGAGGCTACGGTGCGCTGCGGCCTTCCAGGACACGTTGTCGAGCCGTTGTGCCGCGTCAAGCGCGATGTGCTGGCTGGCGGTCCAGTCGTGCCAGTGACCGCGGTAGTCGAAGAACGTCTCAAGGGCCCAGGCCAGCTGCCAGGCGTGCGCGTCGTGGCGCGTTCTGACGGCCAGGTCGATGGTGCTGAGCAGCGCGGGGTGCTCGACGGTGAACCAGGCCAGGGCCGCGTCGTGGTCCGCCAAGGTCAGGGGAGTTACGCCAGGCCGGGCAGCCACCAGGCGGATTTCGTCCCGGTGCGGGTCCAGCCGCTGTGCCGCCGTGTAGGCCGTGTGGAGGTAGAAGTCCACCACTCTCAAAAGCGCTTCGGCGCCGCCGTCGGCCATTTCTGTTTTTGCCTGTTCGACTGCGTAAAGGCGGACCAGGTCGTGCAGGCGGTAGCGGCCAGGTTCGGGTTGCCGGACGAGGTGGGCATTTTCCAGTTCCCGCAGCGCCGCCCGTAGGACGGTGGCCGGGCAGGCGACCAGGCTGGCGATGGCGGCCTGTCCGATCTCTGGGCCCGGGGCCAGTCCCACGAGCCGGAACACTTCCGCGGCCCCCGCGGTCAGGGCTCGGTACGACACGGTGAAGGCCGCGCGCACGCTGGCGGTCAGATCACCCGCGTCCAGCGCGTCCAGCCGCGCCGACTCGTCCCGGAGCTCCTCGGCCAGCACGGCGAGCGGGAAGTCCGGGTGGGCCGCCGCGCGGGCTGCCACCACGCTGATCGCCAGCGGCAGCCCCGCGCAGTGCTCCAGCAGCGCGGCGACGGCTTCCGGCTCGGCCGCCACGCGGTCTTCCCCCAGGTGGCGGCACATCAGCTCCCGTGCTTCGGTGTCGGTCAGCACGTCGAGCGTCAGCATCCGGGCCCCATGGGCGCTCGTCAACCCGGCCAGCCGCCGGCGGCTGGTGACCAGCACCGTGCAGGTGGCGCTGCCCGGCAGCAGCGCGGCCGCCTGCTCGGCGTCGACGGCGTTGTCCAGCACGACCAGCATTCGTTTGCCCTCGAGCAGGCTCCGGTACAGCCCGAGCTGAGCCTGCACCTCCACCGGCACGGACCCGGAGTCCACCCCCAGCGCGTCGAGGAACCCACGTACCGCCGCGGCAAGCGCGACGGGCTTACCCGAGGGATCGAAACCGCGCAGATCGACGTAGAGCTGCCCATCCGGGAACCGCTCGAGGTTGTGGTGCGCCCACTGCAGGACCAGCCAGGTCTTGCCCATCCCACCACTGCCGCCGATCGCGGAGATCACCACCGTCCCGCCCGGCTCCCTCGTTGAGCCCAACGCCTTGGTCAGCTCCGCGAGCTGGCGCTCCCGGCCGGTGAACCAGCGCGGCCGGCCGGGAAGCTGGCGGGGCACCGGGGCGGGCGCCCCGGTGCGCGGGGCGGGCTCAGGCTTCGCAAGGGTCAGGGCCGTGTCCGCGGTGAGGATCTGCTGGTGCAGCTGCTGCAGGGGCGCTCCGGGATCGACCCCCAGCTCCTCGGCCAGCCATCCCCGCACGTGCTGGTAGTGGGCCAGCGCGTCCGCGGCCCGTCCGGCTCGGTACAGGGCGAGCATGAACTGGCCGGCCACCCGCTCGTCCAGCGGATGCCGCTCGGCCCGCGCGGACAGGGCGGGCAGGCACTCACTGTGACGGCCGGTGCGCAGCAGGGCGTCGGTCCGGTCCAGCTCCGCGGCCCATTGCTCGTCCCGCAGCTGCTCGCGCACGGTGTGCAGCCATGGGGAGTCCAGGCCGGCCAGTGGCTCGCCCTGCCACAGCCCCAGTGCCTCCTCGAACAGGGGCAGGGCGGACCGGTCGTCCGCGTCCTCGCGGGCCCGGGCGATCAGGTGGCGGAAGCGGTGCAGGTCCACCGTGGCCTCGCCGAGGTCGATCACGTAGCCGCCGGACCGGCGGACCAGCCGGACGCCGTGCGGCTCCAGCCCGCGGCGCAGGCGGGACAGGTAGGCGTAGAGCGTGTCCCGCCCCCGGTGGGGCACGCGGTCGCCCCACACCCGGTGAAGCAGCCGGTAGGCCGGCACCGGACGGCCGACATCGAGCAGCAGGGCCGCGAGAACACACTGCTGCCGCGCATGCCCCAAGGCCACAGGCCGCCCCCCGGCCCGCACCTCGAGCGTGCCCAATAATTGGAACTCCACCATGCCCTGCTCCCCCTTCATGCCGGTATCGACCCGGCAGGCACCACTGTGACCTGCCGCGCAAGGTTTCCCGCAAGGTTTCTCGCAAGGTCGGCCGTACATCGTTGCCGGCGTGTCCAGAACCGGGCGGCCCACCGCCCAGGCACCTTGACGAAAGTGAGCTTCCCCCGCTGTGCGGGAGTGGCGGGAATGGACTTTTCGCTCGTGCCTCACATGACCTTTGATTGGGAGGAACATTCATGCGCAAGCACCTGCGCCTCGGTCTGCCGTGCTTGGCGGCGGCCGTGATGATGCTGGTTCCGAGCGGGCCGGGGGCGCTGGCCGCTCCGGCTGGGGGCGAGGATGTCACCGTTTACGTCGGCTCCGGCGGAGCCTCGCTTGCCGGGCTTTCGGGGAAGTCGCTTCTGCGGGCGGCGGGGAAGGCCGGCCTCACGGCGCAGAGTCCGGTCAGGTCCCTGCGTGATGCCCAGGCCGTGCTCGAGGCCAGGCACACGAAGAACGCGACGATCATGCTCCGCGGCGGCACCTACACTGATGCCGGGGTGGAGTGGGGGCCGGGCATCGCCAGCGGTACGGTCACGCTCAAGGCTCAGCCGGGGACGGGCCCCGTCACGTTCGACGGGCGGGCGGCCAAGGCCGGGTACTGGACGAAGGTCGGCCCGACGTCACCCAAGCTGAACTTCCAGGGGCCGTACACCGTGCAGCGCTACGGCGACGGTGGGCTCAAGGCCACCGGGACCAAGAAGGACGGCCCGGTCAAAGGGCTCGTGGTCAACCGGATCACCTTCAAGCAGATCGGCAATGCCTGGGTCAAGAGCGGCAAGGGCTACGCCGGCGTGCAGCTGAACTACGTTTCGAAGGCCAAGATCACCAACAACTCGTTCGTCAATCTCGAGAACAAGACGGTCCCGGGGAACACCCACGGTGTCTACCTTGCCTTCAACCAGACGCAGAAGACCCCTGGGAGCAACGAGAACCTGGTGAAGGGGAACACCTTCCAGGTCGTCTCAGGCGACCCGGTCCGCGCCAGCGACGGCAGCAGCGGCAACAAGGTCCAGAACAACGTCTTCAAGAAGGGCCGCGACTACAAAGGGAAGACCCGGGGGAACGGCAACTACGGGATGTTCACCTACTGGGTGTTCCCCAGGGCCAACACCTGCGGAAAGGGCGGAAACACGTTCTCGGGCAACACCTACACCGTGAACTACTACAACAAGAAGGCTCCGGCCGTCCGCTCAGGGTCCAAGACCGGCCGCACCTGCAAGTCCGTCAAGGACACGGGCGGCAACACCTACAAGCGCTAACCTCGACCTTTCGTGACGGTCCGCCGACTCCGTCGGCGGACCGTTTCGCGTTCTGTGGCTGATGGCGGGCAGCCCGATGGCCCACCTGCCGCCGTGGGTTCCTCCGCACCAGCCCTTGAGCTCCTCACCTCGGTTCAAGGCTGAATATCTGATCGGACCACCTCGTCGATCCAGTCGGCGAGGTGCCGCGGCTCACCCGGCTGCGATGTGTCGGGTTCGTGTCAGCTTGAGATTAAGAAGTCATCTCATTTGGTGAGTCTGCGGTAGCAGATGAGGGTGCAGGCGATGCTCGTGAAGGCCAGGAAGTGCTCGGCCTTGCGCTCGTAGCGGCGGTGCAGGCGGCGGCAGCCGGCCAGCCAGGCCATGGTGCGTTCGATGGTCCAGCGGTGCCGCCCCAGCCGCTGCGAGGTCTCGACGCCCTTGCGGGCGATGCGATGCCGGATGCCCCGCTTCGACAGCCATCGCCGCAGGTGGCGGTAGTCGTAGCCCTTGTCGGCGTGCAGCTTGCCGGGCCTGCGCCGGCGGGGTCCCCGCCGGGAGCGGACCGGCGGGATGCCCTGCACCAGCGGGATCAGGGCCTGGCTGTCGTGGACGTTGGCGCCGGAGATGCCGACGGACAGGGGCAGACCCGTCCGCTCCGTGAGCAAATGGATCTTCGACCCGTACGTGCCCCGGTCCACAGGATTCGGACCTGTCAGCTCCCCCTTTTCAAAGCCCGCATGTTCACCGAGTCGATCGCACACCGCGACCAGTCCAGCTCGCCACGGGCTCCGAGCTCGTCCAGGACCAGGCGGTGCAGCCTGGCCCACACCCGGGCCTTGGTCCACTCGGTGAACCGGCGGTGGGCCGTCGCGCCGGACGGCCCGAACGAGGCGGCGGGCAGCTGCTGCCACGTGCAGCCGGACGTCGCCACGAACACGATCGCGGCCAGCACCTCCCGGTCACCGTGCCGACGCCGACCGCCACCCTGAGGTCGCGTCGGTGCCTCCGGCACCACGCGCTGGAACAGTTCCCACAACTCATCCGGCACCAGCCGCTCAACGATCCCTGCCACGGCCGACAGCCTACCGAGCCAATTGAGATGACCTCTAATTCACCAACGGCACCGGGAGGCCCGCAACGGGCCTCCCACCCCACCCAGCCCCTCACGGGCCTTTTCACGCCGCCACCCGCGCACAGCGCTCTACCGCGGCCACGCCGGGCCAACGCCTCACGTTCCTGCCCGGCCTCTTTCACCGCGCCGCCCCGGCCATGAGTCGAGCCGCCCACAGGGCCCGCTCCTCACCGCCCCTTCGCGCGCGCTCACCCCAACCGCAAGGAATCACCCATGATCCCGGTCAAGAGCACCGAGAAGCAGCGCGCCGTCTACACCCAGGCCATCGTGGACAAGTGGAACATCGCCACTCCCGACCAAAAGCGACGCGGACGCGAGTGGTACGCCACCGCACACGAATTCGCCGCCGAAATCGCTGCGGGAAACACCAGCAAGGGCGCGGGCGTTCTCGCCGCACTGTCCGCCAACAAGTCGTGGGCGGACAATTGCAGGCTTGCCCGTAAAGCCTTCGCCGAAGGAACGGCAAGCGGACACGTCCACGACGCGATCACCAAGGCAAACCGAATCATGGCGGGCACCGACCCGAACGAAATCCTCCCCATGCACATCAAAACGGGATTCTTCTACGTGTGCATTGCCGATCCGGAACATGCAGAAGCCGTAGTGATTGACCGCCACGCGCACGATATCGCGGTACGCCAGATCTACGGCCAGCGAGACCGAGGATTGGGAGCGGTCGGACGTTACAACCTACTCGCCGACTGCTACCGCGCCGCTGCCCAGAAAATCGGAGAGGTACCCAGCAAAATCCAGGCCGTTACATGGGTGGCCCACATCGAGCGCAAGTGAGGCTTGCCCCAGCACCGGGGCGGGCCCTGGTGCCAGAGTTGATCCGGGGCTAGGGCGCGTATCGAGTCGTGATCAATGGGCGCCTCGGGTGAGGTCTTTGATCCAGATCATCGAGGCGCGCAGGTGGAGGCCGGCGAGGTAGCTCTCCGGGGTCTTGTCGTACCGGGTGGCGATACCTCGCCAGGCCTTCAGCTTGTTGATCAGGCGCTCGACGGTGTTCCTCTCCTTGTAGAGGTCGGCGTCGTGGCGGACGGGCCGGCCGCCCCTGGAGCCCTTCTTCTTCCGGTTGGCGGCCTGGTCCGACTTCTCCGGGATGAYTGCCTTGATGTGGCGTTTCCGCAGGTGGGCGCGGTTGCGGCGGGATGAGTAGGCCTTGTCCCCGGCGACCGCGTCCGGCCGGGTACGGGGGCGGCCGACAAGACCGCGGACCCGAATCTTCCCCAGCACCGGGATGAACTGCGGGCTGTCGGCGGCCTGTCCAGCGGTCAGGACGAACACCAGCGGGCGGCACCTGCGGTCCGCGGCGAGGTGGACCTTGCTCGTCTGCCCGCCCCGCGAGCGTCCGAGAAGGGCCGCCTTCAGCCGGAGCTTTCGCCGGCGCCGGATGCGTCGTCGCTCTTCCCGCTCAGGATCGGCTTCGGCGTCCTGCCCGTTTCGTTCTTCGTAGCTGCCCCCTTTGACCTGGCCTTCTCCTCCTCGGCGGCAGCCTTCTCCAACGCGGTGAGCACGTCCTCGTCCAGGTGCATCCCCGCGGCGTCGTGGTGGGCCCGCGCGGTGGTGGAGTCGATGCTGACCAGGGACAAGTCCACCTCGCCCCGCTTCGCGGCCTCCGCGATCAGCCCCTCCAGCAGGGCCTCGAACACACCCGCGTCACGCCACTGCCGGAAGCGGTTGGAAACGGTTGACCAGGCGCCGAACTCGGTCGGCATCTCCCGCCACTGCCCGCCCGTCTTGAACCGCCAGATCACGCCCTCGAACTGCTGCCGCAGCCGCTCGGGGTACGGCCCGTACTGGCCGATCGGCAGGTACGGGCCGATGAACTCCCACTCCGCATCCGTCAGTTGCACTCGCGTCACATAAAACGATCTACCGGATCAGGTCCCGCCCCAAGAGCGAAACCCGCAGATTGATCACGACCCGATACGCGCCCTAGAGCGGCGCCACATCGTGCCCCACCCGGCGGATCTGGACTATCTGTGGACGTGCTACCAGCCACCCCGAGCCGCTGACATCCACTCCTGACATCAACGACGGCGGACGCACGCGGATCGCGACGGTATTCCTGGGAGCGGGATCACCCGCCATGGCATGCCAGTCCAGCAGCAGTCCAGCCCCTTGACCGAACTCCTAATGCGGTGGTCGCGAGTGCTGTACAGCAGCGAAGTACAGCAACCGCTGCGACCGCAGCCGACTGTCACCAGCTTCAGATACTCGACTGACCAGCCAAGCAGACCTCAGCGACCGTCCCGCCCGCAGTTCGCATCGAGAGGTTCATCGTGCCCGCTGCGTGCCCGTTCGGAGGGGACGCAGCGGGGACTCACGGGGAACGGCGGCGCCAACCTCGCTCCGGACCAGGTCAGGGAGTCGCCAGGTCAGCGTCCATCCGCATACGGCGTCTTCCAAACTGGTGCTTCAGGACTCGGACAGCGGCGCTTGACCGGTCATTGCTGCCGACCGCTCGGTACCGCGAGCCGAGGATGAAGACTGCGGTTCAGTACCAGAAGGCCTTGACGACGGCGTGCCCCGTGGGGACGGTCCGGGTGTAGAAGGCCTGCAGGTCCGTGTGGTGGGTGAGGAACCAGCCCTTGACCTCAGCCTCGTCGAAGGCAGAGAAGGGAGGCAGGACCTTCGGCCGGGCCGCGTCCCAAAGATCGTCGAAGGAGACCGCATCCAGGAAGTCCGCTACCTCGCGTACCTGAGTGGGGCGGAGTATCAGAAACGGCGGCTGGTCGTAGGTGGCGTGGTGCACAGGGCTGCCCCCGAAGACCGGGAGCTCCCAGTCAGGAGAGCCCCGCAGGGTGTACGCCGCTTTGTAGACCTCATGGAGGGCGGGAAAGTGGTACTCCACGACTTCGGCGATTCCGGCCCGGCGCTCGGCCTGGAAGCGGTCGAAGTCCCCCGCGGCCCCCATGAACTCCTCCAGCCAAGCCCAGTCCTCTCGGATCTCGGACTCCGGCATGACGCGCAGCTGCATCTCGATGCTCATGCCGCGCATTCTGGCCGAGGCAACCGACAACGCTGAGTCGGTCGGTCGACATCAACGGCTGACACCAACAGGTGCGGACAGCGCCGACCAACGCCGAATCACAACGGACGATCAGCCAAGGACACCGGCCGGTCGGCCGACGTTGCCGATGCCCCGTGATCGACCTGATAAGGATGAGGCTCGAACCTGTCCCGGGCGGGGCGCCACCCACAATCAATCTGTCCTCGGTGGGATGTGGATCTGGTAGCAAGGGCGGCGCCGAACCGATCCACACGTCCAAGATCAGGGGTCAAGTCCCTACGGCCAAGTTGGCGCGTCGAGTGGAACGCTACGAGCGCGAAAGACGCTGACCGCGTACGCATCCACGTTGGGCATGGCCGAGCCTGGGCGGTGGGGGTCAGCCCTTGGGATCAGAGCAGTACATTCCGATGGCGGGCCAGGTGTCCGAGGTGACGCGCCCGCCCGTGTACACCCGGGCAGCCTGCTCATCTTTGACCCACTCGCCATGACAGACGTAATCCTCGATGCCCTTGTCGTTTTTGCTGCGGATCACGTTGATGCCGTAGTTCAACGGGCCGTCGATGGTTTTGGCGTAGTCCTGAATGGCTGCTTTGGCGCTGTCCACAGTGGCGGTCGGGATGACGAGGTCTACACTGCCGACCCCAAACTTCTCGATCTTGTTCACCACGGTGTAGGCCGGCGCCGTGGGCGTGTCCACCACCTTGGGTGTCTCCACCGCCTTGTCCTCCTGGTCGCTGCTACTGCACGCCGTGAGCGTGGCGAGGAGCAGGCCGATCGTCATGATGGCTGTGGTGCTGGTGCGCATGGTCCCCCCAGGGATGTCATATGAGGAGGACATCATCTCGGGCAGACCGGGGCGCATGCGGGTGGGGAGGGCGAAGATCCCGAGCTTGAATTGCGGTTCGGTGCGGAAATCCCCGTCGCGTCATACCGAGCCCCTTGCGATCGACCTGACAGGGACGAGCCCCTGGCGGGGCGGTACAGCAGTGAAGTACAGCAACCACAGCAACCGCCCCCGGTCGGCAACGCACTTACAGGACCTCAGCGCAACTGGTATGACCGCCACCGACCGATCCACATAGAGCTACGGATCAGAAGCGCCGTGCCACACCCGTGCCAGATCCAGCGGGGAGCCACGGGGAACGGCAGTTGCCGACGGGTGACTGATCTCCTGTCCGCCCATGTGGACCCTTCGCAGGTGAGAGCCGCACTCGCCTCACCTCGCTCCTAAAGCGGGTGTCGCAGGTTCGAATCCTGCCGGGGGCACCAGCCGAAGGGCCCCGGGCCGATCATGGTCCGGGGCCTTTGGCGGTTCGGTTTCAGGCGGTGTGCGGGGTGAAGGTGACGCGGGAGTTGCCCTCGTCGACGGCCAGGTTCAGGGTGCCGTCCAGGGCCTTGGCCAAACTTCGCAGCAGCGGAAGCGTCGGCACGGTGTCGCCGCCCTCCATCCGGGACACCTGAGGCTGCGTCACCCCGGCCCGCTCGGCCAGTTCGTTCTGGGACAGGCCGAGTTCGATCCGACGGTCGTAGACCGCCTGGCCCGAGGTCGCCGGCCAGCCGCGCGTCGACGTACTCCTGGTCGTACTCCACCGTCTCACCCGTAAGCTGCCGGGCCCGGCGCGCCTCCACGTGCTGTGATTCATCAACTCTCCTCGCGCCGACCGTAGGTGTGTTCGGCCCGGCTGTGCTCGGCCCCGCAGACCTTCTGCGCCTGGTGCGCACGCTCGGCTTCCGCTGCCTCACTCATCCGCGTCTTGCGGAACACCGTCAGCAGAACGATCCGCTGCCCGGGGGCGAGCCGGTACGGGAGGCGCACGGCCTCGGGCACCGGGCTCGTTCGCCGCGATGACCGAGAACATCTGCCGTGGACGGCACAACTCGCGGCTCAACGCATTCCGGTCGCACCGGACCAGTACTGATCAGCCCACGTCGCGGTGGCTCTCCTGCCTTCCGGAGAGCCACTTGCACCGTTTCCTCGTGCTGAGGTCTCAGATTCGGCAACCTTCGGTGTCGGGTGCCGTCAGGGATCAGCCCGCCGTACGGACCACGACTTCAAATCCGAGGTCGCTCAACAGCTTGGCAGCGTGGTCCTTGCCGCCGGAGAACTCGTCGCTTCCCAGAGGTTCCCGTCCGGACAGATAGCCGTGCGCCGCCCCCACGATGGCCTTTGAGTCGTACTCCTTGCCATCGATCTCGAGCAGGTAGCTACGCGACGGTCCGAATCCGTATCTCTCCAGGAACGCATCCCGACCGAGTCGGTCGTACTCCGCAACAGCCTGCAGGATCGCAGATCGAGTGATTTCGTTCAGCGTCATGAGGGGAAGGTAGACGAAGCCACCGATATACGGGGCCGTGCCGGCCGGGAAGAGCCCTCCGGCGGTCGTCCGGCCGTGGGCGCGGACTCCGCCGGTGACGACGCCAAATCGTTTTCAGCTGAGTATCGACGGGCGTTCCTGCACCGTCGTGGTCGATGGCCAGGGCGTGGGCGAGTACGCGGCCGCTGTGGATGTTCACGCCGTGCCTCACGACCTGTCGCGGGTCGTGCTGCATCTGCGCCCGATCGGGACGTGGTCGGCCGAGCCGGAGTCCTCGCCCGGGTGGAGGGCGGCATCCCGTGCACCCCTGCTCTTCGGAGTCGGCTTCTTCGAGGAGTCGAGCCATGCCACCCAGAACCTGGCATACTCACAGTATGGCAACTCGGAAGATCACCATCACCGTGCCGGAAGAGCTGGTGGAATCGATCAAGGAGCGCGTCGACGCGCGCGGGGTGTCCGGCTACATCGCGGCCGCCGCCGCCCACCAGGACGCCATGGACCGACTACGCGAGTTGGCCGACCGGCTCGAGGAAGAGCACGGCGCCGTGACGGACGACGAGCAGCAGGCAGCGCTGGAGCGCATCGCCGCCATCGACGGCTGGCATGACGAGCAGCGATCGGCTTCGGACGAGGCCGCGTGAGCCGCACCGCCCGAGCGAAGCTGCACCGGCCGCGGCAGCGCGTCTTCGTGTTCGATTCCGAAGCTCTCTCCAAGGCGGTCCAGGGCGATCGGGAGATGACCGCGCTGATCAAGACGGCCCCGCGGCTCGACATCCCGATCATCACCTCGGCGCTCACGACCCTGGAGGCCTGGGACCCGCGCGAAGCGTCGCGGCAGGCACTGTGGAACTGGACGCTGTCCCGGATCCGCATCGTGCACACGGACGACCAGGTGATCGCCATGGCGCGCGACATGCTGAAGGCGGCCGGCCTGCACGGGCACAAGTACGCCATCGACGCCGTCCTGGCGGCCGTGGCCGGGCGGGAAGCCGCACAGGGGGCCGAGGCAACCGTCTTCACCTCCGACACCCACGACATGAAYCMACTCCTCGCGGGCCACTCCGTGCGAGTCGAGAAGGTCTGACGGGACWCCCACACCTCACTCCGGCCGCTCGCCGAGCCCCAAGCACCCCATGGCCTTCGCCGGACAGCACACTCACCGGCACGGATTCGGCACACATGAGGCCGGGAAGCCTCGCAAAGACGTGAGAACTGCCGAGGAGAGTTTTCCCAGGCCAGACAGCTATCAGCAGACGTTTCCGCAGGTCACAACCCCGCCCAGGGAAAACTCCTCAAGCGGGTGTCGCAGGTTCGAATCCTGCCGGGGGCACAGCGAAAAGGGCCAGCTCAGGAGGGGTTTCCTCCCAGGCTGGCCCTTCGTCGTGTCCAGGCACTGGGCCCCTCACCCAGCCCGGTACGGGTCACCTCTACCGAACCCGGAGCGGTTCAGGCGAGTAGTTGCCGACTGCTTTCCGGCCGATCGGGCGCCACTCGTGAAGCCGGACGGTGAGTCTCTTGGCAAGGCTTGTTTCGCTCCGGCTGTACAGCAGCGGAGTACAGCAGCCACAACGACCAGTCCCGGGCGTCAGCAGCCGCACCGGACCGATGCGTGCCCGATACGACCGTCGATGACCGATCCACATAGAGCTATGGATCAGAAGCCTGCTGACATCCACGGCTGACATCAACGACGCCGGACGGGGGCGCACACCAGCGCCCCGGTCCGGCCGTCGCACCAGTCGCCGGCCGCAGCCGGAGCAGGCTCGGGTCGAACTCCTCAAGCGGGTGTCGCAGGGTCGAGGTAGAGCTTGCCGTTGTCCTTGGCGTACGCCTCGACGATGTGCGCACGGCAGGCATCGAGGTCGACGCGCCCCACCTTCAGCACGGAAGCCTCGCCCCAACGCAGGCCGGTGTAGGGCAGCAGCAGGATGAACGCCCGATAGACGCCTGACGCGTTGGCCAGCGCGTCGACCTGCATGTCGTCGAGGTACACGTGGTCAGCCGGCATCGCCTTCGGCAGGGGCACGCCGACAACCGGGTTGACCGTCAGACGACGACCTTTGACCGCGCAGCGGGCCAGCCGCAGACGGCCGGTCTCGGTCAGGGGGCATTACGGTGGGGCACGAGGGCCTTTCTGCTGCTGGGCGTAGATGTCGCAATCCACACCGAGCCAGAAGGCCCTCACCCATTTCAAGATCCCTCAGCCGAGACCTCCGTCACCAACCTCCGTGGACAGAACACCCCAACCGGCAGGCACCGCCGTGCCGGACTCACCCGACCAACGGGGCGGCGGCGGGTTGAACACCAAGTTCCGGGTCAGTTCCGGTGGTTCGGGGCGGTCGGTCACGCCTGGGCGGGCACGGTTGCCGGCGGATCTCATCGAGGCCACGAGGCTGACCTCCGCGTACCTCCACCGCTCTCAGGCCACTGCGGCCTTGCGGGACCGGACATGGTCCGGGACAGATCGCCACCGACCGGGCGGTGATGCTCGCCGCCGGCGGCGAGGCCATTGCAGACCGGGCCGTGCTGGACCAGGCCAAAGCGTTCGGCTCGATCGCCTCGACACCGACTGCCTGGCGGCTGCTCGCCGACGTTGACGAGCGGACAATGGCTTCTGTGCACTCGCCCCGCGCTGCGGCTGGGGGGGGTCGCCTGGCTGCAGCCGCCGAGACCGGTGAGGGAATACCCGCTGACCTGGCCGCGGGACACGTGCTGCCCGGCCTCGTCCCTGAACCTCGACGCCACTCTGATCACCTGGCGCTCCGGAAGGGTCCCGGAGCCCGAAACGGAACCCGGACATCCAGGAACGCGTGTACGAAAAGACCTCGCCGCACGTGACTGGAGGTGACAGGATTCCTTCAACCGGCCTGCTAAAGGCCAGAGTTGGGGGATATTCATGAGGAACGGGAGCTACAGACGTGCCACGGCGCTGACCCTGGGCGCGACGCTGCTGGCCGCACTGCCGCCCGCCGCGACCGCTCATGCCACGGACAGCGCAGCCGCCCAGGCCACGGCGGAGGCGGCCCGCACCGTGGATGCCGAGACCACCGATGACTTCGCCGCCCTCGCGGATGCCGTACTGACCAGACGGACCTCCGCGCTCCTGGACGGGTCTCAGGCCACCCGCCGTGCCGGCGCGGTGTTGCCGCTGAAGGGCGACGTGCACGTCACCAGCAGTCTGGCTCGCACGGAGGACACGGCGACCGAGATACTGCGTGACCGCAGGGCGCGGCTCGCCGACCTGGACGAGGCGTACACGGCGGCCGAGACCGAGATCGACGTGGACAAGGTGCGGGTGACCGGCGACCGGGCGACTGCCCAGGTCACCGAGACGACGATGCTCACGTACAAGAAGATCCAGGGCGACGAGCCGCCGACCACCGGCTTTCAGGCCAGGCACGAGCTGACCTTCGTCGCCGCGCCGGACGGCACGTGGGAGCTGACCGGATTCACGCCTCTCGACGAGGAAGGGCCGGCCGCGGTCAACTCGGTGGCGGACACCGCCGGGGACACCGGGCCCACGTTCACCGGCATGGCTGAGGACCCGATCGACGAGGGCGGCGAGCCCGAAACCGACGGCCCCGCGCCCCAGGAGAGCCAGGCGGGCACCACCCAGCCCACAGTCCAGGCCCAGGCCAAGGCCAGCGCCACCGCGAGCTACAACTACACCGCCATGGCGAAGTACGCGGAGAAGTACTGGAAGAACTACAACCCCAACTACCGTAAGTTCAACGACGTCGGGGGCGACTGCACGAACTTCATCAGCCAGGCACTGCGGGCCGGCGGCTGGAAAAACGACACAGGTTGGTACAAGAGCTACAAGAACTGGTGGTACAACTCCTCGAACCAGACGACGTCCTGGATCAACGTCAACTACTGGGCGTCCTTCGCTCTGCACAGCGACCGGGCCTACAACCTGGACAACGTGTACAAGCTGGGGATCGGGGACATCCTCCAGATGGACTTCAGCGGCAACAGGTCCAAGGACCACTCCATGATCACCACGTACAAGAGCGGCGGAGTGCCCTACCTCACCTACCACTCGACCAACACCTACCGGAAGTCGGTGAAGAGCCTTGTGGCGCAGTACCCGCGCGCGACCTACTACGCCTTCCGCACCTGACGGAAGCGGACATCGCTCGTGGCGGCGTCGCGCCGGGCTGCTCATGGCGGTGCTCTGCGCGGTAGCGCTCACCGCGTGCGGCGGCGGGGACGGCTCTGCGTCCGCGAAACCCGACCTGGCGGACCAGGACCGTTTCCTGCACGACTACGTACGGTTCCTCAACCGCTCGGACGAAGACGGGCTGGCCGGGCTGCTCGACGCCCATCCCCAGGGCTCCAAGGATGCCCGTGCCCGGATCAAGGCGTACGGCGGACAGGACTGGGACGTCCGGTGGACGCGCACCTCTGACTTCGAGGGCGTATGGAAAGTGGACGTGTCCGGCACCGCAGGTGCCAAGCGCCGACCCGTCCGCGTCACCGAGACCATCACCTGGGAGAAGGCGCGGTGGGTGATGAGCCCGCTCCCGGGTGTCGTACCGACCCCACCCGACGCGGCGGGGACCGAACCGCCCGGGTGAGCGCATCAGAGCCCGGCCGTTTCGCCTGAGCGGCGTCCGGTCTTGAACAAAACAGCGAATGTACCTCCTGACCTGGGGCGGCCGGGCTTGTCCAAGGCTTCTGCCGTTCCAGCAGGAAGACGCTTTCTGCGTACACACCATCGCCTGGCCCCCAGGCCCGTCGTCTCGGCCGACGCCCACGGAGTGGTCAGCCACGCAGGATCGCGTGCCCACGCTTGCCTTCTTCGCCGGGCTGTTCGCGCTTCGGTCACCGCAGACCGCAAGAGGCAGCCAAGCGAAGGCACCCGCCAGGCGCAGGTGCGCATCGTGCACGTCACCGACCGAACACACCATGGGTGAGTC
Organism: Streptomyces sp. NWU339; assembly: GCF_003143855.1. Lineage (GTDB taxonomy): Bacteria > Actinomycetota > Actinomycetes > Streptomycetales > Streptomycetaceae > Streptomyces. The sequence continues at coordinate 46,457 of NZ_QFRK01000029.1, forward strand.
GGCGGAACCAGCCTCGAAGATGCCGACACATCCGCATCGTGCACACGGACGACCAGGTGATCGCCATGGCGCGCGACATGCTGAAGGCGGCCGGCCTGCACGGGCACAAGTACGCCATCGACGCCGTCCTGGCGGCCGTGGCCGGGCGGGAAGCCGCACAGGGGGCCGAGGCAACCGTCTTCACCTCCGACACCCACGACATGAATCAACTCCTCGCGGGCCACTCCGTGCGAGTCGAGAAGGTCTGACGGGACTCCCACACCTCACTCCGGCCGCTCGCCGAGCCCCAAGCACCCCATGGCCTTCGCCGGACAGCACACTCACCGGCACGGATTCGGCACACATGAGGCCGGGAAACTCCGCGAACACGTGAGAACCGCTGAGGAGTCCTTCCCCTGGTCAGACGCCCTGCGGCTCACGTCTCCGCAGGTCACAGCCCCGTTCCGGGAAAACTCCTCAAGCGGGTGTCGCAGGTTCGAATCCTGCCGGGGGCACAGCAGCCAAGGGCCGGTTCGAGGGCTTGAGCCTCCGAACCGGCCCTGCTGCATGACCGCGTCCGCGCCACGCTCGCACCACGAGGTCCGTTGCGCTCCCACCCACACGGCGCGCCCTGGCATCAGCCGTCGTGGGGCACCTTCGGGCGGGTGACCGGCACGACGGTGAGGAGGTCGTCCAGCCCCTTGAAGTCGTCGGGGTTGGTGGTGAAGAGAGGAAGGTCCTCGGCCACGGCGATGGCGGCGATCATCAGGTCGGCCACCCGGCGACGCGGCTTGCGGCCGGCACTGATCACCGCCGCACAGATGCGGCCGTAGATGCGGGCCGCGTCGGCATCGAAGGGGAGGGGGTCGAACTCGTTCTCGGCGCGTTGCAGGACGTCGAGCCTGCGGGCGCGTTCGACATGTTCGTCGTAGGCGCTCTGTTCGTCGTTGCGACGGACCTCGTGCGGACCGGCGGACAACTCGGCCAGGGTGACGGCGGTGATCGCCATTTCGTCCGGCAGCTCCTCGGGGGCCACCCACCGGCGCAGAATCATGATGTTGGTGTCGAGGAGTCCCTGCGCGTACGTCGAGCGGTCAGCGGGCATAGGGATCGTCCAGGTAGGTGTCGGCCGTGGCGTCCTGGTCGGCGCGGAACGTGTCGAGGTCGATATCGGGGGCGGTCCTGGACATCGCGGCGAACTCCTGGCGGGAGACGAACCGACGGCGTCGCCGCAGAGGGACGAGCTGACCGATCGGGTGTCCGTCACGGGTGACGGTGAACGACTGGCCGCCCTGGATGGCGTCCATGATCTCTCGGGACCGGTTGCGCAGATCCCGCTGGGTGATTTCGGGCTGAACGCTCATACCGACCACGGTAGCACCCAGTGCTACCAGGTAGCACTCCGTCTGGAGGCTTGCGCTGACAAGCCTCCGGCCGCGAACGCAGTGAGGACCAGGGCCGGACCGGCGGGCGTCCTGAGCAGCCTGAAGCGCTCCGGCAAGCGTGCACTGCATCACCTCGGCCCAAACCGTGACACGAGTGGCAAAACTTCTCACGTCTGCGACACAGGGCGGGTGGGTGTCCGTCTCACGGGCAGCCCCCGCCGGAACGGATTCAGCACACATGAGGACGGGAAACCCCGCGAACAAGCGAGAACTACGAAGGGGCATCCGACCAGGTCAGCCGCCCTACGGTCGACGTTTATGCAGGTCATGGGCCTGTCCGGGGAAAACTCCTCAAGCGGGTGTCGCAGGTTCGAATCCTGCCGGGGGCACAGGTCGAAGGGCCAGCTCAGGAGGGGTTTCCTCCCCAGCTGGCCCTTCGTCGCATCCGGGGTCGTGCCACACGCGTGCCACTAATGCCACGCAGATGCCACATCCCCTAGCCGGAGGCCCCTCCCCCGCCCTCGTGGATCATGACTCCGAGCCGATAGCGACAGCCCGACCCGAATGCTGGTCATGTGCTGCAAATCAGCGCTACTCACTGGCTGTTCTCTATCCGTTTGCGTGGTCGATCGGCTTCGAACAGGGTGCTGGATCGGGTGACTTGGCTGCTGGTGGGGCATAGAGGAAGGGCCTCTTGGTAGCTCGCGGTTGTCGAATCCAGCGAGTGGCAAGAGGCCCTGGTGTCGAAGTGTTGCGTGGTGGTGGTCGGGGAGTCCGGCCGGGCCACCCGGGAGTGTGGCTGTCTCGCCCACCGGTTCGGGAACGCGGCCGACCGGCCGGAACGCCGGCCCCGGTACGACTCGGACATGAGCGATGCGGAGTGGGAACTGGTGCGCGATCTGCTGCCGGTGCCGGCAGCACCGAGCCGGGCACCGCTCCGGCAACCGGCCGCGGTCGCTGATCAGGCACAGCCATCGGCATGCACTCTCTGTCGCGCGACTCCGCGAGGACCTGCCCGACCGTCTCCCGGGCAATCACGAACCGCTCCCACGCGGCCTCCGCCTCCCGAAGTTCAGCCTGCAGAACCTCCACCCGCTGTCGGGCCGCACGCTCCCGCTCCTCCAGCAACCCCATCACCGACGGCACCCGGCACCTCCCGAGGAGACAACAAGACATGCCATCACTGCCGCGCGAGAACCGGACTATGCCTGACCAGCAGAAACGCAGCCATCACGCCCGGAAGGACAACGGCTTCCAAGGGACCCTCAACGGTTCGACTAAGCATGACCGGACCAAACCCGACCCCCCGGCCCTCCTCGGCCTGACGTGATCAAAAACGCGAGGCCGAACCATGCCGAAGCCCTGGGAGCCCACCCGACACAACAGCCGGATCACTCGCCTGCCTGCCAACGCCCCGACAAGCCAAACGGCCCGACGGGCGAACCGCCGGACCGTTAGGGAAGATCAAGACCCGAAGGTGATGATGTAGACGGGGCTGTTGGAGCTGCCCTCGTTGTGCACTACCGGACAGGACGTCTTCTGCTCGCTGTCCTTGGTCTTGACCTGAATTCCGCAGAAGGGCGAATCGTCCCAGTTGAGCGTGTTGATGTTGCTGAGCACGGGGATGTTGTCCCCCCCGTTACCGGTGGCAGCGCTGGCCCCGCCGATGCCGGCGAAGAGGATTCCGCAGGTGGCTACGGTCACCGCTGCGATCTTCTGGACGTTCCTCATATGTTCTCCTCCGCTTCTCTGCCCCGGATCGGGCAGACACTTGGAGAAAGCTACACAAAAGGGATCAGAGCGTAACGTCCTTCATGCTTTGATCACTCCTACGGCCGTACAAATTCCCAAGCCGAGGGCTCGGCCGGCCGCCGTCGTCAGGCGCTGGCCGTCGGCACTTGCTCCGGTCGACGGCGCAGGCAGCATGACTGAGGCCGGTGGGGGTGCAACGAGGCACACACGTGCGTGATCGGTTGGCGTACCCGCCATCGTGGCTGACTGTCGTCGGCTGAGGTTCAGACGGGTCCCATCGAAGGTGCCGGCCGTCAGAGCCGAGCGCGCCGAAGCTGGGCCGTGCCTGGGCCGTCCGAGGCCGCTCGACAGTGGCCAACGACGACCGACGACGACCACCAGGTGCACGATCCCACCGTCTCTGACCAGCAAAAACCCAGCTCACCAAGATCCCCGGCAAGACCTGGGGCAAGAAGACAGGTCTTGAGTCACCCATGGAGACGGTGAGCGCAGCAGGCATCGTCAGTGGTGCTGTCCAGAGTGCGCAGCATCGACGCTGGAGAACACCCAGGGGTGGGACATGAAGGAGCCCGAGCAGTTCGCACTGCTGCGGATCACCGGTAAGTACGGCGGCAGTGTTGTGGTCGAGTTGAACGACTCCCATGCCCCGGGCATCCCGGACGTGGAGGGGCGACTCCTGGTCCACAACGATTTCGTGGCCGGTGTCCTCGACACCTATGTGGATCCGAGAGACCTGGCCGGCTGGGCACACGTATGGGACGAGGTCGCCGCGGGGCACGACGCCGTCTGGCGTGAGGCTGCGCGAGTCGCCGAGATCGGCATCCGCCTGAACTGGCGGGAGGACGGCCACGATGGGATCACGGTCACCATCGCAGACCAGCAGACCACCAGGCTGGCCCTCTCCCTCGAAGTGGACCGCGGCTGGATCGACGAGCAGCGTGCCCTGCTCAAGAGGCTCGGCACCGTCTGGGCGCACCTGATCCCGACGGACTGAGGAGCTTCAGGGGGCAGTCCGTGCCACAGGCGTGCCAGATACAAGGGTCAGCCACGGTCAACGGGGTTGTCTCGCGGTCGAGTTCTCAATGGCCTGCCCAGGTGCCGAAGCTCCAGGTCAGCGCCCCCACCCCCGCCTCTCTCCCAAAACGGTGGTTGCCGTCCGGATCTGTGTCGACGGTCACAGCAAGCGGGATGCCCGTAGGCGCATACTGGGCTATGACAAAGCCTGCTGCACCGAAGCGCCATCTGCCGACCAGCCCCTTCAAGGCCCCGGTCACGCCGACTCCCGAGCACTTCGTCGTGGGCGACCAGGTCACACACGACATGTACGGCCTCGGCCGGGTGATCGGCATCGAGGACGGAATCGCGGCGCTCGTGGATTTCGGCTCGGCGCACATGCGGATCCTGAGCCCGTACGCCAAGATGACCAAGCTGTAGGACCGCTGTGCCCGGTCACGGCACACCCAGGCCCCTTCAGGGACCTGTAACGAAAGAGAGACCTCCCATCGATCTGACATCGCTGTTCTCCGCCCCGGAGGGGCAACCCCGCCGCTCCACGGCAGCATCGCCGCCTCCGACGACCAACCCCTTCCAGGCCCCGGACTTCGGGGAGGACGAGGCCTTCCCGCTCGAGGATCCACAGGAGCCGGCCTCGGACATGCGTGCGGTGCGCCCCAAGGCGGCTTAGTTCCACGAGTAACGGTGGCCTCGACAGCCGACCGCGGGCCGTCTCCGGTGCTGCAGTGAGGAGTGCGGCCGTCTCAGTTTCCGTCTCATTCAGCCCCGTGCACCGTTGTTCAGCCGAGACCGTGTGCCGGGCCCTTCCCGTAGGCCGGACCCATGAACACGGGTGAGCGCCCCTGCACACAGCCAGGCCACCCACCAACACCGTTGGAAAGCGTGCGCTTGGCCGTCTGTGCTGTTACCACGATCGATCGTGCAGTCGAGGCGGACGATCGGGTGCGAACCGAACCATCTTGGTTGCAGGGTCATCCAGCGGAGCGGAGAAGCGCACTGGCCACAGGTCCTCAGGCCCGAGGTAGCGGGTCAGCTTTCGGACTGCCTTGGCTCGGTCGAGCGGCACAACCTCAGCCACGCCTTGGCAGGTCACAGAGAACACTGCACCCGCGGACAGGTCGCACGTATCGATCACCAGCGCGACGCGTGAGTCCTCGGTGAGAAGCTGCTCCAGTCGGGAGTACGAGCCGGTGAGCCACCAGAACGCGCCGTCCTCCCAGATGAACCACACTGGCCGGACCTCAGGGCCGTTGGTCGCTAAGCGTGCGACCAAGGGTTGGGATAAGAACTCGTTCACGTCCATGCGTCGAAGGTTGCTGTACAGCAGCGAAGTACAGCAACCCCAGCAACCGGCAGCACCCCACACCGGCCCTCATGGGCTTCCCGGCAGCCTGTATGACCTTCAATGCCCGATCTCTGCAGAGCTACGGATCAGAAGGTCTCTGACATCATCAACGACGTCGGACGGAGGCACACACCAGCGGCTTCATCCGACTGTCGCACCAGTCGACGGCAGCAGCCAGAGCGGGTCCGGATCGAACTCCTCAAGCGGGTGTCACAGGTCCGAACCCTGCCGACGGCACAGAGAGAAGGGCCAGCTCAGAGGGTTTCCCTCCCAGGCTGGCCCTTTGTCGTGTTCGGGGTCGTGCCACACGCGTGCCACTAGTCTCCTGAGTCAGGAATTCTGTTCAAATATGCAGCGAGGCGTTCGAGGATCTCATCGGCGGTCTTCGTCCAGACGTACGGCTTGGGATCGCTGTTCCAGGCGGCGATCCAGTCGCGGATGTCCTGCTCCAGAGCGTGAACCGTCTGGTGGACGCCTCGGCGTATCCGCTTGTTGGTCAGCTCGGCGAACCACCGCTCGACCAGGTTGAGCCAGGACGAGCCGGTGGGGGTGAAGTGCAGGTGGAAGCGGGGGTGGGCCAGCAGCCAGGTCTTGATCGCCGGGGTCTTGTGGGTGGCGTAGTCGTCCAGCACCAGGTGCACGTCCAGGCCCGCCGGCACCTCCCGGTCCAGCTTGATGAGGAACTTCTTGAACTCCTCGGCCCGGTGCCGACGGTGCGGGGAGCCGACCACCTTGCCGGTGGCCACCTCCAGGGCGGCGAACAGCGTGGTGGTGCCCGCCCGCACGGAGTCGTGGGTGATCCGCCGCGGGACCCCGGGCATCATCGGCAGCACCGGCTGGGACCGGTCCAGGGCCTGGATCTGGGACTTCTCGTCCACGCAGAACACCAGCGCCCGCTCCGGCGGATCCAGATACAGGCCGACCACATCGTGGACCTTGTCGACGAAGTACGGGTCGGTGGACAGCAGAGACGTCTCGGTGCGGTGCGGCTGCAGGCCCGCCAGATGCGCGAGACGGTCGACTGTGACAGGCCCATCTCCTGGGCCATCGCCCGCGTCGACCAGTGGGTGGCGTTCTACGGCCAGCGCCATCGTCATCCGGTAGCCGGAATCCCCGGCCGTTTCTGCCCGTGTACCGGCTTTCGGTGTCGTCCGTCTCACTGGTCGGCATGGCCGCGCGGAAGGGCGGCATCGGGCCGGGCCTCCTAACATCTGCCGCAACACCTGGACGTCCGGCGACGACCCGGCGTACGCGGAACGGGCCCGGCCGGTCCACCTGCCCCTGTGGGTCGAGGTGGTCCGGACGGACCCGTCGGAACCGGACGCCTGGCCGGATGGGCCCCCGTGTCTCCGAGGGGCCCCGGGTCCGCGCCGTCAGGAGATGCGGATGCCCGACCAGTTCGTGGCCTTGCCGACCTGCGACCGGTTGCCGAAGCCGCCGCGGCCGTCGCCCCGGTTCAGCCAGGCGCGGCCGTTCTTGTCGAGCGAGATCAGGTCGGCCCGACCGTCCCCGGACAGGTCGAGCCCGCCGACCACGTCCTTGTAGGACGTGCCCCAGTTCTTGAAGACCAGCGCCCGGGGCTTGAAGGTGCCCTTGCCGGTCCCGTTGAACCGCCACAGCTCGTTCGACTTGTCGAGGGCCAGCAGGTCGTTCCTGCCGTCGCCGTTGAGGTCGCCGGCGGCGATCAGCTTCTTGTAGCCGCCGAAGCCGGACCCGGCGAGCTTCCGGGCCTTGAAGCCGCCCTTGCCGTTGTTCGCGTACAGGTACAGCTTCCCGGTCGAGGCGGACCGGACCAGCAGGTCGGCCCGGCCGTCGCCGGTCACATCGCCGGGCGAGAGGACCGCGTTGTACCCGCTCCAGTTGGAGGAGACCTTCACGGAGGACGTCTGCTGGTCCGGCAGCCCGCCGCAGACCGGCTTGTAGACGCGGGCCTCGCCCTTCGGGTGCCGGACGAACACGTCGTTGCAGCGGTCGCCGTCGAGGTCGCCGAACGGCAGCACCAGCGTGCCCGTCGGCCAGCTGCTCGCGCGCTTCTGGGCGGACAGCTTCGTCGCGCCGCCCGCGTACACCTTCAGCCCGCTGCCGCTCCGGCCGAAGAGGTCGGCCTTGCCGTCGTCCGTGTAGTCCCGCCACTTGGGCAGCGCCCGGCCGGCGGTGGTGGTCTGGTAGGCCCCGCCCAGAATGTAGGCACCCGACTTGTTCACCGTGTACTCGTCCCACAGCACCACGGGGCGCCCGAGCGCGTCGGAGGCCGCCCGGGGCGCGCCGGTGGCCGTGGCGCTCGCCGCGCTCAGCCGCTGCGCCGCGGACCAGGTGCCGCCCTTGAAGACGGCGGCCATCACGTACTCACGACCCGAGGAGCCCGCCCGCCACGTCACCGTGACCGTGCCGCCCGAGGTGGCGACCGCGTCGACCGCCTGCGCCCGGGTCGTGGAGAACGACTGCTTGTACGGCAGCCAGGCGCCGGTGGCCGCCGAGCGCACCGCGTACCAGGAGCTGGTCGAGCCGGGCCCCCCGCTGGCGACGAAGAGGTCGCCGTTGGGCAGGTGGACGGGCGCCGTCATCCCGCTGGTGCTGCCGGAGGCCGAAGAGGACCGCGGGGTGCTCCACTTCGTGGCGCCGGCGGACCGGCGCGTGTGCATGACGTGTCCGGCGTCGTTGTAGAACAGCTCGAAGCCGCCCTTCGGGCCGGCGAACACCTTCGGCTGCGCCCGGTCCACACTCGGGACCGGGAAGTTCTTGGCCGTGGTCCAGCCGGACGCGCCGGGGGCCTTCTCCATGGCGGTGACGACCTTGGTCGTCGACCCCTGCCACACCAGCAGGGCGGTGCCGTCCTTGGCGACCGCCAGCTCCATGCCGGAGATGGTCCGGCTGCCGATCGGCGGCTGCGCGTTGAGGCCGACCGGAGCGGTCCACGCGGCCTTCGGGCCGGCCTTCTCGGCGGTCATCACGACGCCCCCGTCCGCCCACGCGACGGTCACCCGGCCGTCGGGGGTCGCCGCCAGGTGGTGGTAGCCACTCCTGGGGACCTCGGCGATGTCCTCGGGCTCGGAGAAGGCGGTCGCGCCGGGCGCGAGGGTGGCCATCTTCAGCCAGTAGTCGTTGTGTTCGTCGGCGGCCCGCCAGACCAGGCGCACCGAGCCGTCGCTGAGCGAGACCAGCTCGGTGTTGTACCCGCCGGCGTCCGGCCAGGCCTGCGGGGCGAGCCAGCGGGTGCTGCCGGCGGGCCGGATCCGGGTGCCGTCGGCGAGGGAGACGAGGGTGCCGTTCCGGGCCGACACCAGGGCCCGCAAGCTACCCGGTGCGTGCGCGGTGCGGGTGCCCCACGCGCCCGGCGCACGCTTCTCGACGGTGGTCGTGGTCGTGGTGGTGCCGGTGGCCGCGGCTGTGGCGGTGGTCTGGGCGGCGGCCGGAGCCACGGCGGCCAGGGCGAGGACGGGAGTGAGCGCGATGCCGAGCACCGCACGGAACTGTGAAGTGATGGAATGCCCCCCCGGGCACAGGGCGTATCCGGTGGCACGGATTCGCCGAACTGTTCGAACAATTTAGGCGCAGGGTATATCAGCCAAGATTCGGCTCGCGTGGAGGGTTCTCCTTCCCCTGCTCAGAGGAGTCCGGCCGGCTCGTCCAGCGCGCGCGGCCCCTGAAGGGCAGCCGCGGTCGTTGCGGTTGCCGTACCTCTCTGCTCTGTTGAGCCGCCCGGTAGGCGGTCGCGAGGTGGTAAGCAAACGTGCGCACCGGATCTCCGCACACCGGTGACCGGGGCATTCCACCGGTTCCCCATCCGCCGGAGCGGGCGCTGGTGTTCTGCGTGGACGAGAAGAGCCAGATCCAGGCGCTGGACCGCTCCCAGCCGGTGCTGCCGACGATGCCCGGGGTCCCGCAGCGCCTCACCCACGACTCCGTGCGGGCGGGCACCACCACGCTGTTCGCCGCCTTGGAGGTGGCCACCGGCAAGGTGGTCGGCTCCCTGCACCGCCGGCACCGGGCCATCGATACGTTGCGGAGTCTCCTCACACAGGATGATGACGCACTTCTCATGTACGACTACGACTTGGTCAGCGATCCACAGACGGTTGCCGTCGTCAGAGCTCAGCAGCGCGCAGCGGGACAGCGCCACCGTAGGCTGCGGTGACTCGCGGCGCGCCGGCGCTCTGCGAAGTGACATCACGAGAAACTGTCCTGCTGTACAGCAGGGAAGTACAGCAAGTACCGCGACCGGAGCCAGTCATCACCGACCGCAGGTACCCGGACGGCCAGCCCGACAGACCTCAACGACCGCCCCGCCCGTAGTTCGCATCGAGGGCGTCAGGCTGAGTCCTCGCCTATTGTTCCGCGCATGGTGACTGCGATCGTGCGTGAATGGCATGACGAGGAGGGACGGGGCGTGCTCGACTGCCCCGAGACACCGGGCGGTTGCTGGGGCTGGTACGCGGCAATCGAGATGGAAGGGTTCCGCAGCCTGGAGGCCGGCCAGCAAGTCACTCTTGAGTGGAAAGTGCCGGGGTTCAAGCAGGACGGGTACGACTACCGCGCGGTGCGCATCGTTCCCCGGACAGGTCACAAAGGTTGAGCAAGCTTGCGCCGCCTGACATCCATGGCTGACGTCAACGGCGGTGGACAGCAGCGGAAACGGGCGGACCCAGACGGCAACTCCCCCACCGGCCGGAGCCGCCCCGCCACGCCGGGCGCGGCGCCCGGATCGAACTCCTCAAGCGGGTGTCGCAGGTTCGAATCCTGCCGGGGGCACGGATGGGAGGCCCCTCGGGGGGATCCCGAGGGGCCTCTGACATCGGTGGGTGACATCGGCGTCCGTGCCTGGCGGGCACGGGCTGCGGCGTCCGCCCAGGCATCGTGGGTGTCGATCCTCACCGTGATCGTGCTGTTCCCGGACGTCTCCATGATCATGGGAGCGTCTGCGCCCGGGGTCGACAGCAGCGAGGTGCACATGTGTCGAGGATCGTGCACGTGGACCGACCGGCCCCCATGGCGAAAACTCACGAGCCCGATGTCACAGCCGTGCGATAGAAAAGCCGTTCAGCCGCGGCATCCACGACAGACATGTGGAGGGGTCCCGGCGCGGTTTTCGACACGCTCCTGGGGGGTCGATGTTCAGAAGACGGGCGGTTCTGGCCGCCATCGGCACCGTTGCACTCCTCTTGGCCGGCACCCCGGCAGCGAACGCCGTGGAAGGACAGGCTCCTGACGTCCGATGGGCGCACAGCGTCTCGGACGACCTCGGCACCCTGGCCGTCAGTATCAGCTCCGACAGCGCCATCACGGAGATCAGGGCCCATATCGTCTCCGATACCACAGACCAGGAGGTCGCCGTCGTAGAGAACGACGCGTTCGCCCTCGTCTCCGGCACTCCCGACGACGGCGTGTGGCACACGAAACAGCCTCTGGACCTTGCCGACCTGGGCAGCTACACCGTCCGCGTCGAGGCCACGGACAGTGACGGCGACCGCACCACCGACAACTCCGCGGGCCGTCTCGTCTACTACGTCACGCCGGTGTTCGAGGACGTGCGCACCGACCGCACGGAGGTCGACATCGAGCACCGCCAGGTGCGTGTCGACGGCATCCTGAAGGGACGCTGGCCGGCGACCCGCGAGCTGAAGCCCCTGGCGGACCACCGCGTGGACCTCGATGTGGACTACTGGACGGAGAACACCGTCCGCACCGACGCGGAAGGACGCTTCTCCGGCACGGTCACCGTGAACGACGCGGTGCCCGTCCAGGCCATCTACCGGCACGACAAACCCCACGTCCTGTACGGCGAGTCCCCGTCGATACAGATCGGCGTCCGGCAGGTAGCCACGCGCTGGACCGTTCATGCCCCGGCAAAGGCCCAGACGGTCGACCTCGGGCAACAGGTCACCTTCACGGCGACGTTGGAGCGCGAGACCCCGCAGGGCTGGGCGCCCTTCGAGGGCCAGAGCGGTGGAGTGCTCTTCGAGCCCTCCACCGTCGGCAGTCAGTTCGAGACCGTCGGCTACTTCACGACGGGCGAGGACGGCAAGGTCACCTTCGCCCACGCCCCGTGGCAAACCGGCAGCTTCCACGTGGCGTCGCACAGTGACGACCCGTTCATCGCCTCCGCCTCCGCGAACAGTGCCCAGATCACCGTTCTGCGTGCCTCGGTCTTCACCTCGTTCTCGGCCACCCGTACGCAGGACCGCGGCGTGCACGTCGAGGGTGCGATGGACTTCCCCGACGGCTGGACGCCCGGCACCATCCCCGTGCACATCCAGTACTCGCGCAACGGCAAACAGTGGACGGACCTGCTCACGACGGAAGCCATCGGTAGCGGCCACGTCTTCTCGGCCGACATCCCCGATGCGAAGAACGGTTACTTCCGCGCGCACTTCGAGGCGACCGAGTCGTTCCGTGCAGCGACGTCGGAGACCGTGAAGGCGAGCCACTGACATCCACCACCAGGACGCGGGCCTGGACACGGACGCTGGAGGCGGGACCACCGGGTCGAGCAGATCTGCGCGACGGGGGTCGTCGGGAATAGCCTGAAGGAGAGCGGCACCGGGAGGGGCGGACCCTCCCGGTGTGTTCCCTTCGCCGGGGGGACGCGAAACAGGGAGGAAGAGTCATGCCCTGGAACCTGAACGGCACGTACCTGGAGAGCTGCAACTGCGACGTGGTGTGTCCCTGCACCACCTCGGGTTTCGCCGCACCGGCCGACCACGAGCGTTGCCAGGTGACCTTCGCGTTCCACGTGGACAGCGGGAACGTGGACGGCGTGGACGTCTCCGACCGCAGCGTCGCCGTCTTCATCGACGGGCCCCGGGTGATGGCCGAGGGCGGCTGGCAGGTGGCGTTGTACGTCGACGCCTCGGCCGACGACGGTCAGGCGGAGGCGCTGGTGAAGGTCTTCTCCGGCCGGGCGGGCGGGCCGATGGCGGCGCTCACTCCGCTCATCGGCGAGGTCCTCGGCGTGGAGCGCGTCCCCATCGACTACCACGACGACGGCCGCCGCCACGCCGCACGGGTGGGCGACGCCATCGACATCGAGATCGAGGACCAGGTCGCCCCGCAGTTCGGCGAGGACGGTCCGGTGATGGGCCTGACCGGCATCTTCCACCCGGCGAACAGCACGCTGACGATCGCCCGGTCCACCCGGGCGACGGGCGACGGCGTGTACGGCCGGTCCTGGGACTTCACCGGCGGCAACGGACACTCGGCGCCCTTCACGTGGTCCGCGTGACCGGTGGGCCGGTCACCGGCCGCCGCAGGGCGGGCCCCGCCGGGCTGCTGCTGGTCGCGGCGGCCGCCGCCTGGGTCTGGGTGGCGACGCGCTGGGGCGGCATGCAGGCGATGCCCGGCACCATGGGCCTGGGCCTGTCCGCTTTCCTGGCCGTGTGGACGCTGATGATGGCCGCGATGATGCTACCCGCCACGGCACCCGTCGCCGCTCTGTACGCACGCACCATGACCGTGCATCGGGCGCCGCGCATGGTCGTTTTCACGGTCGCCTACTTGCTCGTCTGGGCCGCGGCCGGGCTGCCGGCGTACGCGCTGGCCGTCGGCCTGGGCCGGGCGGCGAGTCTCCCCGCCGCCACGGGGACCGCGGTGGCCGCGACCGTGTTCGCGGTCAGCGGCGTCTACCAGCTCACGCCCCTCAAGGACCGCTGCCTGGCGAGATGCCGCTCACCGATCGGGCTGATGCTGCGCTACGCCTCGTACCCGGGGCTCTCGCGCGATCTGCGTGCCGGAGCCCATCACGGGGCCTTCTGTCTGGGCTGCTGCTGGTCGCTCATGGTGCTGCTGGCGGCGTTCGGTCTGATGAACCTGTGGGCCATGGTGGTCCTGGCCGCCGTGATCACCGCCGAGAAGCTCGCTCCGGCCGGCCGCCTGGTGGCCCGTACCGTGGGTATCGCCTCGATCGCCCTGGCCGTCGCCGTCTTCTGGGTCCCGACGCTGGCTCCGGGCCTCACCGGTGGCGGTATGGCCGGGATGTGAGGACGGGCCCCGTCCCTCGGCTCCTTCCCGCAGCAGATGTGGTGGTCCTGCTGTGCAGGTGGAGGCGGACCACCACGTCACACGTCGCCGTCCCGTCAGTCGGACACGTACGCAGAACGGATTCGGCACCCGTGCGGCCGGGAAGCCGCGCGAACACGTGAGAACCATGGAGGGTTGATTTCCCGGGCCAGACGCCGTGCTGCCAACGTCTCCGCAGGTCACAGCACCGCTCCGGGAAAACTCCTCAAGCGGGTGTCGCAGGTTCGAATCCTGCCGGGGGCACAGAGAGACCCCTGGTCAGGGTCCCCCGTCCGGCGGACGGGGGACCCTGCGCTTGGAGCACGTCATCCAGCCGCTTCGTCGACCCGTGAGTCATGGTGATCCGTTCAAGGGCTGGCGGAACCCCGAAGCTGCCGAAGACAGAAGAGAGTTCGCGCCAACCCCGGGGGCGACGATGGTCAGGTGGGCAGCTGCTTTCGATTCGCCGATCGGCGTGGTGCGGTGCGGTCGCGGTGTTCGTGCCGTACCGCTGCGAGAGTTCAGGCGTATCGCGCCTGGCGTACGGGATCCGGGGCGGCGGCCACGCCGGCCTCGATCTCGGCCACAGCGATCACCCTCGGAAAGCGGTTGTCATGAGGCAGTCGCACTCGTCCTGCACGAGATCGGGGACACCGATCGGATCCCGGTCGCTGAGCAGATGACGAAGGTTGTCTTGCACATCCACTGGCCGCGTGCCCGCATCGTGGCGCCTTCGGTCCCACCGGTCGCGCCGGCTTCGGACTTGACCTCGGTCATTGCTATTTCACCGACCGGGCAGGTATGCCACGGCCAATCAGGTGGCGAGGCGTCAGGATTCGACATCCCGGGCCTCAGCGCCGTGTGACCCGTCTCGGTGAAGGTAGGGCAAGGCAGCACTTTGACCTGGGATGCCTCAGGTTGAGCGAGACGCCGGATGCCTGCCTCGCTCAATCCGAGGTTTCCGTCACGATCCCCTGGGCCTGTGGGCCAGGAAGCGGTGCAGCTCAGGAGCGACCTCACGCGATCGACGTCGATGCAGCACCGACCGATGCCTGAGCGGCCGTCATCATCCGTCTGTGGGCCGCCCTTCGACAGCCCACAGACGGCCCGGGACCCCTTGGCCCGAAGCAGCTCGGGTGAGCCTTCAACCTTGGGCCGGCACGCCTCTTACCTGCTGCGAAGGCTGTTGATGAGCCAAGACTGGAAGTCCGTTCGGACCAGTAGGCCATAAGTGGACATACCGCCCACTGCTCGATACGGTCGAACTTACAGACGCCATAACTGCAGCAGTGCCAGCGAGCAGAGAAAATGGCGTCGCGCCAAAGGGCAAATTCATCGACCCGAATGGCGCCCAGCGCAAGGTTTAGATTCCAGTTCCCCGGTCCAGCGGAGTCAGTGACGCTCCCGACCGAAGGCCGGGCACTGTCGGCGCTCACCAGTCGCGAAAGGGAAGATAGCTATGCGCGCAAAGCGAACCATCGCACTACTGGCATGCCCCCTGCTCGGAGCCGCCGCCCTTACGCTCCCATCCGTGGCCGTGTCACATGCCTCGGACACCTCGGTGACGTCCGCTTCCACAGGAGGCAAGCTCCAACCTCCTCCCACCCCGCAGCAGGGCACGCAAGACGGACGGGCGGACGGGGAAGCGGACGGCGCAAACTGCAAGTTCAAGGGGAAGAATTACCAGCTGCACAAATCCCCGAACGGGAACTCGCAGTACAAGGGGAACTATGAGTTCACCTACCAGTCGAGCTACAACGCCACCTGCGAAGAGGCCCCGGGGTCGATGACTCCAAATGGGCCCACCCCGCAGCAGGGCACGCAAGACGGACGGACGGACGGGGAAGCGGACGGCGCAAACTGCAAGTTCAAGGGGAAGAATTACCAGCTGCACAAATCCCCGAACGGGAACTCGCAGTACAAGGGGAACTATGAGTTCACCTACCAGTCGAGCTACAACGCCACCTGCGAAGAGGCGTAGGCGACATCGCCTCGCGTCGGACAGGCCGGGGTCTGCGAAGGGAGGCCCCGGCCCTCGACTGCACTGCGCGTCAGGCGGCCGTCACCGTGTCCGCCAACAACGCCAACAGCGCCGACCGTGAGCCGACGGACGGTCAACACCCTTCCCCGGCAGGTGGCGTAGGCGAGGAACACACCGGCCTGGCTGTTCTCGATGCGTCCGGCGGTGCCGGTGTACTGCCGTTGCACGCCCGCCGAGGCGGACTCCTTCTTTCGGCCCGGCCCGGGCCGGGCGTGGTCGGCTTGTCCGGCCAGTACCAGTCGTCGGTCGTGCCCGGATCCGTGACCACGGCACGGCATCCCGCGGACAGCCGCCGGATCGCCTCCGCCGCCGGGACCGCCCCAGCCCGAACCGTGCCGCTCCTCGCTCAGGCGCACCCGCTCCGGCACCGGAACATCACCGTCCGGGCACCCGACGGCCGACGTGAGCCACCGGACCCATCACCTGAGTGAACAAGGGAACCGCTCGCGGACCACTCGGAGAAGCCGCCGGCCGCTTGGTGGGCGCGGGTGCTCAAGAGGTCCCGCACATCCTCACCGGCGGTGGACGCTGACGGCATAGCCGCCGCCGTCGTAAGGGGCGGCGTCCCAGGTGGCGAAGCGGTCGACGAGGGTGAGGCCGGCCGCGGCGCAGCAGTCGTCGTACTCCGGCAGCGTGATGCCGGGCGGCACGGGCAGGTGGGCCTCGTCCAGGCCGAAGCCGGCGACCAGCAGGCCGCCCGGACGCAGGGCCGCGGCCAGGCGCTCGACCACCGCGGCCTCGGTGCCGGGGGCGAGGAACGGGAAGACGTTGCCTGCGGCGACCACGAGGTCGAAGTCCGCCGCGATGCCGAGCAGGTCCGGCTCGAACCCGGCCAGATCGGCCTGGAACCAGGGCAGTCCCGGCGCCTGCTTCCGCGCCACCGCCAGCATCGACGCGTCGACGTCCACCCCGACACAGTCGTACCCGAGCTCCGCAAGCCGGATCATGACCCGTCCGGTACCGCACCCGGCGTCCAGCACCCGCGCTCCGGCGGGCACGAGAGCCGCGCAGAACCGCGCCTCACCGTGCACGTCCTTCCCGCTACGGGCCAGGGCCGCGAACCGTGCGGCGTAGTCCTCGCCGGACGTCTCCCCGGTCAATTCCCTCCAACGGCTCATGCGGCCAACTATAGGTCGGCCGTGTGCCGCTCGAAGGGCCCCGAAGAACCCGGACACCGGGGCCGGCCCGGCTGACTGCCCGGACCGGCGGAACGGGGTGTCCCGGTCAGCGGTGATACTCGGAGTTCTCCCCGTTCTCCCCGCTGCCGACGCAGGTTCCCGGGCCGGTCGTCACCGGCGGCCGTTCCTCGAGGATCCGCCGGGCGCGCACCTCTCCCCAGCTGATCTCGTACCAGGACGCCGTCGCCGGACCGAGCTCCTCCGCCAGGGGGCCGAGGACACAGGACCGCATGGGCTCCTCCAGTCTGTCCAGAGCCGGGACCGCGTCCGCCGAAAGGCCACGCGCGTAGTCCAGGTCGAACTTGTGGGTCTTCTCGTACCGCCGCACGTTGTTCTCGGCGATCAGCCCGTCGGGAGAGGCCAGGCCGAAGGCGAGGGCCCCGACAGCGGCCGACGCGGCGACGGCGCGGGGCAGCCGACGTGCGCCCCGGATTCCGGCGACCATGATCAGCAGGATGACCAGGCCGAGCCACAGCTCCACGGTCACGACGGAGATCCGCAGCCGCGTCAGCCCGTACGCCTCGACGTACATGTCCATGCGCCGTACCGCCGAAGCGACCACGATCAGGGTGAGTGCGCAGAGGGTGCCGAGGACTCCCCGCACCAGGTTCCGGTCACCGGGCCCGCCGCGTGGTGCCCAGCGCAGTGCGAGGACGATGACCAGGAGGGTGAGGAGCGTGGCGATGAGGAGTTGCCAGAAGCCCTGCCGCGCGTACTCGGAGTAGGTCTGGCCGGTCTTGTCCAGGACGGCCTCGTACCCGCCGAAGAGGACGGTGAGCTGGATGACGTTGAAGACGGCGAACAGCACGCACAGCAGGAGCAGGGGAAGCGCCCATTCGCCCCGGCCGCGGGCGCTGCCCGGGCTGGGCTTGTACCTGTCCCACTGCAGAGGGGCGGCGGCGGTGTGTGCCGCCGCGAGGGCACCGAGGAGTCCGAGGGCGAACAGCAGCAGGTGCCAGGGGCCGTCGCCGACGGACGTGTCCGGGACCAGCCTGCTCAGCAGATCGGCGAAGGCCGCGTCGGCCCCGGCGAACAGTGCGCCGAAGACGAGGAGGAGCACGGCCGTCACGGCAAGGGCGCGCAGTACGGAGCCCACGTTGTCGGAGGCCTTGCCGGCGCGGGCGCGCACTCCTCGCCATCCCCACGCGGCACCCTTGAACAACGAGTCGACCAGTCCGAAGGGGCTGAGCACGACGCCGGCCCAGGACCGCGAGTCGTGGAGGGCGAGCGATGCGAGACCGATGGCGGTGGCCACGGCGAGGAAAGAAGGCCACTGAGCGGCGCGGAGCACCGGAACCAACAGGAGGGCGAGTCCTCCGATGCCCCAGGCGAGCGTCCAGGGACGGGCCTGTACCCGGCCTGCCCGGCGCGCGGCGAAGTACGCGGTGAGCGTGGCCGGCAGGGCGACGAGGAACAGATTGACGCCCACACCCTCGTCGAGGAGCACCGTGCTGAGCACGCCGGTGGCGAGCGCCGCCCAGAGGACGGCGGTGCCCACGGTGGAGGGCGGTTCGCGGCGCAGGTCGGTTAACCAGAGATCGTGGGCGTAAGCGCCCGCGCCCACGGGTCCGGGGGCTTCGCCGGACCGCGTGTCCGTCGTCGCGCGCGACCTGCCTCCCGGTGGTGTTCCCACCCGCTGTGCTCCCGCCGTGTCGGCGGTCTCTCCCCCAGGTGTTCCAGGTGTTCCAGGTATTCGCCCCGACGGCCGGGACCGCTCGTACGGTTCGTCGGGCACAGGTGGTTTCTCTGTCACGGGACCCCCTCCCAACCGGCCCCCGAACACATGTACTCGGGTACATCGAGCGGGTACCGGTGTCGCTTGCGAAGCCGACCGCCATGATCGGCAGGGCGGCGTGCCCGCAAGAGTAGCGGGACCGACGGGGACGTCCGCGCTCGCGCAGCCCCCGAAGGCACGGCGTATCCGGTGGCCCGCCGTTCACCTTCGGGGCCGGCGAGCCGATGGCCGCCGTCGCCCGCGGCCGGTGGCCCGAGGCGGACTTCCGGATCGCGGGGGCGTACGGCTTGCCGCGGCCGGACGCCTCGGTGGACGGCTACCGCGCCGACAAAGTGTTCCACGAACTGGCCGAGCCAGGGCGGGCGTTGACAGAGGCCCGCAGGGTTCTCGCGCCCGGAGGGCGGATCGTCCTGGTCGGCCGGGACTGGGACACCATCGTCATCGACTCCGACGATCCGGCCCTCACCCGCACCGTCGTGCACGCCCGCGCAGACCTGATCGCCGTCCCGCCCGCCGGTACCGCCCCCTTCTCCTGGACGCCGGCTTCGACCACGTGACGGTCGAGGTGCACACCGGAGTGTTCACCGGACCGGAGATGTCGCCCTCGCTCACCGGACCGGCCGAAGGAGCCCGCTTCGCCGGCGCCATCACACGCGAGCAGGCGGACAGCGGGATCGCTGAGCAGCGGGCACGGGCCGAGGCCGACCGGCTCTTCCTGGCGCTGCCGATGTTCACGGCCGCGGCGACCACAGCACGGTGGACGAGGCACATCAGAGCCCCCATCAGACCCGGAGCGGTTCACCCCCGACCAAGGGCGCACGTCGGTCGCTCGTACGCCAGGTGCCGTCCCAGGGCGGGGGCGTCGCCCGTGGAGTCGCGGCCGGTCTGCGGGCCCGCAGGTTTCTCAGCATGATCGTGACTCGCACGACCTGCTGGAACGTCGACCCCGCGCGGGCCTCCGGAGACGCGTGCGCAGACCGGTCCTGCCGGGGCGCTTCCAGCGTGGTCGCCCTCGGCGGCGCGCTCGGTCGGCTCAGGCGTTGGGACGCTTGCCGTGGTTGGCCTTCTTCTTCTTGCGACCGCGTCGTTTATTGGCTCGCTTGGCCATGGCGCACATCTCCCTGATCGGGACTCTTCCTGCCTCCGCCAGTCTAGGTTCGGCCCTGCGGGTCCGCACCAGTGGTGAGGCGGCCCTTACGGGATGGGGCACACCCCGCGCGGTAACGCGCGCCACCCGCAATGCCGTTCACTCGCCGTCGGCGGCGGGCTCGGCCTCCTCCCGTTCGTCGTCCGGTCCCCGGGCCCGCACCCGCTGGACGTGCTCCAGGGACTCGCGCAGTTCGGTGAGCCAGTCGTCGGTGTGCCGCTGGACCAGGCGCACGCACCAGGCCAGCGCCTCGCTGCGGCTGCGGGCCACCCCGCCGGCGATCAGCGTGTCGAGGACCAGGCGCTCCGGCTGGCGCAGCCGGGTCATGACGGGCGCGGCGACATGGGTGAACAGGGCGCGCCGCCCGGCGCACTCCACCCCCCAGGAGACCTTCCGGCCGAAGCGGTGCTCCGCGTCCCGGGCGATGGCGATCCGGGCGTCCCGGGTGCGTTCCCGGAACTCCTGGATCCGGCCCTCGACGGCCGCGTCCCGCTCGGCCGGAGAGGCGTCCTCGACCGGCCGGGGCCCGGGAATGCGCCCGATCACCGTGATCTCCTCGCGGTCCACCGTGACCTCGGCCAGTTCCTCGAAGAGGTCGTCGGGGAGCCGGCCGGTGAACCAGCCCCGCAGTTGCTCTCGCTGTTGTTCTGTAATCATGTAATGACGATTACTCGGCATCTTCATGAACACAAGGGATGGCGGAACGGTCCGCCGACAGCGGAATCTGAATGCTTCAGGCCCATTACCGACCTTGAAGGCGTGATGTCGTCAGAGAGCTCGCGCCGATCCCGGAGGCGACGCCGCCAGGGTCGCCCGTGCCCCGCAGTACCGCCTGCAGCTTCTCCTCCCACGGATTGACCACCAGGGCCCCGGTTCGGGCCAGGTGTTCGATGGTGCGGGTGGCGACCGTCCACCCGTTGGCCGGGGCGGTGGGTCGATGCCGGTGCCTGTGGCCTTGAGCGTCTTGTGGAGGGTCAGGGCGGCCCGCAGGCCGCTGTGCCCGCACTGCGGTCGGCAGGGGTGGCGGGCGCGGTCCGGTGTGCTCGCGGTCGGCCTCGAGGGACTCGTCACCGGCGTCGCGGCGGCCGGTGTCCGTACGTGCCACGATGCTGGCATGCAGGTCATCGTGGTGGGTGCGGGGCAGGTCGGTCACACCGTGGTGAAGTCGCTCGCCGAGACGCACGAGTGCACGGTGATCGACATCGACGAGGCGCGCCTGGAGGCCGTGTCACACGCCTACGACGTGCGGATCACGCGCGGCAGCGGCACCTGGCGCGAGACGCTCCTCGAAGCCGGTGTGGCCGATGCCGAGCTCGTCCTGGCATGCACGTCGCGGGACGAGGTCAACCTGGTGACCGCGATGCTCGCCCGCCGGCTGTCGTCGGCGCGGACGGTCGTGCGGGCCACCGGGATGGACTACCTGGAAGCCTGGCGTGCGGGTGATCTCGACGTGGACCTCCTCGTCTCGACGGCGTTCGAGACCGCGAGCGCCGTCGCGCGCGTCCTTCACGTGCCGGGTGCACGGCATGTGGACTTCTTCGCCGGCGGCGAGGTGGTCGTGCTCGGCGTCGATATCCGCGAGGCGAGGCCGCCGCGGTTCGCCGGCCGTCCCCTGCGTGATGCGGGCCTGCCCGCGGCGTCGCGGGTGGTCGCCGTCGTGCGCGACGGGAACTGGATCAGACCGACCGCGCACGAGGTGGTGCGGCCTGGCGACTGGGTGATCGTGATGGCGTCGCTCGCGGCGGCGCGCGCGTGGAGCCGGCTGGTCACCGGGGCCGATCCCGTCGATGACGTCGCGCTCTTCGGCGCCGGGCGCATGGGGACGGCCATTGCCCGGGTACTGCTCGACAAGGGGATCTCCGTGCGGCTGATCGAACCGGATGCGGCACGAGCGCGCGCGGCCGCGGCCGCACTCGACCGGGCACGGGTGTTCCACGCGACGGGCCTCGACCCGGCGTTCCTGCGCCGTGAGCGCGTCGGTGCGGCGGGAGCGGCGGTGTTCGCCAGCGGCGACGACTCGCGCAACCTGTACGCGGCGGTGCTCGCAAAGGTCCACGGGGTCGAACTCACACTGACGGTCCTCGAGGACCCCGCCGCCGCCGAGGTCTTCGAAGCCGCCGGAGCCGACGTGACGATCGATCCGGGTGACGAAACCGCTGAGAAGATGGCCCGCTTCACGTTCGACGAGCGCACCCACCAGATGGCGATGCTGGGGGACGACCGCTTCGAGGTGCTCGACATCACCGTCCGGCCCGACAGCCGGTTCGCGCACGGTCCGGTCGACGCGCTTCCCGAAGCCGGTGTGGGCGCGATCGTTCGCGACGGCACCGTCTTCTTCCCCGGCGGTGAGGACGAACTGCGGCCCGGGGACCGCGTCATCGTCCTCACCGAGCCCGACCGCGTCCCCACGATCGAGCACGACCTGTGACACCGTCACGCTCGTCGCCGCGTCCTCGACGATGGCGCCCGCGCAGACGGTTCGGCGTCGACGTGCGGACCGCGCTGGGTGTCGTCGGCGCTCTGCTCGCGTGGTTCGCGGTCGCGTTCGTCGCGCCGGCGGTCGTCGCGCTTGCAGTCGGCGAGCCCCCCTGGCCCTTCCTCGTCACCGGACTCGCCGTGGCCGTGACGGGCCTGGCGCTCAAGCGTCTGACGGGCGAGCGGCCCCCGCTGGACATCCGCGAGGGATTCCTCGTCGTCGTCGTCTGGCTGCTTGTCCCCGCGTTCGGCGCGCTGCCCTTCGTGCTCGGCCACGTTCCGCAGCTCGATCACCCGGTCGATGCCTACTTCGAGGCGATGTCGGGATTCACCGCCACCGGCGCGACTGTCCTGACCGACGTGAACGCACTCGGACTCGACATGCTGTTCTGGCGCCAGCTCACCCACTGGCTGGGCGGTCTGGGCATCATCGTGCTCGCGCTCGCGGTGCTGCCGCGTCTGCGTATCGGCGGACGCGAACTCCTGCGCTCCGAGCTGCCGGGGCCGGTCGAGGTGGAGTCGCTCGGCGCGACCGTTCGCGAGGCCGCCCGACAGCTCTGGAAGGTCTACCTCGCGGTGACGGTGATCGGCGTCCTGGTCCTGGCCTGCCTGGGCTGGGCCGGGCTGGACCCGCGGATGGGTCTCTTCAACGCGTTCTCCTACGCGACGTCCGCCGTGTCCCTCGGCGGGTTCGCCCCGGAGGCCGACTCGGCTCAGGGCCTCGCGCCGGTGACGCAGTGGGTGCTGTGCGGGCTGATGGTGGTGGCCGGGGTGAACCTGCTGCGGTTGTACCGCCTCGCCGCACTGCGCCGGATCCGGACCGTGTCCCGTGACGAGGAGCTCGCCTGTATCTCGCCCTGCTGGCGGTGAGCACGTCCGTCCTGAGTGTCGAGCTGTTCGCCGACGGCACGGTGGACGGGCTCGGCGGCGTCCGGCACGCGGCTTTCCAGACGGTCTCGGTGATGACCACCACCGGTTTCGCGACCCTGGACTGGGCGAGTTGGGGAACACTCGCGGCGCTCACCTTGCTGGCGCTGATGTTCGTCGGGGCCTGCGCCGGGTCGGCGAGTGGCTCGATCAAGGTCGTCCGCCATCTCATCCTCTTCCGCTTCGCCCGCCACGAGCTGGAACAAGCCGTTCACCCCCACGCTGTTCTCCCTGTGCGGGTGAGCGGCCGCGTGGTCGACGACCCCACGCTCCGCTCGGCGCTCGTGTTCGCTCTCCTCTACGTGCTCGCCCTCGCGCTCGGGACGCTCGGCCTCGCCCTCGACGCCGAAGGGAGCACGACCGGAACCGGTGCGTTCACCGCACTCGGCGCCGCCGCGGCCTGCCTCGGCAACGTCGGCCCGGCGTTCGGCGAGGTCGGCCCGTTCGGTTCCTACGCGCCGCTCGGGCACCTGTCGAAGGCGATCCTCACCGCTCTCATGCTCCTCGGCCGTATCGAGATCGTTCCCCTGGCGGTACTGCTCCGCCGCAGCTACTGGCGCGCGTAGGCGACCGGGCGGCTCGCCCCACTGCGCCCATGAGCGACTCGTCGGACCGGGCCGCCTCCTCGGAGGTCAGCCGGCGGTCAGCCGCGCGGCGCGCTCGACCACCGCCCGACGCCGTGCTTCGACGGTCCCGCGCCCCTCGTCCGCCGGGGAGGGGACGTACTGACGCCGGTTGTCGCGGTTGCGGGTGCGCCGCACCTCGCCGCGGGCCTCCAGCCGGTCGATGACCGACACCGGACGGTGCGGTTGATGCCCAGCCGCTCGGCCGGGTAGAGCACCGTGTCGACCTGATCACCGGTCAGTGCGGTCACGGAACGGCCCCCTGCGGAACGTCGTGCGGCGACGTCCGGCAGCGCGTCACCCGTGCCGGAGTCCACGTGCTCCCCGGCCAGGGGCACATGGCCCACATCCGGGCGCCGGCAGAACTCGGCCACCTGCTCAACGGCCTCGCCACCGTCCGATGAGCAGCCATGCCGACGTCGTGGCCTTGTACAACCGGGTTCTGTCTCTCCGGTCACGAGCGGAGAGACAGAACCCCGGGGCCGGTTCAAGGAGCTTGATCTCCGGAACCGGTTGAAGTCATCGGGGTTGGTGGCGAAGGTTCGGTCACTTGCCGGCGTCCTCGGCGAGGGTGTGGGCGACGAGGGCGTTGGCGTGGCCGTGACCGAGGCCGTGTTCCGCCTTGAGCCAGTTGACGATCTCCATGTGCTTGGTGAGCGGGGAGGTGCGGATGAGGTCCTTCCACTCGGCGATCGGACGGCCGTACTTCTTCTCGATGGAGGGGAAGTAGCCGGCGGGACCCTTCACTGCGCTGGTCATGGGATGCCCCGTCTCCTTTCTGATCTGAATTGCTCTTGGTGGTGACGATGCTGTCCGCCGGAGCGGCGGGCAGCTAGCGGTTTGCCGGGGCGACGGCCAGGCGGGCCATCACCGCGGCCAGCCACAACAGGCCGAGGCCCGCGCCCGCGGTGAAGGCCGGCACGAAGGCGGCGGAGGCCATGAAGCCGGCGAGGACGGCCACGGGCACGAGGCGCGAGGCGACAGCCCAACCACGGTGGCCTCCGGCAGCGAGCGGGCGGGCCAGAACGGCGAACGCCGCGCACAGGGCGAGGTAGCCGATCGTCCCGGCCACCATGTGCACAGCGCCATGCCCGCTCAGCGTGGTCGCATCGGGCGCACCGGCGGGGAAACCGGCCCCCGCGTCGGCCGGGAAGATCGCGGCGGCCCAGAACGAGGCACCGAACACCCCGACCAGGGCCGGCCCCCAGGTGCCGCCCGTAGCACCACGCAGCGCCCGGCGCAGACCGGCCGCCCCCACGATCAGCAGCGCTCCGGTGAGCAGGAAGTTCACCGTCTGGATCCAGCCCGCCTCACCGAGGGCGAGCTGGCTGATGGCGTTGCGGGTGAAGTCGAAGCCGTCCCGTGCGAGGCCCTGGGCGACGCCGAGCGCGAGGAACAGTGGGCCCGCCACCGCGCCGCCGGCCAGAGCCTGCCGTGTCACCGGTCGTGCCGCGGACGCAACGGAGGCGGTGTGCCGGGTCGTGCTGAGCGTGTGAGTCATGGCCGGGCCTTCCTCGTGCCTGTGTGGTCGTTGTCGCTCGTATGACCGACGGCACGAGGAGAAGTCATCGCTTCACACGGTGTGCATTGGATCGCAGGCCCTCGGTTCCAGCACTTCCCACCGCTCAGCGCTGTCCCGCCTCGTCCGGGACCCGACCGGGAGGCGCTCTGTTCGGCCTCGGGCTCCTCGTCCGGGGCCGCCTGCCTGAACGGCGCGTGAGCGGACGGGGGGCGATCTCTCGGATCTCACCCGACGGATCGGTGTCAGGCGGCACGGGCTCCGGGTCGGACCTCTCCGCGCCGTCGGGCTCCGGCTCCGCTTCGGGGCGGTGTTCCCGGAGATGTGCGGGCGCGCGGGACGAGCCGGGCTGCGGTCTCGGCGATCGCCGACTCCGCCGAGGAAGCAGACTCGCGAGCTTGACAACGCGCATATCGACTATCGATAGTATCGACAATCGATATTCGCGTTGCGGGCGGCAAGGGGAACCATGCGTACGAAGTCCTGGTGGAGCCGAGCCGACGATCGGCTGCTGGGGGCAGTTCTGGGGCTGGCCGTTTTGCTGGTCGGCGTCTTCGGGGTGCTGGCCCCGGCCCTCGGAGTGGTCGGCCTCGTCGACCCGGTGGACACCCGCGAGGTCGAGACCGGGACCACGGCCCCGGTGTCAGGCACCGTGACCGACGCGGCGGCGGGCCACGGCATGACGCTCACCGGTACTCACCAGGCCGACCTCGCCTTCACCGACCCCGACCTGGGCCAGCGCCTGTTGCTCGCCCTGCCCGAGTTCGTCGGCAGCCTGCTCCTGCTCCTCATCCTGGCCCTCCTCCTCCAGGTGGCCAGGACCCTGCACGGCGGCGACGTCTTCGTACCGCAGAACGCCCGACGCCTGAGCGTCATAGGGCTCACGGTGCTGGTGCAGGGCGTCTTCTCCCCGGCCCTGCTGGCGCTCACCACGCAGGCGCTGGTGAGCGGCACCCCCCTGGCCGACCGGATCCCCTTCTCGGCCACCTTCTCCGGCGAGTACGTCCTGCTCGCCTTCCTCATCCTGGCCCTGGGTGAGGTCTTCCGCCGCGGTACGAAGCTACGGGCCGACACCGAGGGGCTGGTCTGATGCCGCCGGAGGAGGAACACCGGGTTCAAGTCCACCTGGACCGGCTGCTGGCCGACCGCGGCATGACCCTGTCCGAACTGGCGGCCAGGGTCGGGGTGACGGTGGTCAACCTCTCCGTCCTGAAGAACGACCGGGCGAAGGCGATCCGCTTCTCCACCCTCACCGCGATCTGCCGCGAACTGGACTGCCAGCCCGGCGACCTGCTCAGCGTCCGCGAGGACTGAACCCGGCGTTCGGCCTTGCCGCTCTTTCAGGCGGGCCTGTTCGGTGCGGGGTGCGACTCGCTTCACGGTCTTCCCGGGCCCGTGGCGTGAGCTGATCCCGGTTGCACAGGACCTGTGGTCCGAGGGCCTCAACGGGTGTCGGTCAGTCCACCGGTGACGGCTATCACCTCGCCGACCGTGAAGCTGGAGTCGGCGTCGGAGGCCAGGTGGACGTAGGCGGGAGCCACTTCCTCCGGCTGGGCCACCCGCCCCATGGGGGCCGAACTTCCCAGATTCGTCAGGTAGTCGTCGGGGAAGCGCTGGCCCGCCAGATTGAGCACGGTCCACGTGGGGCCGGGCGAGACGACGTTGGCCCGGATGCCGCGCTGGGCCAGGTGAGAGGCGATGGACTTGGTGAAGACGACCACAGCGGCCTTCGAGGCCGCGTAGTCCATCATCATCTCGCTGCCCTTGAGCGCTTCCTCGGAGGCTGTGGCGATCACGGCGTCTCCATGGGAGAGATGCGGCAGGGCCGCCATCACCAGATGGAAATAGGCATAGGTGTTCGTCTTGAAGACCCGGTCGAAGTCCTCGGCGGTCAGCTCCGACAGGTCGTTCTGACTGTTGAGGTATGCGGCGTTGCTCACCAGGATGTTGAGACCGCCCAGTTCCGCCACCGTCCGCTCGACGACGTCGGTGCAGAAGGACGGATCGCACAGATCGCCCGGCAGCAGCAGGCACGTGCGCCCCTCCTTCTCCACCGCTTCTTGCGTCTCGACGGCGTCACGCTCTTCCTCCGGCAGGTAGACGACGGCCACGTCGGCTCCCTCCCGGGCGTAGAGGACGGCCACCGAGCGGCCGATCCCCGAGTCGCCTCCCGTGATCAGCGCGACCTTGCCGTCGAGCTTCCCCGATCCGCGGTAGTTCGGCGCCAGGTACCTCGGACGCACCTCCATATCGGCCTCCAGCCCCGGACGTTGCTGGCGCTGGAAGCGATAGGGCGGAGAGATCTCCGCCTCCTCCTGCGGCATCGCCGGGCGCTCGTGCGGCGTGCGGTCCATGGCTTCCCCCTCCGGCATGGCTGCTCCCTTCGCTTTCGGACTTCCGGACCAGAACAGTCGACGCCGCCGGACCGGCAGCGACTCACCTCGCGTGTCCGCATCGGGCGAGGTGAAACCGTCCGCTGGTCATGGAGCCTTCGGTGACCGGGGGCCGGAGTGACCGGGGCGACCGGGACCCTCGGCACGGCGCGTGAGCGTGCCGGTCAGGCCGTGGCTTCGGCGCCGACCCTCACACGCTCGCCCGGGGCGCACCGCACCAGGCGCGCGTCGTGCCCTCGACGTCCGGCTTCTGCGAGGAAGTCCTCGAGTGGGGAACGGAAAACCGTGTAGTCGTCGTAGTGGACGGGCAGTGCCCGTCGCGGGCGCACCAGGTCGAGCAGGTCGGCGCCCTGTTCGGCGTCCATGGTGACCACGAGGCCTCCGGGCAGGGTCGTACCGCCGAGGTGCAGGACCGCCAGGTGGATGTCCGGGTACCGCTCGGCGATCTCGCGCAGGCCGTCGTACATCAGGGTGTCGCCGGAGAGGTAGAGGACCAGCCGGGTCTCCCCCGAACGGTCGCCGAATTCCAGCAGGCTGCCCATGACCGGCGGCAGCAGGACCCGGGCCGGGCCGGGCGCGTGGCGGCCCGGCAGCGAGGTGATGCGCACGGAGGAGTCCCCGTGCCGCAGGGTGTGGCTCTGCCAGGTGCGCAGACCGGTGGCGCGGCGGAAGCCGTACAGGCCCTTCAGCAGGAGGGAGCCGTGCCGGGTGGTCACGAACGGCAGGCTCCGGTCCAGCCCGCGTCGGGCCACCCGGTCGAAGTGGTCGCCGTGCAGATGGGAGAGCACGACGCCGTCCAGGTCCGCGTGGGGCAGGTCCGCCACGTCGACGGCCGGTTCGGTCACCCGGCGCGAGACCAGCCCGTAGCCGAGGTGGGCCAGTTGTCCGCGGTGGAGGAAGTTCGGATCGGTCAGGAGCGTCAGGTCTCCGTAGCGGATCAGCAGGGTGGCGTTGCCGATGAACAGGATTTCCGCGGTGCCTTCAGGCGGAGTGTGCTGCACGGCCGACTCCCCTCCGTCGCTCGTGGCTCCCCCGGTCCCGCCCCGAGTGATCGGCGACCACGGTTTTACACCCCGGGGCCGGAGGGAAAACCGGGCCCCTGGAAAGCGCCGTCCCTTCCCCCGTGGCGGGTGAGGCACGGGGCGCGTGCCTGGGGTGCGATGGACGGAGCGGCGGGCGCCTGCCGCTGCCCGGCCGGCCCCGTCGGCGTACCGGGCCGACTCGGCGAGGTGGACGGCGTGAAGCACTGGCGGGCTCTGGTCGTTCTCGGTACGGCCCAGTTCCTGATGGTCCTGGACACCTCCGTCATGAACGTGTCCATCAGCCGGCTGGTCGACGACTTCGACACGGAGGTCACCGCCATCCAGGCCGTCATCACGTTGTACGCACTGGTCATGGCGGCGTTCATGATCATCGGTGGGCGGTTCGGGGACATCCTCGGGCGTCGCCGCATGTTCCTTCTGGGCCTGGTCGTCTACGGCGTGGGGTCGGCCCTGACCGCTGTGGCCCCCACGCTGTGGGTCCTCACGCTGGGCTGGTCCGTCATCGAGGGGCTCGGAGCCGCCATGGTGCTGCCGGCCATGGTCGCCCTGGTCGCGGAGTCGTACCGCGGGCGGGACCGGGCCGTCGCCTACGCGGTCATCGGCGGACTCGCCGGCGCCGGGATCGCGGTCGGCCCGCTGCTGGGCGGCTGGATGACGACGTACCTCACCTGGCGGCTGGTCTTCGCCGGTGAGGTCGTGGTCGTCGTGGCCGTCCTGCTGTGCCGCCGGGTGATCGCGACGCCCGTCCGGACCGGCCCGCCTCCCCGGCTGGACGGCGTCGGTGCCGCGCTCTCGGCGGCCGGACTGGGGCTGGGTGTGCTCGGCGTGCTGCAGAGCAGCACCTGGGGATGGGTGCAGCCGCGGAACCCGCCCTTCACCGTGTTCGGCTTCGCCCCGACGCTGTTCGTCGTCGGCGCCGGGGTGGCCGTCCTGGCCGTCTTCCGGCACTGGGAGCGGCGGCGCGACAGCCGGGGCGAGGACCCCCTGGTGCACCTGTCCCTGCTGGGCAGGCCCGTGCTGCGGTCCGGCCTGCTGACCCTGCTGAGCCAGAACCTCATCCTCCTGGGGCTGTTCTTCACCATCCCGCTGTATCTGCAGGTCGTTCAGGGGTTCGACGCCTTCCAGACCGGGCTGCGCCTCCTCCCGGTGTCCGCCACCATGCTGGTGACCTCCCTGTCCGCGTCCCCGCTGGGACGGGTGTGGGGGCCGCGCCGGGTGGTCCGGGTGGCCCTGGCCACCCTGACGGCGGCCATCGTGTGGCTGCTGGCCACCGTCGACCCGGTCATCGACGACGCGCAGTTCGCCGGAGCCATGGCCCTGCTGGGCGTGGGGGTCGGCCTGCTCGCCTCGCAGTTGGGCAACGTCGTCCAGTCCGGCGTCGGGGAGGAGGAACGCAGTGAGGCGGGAGGGCTCCAGTTCACGGCACAGAACCTGGGCTCGGCGCTGGGCACCGCGCTCATCGGGTCGATTCTCATCGGTGCGCTGGCCCACGCCTTCACCACACAGGTGGCGGACGACCCACGCCTGTCCGAAGAGGCCCGTGCGCAGGTCGGTGTCTCCCTCGAGGCCGGGGTCACCTTCGTCCCCACCGGTCAGGTGCGCTCGGCGGCCGAACGTGCCGGGTTGCCGCCGTCCGAGGTGGACGCCGTCACGGACTCCTACGCCTCCGCGCAGCTGGCCGGCCTGAAGGCGGCGATCCTGGCCACCGGCGGCGTCGCTCTCGCCAGTTTCCTGGTCACACCGCATCTGCCGACCGCCCCGGGCAGCCGTCCGCGGCAGCCGGACACCGGCGCCCCGGCCGAAGCGACCGGCCCGACGCGCTGAGACCGAGGCTGAGACCAAGGGAGTCAGACGTGTCCAGAACAAGAACCAGGACCAGGGCCGGCCCGGCCACGGACCGGCGGGCGCGCCGGGCCGAGCACCGGGTCCACGCGGATTACACGGGCGCCGTCTACGGATCCATGCTCGCGGCCTCCGTGGTGCTCGGTGCCGGCTCGCTGGGCTCGTTCCCCCGCGCCGAGCTGGTGCTGCTGCTGTTGCTCACCGGTGTGGTGTTCTGGATCGCGCACGTGCACGCCCAGTTGTTCGGGGCACGGCTGGCACAGCGGGCTCCGGACCGCCGGATGGTGCTGCACGTGTGCCGTGACGAGTGGCCGATCGTCAAGGCCGCCTTCCCGCCGGCCGTCGCGGTGGCCGTCAGCCCGCTCCTGGGCCTGGACGTGCGGGGCGCCCTCTGGCTGGCCCTCTCCGTCGCCGTGGCCGGGCAGGTGGGCTGGTCCGTGGCCGCGGCACACCGCGCCGGTGCTTCCCGGCGGCTGATGGCCGCCACCGCGTCGGTCAATCTGCTGATCGGCCTGCTGATCGTCTCCTTCAAGATCGTCCTGAAGCACTGAGACGCATGGCCCGGAGTGCCGACCACCGGACGAAGGGCCGTCTGTCACCGGGTGCCGGGATCACCCGCGGTGGGTGATCCCGGCACCCGGTGACAGACGTGACCCTGGATCGGTCAGGCCCTCGCACACACCGCCCGTCACACACCGTTCATCACATCGCCCGTCACACCACCCTTCACACCGCCCCGTCGGCGCATCCGGAAGCGACCGGCCGATCACGCGAGGAGGAACCATGTCCATGCCGCGTGGTCCGGCATCGCACACCGGGTCGGAACGCCGTCCCGACCGAGTGCCCTTCGATCCGATGGGCGACCCCACCTACGCACTCGCGCGGCTCGGCCGCTCATGGACCTGGCTCCTGGGCTCGGCCGTCACGACGCTGGTGCCGGGCATCCTGGTACTGGTCTGGCCGGAGGCGACCCTGCACGTCCTGGCCGTCCTCGTCGGCCTGTACCTCCTGGTGACCGGGGCGTTCCGTTTCGTGGCCGTCTTCGCGCGGGAGGGGCACGAACGGCTCCCGGGGCTGCTCCTGGCCGTGCTGTACGTCCTGACCGGGGTGTTGTGCCTGCGGAACCCGCTGCAGACGATCACCGCGCTCTCCCTGATCGTCGGGGTGCTCTGGCTCCTCTCCGGCCTCCTCACCCTCTACACGGCCCTCGCCGCCCAGGACCTGCCGCACCGTGGCGTCGTCCTGGGCACGGCCGTACTCGCCATCGTCGCGGGGATCGTGGTCCTCGCCCTGCCGACCGAATCGGCCCGCGCCCTGACCCGGTTGCTCGGCCTGTGGCTCGTCCTGCTCGGCCTGGCCGAGGTGGTGGTCGCCTTCGCCTGGCGGGCCGCGCTCCGAAAGTCGCACTCCACGGGGCCGCACACACCCGGCCCGGCAGCCTGACACCGCGACCGCCGCGGAGGAGCACCCATGAACCCGGCCACGACCCCGGGCCCGCCCGACTCCGACGGGACCGCGCACCCGAAGCGCGCTTTCACCGCCGGCGAACGAGCGGAGCACGAACGGCTGCGCCGTCACGCGGCGGTGCGACACCGGCGGGGACGCGTGGCGGGCTCCTCGGTCCTCCTGCTGCTGGCCTTGCTGCTCGCTCCCCTGGCCGTCGTCGCGGCCTGGGTCCAGGACACGGTCTCCGACACCGACAGGTACGTGGCGACGGTCGCACCGCTGGCGTCCGATCCGGCCGTGCAGGAGGTCGTGACCGACCGGCTCACGGACCGCGTGCTGGAGAACGTGGACGTCTCGGCGGTGACGGGCTCGCTCGCCAAGACCCTCCAGGACGCCGGGGCGCCGCCCCGCGTCGTGGCGGGGGCCGAGTCCCTCACGGGTCCGCTGCAGAACGAGGTCAGGACGGTCGTGCACCGCACTGTCAGCCGCGTGATCACCGGCGACGCCTTCCAGCAGGTGTGGGAGGGCGCCAACCGGCGGGCGCACGCCGCGGTGGTGGCCATGCTCACCGGTGACAGCACGGGTGCCGTGCGCGCCCAGGGCGACACCGTTCAGCTGGATGTGGGAAAGGTCGTCGACCAGGTGCGGGAGCGGCTCGTCGACGCGGGCTTCGACAAGGCGGCAGCCATCCCGGACACCGACCGGACGATCACACTGTTCCAGACCGAGCAACTGGGCAAGGCACAGGACATGATGCGGCTGCTGGACGTCCTCGGCGTCTGGCTGCCCGTCCTGAGCGTGGTACTCGCCGCGCTCGCCGTGTGGACCGCCCCGGCACACCGCGTGATGCTGATGATCACCGCGACGGGTGTCGGCGTGATGATGGTGGTGCTGCTCGTCGCACTGGCCGTGGCCCGACGGGTCTACCTGGACTCGGTTCCACCCGCGACGCTGCCGCCCGGCGCAGCGGCGGCGATCTACGACACGTTCGTCGTCTTCCTGCGTGACGGCACGCGCACCCTGCTGGTCGTCTCGGTGATCACGGCGCTGGTGGCGTACCTGTACGGTCCCGGACGCCCGGCCCGCGCCGTCCGCACGACGGCGCAACGGGGCGCGACGGCCGCCGGCCGGGCGCTGCTCCGCGCCGGAGTGCGCACCGGGACCGCCGGACGCTGGCTGGCGGACCATCGGGCGTGGACCACCGGCGGCGTCTTCGCGGCCGGGGCGCTGGCGCTGGTGCTCTGGAACCACCCCACGGTCGGAGCAGTGGTGCTCGTTCTCGGCGTCGTCCTGGCCGTCCTGGTGGTCCTGGCGATCCTCGCGGCCGCCGCTCCCCGTGCCCACGGGGAGTCCGGCGCCTGATCCGAGGGCGGGAACCCGTCCGCCGACGGCGCCTCACCCGGTGCGCACACTCACCCGCACCGGGTGAGGCCGCCCGGTGCTCGCCGTGGGGACGCTGAAGGCGGCACGGAACCGCTGCCGGCGAGCGCCGAACGGAGGAGGGACATGAGCTCACAGACCTACCTGGCGTACGACTACCCGCTGCTGAGCGCCTTCTGGACCATGCTCTGGTTCTTTCTGTTGATCATGTGGTTCATCCTGCTCTTCCGGATCATCACCGACATCTTCCGCGACGACCGACTGAGCGGCTGGGCGAAGACCGGCTGGCTGGTGTTCTGCGTCGTCCTGCCCTTCCTGGGCGTGTTCGTCTACGTGATCGCCCGCGGCAAGAACATGGGCCGCCGGGAGATCGCGCAGGCCCGCGCACAGCAGGAGGAGTTCAACGCCTACATCAGGGAGACCGCGGCCGGCGGCCGGCCCAGCAGCGCCGACGAGCTCGCCAAGCTGTCCGAGATCCGCGACCGCGGCGCCCTCACGGACGAGGAGTTCCGCAGGGCGAAGGAACTGGTCCTGACCGGCCACGGCCCGGCGGAGCACTCGGGCTCCACCGCCCGCGACCCCGGTCGCTGAGCACCCGCGGCCCGCCACGTGTGAGGCAGCCCCGGCACGGCGCGGACGGAGTGAGGGGGCTGAGAGGACGGGGAGGACGGGGAGGACAGGGAGGGCTGAGAGGACAGTGCCGGCGCCGCGTGGCCGGGAGCGCGAGAAGAAGGGCCGACAGGTGGAACGGCGCAGAGGTGGCACGAGGGGACCGGGCAGGGCGGGGGCCCCGGCCGGGCCCGGAGGCGGGGCCGGACGAGCCCGCCTCGCCCTGCTCGCCCTCCTGGGAAGCATCCTGGTGCCGCTCGTCGCCGCCGGTCTGCGGAGTGTGCTGTGGGTGCTGGTCGGCCTCGCGGGGCTCGCGCTCGCCGCCGTCGGCGTGTGGTGGGTCCTGGCCCACACGGGTGTGCTCCGTGTCCTCGGGGCGGTCCTGTCGGTGGCCGCGCCGGTCACCGTGTTCGCCCTGTACGCCGCGTTCGGCTTGCTGGGACCGGCCC
This sequence comes from Streptomyces sp. NWU339, assembly GCF_003143855.1. Taxonomy (GTDB): domain Bacteria; phylum Actinomycetota; class Actinomycetes; order Streptomycetales; family Streptomycetaceae; genus Streptomyces. The sequence continues at coordinate 80,731 of NZ_QFRK01000029.1, forward strand.
TGGTGTCCCTGGCCCTGTGGGCGCTGGCCGTCACGGCGGCACGTACGGTCCCGGCACACGGTCACACCGTCTCCGAACGGGCCGAACAGGCTGAACGGACTCTCGTCAAGGAACCCCACGCCCCCTGGATCCTCATGAATCCGCGCTCCGGCGGTGGCAAGGTGGGCCGTTTCCAGCTGGCGGAGAAGGCCCGGGCGGCGGGCTGCCGGGTGGTCCTGCTCGACGCGGGCCAGGACGTCGTCGAGCTGGCCCGGCAGGCCGTCGCCGAGGGAGCCGACCTGCTGGCGGTGGCGGGAGGCGACGGCACCCAGGCCCTGGTGGCCGAGGTCGCGGCGCACCACGACCTGCCGTTCGTGGTGATCCCCGCGGGCACCCGCAACCACTTCGCCCTCGACCTCGGCCTCGACCGCGACGATCCGGCCGCGGCCCTGCGGGCCCTGACGGACGGCGTCGAACTCCGCGTCGACCTCGGGTACGCCGCGGACCGGGTCTTCGTCAACAACGCCTCGTTCGGGACGTACGCGTCCGTCGTCACCGACCCCGCGTACCGGGACGCCAAGACCCGCACGACCCTGCGCGCCCTTCCCGGCCTCCTCACCGGCGAGGAGGCGCTCAGGCTGCGGGCACGGGCCGGCCGAACGCGCGTCGACGGGCTCCAGGCCCTGCTCGTCAGCAACAACCCCTACGGACGTGCCGTGGACGCGGCCCGTCCGGGGCGCAGGGAGCGGCTGGACTCGGGGCTCCTCGGCCTGGTGTGCGTGCGGGTCGGCAGCACCGCCGAGGCGGCGCGCATCGTGCGCGGTCCGCGCTCCGGGGGGCTCGTCCGGCTGACCGCCGAAGAAGTCGTCGTCGAGGCCGGCACGGACACCCTCCCGGTCGGCATCGACGGAGAACACGTCGTCCTGCCGTCCCCCGTGGTGTGCCGCAGCGCGCCCGGTGCGCTCCGGGTCCGCGTGCCGCGCCACCGCCCTCACCCGCTGCGGGGCAGCGGGGCGGCGGCCGACTGGCCGCGCGTGGCACGGTTGGCGCTGGGCCGTCCGGTCCCGGACCGGTGGACGGCTCGGCCGGGGTCACGGCGGTGATCGCCGTTTCGTCCGGCGGTTCTCCGGGGCCGCCCACCGGCGCCCGTGCGCGGCCCCCCGCCCGCCGGAACAGCGGCGGCTCCCCGCCGAGGACGGCGGGGAGCCCGGACCACCGGGTGGCGGTCCGCGACGGCTACCGGGACGCGACCGCTTCCTCGGCGCTTCTCGGGCGCCTCCGCTCCCGGACCACCGAGATCGCGATCACCAGCGCGGCCACGAGCACGGAGAGCACCACCTGGCTCCGTCCGCCGCCCTCCCTGTCGTCGGTGAGCATGTAGACGAGCACGAACGAGATCATCCCGATCGTCACCCACGTCAGATACGGGAACAGCCACATCTTGACGACGAGCTTCTCCGGGTTCTCGCGCAGGATGATGCCCCGCATCCGCAACTGCGAGAAGCAGATGACCAGCCACACGAAGAGCGCGACCGCGCCCGAGGAGTTCAGCAGGAACTGGAACACCGTGTCCGGCCACAGGTAGTTGAAGGCGACCGCCACGAAGCCGAAGGCCACGGAGGCCAGGATCGCGGCCTGCGGGACACCTCGCGCGTTCGTCCGTACGAAGGACTGCGGGGCGTCGCCGCGCTCGCCCAGGGAGAAGGCCATCCGGGAGGCGGTGTAGAGGCCGGAGTTGAGGCAGGACAGCACGGCGGTCAGCACGATGAAGTTCATGATCTCGCCGGCGTGCGGGATGCCGATGGAGTTCAGGGCCGCGACGTACGACCCCTTCTCCTGGATCGCGGGGTCGTTCCACGGCAGCAGGGAGACCACGACGAGGATCGAGCCGACGTAGAAGAGGCCGACCCGCCAGATCACGCTCCTGGTGGCCTTCGCGACCGCCCGCTGCGCGTTCGGGGACTCGGCGGCGGCGAGGGTGACGATCTCGCTGCCCATGAAGGAGAAGACGACCAGCAGGATGCCGGTGAGGATCGCTCCGGGCCCGTGCGGCAGGAAGCCGCCGTGTTCGGTGAGGTTGGCGAAGCCCGTCACGGCGTTGTCGGAGCCGGGCAGCACACCGAAGATCGCCAGGCCGCCGAGGACGATGAAGCCCGCGATGGCGACGACCTTGATGCCCGCGAACCAGAACTCGAACTCGCCGAAGGAACCGACCGAGAGCAGGTTCGTGGCCGTGAGGACCACCATCACGATCAGCGCCCAGGCCCACTGCGGTACGGCCGGCACCCACCCTTCCAGGATCACGGCGGCCGCGGTCGCCTCCACGGCGAGTACGACGACCCAGAAGAACCAGTACAGCCAGCCGATCGAGAACCCGGCCCAGCGGCCCAGCGCCCGGTCCGCGTAGGCGGAGAAGGAGCCGGAGCTCGGGTTGGCCGCGGCCATCTCGCCGAGCATCCGCATCACCAGGACGACCAGGGCCCCGACCAGCGCGTACGACAGCAGGATGCCGGGCCCGGCGGCGGCGATACCGGAGGCGGAGCCCACGAAGAGGCCGGCGCCGATCACACCGCCGATGGCGATCATGGACAGGTGGCGGTTCTTGAGCCCGGCCTTCAGCCCCGACTGCTCCGGGGGCTGACCGCCGACCGGTGGAGTGGTGGCCGTGGCCAGGGAGTCAGGGGCGCGTGCAGTCATGTCGACATCCGTCCAAAGTGGGGTTGGGGAGTCCTGCGGGAGTGGCTGCCGTGTTCACCGGGCCACCGGTCGCCGATCACCGGCGATCCGGATCTCCGGATACCCCGTGATCGGCGGGGGCGAGCAGGCCGGTTCGGCAGTGGGTCGGTCATGACCCTGGAAATTCTCGAAAGCGTTCACCATGTGGGGGGTTGTGTTCGGTATTCGGATACGCGCCGATGATGAGGTCGTCATCGCACGTCGGTGCTGTGCTCCGTCTCCTCGTGAGAGGCGGTGCGAAAGGCGGTCCACATCACTTGCGGGGATGAATTCGCGCTAGCGTATGAGGGGCCGTGAGCCGATGTGTTTGTGCGGCTCGACGAATCCGCCTCCGATCGGCTGTCCGGCCGGCCAATGCGGAAGGAAGCGGGATCAGGTGGCGGGCGGCGGCAGCCGCAGCTGGAGCATGGCGAGCAGACGCTGGTCAGGACGGCTCAGTTCGAGACCGGTCAGCTCCTCGGCCCGGCGAATGCGGTAGCGCAGCGTGTTGGGGTGCACATACAGCTGGGCGGCGGCGGCCCGTACGTCGCCGAAGGAATTCAGATAGGTCAGAACGGTCTCCGCCAGGCGGCCCTGGTTCCGGCTGTCGTGCTCGAGGAGGGCGGTCAGCCGTGGGTCCCGTATCTCGGGGTGGGTGGAAAGCAGCGTCAGCAGTTCACTGACCAGTACTTCCGCCTGGATGTCCGGCAGCGCGGCGACCGCGGTGGGGACGTCGGTCCCCAGCATGGCGTCGAGGATGCGGTCGGCCTCCCGGCGTGACTCCGGGACGTCCCCGAGTCCGGACACCACGCAACCGACCGAGCCGCGCAGGGGCAGGTCCAGGTGGCGGCGTGCGGCGTCGGTGATCTCCTGGCCCCAGCCGCGCAGCGTGTCCACGTCGATGCTGCGCGGCAACTGGGGCAGGAGCACGTAGAGGCGGGAACCGACCTGCGTGACCAGCGCACTCCGGTGCCGGGCGGCCATGTGCACGGAGACCAGGTTGGTGACCTCGACATGGGTCAACTCCGGGGCGGCGACGACGTCCGCGGTCTCGTACGAGAAGCCCAGGACGGCGGCCGGACGGGTCGCGTCGAATCCCAGGTGGGTGGCCAGCGGCTGGGGCCCGGTGCTCCCGTCCAGCAGTCCGGCCAGCAGGGTCCGGGTGAACGTCAGTCCTTCCGAAAGCTCCCGGCGGCGGCGCACCAGGTGGAGCGCGGCGACCCGGGCCGCACCCAGCAGTGCCTGGTCCGAGCGTTCGGACAGCGGCGTCGAGCCCTCCTGCACCCAGATGGTCCCCAGTTGCCGGCCCCCGGACCGCACGGCCACCGCGAGCCGGCGACGGATCCCCAGCTCGGGGTGGCTGTCGATGCTGATCACCTCGTCGCTGGAGTGCAGGTCCTGGAACACGCCCCACTCGCGCAGCTTCGCCAGATACGGCTCCGGTCCCTGCCAGCCGAGGATGGAGCGCCGCCGCAGGTCGTCGATCTCGTCGGAGTCGGTGGAGCGGGAGTACGCCAGCACCCGGTGGGCGGCGTCCTCGATGCTGACGATGCCGCTGGTGAGGATGGCGGTGGTCTGGGCGAGCGAGAACAGGTCGCCCTCCTCGGCCCCTTCGCCCGGGCGGCCCGGCGGCACGTCGTCGAGGGCGGCGCGGGCCAGCGTGTTCACCTGTTCCCAGCGTGCTTCGCTGCGCAACGAGAGCAGGGCGACCCCGGCCTCGGCGGCGGTCTCGCTGAGGGCCGCGGCCTGGCCGGGGCCGTCCAGTTTGACCACGACGCCGGCGGCTCCGTCGCGCCCGGCGGCCCGCAGCGCGGGATAAGCGGCTCGGCCACGGGCACCGATGACGAGAACCAGCTCGCCCGGCCGGGTGGTCGGCGGGTCCTCGGGGTCGAGCAGGGCGACGCCGCGGATCTCGACGTCCAGTCCGGCGGGAGCGGCCTGCACCTCCAGCAGCGAATCACCCAGTGCCATCAGCAACTCACGCAGGCTGATGCTCGTTGTGAGCGGAGGTACCGCGTCCGAATCTATGATCATCGCCTCTGCCGGGGCCGTGCCGAGCGCGATGCTATCCGCTCGGCGACGGGGACCTTGGGAGGTATGGGACGGGGACCGTGGGGGGTATGTGTGGACCGCGGCGCGTGCGACGGCACGATGTCTTTCGAGCTGGAGTATGAACACGGGACTCGTAGGGCTTGGTCAGGCCGTTCACCGCGTCCGTCCGAGCATGAGCGATGCGGGCTGACTGCACCGACTCGTGTGCCCCGGGGCCTTGCTGTCGTCACCCTGCCTCCAGCAAGGCGGCCGGGGCACGGGCTGAGGCTCAGCCGGTGGAGAGAGCCTGGAGCAGGTCACCGACCTCGGGATCCGGCAGCGAGCGGGCGACGTCGGCCTGCGCGACCATGCCGACCAGGTCGTGCCCGTCGATCACCGGCAGGCGTCGCACCTTGTGCTGGATCATCGTGCGCAGGATCTCTTCCGCGTCGTCGTCCGCGCCTATGGTCACGGCCTCGCCCTGCGCGAGGTCGCCGGCCGGGCAGGTGGCGGGGTCCTTGCCCGCGCCGAGGACCTTCACCACGATGTCCCGGTCGGTCAGCACGCCCTTGAGTTTGTTGTCGGTGCCGCAGATCGGCAGAGCACCGACTCCGAGGTCCTTCATCTTGCGGGCCGCGTCCAGCGCCGTCTCCTCGGCGCCGATGCACTCGGCGCCGCCGGTCATGATGTCCCGGGCTGTCGTCATGGTGATCGTGATCCTTTCCCTCGTATGGGCGGCAGGTTCGTGGTGCCGTCCGGCAACGCCGCCGCAAGGACGTGGGGTTCCCGCGGAACACAAGCCATAACGGGGCTCCGAACGGGCTCCTCGGCCACGGCAGGACTCGTTGAACGCTCAGGTCAGTCGTGCCCGCAAGCCCGGGAGCCGGCCGGGACGCGTGCGCCGTAGGCGGGAGCTCTCGGAGGGACTGACGTTCACCCGGACCCTGCTGGCCGGACTGCTGGACGGGAGCACCGGGCCCCAGCCGCCGACCGTTTGAAGACCCGGTCTTACAGTGGGAAGCACGACCTCTGCCGGGCCTGCGGCACGCCCGTGTCGCAGGCACCTGCCGGCTCAGCCGGCATCTGGCGGAGGTGTGCCGTGCCAGACAACTGTCTGCCTTCTCGTTTCAGCACCGACCTGTTCCCCGCCGCACGCGGATGGATCCGCGACGCCGCGTGCGTGGATGAGGACCCCGAGCTTTTCTTCCTTCTGATCGAGCGGGACAACGAGCCCCAGGTTGCTCGGGCCCGCGCGGTCTGCCGTCGCTGCCGCGTCCTGCTCGCCTGCCGCCGGTGGGCCGTCGAGCAAGGGGAGGACGTCGGCATCTGGGGTGCGACCACCGCCGCGCAGCGTCGCGCCATCCGCCGGGAGCTGCTCGACGGCCCGGCGGGACGAACGACGGGGAGAGCGGTTCGCGCACGTCGGGAATGACCACTCACAGCCGGGATGTCGGCCATGCAGCGCAGCCTCGGGTCGTCCCGAACACGTCGACGCCGGGCAGGGCGCTCCCGCATGCCCCCGAAGATCCCCGGTGGTTTTTTGAGACCCCTCTGCCGGTGGCACCCGTCCTTGCCCCCAGGTGTGCCGTCACGGCCCCCGGACAGGGGCGCGCCTTCGCAAGCCTCGCCGTCGGCCTGTGCCCCGCTCCAGGTGGCGCACCCGCCCGCTTCCGCGGCCACAGCCGCGTCGGCCCGGCGCGAGCGCAAGGGCGAGGGCGACCATGGTTCCGGGCGCTCCCACGAAGGACACCTGGTGAGCCGCGGCCCGCGCGTCCGGCACATCGCGTGCGGACCGGACGGTGAGACTCGATGACCGGCCCGATCGTCGCCACGGCAGCGCCGGTGACTCGTCTCCTCAAACCGCCCTCCCAGGCCGGATTGCGATGCCCAGCCTGATCGGCTGCCGGCCGCGGGCCTGGTGGGCCACCGTCCGCTGTGCGGTGCGGGTCAGGCATCCGCCTTGTGGCCGGACCCGCCCTCACCGCGGCGCAGCTCGTCGTTGATGCGCCGGGCCTCTTCCAACTGGTCTTCCAGGATGATGATGCGGCAGGCCGCCTCGATGGCGGTGCCCTGGTCGACCATCTCCCGGGCGCGGGCGGCGATGCGCAACTGATAGCGGGAGTAGCGCCGGTGGCCGCCCTCGGAGCGCAGGGGCGTGATCAACCGGGCCTCGCCGAGGGCCCGCAGGAAGGCGGGCGTGGTACCGAGCATCTCCGCTGCTCGTCCCATGGTGTACGCGGGGTAGTCGTCGTCGTCGATTCGGTCGAGCGGCGTGCCTGTGGTCATCTGCACCTCTGATGGGGAATGCGTCGAGGGGCCTTGGTGCCGTACGGCACCAAGGCCCCGAGGGATTTGTAACACCATCGACCGGCCTACTGCGATGCCGGCCTGCTGTGTCCGCACCGGCCCCCGACGGGGGGCAAAGAGTGCGGGGATCGCGGATGCGTGACCGTGGGACCACCTTCCGTTCCGGGGCCTGCGGTACCCGGGCGGACCGTTCCCGCCCGGGCGATCCTGATGGCGTCCTCCTCCTTCTCTCTTTTTTCTGACGAACCTCTCACTCCTGCGTACTGCCGGCAGCCCTCCTGCGGCCACCAGGCCCGGCGGTCAGCGAGGGAGCCCGAAACCCTCTTTGGCCCCACCACTCCACCGCCGTGCCAGAACCTCTGTCTCCACGCGGGCAGTTCGTGTCTGCCACGCCTCACTGACTTCCTGGCTACAGCAGACATGCTAACCTCACCGCGTACGCATGTCTACGGCAGCCACGACAGATTTCAGTCCGTGCGGGTGAAAGGTTCTACATCAGCACCCATGTGCCGCAGCCGCGCGGCTTCGGTTGGGGCATGACGCGCGGGAGCGGCCGTCGCGACGACGCGCCATCACGGCCGCGGCGCAACCATGAGCGGGCTTCGGGCGTCGTGATCACCGAACAGTGATCCGCGAGAAGGGGCATCCGTGCACGTAGACAGGCGCTGGGCCGGATTCGCCGTCGCCGCGGCAGGGGCGGCGATGCTCTTCACCACCGCCTGCGCCGGACCGTCGGCCCCGGCGGACGGCGACAAGGGCAGCCCCTCGAACCCCTCACCCGGTACGTCGGCGCAGGAGACGCGGACGCCCGGCGCCCCGGCGGCCGCGAAGAGCTCGCCCCACCCCGGCTTCGCGGACTTCCAGGCCAAGCCCTGCCCAAAGCTCACCGACGCCGACAGGACCAACGGCCACCTGATCACCACGGTCGCCGACCCGCGCGGGGACGTCACCGTCCACCCCGGCGGCGAACCGCAGACCGTCCTCGTCAAGCTCTGCAACACCACCGGCGAGGCACTGCGCGACATCGCGCTCTCCGCGCAGGTCGAGTGGAACTACGCGGGCGAGCGGCCGCCCGGGCTGACGATGGAACGGCGCGAGGCCCCCGACGGCGAGTGGCACCCCGTCGAGCTGGCCGTGGTCAACGACTACCAGCCGTTGACCGGCGCGTCCGGTGCGCGGGACCTGCCCGCCGGCGGCACCCGCATCGTGGAGTACCGGATCAGCGCCGCCGAGGACGCCCCCGCGGGCAGTGGGCGGCTCGGCATCCACGCCGTCCGGGCCGACGCGGACCCGTTCGACATGGAGGACATGCGCGGCGGCGGCAGCGGAGGATTCCCCCTCACCACGGCCTCCGGCCACTGAGCACTCCGGGGCTTCCGGGGGGGTGTTTGCGTCGGCGGCGTCTCCGTCGTGCGGGCCGGCATGCTCGGGATCGGCCGCGGCTGACGCACCGGGTTCAGAGCAGGTCCTGAGCCTCGTCACGCAGCGTCGACAACGCGTGCCGTGCGGCCGCCGTGTCCGGCAGCACGGCGAACAGCAGGGGGCTGCCGGCGGCCGGCTCCTCGGCCAGGGTCCGGCGGATCCACTCCATGCCTTCCTTGAGCTCGGCGTACGCGTCCACCGTCCCGCCGCTGCGGGCGAAGTTGCCGAGCGCCGACCGGTGCATCGCGTCGATCAGCGCGGAGAGCGCCACCGGCAGGAACGCCGGACCGTCCGGGGGCAGTCGTTCTCGCAGATACGCCCGCGTCAGGGCGACGTAGCGCTCGTTCTCGAGCACCTCACGCCTGCGCAACTCGGGCACGACCCGGGTCAGCCGGTAGCGCTGGAGCACCAGTTCGGGCCTGCTCAGGAAGTCGAGCATCACCACCTCGGTGGCCGCGACGACGACGTCCACCGGCGACCGCCCCCCGGGCGGCTTCACCAGGTGGCGCGCCAGCAGCTCCAGCCGCGCGGAGTGATCGGGGAACGCCAGCTCGTCCTTGCCGTCGAAGTACCGGAACACCGTACGCCGTGACACCCGCGACGCGTCCGCGACGGCCTCCACGGTGACGCTCTCGTAGCCCTGCTCCAGGAACAGCGCCATCGCCGTCTCCGCGATGCGGTACTTCGTCTCCAGCCCCCGTTCGGCCACGGCCCCTCCCCTCCTCCCCTCTTCGACCTCTTCGACCTCTTCGCGCGAAGTCGTCGTGAGTCTATGACCACGGCCGCGGGGGGAGACCGGGCCGACCGTCTCCCCCCGCGTGCGGTCGGCGCCGCCTACCCGCCGGACGGGCCGGTCCGGGCGGCGACGGCACGGTTCCGCACGGTCACCTCGCCCCTTCCGCACCGGCCGGAGAGCCCACGTCGGCCTCCTGGCCGGCCCGCCGGTCCTCGGAACGCACCGTTCGGTGCAGCACCGGCAGGAGCAGTACGCCGAGGAGGGCGGCGCCCACGAGCACGGCGTACCCGGCGGACTCGCTCCCCCGGCCCTCGGCGAGTCCGTACAGGTAGGGGCCGACGAACCCGCCGAGCAGTCCGACCGTGTTGATGAACGCGAGCCCGGCCGCGGCCATCAGCCCGGACATCCTCGCCATCGCGACCGACCAGTAGAGCGGGAGGATTCCGACCAGCAGCAGCATCGCGGCGTCGATCAGCAGAATGCGCAGGACGGCACCGTCGGAGACGCTGTACGCGATCGCCACCGGGACCGTGGCGACCGTCACGTACGTCAGGACCCGGACCTCGTTCCGCACGCGGCGCTGGATCCACGGGATCACGAGCACGCCGATGAACGAGGCGATGCCGGCGCTGCCGCTCACTACACCGATCAGGAAGGCCCCTTCGACGTCGAGGCTTTCGACGATGGACGGGAAGTTGTACTGGATCGCCACGCTGCTGACCTGGTTCGCGAAGTAGATCAGGGACAGGGCGAGGATGAACGGCCGGGCGAAGGCGATCCTGACGTTGCCCTTCAGGGTGCCGTGCCCCGGAGCGGACCGCACGACCGCGCGGTCGTTCAGCACCGCGGCCTCCCGCGCCGTCAGCCACGGCGCGTCCTCCGGCCGGTCGGGGACGAGGCGCCACACGAAGTAGGCGACGACCACGGTGAGCAGGCCCTCGACGAGGAACATCCACTGCCAGCCGTACAGTCCGCCCGCCCCGTGGAGCTCCATGAGAGCGCCGCCGAGGGGAGCTCCGAGCGCGAAACCGGCACACACGGCGAGGTAGAGGATCCCGACCACGGTCACCCGCTGCTTCTGCGAGAACCAGATCGTGACGGTGTACATGAGCGCCGGGTACAGGCCGGCCTCGGCCGCGCCGAGCAGGAACCGGACGACGTAGAAGGACAGTTCGTCCTGCACGAACATCATGCAGGAGCACAGCAGACCCCAGGTCACGGCGATCCGGGTGATCCAGCGCCGCGGTCCGACGCGGTACATGATCAGGTTGCTGGGCACCTCCAGGAGCGCGTAGCTCAGGAAGAAGATGCCGGCGCCGACGCCGTACGCCGCGGCGCTGATGCCCACGTCGGCTTCGAGTGACGTCTTGGCCATACCGACGTTGGTGCGGTCCACGAACGCCATGAAGTACGTGAGGCACAGGATCGGCAAGAGACGGAAGGCCGCTTTGCGGCTCGCCGTGGCGTGCAGGGCGTCGGTGCCGTCCTGCGCGGTTCGCTGCTGGTTCACAACGGGGCTCCCGGAGCGTATGGCACTGGATGTCATTTTTTGACACTCGGTGGCGCTGGACTGTGCCACACGCCACACGGGGACACAAGACCCCTGACACAGGTTCGAGTTGACGCCTCTGAGCGCGGGCGACGACAGGGCGACGCCGCGGGACCGGCCGCCACCGCCGTCACGAACGCAGGCGCGACAGGCTGGTGGAGATGAAGTGGAGACAGCCTGAAGCAAGTGTGTGGGCGCGCGGTTGGTTGCCGACTAAAATCTTTCCATCACTGCTGGTTACGGGGGCGGAACCTGGTGCGCACATGCCGGGTCGCCGGTGGGGAGGGCCTGTCGAGCATGAGCCGTCGCTCCAATGGGTTGGTCGCTGTCTGGGCCGAGGCGCAGCGCCAACAGCAACGTCAACAGGAGGCGCGAGCCAGGTTCCAGCGGGAGCAGGAGCGGCAACAGCGCGCCCACCAGAGGGAGAGCACACGCAGCTACCGTGAGCAGAGAGCGGCGTACCGGGAACAGCGTGAGGCGGAGGCCCGGCGGCGTACGCAGGAACTCGACGCGCAGGTCGAGGCGTTGCAGGGCCTGTTGACGACGGGGTGCCGGGCTCCGGCGTTCCGGGCTGACGCGCTCGCCCGGCCGGAGCAGATCGAGGCGTTCTCCCCGGGACAGCTCGCACACCCCATCCCCATGCCGGACCCGAACCAGCATCAGTACCAGCCGCAGCAGAGCGGCTGGACCGCCACACGGCGAGCGCAGGCACAGGCGGAGGCCCGCTCCAGGTTCGAGCGCGACTGGCAGGCCACGCAGGCCGCCGAAGCGCAGCGCCGGCACCAGTTGGCCGCCTACCAGGAGCAGTACCAGCAGTGGGCCGAGGCCCAGTTGGCCGAGATCCGCCGGCACAACGCCGGCATCGCGGAGATGGCGACCGGGCTTCGCAACGGAGATCCCGAGGCCGCGGTGGAGTACTTCTCCGCCGCCCTCTACGCCTCGACCGGTTGGCCGGAGGACCTGCCCCGTCGGCTGTCCGCGGCGTACGACTCGGGGGCGCGCCAGTTGGTACTGAACTGGGAGCTGCCCAAGTACGACGTCGTCCCGGAGGCGAAGTCGGCGCGCTACATGATCAACGCCGATCAGGTGAAGGAGTCACCCCGACCTGTCACGCAACGCCGCACCCTGTACCGGGACGTACTCGCGCAGTGCCTCCTGCTGGTTCTGCGAGATCTGTTCGCAGCCGACGAGTTCGGCGCGCTGGAATCGGTCGCGCTGAACGGGTTCGTGGACGATCACGACCCGGTGACCGGCAGACGGGCGCCCATGTTCCTCGGCACCGTCATGGCTTCGCGTTCGACGTTCTCCGCGCTGCACCTGGAACAGGTGAACGCGGTCAACTGCCTGGTGGACGGCCTCCGGGGGCAGTTGTCCTCGCGCCCCGACCAGTACGCGCCCGTGCGGCCCGGCCGGCTTCCCGAAGACGTCGGCAACGGCGTCGTCACCCATGGGGACGGCGAAGAGCCGGATCTGTACGAGATGGACCCCGTCGCCTTCGAAACGCTGGTCGCCGACCTGTTCCGGGCCATGGGCATGCAGGCCGTGACCACCCAGCGCTCGAACGACGGCGGTGTCGACGTCGACGCGCTGGACCCGGCCCCGATTCGCGGCGGCAAGATCGTCGTGCAGGTCAAGCGCTACCGCAACACCGTCCCCCCGACCGCCGTCCGTGACTTGTACGGAACCGTCCAGGACGCCGGAGCCAACAAGGGTGTCCTGGTCACGACCTCCGCGTTCGGCCCCGGCTCGCACACCTTCGCCAACGGCAAGCCCCTGGAACTGGTGGCGGGCTCCGAACTGGTCGACCTGCTGCACCGCCACGGGCTGCGCGGGCGCCTCGGCGGCGGCGAACGCCCGGTGCCCGACCGGCGGACGGCACCGGACAGCGAGACCGGCGGTGACACCGGCAGCGCCACCGGCACGGAAGACCACAACGTGTTGGGCATGTACTGGTCGGGCAACGTCGCCCTGGACGTGTGCGCGCTCGTCTGCCACGGCAACCGGGTCCTGGACGACGATCACTTCGTCTTCTACAACAACCCGCGCACACCCGACGGCACGGTGCGCACGCTCGTCCCCGTCGCGCCGGACAGAGCCGCCGTCCAGGTCTCCTTCGACGCCCTGCCGGCACGCGCCGACCGTCTCGTCGTCATCGCCGCGGTCGACCCCGTCGCCAACCCCGGGGCCGACCTGTCCGGGTTCACCGACGCCGGCATCCGGCTGCTGGACTCCGAGGGCTCCCCGCTCGACCGACTACAGGTCTCCGACGGCCGCCCGGAGGAAACCGCCCTCGTGCTGGGGTCCTTCCGCCGCCGCGCGAACGGCGACTGGGACTTCGTCACCGGAGGCAGGGGATACCGGGGCGGCCTGGAGGAACTGGTCCGGGATTACGGCGTCGACGTGGAATAGTTCCGCCGTCGAACGGCCGTGCCGGTTCGGAGGCGGGGCCAAGGTGGACGAGGGGGCGAAGAACATGACGACCTGGGGACTGGTCATCGAGACGACCATGGGGGTCGGAGAACGCAAGCACACCGAGGCATACGTGCTCGCTCACGTCACCGGAGAGCGCGAGGAGGCACTCGCGGAGCTGGAACGGCGGGCGCGGAACCACTCACCCGCGCACCCCAGAAACCCCAAGCGCCGTCGGCTCCTACGACAGGACGACGGGTTCCTGCTCGTCGTGGACGGGGCGTGGCAGTCGTTCGTCACCCGGTTCACGGTGGCGGAACTGCTCGAGGACTCCGCCGCACCCCCCGTCCCGGAACCGGTGGTGGAAACCGTGCCGGAGCCTGCTGTGGAGCCTGTGCCGGAACCTGTGGTGGAGGCGCCGAGTGCTCCCGTCGCCGCGGCGCCCGAGCCCGCGGAACAGCAGATCGAGCGGTACGCGGACGGGGTACCGGTCAAGCCGGCCTGGCTGGGTCGCACCGACCTGCCGTGAGAACGCCACCGATCGGTGCGCCGAGGCGGGTCATCGCCCGTGTTCTCCTCCGTGCCGGTGTGCAGTGGGGCGGGTCCGGTCAGGCGGCCAGGCGTTCCGCGAGCAGGACGACACCGATGACGATCATGGTGGCGCCCGAGGCGCGGGTGACCGCCCGGGCCGCGGAGGGCCGGGTCTTCAGAACGGTGCGGGCGAGGACGCCGACCGTGAGGTACACCAGCGTGCAGGCGGTCATGTGCAGGGTGCCGAACAGACCGGTCTGCGCGGCGACGGGCCAGCCGCCGGTGGTGTCGATGAACTGCGGGAACAGCGAGAAGTACAGCAGCAGCGCCTTGGGGTTCAGGCCGCTGATCCCGGCACCCTTGAGCATCACCTGCCTCCGGGAGGCACCGGCCGTCTCCTCGGAGGCCGCCAGGGCGGCCGGCCGGCGCAGCACGTTCCAGCCCAGCCAGACCAGGTAGCCGGCTCCGGCGACGGTCAACGCGGTGAGCACGACCGGCGAGCTCGCCACGATCACGACCAGGCCCGCGACGGCCAGGATCGTGTAGCCCGCGTACCCGGCGATCAACCCGGTCACGGCCGGGAGGACCGAGCGCTCCCGCAGGCCCGCCGAGATCGTGAAGGCCCAGTCCGCCCCCGGGGTGAACACCAGCAGGAGGTCCACCGCCAGAAAAGCCGCCAGCGTGGTCGCGTCCATGAATCCGTCCCTCTCACGTACCCGGCTACGCAAGGGAGGCTAGGCCGGACAGATCCGAAAGTGTTCCTGTCTTTACCCCAGGATCTCGCCTACTGGAGGAGAATCTTCTTCATGGACGCTCTAGATCGGAAGATTCTTGCTGAGCTGCAGATGGACGGCCGTCTCACGGTCACCGAACTCGCCGCACGTGTGCAGCTGAGCGTCTCGCCCTGCCACCGCCGCCTGCGCGACCTCGAACGCGAAGGTGCGATCCGCGGCTACCGCGCCGTCGTCGACCCCGCCGCCGTCGGCCTCCACTTCGAAACCCTCGTCTTCGCCACGCTGCGCTGGGAGGATCCCGACACCGTCACCTCCTTCGAAGAAGCGGTGAGCGCCATCCCGCACGTCCTCCAGGCCCAACGGCTCTTCGGCGAACCCGACTACCTCCTGCGGGTCGCCACCACCGACCTCACCGCCTACCAGCAGCTCTACGACCAGCAACTCGCCCGCCTGCCCGGAGTACAGCGCCTGACCTCCACCCTCGTCATGAAGAACGTCGTCGACGACCGGCCCTTGCCCGCATAGACCGCCGGCGCAGGCCGGACGCCGCTCAGCCCGGGCGCGCCTTCCCGGCCCACGCGCCAACGCGGGCCTAGCGGCCATCTCATTTGGCGAGTCTGCGGTAGCAGATGAGGGTGCAGGCGGCGATGTTGGTCGCACCCGCTCAGCCGGCCGAAGTGTTCTGTGTCGCCTCGCGTGCTTCGGTGAGGGCTCGCTGCCTGAGGTTGCCGCCGAACAACTGAATCGTGGTGGCGGCCAGGATGTCATCCCTGCCGATGGTCCGCCCGTCCCCCCTGCGGGTGGACAGGGCCCGGAGGGAATCCTCGAGGAACGGGGGTGGGGTCGGTTCGCCCGACATCGTCAGGGTGACCGTACCGAAACGTTTGACCCCGCCCTCGCGGACGACCATGGCCGCGTCCCGGGCGAGATCCGTCAGGAACACGCTCGCGATTCCGTCCAGGTCGCGGACCATCGCCGGGACTGCCGTCGCCCCCTGGCTCCGCAGCAGCTTCTTGACCCCGGCCTCGAACCTGTGGGCGCCGACCACAGCACTCGGCTTGCGCGACCTGCTGCGCTTACGAGAAGGCACGATGACACCCTCGGCGTCGTACAGGACACCGGTCAGGCCTCGAAACGTCGGGCTGTGGTCGTACCACTTGTCCCCCACCTGGAGCTCGATGTTCCGGTCGATCGCCGAGAGAAGGTCCCTGGGAATCAGCTTCTTCCGGGCCTCCTCCGCCGCCGCTCTCCTCGCGCCATCGATGATCTCCGTCAGCACTGTCCGCGTCACCGACGCGGCGGCCCACGCGGCCGACCGAGAGACGTGCATCGGGGTCACGTCCCTGAACACCGCTTTGACGAGAGAAGGCTTGAACGGCGAGACATCCATGACCGAGGCGGTCTCAGGACCGCTGCGCTCAGGGCGTGCGGGCTGTGTGGTCATCGGAAGAAACGCTCCCTGCTGTCGGAGTTGTCAGAGGCCCACTTACTCGGTGACCATGAGTCAATCACTCGGGAAGGTACGCCTTTCACGTACCTCTCCGAGCCGATCCACAGGTCACGAGCATGGCTCGTTCGTGATGATCCGTGGGACAGAGTGGGGGCATGACTACGTACGAGACGATGCCGTTCCACCTTGAGACCGAGCGGCTGATCCTGCGGCCGTGGGCCGAGTCGGACGCCGCCGAGTTCTGCGTCCTCCTCTCCGAACGCGGCAAGGGGACCCCCACGGTTGAGCACATCCGGACGTCCATCGCGGAGCTGCTCACCGCGACGGCGACTACGGGGATCGCCCTGTTGCCCATCCAGCGCCGTGACGAAGGCGACTTCATCGGCTACTGCGGGCTGATCATCGGCCGCTCCACCCTGGAGGAGCCTGAAATCGCGTATGAGCTGTTCCAGCGCGCGCACGGGCGTGGCTACGCCACCGAGGCGGCCAGGGCGGTGCTCGATGCCGCTGTCGCGACCGGGCGGAAGCGGCTCTGGTCGACCGTCGGCGCATGGAACACACCGTCGCTCCGTGTCCTTGAGAAGCTCGGGTTCGAGCGGGACCACGTTTCCACGGAAGACAACGGTGAAGTGGTCTGGCTCACACGCTCGTTGCCGTGACGCGAGAGCACGCTCCCGGGGCTTCATGCACACCTGCTCGAGTGCGCTCCGGCGGAGCGCCGGGCATGCCGAGATCGGTCAGCACTCGGGTCACCCCAGGCGACCCGACTACTGACCCTGCCTTGAAGGACGGGGCCTGCGCGCGAGGTACTCGGTCACCCAGCGGCGCCCAGCTCGCACCATACGCACTTCCCCCTGTTCCCCTCCCTGGCCAGCGGCTGCCAGCCCCACACGTCGGCGCAGGCCCGCACCAGTGCCAGGCCCCGCCCGTCCTCTCCCTCCAGCTCCGGGGCGAAGGGGCGCGGCGGCTCCGGCGGTGACGGGTCCGCGTCCCACGCCCCGATCCTCAGGACGCCGTTGGCCGACCAGCGCACCCGCAGCGCCACCGGCCCCTTGGTGTGACGTACGGCGTTGGAAACCAGCTCCGTCGCCACCAGCTCCGCGACGTCGACCAGGCGAATCAGGCCGTGCATGGTGAGGATCAGACGCAGGGTGCGACGGCAGATGGTGACAGCTCGTGGGTCGTTCGGGATGTACAGCGAGTACTCCCACGGTTCGGTTTCGGGCATGCGAACTCCAGTTGGGTGAGGGAGTTGGGATGCGCTGCGGAGGACGGGCGACGGTGTCACTGCCGCCACGCCACGGCAGGGCGAAGCGGTGCACTTCCGACACTCAAGCTCACACAGAGCGCTCGATACATCGCCGACGGTAGGTCTAATTCTTCATGTCACGCAAGCCGGTTCGCGTAATCTGACCCCGAACGAGTTGCGTTCACTGGCGCATTGGATTGGGGAGCAGTCGATGGCCTTGAGGCGCGAACCGACGGCGCGTCAGTTGAGATTGGCGACCGAGTTGCGTCGCCTCCGTGACGCTGCGGGGCTAGCCGCTCGGGAGGCGGCGGCGCTGCTCGGAGTGAGCCCCGTGCAGATCAGCCACATCGAATCCGCCCTCGCCGGTGTAAGCGAGGAACGGCTACGCCGCCTTGCCGCCAACTATTCCTGTTCGAAAGTCGAGTTGATCGACGCGTTGGTCTCCATGGCGACTGAGCGGGCCCGCGGCTGGTGGGAGGACTACCGAGGTCTTCTGCCCGCCGCGTACCTGGATCTCGCCGAGTTGGAGCACCACGCGAAGTTCCGGAAGGACGTGGCGGTCATCCACGTGCCGGGGCTGTTTCAGACGGAGGACTACGCACGGGCCCTGTTCGCCTACATGAACCCGGAATTCCCGGACTCGGAGGTGGAACACCGGGTGTCACACAGGATGCGGCGGAAGATCATCATCGAAGGCCCAGATCCGATCCCGTACGACACCGTGATCCATGAAGCAGCGCTCCGGATCAGGGTTGCCGGACGTGCTGCGACTCGGGCTCAACTGACGCGCGTACTCGAGATGTCCGATGCCGACCATGTCACGGTCAGGGTCATTCCCTTCGCACTGGACGACTTCGCAGGCGCTGGGAGCACCATGGTGCACCTGGGTGGACCGGTCCCCCGTCTGGACACCGTGGTACGCGATGCCCCTCACGGCACAGCACTCCTCGACTCCGAAGCCCAGTTGGAACACTTCCGGAAGCTCTTCCATAGGGTGAGCGAACGGTCACTCGCCCCAGATCAGTCACGTGACCTCATCCATGAGTTGACCAAGGAGTTGTGAGGAACCCGATGACCGCCCACCCCTCTATTCGCTGGCGCAAGTCCTCCTTCTCCGGTGGCGGCGAAGGCAACGACTGCGTGGAGATCTCGGAGGCTGATGACGCCCGCATAGCCATCCGCGACTCGAAGTACCCGGCCCGTGCCGCTCTCTCCGTCTCCGCTCCGGTGTTCGCCGCCTTTGTCGGCGGCCTGAAGGACCGGCCGGAGTACCCCGTGTAGTACTCAGCACCCTTCTGCGCGGTGAAGTGGCTGGAACAGGTGCTTCGGTCGCTGAGTTTGTCGCCAACCAGGGTGAAATCCGGTCACGTTCGCCTACGTTGGGCGCACTGATCGCGCTCATCACAGGAGGCTCAGCCGTGTCGAAGGACACCACCCCGGACAGTGCCGGTTTCGAGACACGTGCCCGCATCGATACGACGAAGCCGCACTCGGCGCGGTTCTGGAACTACTTCGTCGGGGGCAAGGACAACTACAAGGTCGACCGGGAGATCGGGGACCAGATCAAGGGCATCTTCCCCGGGCTGGTCGACGTGGCTCAGACCAGTCGACGGTTCCTCGGGCGGGCCGTCGGCCATCTGGCCGGGCAGCAGGGGATACGGCAGTTTCTGGACATCGGTACGGGGCTGCCGACCGCCGACAACACGCACCAGGTGGCGCAGCGCGTCGCTCCGGACGCGCGGATCGTGTACGTCGACAACGACCCGATCGTGCTGACCCACGCCAACGCCCTGCTGACCAGCACCCCCGAGGGCCGGACCGACTATCTGGACGCCGATCTCTACGACCCGGAGTCCGTCCTGCGGGCCGCCGCCGGGACGTTGGACATGTCCCAGCCCGTCGCGCTGATGATCCTCAACACGCTCGGTCATGTCGCCGACTACGAGCAGGCGCGTGATCTGGTGCGCCGGCTCATGGCGGGGCTTCCTTCGGGGAGTTACCTGGTGATCAGCGACAGTACGGCCACCAGCGAGGGCATGATCGCGGCGTCGAACGCGTACAACGCGAGCGGCGCCGTACCGTACTACGTACGCGAGGTCGAGGAGATCGCCGGTTTCTTCGACGGCCTGGAGCTGCTGGAGCCGGGGGTCGTCCGGGTCCCGGAATGGCGACCGGATACCGACGCGCCGGACGAGGACGACGTGAAGGCCGTAGATGCCTTCTGCGGGGTGGGGCGCAAGCCGTAAAGCTTGGCGCAGGGCGGGACGGGGAGCCGATCCATATCGGCTCCCCTGCTCGTTTGGACAGCAACAGACTGATCACTGATGATCACCTGTGGTCTTGTGGGCGGTTGTGGTTCGGCTCCGCGGTGGTGAACGGCGATGGTGCTGGCGACTCCGACGGTTCACAACGTTTGCCGTGGCGTTTCGCCGCCGCGGCCAGTGCTGCTGTCACCGTCAGGGACGTCGCCGCGAGGGCTGTCATGGTGGTCGCCGGGGTGGTCAGTTGGGCCAGGGTGCCGGACAGGGTGGCGGAGAGGCCCTGGAGGGTGAGCATGCCTGAGGAGTGGAGGCCGAGGGCGTGGCCGGAGAGGTGGGGCGGGGTGAGGGTCATCAGGCGCTCCTGGTGGACCAGGCTCGCTCCGAAGCCGATCGAGGCCAGGGCGACCAGGGCGGCGGCCACGGGGACGGGTGGGTGGAGGGTGAAAAGGAGGTACGGGGTGGCCAGGAGCAGGAGGAGTGGGGTGCCCAGGCGGGTTCTGCGGCTGGGCGGGATCAGGCGGCCGATGGTGATGTCGCCGGCCAGCATGCCTAAGGCGGCGCAGGCGAAGAGGGTGCCGGCGGCCTCGGGGGCGTAGGGGACGTAGAGGGATTCGCAGCCGACGATCAGGCCGTTGGGGATCCACAGGGCCAGGTAGACGTGGCGGCGGGGTGGGGACGACCAGAGGGCGGCGTTCGCGCGCCAGGTGGCTCGTACGGAGGGGCGGCCGGAGGCGCGCGGGCGACGGCGGGTCAGGGCCAGGCGGGCGGCCGCGGCGGCTGTGGTGTGCAGCGTCGCCGCCAGGAGCAGTGACAGGTGCGGGGAGAGGACAGCCACCAGGATGCCGCCCGCCGCGTAGCCCGCGATCTGCATGATTCCGCTCATCATGTTGAAGAGCGAGCGGCCCAGGAGGTAGCCGTTCTTGGGGAGGATCTCGTTGAGGAGGCCCCAGCGGACTCCCCCGCCGACCGACTCCGCCAGTCCTTTGAGGAGGAGGACCGCGAACAGCGCCGTGATCGGCAGGGCGGGCAGGGCCATGACGGCCGTACCGGCCGCGTAGAGCAGTGCCAGACCGGTCACCGCGGCGCGGGGTGGCAGACGGTCGGCGGCGGACATGAGGAGCGTCGCGCCGAGGACGTGGGCGAGGGACGGGCCGAACATGGCCAGTGCGGACAGCAGGGGTGAGGCGGTCTCGCGGTAGACCAGGGTGGCCAGGGCGAGGCCGCTCGTCGTCCGGGCGACCGTCTGGGCGGCGGCCGTGAGGAAGAGCGGGGTGAACTCCGGGGTGCGGAAAAGGTCCCTGTAACTGCGCATGCGCGGAAGTCTGGGGAGGGGCGGTGCGCGGCGTTATTGTTTCGCCGGTGTGCGAAAGCAACTCTGCCATGGGAAGGGGAACTTGGGGTGGGGTGGTGGCAGGTCAGCGCGGACACGCTGGCCGCGAGCCGGTTCGTACTGTCACCGTGTGCCGAGACCTTTGCGAGTCTGCGGCTGTTGCACGCCACCAATGCCGCGCATCCCGGTGAGCGGCAGTGGCTCGATGCTCATCTGCCCGCCTACCGAGCGCGGTTGGCCCACGACCCGGTCACCGAACTGCTCGTCCCGTCCGGGCTCGGGGTGGAGTGGATCGCCGATTTCCTGACGCCGACTCCGAGGGGCGGGGAGACCTTCGAGGAGGAGGTCGCGCGGGTGCGCGGCGTCTCGCCCGCGGTCGCTCGGGAGCATCTCGGTCTGTCCCTGCGTGGTCCGCTCCCCCCGCTGCTGGAGCGCGACGACCTGCCGGAACGCGCCGCGGACCTGCTCACGTGGGTCTGGGAGGAGACCGTGCGCCCCTACTGGGCGCGGCGTCGGCGGGTGCTCGAGGCCGATGTGGTGGCGCGGGTGGCACAGGTGGGGCGGGGTGGCTGGGCGGCCGTGCTGGACGCCCTGCGGCCGGGGACGCGGTGGCTCGGGGAGAGCCGGCTCCAGGTCAACCTGCACGAGTATCCGCCCCGGGAGATCTCCGGGGCCGAGTTGGTGTTCGTACCGGTGACGCCGCAGCGTGTGGGCTGGGTGTCGTGGGAGGGGACGGACCGGTACGCCCTGGTGTACCCGTGCACGGGTGCGCTCGCCGACGGTGGCGGTCGGGCGGTGCCGGTGAGTCTGGGGGCGCTGCTCGGGGGCGCGCGGGCCCGGGTGCTGGTGCTGCTCGGTTCCCCGATGAGTACGAGCCAGCTCGTCGCCGTGACCGGTCAGGGGCTGGGGTCGGTCGGCCGGCATCTGCGGGTGCTGCTGGACGCGGGGCTGGTGGAGCGGTGGGGCCGGGCGGGGCGGTCCGTGTTGTACGTACGGACGGCGGCCGGTGAGGTGCTCTTGGAGGCGGGTACGGGGATGTCCCGTAGCGGGCGGAGTTAGCATCCGGGTATGACGATTGCAGAGACCAACGGTTCTTCTCCCCTCGATGTCGAGATCGGTGCTCTGAGCGGTGGGTCCGCCGGGCTGGGGCGGTATGCGGGGCAGGTCGTGCTGGTGGTGAACGTGGCCTCCAAGTGCGGGCTGACGCCGCAGTACGCCGGGCTGGAGCGGCTGCACGAGAAGTACGCGGCGCGGGGCTTCACCGTGCTCGGGGTGCCCTGCAACCAGTTCATGGGGCAGGAGCCGGGCACCTCGGAGGAGATCGCCGAGTTCTGCTCCGCGACGTACGGGGTGACCTTCCCGATGACCGAGAAGGTCGAGGTCAACGGGGAGGGGCGGCACTCGCTGTACGAGCGGCTGGTGGACTTCGCGGACTCCGAGGGGCACAGCGGGGACATCCGCTGGAACTTCGAGAAGTTCCTGATCGGGCGGGACGGCAAGGTCGTCGCCCGGTTCTCGCCGCAGACCGAGCCGGAGGCGGCGGAGGTCGTGGCGGCGGTCGAGAGCGCGCTCGGTTAGCAGCAGCCGCCCCATCCGGTTCCGGATTCCGTCCGGGGTCGGGGATCCGGTGTGCGACGTCGCTTTTCCGGTGCGGTGAGCCGCTGAGTCGGTGAGCCGCTGGGCCGACGTGGTGCGGTGAGGTGAGCTGCGGGGAGTCGTTCGCCGTGCCGAGAGGGTTGCGGGGTGGGTCGAGCCCTCTCGGCAAGGACGGCGGTCTCGTCGAGAGGGCTCCGTGGAGCTCTGTTCGGTTCCGGCCTTCTCAGGCCTTCACCGAGGCCACGAAAGCGGTCCACGCGTCCGCGGGGAAGGCCAGCTTCGGACCCTCGGGGATCTTGGTGTCCCCGAGTTCCAGTGCCTCCTCGGTGGTCGACCTGACCATCACGCACGCGCCGTTGTTGTTGGTGTAGGAGGACGTCGTCCACGTTTCCGTGGTGCCCAGACGAATTGCCATGTTCGCTCCGTAGCCAGTTGCTGAGTTGCTGTCACCGGGCTGCGCATTCCGGCAGGGACCCGCAGAACGGATTTCGCCAGCCCTCGTTCGTGGTTGGCGTGATCGACGCTACTCGTCGGCATCCTTCTCCGGCGGAGCCATTCACTCGACTGGGTGACATATTCCAAGAGCACCTTCAGTCAGGCGTGTCAGCGATATAGCATCCCGCCCTCTCCTCCCAGGGGGTCAGCGCGCGTACTCCTTCGCGACGCGTTCCAGCAGCCGGCGGGACTGTTCCACGTTCAGGGACTGCGCCCTCAAGTGCTCGTACATCACGGTGTACTTCTGCACGTCGTGCGGCTTCTCCAGGTACAGGTCGCTGGTCACGCCCTCGATGTACACCACGCTCGAGTCGGCCGCGTCCGCGAACTCCAGGATGGAGTACTGGCCGTTGATACCGGAGTGCGCGCCGACCTCGAACGGCAGCACCTGCACGGTGATGTGCGGCAGCTGGGACAACTCCATGACGCGCTCCAGCTGTTCACGCATGACCTGCCTGCTCCCGACGACCCGGTGCAGCGAGGCCTCGTCCAGGACCACCCACAGTCGCAGCGGGTCCTTGTCGGCGGTGATACGGCCCTGTCGGCGCAGGCGCACCTCGACCCGCTTGTCGTTCTCCTGGTCGGACGACTCGGGCGAACCGCCCTGGACGATCGCCTCGGCGTACGCGCGGGTCTGCAACAGGCCGGTGATGATCTGCGGTTCGTAGACCCTGAGCGACTCCGCGTCCGTCTCCAGGCCGATGTAGACGCTGTACGGGATGTCGCCGAAGGCGTGCCACCAGCCCTGCTGGCGCGAGTCCTTGGCCATCTGCATCAGCGACTCGACGACCCGCTGGTCCTCCACCTCGTAGACTCCGCAGAGGTCGCGGACGTCACGCTGGCTGATGCTGCGCCGGCCGTTCTCCAGCCGGCTGATCTTCGACTGCGACACCAGCAGTCGTTCCGCCACTTCCTCGGCCGTCATGCCCTTGAGCTCGCGGAGCCTGCGGAGCTCCTGGCCCAGCCGGCGTCGCCTGACGGTGGGATTGACATTGGACGCCACGGGACGTGCACCTCCGGCTGCGTGCCTCGTACTTACTCGTACTTGCCACTTTGCGTATCTGGTGTTGAGCAGACTGCCACCAAGGTGCTTCCCACCGCTGGGAAACAGTGGATATGCGACCACTGTCCGGCAGTTCGCGGTGTGGTGACGCGACGGACCGGTACGGGCGGGTGGCGTCGACCGGTCGTGACGTCGATCAGTCGTGAGGTCCGCCGGTTCGCGGCATGCCGAGCGGGGCGGAGAGAGCCGTGAACTCTCTCCGCCCCGCTCGAACAGCGGCTCCCGTGACCGGACCTGCGGTGCCGTGGCCGAACCAGGGCCCAGTGAGCCCGGTCGGCCTAGTGGGCGGCGGCGCGCGCCATGGATCCGTGGCGCGGCTGGGCCGGTACCCCTCGGGCGGGTTCCGGTCCGCCCCGGCCGCCGGGGGTGGCCTGACGGCCGCCTGCCGGGGCCGCGCCACGGCGTGGCTGGGCCGCCACACCGTTCTGCACGTCCATCACGGCATGCGCCACCAGGCCGCCCATCGGGTCGTGCCGGATCAGGTCCCGCAACCGGGAACGCGAGGAGCGACCCTCGTTCCCCGGGTACAGGTGCTTGCCGAGGCCCACCGCGTGCGCCAGTGCGGCGAGCGCCGCGGTCCGCGGGTCCGGCGGCACGCCGGTGCGGATCGCGGAGTCCAGCCGGGCCCTGATCTCCCGGCTGATCTCGGTGTCCGTCGCCTGGTAGCGAGTCGTCGGCAACACCCCGCACATCTGGCCGGCCACGGCATGCACCATGCCGCACCGCTCCAGATGCGAGAGGTAGGTCTGGCGGAGCCCGAGACGCGGCCCGCCGATCCAGTGGACGGCCCGAACCGGAGCGCCGCGCCTTCGCAGCAGCTCCAACGCGCAGTCCAAAGTCGGATCTCCAGTCGGCCGTGGCACCACCACGGCGATACGATCCCCGTCCGGGGCTATCCGTCCGGCCAGCGCCAGCTCCACTAGCTGTGCTCCGGCCAGACCGAGGTCGAGCGACTGCGGCTGCGCAGTGGTACCCGTGGCCGGGTCCAATGCCAGCAGCAAAAGCTCTTCCGGAAGTGTTCTGCGGCTCCTGCCCATCCATGCCTCCCCGCGTGGATGAATGACAGGGTGACCCCTCTCACATCGGTCTGTCGAGGGTGCGTGACCGGTTCGTAAGGGAACCGACAGGTATGTCGTTCTCGTCTACCACGTGGGGGAAGCCCGTACACAGGACACTGGTACATGGTTCGGACAGCGCCGCTGAGCGTTGTTCCGGACGGGCGGATTGCGGATTCACGGTTCGGTAGGCGTACGCGCGGACGCGCGACGCACGGAGGAGGCATCGGTGGCGGGCGAGTCCCCCGACAGGTCGAAGCAGCGCGAGTCGTCGGCAGAACCGACGCCGGGGAGCGCGGGTCCGGTTCCCGAGGCCAGGAGTGCGACGGAGGACTCCGCGGAGAAGCGGGACCCCCGGCTGCCGGTGGGCCGGGACGCGGCGTCGTCGTCGACGCCGTCGGAGTCCTCCGCGTCGGCCAAGGGCTCCGCGGGGAACGTCGATACGGCCACCCGGGTGCTGTCGGTGCGTGATGCGCAGCCCGATGAGGAGGTCCGGGAGGGCCGGGAGGACCGGGAGGACGAAGAGGCCTCGGATTCCGCCGAGTCGGGCTCCGGGGCCGAGGAAGCCGCACCCGACGGGCGTGACGATTTCGCTACGGATGGTGACGGACGGCTGCAGGCCGTCGCCGCCTCGTGGGTGCGGTCTGCGGACGAGGCGGAGCGGACGGAGCAGGACGGGCCGGGGAAGGGCGCGGAGAGCCCCCGGAAGGCCGAGGACGGTGACGGGGACGGCACGGACGAACAGGACGCCCGGAACGGCCAGGACGGCAGCGAGAGCCTTGACGAGGGCTCAGGCGAGGCTTCCGAAGCCGACGGTGACGACGAGTCGGAGTCGGACTCGGAGGCCGACGCCGACGCCGAGGTGACACCGGAGGCCGACGCCGACGCCGAGGTGACACCGGAGGCCGACGCCGACACGGCCCCCGTCGTCGCCGACACCCCCGCCGCCGATGACGACGGCGACGGCACCGACACGGACGCGACCCCCGAGGCCGACGAGGCTGCCCCCGAAGCCGACGCGAACAAGGCGAGCGGCACCGACGACGTCGACGCCGAGTCCGCCGTCGGGACCGACGAGGCCGAGGCCGACGAGACCGACGAGGCTGCCCCCGGCGCGCCCCCCACCGATCAGCCCACCGCCGTTTTCAAGGCCCCGCGCCCCTCCGCGCCCGCCGTCGATCAGCCCACCACCATGCTGAAGCTGGGTGACGCGGCCAAGGACGCCGACAAGGCCACCGAGAAGACGGACGACAAGGCGGATGACAAGGCGGCGGAAACCGACCTCGACGGCGAGGACGGCGAGGACGAGGCCAAGACCAAGGACAAGGGCCGGTCCGCCCCCGACCCCCAGCCCGAGTCCGCGGCCGAACGCACCAGCAAGTTCGTGCCGCTCAAGGATCTGGACGACCCCGATGTGCGCAAGGCCCCGAGGGTCGGGGACTCCGTCACCACCGCGCTCCGGGTGCCGCCCTCCGCGTCGCCAGCCGCCGCATCGCCCGTCACTTCCCCCGCCGCCGCCACCCGTTCGGTCCCGCAGGTCGGGCCGGAGCTGACGAGGCAGCAGCCGCTGCCGCCCAAGCCGCCGCTAGACCTGCTGGCCGAGCTGACCAACACCCCGCCGCCGCCGGAGACCCCGCTGCGGACGGCCGTGCGACGGGTCAAGATCTGGACGCCGCTGGCCGTTCTGCTGGTGATCGTCTTCGCGGTCGTGCAGAGCATGCGGCCGCTACCGACTCCCGCCCTGGTGCTCACCGCGAAGGACACCCACACCTTCGACGGCGACCAGGTGAAGCTGCCCTGGCCCGACGAGGGCCAGGGCTGGATGAGCGTCGACGGCATCGGCGCGATGGACCACTTCGGTGAGCAGAAGCCGGTCGCCATCGGCTCGGTCGCCAAGACCATGACCGCATACATCATCCTGCGCGACCACCCGCTGAAGCCGGGCGAGGAAGGCCCGAAGATCGAGATCGACCCGACGGCGGAGAAGGAGGGCGGCTACGACCAGCAGGGCGAGTCCACCCTCAACACCGTCAAGGCCGGCGACTTCCTCACCCAGAAGCAGGCCCTGTCCGCGGTCATGATCCCCTCTGCGAACAACATCGCCCGCCTGCTGGCGCGTTGGGACGCGGGCTCCGAGGAGGCGTTCGTCGAGAAGATGAACGCCACCGCCAAGGAGCTCGGGATGACCGACACGACGTACACCGACCCGTCCGGTCTGGACAAGACCACCGTCTCCACCGCCGAGGACCAGGTGAAGCTCGGCATCGCGGCCATGAGGATCCCGGCCATGGTGGCCATCACCAGTGTGGCCAGCTGGACGGACCCGACCGGCGAGTACTGGAGCAACCACAACCAGCTGCCCTACACCATCGGCGCGATCGGCCTCAAGACCGGCAACACCACCGCGGCCGGCGGAAACCTGCTCTTCGCCACCCGCAAGAAGGTCGACGGCCAGACGGTGACCATCGTCGGCGCGATCCTCGGCCAGCGCAAGGCACAGTCGACCCTCGACCTGGTCAACGCGGTCAGCAAGACCGCGCTGCTCGCCGCGCAGGAGGTGCCGACCTCGGAGAAGATCCTGAAGAAGGGCGACGTCGTCGGGTACGTCGACGACCAGCTCGGCGGTCACACCCCGGTCGTCGTCACCAAGGACGTCACCGCGGTCGGCTGGGCCGGTCTGAAGGTGAAGCTGGACCTTTCCGCCGACGACATCACGCACACCGCGTCGGCCGGCACCAAGGTCGGCATGCTCACTGTGGGCGACGGCACGGAGGGCTCGGTCGAGGTCCCGGTCCAGCTCCAGAGCGACCTCGCCGAACCGGGCTTCGCCGCCAAGCTGACTCGCCTCGGCTGATCCACGGCGAGCGGCGGGCATCGTACCCCGCCGGTCGGCGCCCGCCCGGGCGCCGGTCGGCGGGGTGCGTGCTAGCGTCACGAAACGGGCAGGTCGCCGTGACCGGGACGCGGATGTCAGCACCACGGCGGACGGCCGCGACCGCGAACGGAACGCGAACAGAAGACGGGACACGGGGAGTGCCTTCAGGTGGCCACTGCGGAGCCGACACGCGCCGACGACGCCGATCCGGGCCCGGGGTCCGGCCCGCGAATACACGCCTCGGAAGCAGATCGGCCGCCGGGCGGCACACCCGACCCTGAGCACGGCTCCGAAGCCGCCTCGGATGCCGACCCCGCTGCCCCCGCCCCCACGCGGATCTCCCGCCCAAAGGCCGCCGTCCTCGCGGTGCGGGCCCGGATGCTGCGGCACCCGGTGCTGTCCGTCACCGCTCTCGCCGGCGCGCTGCACATCGTCTGGTTCTTCACCTTCGCGAACAGCGGCGGCGACCTCGCGGCGCAGGACGCCTGGGCCGAGTTCGTCGGCCGGCACCCCGACTCCGCGTACAACCTGGCCTGGTACGGCGGTATGCACCCGGTGTCGTACAGCATGGTGTCGCCGTACCTGATGTCGCTCCTCGGTGTGCGGACGACGATGATGCTCGCGGGGACGGCGTCGGCCGCGCTGCTGACGATGCTGCTGATCCGCAGCCTCCCCGGCCTGCGCAATCCCCTGTGGGCGGCGCTCGCGGGCGTGTTCGGGCTGCTGGGCAACGCGGCCTCGGGGCGGGTGACGTTCGGGCTGGGCATGATGTTCGGGCTGGCCGCGGTCGCCGTGGTGTTCTGCTGGCCGTACCGCTGGCGTTACAAGCGCTGGGCGAAGGCGCTGTGCGCGGCACCGCTGGCGGCGCTGGCCACGATGTCCTCGCCGGTCGCGGGCCTGTTCGTGGGGCTGGTGGCGGTGGCGCTGTTCCTGCAGAAGCGACGGCCGGGGGCGTGGGCCCTGGGGCTGGGGCCGACCGCGGTGGTGGCGGTGTCGGCCTGGATGTTCCCGTTCGCGGGGACGCAGCCGATGGGGTTCGGCTCGGTGGTCCTGCCGCTGGTGTTCTCGGTCCTGGTGGCCGTCCTGGTGCCCCGGGAGTGGCTCACGGTCCGGATCACGGCCGCGGTGTACGGGCTGGGCGTGGTGCTGGTCTGGCTGGTCAGTTCGCAGATCGGTTCCAACATGACGCGGCTGGCGATGCTGTTCGCCGGGGTGGCTCTGGTGGCGGCGCTGCCGTTCGCGGTGCCGCGGAGCCGCAAGTGGTACGCGATCGTCGTGGCGTTCGTCGGGTTCGTCGGGTGGATCGGCTTCAAGTCGGTCGACGACGTCGTGCACACCACGCCGGCCGCGTCGTGGGCGCGTGAGCTGGCGCCGTTGGTGAACGAGCTCCAGGAGGTCGGGGCGGAGCGGGGGCGGGTGGAGGTCGTGCCGGCGCGTTCGCACCGCGAGGCCTCGGCGCTCGCGCCGTACGTCAATCTGGCCCGGGGCTGGAACCGGCAGGCCGACATGGAGCGCAATCCGCTCTTCTACGACGACACGCTCAACTCGGCGAACTACCACGAATGGCTGAAGCGCTGGGCGGTGCACTTCGTGGTGCTGCCGAAGGACGAGCCGGACGGTGACGGCGGTCAGCGGGAGCGGGAGCTGGTCCAGCGGGGGCTGCCCTATCTGAAGCAGGTCTGGGGCGACGCGAACTGGCAGCTGTTCGAGGTGAGCGAACCGACCCCGCTGGCCGAGCCGAACACGGTCGTGGAGCGGGCCGAGCAGGGCGGGATGACGATGCGGGTCGAGAAGGCGGGCCGCGTCCTCGTGCGCATCCCGTACTCGCCGTGGCTGAGCATCGTCGACGCGGAGGGCAACAAGCTGCAGCCGCCGCAGGAGACGGAGGAGTCCAAGGAGCGTTCCGACGGGGACGGCTCCGGGAACGTAGAAGACGCGGCGGACACGGAGGACGTGCCGAAGACGTACGACAACGTCAACGGCTGCCTGATGGAGACGGAGGAGGACGCGAACGGCGACAAGTGGACGGTGCTGCTCGCGCCGAAGCCGGGCACGTACCGGCTGGCGGCGCCGTACACCGTGCCGCGCGGCACCCCCTGCCCGGACGAGCTGCGCTGACGCACTGCGCTGACGCTGATCGGCGGAGCCCTCGCAGGCATGCCCCGCCAAAGGAGGAGGACGAGCCGGCGGGACCGGAGGAACCGGCGGGACCGAAAGAAACAGTCTCAGGCGCGCCAACCGTAACGGCGCTCGGGTCTGCCGGCGACTCCGTACCGCAAGGACACCTCGGCGCGGCCGGTGTCGTTGAAGTATTCGAGGTAACGGCGGGCGCTGACCCGGGAGACACCGGTCCGGGCCGCGCACTCGGCGGCGGACAGCGTTTCGTCGGTACCGCACAGTGTGCGTTCGATCAGCTCTGCGGTCTCCACGCTCATGCCCTTCGGCAGCGCGGCACTCGGTGCCGGCAAGCTGGCCCCGGTCAGCACCCGGTCCACGTCGGCCTGGCCTCTGACGACTGTGGTGAGCAGGCTGTTGCGCTGGGCGGCGTACCGCTCGAGACGAAAGCGCAGGTCTTCGAATTCGAACGGCTTCAGCAGGTAGTTGACAACGCCCTGACGGACGGAGCGGCGGACCGCGTCGGCCTCGCGCGAGGCGCTGATCACCATGACGTCACA
Organism: Streptomyces sp. NWU339; assembly: GCF_003143855.1. Classification (GTDB taxonomy): domain Bacteria; phylum Actinomycetota; class Actinomycetes; order Streptomycetales; family Streptomycetaceae; genus Streptomyces. The sequence continues at coordinate 111,193 of NZ_QFRK01000029.1, forward strand.
GTCGTGCCCGGCGGTCCGCAGGCGTGGAATGACGTCCAGGCCGAACATGTCCGGAAGATAGAGGTCGAGCAGGACCAGGTCGGGGCGCAGCTCGCCGACGGCCGCGATCGCCTGCTCACCGGTGTTCGCCGTGCCGACGACCCGGAAGGGCTCGACGCGGTCGACGAAGGTCCGGTGGACACCTGCCACCATGAAGTCGTCGTCGACGACCAGTACATCGATCATCGGGAGGCTCCTTCCGGTACCGCGCCGGCCGGGTTGCCGACGGACATCCTCGCGGTGAACATGGCGCCGTCGGGCGTGTTGGCCACCGCGACCTCGCCGCCGTGGCGCTCGCAGACGAGCCGGGTGAGCGCCAGCCCGATGCCGCGCTCCCCCTCTTGGGCGGCCTTCGTCGTGAAGCCGTGCAGGAAGACCTCCTGGGCGAGTTCGGGCTCCACGCCGGGGCCCGAGTCGCGCACCACGATCTCCACGCTGGAGGCGTCCTGCCGCAATTCGACCTCCACCCAGGCATCGTGGCCGTCACCGCCCGCCGCCGCGGCGTCGACGGCGTTGTCGACGAGGTTGCCGATCACCGTCGCCACGTCCACGGAGTCCTCCGGCGCCAGCCGACCGAGCGCCGTGTGCTCCGAGACGCGCAGCACGACCTTCCGTTCAGCCGCGAGTGAGGACTTCGCCATCAGCAGAGCGCTGACGGCCATGTCGCGGACCCGTCTGGTCAGGGTCGTGTCCAGTGACTGGCGGTGTCGGCTCAGCGCGCGGACGTACTGCACCACCTCGTCGTGCTGACCGATCTGGATCAGCCCGGAAATCGTGTGCAGCTGATTGGCGAACTCGTGGGCCTGCGCGCGCAGCAACTCGGCGGAGCTGCGGAACGATCCGATCTCGCGTTCCATCTGCGCCAGTTCGGTGCGGTCCCGCAAGGTCGTGACCGAGCCGAGCCGGCGGCCGTCCTTGGTGACGGTCATCCGGTTCATCACCAGTACCCGGCCTCGGCGTATGACGACTTCGTCGCGCCGCTCGGTCGTGTCATCGGGGGATCCGGCGAGCACGTCGTGCAGTCGACCCTCGATCCGGAGGTCGGCCAGGCTCATCCCCACACAGTGCTCGGGCAGATCGAGCAACCGCCTGCCGACCTCGTTCACCAGGGTGAGCCGCAACTGCGGGTCGAGGGCGATCACGCCTTCCGCGATCCCGTACAGCATCGCCTCGCGGTGCTCGGCGAGCCCCGCGATCTCGCGTGGCTCCAGACCGAAGGTCTGGCGTTTGGTACGCCGGGCCAGCAGCCACGATCCGATCAGACCGAGCCCGCTCGCAATGCCGAGGTAGGCGAGCAGATACGACGACGCGCCGCTCAGCCGCTGCCAGATCGTCGGTGACGCCTCACCGATCATCACTGTGCCGAGGTGCCGGCCGCGGTCCGGTTGAGTCGCTTTGAGCACCGGCACCTGGGCCACCAGCTCGTGGGCACCGTCCAGGACCAGATCCCCCGACCAGCCGCGGGCCTCGGCGACGCCGGGGCCGAGCGACAGCCTTGTACCGATCACCGTGGGATTCGTGGAGCTGACGATCCTGCCGCTGCTGTCGGCGACCGTCACGGAGGTGACGCCCGACTGGGTCAGCGTGGTCTGCACGAGCGGGGCGAGCGTCTCACCCGGCGCCGGCCGGCCGAGCTGGCTGGACACCAGGGGGTTGCCGGCCAGTTGCTCGGCCAGCGCGGTGACCCGGCGTCCCTCGACCCGGTTGAAGGTCGCTTCCGACTGGGCCAGCGAGACGGCGGCGACCGCCAGCAGCACCACCACGATGATGGCGAGCTGGAGTACCAGCAGCTCGCCCGCGAGGGTATGGCGGCGAAAAGTTACGACCACAATGAACTCAATCTTTAATGCTGACACAACACAGACGTGGTGTCTCACGAGTCGCACAATCATGGCGTACGACTGCAGGAATCGAAAGAGACAAGCCATGAGAACTCGCACAGCTGCTGTCGTCAGTGCCCTGGCCGCCATGTCCATGCTCGCGGTAGGCGCCTGCGGCGCCACCGCGGAGAAGAAGGAGACGGGCAAGAGCGACGAGCCCGTCACCGGACTGCGGATCATGGTCCCCAAC
>NZ_QFRK01000148.1 GCF_003143855.1 Streptomyces sp. NWU339
ACCCGCCAGCGGATCTTCGCCAGCCGCACCAGGCGCCGCAGGGGAACGGGGGCGGGCAGGGTGGACAGCCAGTACTTGGCCGGCGAGAAGGAGCCGGCCAAGTACTGGCTGTCCGCCCTGCCCGCCCACGTTCCCCTGCGGCGCCTGGTGCGGCTGGCGAAGATCCGCTGGCGGGTCGAGCACGACTACCGGGAGCTGAAGACCGCCCTGGGGCTGGGCCACTTCGAGGGACGTACCTACCAGGGCTTTCTGCGGCATCTCAGCCTGGCCTCGGTGGCGCAGGCGTTCTGCACCCTGGAGCGGCTGTGCCCGCCAGCATCGGCCACGGTCTGACGACCTACCAGGTCGTGGCCGGGCTGCAGTTCCTGCTGGCCTGCTGGGCCGGGACGTGCCCGACCTGCCGAAGATCCCTGAAGCCGACCCGACATGCCGAACCCGTCCCAACCTAACCAAGCCCTACTAGCCGGATGATTTATCGGCACCCGCAGTGTTCATCGGCGTCCTTCCGGGACGTGGGTGAACTCGTACTCCAGCCCGTTCACGTCGACGAGATAGAGGCTGAGCACACCCTCGTCGTCGACGACGATGTCGGTGGGCGGGACTTGGCGGGCGAAGGTGAATCGACCCGACTCGTACAGCTCGGTCCACCGGTCCCGGACGGCCTCCAGGTCCTTCGGGGTATCCACCCGCAGGCACACGTGCTGGAACTGGAACGACTTCTCCGGCGGCACCTGATGGTCGTGGCCTGACCGGTCGAACAGGTGGAATCGCACCTCGCCGACCGCGACCTCGACCAGCCGCCCGATGCCCGGCAGCCGACTGTGTGTCAGCTCGGAGAATTTGTCCAGCTCCCACATCTTTTCCGCCCCGAAGAACTCTAGATACCAGCTCAGGCAGTTCTCCAGGTCGTCCGTCTGGACTCCGAAGTGATCGATGTGCGGCTTGGTCAAAGCCGCAGTGGAACGTGGCGCGGGAGTCTGTTCTTTCAGGGACATCTCGACTGCCTTCCGGATTCTCGAGTTGCGACGGATAGATGCGGAGCGATAATTCCGTATGAACGCGCGAAAATTTTCCCGTACGGCGGTGCCGCACGGGAACCCGTGTGCAAAAAAAGGAAATAGGAAGGACCTACCATCCCTCGGCCAGGAGGATGGCGAGGATGCGAGACGTTATCTTCGGGACACCTGAGGCGTCAACGTCACAAGTACAGAAGGACTTCAAAGTTTTGCGAGATCGTCTACATGCACATGTACGGTGCACGATGTTCTCGGAGCCTTCCGGCTCTGTGGGGCGCCGAGTCGACGCGCACCTGCACGCTCTGGGGAATCCTGGCAGGAAAATTTCGCGCCACAACACCGTCCGTTTCGACTGGAACGACGAGAGCACCTGGGAGCCGGCACGGAGCAGCATTGACCGCATGCTCCTGGTGGCCCCCGACGGCACTCCCGGATCCCCCACGGAATACGCGAGCGAGCCCCGGACCCTTTGGTTGTGACTGAGCGCTTCAGCTGGCCAGTTGAGCAAAGCTCTCTGAGGGATGGAGCCCGGAGCGTAGTGACTTGTCGACCAGGGAAAATATCGATGCTCAACCGGCCAGATCGGACGAGAACTGGCCAATTGAAGCACTTAAGTCATATTGGTCTGGGGCTCACGGGCTGTTCAGGGACACCTATCTACTTTCAGCCAGATCTCACCGCGCTTCCGGCCCCGCCGCCACCTGATGACCGCTACCCACTACTGTGCCGAGATGCAGCACCGCTTCACCCCCTGGAGCCAGATCACCGGGACCACCGCCATGCTCGCCACGGCTTGACTCAGAGCCCGCCACCTCACCCCACCTCGACCTGATGCGCCATCAGCCATCCTGCTTATAGAAAACTTGACAACGCCTCCCGCCTATCCTGGACACCGCCAAAAACTCCCTCAGGACGGCTTTTTTCCTGACCGATTCGTGAAGTCTCTGTACTTCCTCATGGCAGGTCTCCTCGGTATGCTCTTCCGCGACTGTCCAACCCGCATCGCACCACGAAGCGGCCCTACCTGAGTTACCAAACCCACAACTCAACCGCCCCGAAACCTGCACATCGTACTCCATCCACTTGCACCGGATCCGACCTAACTCGTGACCATTGGGAGTAGCCCAGTCTTCGAGTCAGACATGCTTCCGTTCGTTTATCTCGCTAGTGACCGCCTTGGGAAAGTGCGGCCAAACTCAAGTCTTTGGGGGAGAATCATGGATCACGCACTGCGTACCGTTATCAGCGGTTCCTACGGAAAGCACTTCGAGAAGATGCTCGAAGTCAAGAAGTTCCTTCAGGAACGTGGCATTGTCGTCCAGGCTCCGGTGAGCGACGGGATTGTCGACGGCACACAGGACACGTTCATCCTGCTGGACGAGGACCCAGTGGAGGACCCGCGCACGCTGCAGGACTCCGTCTTCGCGAAGATTCGCAACTCCACCTTCATCGTGGTGACGAATGTTGACGGCTACATCGGCAAGGCCGCTGTCCTGGAGATGGGTTACGCGGTCGCGCTCGGCATTCAGATTCTGACGCTCGAGCCCGTCGAGGACCCGAACCTGGGCGTCTACACACGTCTGCTGTCGGACGTGTTCCCCGAATGGGCACGCCGCGAGCAGGAAACTTTGGTGAACGCCTGATCTCCCCCCTGCGGAGGCCCTCCCCAGGGAACGGAAACAACCACGCAAGGTAATTTATGGAATTTATTCTTGACGTCGGCAGCCACAGCCTGAAGCTGTACTGTCGGCAGGATAAGACGCAACTCCTCGAAACGGTCACCTGGGAGCCCATGGAGAGTTCCGAGGAAACCTCAGCCGCCACAGTGGAGAATCTCGTCAGGCGGGCCAGGGAATCCGCTCCGAGCGCTCCGATGACAGCGTTTGGGACGGAGGTGATGAGAAGGAATGCAAGGCTGGCACACCTTGCCGAGAAAACCTTGCAGGAACTCGGAGTGCGCTTCCAGGTGATCTCCCAGGAAGCAGAGGCGCGACTGATACGCCAGGCCGTGGTCTCTGACGGATCCGCACCTAGCCAGGATATCGTCAACGTCGGTGGCGGAAGCATTCAGATCATCCAACCCACGGGTGAGCCCCGGCTGCTGAAGTTCGGCATCGTCGACCTGAATGAGAAGTTCAACCTGCTCGGTGTCCCGGCTGGCCGTGATCTGACCGGGTGCAGTGAATTCATCATAAATTCACTGCCCGAGTCCGTGGGCCCCTTTGTCTATACCGGGGGAGAGCTCGCCTATCTGCGTCATTTCGGCGTGCCGGTCCACGAGGGCCGCTGTACCCGCGACGACTTCACGACGCTGACCCGCCGGCTGGAGGGGCTGACCGTGGACCAGCTGATGCGGGACTCGCCCTATGACCCGAAGTGGATGAAGGGCGCCATTGCCTCGAACTGCATCGTCATGGCGCTGCTCGACCGCTCGGGTACCGACGGGTTCGTGCCGTCCGACCTCAACATCGGTGACGGCCTCGCCTCTCAGGTCGCCCAGGTCGCCTGAACCACCCACCTTGTCGACGGAAGGACGCCCAATGAACACACGTGCCCCGATACGCCACATCGTCTGGGACTGGAACGGCACCTTGCTGGATGACAATCCCGTCATGCTGGCGTCGGTCAACGCGGTTTGCGCCTACTTCGGGCGTCCGGCCATCGACATGGAGACCTGGAGAGCGGCCCTGTGCCGTCCCCTGTGGCGCTGTTACGGCAGCGTTCTGGATCGCGACTTGAGTGCCCCGGAGGACTGGGCGGTCGTCGAGCGCGTCTACCACGAGGCGTACCGCCGCAACCTGGCCAACTGCCGCACCACGACCGACGCCAAAGGTACCCTCACCCGGGCCCGGGAACTGGGGCTGACCCAGTCGCTGCTGTCTATGGGACTGCACCACGACGTCACCGAACAAGCCGAGCGTTTCGGCGTGTCCGATTACCTCACACGCGTCGACGGAGTCAAGGGCAAAGTAGCCGGCGGACACAAGGCCGACTACCTCAAGAAGCACCTCGACGTCCTCGGCCTCGACCCACGCACCTGTGCGCTGATCGGCGACGTCACCGACGACGCGGCCGCAGCCCGCGCGGTGGGCGCCGAATGCGTACTGGTCACCACAGGTATGACGGGCCGCCCCGAACTCGAAGCGACGGGCCACACCGTGGCCGACAATCTGACCGAAGCCTTCACTGCCATCGGCCAGGGTGCATTTACGCCCACGGCCTCTCTCCTGCACACCGCGACGGTGAGCTGATGGCGCACGACGTCGCCTGGCGGGACTACCGCGACCTGCTGTCCCAGCGTGCCTACTGGCCGACACTGGCGTGTTCGGCTGCAGCGCGGCTGCCCTTCGCCATGATCAGCTTGGCCGTGCTCTTCTATGCCCAGGAGCGCAGCGGGTCCTTCGCCTGGGCAGGGGCGCTCTCCAGCGCCATGCTGGCAGGAACCGCACTCGGCTCTGTCGTCCAGGGCAAACTCATCGACACCATCGGCCCCACCCGTCCCCTCATCGCGGCTTGCGTCGTCTTCGCGCCCTGCACGGCCGCGCTGATGGCGGCGGTCCACGAGCGCTGGGGCGGCCCCTGGCCGATCCTGCTTGCCCTGGGCGTGGGCTTCAGCCAGCCCAATGTCGCAGCAGCCTCCCGGGCCGTGTGGGGACGCGTGGTCACCGACCCCCGGCACGTCACTACCGGGGCTTCCTACGAAGCACTGAGCCTGGAACTCTCTTTCGTCCTGGGACCAGGCCTCGCGGGCGGTTTCGCCATGGCCGGACACAGCGCAGCCGGACTGGCCGCAAGCACTTCCCTGATGATCGCGGGAACCCTGGGCTTCTTGCGTACTGCCCTCGTCCGTCGATGGCCTCTCACCACTGCAAGCATCTCCGACCGGCCGAAAGCCTCCACGCCCCGCGGTCCGTTCGGCCCTCTGCGGCACGGCGCGCTGCGCGCCCTGGTGACGGCATCCGCCGGCCTGGGCCTGTGCCTGGGCGGTGTAGAGGTCGCCATCCCGGCGGGGATGCGCGCCCAGGGTTCACCGGGTCTCGGCGGGCTGCTCCTTAGTGCCTGTCCATGAACTGATCGTCGGGACGGCGGAGCGGAATCGGTGAAGTCGTCCGGACGAGCAGGACCTCTTGGTAGCAACAGCGGTGTTGAAGCCGGCCGCTGCACCAAGAGGTCCTGTCATGCCGTTGTACGCGTACGCGCCCGTCGCTGTCACCCCGGATGAGGAAACTCGCTGCTCATGCGTGGCCTGCCGGTTCGGCCACGGTGCCGACCGCCCTGCCCGTCCGCGCCGCTACACCAC
>NZ_QFRK01000011.1 GCF_003143855.1 Streptomyces sp. NWU339
GGGTGGTGGGGGTCGGGGGCGTTACGTTGTCGAAGGCCGCTGAGACGAGGTCGTGTTCGTCGGTGCGGGGTTCCGGGACGGAGGCCTCGGCCTTCGGCGTCGGCTCGGGTGTCGGTTCGGGGGAGGGGGACGGAAGCCTCGGGGCCGCTGAGGTGGCCGCGGCAGGCTCGTCGGTCCGATCGGGCGGCGTCGGGGTGGCCGCGGTCGCCTCGTCCGCACGGGCGGACTGTTCCGCACCGTCCGTTTCGGCGACCGGCGTCGCACCCTCCGCCTCTGCGGTGCTCGCCCTGCGTGACCGACCGAACGCGTTCCGCAGGAGAGTGAGAATGCCCATGTGCGCAACCCTTCGCATGAGTTGTAGCCCGTCAATCCCTGGCCAGGACGGACACGTAAGGTTAGCGGCCCTTGTGGGTGATCTTGGGTAGGGTCGGGTATCGGGCGTCGCACTTGTCAAGGGCGGCATCCGGCCCCGCACGGGCCCTCGTGCTGCGCTTCCGGCAACTCCCTTCATGCTGCCGCAGGTTCACTCTCCGTTCACTCCGGCGCCCGGCTGTCGCACATATGTGTCCCTATGGTCACGCTGACACCCCGGGTTTCCAAGGAGAGAACACGTGCGCAAGCTGCTGCCGTTGATCGGAACGCCGTCCGGTTCGCACCCCGGCGGCCGGTCCGCCATGACCTGTCGTTTCCGGTGTGGTGACGCCTGCTTCCACGAGGTGCCCAACACCAGCTCCAACGAGTACGTCGGTGACGTCATCTCCGACGCCCTCAGCCGCCGTTCGATGATGCGGGCCGCCGCCGCCGTCACGGTCGTCGCGGCCGGTGCCGGCGCCGTCAGCCTCGCCGGCGCCCCCGAGGCCCAGGCGGTGCCCGCGGCCGGAAAGGGCCACGGTCACGGCCACGGCAACAACAAGGCGAAGGGCGCCCGCGGCCTGCGGTTCACGCCGGTCCCGCCCAACACCGCCGACACCGTCACCGTCCCGGCGGGCTACGACCAGAACGTCGTCATCCGCTGGGGCGAGCCCATCCTGCGCGGAGCGCCCGCCTTCGATCCCGAGAACCAGACCGCCGTGGCGCAGGCCGGGCAGTTCGGATACAACGTCGACTTCCTCGCGCTGCTCCCCCTCAAGGGTGAGCGCGGCCGGCAGGTGCTCGTGGCCAACCACGAGTACACCGACGAGATCCTCATGTTCCGCGACTACGACTCCGAGAACCCCACCCGTGAGCAGGTGGAGATCGCCTGGGCCGCGCACGGGCTCGCGGCGGTCGTCGTCGAGGAGGACAAGAAGAGCGGCAAGCTGACGCCCGTCACCCGGCACCACCTCAACCGGCGTCTCACGGTCACCTCCGAGTTCCGCCTGACCGGCCCCGTCGCCGGGTCCGACCTGGTGAAGACCTCCGTCGACCCGAGCGGCACCAAGGTGCTCGGCACCCTCAACAACTGCGCCGGCGGCACGACCCCGTGGGGCACCACGCTGCACGCCGAGGAGAACTTCAACCAGTACTTCGCCAACGGCAGCAGCGCCACCGACAAGCGGTACGGCATCGGCACCGGCGCCACCGACCGCAAGTGGGAGCGCTTCGACAAGCGCTTCGACCTCGCGCAGGAGCCCAACGAGGTGCACCGTTTCGGGTACGTCGTGGAACTCGACCCGTACGACCCGGACTCCACCCCGCGCAAGCGCACCGCGCTCGGCCGGTTCAAGCACGAGGCCGCGACCGTGCGGCTGACGCACGACGGTCGGCCGGTCATCTACTCCGGTGACGACGAGCGGTTCGACTACTTCTACAAGTTCGTCGGCAGCAAGGCGATGAAGAACGGCAACAGCCGCTCCGCGCGCGAACACAACCTCACGCTGCTCGACGAGGGCACCCTGTACGTCGCCAAGCTCACCGGTAACTCCCCCGCCATCGAGATCGACGGCACCGGCAAGCTTCCGAAGGACGGCGAGTTCGACGGCAGCGGTCAGTGGATCCCGCTGGCCACCGCCACCGCCGACGGTGCCGTCTCGCACGTCGAGGGCATGACCGCCGAGGAGGTCTTCGTCTTCACGCGCCTCGCCGGCGACAAGGTGGGCGCCACCAAGATGGACCGGCCCGAGGACATCGAGCCCAACCCGGTCACCGGCAAGGTGTACGTGGCCCTCACCAACAACTCCCGGCGCGGTGTCGACGCCAACCCCAAGGCGGACGAGGCCAACCCGCGCAACGCCAACAAGCACGGCCACATCCTGGAGCTGACCGAGCGCTGGAACCGGCCGGAGAGCACGAAGTTCGCCTGGTCGCTGTTCCTGGTGGCGGGCGACCCGCAGGACCCGGCGACGTACTTCGCCGGTTTCCCCAAGGAATCCGTCAGCCCCATCTCCTGCCCGGACAACGTCGCCTTCGACGCCCACGGCAACCTGTGGATCTCCACCGACGGCAACGCCCTCGGCTCGCACGACGGCCTCTTCGGCGTCGCCACGCGCGGTGACCGGCGCGGTGAGCTGAAGCAGTTCCTGACCGTGCCGAGGGGCGCGGAGACCTGCGGCCCGATCATCCAGGACCGGCGCGTGCTGATCGCCGTGCAGCACCCGGGCGAGGTGGACGGGGCGTCGGTCGACAACCCGGGCAGCACCTGGCCCGACGGACCCGGCACGTACGTCCGGCCGTCCGTGGTCGCCGTGTGGCGTGCCGACGGGCAGGACATCGGCGTCTGACGCCGACGCCGGCGGACATCGCGCCGGCGGACACCGGTACGCACACGGCCGGGGTGCGGGCTCCCGCGGGAGCCCGCACCCCGGCCGTCTCCGGGCGCGGTGGGGCCGGGTCCGGGTCAGCCGCCGCGGTGCAGCGTCAGGTCGACGACCAGCGCGCGGTGGTCGGTGTCGGCGAGGTCGAGGAAGCGGGCCCGGTCCGCGGCGAACCGCTCGGACACCAGCACGTGGTCGATCTGGGCGCCGAACGTCGGAGTGGTCCTGGCCGGCCAGGTCGGAATCCGGTACGAGCCGTCCAGCCGGGCGGCGTCGCTGAGACCCGTGTCGAGGATGCGCCGGAAGGCGGCGTGGTCCTGGGAGGCGTTGAAGTCCCCGGCGAGCACCGTCGGGGTCGTCCGGTCCGCGGCGGCCGCGTCGCGCAGCCTGCCGAGCTCGCGCTGCCAGACGTCCACCTGGCCGGGGAGCGGCGGCATGGGGTGGGCGAGCTGGAGCCGTACCGCGTGCCCGTCGACGTCGGCGACGGCGCCGGGCATGCCCATGGTGCCGGGGACGCCGTCGGTGTCCTTGAGCGGGAAGCGGCTGAGGATGACGGAGCCCTCGGAGCCGCCGCCCGCCACGGCCCGCCGGTGCGGATAGGCGGCCGCCAGTTCCCGCTTCAGCACCGCGTCGCAGGTGTACTCGCACTCCTGGACGAACACCAGGTCGGGTTTCTCCCGGAGCACGGCGTCGACCAGCCCTTCGGCGGCCCGGCCGAACTCGACGTTGGAGGTCATGACCCGCAGCTCGGCGACGGGGGGCCCGGCGGGCGCGCCGGTCTTCCCGTACGGCTCGATGAACCAGGCCAGCAGCCCGAGCAGGGCGACGCCCCACACCGCGCCGGTCCACCACCGGGCGAGCACGGTGCACAGCAGCCCGGCGGCGGTGGGGACGAGCAGCCAGGGCAGGAACGCGAGCAGCTGGGGAACCGGGGTGACGCCGTCGGTGCCGACGGTCCGGCAGCCGACGACGGCGCTCACCCCGGCGAAGAGCAGCGCCGCGCACCACGCGCCGGACCGCCGCCCGCCGCCGCGGCGTCCGGCGCCGTCCTCGGTGGCCGCCCACTCGGCAGTCGCAGTGTCCAACGTCCGGCCTTCCGCTCGCGGGTGGGATGCACCGGGATGCACGGAGATCCTCCCTCAAGGACGAGGGCGCACGACGGGAGGTTGCGGCGATCCGCGCTCAGACCCGCGCCCGGGGCGGGGCGGCCGTGGGAGGTGCCGTCGTTCCGCGGAGCCGCGGGGCACGGCTGCCGTGCCGGGCGGTGCGACGACCGCGGAGCCCGGTCAGCCAGGCGGCGAGGGCCATCGCCAGGCCCAGCGCGAGCAACAGCCAGGACGCGGGGCGCAACGTGGCGGTGAGGGCGTCGTACACCGCGCCCGCCGCGGGGCGGTGGGCCCGCTCGGGCAGGTCGGCCAGGGTGAGGTGACGGCCGATGACGACGGCGACGGCGAGCAGACCACCACCCAGCGCGATGCCGAGCCCGGTCGCGGTGACCGCGCGGCGGCGGCGGACGGCGACGGCGATCCCGGCGACGGCCAGGACGACGGCCGCGGGCGGCAGCCAAAAGGCGGCGGCGGCCAGGACGCGGTACCCCTGCCGGAGCCCGGCCACCTCCCCCGCCGGCACCACCGCGACCTCGGTGTGCCGGACCGGGATGCGCTCGGCCCACGGCATGTGATCGGCGACGAGTCGCTGCTTCACCCGGGCGGTGACGGGCGCGAGGTCGACGGTGACCGGGCCGGGGGCCGCCCGCTCGTCGCGCAGGGCGTGCAGGACGGCGTCGTGGACGGCCCGGTTCCCCGCCTCCCACGCCGTGGCGAACGCCTCGGTGCGGGTGAACGAGCGGACCGCCTCCCGTACGAACGGCTCGAACGTGCTGCGCGCCGGCCCCGGGTCCAGCTTCCGCAGGACCTCGTCCCCGACGGCCCCGGCGACCGCGTCGCGTACGCCGGGGTCGGCTGCCAGCGGCGCCATCGTGTCGACGTACCGTCCGGTGTCGGCCAGCCCGTACACCGCCCAGGCCGCGAGCGCGCCGCAGGGCGCGAGCAGGCACGCCAGGGCGAGGAGCGCCGCCGACAGGGCGTTGCGCAGGCGTGCGGCGCTCGGTTCGCGGCGGGGCGCTTCGGCGGCGGGAGGCATCTCTCCAGCCAAGGTGCCGGGGGCCGGACGCGCGAGCGCGGGGCGGGCATCCGGAGTACCCGGATGCCCGGAGTGCTCGGATCACCCGCCCCGTGCCCGGCGCCCGCGATGCCGGACCGGAGGCAGCGGCGGAGGGGCCGGCGGCCGCCGAGAAGGAGGCCGCCGGGGCGGACGAGGAGGCCGCGTCACTCGATGCGGTGGCCCTTCGCGTCCTCGTGCGTGTAGTAGCGGTAGAACGCGAACACGAAGACGAACGCCGCGGCCGCCACCCCCAGCGCCGCCGACCGCAGCACGCTCGTGTCGGACTGGTTGACGAGGAAGCCGACCGCGATGCCGGAGAAGGCGCCCCACAGCGCCGCGTGCACTTCGCGGGGCAGCTTCGGCGCGACGCTCAGCAGGGCCGCGCACAGGACGGCGAACACCAGCGCGGTGACGAACCCGAACAGGATGTTCCCACCGGTGACGGGCCCGCCGTGGCGGGCGTTGGCCGCCGCCCAGTAGCCGTAGACGAGCCCGAGGACGACGGGCACCGCCAGCCTGGCGACGCCGTGGGCACGCTCGCTGAAGAGGCGGATCGTGCCGGGCCGCCCGCTCGCGGTCCTGGGTCCGGGTGCCGCATGAGTCATGAGAGCGCTCCTCTTCCTCAGCTTCCCCTGAATGGGCTTCCCCTCGCTTCCTCCTCCAGAGCACACCGGTACGGGGCCGTCGGCAAGTCGGCGTACCGACCGGATGCGTGCTGTGCGGCCGCGTGCTTCGCTGGGGCGGTGCGCCAGGGCAGCAGGGGACACGACCGGTACTCCCGAGCCGGTCGCGGGGATGCCGTGCACCGGTACGAACTGCTGCGGGTACGGGGACGCGGTGTCGCCTGGGTGCCGCCGCTCCTGCTGCTGGTCGTCATCGCGGTGGCCGACTACCACACCGGCGGAGAGTTCCGGATCATCTCCTGGATCGTGCTGGTGCCGGGCATCGCCGCCGCGATCTGCGGGGTGTGGGGCACGGCCGTGTTCGCGGCGCTCGCGATCGGCACCTTCTCGGCCGTCGACAGCGCCTGGCCGCGCGAGTTCCAGACGGGGCTGCCCGATTTCATCCTCGTCACCGTCGGTGGTGTCCTGGCGACGCTGGCGTGCGCGGTCCGGGTGCGCGGTGAGCGGCGCGCGCTGTACATGCGGGACGTGGCCGACACGGTCCGCCGCACGGTGCTGCGCCCCCTGCCGCCGCTCTGGGGCGGCCTGGAGCACGCGGGCGTCTACCTCAGCCCGGAGGTCGGTGCCCGGGTCGGCGGTGACTTCTACGACATCCAGCCGGGTCCGTACGGCACCCGGGTCCTCGTCGGGGACGTCCAGGGCAAGGGGCTGGGCGCGGTCGAGACGGCGTCGGTGCTGCTCGGCACGTTCCGCGAGGCGGGCTGCCACGAGCCGCGGCTGACGACCGTCGCCGAGCGACTGGAGGAGCGGATGCTGTCTCACCGGGACTACACCAGGGCCCTCGGCCGGGCCGAGGTCGACCGCTTCGCCACCGCCGTGCTGCTGGGCTTCCCCGCGGCCTCCTCCGACACGGTGGAGACCGTCGTCTTCGGCCACGAACCGCCGCTGGTCGTGGGGCCCGGCAGCGTACGGTCGCTGCCCGTGACCGGTGCTCTTCCGCTGGGTCTGCGCGAGCTGGACCCCGCCCCGGTGCGCGTGCACCGGCTGCCGCTGGCCGCCGACGAGACGCTGCTGGTGGTCACCGACGGGGTGACCGAGGCGCGGGATGCCCACGGGGCGTTCTACCGGCTCGCCGAGGAGGTGGCGCGGGCGGTCACGCGGGATCCGGGCCTCGCCGAACCGGGCCGGCTGGTCGCCTTCGTGAGGGAGGGGACACTCCGGCACAGCGGCGGCCGGCTGACCGACGACACGACCGCCTTCGCCGTCCGTCGAATCCGCGCACCCGGGGGTGAACGCCCCGAAGGGGGACGTTCACGGATCTGAGCCCCCCGGCGGGAGCCATAGCGGTTACGGTGCTGGTCTGGGTGATCGACGGGCCGATCGCAGGCCGATCGACAGGGTGATCGACAGAGGGAGGGAATCGTGTCAGGGACCACGCCCGGGACCGTGCTGCTGCTGGCGGCCTCGCCGCTGGGACGGGGGCGGCTGGTGGACGCGGCGTCGGTGCTCCCCGTCCTCGCGGCCGTACCGCCCGCCGTGCTGTCCGGCACGGACACCGCGAACGTCGTCGAACTCGCCGACCCGCTCGAGCCGCAGGCCGTCCTGACCCGGCTGCGCGCCGCCGCGACCGCTCCCGGACCGCTCACCGTGTACGTCACCGGACAGTTGCTGCTCGACCGCCGCCAGCGCCTGCCCCATCTGGCACTGGCCCGCACCACCGCGTCGACCGCGCGCTACACGGCGTTCCCGTGGCACTGGTTCCGGGAGGAGTTGCGGCTGCGGCCCCCGGGCGCCACGACGTTGATCCTCGACCTGTACGCGGACCCGGAGGCCTGGCAGGCACTGTGCTCCCCGCAGGCACCGGGCTCCCCGCAGACACCCCGGTTGCTGCCCCACCAGCAGTCCGTCCCGCGGGACCCGGTGCCGCCTGTACTCGACTCCGGCCGTGACACCGCCGTGTACGGCCGTGTCGCGCCGCCGCCCTCCCGTCGTACGGTCGCGGTGCCGGTGTACATGAAGGCGGTCGCGACGCTGCTGCGCAGCGGACGGCGCCCGTCGGACGAGGAACTGCACCAGCAGGCGCTGACCCGGGTCGCCGCGGAGAGCGCGCACCCCGGTCTGGTACTGGCGCGGCGCGGGTCCGGGCCCGCCCCGGGGGACCCGCACGCGGCCATCACGGCGGCCGTACGGTCCGGCCGCCACGCGGACGCCGACGCGCTCGCCGCGCGGCACGAGCACAGTGCCGTCCTCGCGTACGGGCCCGCCTCCGAGGAGGCGCTGCACTGGGCCGAGGTCCGTGCCGATCTGGCGATGCTGGCCGGGGACGCGGCGCTCAGCTGCCGTACCTGGCTGACGGTGGCCGCCGCACGGCTGAACACCGGCCAGGCGGTGGACGCCTCCGTTGTCGAAATGGCCGTGGACCGGGCGCACCACCAGTGGGGCCGGATCGAAGACCCGGTACGGGCTCGTGAACTCGGCCTGCGGCTGGCGGAGTTGCGCGCCCGCGTGCCCGGACGGCAGCAGGGGGCCCTGGACCACGTGCGGCGGCAGCTGAGCCAGCTGCAGACGCAGAACTGAAGAGCCCGCACGGTGGTGAGGCACGGCTGAGACGGCTCCTGCCGGAGGAGCGAGCGGCCCCGGGGCGCCCCCGGGGCCGGTCCGGCGGATCATGCCGCAGACGCGGGGTCCGGCACGCCCTTCCCCAAGCCCTTCGAGCAGGGGGACCCCATGAGCAGGGGACCCCATGAGCGGGGCACCCCCATGAGCGGGGCACCCCATAGCCCCGCTCACCCGTGCTGATGAGGCGCCGTCGATTTTCTGCGCCCTGCTCCGTCGGCCAGGCCCTAGCGGACCGCGGCCTCCACCGGGGCCGTGGTGCGCTGCTCCGACTCCTCGACGTGGGTGGTCTTGGCCGGGCCCGCGTTGGCTGCCAGGACCAGTGCGGCGACCGCGGCGACGGCCGCGACGAAGCCTCTGGCGTAACGCCTGGCGGTGCGAATGCGTTCCAGCACGGCGACCTCGCAACAACGACGGGTTAAGCGGGTTTAATCCGCGGTTTAACCTAGGGGCTGTCGGTCTCGAACGGCAAGAGGCACAGGGGGAGTTGGTGGTGGGGGAGCGTGACGATCCGGACATCATCGGGCGTCGGGTGCAGCGGCTGCGCGTGCAGCGCGGACTGACCCAGAAACAGCTGGCCGAGCCGGTGTACACCCCTGCCTACGTCTCCACGCTGGAGGCCGGACGGGTGCGGCCCTCCGACGACGCCCTGCGGCATCTCGCCGACCGGCTCGGAGTCACGTTCGACGAACTGGCGACCGGGCGTTCGGCGCGGCTCGTCACCGAGTTACGGTTCCGGCTGACCGAGGCCCAGCGCTCCCTCGCCCTCGGCGAGGCCGCGACGGCGGTGCGGCAGTACTCCGGGCTGCTCGCCGAGGCCGAGGCGCAGGGCCTCGCCGAGGAGCAGGCCGCCGCGCTGCTCGGGCTCGGCGAGTGCGCACTGGAGGCCGGTGAACTGGAGCCCGGCCGCGAGTACTTCGAACGGGCGGAGAAACGTCTCGCCGACGCCCCGCTGCCGGCCCGGGTGCCGGCGCTGCGCGGACGGGCCGTCGCGCACTACCTCGCGGGCGAACTCCGGTACGCGGTCTACCTGCTGGAGTCCACCATCGACGAGCTGAACCGGGCCGGGCTGCACGACCCGGACGCGCTGCTGCTGCTCTACGCCAGCGCGATCGGCCCGTACATGGACATGGGCGCACACGCGCGTGCCGCCCAGGCGGCGGAGCTCGCACTGACGCTCGCCCCGCAGGCCGGTGACCCGGCGCTGGTGGCGCGCATGCACCGGTCGGTGGCCCGCACCCTGCTCGCCGAGGGCCGGATCGCCGAGGCCGACGCCTCGCTGGCCAAGGCGGCCGAGCTGTACCGCGGGCTGCACTTGCGTACGGAGCTCGCCAACTGCCACTGGATGCGCGGGTACGTGTATGCGCAGAACGGTGAACTCGAGCTTGCGGAAGGGGAGTTACGTCAGGCGTTGGAGATGCTGTCGGCCTCCCGTGCCGTCCTCTACAGCAGTCAGGTCACCGTGGAGCTGGCCGACGTACTGCACCGGCGCGGAAGTTCGCGGGAAGCGGCCGCCCTGCTGCGGGACGTGCTCGGCGGCCTCTCCCCCGAACGGGGCGCGGTGCACGCGGCGGCGGCGCACCGGCTGCTCGGCATCATCGCCGAGGACGTGCGCGACCCCGAGCAGGCCGAGGAGCACTACGTCCGCGCGATGAGCCTGCTGGAGCGGGCGGGGGCGGCCGGCGACCTGGCCGACCTGTGCCGCCTCCTCGGCGACCTGCTCCGCCGCACCGGCCGCGTCGAGGCCGCCCTGGACGCCTACCGCACCGGTCTCGGCCACCGCACGGCCCCGGGCACCACGACCCTGGGACCGGCCCCGGCCCAGCCACCGGTCTGAACACGAGCCCGAAGCCGAAACCCTTCGGAAGCGCAGCCCCCGCCGCCTAAGCTGCCGGAATGGACATAGCCGTGCCCTTCCTCATCGTGTTCCTCGGCATCATCACCATCAAGATCGAGATCTCCCGGGCCGACCGCCGTGCCGCCCGTCTCGAACGCAAGCTCGACCTCGTACTCGAGCACCTGGACCTGCACGAGGAGGTCCCGCGCCGGGAGGAGATCGTCGCGCTCGTGCGGGAAGGCAAGAGGATCCAGGCGGTCAAGGCCTACCGCGAGGCCACCGGAGCGGGTCTGGCCGAGGCCAAGCAGGCCGTGGACCGTCTGGGCTGAGCGGCGCCGGGTGACCGGAACCGCGGTCAGACCTCCGCGCGCCCCTGCTTCCTGATCTCCGTCAACCGGTCCGCCCCGAACTCCGCGATCACCTGGGTGAGTTCGGACAGGACCTCGCCGAATCCGCCGTTGGTGAGGGTGATGGTGTCCTCCCCGATGCGGACCACCGCGACGTCCAGGGTGAGATGCGTCGACTCCCCGTCGGGCGCCTTGCCGGTCATGCTGACCCGCAACGCCTGCCGCGCGTCCCCGACCTCCGGCAGCCGCAACGCGTCGACCTCGGTCTCCTGCACGCCGTCCCGCTTGGTCGTCGCCTTGAACTTCCCGCACTTGTCCGGCAGTCCGCCGAGCCACTTCAGTGTGCGGTCCACGTCGGCGGGCCGGTACGCGGCGACCTGGTAGCGCAGTTGGGCGCCGTTGTAGGCGTCGTCCAGGGCGACCACGGCCCGCGGTCCGGTCGGCGTGCCGAACAGCTCCTCGGTGTAGAGGACGTCGAGCAGGCGCCGGCAGTCGGCGTCCTTCGTGCTCGCCTTGAGCAGCCCGTCCCGCCAGGTCGCCGCGCCCCGCGTCGGCACCCAGGGCTGTCCCAGGTCCGTCTCCGTGATCAGTGCGGCCCGGACCTGTTCCTCGCTCAGCCCGGCGTCGGGCGGTGACGCGGAGGGCTGCTCGACGGCCGGCGCGGCGGAGGACGCCGGGGCGGAGACGGACGACGGCACCACCGTTCCGGGCCCGTCCTGCCCGCCGACGGAACAGGCGGCCGTGGCCAGCAGCGCGGACACCGACAGAGCGGAGGCGAGGAGGGCGCGGGCGGCGGCCTGGGCGTGCGTCATCGGGGTGCCTCCTGGTGGAGCCGGGCTGCGGCGGTGTTCTGCTCGCCCAGGGTCGGGACGTGCTCTTACGGCACCACCGAGCCGCCCGCCCCACCAGCGCGGCGGTCCGTCCGGGTGAGCGCGCGGGGGAAACCGTCCCTGCCCCCTTCGCGGCTCCTCTGTGTCACCTTTGTGTTCCCTTCCCGTCCGTGGTTTCCGCCCGTGGTTCCCGCCCGTGGTTCCCGTCCCTGGCTCTTCCCCGACCCCGCCCCGAAGGAGTCCGCGCCGTGCCGAACGGTCTGCCCATCCCGGTGATCATCGACTGCGACACGGGTGTCGACGACGCCCTGGCGCTGCTGTTCGCCGTCCGCCACCCGGGGATCGACCTGCGCGCGGTGACCTGCGTGGCCGGCAACACGGACGTGGACGGCGTCGTCCGCAACACGCTCACCGTGCTGGAACAGGCGGGCGCGCCCGGCATTCCGGTCGCCCGGGGCGCCGAGCGCCCGCTGATCGAGGCGCCGCGTTCCGCACGGCACGTCCACGGCCACGACGGGATGGGCGACCTCGGCCTGCCCGCCCCGCGGCGCCTCCCGGCGGACGTGGACGCGGTGGCCCTGCTGCGCCGCGAGATCCTCGCCTCCCCGCGCCCGGTCACCCTGGTGCCCACCGCCCCGCAGACCAACATCGCGCTGCTGCTGCGGACACATCCCGAGGTCACCCGCAACATCGAGCGGATCGTGTTCATGGGCGGCGCGGCGGGCGCCGGCAACGCCACCCCGGTGGCCGAGTTCAACGTCTGGCACGATCCGGAGGCCGCCGCGATCCTGCTCACCGCGGGGGTGCCGATCACGATGTACGGCCTGGACGTGTTCCACCGGGTCGTCGTCCCGGCGGTCGAGGTGCGCAGGCTGCGCGCGAGCACCGAACCGGGCGCCCGGCTGGCCGGTGACCTGCTGGCCCACCGGCCCGCGACACCCGGCAGCGCCCCCGAGGACCCCACCGAGGAAGCGGGCGGGCTCGGCGACGCGGGTGCGCTGTGCGCGGTCGTCGATCCGGAGGGCCTGACCACCCACCGGCTCCCCGTCGAGGTCTCCCTGGGCCCCGGCCCGGCCCGCGGTCAGACCGTGGTCGACCGCCGCCCCCGGATCGGCGAGTCCGAACTGCACGAGGGCACGCGCGAGCAGTGCCTGGTGGACGTCGGGCTGGACGTGGACGTACGGCGCTACGTGCGGCTCTACCTGGCGACCGTGGAGGGAGGAGGGGCCGGAGCGCGGCGGTAGGCCCGCCGTCCGCCCCGGACCCGAACGCCCGGCCCGCGGGGGACGGGCCGGGCGTGTACGCGGGTGCTACCGGTTACTGGCCGTTGGTGCTGGTGCCGGTGCGCTTGCGGCGGGTGACCACGACGAGCGCCGCGCCGCCCGCCAGCAGAACCGCCGCGCCGATCGCGAACGGGCCGGTGTTGCCGTCGGCGCCGGTCTCCGCGAGGTTGTCGCTGCCGCCGTTCGGCGAGACACCCGGTTCGGTGGCCGGCTCGGAGGGGGACTGGTCGGGCGCGTCGGTGCCGGGCGTCGTGGACGGCTCGCCCGGCGTCCCGGAGGCCGGCGCGGTGGTGTCCTCGGCGGGCTCCGACGGCTCCGACGGCTTCGACGGCTCCGGTGCGGAGGTGGACGGCTCGGGGGCCGGCTCCTCGGCCGGGGTGTCGGCGGTGCAGTCCTTCGTGCCGCCGTTCCAGGCCGCGATCAGCTTGTCCTTGATGACCGGACGGTCCGGCCCCTTCGGCAGCTCACCGTGCTCGAAGCCGTCGTTCGCGTCCAGCTTGCCGTCGAACTTCACGGCGCCCCGGTAGAGGTCGATCTGCGCGAAGCAGCCCTTGTCCGGGACGGCGATGTCGAGGGAATCGGTCGTGCCGGGCTTGACCGTCACCGTGTCGAAGTCGACGAAGACCTGCTCGCCGGAGGAGGCGAAGGTGGCGCCGTGCGCCAGGTAGGAGGCGAGCGAGGCGGTGCAGGTGGACGCGTCACCGGCGGTGCGGACCTCGATGTGGACCTTGCCGTCCTCGCTGGGCCGCAGGTTCTGGTCGTCGACCTTGACGGAGTCGAAGAAGTTCTTGCCGTCGAGCGAGAACTGGCAGCGGTCGGTCTCGGTGACCGTGCCGGCACCGGTACCCGGCCGGTAGTCGCCGCCCGACTTCCAGCCGTCCCCGCCGGGAGAGCCGTGGGCGGAGGCGGAGGTCGCGGCGACGGTGGTGGCCGCGCAGAGGGCGAGGGTCGCGGCGCCCGTCCCCAGCAGGCGGCGGGTGAGGACACGTCTCGCTATGGACATGCGGATCCCATTCTTGGCGTGTGCCGGAGACCGGGGCACGGCGGCAGGGCAGCAGGGCAGCACGCGGCGGCCGGCCGTCCCGGGCATGAGTGGTCGAAGAAACACGAGGCTCATTGGTCACATGTGCCTCAGTGCGCCTTCATGGTGGCTGCGCCGCCTCACCCTGTCAACCTGCGGCTACGCAAGGGGAGTTGCGTGCTCTTCACGCGTCCGTCACACAAGGAAGGAATGCCTCCGCTCCGCCCGTGTGTTCACTTTTGCGGCCTTCTGGACAGATTCATGCTGTCGCCCGCACCCACCCGGAGGAGACCGCGTGACCGACCGCACCGATCCGCCCGCCCCCCGGCCGACCCCGCCGGCCTCCGCCCCGGTCCCACCCGCCCCAGGCGTTCTGTCCGGCGCCGCCCCCGACCTCTCCTCGCGCAACCCCGACTGGTGGCGGCAGGCCGTCGTCTACCAGGTCTATCCGCGCAGCTTCGCCGACGCCGACGGCGACGGTCTCGGCGACCTGCGCGGCGTCACCCGGCGCCTCACCCACCTCGCCGCCCTGGGCGTGGACGCCCTCTGGCTGAGTCCGTTCTACCCCTCCGAACTCGCCGACGGCGGCTACGACGTCGCCGACCCACGGGACGTCGACCCGCGCCTCGGCACCCTCGACGACTTCGGCGCGCTGGTCGCCGAGGCACACCGCCTGGGCCTCAAGGTGATCGTCGACATCGTCCCCAACCACACCTCCCACCAGCACGTATGGTTCCAGGAGGCGCTGCGCGCCGGCCCCGGCTCCCCGGCCCGCGAGCGCTACGTCTTCCGCGACGGGCGCGGCCCGCGGGGCGAACACCCGCCCACCGACTGGCAGTCCGTCTTCGGCGGCAGTGCCTGGCGGCGGGTGCCCGACGGACAGGGGTACCTGCACCTCTTCGCCGCCGAACAGCCCGACCTGAACTGGGCGAACGAGGACGTCCGCGCCGACTTCCGCACCACCCTGCGGTTCTGGGCCGACCGGGGGGTGGACGGTTTCCGCGTCGACGTCGCGCACGCCCTCGCCAAGGACCTGAGCGAGCCGCTGCGCGACCTAGGCACCCCCGAACCGGGCGGCGAGGCCGCCCTCGCCGAGTTCCCGCCCGGCACCCACCCGTTCTACGACCGGGACGAGGTGCACGAGATCTACCGCGACTGGCGCAAGATCCTCGACGCCTACTCCCCGCCCCGCACGGCCGTCGCGGAGGCCTGGGTCCCCGGCGCCCGGCGCGCCCTGTACGCCCGGCCGGACGAACTGGGCCAGGCCTTCAACTTCGAGTACCTGCAGGCTCCCTGGGACGCGGAGGCGCTCCGCCGGGTCATCACCGACTCGCTCGCGACCGCCCGTGCGGCCGGGGCCCCGGCGACCTGGGTGCTCTCCAACCACGACGTCGTACGCCACGCCTCGCGCCTGATGCTGCCGCCGGGCACGGACGACGACGCCTGGCTGCTGTCCGGCGGACACGCCCCGGCCGTC
Organism: Streptomyces sp. NWU339; assembly: GCF_003143855.1. Lineage (GTDB taxonomy): Bacteria > Actinomycetota > Actinomycetes > Streptomycetales > Streptomycetaceae > Streptomyces. The sequence goes on from NZ_QFRK01000011.1 coordinate 14,930, forward strand.
GACGCCGCCGCCGGGCTGCGCCGGGCCCACGCGGCGACCCTGCTGATGCTGGCGCTGCCCGGCTCGGCCTACGTCTACCAGGGTGAGGAACTCGGCCTGCCCGAGGTCGCCGACCTGCCCACCGAGGTCCTCCAGGACCCGATCTGGGAGCAGACGGGGCATGTCCGCAAGGGCCGCGACGGCTGCCGGGTGCCGCTGCCCTGGACGACGACCGGACCGTCGTACGGCTTCGGCGCGGGTGGCGCCTGGCTGCCGCAGCCGCCGGACTTCGGCGCGTACGCCGTCGAGGCGCAGGACGGGGTGCAGGCGCGGGAGGGGGTGCCGGGCTCGACCCTGGAGCTGTACCGCGCGGCCCTGCGCCTGCGCCGCAAGCTCCAGGAGGGCGAGACGCTGACCTGGGCGGAGGACACCCCCGCCGGGGTGCTGCGGTTCGACCGCAACGACGGCTGGCGCTGTGTGGCCAACCTGTCACCCGACCCGGTCCCCCTCCCCGTCGGCGAGGTCCTGCTGTCCAGCGCCCCCCTGACCGACGGCAGCCTGGGCCCGGACACCACGGCATGGCTGCTCCCCGGAACACCCCCCGCCCCGAGCTCCCGGCCCGTCTCCTGATCCTGTTTCCGTCTCGAGGGACGGAGTGGGGCGAGCGGGAAGGCCGGGGGCGGGCCCCGAGCTGCACACGTGGGGACGCGACGGCCCGTCCCGGCCTTCCCTCCGTCGGTAATTTGTCATGGCACGGAGGCCCCCGCCTGCCGGAGCGGCCGAATGAGCGCGGGGCGCCCACCGGGACCTCCCGAATGGACAAGTGGGGCATTCGGGTGCTTTATCTCACTTTCTCATCCATAATCGGACCATGAACACGCCACCGTATGAACTGCTGGCCGCGAGCCAGCAAGTACTGAGCCTGCTCGCGGCCTTCGTCGGCGGGCTGGTCGTGGCCGGCGCGCTGATCTGGGCCGTACGTGTCGGCATGAAGGTCATGGATCAAGAAGAAAGCCGCCCCAGTCCCGAGGAGCAGCCGAGGCTGCCGGAGACCGGCGCGGTCCACGAGACGCGGGAGATGCGGGAGCCGGACGAGGTGCCGGTGGTGTCCAGGGACGGCGAACGGCTCATGCCCTACCAGCTCCATCACTCCGCGACCAGAACCGGGAAGGACCAGCAGCGGCGGCGCTGGCTGCCCGGCTCCAGCGGAGGCTTCGGCAGTGGAGGTCCCGGGCACGTCTGAGTGCTCTCCCTCGTGAGAGGGGAATTCCCGTCTCCCCCGCAAGCGGAACAGGGGCAGACACGGACATCTGTGTGTGCCGCGACAGTTTTTCCGCCGAGGCGATTAGAGTTCCGGTGTGGGGAACCCGTCCCCGTGGCGGTCCGTGTCCCTGCGGTCCGCAGGAAGGTGCGCATGCCCCCGGAGAGTCAGCCGTATGCCGACGCCTCGCAGCCGGACGACGCCCGGCTGCCCGTCGCCGACCGGCTCGACGACGACCATTTCCCGGCCTACACCATGGGCAGGGCCGCCGAACTGGTCGGAGCGACACCCGCCTTCCTCCGCGCCCTGGGCGAGACGGAACTGATCACCCCGATGCGTTCGGAGGGCGGTCACCGCCGCTACTCGCGCCACCAGCTGAAGCTCGCCGTCAGGGCCCGCGAGCTCGTCGACCAGGGGACCCCGGTCGACGCCGCGTGTCGCATCATCGACCTGGAGGAGCGGCTGGAGCAGGTCGAGCGGCTCAACGAGGAGCTGCGCCGACGGGGCGCGGATGCCGTGCACCAGCACCACTGAAAATCTGTTCCCGCCGGAACAGAAATCCAGTATCCGTCACGGAAATCTATTCCTTAAACGCGTTGCCGACGTTATTTCTCGGTGATTTTCCTCGCTTGCCGTGGATATGGTCCGTGCTAGGCTGACATCAGTTGCAGTTGTGGTTGCCAGTTTGCTACCGGTTCTCCGGGCAGGTGATCATCGCGACGATGAGGGAATTCGTAAAGTGCGTTTTCCCAGCACTGTCTCAGGAGATTTGATATGGCCACCGGTACGGTCAAGTGGTTCAACTCGGAAAAGGGCTTCGGCTTCATCGAGCAGGACGGCGGCGGCGCCGACGTGTTCGCCCACTACTCGAACATCGCCACCTCGGGCTTCCGTGAGCTCCAGGAGGGCCAGAAGGTGACCTTCGACGTCACGCAGGGCCAGAAGGGCCCGCAGGCCGAGAACATCGTTCCCGCCTGACCCGTACGTACGCGAGTACGCAGGGATTTCAGCAGGGGCCCCGCACATCGGTGCGGGGCCCCTGCTCCGTGTTTTCCGGGCTCCGGCTCCTGCACGTATTTTCGCTGCCCGGGAAAGAAAGGGCCGGCGGATCGAGGCCGACCCTTTCCGTCGAGTGTCCGCTCGTCGGCTCGTGCGCTTCTCCGCCGGACGGGTGACCGACGTGTACGGTCCGGGTGAACGCGGAGGCGCCGCAGCGGTGGGTCAGGCCTGCTGGGGGCCGGTCTGCTGGACCACCTCGAAGGACCACAGCGTCGCCCCCGTGGCCGCGGGCTTCGGGCGGTCGCCCTGCGCGCCCTCACCGCCGTGCGCGGCCTGGGCGCGGCCCTCCATCCAGCGCTGGAAGTCCTCCTCGGACCGCCAGCGGGTGTAGACGAGATAGGTGTCGATGCCCTCCACCGGGCGCAGCAGCTCGAACCACTCGAAGCCGTCCGAACCCTCCACCGCTCCCGCTCGCGCGGCGAACCGCTGCTCCAGCGTCTCCCGCTGCTCTTCCGGGACCGTGAGTACGTTGATCTTGACGATGCTCATGTGCCGATTGTTCCGCAGCACGGCGCGGAACACGTGCTGGGGGCGGTCAGCCGAGGCAGATCACCAGCAGGCACAGCTCGGAGCGGGGCGTGCTCGGTGAGCCGGGCGAGGGCGTCGAGGGAGCCTGCGTGGCGGGCTGCGAGCCGCTCTCGCCTCCCGACCTCCCGCTCCCGCCGCCGCTGTCGTCCCCGTTGCCTCCGTTGCCGGAGGCGGCCACGGGCGGGCTCGTCGGACGGGTCGCCGCGGCGGAGCCGGAATCGGCACCGGTGCTGCCCTCGACGGAGCCGGCTTCCGCACCCGAGCCGGTGGACGGCGAGGTGGTCCGCGGCGGGGGCGTCGCCGCCGTGGGCGTGCCGGTGAGGCCGCCCGACCGGGTGTCCGACGCGATGGTGGGTGTCGACGTGGCGCCGGTCGGCTGCGGGTCCGGGGCGTCGTCCGAGGCCGACTGCGGGGGCCGGTCCGGGGAGGACCGGTGCGTGCCGGGCGGGGGCACCGCGGGTGCGGGGTCGCCGTACTGCTCCGCGGGCTCCTTCGCGCCACCCATACCGGTGACCTCGGGTGCCGCCGCGGCCTGGGTGCGGTCGCCGGAACCCCGGTCCATCGAGGCGACGGTGAGACCACCGCCGACGAGCGCCACCGCCGTGGCGACCAGGGCGCGGCGCTGGGTCTTCTTCCACCGTGCCAGTTGCCGTCGCCGCGCCGCCCGCCCCGTGGGCGCGGCCATCGCAGACAGCGCGGACACAGATGCGGGCGCCGCCGCGGGGTCGGGGGCGGGGCCGGAGTCATGGAACGTACCGACACCCGCGTCGACACGCTCCGTGGCCTCGGTGACCCCGGTGGCTTCCGCGCCCGGGGGTGCGGTCGTCGTCACCGGGGCGGTGGCCGTGCGACCGCCCATGGCGCTCGGCGCGATGTCGGGAGCGTAGGCGCCGCATCCGGGGCACACCAGGGCGCCGTTCAGATGCCGGCGACACGTGGAGCAGTAGTCCATCCGTTGTCTTCCTGAGTCGACATGCACGCACCCGCCGAGCCGGAGACGGCCCGTTCGCGTTCGCACGCGAGAGCGAGTGGAGCAGGAACAGCAACGCTAACGACACCCGCGAGCCGCTGTGTGCAGTCCGTGTGTCACTCCTGCGCACGTTCTCTGCCCGCTTCGCGTGAATGCCGTGAGCATGTGCGGCGCCCGGTGCGCGGGGCGCTCCCGGCTGAATGATGTTCAGCGAAAATCCCCTGGAGCAACGGCGGTTCTGGAGCGGAGCGCACGGCCCATTTGGGTCGTCGCTGCCATGAATCGGACCGGTGACAGCCGCTCAGGCGGTGGAACCGACAGGTGGGGCCGCGTGACGGGCACGGCTTGACGCTGCCGGGCCGCGCGGCGTTGGCTGCCCCTCACCGGTCGCCACGCTGCCCCCTCGCCCGGAAGGCACCTGATGTGAACCCCTGCACTTCTCGCACCACCCGCACCACTCCCGTGACGGTCGGCCTCACGGCCCTCTCGCTCCTCTCGCTCTCCGCGTGCGGTGCGCTCGGCGACACCGGCGGGAGCAGTGACTCCACGTCGCCGAGAGAGCGCAACGACATCACGGTCGGCCTCCTCCTGCCCGACAAGGACGCGGCGCGCTACGAGAAGTTCGACCGCCCCCTCATCGAGGAGCGGGTCGGCGTTCTCACCGGCAAGAAGGGCAGGGTCGCCTACGCCAACGCCGGGGGGAACGCGGCCGAGCAGAGCCGGCAGTTCGGCCGGATGATCGACGACGAGGTCGACGTGGTCCTGGTGAACGCGGTGGACTCCGAGGCCGTCGGACCGGACGTGAGGAAGGCCAAGGCCGCGGGCATCCCCGTCATCGCCTACGACCGGCTCGCCGAGGGCCCGATCGACGCGTACGTGTCGCACGACAACGAGCTCGTCGGCGAGGTGCAGGGCCGTGCGATCGTCGACGCGCTCGGCAGCGAGGGGAAGGACAGCAAGGTCGTCGTGATGAACGGCGCGCCCGCCGACCCGAACGCGGCCCTGTTCAAGAAGGGCGCGTTCAACGAGTTGAACGGGAACGTGGACATGGTCAAGACGTACGACACCGAGAAGTGGAGACCCGAGGTCGCCAAGGCGAACATGGAGAAGGCGATCGACGCCATCGGAGCCGACGACGTCGACGCCGTCTACTCGGCGAACGACAGCATGGCCGGAGCCGTCATCGAGGCGCTGGAGGAGGCGGGCGTCTCCGACCTCCCGCCGGTGACCGGGCAGGACGCCGATCTGGAGGGCGTGCAGCGGATCGTCGAGGGCACGCAGCACATGACGGTGTACAAGTCGTTCCGGCTCGCGGCGGGCGGCGCCGCGGAGATCGCGGTGGCCCGGGTCCAGGGGCGGGACATCCAGTTCGACTCGCTGACCGTCGACCGCGTCGACAGCTCGACGCGGAAGGACATCCCGACGATGCTGATACCGGTGGTCGCCCTGACGCGGGACAACATCGAGGACACGGTGATCCGGGACGACGTCTACGACGTCAAGGACATCTGCACCGCCGAGTACCGGGCGGCCTGCGCCTCGATCGGCCTCACCCCGTGAACGACCGGCCCACCGGCCGGCCGGCCCCGTCCGCGCGCTACGTCAACTGGTCCGCGTAGCCGATGTCCCCCACCGTCCAGGCGCTCACCTCGGCGAGGGCGACGCGGTACATCCCCCCGGTGTCGGGGATGCCGTAGCTCCCCTGGAGGATGCGGGCGACGTGGAAGTGGAGGTGGGAGGGACGTGACGGGCTCCCGCCTCCGCCGGCCTCCTCGAACGGGACGGCGAAGTGGGTCAGCCGCGCGGAGTCGCGCAGCACCTCCGCCACCCGCTCCCTCCACAGGGCCTCGGGGGCCAACCGTCCGGTGATGACGGCGCCGGGGACCACCACGGTGAGCGACATCTGGCTGTCCCGGTCCGCCTCGACCATCGCGGCGACGGCGACGAGCAGATCGTCAGGGTGCGACATGGTCGAAGAGCGTAGCCGAGCCCCGGCCCGGCGGGAGGCCGGCGGCCCGGATCACTTCGACGTGGCGGCACTTCGCGGTGGTGGTGCCCGGGCTGCCGGGAGCCGCGGATCAGCACCGATCGCCGTCGTCAGGGCTGTACGGGCATGCTCCGGCAGTTGGAGGCGGCCCGCTTGCCGGACAGCCGGTCGGTCAGCCAGTCGATGGCGTTGCCCTGGTCGGTCAGCAGCGGTGCGAAGTGGTTGAGCAGTGGGCTGCCGAGGTCGGGCAGGACGACGGCCTTGTAGGTGACGTCGGCGCCCTTGCGGCACCAGTCGACGGCGAGGCCGCGGGCCTGTCCGTGCGGTACGAGGTCGTCGCTGACGCCCGTCGCCACGCGGACGGGACCGGACGGTTTCAGCGTGCCGATGCGCTGGCTGTCCAGGAACGCCCGGAGGGCCGGCGTGGCGGCGATGATGTCGCTGATGGAGCGCCCGTCGTTGGTCCACCTGGTGCTCTTGGTGAAGCCGTGGCCGAAGAGGGCGTCGCCGAGGCACATCGTCGACAGGTCGGTGAGCGCCGCCTTGCCGACGGCGTTCAGATGTGCCTCGGCGAGGGGTCTCAGGGACGGGTCGGACTGGAGGAAGCCGTTCAGTGACCAGCCCAGCGCACCCGCCAGTTCACTGCCGTCGATGGCCCTGGTGACCGAGGTCAGATCGGCGGGCGGCGCTCCGGCGTACGTCCCGGCGAGGGGGACGTCGGGGGCGTAGGAGGGCTGGAGTTCGGCGGCCGCCGCACTCGCCCCGCCGCCCTGGCTGTATCCGAAGAGCCCGACCGGGGAGTCGGCGGTGACCGAGGCCCCGCGCACCGAGCGGGCGGCGCGGACGGCGTTCAGGACCGCGTGGGCCTCGTCGACCCGGTTCACGTAGGTGTGCAGCCGGTCGGTCGTGCCCAGGCCCGCGTAGTCGGTGACGACCACGGCGACGCCCTTCGCGAGGAGGCGGTGGATCACCAGGTTCTCGTAACCGACGGACACCGTCCGGCCGTTGAGCGTCAGCGGGCGCTCGAGCCCCAGGGACGCGGCGCACTGGTCGCCCTGCCCCATGGTGCCGGGTGCCACCGCGACCAGGGGCCGGGGCCCGCGGCCCTTCCAGCGGGCGGCCGGTTCGAGGTAGGCGCCGGTGACGGCGACCGGTTGCCCGCTGGAGTCGGTGGACTTGTACATCAGCCGGGTCGCGCTTCCCGGCAGCCGACCCTTGAGGCCGGGCAGGCTCAGGGCCAGCGGGAGGGGTTCGCTGCGGACGAGGGTGCCGTCGGCGGCGGGCAGGTGGGCGGGCGGGTGGTAGAACGCGGGGATGGTGACGCCCCGGGACACGACCTCGTCCGTCGCCGCGGCGGGGGCGGCGGCGACCGCTTGGGCGCCGAGGCAGGCGGCGGCGGTGACCGTCGCGGCCAGAAGCCTGGTGCGCGGGCGTGGGGGCATGGCGAACCTCCTGTGAAGCAGCAGGCGGGAAGCGGCCTCCGCGCCGCTCGGGGGGTGGTTCGAACTGAACTTACCTAGGGGTAAGTTACTCGTGGTAGCAGTCGGAGGGTCACGGTTCGGCAATGTGTCCGCAGGCGCAGGGCTCGGCGCGTGGCCGACGGCGTGGTGTCACCACCCGTGGGAATCAGGTGACCTGACGCCACGTCCGTACGACGCGCCCGCCCGCATTCCTTCCGGAGGCCACGGATGACCGCCCCCGCCCCCGCCCCCGATTCCGGCGCCCCGATCCGTGTCCTGGACGGAATGGAGGCGGCCCGCCTGCCCGGCCGGCCCAGGTGTCGCCGAGCCGATGAAGGTCCCGGTGGTCACCACCTTCGACCTCGACGACCACGTGTACGAGGCGCTGCGGGCCGGCACGAGCGGGTTGCTGCTCGGGGACCCACCGCCGCGCGACCTGGTCGACGGCATCCGTACGGTCGCCGCCGAGGCGCTCTCCGCCCTGGCGCCTCGCGAGACCGAGGCGCTGAGACCCGTCGCCGAGGGCCTGTCGAACGCCGAGACCGCCGACCGGGTGGTCGTCGGCCGCGAGACCGTCAAGACGTACGTGTCGCGCATCCCGGCCAAGCCCGACCCGCGCGACCGGAGCCTGTCCTACCCCTTGGCGGACGGGCGGCGGCGCCCCTGGCCGGGGCGGCCGCGTCGGCCGCGGGAGGAGGACCCGGAACGCGCGGGCTTGTTCTGGGCGGGCGGCGGAGCGAGGACGACGGGTACGCCCGAGGGCGCCTGGGCTCCGGTGATGCGGTTCAGTTCGGTCCCGCCGGGGCGTACCCGGGTGGTCTGCGGGGTGATGCCGGCGTCGTTCATCAGACGGGTCATGTCGCGGCGCTGGTGCGGCAGGACCAGGGTGACGACGGTGCCGGACTCACCGGCGCGGGCGGTGCGCCCGCCACGGTGCAGATAGTCCTTGTGGTCGCTGGGCGGGTCGACGTTGACGACGAGGTCCAGGTTGTCGACGTGGATGCCGCGGGCCGCGACGTTGGTGGCCACCAGGACCGTGACGTGGCCGTCCTTGAACTGGGTCAGGGTCCGGGTGCGCTGGGACTGGGACTTCCCGCCGTGCAGGGCCGAGGCGCGCACCCCGACGGCGAGGAGCTTCTTGGCCAGCCGGTCGGCGGCGTGCTTGGTGTCCAGGAACATGATCACGCGTCCGTCGCGGGCGGCGATCTCCGTGGTGGCGGCGTGCTTGTCGTCGTCGTCCACATGCAGCAGGTGGTGCTCCATCGTGGTGACCGCGCCCGCGGACGGGTCGACCGAGTGGACCACGGGATCGTGGAGGTAGGTGCGCACCAGACGGTCGACATTGCGGTCCAGCGTGGCGGAGAACAGCATGCGCTGGCCCCCGGGGCGCACCTGGTCGAGCAGGGCGGTCACCTGCGGCATGAAGCCCATGTCGGCCATCTGGTCCGCCTCGTCCAGGACGGTGACGGCGACCTGGTCCAGGCGGCAGTCGTCCCGGTCGATGAGGTCCTTGAGCCGGCCGGGTGTCGCGACGACGACCTCGGCCCCGGCGCGCAGGGCGCTCACCTGCCGGCCGATCGACACCCCGCCGACCACGGTGGCGATGCGCAGGCGCAGCGCGCGTGCGTAGGGGGTGAGGGCGTCGGTGACCTGCTGGGCGAGTTCCCGGGTGGGTACGAGGACGAGGGCCAGCGGCTGCCGGGGCTCGGCCCGCTGCCCGTCGGTGCGGGCCAGCAGGGCGAGGCCGAAGGCGAGCGTCTTGCCCGAGCCGGTGCGCCCGCGGCCCAGCACGTCCCGGCCGGCCAGCGAGTTCGGCAGCGTCGCGGCCTGGATCGGGAACGGGGTGGTCACTCCCTCGGCTCCGAGGGCGGTCAACAGCCGCTCGGGCATGTCGAGTTCGGAGAAGGACTCGACCGGCTCCAGCGCCGGGGTGAGGGTGACAGGCGGGGCGAACTCCCCACCGGACGCGACGGGACGGCCGCCGCGGCCTCCGTTGCGCCCGGCCTTGCCCGAACGGGAAGCGGCGCCCTGGCGGCCCGCCCCCTGCGAGCGGACGCGACCGCCCCGGCCGGAGCCCGTGGAGGCCTTGTCCGTACGGGAGCGGGAGGAGTTGTTGTTCGAACGGGCTGTGTGGTTGCGGTTCATGCGGAACCTTCCTCGATGCGGCACGTATCGAGGAATTCCTCCCGGCGGAGACCTGTGCGGCCGCATGAGGATTCGCAAGAATGAGCCGAAGCAACAGTGAGACGAAGAATCGGTCGGCGGCCGGGAGCGTCGGATCGCAGGAGCGAGAGCGGGGCGCGCCGTGGGTGCGGGAACGGCACCGGCGTCGTTGCCGGGCCGAGGACCGGGGGGAGAGGGAGAACGCAGTGGGCCGGGGCCCGCATCACAGAAGTGCGGGTCCCGGCCACGCGGCGTGCGTCGGCGTCGACGTCAGGCGGGAACGATGTTCTCGGCCTGCGGGCCCTTCTGGCCCTGCGTGACGTCGAAGGTCACCTTCTGGCCCTCCTGAAGCTCGCGGAAGCCGGAGGTGGCGATGTTCGAGTAGTGGGCGAACACGTCGGGACCGCCGCCGTCCTGCTCGATGAAGCCGAAGCCCTTTTCCGCGTTGAACCACTTCACGGTGCCAGATGCCATATTGAATCTCCCTTGAGAGCAGTGCTCGGGGCCCACACCCTGTGGGCCCGTCGTTGCAGCAACGAACCACCCGGCCGTATTCCTGGCGAGCCGCGAAGCTTTCCAGCAACAAAAAAGAGTGCTCGTCGACGGAAGGCCGGAAGAGCACTCGAAGTCTCACTCGACGTCTCGATGGCTCGACGTGTCGAAGGACCGAAGAATCGAAGAATTCGAAGTCTCTGGTATCCGAAACTGCAACTCTTCACGGTAGCACGGCCCCCGGTGTGCGCCGGCTCGGCCGTACGCAGGACTGGACCAATGCCGCGCCGGCCCTCATGATGGTCGCAACATGGGAATGGGCATGACAACTTGGTTCTCGGGGTGGTGACCGTGCGCGGGTTCTTCGGCAGGGCGGCTCTGGCCGCCGTACTCGTCCTGGCGCCCCTGACGCCCGCCGCCGCGACCGCGGCGCCGCAGGGGCCCGCCCCCGGGCCGGCGTCCGCCTCCGCCGAGGACTGGACGGCGCCCCTCAGCACCCGGGGCCGCTGGATCGTCGACGCGGACGGTGACCGTTTCAAGCTGCGCTCCGGCAACTGGCACGGAGCCAGCGGCACATGGAACGGCTCGGGAAGCAGGGACGAGGACGCCCAGCACCACGCCGGGGAGAACGCCGGCCGGATGCCCCTCGGCCTGGACCGCGCCCCCATGGCCGAGATCATCGCCGGCTTCCAGGAGATCGGGCTCAACAGCATCCGGCTGCCCTTCTCCAACGAGATGATCCACGACGACCGTCCCGTCACGGACGGCTCCGTCGCCGCGAACCCCGCCCTGCGCGGAAAGACCCCGCTCCAGGTGTACGACGTCGTGGTCCGCGAACTCACCGCCTCCGGACTCGCGGTGATCCTCAACAACCACACCAACACCACCCGTTGGTGCTGCGGCGTCGACGGCAACGAACGCTGGAACGCGAGCCAGTCCACCGAGAAGTGGGAGAACGACTGGCTGTTCATGGCCCGCCGCTACAAGGACAACCAGCGAGTCGTGGGCGCCGACCTGTACAACGAGGTCCGCCGCACCGTCTGGGACGACCCCAACTGGGGTCTGGGCGACCAGCACGACTGGTTCACCGCCTCCCAGCGCCTGGGCGACCGCATCCTGACGGAGGCGAACGCCGACCTCCTCATCATCGTCGAGGGCATCAACTGGACCGGCATCCCCGTGGACGGCTTCGCGCACGGACGCCCCACGCTGGAGCCCGTACGCCGGCTCTCGCACACCCTCGTCGACTCCGGCAAGCTCGTGTACTCCGCCCACTTCTACGGCTACACCGGCCCCCACCACAGCGGTGCCACCGGGATCGGCGAGACCACCGACCCCCGCTATCAGGACCTCGCCCCCGCCGAACTGATCGACGTACTGAACCGCCAGGCCCTCTACGTGTCGGCCGAACAGGACCGGCACTTCACCGCCCCCGTCTGGATCAGTGAGTTCGGTGTCGGAGGCCGTGGTGAGACGGGCGCCAGGCAGCGGGCCTGGTTCGAGAACTTCGTCGACCACCTGATCCGTACCGACGCCGACTTCGCGTACTGGCCGCTCGTCGGCCGGCACGACAACCGCGCGGGCAACGGCTGGGCGCTGCTGCACTGGGATGCCGCGGGCCACCGCATGGGCCTCTACGACGGCGACGACTGGCGTGCCGCCGCCTGGACCCGGCTCATCGAGGCCTCCGGTCGCACCGGCCGCATCAGCCCCGTGGCCGACTGGTCGATGCTCAGCCCCGACCACGCCGACTTCGTCGCCTCGCGGCGCATGCGCGCGCTCCCCGACTGGGACTCCGGCGCCCGCAAGGCCGTCTGCCCCGACGGACAGCGCCTCCTCGGCCTCAGCCACACGGGCAACCGGGGCCTGTGCTCCGACGTGACCGCCGGGCCCTTGTGGGACCCGGCCCGCGGACACCAGGTGGTCACCGACGAGCGGCACGTCGCTCCGGGCGGCGACTGGGCGTCCGGCTACACCAAACTCCAGTGCCCCGGCGGGTACTTCCTCACCGGTTACAGCGTCCGCGGCTCCGCCGTCTCGGCCGCCCTGTGCGCGGCCGCCCGGCCCGGCGCGATCACCGCCACGACCGGCCGTACGGTCTGGTTCGACCGGGGCGACAACAGGGGCCCGGCCCCCGGCGGCGGCGACTTCGCGCACGGCCACCACAAGGGCCAGTGCGCGGACGGCGAGTACGCCGCCGGCATCGCCTACACCGGCCGTTTCGGCTCCTTCCGGACCCCGGACGCGCTGTACTGCCGCACCCTCGGCTGACCGGTCCCCGTGGTCGAGGGGCGGGCGGTCCCGGAGCTCGGGGCGCGGAGGGAAGTGCGGTTCCCGTCACGAGAAGTCGATCTCCTTCGCCGTGGTGACCCGGGCGCCCATGTTGCGCTCCATCATCTCCAGGGCGGCGGACTCCAGATGGGGATGGATGGAGGCGACGGCGTCCCTGGGCACGGTGACCTCCAGGTGGCGGATGTGTGCGTCCAGGGCGGAGTAGAGGACGCACTGCTCGGTGACCTGGCCGCTCAGCACCACGTGTCCGACGCCCAGCCGCCACAGGAGGTAGGGCAGGGGTGTCTCGTAGAAGACGGAATGGCGGGCCTTCACCACGAAGAGCGATTCCTCGTCGGGCGTTATCGGCTCGATCAGGTCGGCATGGGGCCGGGCCAGCGCGGTGTCCACGAGTTCCCCCTGGTGGGAGCGCCACAGGCCGAAGTTGTCGTTCGCGTAGATCACCGGCACGTCCGCCCCGCGGGCCCGTCCGATCAGCTCCGCCAGGACGGGTACGACACGTCGGGCGGACGGGACGAGCAGCTCGGCGTCCTCGTGCTCGTAGGTGTTGATCATGTCGATCACGACGAGAGCGAGGTTCTTCGTGCCCGCGGGCCGGTCCATGGCTCCACCGCCGTCCCTCGTGTGGGTCAGTCGCGCAGTCGCGGCAGGACCTTCGTGCGGTAGAAGTCGAAGAAGCCCTGCTGGTCCTTGCCGATCTGGTTGACGTACACGGTGTCGAATCCCGCGTCGACGAACGCCGACAGGGCCTCGATGTGCGTGTCCGGGTGGTCACCGCACGGTACGGCGGCCGCCACCCGGTCCTCGGTGACCAACTCGGACGCCTGCTCGAAGTGGCGTGGGGTCGGCAGGATCTGCGGGAGTTCCCCGGGCAGTTGCTCGTTGGCCCACAGGCGGTGTGCGGTGCGCAGCGCCTCCTGCCGGTCCGCGCCCCAGCACACCTTCAGTCCGCCGTACACCGGCTTGGTGCCGCCGCCACCGCGGCGGAAGCGCTCGACCATGGCGGCGTCGGGCGCCGTCGTGATCAGGCCGTCGCCGATGCGTGCCGCGACCTCGGCGGCCTGCGGGCCGAAGGCGGAGACGTCGATGGGCACCGGTTCGTCGGGCAGGGTGTACAGCCGGGCGTTCTCCACGGTGTAGTGCTTGCCGCGGTGGCTGGTCTGCTCGCCGGTGAACAGCTGCCGGATGATCTGGACTGCCTCCTCCAGCATTTCCAGGCGTACCGACGCCTCGGGCCAGGGTGTGCCCAGGATGTGCTCGTTGAGAGCCTCGCCGGTGCCCACCCCCAGTCGGAAACGGCCACCCAGCTGGGCGGCGGAGGTGGCGGCCGCCTGGGCGATCACCGCGGGATGGGTCCGTACGAGTGGGCAGGTCACCGCCGTTTCGACGGGCAGCGAGACGGCCTGTGACAGGGCGCCGATCACCGTCCACACGAACGGGCTCTGGCCCTGCCGGTCGTTCCACGGATGGTAGTGGTCCGAGATCCAGAGGGAGTCGAAGCCGGCCTGTTCGGCCATTCTGGCCTGCTCGACGAGTTCAGCCGGGCTGTGCTCCTCGCACGACAGGAAGTATCCGAAGTCGGCCATCGTCTCTCCCGTCTCCCATGTGAGGCGTGTGGCGATCGGGGACGTACCGCCGAGTACCCGGTGGGACGAGGCCTAACAGCGCGCGGGCGCGGCGTGCGGGGAGCCGGGTTCCCGCGGCCCGGCCCCATGCCCTCGGGCTCCCGGCGGGGGGCGGAACACACTCGCCTCGCCGGGCACCTTTTTATGAATGAGGCGGCACTCCTGGCGGGGCTTCGCGGCGCTGACGTCGCCGGGAGCCGACTCGGGGTCGCGTTCGGCGGTGCGCTCACCGCCGCTGGGCCTGCCGGGAAGCCGGGAAGCGCCCGAGACGTCCCTGACGGCGTTACAGGAGTGGGGCGAGGGGTACCGAGGACGACGAGACGGCGGACGCCGTCGGTGTGTGCTGGGAGGCGTACATGGAGGCTGCAGAGGCTTCGGTGGACCGGATCGCCCACCCCTGGGGCAGCCGTACCCCCCATGGTGCGGACGAGCCGTGGCCCGTACGCGTGGACACGTATCTCGAACCGGGTGTCGAGGCGAGCCGGGTGCAACGATGGGTGCAGGCCTCGTCGATCCTCCACTCCGACGGGGACGCGATGGACATCGCGGTCGTGGACGGGCGCATGGTGGGGGTGCGTGGGCGGGCGGACGACCGCGTCAACCGCGGCCGTCTGGGACCGAAGGATCTCTTCGGCTGGCAGGCGAACGCCTCACCGGACCGGCTCACCCTGCCGCTGGTCCGCGAGGGCGGGCGCCTGGTGGAGTGCGACTGGGACACCGCGATGGGCCGGATCGTCGCCCGCTCGCGGGAGCTGCTCGAGGAACGCGGTCCGGGGGCGCTCGGTTTCTACACCTCCGGGCAGCTGTACCTGGAGGAGTACTACACGCTCGCCGTGCTGGCACGGGCCGGGATCGGCACCAACCACCTGGACGGGAACACCCGCCTGTGCACGTCCACCGCCGCCGAGGCGCTGAAGGAGTCCTTCGGCTGCGACGGGCAGCCGGGCTGTTACGACGACATCGACCACGCGGACGTGATCGGGCTGTTCGGGCACAACATCGCCGAGACGCAGCCCGTGCAGTGGATGCGCGTCCTCGACCGGCTGGAGGGCGCCGACCCGCCCCGCCTGGTCTGCGTCGACCCGCGCCCCACACCGGCGGCCCGCCGGGCGGCCGTGCACCTGGCTCCGCGGATCGGCACCAACGTGGCCCTGCTCAACGCGCTGCTCCACGAGATCATCCGTGCCGACCGCGTCGACCACGACTACATCGCGGCGCACACGGTCGGCTTCGAGGAGCTGGCGTCCCGGGTGGAGGAGTGCACCCCGCGGTGGGCGGCGGGGATCTGCGACGTACCGGCCGCGCGGATCGGCGAGGCGGCTGAGCTCCTCGGCACGGCCGACCGGCTGCTGTCCACGGTCCTGCAGGGCGTCTACCAGTCCCACCAGGCCACCGCCGCCGCGGTGCAGGTCAACAACCTGCACCTGATCCGCGGCATGCTCGGGCGGCCCGGCGCCGGCGTGCTGCAGATGAACGGGCAGCCCACCGCCCAGAACACCCGCGAGTGCGGAGCCAACGGCGACCTGCCGGGATTCCGCAACTGGCAGAACGACGCTCATGTCGCCGACCTGGCGAGGGTGTGGAACGTCGAGCCGTCGGCCATCCCGCACTACGCCCCGCCCACGCACGCCATGCAGATGTTCCGCTACGCCGAGCAGGGCTCGATCCACATGCTGTGGATCAGCGGCACCAACCCGGCGGTGTCGCTGCCCGAGCTGTCCCGGGTCCGCTCGATCCTGGCGCAGGAGCGGCTCTTCACGGTCGTGCAGGACCTGTTCCTGACCGAGACCGCGCAGCTGGCCGACGTGGTCCTGCCCGCCGCGACCTGGGGCGAGAAGACCGGGACATTCACCAACGCCGACCGCACCGTGCACCTGTCCGACAAGGCGGTCGAACCGCCCGGCGAGGCCAGGCCGGACCTGGACATCTTCCTCGACTACGCGGCCCGGATGGACTTCCGCGACAAGGACGGCGGCCCGCTGATCACCTGGCACGACCCGGAGTCCGCGTTCGAGGCGTGGAAACGCTGCAGCGCCGGCCGGCCGTGCGACTACACCGGCCTCACCTACGACAAGCTGCGCGGTCGAAGCGGCATCCAGTGGCCGTGCGACGAACAGGCCCCCGACGGCACGCAACGGCTCTACACCGACGGAATCAGCTGGGCACACCCCGACGTCTGCGAGAGCTACGGCAAGGACCTGCTGACGGGCGCGACCGCCGAAGCCGTCGAATACCGCTCCCTCAACCCGGACGGCAAGGCCGTGATCAAGGCGGCCGGCTACCTGCCGCCCCACGAGGCGCCCGACGAGGACCACCCGTTCCAGCTGACCACCGGCCGCACCGTCTACCACTTCCACACGCGGACGAAGACCGCGCGTGCGCCCCAGCTGAACGCCGCCGCACCCGAGGTGTGGGTGGAGGCGTCCGTCTCCGACGCGGCCGCGCTCGGACTCGGCGAAGGCGATCTGGTCGAGGTCACCACACCCCGTGGCGCCCTGCGGGGCCGGCTCCGGGTGACCGACATCCGTACGGGGCTGCTGTTCGTCCCCTTCCACTACGGCTACTGGGACACCGAGGCCGGGCACGGCCCGGACGGCAGGACACCCGGGCGCGCCGCGAACGAGACGACGGTCACCGACTGGGACCCCGCGTCGAAGCAGCCGTTGTTCAAGACCGCCGCGGCCGCGCTGCGCCTGGTGGAACGCGCGGACGGTCACCATGCCCCCGCACCGACCACCACCGCCTCGGCCGCCTCCCGCGCCGACGCCGTACCGCCCACCACCGGCGGAACGCCCGCCCTCGTCACCCAGTCGGGCGACGCTTTTCCGGACCGTGAGGAGGATGCCCGGTGAACGGTCTCACCCTCACCCTCCGCACGCTCCACCACGGCGAGCGACGCCTCGCCGGGCAGCTGACGACCGTGGCCGAACGCCACCGCACCGAACACGAGGTCCACCACGTCGCCACCGACCTCGCCCACTGGTCCCGCGAACACGCCCGGCGCCTGACCGGCATCGGCCACGACCACGGCCTGAACCTCGGTGATGCTCCGAAGGCCCCCTTCCCGGGGCTGCTGTCGGCGCTCAGGGAGAAGACGGCCGAAGCGGTGGGGCACCGACCCGAGCCCGCTCTGCTGCTCCTGCGGGACCTCCGGGATCTGCACCTGGGCGCCGCGGAGAACTCCCTGCACTGGGAGATGCTCGCGCAGCTCGCGCAGGCCACCAAGGACGAGGGGCTGCTCGCCGTGGTCTCCGAGTGCCATCCGCAGACCCTGCGGCAGATGCGCTGGACCAACACCCTGATCAAGACCCTCGCCCCACAGATCCTGACGAGCCTGTGACCGGACGGCCCCGGGCGGCGGCTCGTCCTCCCCCCGCGCCGCTGAACGCTCCAGGCGATGCCTCGGCCGCCGCACCGGCTCCAAGGCACGCCCGGTCTCCGGTCCGTGGCCGGGGTCTCGCTCAGGTGGTGTCCTTCGCACCGGGCCGGTCCTCGCGGTCCCGGTGACCGGGCAGGAACTCCTGCACCTTGGCCTTGAAGCCCTGGCGGACCATGCCCGCGCGGTCGACGTCGCCCTTGAGGACGGAGGTCGCGGCGGCCTCTATCTGGTCGAGGGTGGCGTGCGGCGGGATGGGCGGCACGGCGGGGTCGGTGACGAAGTCCAGTACGCAGGGCCGGTCGGCGGCCAGCGCGGCCTCCCAGGCGCCCACGACCTCGCCCGGCTTCTCGACCCGTAGGCCCTCCAGGCCCATCAGGCGGGCGATGTCGGCGTAGGGGAGGTCGGGGATCGACTGGGAGGGCAGGAACTGCGGGGCGCCCGACATGGCGCGCATCTCCCAGGTGACCTGGTTGAGGTCCTGGTTGTTCAGCACCGCCACGACGAGCCGGGGGTCGGCCCACTCCCGGTAGTACTTGGCGGCGGTGATCAGCTCCGCCATGCCGTTCATCTGCATCGCCCCGTCGCCGACGAGCGCGATGGCCGGGCGGTCGCCGTGTGCGAACTTCGCGCCGATGGCGTACGGGACTCCGGGGCCCATGGTGGCGAGCGTGCCGGAGAGCGAGCCGCGCATGGCGCCGCGCAGCTTCAGGTGCCGGGCGTACCAGTTGGCGGCCGAGCCGGAGTCGGAGGACAGGATCACGTTCTCCGGCAGCAGGTCGTTCAGCGCGTGGACGACGTACTCGGGATTGACCGGGTCGGCGTCGACCGCGGCGCGCCGTTCCATCACCTGCCACCAGCGGGCGGTGTCCTTCTCGATCTTCTTGCGCCAGCCGCGGTGCTTCGACGCGTCGAGCAGCGGCAGCAGCCGGGTCAGGGTCTCGCGGGCGTCGCCGACCAGGTTGACCTCGAACGGGTAGCGCAGGCCGACCATGTGCGGGTCGATGTCGATCTGCACGGCCCGGGCCTGCCCGAACTCCGGCAGGAACTGGGTGTAGGGGAAGGACGAGCCGATGACGAGGAGGGTGTCGCAGCCGGTCATCAGCTCGTACGACGGCCGGGTGCCGAGCAGGCCGATGGAGCCGGTGACATACGGCAGGTCGTCGTCGAGGGCGTCCTTGCCCAGCAGCGCCTTGGCCACTCCGGCGTGGAGCCGGTCGGCGAGCGTCATGACCTCCTGACGGGCCCCGCGGGCTCCCTGCCCGACGAGGACCGCCACCTTCTCGCCCGCGTTGAGGACGTCGGCGGCGCGTCGCAGGTCGTCGTCGCTCGGCACCGGCGCGTAGTGCGGTGTGCCGAGGCTGGAGGGGACCATCTTGAAGGCGTGGCCGGGCGGCGAGTAGTCCAGCTCCTGCACGTCGGCCGGGATGATCACGGCGGTCACCGAGCGCCGGGCGACGGCGGTGCGCATCGCCCGGTCCAGCACGTTGGGCAGTTGCTCGGGGACGGTGACCATCTCGCAGAAGTCGGAGGCGACGTCCTTGTAGAGGCTGAGGAGGTCGACCTCCTGCTGGTAGGAGCCGCCCATCGCGCTGCGGTTGGTCTGGCCGACGATCGCGACGACGGGCACGTGGTCCAGCTTCGCGTCGTACAGGCCGTTGAGGAGGTGGATCGCGCCCGGCCCGGAGGTGGCGGCGCACACACCGACCCGGCCGGAGAACTTGGCGTAGCCGACGGCTTCGAAGGCGGCCATCTCCTCGTGGCGGGCCTGGATGAACCGGGGATCGTCGTCGGCGCGGCCCCAGGCCGCGAGCAGACCGTTGATGCCGTCGCCGGCGTAGGCGAAGACATGCTCCACTCCCCACTCGCGCAGGCGCTCGAGGATGTGGTCGGAGACCTTCTGCGACATGTTCGAAGACCTTTCCGTAGTGCGTGTGGAGCGGGACCGGGAGCGGGACCGGGACCGGGTCCAGGACCAGGCCCAGGACTAAGTGCGGCGCAGCGAGCGCAGGGCGGCCCGGCCGGCCGTCGTCGCGGCGGCCGAGGTGAGGGCGGCGGCGCCCACGGCGGTCGCCCACCGGGCCGCGCAGGAGGGCGGTTCGGGGCGCACGGCCAGGCGTTCGGGGTGCTCGCTCGGGAGGGTGCCCTCCAGACCGAGGGCCAGGACCTCGGCCAGGTGCAGGGCCCGCCGCCCGGTGCCGCCCTGTTCGATCTGGGTACGGCAGCTGAAGCCGTCGGCGAGCAGCAGGCGGTCGGGTGCCGCCGTGCGGACGGCGGGCAGGACGCCCTGCTCCGCGACCGCCATGGAGACCTCGTGGTGGCCGCGGGTGAAGCCGAAGTCGCCGGCCAGTCCGCAGCAGCCCTCGTCCAGGACGTCGGCGTCCAGGTGGGCGCGGCGCATCAGCTCCCGGTCGGCGTCGAACTTCGTGATCGCGTGCTGGTGGCAGTGGGTCTGCACGGTCGCGTGCCGTGCGAGCCCGGGCGGCCGCCAGTCGTCGGGCGCGTGGTGGACGAGGTGTTCGGCGAAGGTGCGGACCTGTCCGGCCAGCCGCCGTACGTCCTGGTCGGCGGGCATCAACTCGGTGGCGTCGGAGCGGAGGACGGCGGTGCAGGACGGTTCGAGACCGATGACCGGGGTGCCCGCCTCGAGGTGGGGCCGCAGGACGCCGAGGGTGCGGCGCAGCACCTTCCGCGCGACGGGGAGCTGGCCGGTGGAGATCCAGGTCAGGCCGCAGCACACCGGCTCGGTGGGCACGGTGACGCGGAAGCCGGCGTCCTCCAGGACGCGTACGGCCGAGACGGCGACGGCGGGGTGGAAGTAGGTGCTGAACGTGTCGGGCCACAGCACGACGGTGCGCGGGTCGGCCGGGTCGGGTTCCTCGCCGGCGCGGTCCCGCCACCACTGCAGGAAGGACCGCTCGGCGAACACGGGTGCCGAGCGGGCCGCGTCGACGCCGGCCAGCCGCTTGCCCGCGCGGGCGAGACCGGGCGCGTGGAGCGCCGAGTTGACCAGCGAGGGGGCGAGGCGGGACAGGCGCGCCCACACGGGCAGCCGGCCCATCGAGTAGTGGACCGCGGGACGCATCCGGCCCTCGTAGTGGTGGGAGAGGAACTCCGCCTTGAGGGTGGCCATGTCGACACCGGTCGGACAGTCCGACTTGCAGCCCTTGCAGGCCAGGCACAGGTCCAGCGCGTCGCGTACCTCCGTGGAGCGCCAGCCGTCCGTGACGGCCGAGTCGGCGTGGCCGTCGAGCATCTCGAACAGCAGCCGGGCACGACCGCGGGTGGAGTGCTCCTCCTCCCTGGTGGCCCGGTAGGAGGGGCACATGACGCCGCCGGAGTGGCTGCGGCAGTTGCCGATGCCGACACCGATCGGCACCTGACGGTAGTTCGAACCGTCGGTGCTGTACGCGCCTCTGCTGCCCGCGTCGAACCTGACCTCGGCGTCCACCTCCTCGCCGAGCGCCGTCGCCAGCCGGGCCGCCTCGGCGCCGGGGACCACGGAGCCGGAGGCGTCGAAAGGAGTGCGAGGCATCAGAGGAACCGCCTTTCCGAGCCTGAGCCTGAGCCTGAGCTTGGGCCTGGGGCAGGGGCCGGGCCGCTAGGCCGAAGAGCGGACGCCGACTTCCAGCGGTCTGTCCCCGCGCAGCGCCGTGGCACCCCCGCGCCAGGCGCCGAGCAGCCTGGCCGCCAGGCGGTCCTCGAGATGGGCGGTCGCGCGGATCCCGAACACCACCTCGGCATCCAGGTGCGGTTCGCCCTCCAGGAGCCCGCCGACGACGTCGTGGCGTACGACCTGCTCGTGCACCGCGTCCGCCTCCACGTGCTCGGCGTAGAACCGTACGGCCGCCGGGCCCGCGCCCACGCGGCGCAGCGCCTCGGCGAGGCGGCGCGAACCCGGGGACGAGGTCGTCTCGACGGCGGCGAAGTGCCCGACGAGCGCCGCACGCAGGGCGCGGTGCAGGCCGAACAGGGACATCAGGTTGACGGTGGCGAGCGCCTCGGCCGGCGCGGCGTCGACGTAGTGGCCGTACGCCGTGTCCAGTCGCAGGTCCTCCATGAGGTCGGCGAACAGCTCCGCGTGGATCTCGTCGGCGCGGCCCGCACCGAACTCGTCGAACTCGACGGCGACCATGGCGGCCTTGGCCCGTCCGTGGAGCCGCGGGAGGACCCAGGCGTGCGGATCCGCCTCCTTGAGGTGGTACAGCGAGCGCAGCGCGGCGTACTCACGCAAGTGGTCGAGGCTGCCCTCGTCGCGGAGGAAGTGGGAGACGCCGCTGCCGTCGTCGCCGACCGGTTCGAGCTGGAGTTCGTCCAGCGCCTGCCGGGCCGTGTCCGTGTCGTCCACCGGCACGTCCTCGCGCAGCGCGCTCAGGAAGCGACGCTCGAGCACACCGCGACGGGCCAGCAGGCCGCTGTCCCACTCGAGGCTGTCGGGGACACCCTGGAACCCCTGGTAGTGCAGTTCGTAGAGGACGTAGAGGGCGAGTTGCAGATCGTCGCCGTAGGCGGAACACCGCTCGGGAGACGGCACACTCCCGGCGTCCGCGCTTGCGGGGTCCGATCCCCGCAGCAGGGCCGTCACGGCGGCGGAGAGCGGGCCGCGCGGCTCGGGCAGCGGCGGAGACAGCAGCCGGAGCCGGCGTCGGGCGGCGGAGCCGGTCATGGGGCCTCGCTCTCCTTCACGCGATCCGGTTCCGTATCGGGTCGTTCGCCACGGGAGCCCGGGCCGGAGGGTTTGCAGCGGCGCCGATGGCTGGTGTCGCACCAGGGGAAGATACGGCTCCGGCGACAGGTGCAGACGGCCACGGTGAAGCGCTGGGAGACCATCACCTCGCCGTGCTCGTCGACCACTTCGACCGGCCCCTCGATGAGCAGCGGCCCGTCGCGCTGGACGCGGACGCGGCGAGGACGTTCAGGCGTGTTCGGCACGGATGACCACCAGCTCCTCCGTCGTTCCGTCGGCCGTCAGACCCTGCTCGCGCAGCCAGGCGAGCCGGGAGCGCAGCACCCGGCCGAAGGGCAGCCGGGCCCGGTCGACCACCTCCGGGCGCAGACCGGCTTCCTCCAGACGGGTCAGGGAGGCGTCCACGCCGCACAGGTGCGAGTGCACGATCAGGAGCGTCCCCGTCGGCCGCAGGACCGTCGGCGCGCTGTCGCAGATGCGGTCGATCAGCAGGCGGCCGTCCGATCCGGCGTCCCAGGCCCGGGCGGGGCCCCGCGGCGGCGCGGTGCTCGGAGCGGGCACATAGGGCGGGTTGGTGATCACCAGGTCGAAGCGGCGGCCGGGCACGGCCGTCGCCAGGTCGCCGTGGCGCACCCGCAGGGACTGCCCGTTCAGCCGGGCGTTCCACCAGGTGGTGGCGAGCGCCCTCCACGAGATGTCGACCGCGGTGACCCGGCCGCCGAGCCGGGCCGCCTCCACCGCGAGCAGGCCGCTTCCGGTGCCGAGGTCCAGTACGTCCGTCTCTCCTGTGATCCGCTCGCGACGCAACGCCCGCCTCAGGAGCCCGGTGTCGGTCTGCGGGGTGTACACGCCCCGGGGGGCCCAGCAGCGGAGACGGGGGGCGGCGGTGAGGGATCCGGCCTGCTCGGAGGTCGGCAGGGGGGCTGTCATGGGCGCCTCTCTCAGCCACCTGCCCGCAAGGGCAGCGCCGACAGGGCCCGCGCGACACCGAGGAGGTTGTCGGCCATGGCGTGACCGGTGCTGTGCGCCCACTCGCGGCCCCGCTGCTCGTCCAGGTAGTCGGGCCCCGGACCGGGGCCGAGGTGCCAGTACGTCCAGGCCTGGCCGGGGATCGTGTAGCCGATGTCGGCGAGGCCCCCCGAGATCTCGCTGATCACATGGTGCGCGCCGTCCTCGTTCCCGGTGACCACCACGCCGGCCACACGGTTGTAGGCGACGGGGCGGTCCTCGTCGTCGGTCTCGGACATCATCGCGTCCATGCGTTCGAGGACGCGCTGCGCCACTGAGGACGGCCGGCCCAGCCAGGTGGGCGAGGCGATGATCAGGATCTCGGACTCCAGGAGTTTCGAGTGGACCCGGGGCCACTCGTCGCCGTCGCCGGCGTCGGTGACCACGCCGGGGGCGATGTCGAGGTCGACCGCCCGCACGGACGTGACCTGCACGTTCTGTTCCGAGAGCCGCTCCGCGACCACGGAGGCCAGCGCCTCGGTGTTGGAATGCTCGGGGGACCGCTTGAGAGTGCAGTTGACGACGAGTGCTTTCACGATCGCTCCGACATCGGGGACAGGTGGCCCGCTGCGCGCACATCCACCGGCAGCGCCCCACGAGTACCCCGTGGCGCCGGACGTAACGAGCTCGAAGGAGTCGCCGGCCCGCCCCCGGGTGTTCCCACGACGCCACCTTGACTCCGGGCCACGGCGCACGCCCCGGCCTTCATGCCTCATGGGCGCAGGTGATCCAGGAGCCCGTCGGGAGCGGGGTGGGGCGGCTCGTGGGGAAGAAGCCGCCGGGCGGCCTCCAGGCCGCCGCCCCGCACCTGCCCGTGGATCTCGTGCGCCAGAGCGGTGGCGTCGGCGACGGAGACCGTCCACTCGTCCGCGTAACGGCGTGCCGCCTCACCGGCGAGCCCGAGCCGCAGCGAGCGGTGGGCGAGCGGCCGCAGCTGCACATCGCGCTCGAAGTCCCACTGGACCCGCGCCGGGGCCCGCTTCACCTGCCGCTTCCAGGTGGCCCGGCCGGCGTGCAGTCCGCGCTCGTGGTGCGACAGGCAGGCGTGCTCCAGCGCCCACTCGAAGCCCTCGCGGGTGATCTCGACCGCGAGGACGACCTCCTGCCCTTCCTCGGCCCCCGCCCGCAGCGGTACATCATCCAGAGGAAGGACGGCTTGATCCACGTCAAGCCGGGTTCAAAGACCTTGCACATCTCCCCGCCACGGCTGGAACGCGAGCATGGACAAAAAGATAAGCACGGCCATCTGGTCCGGTGACCCCAACGGCCGGGGTGGATACTCCACCTACACGAAGTCCTGTCCGCGCATCGAGAAGTTCCGGACCATCATCGGCACCCCTGCCGGGAAGACCGATCTGCTGACGGCGTACAAGGTCGACGCAACCAGCATGGCGGTAGTCGACCCCAAGTGCTGAATCCTGGGTCGAATCCCATACACGCGGCGCAGGGAAGGGAAGGGAGTGAGCGTGACGGCCAGGACACCAGCCGAACAGGCACTCGCCCGTTCGTACACGGCCGGTGACGGCAGTGTGAGGTTCGATATCGCCGATCTGTCGGTGGAGCACCGTCCGGGCGGTGTCGCCGTGCTGGAATACCGGATCACGGTGGAACGCCCGGGACGACAGGACGAACGCTGGGCGGTCACACTTCTCTGGGACGACAGCTCCTTCACTGACGTCCTCGTCTCATCGGCCCCGGACTCCGACCGGCTTGAGCAACTTGTGCACATCGTGCGTGCGTTGCTGGAGGAGTGGTGGGACACGAAGGGCCACAATCGGCAGTCGGCAAAGATGGGGCGCCGCCTTCCCTGAAGGCTCCGCTCGAGCCCTGGCCCACCTGGTGACACCGTCGTAGGCTGCCCTCCCAGCTCTCCCATTCCCGGGCGGTGCTCACGCCGCCGGGAGTCGGTCGGAGCCGGGTCGGCAGCCGACGGCTGACGTCATCCCTGCCGCACCGGCTGCTCCTGCTTTGCCGCCGTGCCCTCTGAGACCGGCAACTCGCACGGTGCTGCGGCTGGCGTGCTCCGTTGCAGCGAGCAGTGGTCGAAAATCGGTGGCCATCTGAGCTGGTCGACCCCACGCTGTACGCCATGGAAGAACCGCACCGCGGGATCCGCGCGCTCCACACGGCATCCACGATCACCGTCTACCAGGCGTACGCCCCTGAAATCGGACTGCCTGCCGCCCGCGACGGCCGCTTTCCGTCCGCGTGGCTGCGAAATCGCATGACGTGGATCAAGCCCAGCTTCCTGTGGATGATGTACCGCTCCAACTGGGGCACGAGCACCGGACAGGAGACCGTTCTTGCCGTGGAGATCGCGCGCGACGGCTTCGACTGGGCGCTGCGCCACGCCTGTCTGTCGAGCTACGTCCGCGGGCTGCACGCTGATCGAAGCACCTGGCAGCGCGACCTCAAGCGCGCCCCGGCCCGTGTCCAATGGGATCCTGAACGCGACCTGAACCTGCGTCCCCTGTCGTACCGCTCGCTGCAACTCGGTCTCTCGGGCGAGGCAGCGACGCGTTACGCGGACGAGTGGACCCTGTCCATCAGGAACGTGACACCACTCGCCCGCGAAATCCGCACGCTCGTCAGTCGCGGTGATACGGCCTCCGCGACACGACTGCTTCCCCGGGAACAGAGATATCCCGCCAGCGAAGAACTGCTGGCCCACCTGTGTCCCTGACCAGCAATCCGGGCAGGGGGGAGGCCGGCATCGCCCAGGGGGCACATGGCAGCACAGGCTCGCCGGAACGGAGGACAAGCTCCCACCGCAGGGCTGCTGACCGTCCCACCCGCGAGGCGAGGTACACGCTGGCGGCCGCTCTCGGTCATGCGAGCAGCACGGATGAGGTCTGTGAACACGCCTTGATGACCCACGTCATCCGGTCCCGCTTCCAGGCCGCCGGGAAGCGGCCATCCCGGGCTGTGGGCAGGCCGATCTCCGGTGGGTACGCCTGGTGGACGACGACCGTGGAGTCGGTGAAGTGGGCGCGGATCCGGTGCTTGAGTTCTCCCACGGTGCCAGCGGGCGGAACCCGTGCGACGCGCGCCGTCGAATTACCCGGGCACTCGATTGCCGCGTTACTCGTGGCGACGGTGCAGTCGTCGGCGTACGAGGCGGCGTAGCCGTCCGGGCCGAGGCGCACGGATCAGGCTCGGGGTGGCAGGGCTCGCGCGGTGTCCGCTCTGGCGGGGCCTTGCAGTTCGGCCCAGATGGTCTTGCCGGAGGGAAGGCGGGGCATGACGCCCCACCGGGCAGCGAGTGCGTTCACGAGGAGCAGCCCCCGACCGTGCTCGCTGGTCGGACACGAGGTCTCCACCGGGGCGGGCAGCCGCTCGCCCCGGCAGTCGGCGACCTCGACCCGCAGGGTGCCCACGCAGTTTCCCGGGAGCGGGGTGAGGGTCATCGTGAGCAGGAAGTCCCGCCCGGGTACGACACCGTGTGTGACCGCGTTCGCGGCGAGTTCGGCGACGACCAGCGCGGCGGACTCCAGAGGTTCGCTGCCCCTGTCCCACCCCCAGTCCGCCAACCGCTGGACCGCGAGCAGGCGTGCGAGGCGCGCCCCGCGTCGCGTCGAGCTGAGCTGCCGGCTGAAGTGCGCGGGAGGGGAAGTGGCGGGGAACGCGAGCTGACGGTCACCGATTTCACACTTCATGTGACAGAGCGTGTCCGAATGGTCGTACGCTGACCAGAGGAACCATCGGTACGGCAGCCGCCGGTACCGCCGCTGACGGTTGCGTGTCCGTACTGACGGGATTGACGTGCTCCCTGGCCTAAAGTCCAGGGATTCCGGCCTGGGCCGTCCGACCCTTCCGGGGGCTTCCTGCTTCACCGCGCTGCGCGGGCATGTGTGCCCGTCTTACCGGCGCTCCACAGGCGTTTTGCGTCTCCGCCCGTCCGGCGGCGACGATACGACGTCCCTCGACCAGGACGTTGCGGGCCGCGTTGTGGTCGCGGTCGTGCACCGTCCCGCACGCCCCGCACGTCCATTCCCGGACGTGCAGAGGCTTCGGTCCGTCCCTGAATCCGCAGGCCGAGCAGAGCTGGGAGGACGGGAAGGCCCGGCCCACCCTGGCGAAGGTGCGGCCGTGCCGGGCCGCCTTGTACTGCAGCATTCCGACGAACACGGACCATCCCGCGTCGTGCACGGACTTGGCGAGCCGGGTGCGGCCGAGACCGGACACCGCGAGGTCCTCCACGTACACCGCTTGGTTGTCGCGGATGATCTGTGTGGATGCCTTGTGGTGGAAGTCCCGGCGCCGGTCCGCCACCTTGGCGTGCCGGCGTGCGACCTTGCTGCGGGCCTTGGCCCGGTTCTTCGATCCCTTGGCCTTGCGGGACAACTCCCGCTGAAGGCGTTTGAGCTTCTTCTCCGCCCGGCGCAGGAAGCGCGGGCTGTTGATCTTGTGGCCGTCGGACAGGACGGCGAAGGCGGACAGGCCCAGGTCGATCCCGGTGTCGGTCCCCGCCTCGGGCAGGAGGTCCGGTTCGGTGTCCACCACGAAGCTGAGGAAGTACCGGCCCGCACTGTCCTGGGTGACGGTCAGGGACGTGGGCGCGGCCGGCAGCCGGCGCGACCATTTGACCTTGAGGTTTCCGACCTTGGCCACATATACCGTGCCGTTCTCCTGCAGGGAGAAGGCGTTGGTGGTGAGGCGGATCGACTGCCGGGTGTCCTTCTTCGACTTGTACCGGGGCGGGCCGGCCTTGCGGCCCTGCCGCCTGCCCTTGATCGAGTCGAAGAAGTTCTTGTAGGCGGTGTCGAGGTCCCGAAGGGACTGCTGCAGGACGACCGCAGAGACGTCGGCGAGCCAGGCACGTTCCGTGGTGCGCTTGGCCTGCGTGATGCGCAGCCGGGACAGCTCCGCCGACGTCACGTACGGCAGCCCCGCCGCGTGTGCCTCCTTGCGGTCGCGCAGGCAGTCGTTCCACACCACCCGGGCGCACCCGAAGGCCCGCGCCAGCGCACCGCGCTGGGCGGTATCGGGGTAGGCGCGGTAGTTGTAGCGGAGCTGCATGACCGGGATCCTACTACGATTGGTCTCATGGATGAGCAGAACGAATACAGGCGTGGCAGACACGTAGTTTCGGCGATGCACGTGCACTTGGTCTTCTTGACAAATTACCGGCGCGGAGTGTTCGACGACGAGATGCTGACGCGCTGCGAAGAGATCATGCGCAAGGTGTGCGAGGACTTCGAAGCGGAGCTGAAGGAGTTCAACGGCGAACGCGATCACGTCCACCTCCTGGTGCACTACCCGCCGAAGGTCGCCGTCTCCAAGCTGGTCAACAGCCTCAAGGGCGTCTCCGCTCGCCGGATACGGCAGGAATTCACCGGTCGGATCAACCGCGCCATCATGCACGGACACCTGTGGTCACCCTCCTACTTCTCCGCGTCGTGCGGCGGGGCGCCGTTGGCGATCGTCCGTCAGTACATCGAGCAGCAGAAACGTCCACTCTGAAGTGCGCGTCAAAGCACTCTTGAGATGCATTCATCCCCGGCGTGAACGCCGGGGCTTTCTGCAAGGAACCCGGTAAGCCGACCCACGGCGTTGTCGACCCGGTTGCGCGGATGTCGATAGCCCGACGTTCAGCGGACGTTAGTCATCTCCACCAGTTCCGGCTCGTGCACCAGCGCATACGACCGGCAGTCCGTCGCCTGGCACATTGCCTTGGTCCCCGAGAACTTCATTGCGTCCTCCGGCCCCACCCGATCCGCCGGCCGGACATCGACGACCAGGCCCGAGCCGTCCTCCAGCCGCGCGAAGTAGTCCGGCGTATGCGAGATCCGGCGCGTCGCCCCCTGCCATGTCACCCGGAACGGCTGCGAGGCCAGCCCCACCACCCTCCGGTCGCGATCGAGGAGCATGACCCGGTCCCGCTCCAGCCACGGCTCGAACCCCAGTAACGACTCCGTCGTCGCCGCCCAGTACCAGCCTGTGAAGTGCCGCTGCCCGCGGTACGACGTGAACTGTCCCGTCTCATTAGATCTTGCAGAAGCGGGGCCGTTGACCTGGGGTATGACAGGTAGGGGTGGGATTTCTGCCGGGCCTGTCGGTACGCTTCAGCAGTCGTGTCGGCGATGCCGGGCGCGCGTCTCGTCGATCATGACGACGCTGATGCGTTCTGAGCTGGGTTGTACCGGGACGGTGAGATGCCTGCGTCCAGGATTCTCACCGAAAGTGGCGGTTTCCGGGTCAGGTCAAGTGGTGTCGGCGGTCAGACTTTCCCATGGGCATGGTGGTCGCGAAAGGGACTCGGGCGGCCCTGGAGCGGTCTGATTACAGGCAGTGCGCCCAGATCCGCAGCGGACCGACTGGCTCGAAGCCATGCCGGATGGCTGCCCCCAGGCCCTCGCCCTGCTCGTAGCCGACCACCGGCAGGGTGGGGGACAGCCAGTTCACCGCGTCCAGTACGACCGGCCAGGCCGCGTCAGGGCCGCCGTCCAGTGCGAAGACATTGGAGATTCCGACCACTTGGTGGCCGCGGCTCGCCACCGCGCCGGCGACCACTCGGCCGTCGGTGGACTGTCCGGCGAGCACGAAGGTGGCGGTGTCGTCGAGCAGTTCGGGCCGGAAGAGGTCCGCGTTGCCGTCCCCGTCGTCCCAGGCGAGCGCCCAGACCCGCAGCGTCTCTGGGTCGCCCGCCACGGTCCGGACGAGATCCGACGCGGGGGCGGGCGTACTCGCCGGGCGGTAGATCCACTGCGCCTCGAACAGCACCTGGAAACCGACCTCTGTCAGGTCGAGGTCGGCGAAGCTGTCCTTGACGGAGGCGCCGGGTGCGGTGGTGTCGATCCGGGCCGCCAGCGCGATCCGGTCGGCGCCCGGCACCAGCGTCACCGCGTCGGGGTAGTAGAGCGGCGTGCGAGACGGAGCGGCCCAAGCTTGTGTCCCGAACTCGCCCGCCAAGCCGTGCGATCGGCTCATCGCTGCGCACCACTCGGCGTTGTTGCGGGCGGCGGCTTGGACCAGGAGCTGCTGTGGAGTCGTCACAAGTGCGGATCATGACGACTCCGGTCCCGGCCGGTCGAACGGTTTTCCGCTCGCTGCGAGGGGCGCTCCGAAGGCTACCTCCACCGATCCCGGAGCGGTTCATGCTGCCGTCTACGAGCCGCGTGATGACCTGGAGCGGGCGAGTGGGTTGAGCCATGTCGAGAAGGTCAGTCTCCAGAGGATCTTCAAGAAACCATGGCACCTTCGACCAGCTGACGCCTGATCAGCGATGCTCGCTCGCCCAGATGGTCCGACAGTTGGCGGCAGCCGAGCCGTCGGCAGAGCGGCGAGAGTTCTTGGACGCGTTCGCCGGGGACTTCGGCCTCACCGACGACGCAAAGTGATCTGGATCAACCCGGCGCCAGGGAAATCAGGTCACTCGATCACGGACCCCTACCAGCCTGAGACCGAGAAAGTTCAGAAATCCCCCTGCGGCCCCGGTGGTGGGTCCGTCGGCCGGATGCATGTCCGTACTCAGGGGGTGTGGACCACGGCTCCGGAGACGGACCACTGCACCAGGGCCGTGGCGAGGTGGACCTCGGCCCGGGCGGCCTCCAGGGTCTCGGGCACGGTCGGCCACGGCCTTCATCGCAGCTCTCCCAACCGGCCACGCCGGCAGTGCAGTCCGAACACACCATGGGCGGCCGCCGGTCTCAGCGAAACCCATCGCCCCATGGGTGTCGCCTGCCCGATCGGCAAGAAACGGGCCCCGGCCGCTCGCCAGTCGACCATGGAGTCGCCACCGGGACGGGCAGTTGCATGCCCCGGCGAGTCCCCCTACGGAGCCGGGCTTCCTGTCGCCACAGATCCGAAATATATATTGCGCAAATTATGCTTCACACTTACGGTGAGGGCATGCGACCGAAGCACGAGTACGAGCGGATCACCGACCTGTCCCGGCTGAAGGCGTTCACCAACCCCCTGCGGATGCAGCTCTACCGGCTGCTGTACGCCGCGGGCACCGCGACCGCGTCCCAGCTCGCCGAGCAGGTCGACCAGGCGCCGTCGCTGGTCAGTTACCACCTGCGCAAGCTCGCCGAGCACGGCTTCGTGACCGAGGCGAGCGGCCGGAGCACCGACGGCCGTGAGCGGTGGTGGCAGGTGGCGTCGGAGGAGGGCTGGGGCTTCCGCAACTCGGACTTCGCGGACACGCCCGAAGGGGCCACTGCCGTCGGCGCGGTGACCCGCGGCATCCTCGACACCCGCACCGCCCAGTACCGCGCGTACCTGGACCAGACGGCCGCCTGGGGCAAGGCGTGGACCGACGCCGCGTTCAGCTCCGAATGGATGCTCGACCTGACCCCCGCCGAACTCGCCGAGATGAGCGCCGAGCTCGAGGCGCTGGCCCGCCGCTGGCGGGAGCGCGGCAAGGCCGCCGGGGCGGCCGGCGACACAGCTGACCGCGAGCACGTGTCCGTGCACCTCTACGGCTTCCCGTTCCGGCCCTGACACGGCCGTCCCCGACTCCTGGAGCCCGACATGGTCACCGCAGAGACAGCCCTGCCCGAACACGCCACCAGACCGGCCTATCGCGACGGCAATGTGCTGCGCTGGCTCACCGCCCACACCGCTTCCCTCGCCGGTGACAGCGTGTACTTCGTCGCCCTCGGCTGGTCCGCCCAGAAGGCCGCCG
The DNA here is from genome assembly GCF_003143855.1 of Streptomyces sp. NWU339. Lineage (GTDB taxonomy): Bacteria > Actinomycetota > Actinomycetes > Streptomycetales > Streptomycetaceae > Streptomyces. The sequence goes on from NZ_QFRK01000011.1 coordinate 46,446, forward strand.
GCCCCACCGAGGTCGGCCTCGTCATGGCCGCCGCGGCACTGCCACGGGCGTTACTGATGCTGGGCGGAGGTGTGCTGGCCGATCGTCTCGACCCGCGCCGCGTCCTTCTCGGCAGCGACGCACTGCGCTGTCTCCTCGTCCTCTCGGTGGCCGCCGCGATCGCACTGACCGCGCCGACCCTGTGGCTCCTGGTCGCGGTGGCACTCGTCTTCGGCGCCGTGGACGCGCTGTTCGTACCCGCGATCGGGGCCCTCCCGCCGCGGATCACCAGCGCCGACCAGCTCGCCCGGGTCACCGGCATGCGCTCCCTGTCCATGCGCCTCAGCCAGGTCGCGGGCCCGCCCATCGGCGGCCTGGCCATGGGACTCGGCGGCGCGGCGGCCGCCTTCACCGTCGCGGGCTTCCTCTTCGCGTTGTCCCTGCCGCTCCTGCTGACGATACGGATACGGCCCCTCGCGGAGCACGGCGAGGAACAGCCGGAACCCGGCACGGCGTGGAAGGACCTTCTCGACGGCCTGCGCTACATCCGCCGCCACCGCCTCATCGGCCCGCTCGTCATCACCGGCGCCGTCTGCGAGCTGGGCCTGGTCGGCACTCTCAACGTCGGCATGGTGCTCCTCAACGCCGAGCGCGGCTGGGGCCCTTCCGGCTACGGCTGGATCGTCGGCGGTTTCGGCGCGGGAGCGGCGGCCGGCGCCGCGTTGCTCGCCATCGTCGGCTGGCTGCCCCGCGCCGGCCTGATGCTGGCCGGGACCCTGCTCGTGGCCTGCACGGGAGCGGCCACCATCGCCTTGGTCCCGGCCCTTTGGACCGCCGTGGTGCTGGCGGTGGTCATCGGACTGAGCGCGGGCGTCTTCGGCAGTCTGGCCAGCACCCTCACACAGACCGCGGCAGACCCCGCCTACCTCGGCCGGGTCACCTCCGTCGTCATGCTCACCATGGTCGGTCTCGCACCCCTCGGCTACCCGCTGGTCGGCGCCGCCGTCGGAGCCTGGGGCACCGCCCCGGTGTTCATCGGCTGCGGCGCCTTCGCCGGCTTGGGCGTCGCCATCGCCCTGGCCTCCGGCCCGGTGCGGCGAGCCGAACTGCCCCGGCAACGCACAGTGTGACCGCCCCGAGGCCACCCGACCGGTTCGGTCCGGTGACCCCGGCTCCGGGCTCACGCCCCACGGGTCGCCCCCTGCGGGTCACGCCTCCCGCGCGCCCGTGTACATCTCGTTGATGAGGTGCTTGTACTCGCGCTCCACGACCGGGCGCTTCAGCTTCAGGCTCGGGGTGATCTCGCCGTGCTCGATGTCGAGGTCGCGCGGCAGGAGGCGGAACTTCTTGATGGTCTGCCAGCGCTGCAGGCCCTCGTTGAGCTGCTTGACGTAGCCGTCGACCATCTCGACCGTCGCGGGCGCCGCGACGATGTCCGCGTACGGCTTGCCGCCCAGGCCGTTCTCGGCGGCCCAGGCCGTGATCGCGGCCTCGTCGAGGGCGATGAGGGCGGTGCAGTAGTTCCGGTCGGCGCCGTGCACCAGGATGTTGGAGACGTACGGGCACACCGCCTTGAACAGTCCCTCGACCTCGGCGGGCGCGATGTACTTGCCGCTGGACGTCTTGATGAGGTCCTTCTTGCGGTCGGTGATGCGCAGATAGCCGTCGGGCGACAGCTCGCCGATGTCGCCGGTGTGGAACCAGCCGTCGGACTCCAGCACCTCGGCGGTCTTCTCGGGGAGCCCGTGGTAGCCCTCCATGATGCCGGGGCCGCGCAGCAGGATCTCGCCGTCGTCGGCGATGCGGACCTCGGTGCCGGGCAGCGGCTTGCCGACGGTGCCGGTGCGGTAGGCCTCGCCCGGGTTGACGAAGGAGGCCGCGGAGGACTCGGTGAGGCCGTAGCCCTCCAGGATGTGGATGCCGGCGCCGGCGAAGAAGTAGCCGATGTCCGGGGCCAGGGCCGCCGAACCGGAGATGCAGGCGCGCAGGTTGCCGCCGAATGCCTCGCGGATCTTGGCGTAGACCAGCTTGTCGGCGACGTTGTGCTTCGCGGTGAGGCCGAAGGGGGCACTGGCGGTGCCGGTGCGGCGGAAGTTGTCCTGCGTGGCCTTGGCGTACTCGCGGGCGACGTCGGCGGCCCACTGGAAGATCTTGTACTTGGCGCCGCCGCCCGCCCGTGCCTTGGCGGCGACCCCGTTGTAGACCTTCTCGAAGATGCGGGGCACGGCCGCCATGTAGGTCGGCCGCACCACCGGCAGGTTCTCGATGATCTTGTCGACCCGGCCGTCGACCGCGGTGATGTGGCCGACCTCGATGTGGCCGGAGGTCAGCACCTTGCCGAAGACGTGCGCGAGCGGCAGCCACAGGTACTGCACGTCGTCGCCGTCGAGCAGGCCGGTGGCGGCGATCGCCTTCGCCAGGTACGACCAGTTGTCGTGCGGCAGGCGCACGCCCTTGGGGCGGCCGGTGGTGCCGGAGGTGTAGATGAGGGTGGCCAGCTGGTCCTTGGTGATCGCGGCGACCCGCTCCTTGACCAGCCCGGCGTCCTTCTCCAGCCGGGCCGCGCCGCGGCGCTCCAGCTCGGCGAGGCTGATCACCCAGTCATCGGTCTCGACGCCGGTCGCGTCGATGACCACGACGTGGTCGAGCCGGGGCAGCTCGGCGCGCTTCGCGACCGCCTTGGCCACCTGCTCGGCGTTCTCCGCGATCAGCACCCGGCTGCCGGAGTCCGACAGGATGTACGCGGACTCGTCGAGGTTCGTCTGCGGGTAGACCGTGGTGGTGGCGGCGCCCGCGCACATGATGCCGAGGTCGGCGAGGATCCATTCGACCCGGGTGGCGGACGCGAGGGCGACCCGCTCCTCCGGCTGTACGCCCAGCTCGATCAGCCCGGCCGCGATGGCACTGACCCGCCGGGCGGCCTCGGCCCAGGTCAACGACTTCCAGTCGTCGGGGCCCTCACCGGTGGCGGACGGGACGGGATAGCGGTACGCCTCGGCGTCCGGTGTGGCGGCGACACGCTCCAGGAAGAGGGTCGCCACGCTCGGCGGCCGGTTCTCGATCAAAGTCAGTGTGTCGCTCAAGACATCCTCCGGGGCCCGCGACGGTGCGGCTGGCTCAGATGTGACTGGTGTGCGGCTGGTGATCGGTCGGGTATCGGCTCGGTTTCGGCTGGTGATCGACTGGTTACGCTCGCATGGCCTTGTTTAACTCATGAGTAACCGTCGGGCAGGGACAGAGTAGAGGCCGACCGTCAGCTTCGTAAGGGGCCACGGCCTGTCACTTCGCACAGAGGCCCCTTTGATCCGCGGTTTTGATCCACTGTGACGACCGACGCGTGGGGGCCCGACGCGCCTGCGCGCGTCGGGCCCCTCTCCCTCCGGCTCACGGGCTGGCCCCCGGCAACCCCCGGTGACCCCGGTTACTTCTTGCCCTTGCCCGACCCCGCGCTGTCGTCGCTGGAGAGGACGGCGATGAAGGCCTCCTGCGGGACCTCCACGGCACCCACCATCTTCATCCGCTTCTTGCCCTCCTTCTGCTTCTCCAGCAGCTTGCGCTTACGCGAGATGTCACCGCCGTAGCACTTGGCGAGGACGTCCTTGCGGATGGCGCGGATGGTCTCGCGGGCGATCACCCGGGAACCGATGGCGGCCTGAACGGGCACCTCGAAGTTCTGCCGCGGGATCAGCTCCCGCAGCTTGGCGACGAGCCGCACGCCGTACGCGTACGCCTGGTCCTTGTGGGTGATCACCGAGAAGGCGTCCACCTTGTCGCCGTGCAGCAGGATGTCGACCTTGACGAGGGAGCTGCTCTGCTCGCCGGTGGGCTCGTAGTCGAGCGAGGCGTAGCCGCGGGTCTTGGACTTCAGCTGGTCGAAGAAGTCGAAGACGATCTCCGCGAGCGGCAGCGTGTAGCGGATCTCGACCCGGTCCTCGGAGAGGTAGTCCATGCCGAGCAGGGTGCCGCGCCGGGTCTGGCACAGCTCCATGATCGCGCCGATGAACTCGGTGGGCGCGAGGATCGTGGCCCGCACCACCGGCTCGAAGACCTCGTCGATCTTCCCCTCGGGGAACTCGCTCGGGTTGGTGACGGTGTGCTCGGTGCCGTCCTCCATGATCACGCGGTACACCACGTTGGGTGCGGTGGCGATCAGGTCGAGCCCGAACTCGCGCTCCAGCCGCTCGCGGATCACGTCGAGGTGCAGCAGGCCCAGGAAGCCGACGCGGAAGCCGAATCCGAGGGCTGCGGACGTCTCCGGCTCGTAGACCAGGGCCGCGTCGTTGAGCTGGAGCTTGTCCAGCGCCTCGCGCAGCTCGGGGTAGTCGGAGCCGTCCAGCGGGTACAGGCCGGAGAAGACCATGGGCTTGGGCTCCTTGTAGCCGCCCAGCGCCTCCTCGGCTCCCCCGTGCTGGCTGGTGACGGTGTCACCGACCTTGGACTGACGGACGTCCTTCACGCCGGTGATGAGGTAGCCCACCTCGCCGACGCCGAGGCCGTCGGAGGACAGCATCTCCGGCGAGTTCGTACCGATCTCCAGCAGCTCGTGCGTCGCGCCCGTGGACATCATCCGGATGCGCTCACGCTTGTTGAGCTGGCCGTCGATGACCCGGACGTACGTCACCACACCGCGGTACGAGTCGTACACCGAGTCGAAGATCATCGCGCGGGCCGGGGCGTCCTTGACGCCGACCGGGGCGGGGATGTCGGCGACCACCCGGTCGAGCAGCGCCTCGACGCCGAGCCCGGTCTTGGCGGACACCTTCAGCACGTCGTCGGGCTCGCAGCCGACCAGGTTGGCGAGCTCCTCGGCGAACTTCTCGGGCTGCGCGGCCGGCAGGTCGATCTTGTTGAGCACCGGGATGATCGTGAGGTCGTTCTCCATCGCCAGGTACAGGTTGGCGAGGGTCTGCGCCTCGATGCCCTGGGCGGCGTCCACCAGCAGGACCGTGCCCTCGCAGGCGGCGAGCGACCGCGACACCTCATAGGTGAAGTCGACGTGCCCCGGCGTGTCGATCATGTTGAGGATGTGCGTGCTGCCCTTGTCGTCGGTGGGCGCCCACGGCAGCCTCACCGCCTGGGACTTGATCGTGATGCCGCGCTCACGCTCGATGTCCATGCGGTCGAGGTACTGGGCACGCATCTGCCGCTGCTCGACCACACCGGTCAGCTGGAGCATCCGGTCGGCGAGCGTGGACTTGCCGTGGTCGATGTGCGCGATGATGCAGAAGTTGCGGATCAGAGCCGGGTCGGTACGGCTCGGCTCGGGCACGTGGCTGGGGGTCGCGGGCACGCAGGGTCCTGATTCTTGAGGCGTCCGCAGTGTCTGCGGTCTCGGGTCGGATCGTTACGTAGCTTCCATCGTCCCACGGGTGCGGGGTGAGCTCCCCCGGGCGGCGTCCTCCGGGTGGGTCCGCGGGACGGGTTTGGGCCGCTGATCGGGCCGCTGGTAGTGTGGGGGGTTGTGTCTCTTGCCCTCTCGGTACGGGGCACGTCGGAAAGCAATCACCGGTGCGGGACCCCTGCGGCCCGTGCCAGAACCTGTAGAGGCTCATTCGTGGCGAACATCAAGTCCCAGATCAAGCGGAACAAGACCAACGAGAAGGCCCGGCTGCGCAACAAGGCCGTCAAGTCCTCTCTGAAGACCGCGATCCGCAAGACCCGCGAGGCCGTCGCCGCGGGTGACGCCGAGAAGGCCACCGAGTACCAGCGCGTCGCCGCGCGTCAGCTCGACAAGGCCGTCTCCAAGGGCGTCATCCACAAGAACCAGGCCGCCAACAAGAAGTCGGCGCTGGCGCTGAAGGTCGCTTCCCTCAAGGGCTGAACCACTCTTTGATCTGATCGCCGGAAGGACCCGGGCGGGCCCTCTCTCTCCGCCCCCGACCGGCACCCCGAGCTCGTACGCGGCCTGCGTTCGCCACGCGGGTACGAGCTCCGTGCTTCGACCGAGGACCCCGTCCGTCCCCCTTCCCCGGGGGACGGACGGGGTCCTCGGCTTGTACGGCCGGGCTCCCGGCGGGGGCAGCGGGCCCCCCTACGCCCGTCCCCGCGACCGCGCCGCGCGCGCGATGGTGACGACCGCCTTCTCCAGGGCGTACTCCGGGTCGTCCCCGCCGCCCTTGACCCCGGCGTCCGCCTCGGCCACGGCCCGCAGCGCGACGGACACGCCGTCAGGGGTCCAGCCCCGCATCTGCTGCCGCACCCGGTCGATCTTCCACGGCGGCATGCCCAGCTCCCGCGCCAGATCGGCCGGTCTGCCGCCGCGCGCCGACAACAGCTTTCCGATCGCCCGCACGCCCTGGGCCAGCGCGCTGGTGATCAGCACCGGCGCCACCCCCGTCGCCAGCGACCAGCGCAGCGCCTCCAGCGCCTCCGTCGCCCGTCCCTCCACCGCGCGGTCGGCGACCGTGAAGCTCGACGCCTCGGCCCGCCCGGTGTAGTACCGGCCGACGACCGCCTCGTCGATCGTCCCCTCGATGTCCGCCGTCAGCTGGGACACCGCCGAGGCCAGTTCCCGCAGATCGCTGCCGATGGCGTCGACCAGCGACTGGCACGCCTCCGGTGTGGCCGATCTCCCGGCGGCCCGGAACTCGCCCCGCACGAAGGCCAGCCGGTCGGCCGGCTTCGTCATCTTCGGGCAGGCCACCTCCCGCGCCCCCGCCTTGCGCGCCGCGTCGAGCAGCCCCTTGCCCTTGGCACCACCCGCGTGCAGCAGGACCAGGGTGATCTCCTCGGCGGGCGCCCCGAGATACGCCTTCACGTCCTTGACGGTGTCGGCCGACAGGTCCTGCGCGTTGCGTACGACCACGACCTTGCGCTCGGCGAAGAGCGACGGACTGGTCAGCTCGGCGAGGGTGCCGGGCTGGAGCTGGTCCGGGGTGAGGTCCCGTACGTCCGTGTCGGCGTCGGCGGCCTTCGCGGCGGCCACCACCTCCCGCACGGCACGGTCGAGCAGGAGGTCCTCCTGGCCCACGGCGAGCGTCACCGGGACGAGAGGGTCGTCTTGAGCTGTCTTCCTGGCCATCGCGACAAGCATCCCACGCACCACCGACAGCGACGGTTCCCGGCATCACGGTGCCGCCGGGTCAGGGCTCCTCCCGCCAGCCGTCCCACCGGGCTGCGAACTCGTCCAGTTCACCGGGGTCCAGCCGCTGCCCCTCGTCCCGCAGGACGACGAGCCACTGGGCGTCCTCGGCGTCGTCCTCACCGGCCAGCGCGTCCCGGACGAGCCGCGGCTCCTCGTCGACACCGAAGCTCTCCCCGAGCGCCTCCGCCACCTCCTCCGCGGCCTCACGGTCGGGCAGCACCAGCACATGTCTCACATCGCTCACGGCAGCCATTGTGTCGGGCGTCAGCCCTTGGGCAGGATCCGCCCGGCCACACGGCAGGTGTCGCCTCTCACACCGTCCGCCTCCGGAACAGAACTCCCGAAGCCCCCACCGAAACCACCAGGATCCCCGCACACCAAGCCAGCGCCACCCACGGAGTGGCTCCCACCGGCTGCCCGAGCAGTAGCCCTCGAAGCGCCTCGATCACCTTGGTCACCGGTTGATGGGCCGCGAAGCCCTGGAGCCAGCCGGGCATCGTGCCGGTGGGGACGAAGGCACTGCTGGGGTAGGGGAGGAAGCTGACGAAGAAGGTGAAGCCGCCTGCCGCTTCGGGAGACTTGACGAAGAGGCCGATCGCGGCCGAGAACCAGGACAGGGCGAGGATGTAGATCAGCAGGACGGCGGTTGCCGCCAGCCAGCCCGAGGGGGTGGCCGAGGGACGGAAGCCGATGGCGAAGGCGAGGCAGAGGACCAGGACGGTGGCCAGCAAGTTGCGGGCCGCCGAGGCCAGGACGTGGCTGGTGAGGATCGGGGTGCCGCCGATGTCCAGGGAGCGGAAGCGGTCGATGATGCCGCCCTTGAGGTCCTCCGCCACCGCCATCGCCGTGTTGGCCGAGCCGAAGCCCGCGCAGAGGAGGAGGACGCCGGGGACCACGTAAGTGACGTACTGGGTCCCGGTGTCGATCGCGCCGCCGAAGAAGTAGACGAAGATCAGCAGGATCATCACCGGAAGAGCCAGCGAGGTGATGAGCGCGTCGACGTTGCGGCGGCTCAGGCGCAGTGAGCGGCCGGTCATGATCAGGGCGTCAGACATGGGTGGGCTCCGCGGCGGGGGATCGGGTGAGCTCGAGGAAGACGTCGTCGAGGGTCGCCGTGTGGACGGAGAAGCTCGAGATGGTGGTGCGGGTGGGGTCCAACTCGTCCAGCAGGGCGCGGATGTGGGCGGCCGAGCCGTCGGTGGGGATGCCCAGGGTGCGGGTGTCGGGGTCGGCGCAGATCGCCCGGGGCACCAGGCGCAGATAGCTCACCGAGTCGGCGAGGACCAGATCGAGGCGGTGGCCCGCGACGCGTCGTTTCAGCTCGGCCGAGGTGCCTTCGGCCACCAGGGCGCCCTTGTCCAGTACCGCGATGCGGTCCGCCAACCGGTCGGCTTCTTCCAGGTACTGGGTGGTCAGGAAGACCGTGGCGCCTTGGGCGGACAGTTCGCGTACGACGTCCCAGAGGGCGGCGCGGCTGCGGGGGTCCAGGCCCGTGGTCGGCTCGTCGAGGAAGATCACCTCGGGGTCGCCGACCAGGGAGGCGGCCAGGTCCAGGCGGCGGCGCATGCCTCCGGAGTACGTCTTCGCCAGGCGGTCGGCCGCATCGGTGAGGTCGAAGCGGTCGAGGAGTTCCGCCGCTCTGACGCGTGCGGCCGCGCGGCCGTGGCGCGCCAGGCGGGCCATCATGCGCAGGTTCTCGGCACCCGTCTGCATCTCGTCGACCGCCGCGAACTGGCCGGTCAGGCTGATCGCCCGGCGGACCAGGGAGCGCGCGGTGCGGATGTCGTGGCCTGCCACCCGGGCCGTGCCCGCGTCGGCGGTCGTGAGCGTGGCCAGGATGCGTACGGCGGTGGTCTTGCCCGCGCCGTTGGGTCCGAGCAGCGCGTGTACGGCGCCACGCGGAACAGTGAGGTCCACACCGCGCAGGACCTGTAGGTCGCCGTAGGACTTGACCAGGCCGGTGGCCTCGATGGCCGGGGGCACGGCGGACGGGTGCTCTGGCATCGCCCCTCATCTCCGTTCATCAACTGCGTAACCCTTACGCTTTACTGTGTAAGGGTTACGCAGAAATAGGATGTGCGTCAAGCCCGGGAGGGAGACCGGGTGCCGGCCGGGGCTGCGAGGGAGGCGTACGTGGCAGACACGGAGAGCGGGACGGGGCTGCCCGCCAGCCTCGAAGTGGCCTGGGGGCTGCGCGAACGCCCCGCGAAGGGGCCGCGGCCCGGACTGAGCCTCGACCGGATCGTCGACACGGCCGTCCGGGTCGCGGCCGCCGAGGGGCTCGGCGCGGTGTCCATGGGGCGGGTCGCCAAGGAGCTCGGCGTCTCGCCCATGTCGCTCTACCGCTATGTCGATGCCAAGGACGAGCTCTATGTGCTGATGCAGGAAGCGGCCGTGGGCGCGCCGCCCGAGGCGCCGGCAGCCGGTACCGGGTGGCGCGAGTACCTCGCGTGGTGGGCGCGGGCACAGCGGGCGGTCTTCCGGCAGAACCTGTGGCTGCTGCGCATCCCGACCTCGGGACCGCCCATCGGCCCCAACTCCCTGGCCTGGATGGAAGCGGCGCTGGCGGGCCTGGACGGCACCGGGTTGCGCGAGGAGGAGAAGCTCTCCGTGCTGATGCTGGTGGGCGGCTACGTACGGAATGAGTCCGTACTGATGTCCGACCTGGAGGCCGGGATGCGAGCGAGCGGGGTCGGGCCCGACGAGTCGCTGCGGCGCTACGCGGCGGCGCTCGGGGCGCTCACCGACGCCGAGCGGCACCCCGCCATCACACGGCTCCTCGCCTCGGGCGTGCTCGAGTACGGGGACGAGGCCGACACCGAGTTCGACTTCGGGCTCGACCGGGTGCTCGACGGGATCGAGGTCCTGATCGAGTCGCGACGCTGACGGCGCACGCCTTGTTCAACTCCCACCGGCCTGCCTTCGGGCAGACCGGGGAAGGGCCCGTGCTCCACCGTGCACGCTCGTGGCAGTCGAGAACTTCCGGGCAGTGACGACAAGATCCGACAAGCCCGCCCATGTCTTCCCCGGCACCGTCACCGCTGCCACGGTCCGGCTCCGGCTCCGGTCTCGATCTGCGGAGAGCTAGTAGTACCCCTTCGCCCCGTCGAGCAGCTCCCGCACGATGTCCGCATGCCCTGCGTGCCGTCCGGTCTCCTCGACCAGGTGGATGAGCATCCAGCGGAGGTTGGCCTTGCCCGAGCGGTAGCCGGGGTGGCGACCGACGTCGTCCAGGGAGGCCGCGGCAACGATCTCGTCGCTTCGGGCGCACTGGGCCTCGTAACCCGCGAGCAGCTGCTTCAGCGTGGCGCCGTCGGTGCGCCAGTCGGCGTCCTCGTCCGTCTCGCCGAAGGACGGGTTCTGCGTCTCGTCACCACCGAGGAACAGCACCTCCAGCCAGGTGTGCTCGACCCACCGCATATGGCTGATGAGCCCGGCCATCGTCATCGCCGGCGAGGTCGGGATGACGGAGCGGTGCGCGTCCGCCTCGCTCAGTCCCTCGCACTTCCATCGCAGAATCTGCCGCTGGAGGTTCAGCCAGCCAAGGAGCGCGGTTCGCTCGTCGGCCTGAAAAGGGGGACGTTCGAGTGAAGGAGACATGCCTGCGGACGCTAGCGTGCCCGGTTTCCGGCTGTCGCCACCTTTTTCGGCTGCGCATGGCCATGAGCTCCGCCCTGCGCCAAGCCCGGCTGTGAACCGGGCACAAGATCCGCCGGACAGGACCTGGTCATCAGGGACAAAGGTCCCGGAGGGGAACGCATCAGTGGCCGGACGGCCGCCGACGTGCAGGGGCGCACTCGGCCAGGTACTCCCCACGGCCGGCAGCCGACGTCGGGAAGTGTCAGTTCCTCAGTGTCGGGCCACGCGCAGGCCCCTCCTGCCGTCCTTGCCGTCCTCGTCGCCGAGGACCGCGATCGTGCCGTCGCGGTCGGTTCGCAGGACCGCGGTGCCGGTGTTGCGCAGGGCGGCGAGTGTGGTCGGGGCCGGGTGGCCGTAGGTGTTGTCGCGGCCTGCGGAGATCAGGGCCAGCCGGGGTGACATCCGGTGCAGGAGGCCGGGGTCCTGGAAGGCAGAGCCGTGGTGGGCGACCTTCAGGATGTCGACGTCGGCCAGTCGCCCCGCCACGGGTGACCTGGCCAGGGCCCGCTGGGCGGGCGGTTCCAGGTCGCCGAGCAGCAGCAGGCGCAGGCCGGCCGTCCGGACGAGCATGGCCACGCTGGCGTCGTTCGGGCCCTCCGGCTGCGGGGCCCAGGACTGCGGGGTCGTGGGCGCTGCGGGCTGCCGGGGGCTCGGTGGTGGCCACACCACCTCCCAGGACAGGTCTCCCGTGCGCCGCCGCTCCCCGGCGGCGGCGCGCGTCATCGGCAGGCGCCGGTCGGTCGCGAGTCTTCGTACGAAGCGGGCCTGGTCGGCGGGCTCCTCCAGCCCCGTGGTCGTGATCGCGCCCACCGAGCGTCCGCGCAGTACGCCGGGCAGGCCCGCCACATGGTCGGCGTGGAAGTGGGTCAGCACGACCAGCGGGACGCGGGTGATGCCGAGGGAGCGCAGGCAGCGGTCCACCAGTGCCGGGTCCGGGCCGGCGTCCACGACCACCCCCGCGTCCTCGCCCGCCGCCAGCACCATCGCGTCGCCCTGGCCCACGTCGCACATCACCAGCCGCCAGCCCGGCGGCGGCCAGCCCGTGATCACCCGGGTCAGCGGCGGTGGCCGCACCACCAGGAGGGCCAGGAGCAGCGCGCAGATCGCGCACCACCAGGGGTGTCCCAGCAGCCTCCGGCCGGCCAGCAGCGCGACCGGGGTGAGCGCCCCGAGCAGTGCCGCCCCGGCCCAGCTGCCCGGCCAGTCGACTCCGGCGCCGGGCAGCGCGGCCCCGGTCCGGGCGATCTGTGCGATCCACTCCACGGGCCAACTCGCGCACCAGGCGAGCGCCTTCGCCAGCGGTATCGCCAGCAGGGCGGTGGCCAGCGCCAGGAAGCCCAGCACGGTGGCCGGTGCGAGCGCGAACTCCGCGAGGAGATTGCACGGCACCGCCACCAGGCTCACCCGCGCCGACAGGACGACGACCACCGGCGCGCACACCGCCTGCGCTGCACCCGCGGCGGCCAGCGCCTCCGCGAGCCGTGGCGGCACTCCGCGCCGTCGCAGGCCTGCGCTCCAGCGCGGGGCGAGTGTGAGCAGGGCGCCGGTGGCCAGCACGGAGAGCAGGAAGCCGTAGGTGCGGGCCAGCCACGGGTCGTAGAGCACCAGCAGCAGAACGGCCGTCGCCAGCGCCGGGATCAGCGATCTGCGGCGGCCGGTGGCGAGCGCGAGCAGCGCGACGGATCCGCAGGCCGCGGCCCGCAGCACACTCGGATCCGGCCGGCACACGACGACGAACCCGAGCGAGATCACCCCGCCGAGCAGCGCAGTCGTCCGCAGGGGGATGCCCAGGCGCGCGGCGAGACCACGGCGCTCGGCGTACTGGGCGAGGCCCGGCGGGCCGAGGAGCAGGGCGAGGAGGATGGTGAAGTTCGCCCCGGAAACAGCCAAAGTGTGCGTGAGGTCGGTCTCCTTGAACGCCTCTTCGAGTTCCGGGGTGACGCGTGCGGTGTCGCCGACGACCAGCCCCGGCAGCAGGGCCCGCGCGTCCGTCGACAGCCCGTCGGTCGCCGCCCGCAGTCCGGCCCGTAGCCGCCCCGCCAGCCGCTGCGGCCCCGACGGCTCCCCCACCGTCTCCGGTCCGTCCCGGCCCTTGACCCGCAGCACGGCCGCGAACCGGTCACCGCCCGCCGTCGCGGGCGCGAGCCGGGCCTCGATCCGCAGCCGGGTGGACGGCAGCAGTCCGAGCCACGGTGAGCGTTCCTCGGCAGGGCGCACCCGTCCGTCCGGCGCACCGTCCCCGGCCGGACGGGCGTCGACCATCATCAGCACCGGGGCCCGGGTCGCCACCGCGGCTCCCCGCCCTGCCCGCTCCACCCGCCGCACCTCGGCCTCGATGAGCACCGTCGTCGGGACCGGCCGGCTGCCGCCGGCCCTGGGCCGGGTCAGGCGGGGGTCGGAGGTGATCTCGACCTCGGCCGTCACGGCGGCGTACTCCCGCGCCAGCTCCGGCACCGGGCCGCGCCGCAGATCCGCGCCGTGCAGACCCGCCGAACAGGCGGCAGCGGCGACGCAGAGCAGTACCGCGGCTCCGGAGAGACGCGCACGCCCCGGCCCCGCCCGGCGGTTTCGCAGGGCGAGGAGGACGGCGGCCAGCGCCAAGGACGCGATCACGGCGCCCAGCACCCGGGCGGGCGGGGCGTGCAGCATGACCGCCGCCGTGGCCCAGGCCGCCAGCGCGGGTGGGACGAGCCGCAGGTCGGCCGGTCCCTCCTGCCTCGGATGGGCGGCCCCGAGCCGCTTCCCGGAGGAGGCGTGCACGGACAGCCGGGTGGCGGGCCCCTCGGCGGTGGGTTCCGTGAGGGCGGGCGCCACCGTCCGGCTCCTCATGGCCGTACGAGATTCCGCAGGTCCGCGAAGCGGCGGTCGCCGATGCCGTTCACTTCCCGCAGTTCGTCCACTGAGCGGAAACCGCCGTTCCGGGTGCGGTACTCGATGATGTGCCGGGCCAGCACGGGGCCGACGCCCGGGAGGGTCTCGAGCTGGTCCGAGGTGGCGGTGTTGAGGGACACCGGTGCCGTGGGCCCGGCTCCCGCCGCCGTGCCGGCCGGGCCGTCCGCCACGGGCTCCGGGCCCGCCACCGGTGGCGGGCCGCCGACGATCACCTGCTCGCCGTCCACGAGGAAGCGGGCCCGGTTGAGGCCGTCGGTCTTGGTCCCGGGGCGTACTCCGCCCGCCGCCCGCAACGCGTCCGCGACCCGTGAGCCGGCCGGGAGACGGTGGACGCCCGGGTCACGCACCTTGCCGCCGACATCGACCACGATCTCGGGGGCCGCCGTCCCCGCAGTACCCGTGTCGGCGGGTTCGCCGACCCCGGCCGGGGCGGCCGACCGGCTCTCGTCGTGGGGCACGGCCGCCCCCACCACCTCCGGCACCCGCACCGGCTGGGCCCGCCCGCCCCAGAAGTGCTGTACGGCGAACCCCACGGCCACCACGAGCACCACCGACAACACGATCACGCTCCGCCGCTCCAGCCCGCACCGCGTCCGCACCCACAGCGGCAACCGCTCCCGCAGTGCGAGCACCGTCCGACCGGCCGGCCGCTGCTCCCCCGGAGCCGATGGGTCCGGCTCCGCCGCCGGGTCCGGATCCGTGCCGCCCACAGCCCAGCGCGGCACGGCCCTGGCGCCCCTGATGTCCCTGACGCCCCCGCCCCGCTCACCGAACAGCACCTCCGCCCGGCGCCGAAGCTCTTCCGCCGAGGCGTCACGGTGCCGGTGCTCGTGCCGGTACCCGCGCCGTACCCGGCCGTCTGTCCCGGGCCCCGGCCCGGCGGCGGACGGTCGGCGGTGACGGGCGCGGCCGTCTGAGGCGGGTGCACGGCCCGGCCCGCTGGTCGCGGTCGCTGTGTGTGAACGTGATCGAAGTGCCATGCCGGCATGATCGGGCAGATCACCGCATTCGCGATGATCTTGCTCGTTTTCCGTGGATTACCGGCTGGTTGTGGACAACTCCGTCACCCTGACGCGCCAGTTCGGCAGCAGCCCCTCATCGGGCCGAGACCACGACCCCCAGCAGGCCGGGTCCCGTGTGCGCGCCGATCACCGCGCCGACCTCGCTGACATGCAGGTCGGCCAGGCCGGGCAGCCGCGTGCGCAGCCGGTCCGCGAGGGCCGACGCGCGGTCCGGCGCGGCGAGGTGGTGGACGGCGACGTCGACCTCGGCGACGCCCGCCCGCTCGGCCGCGATCTCCTCCAGGCGGGCGATGGCCTTCGATGCCGTGCGCACCTTCTCCAGGGGTTCGATACGGCCGCCCGCCAGCTGGAGCAGCGGCTTCACGGCGAGTGCCGATCCCAGCAGGGCCTGCGCGGCTCCGATGCGTCCGCCGCGGCGCAGATAGTCCAGGGTGTCGACGTAGAAGTACGCGGAGGTGCTCGCCGCCCGCTTCTCCGCGGCCGTGACCGCGTCGTCCACGGTGCCGCCCGCCTCCGCGGCCTGTGCCGCGGCGAGGGCGCAGAATCCGAGCGCCATGGCGATCATGCCGGTGTCCACCACCCGCACCGGCACCGGCGCCTCGCGGGCCGCGACGACCGCCGCGTCGTAGGTGCCGGAGAGCTCGGCGGAGAGGTGGAGGGAGACGATGCCGGTGGCGCCGGACCCGGCGGCTTTGCGGTAGGTCTCGGCGAAGACCTCGGGGCCGGGACGGGACGTCGTCACCGGACGCCGTTTCTGCAGCGCCTCGGCGAGGGAGCGGGTGGAGATCTCGGTGCCCTCTTCCAGCGCGCGGTCCCCCAGGACCACGGTCAGGGGTACCGCGGTGATGCCGTGCCGCTCCATCGTCCGGGCCGGAAGGTAGGCCGTTGAATCGGTGACGATGGCGACATGGCGGGACATGGGCTGGAGGTTACCTGGCGTACGGCCTCCGCTGCAGCCCGGACCGGCGCGCCGGACGGGACCGTGTCCGGATCACGACGACCGGAACGACCGGATCAAGTGGTGCTCTCCGGACGGGGCTTCTTCTGCCAGGGATAGGTGAGGCGCGGTCCGGGCGGTGTGATGGCGGGGCGGGCCGGTTCGGCTGCCGGGGCGTCCTCGGCCGGCGCTGCGGACCGGGGTGCGGAGGCGGACTGCTGCTCGGTGGTCGTCCAGTGCCGCAGGGCTCCGGTCTCCATGTCGATCTGGGTGCTGAGGGAGTCCAGGTCGTCGTCCGCGAAGTGGCGGGCTCGGTCGCGGGCCGCCCAGCGCAGGGAGTCCGCGGACCGTGTGATGCGGTTGGTGCGCTCACGCAGTTCGGGCAGCCGCTTGCCGAGGGTGCCGCGGTCCGGCTCGGACTCCAGGCGCCTGAGTTCGCCCTCCAGTTCGTGCCCGTGCGCGCTGAGCCGCTCGAAGAGGGCGAGGGACTCCTTGAGGGACTGGTCCTCGGCGGCGCCGGCCTCCAGCGCGTCCTGGGTGGCGCGCATGGAGGTACGCAGTGTGAGCCGGAGTTGGGCGATCTCGCCGGCCGGGCCGGACTGGGCGAAGGACTTGACCTTCAGGGTGTGGTCCTCGACCGTGCGGCGGGCCTGGGTGAGGCGACGGTCCGCGCTGCGCTTGGCGGCGCCGACGACCTTCACGGTGGCATACGCGCCGAGCACGACGAAGAGCACGAAGAGCAGGGCCAACACTGCGATCACTGCTTCCACGAGACTCCTCCTCCGGGCCCTGGGGCCTGCCGCCACACACCGCGCCGCTCTTCAAAGGTAAACGCAACGGGCAGGCCCGGAGTTCCGGAAGAACCCCGAACCTGCCCGTAGGGGAGTACCCCGAGCCCGCCGTTCCGCAGCCCGGCGGCCCGGCGGTCCAGCAGCTCAGCAGCCCGGTCGGCCCGCAGTGCTACGGCTTCACAGCGTGACGGCGACACGACACCACGGCGTCACGCCGGAACGATGTTCACCAGCTTCGGTGCCCGCACGATCACCTTGCGGATCCCGGCCCCGCCCAGCGCCGCGACGACCCTCTCGTCGGCCAGCGCCACCTTCTCCAGCTCCTCCTCGGAGATCGACGGCGACACCTCCAGGCGGGCCTTGACCTTGCCCTTGACCTGAACCACGCAGGTGACGGCCTCGTCGACCACGTACGCCGGGTCGGCGACCGGGAAGTCCTGGTGGACGACCGAGTCGGTGTGGCCCAGCGCGCGCCACAGCTCCTCCGCGATGTGCGGGGCCAGCGGCGCCACCAGCAGCACCAGGGACTCGGCGACCGGACGCGGCACCGCACCCCCCTGCTTGGTCAGGTGGTTGTTCAGCTCGGTGACCTTGGCGATGGCGGTGTTGAAGCGCATGCCCTCCAGGTCCTGGCGCACCCCGTCGATCGCCTTGTGCAGGGCACGCAGGGTGTCCTCGCCGATACCGGAGTCCCCCGCGTCGACGACGGTCACCTCGCCGGTGTTCTCGTCGACGATGTTGCGCCACAGCCGCTGCAGCAGCCGGAACTGACCGACCACCGCGCGAGTGTCCCACGGCCGCGACACGTCCAGCGGGCCCATCGCCATCTCGTACAGGCGCAGGGTGTCGGCCCCGTACTCGGCGCAGATCTCGTCCGGGGTGACCGCGTTCTTCAGGGACTTGCCCATCTTGCCCAGCAGCCGGGAGACCCGCTCGCCCTGGTAGTAGTAGGCGCCCTCGCGCTCCTCGACCTCGGCGGCCGGTACCGCGATGCCGCGGCTGTCGCGGTAGACGTAGGCCTGGATCATGCCCTGGTTGAACAGCTTGTGGAACGGCTCCGCCGACGACACGTGCCCCAGGTCGTGCAGCACCTTGGACCAGAAGCGCGCGTACAGCAGGTGCAGGACGGCGTGCTCGGCGCCGCCGACGTACAGGTCGACGCCGCCGTGCGGCATGCCCTCGCGCGGGCCCATCCAGTACCGCTCGATCTCCGGGTCGACCAGCTTCTCGCTGTTGCGCGGGTCCAGGTAGCGCAGCTCGTACCAGCAGGAGCCGGCCCAGTTGGGCATGGTGTTGGTCTCGCGCCGGTACCGGCGCGGACCGCGGCCGTCTCCCAGGTCCAGGGTGACGTGGACCCAGTCCTCGTTGCGCGACAGCGGCGTCTCGGGCCGGCTGTCGGCGTCGTCGGGGTCGAAGGTGCGCGGGGAGTAGTCCTCGACCTCGGGCAGTTCCAGCGGCAGCATCGACTCGGGCAGCGCGTGGGCGATGCCGTCCTCGTCGTAGACGATCGGGAAGGGCTCGCCCCAGTAGCGCTGGCGGCTGAACAGCCAGTCGCGCAGCCGGAAGTTGACGGTGCCCTCGCCGATGCCCCGGCGCTCCAGCCACTCGGTGATGCGTGCCTTGGCCTCGACGACGCCCAGGCCGTCCAGGCTCACCTCGTCGTTGGACGAGTTGATGATCTTCGCGTCGTACGACGCGAAGGCGTCCTCCCAGGTGGCGGTGTCCGTGCCGCGGCCGTCCGTCGGCTCGACGATGCAGTGGATCGGCAGTTCGAAGGCGCGCGCGAACTCGAAGTCGCGCTGGTCACCGGCCGGTACGGCCATGATCGCGCCGGTGCCGTAGCCCATCAGGACGTAGTCGGCGATGAAGACGGGCACCTGCTCGCCGTTGACCGGGTTGGTCGCGTAGGAGCCGATGAAGACACCGGTCTTGTCCTTGGCCTCGGCCTGCCGCTCCACGTCGGACTTGGACGCGGCCTGCGCGCGGTAGGCGGCGACGGCCTCGGCCGGGGTGGCGTGGCCGCCGGTCCAGATGTCGTGGGTGCCCTCGGGCCAGGTGGCCGGGGTGAACTTCTCGACCAGCGGGTGCTCGGGCGCCAGCACCATGTAGGTGGCGCCGAACAGGGTGTCGGGGCGGGTGGTGAAGACGGTGATCCGCTCGCCGTCGATGGGGAAGTCGACGCGGGCGCCCTCGGAGCGGCCGATCCAGTTGCGCTGCTGCAGCTTGATGGCCTCGGGCCAGTCCAGGGCGTCCAGGTCGGCCAGCAGCCGCTCGGCGTAGGCGGTGATGCGCATGTTCCACTGGCGCAGCTTCGCCTTGAAGACCGGGAAGTTGCCGCGCTCGGAGCGGCCTTCGGCGGTGACCTCCTCGTTGGCCAGCACGGTGCCCAGGCCGGGGCACCAGTTGACCGGCGCGTCGGAGGCGTAGGCCAGCCGGAACTCGCCCAGGACGTCGGCGCGCTCGGCCTCGCTCAGCTCGCTCCACGCACGCGTGTGGCCCGGCACGGGGCGCTCACCGGACTCGAAGCGGGCGATCAGCTCGGTGATGGGGCGGGCCCGGTCGGCCTCGTCGTCGTACCAGGAGTTGAAGATCTGCAGGAAGATCCACTGGGTCCACTTGTGGTACTCCGGGTCGATCGTGGCGAACGACCGGCGCCTGTCGTGGCCCAGGCCCAGCCGGCGCAGCTGGGACTTCATGTTCTCAATGTTGGCCTCGGTGGACACGCGCGGGTGCGTGCCGGTCTGCACGGCGTACTGCTCGGCGGGCAGTCCGAAGGCGTCGAAGCCCAGGGTGTGCAGGACGTTGTGGCCGGTCATGCGCTGGAACCGGGCGGAGACGTCGGTGGCGATGTACCCCAGGGGGTGGCCGACGTGCAGTCCCGCACCGGAGGGGTAGGGGAACATGTCCATGATGAACTTCTTGGGCCGAGCGACCAGCTCCGGGTCGCCCGCCAGGTCACCGCTCGGGTTGGGCGCGTCGTAGGTGCCCTCGGCGTCCCAGAAGTCCTGCCAGCGTGCCTCGATCTCGGCCGCCAGGGCGGCCGTGTAGCGGTGCGGCGCGGCCTCCGCCGACACAGGGGCGGTGGCCGCGGGGTTCGTCTCGCTCATGGTCCTCAAAGCTCCATCGATCGTCTGCGCCTTCGGCTGCGGCATTTCAGGCCTTCGGGCCTCCGGACTTCCGGAAATGAAAAATCCCCTCGCACAGGAGGGGACGCCGCGCCGATTCCGACCACCTGGTTCGACCGTGGTCGGGACTGATCAGCGCGGCTCGCTAAGCAGAAGGCGTACGGCACGCATGGCGCCAGGGTACCGCAGGCCCGCGGCGCGCCGCGACGCGCTTTCCGGGCCCACGAGGCCGCCGAGAACCGGTGGAGAGCCCGCAGAGAGCGCTCCCGCCCACCGGCACCCCTGAATTCCGGTCAAAGATTACTTCGCGTAACACCCCCTATGGGGCATCCCTCCGGCCGGATCGTCCTTTGATAACAGCGCAATAACTCAAACCTGTACTCCCCGGTACGCAGGAGGTTTAGAGTGCGGCCCGGGACCGCTTCTCCCGAACGTTCGGAGTTCCCCCATGAACCCTCGTCCAGACAGCAGCCCACCGCCCGTTCAGGGCCGGTCGGCTGCCGGTCAGTCGTACCCGCTCGCCGTCGTGCTTTCCGTCGTGACGTGGGGAGGTAGGGCGTGAGGCCGGACGACAGCACGGCGGACGACTGGTTCCTCGAGTTCCTCAACTTCGGCGCGGGCGTCCTGTCGCTCGTCTGCCTGAGCTGCTCGGTGATCTGGGGGCTCGTCGCCCAGGACCGGGTTCTGCTCGGCCCGCGCGAGCGCATCCTGGCGCAGGCCGTGCACCGCACCACGGCGGTCGGTTCGGTCGTCTTCCTGCTGGTGCACATGGTCATCAAGCTGGTCCTGGACCACACCACCTGGATCGCCGCGGTACTGCCCTTCGGACTGCTCCTCACGGACGACGAGGTGGTCGCCGGCCGGAGCTTCCTGATCGGCCTGGGCACGCTGGCCGGCCTGCTGATGATCTTCGTGGCCATCACCGGCATCCTGCGCAACCGCTTCGCCTCGCCCGCCCCCGTCGCGGCACGCTGGCGCGCCATGCACATGCTGGCCTACCCGGCCTGGTGCGCCGCGCTGGTGCACGGGCTCTACGCGGGTCGAGCGGCCAAGCCGATCTTCCTGATCCTGTACGGCCTGTCCGTGCTCGGCGTCATGGCCGTCCTGGTGCTGCGCGTCTCCCCGCCCTCGGTCAAGCGCAAGGTCGCCGACCAGGTCACCGGCCTGCTCGGCATCACCGACCAGTCGGGCCGCGACGTCCTGGAGAAGAGCCGCTCCCGGTCGGCCGAGGCGTCGCTCCCCGGCTACGGGAACGGCGGCAGACAGGCCTCCCGGTCCCGTTCCGAGCGCCCCGAGCCGGCGGCACGGCCGCGGTACGAGGCCGCCGAACGCGTCACACCGGCCCCGGAGCCCGCGAACGGCTTCGCGGCCGCCTACCGCGCGGTCTCGCCCCCGTCCGTCCCGTCCCAGCCTCAGCAGCCCCTCTACGCCGACCAGACCGCCCGCATGGAACTGCCCCTGGACATGCAGCCCACGCAGGCCGTCCCGCGCGTGGACGCACCCCTCATGGACGCGGCACGCGTGGACGGCCCCTCCAGCACCTCGGGCAACTGGCCCATCCCCTCCCCGCCACCGGTCGGCGAGGCCCCGCCGTCGGCCTACGACCCGCTCCAGGACACCGGATACAACATCCCGACCTACGACAATTCGACCGCACCGGGCTACGGCGCGAGTGATGTGCGCGACACCGGTGAGTCGAACCCCCTCTACGGCACGTACAACCCGAGTGACACGTACAACAGCGGTCCCGCCACTGATCCATCCCCCGGTGCGTCGTACGACTTCGACGCACCGGGTTCGGCCGAACCTTGGAACACGCCTTCCGGAGGCTTCAATTGAACCCTCCCCCAGCTGAAGCAGGGGGATTCCCGGCTCAGGACGCCTCGCAGGCCGACGACCTGAGAGGCCCTGCTCCCTCAACACCAGCCGGGACGGAACCTGCCCGGTTCGTCGAGCGAAGCTCGGGTGTGCCGTCCCGGTTCCCGATCGACACGGTGTGCCCGCTCGGTCCCCGCACCGCACGGCAAGCCCTTTACCCGATCACATGGGCGGTATTCCGCCGTAGAGGCGGAATACCGTTCTCGCCTTGCTCCGCAAGGGTTCGAATCTCCTCCGCAAGCGGGCGGTACTCCCGCCCCGTCCTGAAGGCCGGGGCATCCTCGAAGGAGGTCAGGTGAACGAGGCTCTGCCCGACGTACCCGAAGTCCGCGTCGTCGGACTTCCCCAGCTCACGTCGGGCTTCGACCTTGTCGACCGGCTCGATCTCCCCATGCACCTCAAGGTGCACGGGCCGCTCGAACCCCTGGGCGGCGAACAGCTCGCCCAGCTGGCTGAACGCATCAACCTCAGGGGCCGCGGCGGCGCGGGCTTCCCCTTCCACAAGAAGCTGCGCTCGGTCGCCGAAACGGCGATCAAGCGCGGTGTCCGGCCGGTCGTCGTCGTCAACGGCAGCGAGGACGAACCGGCCTGCCGCAAGGACACGGTGCTGATCAACCGTGCTCCGCATCTCATCCTGGACGGCGCGCTGCTGTGCGCCGAGGCCATGGGTGCCCGCACGCTCGTGGTGGGGGTCACCCGGGAGTCCACCCAGCGCTCCATGGAGGCCGCGCTGGCCGAACGCGGCCTCAACAACGGGCGCCGGTCCGTGCTGCGCGCCCGCGTGCAGCGCAACCCGGTGCGGATGGTCACGGGCGCCGCGGCCTCACTGATCCGCTCCATCGACGGCGGTCCGGCGATTCCGCCGGGCCGCAAGACCAGCGCCTCGAAGAACGGCGTCGGCGGCGCGCCCACCCTGCTGTCCAACGCCGAGACGTTCGCCCAGCTCGCCATCGCCGCCCGCATCGGCCCGGAGCGCTACGGCAACACCGGCCTGTACGACGAACCGGGCACCGTCATGCTCACGGTGTCCGGGGCGGTCGCCCGCCCCATGGTGGTCGAGGTCCCGACGGGCGTACCGCTGCGCTACGTCCTGCAGCTCGCCGGTGCGCCACCGGTGCCGCAGGGCGTGCTGACCGGCGGCTACCACGGCAAGTGGATCGACGCGGCGACCGTCAACGAGGCGATCGTCTCCCGCAACTCCCTGGACGCGGTGGGCGGCGCCCTCGGTGCGGGGGCGATCCTGCCGATCAGTCAGAACACCTGCCCGCTGGGCGAGTCGCTGATGGTGGCGAAGTGGCTGGCCGAGGAGAGCGCCAACCAGTGCGGCCCGTGCTACCTGGGCCTGCCGGCCGCCGCGCGCGGCCTGGAGGACATCCTCAACGGCGGCGGACCGGCCGCCCTGGAGGCGGTCAAGCAGGTCGCCAAGAACGTGAAGCGGCGCGGCGCGTGTTCGCATCCGGACGGCTCCGCGATGTTCCTGGAGTCGACCATCAAGGCGTTCACCGACGACCTCACCGCCCACGTCATGGGCAACGGCTGCGGGCGGCCCGTGGAGGGCGTCCTGCCGCTCTTCGAGGGCGGCCAGATCCCTACGGGCATCCCGGGCGGCGGCGGCGAGGAGAACGGCCCCAGCCGCCAGAAGATCTTCGTCGACTGGACGCTGTGCCGGGGCCACGGGCTGTGCGCGGACCTCCTCCCGGAGGTCTTCCAGCTCGGCGCGGACGGCTTCCCGACGGTCGCTCAGGCCCAGGTGCCGCGCCGCGCCGAGGACAAGGCGCTGCGCGCGGTGCGCCGCTGCCCGGCACTGGCCCTGCGCATCGAGGAGGGGGCTTCGTCCAAGGCGCCCTCTCGTAATCTGCCGGTCCTCTCCCAGGGGCGCGGTCGGCGCGCACTGGGCCGCTGAGACAGGCCCGTGCGGGGCACCCCTCGGGGTGATCCGCACGGGCCCCTCTCCGAGCCGCCGCACACCGTCCCCACGGCCCACCGTCCCCAACAACGCGTCGAGGGCGGACCATCCATTCGGATGATCCGCCCTCGACTACTGTGGAGCTAAGGAGAATTGAACTCCTGACCTCCTGCATGCCATGCAGGCGCTCTACCAACTGAGCTATAGCCCCAGGTCCTGCTCCCGCCCGGTTTCCCCGGCGGCGACGCCAACTTTACACGGTCATCGGGGCCCAACACCAAATCGATTCCGTTGCGCCCGGTTCCGTCCGCATTGTCACGCGGTCACGAACGAATAGAAGCGCTTGAGCGTGCAGTGCTCCTCCAGGAGCCGGCCGTAGATCGGTTCACCCTCGAGTTCGCGGTACGTCTCGATCGGGTCGCCCTTTATGATCAGCGCCCGCGCGCACTCCTCGCACCAGTACTGGTAGTCGGGATTGACCGGTTCCATGTCCCGGACGATCGGCGTCCCGCTGCCGCACCAGTCACACCTTCGCCTGTGCGCACCCATCACTCAGCTCCAGCTGTGGCCGCAGGCCGTACACCCGTAGGAGACACCGTCGTTGCCGCCGAGGACGCCCAGGATGTCGAAGACTCGGGCGACGTGCGCGAAGCCGCGGGAAGGGCAGCGGTGGCGGATCGAGGTCCGTCGTGTCGACACCCCGCCGAGGAGGTGGTCGACCTCCCCGTGGATGCTCGCAGGCATCACAACTCCCTCCCGTCGGGCCGCGCCCCCTTCCGGCCGTTTGATTCTGCCACGGCCGGGCCATCGCGGTCAGCGACGCCTGGGTACCGTTCGGGACACGGATCGGCGCCTCGTGGAGGTATACGACCGTCGACCCCGGAGTGCTCAACCAGGGACAACGAAAAAACCCGCCCTCGTACCGAGGACGGGATCTTCGTCATGTGAAGCGGTGGATCTCTCGACCCAGCACCCCATCTGTGGAGCTAAGGAGAATTGAACTCCTGACCTCCTGCATGCCATGCAGGCGCTCTACCAACTGAGCTATAGCCCCGGGTGTTCTTCCCGCTCGGCGGGCGAACAAGAAGAACTTTAGCCTGCGACCTGCCGGAAAGTGAAATCCGGTCCCCGGTCGGTCGTCCGCCGGTCGTCCGTCGGTCAGTCGTCGTCGCCGAGCACCGGCTCCGGCAGGGTGCCGGCGTTGTGCTCCAGCAGCCGCCAGCCGCGGGCGCCCTCACCGAGGACGGACCAGCAGCAGTTGGTGAGCCCGCCGAGGCCCTCCCAGTTGCGCGGGTCCAGCCCGAGCAGCCGGCCGATGGTGGTGCGGATCGTGCCGCCGTGGCTGACCACCACGAGCGTGCCGTCGTCCGGGAGCTTCTCGGTGTGCCGGAGCACCACGGGAGCGGCGCGGTCGGCGACCTCGGTCTCCAGTTCGCCGCCGCCCCTGCGCACCGGCTCACCGCGCTTCCACGCGGTGTACTCGTCGCCGTACCTGGCGATGATCTCGTCGTGCGTCAGGCCCTGCCAGACGCCCGCGTAGGTCTCCCGCAGGGCCTCGTCGTGGACCGGCTCCAGACCGGTGAGCGCGGCGAGTTCCGCGGCGGTGCGCGCGGCCCGCTTCAGGTCGGAGGCGATGATCGCGTCCGGTTTGAGGCCCGCGAGGAGGCGCGCGGCCCGGCGCGCCTGGGCGACGCCGGTCTCGGTGAGCTCCACGTCGGTGCTGCCCTGGAAGCGGCGCTCCACGTTCCAGGAGGTCTGGCCGTGGCGCCACAGGATGATGCGGCGGCCCCGGCGACCGGACCCGAGCACCTCACCGGAGGCGCTCACCGCCACTCACCACCCGGCTCCGCGGTCTGCGCGGCGGCCTCCTCGGCCTCCAGCTGCCGGGCGTGCTCCGCGGCCTTGCCGCGGGTCGCCACGGCGTCCGCGGGCAGCTCCAGCTCGGGGCAGTCCTTCCACAGCCGCTCCAGGGCGTAGAAGACCCGCTCCTCGCTGTGCTGGACGTGGACGACGATGTCGACGTAGTCGAGCAGGACCCAGCGGGCCTCGCGGTCGCCCTCGCGGCGCACCGGCTTGGCACCGAGCTCCTTGCTGAGCCGCTCCTCGATCTCGTCGACGATCGACTTGACCTGGCGGTCGTTGGGCGCGGAGGCCAGCAGGAAGGCGTCGGTGATGGACAGCACGTCACTGACGTCGTAGGCGACGATGTCGTGCGCGAGCTTGTCGGCGGCCGCCTGGGCGGCGGTGGTGACGAGCTCGATGGAACGGTCGGTTGCGGTCACTGCAAGGCTTTCGCTCGGAGGTCGGTTGCCTCCAAGGGTCTCACGGACCGCCGGGCACGCCCCACGCGTTTCGGGGGCGCGCCCGGGCGGGGGCGCCGTCGGCGCCCCCGCCCGGTCAGCTGCCGGGCTCGTAGTCCTGGCCGAGGAGCACCGAGACCCTGGCGTTCCCGGAGACCTCGCCCTTGGCGACGGAGGAGGCGGGCAGTCCCAGGGTCTTGGCCACCTCGTCGGCGTTCTCCTTGTCGGCGGCGTCGGCGTAGACGACCTCGGAGGTCGCCTCCGCGGTGGCCGTGCCGCCCTTCAGGAAGGTGAAGCCGCCGTTGAGGAGCACCACGCGGGCCTTCTCGGTGTTGTCCTCCACACCGGTGGCGTTGCGCACCGAGACGCTGACCGCGGCGTCCTTGTCGGGGCTCTTCGCCGTGCCGCCGAGCACCTCCTTGACCACGCTGGCGCTCGTCTCGGCGGTGAGCGTGCCGTCCTCCTGCACGGGCAGCAGCGCGGTCCTGTGGTCGCCGCCCTTGGCGAGGTCGGCGAGCCGGGCGAGGAAGGAGCCGAGGTCCTTGTCGGTCAGGGGCGGCTCGATGATCTGCCCCAGGGTCTGGATGGTGGTCGTCGCGGCGCCCGCGTCGGAGGTCATCTTCCGCAGCACCCCCTGCATGACCTGCCCGAACCGCTCCAGCTGGGCGTCCTGCGCCTCGCCGGAGCCGCGGTGGGTGGCGTAGGCGACGGCCATCTTGCCGGAGAGGGTCTGGCTCTTCCCCTTCTTGACGAGAGGGGCCTCGCCCTTCTTCTTGGCGCCCGGGTCCGGCACGTCGGCGTCGGTGTCGATGTCGATGTTGCCGACCAGGTCGACGAGGTTCTGCAGATAGGGCGTGTCCAGCCGCCAGGTGCCCTCGATGTCGGTGCCGAGGACCGTGTCGAGCGCGGTCCGGGTCCCGCCGGAGCCGTCGTCCTCGACCGACTTGGCGAGCGTGGTGGTGGTGCCGTCCTCGGCGGCGAGGGCCAGGGAGTTGGGCAGCAGGACGGTGGTGCCCTGCTTGGTGGTGGTGTTGTCGACGAGCAGCGCGGTGGCGGTGCCGCCGCCCTTGGTGTCGTGCAGGTGGACGACGATGACGTCCCGCTTCTGGGCGCCCGCGGCCGTCGTGGTGCCGGTGCCGGCGTCGGAGCCGGTGCCGGGCAGCTTCCCGGCGTACCAGAGGTAGCCGACGCCGCCGGCCGCGACCAGCGCGAAGACCACGACGAGGGCGACGATCCGGCTGCGTGCGCGGCGCTTGGCCTCCTCGCGGCGCTCGGTGCGGTTCTCGGTGAACTTCAGCCAGTCGATGACGTCCTCGGAGTCACCGTCCGGTTCCTCGACGAAGGCGAACTGCTCGGTGCGGTAATCCGGTTCGGGCGCCTCGGAGTCGGCGGGACCAGTCCGGTCGTCGGTCCGGTCGTCGGTCCGGCCGGTCTCGTCGTCGGCGGGGCCGGGCTGGTGCGGGATGTGCGCGGTCTGTGCGGTCTGCGCGGTGTGTTCGGCGGTCCGGGGCTGCCCGCCGGTGCCGCCGTGCGCGGTCTGCCCGTAGGAGTCCCCGTAGGGGTCGTACGACGGTGCCGTCCCGCCGTTCTGCGGGGTGCCGTAGGGGTCGTACGAGTCGTAGGTGCCGGGAGCGCCGGGGGCGGGGGTGTCCTGGGCCCCGTAGGGGTCGTACGGCGGCTGGGGCTGCTGCGGGCCGCCCGTGGCGTACGGGTCGTAGCCGTAGCCCTGCTGCCCCTGTCCGTCCCCGTACTGGTCCTGGCCCTGGTACTGCTGGTACTGGTCCTGGTGCCCCTGCTGCCCGTACGGGTCGTACGGCTGCCGCGGGGCCTGCTGGGCCTGGTCCTGGCGGTAGACGGGCCGTCCGTACTCGTCGTAGCCGACGAGCCCGTACGGGTCGTCCCCACCGTCGCCGTATCCCGCCTCGTATCGGTCGTTCACCGGTGCCCCTCTCGGCTCACTCGCCGCGGTACAGCTCGCGCTTGGCGATGTAGCGCACGACCCCGTCCGGCACCAGGTACCAGACGGGATCCCCCTTGGCGACTCTCGCACGGCAGTCCGTCGAGGAAATGGCCAGGGCGGGGACCTCGACGAGCGACACGCCCCCCTCGGGCAGGCCCGCGTCGGTCAGATGGTGGCCGGGCCTGGTGACGCCGATGAAGTGCGCCAGGGAGAACAGTTCCTCGCTGTCCCGCCAGGTGAGGATCTGGGCGAGGGCGTCGGCGCCGGTGATGAAGAACAGGTCCGTGTCGGGATTGAGTGCGCGCAGGTCGCGCAGGGTGTCCACGGTGTAGGTGGGCCCGCCGCGGTCGATGTCGATGCGGCTCACCGAGAACTGCGGGTTCTCGACGGTCGCGACGACCGTCATCAGATAGCGGTCCTCCGCCGCGGAGACCACCCGGTGGCTCTTCTGCCACGGCTGCCCGGTGGGGACGAAGACCACCTCGTCGAGGTGGAACCGCGCGGCGACCTCGCTGGCCGCCACCAGGTGCCCGTGGTGGATCGGGTCGAAGGTGCCGCCCATGACGCCGAGCCGGCGCTTGCCCGGTCGCACCATGCCGCCGCCCCGGCGCGGCGCCGGACGGTGCTCGGCGCCGCTCGCCGGTCGCGCGGCCGTGCCTTCGGCCCCGGACCCGGTCGTGACCTCGGTGGTCGCCTCGGTCGACTCCCCGCCCGTGTCCTTCGCCGGACCGACAGGCATGTCCTGCTCTTCCATGCGTGCAGACCCTACCGGCCCAACATGGCGACCCCGACGGCCAGGTGTGCCCTCCGGCCGGCCCCGGACGGCCCGGGGCCGGTCCGGCGGCTCATGCCGGAATGATCTAGCGGTCGCGGTTGAAGCGGGTGGTGATCCACAGCAGGACCAGCAGGGCGGCCAGGACGCAGCCGCCGACGAGGTAGGGGTTGAGGCTCTCGTGGTTGCTACTGTTCGCTCCGCCCTCGGCGGCGAGGGTGACCAACTGGGCAGCGGCGCTGGGGAGGCTCATCTTCGGCAGTACCTATCGCGTGTGGGCGGGATAAAGACTTCGGCTCATCGTAAGCGGGCACCTTCTCGACGATCACCCCGACTCCGTCGTTGCGGGCCATGCTGCCTTCCCGGGCGCTTCCCTGGCGGGCGCCGGGCCGTCCACGGCGGGCGCCCCGGCAGGCAACCATCCCGCCGCCCGGGCCGTCCTTCCCGGGGAGCCGCACGGCTCACATCCGGTCTGCCGGTCCACGCCGTCTCCGCCTAGGCTGGGCTTCGCCCCGGGGCGGGCAGCGGGCGAAGCAGGGACCGCACAGAGGACCGGCAAGGAAACCGCGAAGGTCACACAGACGCACATGGGGGACACATGTCCGACGGCCATCAGCACAACGGGCACGAGAACGTGCCGAGCAGGCAGCGCAGGCGCTTCCCCGGAATCTCCTCGCGTGCGTACGAACACCCCGCCGACCGCTCCGCCCTGGTGGCGCTGCGCAAGCTGACCGGTTTCGACACGGTCTTCAAGGCGCTGAGCGGCCTGCTGCCCGAGCGCAGCCTGCGGCTGCTCTTCCTGTCCGACTCGGTGCGTGTCTCGGACCGGCAGTTCGCGCACCTCAACGTCATGCTGCGGGACGCCTGCTACATCCTGGACCTGGAGAAGGTCCCGCCGATGTACGTGAACCAGGACCCGACGCCGAACGCCATGTGCATCGGCCTGGACGAGCCGATCATCGTGGTCACCACGGGACTGGTCGAGCTGCTCGACGAGGAGGAGATGCGGGCCGTCGTCGGACACGAGGTCGGGCACGCGCTGTCCGGGCACTCGGTGTACCGGACCATCCTGCTGTTCCTGACGTCCCTCGCGGTGCGGGTGGCCTGGATTCCGCTGGGCAATGTCGCGATCATGGCGATCGTGACGGCGCTGCGCGAGTGGTTCCGCAAGTCGGAGCTGTCCGCGGACCGTGCGGGGCTGCTGGTCGGCCAGGACCTCCAGGCCTCGATGCGCGGCCTGATGAAGATCGCCGGTGGCAACCACCTGCACGAGATGAACGTCGACGCGTTCCTGGAGCAGGCCGAGGAGTACGACGCCGGGGGCGATCTGCGCGACTCCGTGCTGAAGATCCTCAACGTGCTGCCCCGCTCCCACCCGTTCACCACCGTGCGGGCGGCCGAGCTGAAGAAGTGGGCGGAGTCCCGCGACTACCAGCGGCTCATGGACGGCCACTACCCGCGCCGCGACGAGGACAAGGACGCCTCGGTACGGGACTCCTGGCGCGAGTCGGCGAGCAGCTACGTCGGTGACGTGAAGAACTCCAAGGATCCGCTGATGAAGCTGGTCAGCGACATCGCGGGCGGCGCCGGTGATCTGGGCGGCCGGGTCCGCCGCGGCTTCGGCGGCTTCACGTCGTCGGGGTCGTCGGGATCCTCGGGGTCGAAGCCCTCGCAGGGGCCGGGTGCCTCGCCGGGCTCCGGCCCGGACTCCGGTTCCGGGGACGACCGCCCGCCGCGCGACGGCACGTGAGGCACACCTGCGGCGCAGGAACCACGACGGGGGCGGCCCCGGAGCCACGGGGGCGTCGCGTCACAGCCTGGGCTGCGCCCCCGCCGCCAGCGAGCCGCACAGGGCCGCGGTGCCGCCCACGGCGTAGGGGTCGGTACCGGCGGGGCCGCCCTCCTCGGCCGTGGCGCCCGCCAGCAGGGGGTGCAGCCGGCCGGCCGAGTCCTCGGCGCAGGACAGCGGGCCGGCCTGGACGTACGAGACGGCGAGCTGCGCCTGGTGCAGGCGCAGGTCCTCGCGGTCGAAGCGGAAGTGCAGCTCGCGCCGGACCGTGAACAGCGACGCCTCCGCGCCCTTCCCCGCACCGGCCGGCCGCAGCGCGTACACGGAGGTGTGGTCCGCGGTGACCTCGAGGGTGGAGGGGTCGGTCTCGGCTGCCTGCAGGGTGCCCTGGACGCGGATCCTGCGGTCGGCCAGCTCCGCGCGGGAGGGGTCGAAGCGGACGAGCCATCCGGTGGGCGCGTGCCGCCCGTCGGCGGCCGGCCGCGTGAAGCTCCGGTCGAACTGCTCCTGCTGGTCGGCGTCGAGCAGGACACGTACCGAGTGGGTCTCCCCGCCGGTGAGCACCGCGGGATCGAGCGCGGACCGGACGATGTAGTCCTTCGCGGTGACCAGCGCGGCCACGACCTGCCCGTCCGAGAAGTGCGCGGTGCGCCGGGACGCCGGGAGCGGCACCCCCTCGGCACCGACGCGGAACTGCGCCGCCGGACTCCTGGCGTACAACTGTTCGGCGCTGGTGGTGCCGGGCACCTTGCCCTCGGGCTCGAGCGGGAGCACGGTCATGCGCAGGGGTTCGACCGTCTCCCCGGCGGTGGTCGCCCGGTAGGGGTGCTGTACACCCATGTAGACCGCGGTGCCGAAGGCCAGGGCGATCAGGACCACGAGCATCAGCGCCTGCCGGGGCAGGCCCCGGCGGCGCCGCGGACGGCGGCGTACCGCGGGGGCGTGGTCGGTGATGCGCTCCTCGGCGGAGAACTCCTGGAGGCGGGCAGCGCGGACGAAGGACTCGTCGAAGACGACGGACCGGTACTCGTCCTCGCCGCCCGAGGGGGCGCCCTCAGGAGTCCCTCCAGGGGGGTCCGCTGGCCCTGCCATATCTTCAGAGTAGGTCGCGGGGAGTCCCCGTAAACGCCCTGCCGCACGACAAGTTCTGACAGGTTCTCACCAGGTCCGACCTCCGCTGTCAGGGGCTGGGCGGGATCACCGGGACGGTCGGCCGGGAGAAGTCGGCGGAGGCGGACGGTGTCACGCCGCCGCCCTGTTCCGGGCCGGTCGAGGCGGGCGTCGGAGCCGGGTCCTGGCGGTTGGAGGAGGCCCCCCGGTAGACGGCCGAGAAGGCGAGCGCCACCATGCCGATGCCCATCACGAGGGCGAGCATCCAGGCGACCGGGCGGTGCCAGCGGACCTGTCTGCCGTACGGCCCCGGGGAGCCGTACCCGTCCTCCAGCACATCGGGTTCGTCGGGGTTCTCGCCCACGTCGTCGAAGGCGTCACCGCGGCGGTGGCGGTCGTATCCGCCGTACCCGTCCGCGTACCCCTCGTCGTACCGCTCGGTCTTCGAGCGGGTGCGGCGGGCCTCGGCCTCGGACGCCTCGGCTCTGGCCTGGGCGGCCGCCAGGAGGCGCTCGACGGCGGTCGGCTCGTGCACCACGGCCGCACCGATGAACGCCTCGTCGAAGACCACGGAGTCGAACGCGTCGTCCGACATTCCGCGGTCGTGGTCGTCGTCGGGCTCCCCGCCGTCAGGGAACGGCATGCCCCCCACGTCCTCCGGCACATCTCCAGGGTAGACCTGAGGGGTCAATTTGGGCAGACGGTATGGAAATTCATCCGTCTGCCCGAGCCACCGTGGTTCAGCGGCGTACGTGTCCGTCGCCGGTCACGATGTACTTGGTGCTGGTCAGCTCCGGCAGGCCCATCGGCCCCCGGGCGTGCAGCTTCTGCGTGGAGATGCCGATCTCCGCGCCGAAGCCGAACTGACCGCCGTCGGTGAACCGGGTGGAGGCGTTGACGGCGACGGTGGTGGAATCCACCAACTGGGTGAACCGGCGGGCGGCCTGCTGCGAGGTGGTGACGATGGCCTCGGTGTGGCCGGAGGTCCACAACCGGATGTGCTCCACGGCCCGGTCCAGGGAGTCGACGACCGCCGCGGCGATGTCGTAGGAGAGGTACTCGGTCTCCCAGTCCTCCGTGGTGGCTTCCACCACGGTCGCCTTGGAATCCTTGGCGTACGCCATCACCCGCTCGTCGGCGTGCACGGTGACCCCTGCCTCCGCCAGGGCGTCCAGGGCGCGCGGCAGGAACACGGGGGCGATGTCCTGGTGGACCAGGAGGGTCTCGGCGGCGTTGCAGACGCCGACCCGCTGGGCCTTGGAGTTGACCAGGATCTCCACGGCGGTCTCGATGTCGGCGTCGGCGTCGACGTAGACGTGGCAGTTGCCGGTGCCGGTCTCGATGACCGGGACGATCGACTCCTGGACGATCGTGTTGATCAGGGAGGCGCCGCCGCGCGGGATGAGCACGTCGACCAGGCCGCGGGCGCGCATCAGCTCGCGCACGCTGTCCCGGCTCTCGCCGGGCACCATCTGCACGGCGTCGGCGGGCAGCCCGGCGCCGCCCACCGCGTCGCGCAGCACCCGCACCAGTGCGGTGTTCGACCGGTACGCGGAGGACGAGCCGCGCAGCAGGACCGCGTTGCCGGACTTCAGGCACAGGGCGGCGGCGTCGACCGTGACGTTGGGGCGGCCCTCGTAGACGATCCCGACGACGCCGAGCGGCACCCGGACCTGACGCAGGTCGATGCCGTTGGGCAGGGTGGAGCCGCGGACGACCTCGCCGACCGGGTCGGGCAGCGCGGCCACGTCCCGTACGTCCGAGGCGATCGCGCGCACCCGCTCCGGGGTGAGGGTGAGCCGGTCGATCATGCCCTCGCCGATGCCCGCCTCGCGTGCCTTGGCCACGTCCTGGGCGTTGGCCTCGACGATCTCGCCCGCCCGGACCTCCAGCGCGTCCGCGATGGCGAGCAGCGCGTCGTCCTTGGCGGCACGCGGCAACGGCGCGAGGGTGGCGGCGGCGCCCTTGGCCCGGTAGGCGGCCTGGTTGACCGGGGACATCGAGTCATAAGGCGAAAGCGTGGTCATGGGGGAAGGATAATGCGGCCGGAGAGGGCCGGGGGCGGGGCAGTCGCCCCTTTGCGCCCGAACCGGCGCCGCTCTCGCGGACGTGGTGGCGCACCGTGGCGGTTGCCCCATCGATGGTTGCGGTGCGTGGTCGTCATGAGCGGCTGCGGTGCGTGGTGGGGTTCAGAACGGGTGTACCCCCACCGGGGTCGCCGGGGCCGGGCCGTGGCCCGCGGCGATGCGCTGGTGGTAGGTGGCCCGGTCGATGACCTCCAGGCCGACGATCTCCCAGGGCGGCAGGCCCGCGGTCTGCCGGTGCTCGCCCCACAGCCGCAGCGCCACGGCGGCCGCGTCGTGCAGGTCCCGGGCCTCCTCCCAGTAACGGATCTCCGCGTGGTCGTCGGCGTACCGGCTGGTCAGCAGGAAGGGGTGGTCGTGGGCGAGCTGCTCCAGGGCTCGGCGGACCTCGGCGACCGGGACCCGGCTGCCGGAGACGCTGAGGGTGACGTGCCACAGGCGGGGGAGGTCCCGGTGCTCGCCGCCCTGGAACCGGTCCCCCGCCGCGACACTGGTCAGGGCGCGCTCCTCGCCGGCCGCCCGGGAGCCGGCACCACCGCGGGACGCCGTCGTCCCAGGGCGTACTCGTCTCACGACGGCCTCCTTCACGCACAGACCGGCTCTCGGGCCGGGCGGATGTGTCCCTGGAGGAAAGTTGAGCAGGCCGCCGGGCGTCATGGGGCGGTTTTGCGGAACGTCCACCGCGAGGGGCGAACGATCCTGGACATTACGGGTGCAGGACCACCAGATCGTCCCTGTGTACGACCTCGCGCTCGTACGCGGGTCCGAGATCGCGGGCGAGATCGTGGGTGGAACGGCCGATCAGCCGGGGGATCTCCTTGGCGTCGAAGTTGACCAGGCCGCGGGCCACCGGTCGCCCCGCGCGGTCCCGCAGCTCGACCGGGTCACCCGCGCTGAACTCGCCCTCGACGCCCGCGATCCCGGCCGGCAGCAGCGACATGCGGCGCTCCACGACCGCGCGCACCGCGCCGTCGTCGAGGGTGAGCGCGCCCTGCGGGGTGGACGCGTGCTGGAGCCAGAGCAGCCGGTCGGCGGAGCGCCGGCCGGTGGGGTGGAAGTACGTTCCGGTGTCCGCGCCGGCGAGGGCGTCGCCCGCGTGGATGGCGCTGGTCAGCACGACCGGGACGCCCGCGGCGGCGGCGATCCGGGCGGCCTCGACCTTGGTGACCATGCCGCCGGTGCCGACACCGGCCTTCCCCGCGCTGCCGATGTCGACGTGGGCGAGGTCCTCGGGCCCCCACACCTCGGCGATCCGCGAGGTGCCGGGCCGCGCGGGGTCACCGTCGTACACGCCGTCCACGTCGGACAGCAGGACGAGCAGATCGGCGTGGACCAGGTGGGCGACGAGGGCGGCGAGGCGGTCGTTGTCGCCGAAGCGGATCTCGTCGGTGGCGACGGTGTCGTTCTCGTTGACGACCGGGAAGGCGCCCATCGCGAGCAGCTTGTCGAGGGTGCGGGAGGCGTTGCGGTGGTGGGCGCGGCGGCTCATGTCGTCGGAGGTCAGCAGCACCTGGCCGACGCGGACGCCGTAGCGGGCGAAGGAGGCCGTGTAGCGGGCCACCAGCAGGCCCTGGCCGACGCTGGCGGCGGCCTGCTGGCGGGCGAGGTCCCTGGGGCGCCGGGCGAGGCCCAGCGGGGCGAGGCCGGCGGCGATGGCACCGGAGGAGACGAGGACGAGTTCGCGCTCCCCTCCGGATCGCACTTTGGCGAGCACGTCGACGAGTGCGTCGACCCGGTCGGCGTCCAGACCGCCCGCCGCGGTGGTCAGCGAGGAGGATCCGACCTTGACCACGATCCTGCGGGCCTCGCCCACGGCCTGCCTTGCCCGTGCCACCTGGTGTTCCGTCCCCTCGTGTCGGCCATGGGGCCCGTCTCGTGCCGGCCATGGGGCCCGTTCGGCAATCTACGCGAGACGGGGCGGGGCACGCCTGCCGGTCCAGGTTCCGGACACCCCCACGTAACCGCTCGCTCACGGAGCGCTGATGTGAAAAAGGTTGCTTTGGTTGCCCGTAGAAATTAAAGCTTCCGGAAACATATTGTGAACGGCGTGTCACCCAACGCTCGCCGCATACAGCGCATCCTCCTCAGATCGGGGAAGAGCCCCTACGACGTCGTACCGGTGGAGGAGGCCCTCCATCGCGACGTCTTCGCCAGCAACGCAGGCAACCTGATCTTCAGCGACGCCACGCACAAGATCCTCGAGACGCCGCAGACCACGGTGGTGTCCAACGGTATTCGAACCGACGGCACCCCTCCGGGCCGCATCAACGAGGAGTACGACGCGTTCGTCGTGCCGCTCGCCAACGCCTTCCGGCCGTCGTTCGAGGCAAGCCTGCGCCGACTGACCCGGCTCATCAGCCAGTTGAAGATTCCCGTGGTCGTCGTCGGCGTCGGCGCCCAGGCGGGACTCGACTACGACCCGGCGCGGCTGAAGCCGATGGAGCCTGCGGTACGCGAGTTCGTCTCCGCCGTGCTGGACCGCAGCGCCTCGATCGGTGTGCGCGGCGAGTTCACCGAGAAGTACCTCAACGGCCTCGGTTTCAAGGACGTCGAGGTCATCGGCTGTCCCTCGCTGTTCATGTACGGCAAGGAACTCGCCGTGCAGAAGCGGACGCAGGAGCTGACCGCCGACTCCCGGATCGCGATCAACGGCTCGCACAGCGCGGTGCGCAGCCAGGGGCTGGGCCGGGTCATCACCCGGGCCCACGCCCGCTACCCGAACCTGCGGTTCATAGGCCAGAACCTCAGCGACGCACTGCAGTTGCACTGGCGGGACCTGTCCGACCCGAACGGGAAGGTCACCGGGATGCCGACGCATCCCGACCACCCGATGTACCGGGAGGACAAGGTCCGCGTCTACATCGACCCGGTGACCTGGATCGACGATCTGCGGGACTTCGACTTCTCCTTCGGTTCCCGCATCCACGGCAACATCGCGGCGCTGCTCGCCGGTACGCCCGCGACCGTGCTCTGCTCGGACTCGCGCACGCTGGAGCTGTGCCGCTACTTCGAGATCCCGCACCGCACGCTCGACAAGCTCTCCGGGGCCCCCGAGGAAACCGACCCGGCTCGGCTGTACGAGGAGACCGACCTCAGCGGGCTGACCGGCAACCACCACGAGCGGTTCGAGCGGTTCACCTCGTTCCTGGACCGCAACGGGCTGGACAACACGTTCTCGCACGGCGACGGCGGCACGGCCCACGAGGAGCGGATGCGCTCGCTGGACTTCCCCGGCGGCGTCCGCCCGTGGCTCGACACCGACCCGGCCGCGCTCGTCGCGCGTTTCGGCTGGCTGCACACCCGGGTCAGCGAACTGACCGCGGACAACGCCAAGTTGAAGAAGGAACTGGCCGGCGTCAAGGCCAGGACGAAGACCGGGAC
Source organism: Streptomyces sp. NWU339 (assembly GCF_003143855.1). Lineage (GTDB taxonomy): Bacteria > Actinomycetota > Actinomycetes > Streptomycetales > Streptomycetaceae > Streptomyces. The sequence continues at coordinate 83,095 of NZ_QFRK01000011.1, forward strand.
CAAGACCGGCGCCGGGAAGACCGCCGTGGTCGCCCCCGCGTCCGGCTCGGTGTACCGCAGGGCCCGCCGGGTGGTGGGCCGTCCCCTGCGCCGAGCCCTGCAGGGCGGGCGGAACTGACGGCGGCGGCCCGGGAAAGCCACCCGGGCCGCCCTTGGGGCCCGTCCGGGTGGATCCCGCCGGACGGGCCCATACATCCAACGGTCACTCCACCCTTCGTGGACACGCGCGTGTCGTCCGGACGTCGGTACGCGTTAACCCGTGCGTCCGTCTCCGCGACGCGCTTTGGAGTGACCGCGTGCCCCTGTCCCTGTCCCGCCGGTGGTTCCCGGCGGGGATCCGCCCACACCGTGCCTCGCCCCGCACCCCCGGCCCCGCCTCCGGGCGTCCGCCCGGCGGCCCGGCCGTCGCCAAGGTGACGGTGGCGGCCGTGCTGGTCGGCGCCTTCGTGGCGCAGGCCGCGGCGGCCCTGCTCCCGAACATCCCGCTGCTGCTCGCCGCGACCGCCGTCTGCCTGGCGGTCGAGGGCGTGCTGTACCGGTGGCAGCCCGGCACGCTGTCACTGCTGGCCAAGTCGCACGCGGACATCACCGTCCGCCACGTACTGCGGGATCTGCTCCTGGTAGTGGGTCTGCTGCGACTCGGGGAGAACGACCGGGAGCCGCAGTACGCGTGGCTCGTCGCCGGCCTGCTCGCCTTCTACGCGCTGCACTGCGCGATCCAGGCGGTCTCCGTGCTGGTCCGCCGCACCCGCACACTGCCCGTGGTGACCCGGAACATCGACGCCTCGGCCCTGCGCCTGACCCGCGCCCCGGCCGCGCTGCTGCGCCACCCCGGCCACCGGCTGCTGCTCCTCGGTCTGCCCACGACGGCCGGCCTGGCCTCGACGGCGGTGACCCGGACCCCCCTGCCCGCAGCGGCCGGGATCGCGTTGTCGCTGGTACTCGCGGCGGCGGGCCTGGGCGCACTGCTGCTGCGTCTGCTGCCCTCCCGGCGCCCGGCGGGCGAACAGGAGGTACTCGACTGGTTCGACGCCTGGCTGGCCGACTACCGGCCCACGGTCGGCCTGTACTTCTCCGGCGGGGTCTCCTCCGCCTACCAGGCGAACATGTGGCTGGAGACGATGAGCGGGCTCGACGGCCGGCCGGTGATCGTCCTGCGCGAGCGGTTCATGGTGGCGAAGCTCGCGGCGACCGACATCCCGGTCGTGTGCCTGCCGAAGGTGTCCACCCTGATGCGGCTCGAGCGCTCCTCACTGCGGGTCCTCATCCACCCGTCGAACTCCGGCAAGACCTCACAGGTGCTGCGCATCCCCACGATCAAGCACGCCTTCGTCAACCACGGCGAGAGCGACAAGCTGTCGTCCTGCAATCCGTACGCGAAGGCCTACGACGAGGTGTGGGTGGCCGGTCCCGAGGCGCGTGAGCGGTACGCGCGGGCCGAGGTGGGAGTCGAGGACAAGGACGTGGTGGAGATCGGCCGTCCCCAACTGGACGCCGTGCGCCCGTACGCGGGCCCACCGGCCGGTACGTACACCACGGTGCTGTACGCGCCGACCTGGGAGGGCTGGGACGGCAACCCGGGCAACACCTCGGTGCTCGCGGCCGGGGAGAACATCGTACGGGCGCTGCTCGCGGACCCGGGCGTACGGCTGCTGTACAAGCCGCACCCGCTGACCGGCTCGGTGGATCCGCGGACGGGCGCCGCCGACCGGCGCGTCCGGGAGCTGATCCGGGCGGCGAACCGGGAACGGTCCGCGGGAGCCGCCCGGCCCACGCGTTCCACCTCGGAACTGGACCGGCTCACCGCGGAGCTGGACCGGCTCACCGCGGCCGACGTCCGCCCGAGTGCCGACCAGGTCGAGCGGATGCTGGCGCAGTCCGCCCCGCCGCCGGGCCGGGCCGAGGCGGTGAGGGGGGCCACGGCGGCCTGGGAGCAGGCGTACTGGGCGTCGCTGCCGGAGGGGGAGCACCAGATCGTCACCGGCGTACGACCCGCCCTGTACGCCTGCTTCGACGTCGCCGACCTGCTGATCAGCGATGTGTCGAGCGTCATCAGCGACTTCCTGGCCAGCGGCAAGCCGTACGCGGTGGCGAACACCGGCGGGCTGTCCGAGGAGGCGTTCCGAACGGAGTTCCCGACGGTGGCGGCGGCGACCGTACTGACGCCGGACGCGGGCGGGGTGCCGGCCCTGCTGGAATCGGTCCGGAATCCGGAGAAGGACGAACTGGCGGATGCCCGAGCGGAGTTGAAACTGAGGCTGCTGGGCCCCGACGAGCCGACGGCCCAGGACCGCTGCAACGCGGCCCTGCGCGCCCTGTCCACGGCCGCGCTGCACCACAGGACGCGCGTGTCCCCTCTCCCCCCGGAGGCCCTGCTCCCCGCCCCACGCCAGAACCCCGAAACCCACCCGGGAGCCGGCCCCGGAGCCGGAGCCGACACCGGAGCCCGGGGCGGTCAGGGGTAGGGCCTGTCCGGCGGACCAGGCCGCAGGAAATCGACGGTGCCTCATCGGCGCGGGTGAGCAGGAGCGATGGGTCCCCTCCCGCTCATGGGGGTCCCTCCCGCTCGAGCGAAGTCGAGAGTGGGGGAGAAGTCGAGAGTGGGGAAGAGTGACGACAACGCCGCTGGGGCCCCCTGCTCGAAGAGCTTGGGGGAGGGCGTGCCGGATCCCGCGTCTGTGGCATGACCCGCCGGACAGGCCCTAGGGCGGTGTCATGCCGCCGTCGGGGTCTTCGGCTCCGGGGCGGGTCTCCCGGGCGAGGTCAGCAGGTGGCGGGCCCGACGGGCGGCGCGGCGCAGGACGGTGGCCGTGCCGCCCTCGCGGTAGCCGGGGAAGGCGCGGGCCTCCCGGGACGAGGCGAGGTAGACGGAGTCGGGGATGCCCGCCGCACGGTCACGGAAGTGCGGATACACGAGGTAGACGCGTCGGCCCCGCCGCTCCAGCAGGGCCGGAGCCTGCTTCCTCGACGCCGTGAACTTCACGGCGTCGAGGAGGAGTTCGAGCCGCTGTTCGGCCACCAGGTGCAGCCTCAGCCGTTCCTCGACCTTCAGGTGCCGGGCGACGTCGTCGCTCCAGTGGGCGTCCATCAGGGGCCTCGCCAGCTCCAGCTTGTGCCGCCGCACCCGGTCGCTGTCCTTGAGGAAGCGGGGGCCGAACTGCGGGAGCAGGGTGACGGTCAAGGGCCGCAACATGAGCCGGTCGCGCCGGGGGCCCTCGGGGACGAGGTCGGCGATCAGGTCCGTCAGGCGGCGGGCCGACTCGAAGCGCAGGGTGTAACTCCCGCTCTTGGTCACGTGCTTGCCGTCGTCGCGGCCCACCAGGTAGTAGCAGGTGTAATCGGCGATCACGGAGACGCCGTTCGCCCTGAGGTACGCCTCCATGGTGAACAGCGCGTCCTCGCCGGTGAACAGCGACTCGTCGAACCGTATGCCGTGCCGGACGAGTAACTCGCGGCGGAACAGCTTCTGCGCGCTGAGCGTGTACTTGATGTTGGAGGAGTGGACGTCCGTACGCTCCAGTGTGCGGCCCCACATGGACTTCGGGGCGCCCCGGTTGACGCCTTCGACCCGGCCGAGGACCACATCGGTGCCGGCCCGGTCGGCCATGGCGACCATCCGCTGCAGGGCCTCGTGGCCCAGCCGGTCGTCGGCGTCCAGGAAGAAGACGTACCGCCCGGTGGCCTTGCCCAGGCCGATGTTGCGCGGGCCGCTGGGACCGCCCGAGTTCGCCTGCCGGATCACGGTGACCGGCATGGGAGCACGGCCCGCGAACTCCTCCAGGAACTCCCCCGTGCCGTCCGTCGAGCCGTCGTCGACGGCGATGACCTCTATGCGCTCCGGGTCGATGGTCTGTGCCTCCAGCGAGGCGAGGCACTCGACCAGATACGGCATCGCCTCGTACGCCCCGATGACCACGGTGACATCAGGCTGCGCCACGGTCACGTTTCCCCCTTGTTGCAGGATATTTCCCTCGTATCGCCTCATTCGCTACTTGTTAGACGGGCGTTCGAGGTAGGGGGTTGCCTCGAACGGCCCTTCAAGTGACCTATGTCATAAGGGAGTTCGGCCAACTGCGGGCCGACACGAAAGGCTCGGCCCCCGAGGAGTTGCTCCTCGGGGGCCGAGCCTGTGGGGTGTTCGAGTGGGTGCCGGGCGGGTGCCCGGAGCGGGTCAGCCCGCCCCGGCGCCCTCCGTCTCGCCGGTCACCGACGCCGCCTGCACGGGCAGCGCGTCCGCCGGCTCCACGTCCGGTCCGCCGACCGCGGTCCGGGACTCCTGACCGAGGTTGCGCGTCTCGGCCTTCTGGGCGAGTCGGCCCACCGCGCTGTTGAACTGGTCGATGGACTTCGGCTCGTCCGGGCCCAGCAGGTAGCGCTTGAGCTCGCCCCGCTCCGCGGCCAGCGGATCGCTCTCGGGCGCCCGGACGGCGGCGAGCAGCTCGTCGAGTCCGGCCGCGTCGTTGGACAGGATCACCGCGGCGCGCACCGCCGTGTTCTGCCGCTTGAACTCCTCCGCCCCCAGCCCGGCGGAGTCGGTCACCGCGTACGGCTTGCCGCTGGCGATGAAGTCGGAGACGACACTGGAGATGTCGGAGACCATCGCGTCGGAGACGTTGAAGCAGTCGTACAGGCGCGGCTGGGGGCCCGTGATGACGCGGTGCTCCCAGTCGGGGAAGGAACGCCAGTACGCGGTGTTCCACTCGGTGCGCAGCCGGGCGGCCTCCTCGTGCCGGGCCGCGTCGACCAGGCCGTCGCGGCTGGTCTCCGCCTCGTCGCCGCCCCCGGCGCCGTCGGTCAGCTCGGCCAACCGGGCCTCGATGCGCGTCAGCTCGGCCGCGGCCCGCTCCTGGGCCGCCGTGTCCGCGGTGTAGCGGGGGTCGGCGGCGCGCTCGGCGGTGGCCTTCTCGATCAGCGCGGTGATCCGCTGGTGGGCGGCCTTGGCCTGCGCGCTGCGGGTTCCGGTGAACGGGTGCGGCTTGTAGAGCACACGGACCGCGGGGTCGGCCGCGACCAGCCGCTTCACGATGTTCTCGCCGGCCAGCAGGATCGAGGTGTTGCCGGGGTTGTCGTCCCAGCCCTCCCAGGTGGGGGCGTACAGGACCGTCGGACGGTGCCCGTCGGCGGCTTCGCCGCGGGCGCTCTCGATGGGGGCCAGCTGGGGGCGGCCGACCTCGACGATGTCGTCGTCGCGGACACCGACGTCGGCGATGGCATAGCGGTCGCGGCCCGCGCGGCCGGCCGTCCACACCTCGTCGTAGACCTTGCTGTACGGGTTCACGCTGGCGATCTTGTCGCTGTCGCCGTGGCCGATGAAGACGTGCTTCATGGTGGGAACGCGCAGCAGGTGGATGTTCTTGCCGACGTTCGCCGCGTACAGCGCGACGCGCACCGTGGACAGGTCCAGGTTCATCAGGTGCACCCCTCCGGGCACGCAGATGACGGGGACCGTGGTGGGGGCCAGGTTGCTCAGTATGACCCGCTCACGCAGGATGATCAGCGGACGGGTGTCCAGCTGCTCCATGGTCTCCAGCCACATGTTGACCTGGTAGGCGGAGTCCTTGGAGCCGGAGAAGTACAGCACGGTCTCCGGCCGGTAGTCGCTCAGCCAGCCGTCGACCGCTTCCAGCACCTTCTCGGCGTTCGGCGGTGTCCGCCGGCCCCGCACGTAGGGCACCAGGGCCAGCACGTACAGGACGCCCAGGAGCACCGTGGCTCCGATGCCGGCGAAACCGATGACGGCCGAGTCCAGCGCCGCGGCGACCAGTATGCCGACGACCGCCGCGAGGTCGAGGTGGAGCATCTTCTCGGCGGCGCGGTGCATCAGTGCGCGCGGCGGCGCGTCCGGGATGCGGACGCGGGAGGCCAGGTCGATGTTGCGGGTGGCCACCGGCATGCGTCGGCGGTTGCGGATCAGCGTGGTCAGCGCGCCGTGCGGGGCCTGAAGACCGTAGAAGGCGATGAAGCAGGCGATCGCCCCGTAGTAGATCAGGTTGTCCGCGAGCGACAGGCGGGCCAGCAGCAGGATCAGCAGCAGCTGCCGGATCAGGAAGCGGATCGACAGGCCCGCCCGCACCTTGCTGAGGCGGTTGACCAGGTAGCTGCCCCTGTGGTGCAGGTAGTGGTCCGCCAGGTACGTCACGGCGGCCGCTGCCGCGAAGGCGGGGACGCTCGGGACGAGCGCGGCCAGCATGAGGCAGGGGAAGGCCAGCATCATGACGACCGCTGCGACCAGTTCGGCCGCGCTGCCCACCCGGGCGACGCGAATAGCGGTGGATATCAACGGATAAACCTGCTCTTGGAGGGTGAGTGCCGGTTTGTGCCTATGGGTAACGCGTGGGCGAAGGATTCAGGCCCCCGCGAACACCCGCGCGCGAACTGCGTGAACGGGGGGCCGCAGAGGCCTGAATTACCGGAGTCTATTTGCCGCCAATTATTACACGCCGTCCTGACGATCCAGCACCGACGCGAGTGCCTGCTCGAATCCGGTGGCACGGGCCGCGCCCGCGGTCGGGTCCTGCTGCCGTACGTCGATGACATGGCCGGTGAGCTCGGAGAGCAGCACGTCCAGGGAGGTGCGGGCCACCGCCTCGGAGGACAGCAGGCTGCCCGCGGGCTCCTGGCCGAAGGCCTTGGTGCGCATCGGCGTGGCGGTGCGCTCCGGGTTGACGCAGTTGACGCGCACTCCGTCGCCGGCCCACTCGTCGGACAGGGCCTGGGTGAGGTTCACCATCGCGGCCTTGGTCGAGGAGTAGAGGCTGTACTCGGCGCGTCCGCGGGTGTAGCTGCTGGAGGTGTAGAGCAGCAACTGCCCCTTCGTCTCGGCGAGGTACTTGTACGCGGACCGGGCGATCTGCACCGGGGCCAGGTAGTTGACCTTCAGCGCCTCCTCGATGGTGGCGTTGTCGGTCTCGGCCAGCTTCCCGATGCGCAGCACGCCCGCCGTGTTGACGACGTAGTCGATGCGGCCGGTCTCCGCGTACGCCTTGGACAGCGCGTCGTCGACCTCCTCCGGGTTCTCGACGTGGGTGCCGGTGGTGGACCGCCCGAGCGGGTACACGGTGGCACCGTAGGACTCGGCGAGGTCGCAGACGTCCTTGCCGATGCCGTAGGAACCGCCGAAGACGACGAGGGTCTTGCCGGTGAGCAGCTCGCGGTAGGCCTCTTCGCCGATCTGCTCGGGCGCCGCCGTGGAGGCGAGCTGGAACAGCTTGTCGGCGATGAAGACGTCGACGGGCTGGGTGACCTTCATGTTGTACTCGTCACCCGCGACGACGTGGATCGGCACGTCGGGCAGGTACTTGAGCACGACGGAGCAGTCGTCCGTGGCCTGGAAGTTGGGGTCGCCGGCGGCGACCTCGTAGGCGCGGCGGATCGTGGACAGCTTGAAGGCCTGCGGGGTCTGGCCGCGGCGCAGCCGGGAGCGGTCCGGGATCTCGGTGATGAACTCGCCGTCGTCGCCGTGCGTCCGCGTGACGATGATGGTGTCCGCGGACGGGATGGCCACGTCGACGGCCTGGTAGCGCTCCAGGGCGCTCACGCAGTCGTCGATGACGCGCTGTGACAGCAGGGGGCGGACGGCGTCGTGGAAGAGGACGTTGCGGTCCTCCCCCTCGGCCAGGCCCTCGCCGAGGACCGAGATGGCCCGCTCGGTGGTCTCGTTTCGTGTCGAGCCGCCCTCGATGACCCGGGTGACCTTCGTGAAACCCGCCTTGGCGACGATCTTCTCGACGTCGGACACGTAGCCCGGCGCCATCAGCACGATGATGTCGTCGATCGAGTCGGCGTTCTCGAAGGTGGTCAGGGTGTGCTCGATGACTGCCTTGCCGGCGATCTTCAGCAGTTGCTTGGGGATCGACAGACCCACCCGCTGGCCGGTGCCACCGGCCAGAATCACTGCGGTGGTACGGGGCTTGGCTATGTGCTGTGACACAGGTGACCTACCTTGGGCATCAGGGAACTGCAAAATGGTCCCACTTGTGGTTACCGCAATGCAAGGTGAGCGACCTCCGTCGCATATGTGCGCGCCACCTGTCATTCACCTGGGATCCCCAGGTGGTCGGCACCGGTTCCCCCGGACGCCCCGGAAATCTCTGTGAGTAACTGCACAGGTCACCGGCCCGCCGCGGCGGGTGTCCCGGGCGGGCGCGGCGGCGGGCCGGGGCGCGGCCGGCGGCCGCGCCCCGGCCCGGGAACCGCGGATCTTCACCCGCCGAGGGCGGGACTGCACCATTTCTTCATATTCGGGAGCACCGCAAAGGATGAAGCGCCCGACAACCCGAAATTCGTCTGGTCCGCCCGCTCTTTGCGGGGGAATTCCATATGAAGATCCGGCGGTTTTTCGGTATCGGCGGGAGCGGGACGACGGCCGGTGGTCACACCAGGTGGACGCCGGGGCGGCCCGCCTCCACCCGCAGCCGGGCCAGCGTGCGCGGTGTGGCCCGCGGCTGCACCACGGTGTCCACCACCCGCACCCGTGCGTCGATGCCCTCGCGGCGCACGTCGAACAGGTGGTAGCCGCGGTGGGCGTCGAGCAGCTTCCAGTGCGGGTTGTCCGCGCGCCGCGGGTCCCACTGCTCGCGGAAGGCGGCCTGGTCCTGGTCGCCGTTGCTGGAGATGGAGGTGCCGACGAACTCGGCGCCCACGACGGCGGACTTCGGGTCGGCGAAGTCCGCCTTGAGGTCGCTGACCATCGTGAGGTGGCGGTCGCCGGTGAGCACGACGGGGTTGCTCACCCGCCGGAACTCCTGCAGCAGCGTGTTTCGTTCGGCCTGGTAGCCGTCCCAGGCGTCGTAGAACCAGAGCTTGCCGGGACCGACCTGGAGGTCCGTCTCGGCCATCATGATCTGGGAGGCGATCAGGTTCCAGCGGGCGGGCGAGTGGCGCAGCCCGTCGACCAGCCACCGCTTCTGGGCGGCGCCGAGCATGGTCAGCGCGGGGTCCTGGGCGCCTTCCTGGCTGGTCGCCTGGTCGCTGCGGTACTGCCGGGTGTCCAGCACGTTGAGCCGGGCCAGCCGACCGAACTCCAGCCGGCGGTACATCCGGATGTGCGGACCGTTCGGGACGGCGCTCGCGCGTACCGGCATGTGCTCGTAGTACGCCTGGTAGCCCGCCGTCAGCCGGGCCGTGAACGCGTCGTGCGACTGCTTGTCGGGGTCCTGCGGGATCTCGCCGGCGAAGTCGTTGTCGATCTCGTGGTCGTCGAAGGTGACCACGAAGGGCGCGTTCGCGTGCATGGCCGCGAGGTCCGGGTCGGAGCGGTACTGGGCGTACCGGTTGCGGTACTGGGTCAGGCCGTACGGCTCCCCGGACCCCTCGTGGCGGCGCACGCCGGTCGCCGACGGGTTGGACTCGTAGATGTAGTCGCCGACGAACAGGACGACGTCCGGGTCCTGTTCCAGCATGTCGGCGTACGGCGTGAAGTAGCCGTGCTGCCAGTTCTGGCAGGAGGCGAGCGCGATCCGCAGCCTGCCGCCCGCGCTGTGCGCCGGGGGCGCGGTACGGGTGCGGCCGGTGCGCGAGAGCTGCCCTTCGACACGGAAGCGGTACCAGTACCGGGTGTCGGGACGCAGACCGCGCACGTCGACGTGGACGCTGTGCCCGTGGGCGGGCCTGGCCCAGGCGGTGCCCCGGCGGACGACCTTCTTGAAGCGGGCGTCCTGGGCGAGCTGCCACTCCACGGGCACCGGGAGGTCCGGCATGCCCCCGCCGTTCAGGGGCTCGGGAGCGAGCCGGGTCCACAGCACGATCCCGTCGGGCAGTGGATCGCCGGAGGCGACACCGAGGCTGAACACCCCGTCGGGCAACGGTTTCCGCCCCGCGGCCCGAGCGGTGGCCGGCAGCCACAGCTGGGCGGAGGCCGCGGCGCCGAGTACGGCGGCGCCGGTGGTCAGAACGCGTCGGCGGTCGGGCGAAACTGTTCCGGACATCAGTGAACTCCCCTGCCTCGCAAGCGTCTTGGACACGGGGAAGCTCGCCGTCCGGGAGGTCGGGGCACTGAACACGACGGTGCACGTGCATGACAAAAAGAAAGACAACGGAAGACCCGCCCCGGCACGGGAACATCGCGTTGCCCGGGCAGGTCCTGAAGGTGAGCGGCGGACGACGGGGCCGCGGCGCCGGCCGCCCGGTTCGGGCACCGTGATCCGTCAGGAGCGTGCCGCGAGCCCGGCACGCTCCACACGACAGGCCCTGGGACCTGTCCGGCCCAGTGCCTCGACAGGCACTAGAACGGCTTGAAGTCGCCGTACTCCCGCTCGGCCTCGTCCCGTTCGGCCTGCCGCTCGCGGCGTCGCTGGGCAGCCGGGCGGGGCGCCTCCAAGCGGTGGTCCTCGCCGCGCCGGCCGAGCATCTCCGCACCGGCGGTCACCGTCGGCTCCCAGTCGAAGACGACCGCGTTGTCCTCGGGGCCGATGGCGACACCGTCGCCGGACCGGGCGCCGGCCTTCACCAACGCGTCCTCCACACCGACCCGGTTGAGCCGGTCGGCGAGGTAGCCGACGGCCTCGTCGTTGTTGAAGTCGGTCTGGCGGACCCAGCGTTCGGGCTTCTCGCCGCGCACCCGGAACAGTCCGTCGTCCTCGCGGGTGACGGTGAACCCGGAGTCGTCCACGGCCTTGGGCCGGATGACGATGCGGGTCGCCTCCTCCTGCGGCCTGGCGGCCCGCGCCCGGGCCACCGACTCGGCGAGCGCGAACGACAGCTCCCGCAGCCCGAGGTGGGCGACGGCGGACACCTCGAAGACGCGGTAGCCGCGCGCCTCCAGGTCGGGCCGGACCATCTCGGCGAGGTCCTTGCCGTCCGGTACGTCGGTCTTGTTGAGGACGACGATGCGGGGGCGGTCGTCGAGGCCGCCGTACTGCCGCAGTTCCTCCTCGATGATGTCGAGGTCGGAGAGGGGGTCGCGGTCCGACTCCAGCGTCGCGGTGTCCAGCACGTGCACGAGCACGCTGCACCGCTCCACGTGCCGCAGGAACTCGAGCCCCAGGCCCTTGCCCCGGCTGGCGCCCGGGATGAGCCCCGGCACGTCGGCGATGGTGTAGACGGTCGACCCGGCGGTGACGACGCCCAGGTTGGGCACGAGGGTGGTGAACGGATAGTCGGCGATCTTGGGCTTGGCCGCGGAGAGCACGGAGATCAGCGAGGACTTCCCCGCGCTCGGATACCCGACCAGTGCCACGTCGGCGACGGTCTTCAGCTCCAGGACGATGTCCTGCAGCTCCCCCGGCACACCGAGCAGCGCGAACCCGGGCGCCTTGCGCCGCGCGGAGGCGAGGGCGGCGTTCCCGAGCCCGCCCCGGCCGCCCTGGGCGGCGACGTACGAGGTCCCGTTCCCGACCAGGTCGGCGAGCACGTTGCCCGCCTTGTCGAGGACGACGGTTCCGTCCGGCACCGGCAGGACCAGGTCCTGACCGTCCTTGCCGCTGCGGTGGCCGCCCTCGCCGGGCTTGCCGTTGGTGGCCTTGCGGTGCGGGGAGTGGTGGTACTCGAGGAGCGTGGTCACGGACTGGTCGACGGTCAAGATGACATCGCCGCCCCGCCCGCCGTTCCCGCCGTCCGGTCCGCCCAGCGGCTTGAACTTCTCGCGGTGGACGGAGGCACAGCCGTGGCCTCCGTTACCCGCGGCGACATGCAGTTCGACGCGGTCCACGAAGGTGGTCATGGGGGGTGCCTCCAGAGACAGTGCGGTGTACGTGTGTACGTGTTTCCTGGTCAACACGCGAAAGGCGGACCCGCCTTCCCGCCAGGGAAGTGAGGTCCGCCTCGCGAAAGTTTCCGATCAGGCGACCGGAACGATGTTCACGACCTTGCGGCCACGGCTGGTGCCGAACTGCACCGAACCGGCCTCCAGGGCGAACAGCGTGTCGTCGCCGCCACGACCGACGCCGGCGCCGGGGTGGAAGTGGGTGCCGCGCTGGCGGACGAGGATCTCACCCGCGTTGACGACCTGACCGCCGAAGCGCTTCACGCCGAGCCGCTGGGCATTGGAGTCGCGACCGTTCCGGGTGGACGATGCGCCCTTCTTGTGTGCCATCTCTCCTCAGTCCCTTACTTCGCAGCCGTGGGGATCTCAGTGACCTTGATCGCCGTGTACTGCTGGCGGTGGCCCTGACGACGGCGGTAGCCGGTCTTGTTCTTGTAGCGCAGAATGTCGATCTTCTGGCCCTTGTGGTGGTCCACGACCTCGGCCTGGACCTTGACACCGGCTAGCACCCACGGGTCGCTGGTCACGGCCTCGCCGTCGACGAGGAGCAGGGTCGAGAGCTCGACCGTGTCGCCGACCTTGGCGGTGGAAATCTTGTCAACCTCAACGATGTCGCCGACAGCAACCTTGTGCTGGCGACCACCGCTGCGCACGATGGCGTACACGCGGATCTCTCTCTCACTCGATGAACGGCACCCCGCAGGCCAGCCGCCCGACAGACACACGGGCAACCTCTCCCGAGCCGACCCGCGCCCGGGAGGAAGAGGTTTACGGGGATGTGGCGTCCCGATGGACACGCCGACGGTCAAGGTTACGAGGACATGCCCCGACCGGTCAAACCGGGCCCGGTCGATCGGTGGACACCGTGCCGGACGGGGGCGGCCCCACCCGGTGGATCAGCTCGCGAGCAGGTGGGCGCGCCCGAACATGGCCGCCGCGACCCGAGCGGTCGGCGTACCGGAGTCCAGATCCGCACCGGCCTCCCGCAGCACCTCGACCACCTCGTCCGCGCCCTTGAACAGGGCGCCGGCGATGGGCGTCTGGTCCCGGGCGTTGCGCAGGTCGGGGTCGGCGCCGAGCCGGAGCAGAGCCCGTACGGTGTCGGCGTGGCCGTGATAGGCGGCGAGCATGAGCAGGGTGTTGCCGGCCGCGTCGGTCACGTCGACCGGCAGCCCGTGCTCCACGAACCCCGCGAGCTCCTCGGTGCCGCCCTCCCGGGCCAGGTCCATGGCGATGGCCACGACGCGTTCCGTCTGCTCAGGAGTCAGACCGCCCCTGCTCATGTGAATCCCTCCTGATCACGCGGTTGTGCTGGTCATGTCTGTGAGGACACCGGGCGGTGACGGCGCACGCCCGGGCGCGGGCCACCGAGTGGCCCGCGCCCGGGCGCGGTGCGGCATGTACCGCGGTTCCCTCGAACGGCGAGGCTCAGAGGTTGCCGGCGGCCAGGGCCTCGATCGCCTTGCGGACGCCTTCGCCGTAGGCCGGGTCGGCCTGGGTGCAGTTGGCGATGTGCCGCTCGACGGTCTGCTCCGAGGCGCCGTTGATGGCACGCGCCGTGTTCTCGAAGAGAACCTTCTGCTGCTCGGGGCTCATCAGGCGGAACAAGTTCCCGGGCTGCTCGAAGTAGTTGTCGTCGTCCTCACGGAAATTGAACCGGTCGGCGACGGCACCCACAGCCAGGCTCGGCTCGCGGTAGGCCGGCTGGTCGGCCCAGCGGCCGTAGGAGTTGGGCTCGATGCCCGGGGTGGAGCCCTGGTTGCCGTCGACCCGCATGGCGCCGTCGCGGTGGTAGGTGTTCACCGGGTTCTTCGCGGCGTTGACCGGGATCTGGTGGTGGTTCACACCGAGGCGGTAGCGCTGGGCGTCGCCGTAGGAGAAGAGGCGGCCCTGCAGCATCCTGTCGGGCGAGTAGCTGATGCCCGGAACCACGTTCGCCGGGGTGAAGGCGGCCTGCTCGACGTCCGCGAAGTAGTTCGCGGGATTGCGGTTGAGCTCCCACTCGCCGACCTCGATCAGCGGGTAGTCCTTCTTCGACCAGACCTTGGTGAGGTCGAAGGGGTGGAAGCGGTAGTTCTCCGCGTCGGCCTCCGGCATGACCTGGATGAACAGCTTCCACTTCGGGAAGTCGCCGTTCTCGATCGCCTCGTAGAGGTCGCGCTGGTGGGACTCGCGGTCCTTGCCGACCAGGGCCTCGGCCTCGGCGTCGGTGAGGTTCTTGATGCCCTGCTGGGTGCGGTGGTGGAACTTGACCCAGAACCGCTCGCCCTCGGCGTTGATCAGGCTGTAGGTGTGCGAGCCGAAGCCGTGCATGTGCCGGTACGAGGCGGGGATGCCGCGGTCGGACATCACGATCGTGACCTGGTGCAGGGCCTCGGGGAGGTTGGTCCAGAAGTCCCAGTTGTTCTCGGCGTCGCGGAGGTTGGTGCGCGGGTCGCGCTTCACCGCGCGGTTGAGGTCCGGGAACCTCAGCGGGTCGCGGAAGAAGAAGACCGGGGTGTTGTTCCCGACCAGGTCCCAGTTGCCCTCGTCCGTGTAGAACTTCAGGGCGAAGCCGCGGATGTCGCGCTCGGCGTCGGCCGCACCGCGCTCACCGGCGACGGTGGAGAACCGGGCGAACATCTCGGTCTTCTTGCCGATCTCGGAGAAGATCTTCGCGCTCGTGTACTGCGTGATGTCGTGGGTCACCGTGAAGGTGCCGAACGCGCCCGAGCCCTTGGCGTGCATCCGGCGCTCCGGGATGACCTCGCGGTCGAAGTGTGCGAGCTTCTCCAGGAACCACACGTCCTGCAGGAGCATCGGACCGCGCGGACCGGCCGTCAGGGAGTTCTGGTTGTCGGCGACCGGCGCGCCGGCAGCCGTGGTCAACGGCTTCTGGTTGTTCTCGGTCAAAGCTCGCTCCTCGGTGTGTGGTTCTTCGCGGGGGGTCAAGGCCTGGCGGTCCTGGCCGTCCGAGTGTCCGCGCGTGCTGCTCCGCAGCCCGCATCAGGACCCACCCTATGTTAGACATGGTCTAAGTCAAGGCGACATTCAGAACCATATCTGTTCTTGAGATGGGATCAATCGCTGGTTAGGGTGACGTACATGAGTGATCTCTTGAAGAGGCTTCGGGAACGCGGCTGGCGCCTGACCGCGCAGCGACGCGTCGTCGCCGAGGTTCTCGGCGGGGATCACATCCATCTGACCGCCGACGAGGTGCACGCGCGCGCGGTGGAGCGGCTGCCCGAGATCTCCCGGGCTACGGTCTACAACACCCTGGGCGAACTGGTGACGCTGGGCGAGCTCGTCGAGGTCTCGACCGACCACCGCGCCACGCGCTACGACCCGAACGCGCACCGGCCCCATCACCACCTGCTCTGCGACCGCTGCGGCACCATCCGCGACGTGCACCCGGTGGGCGACCCCCTCTCGGACCTTCCGGAGTCGGAACGCTTCGGATACACGCTCGCCGACGTCGAACTGACCTACCGCGGAGTCTGTCCGGACTGCACGGCCTGACGCCGTTCACGGCGCGACCCGGCGGAGGCCGCGACCCGGCGGAGACGCAGAGAGGCGCGGGGCACCGGCTGTCACCGGTGCCCCGCGCCTCTCTGTGTGCCGCCCCTGAGGGCGGCTCCTGATCAGTCCTCCGTCGACGCCGTGACCGAGGGCGAGGGCTGCTGGGCCGCTGCCGCGGCCTTCTTCGCCGTCGTCTTCTTCGCGGCCGTCTTGGTGGTCTTGGCCGCGGCCTTCTTCGCCGTCGTCTTCTTGACGGCGGTCTTCTTCGCCGCCGTCGTCTTCTTCGCGGCCGTCGTCTTCTTGGCCACCGTCTTCTTCGTGGCGGCCTTCTTCGCCGTGGCCTTCTTGGCCGCCGCGCGGGCGGTCTTCTTGGCCGGAGCCGCCTCGTCGGCGACCGCCTCGTCGGCTTCCTCGACGGCCGCCGCCTCGTCCGCCGGGGCCGTCTCCACCACCGGGGCCGACGGGACGACCACGACGGCCGCCTCCTCGGACGCGGTGGACACGGTGGGCTTGCGCACCGCACGGCGGCGCGGGCGGGGCGGGGCGGCGGTCTCGGCGGCCGGCTCGGGCGCCTCGGCCGGGGACTCCTCGGCCACCGGCTCCGGCGTCTGCTCAGGCGCCGCGGGGGCTGTAGCTGCCGTGTCCGCGATCGTCACCACCGCGGCCTGCGCACCCGCCGGAGAACCGGCCGGCGCGGACACCTTGCGGGTGGCCCGGCGACGCGTACGGCCCTGGGGAGCGGCGTCCTCGGCGGGCGCTGCCGCAGCGGCGGGCGCCTCGACGACCGGGTCCTCGGCGGCGGCCGGTACGGCGTGCGCCTCGGCGGCCGGCTCCGGCTGGACCGGGCGTGCGGTCTCCTCGGCGACCGTCGTCTCCTGAGCCGTCGGCACCTCCGCGCCGGACCCGTCGGGCCCGGACCCATCGGCGGCCGCGGCGGCAGCCGGCTCGCGCCGGGGCTGCTCGCGCCTCGGCGCACCCGCCGGGGCCGAGGCCCTGCGGCTCACCCGGCGGCGGGTACGTCCGCGAGTGGCCGCGGCCTCCGCCTCGGCGGCGCTGCTGTACAGCTCCTCGTCCGGCGTGTACTCCGGAGCGGGAAGCGCGACCGGCGCGGCGACCTCGGCGGCCACCTCGGCCGCCGTCTCCGACTCCGACTCCGCTTCCGCCTCCTGCTCCGCCGTCGGGACGGCGTCGGCCTCGTGCTCGTGGAGGTGCTCCCCGGCACCGGCCCGCGCCCGCTTCCTGCGCTTGCCGCCGCCTCCGGCGGAGGTGGGCTGGTCCAGGTGGACGACGACACCGCGCCCGTTGCAGTGGACGCAGGTCTCCGAGAACGACTCCAGCAGGCCCTGGCCGACCCGCTTGCGGGTCATCTGCACCAGACCCAGCGAGGTCACCTCGGCGACCTGGTGCTTCGTACGGTCCCGGCCCAGGCACTCCAGCAGGCGCCGCAGCACCAGGTCCCGGTTGGACTCCAGGACCATGTCGATGAAGTCGATGACGATGATGCCGCCGAGGTCGCGCAGCCGCAGCTGGCGCACGATCTCCTCGGCCGCCTCCAGGTTGTTCCTGGTGACCGTCTCCTCGAGGTTGCCGCCCTGACCGGTGAACTTTCCGGTGTTGACGTCGATGACGACCATCGCCTCGGTCCGGTCGATCACCAGCGAACCGCCGCTGGGCAGCCAGACCTTGCGGTCGAGCGCCTTGGCGAGCTGCTCGTCGATCCGGTACGTGGCGAAGACGTCGACCTCGCTGGTCCACCTCTGCAGCCGGCCGGCCAGGTCGGGCGCGACGTGCGCGACGTACCCGTGGATGGTCTCCCATGCCTCGTCGCCGCTGACGACGACCTTGGAGAAGTCCTCGTTGAAGATGTCCCGCACGACCCGGACGGTCATGTCCGGCTCGCCGTACAGCAGCGACGGCGCGTTCGAGCTGCCACCGCTCTTGGACTTCTTCTTGATCTCCTCCCACTGCGCCTGCAGCCGCTCGACGTCACGGCGCAGCTCGTCCTCGCTCGCGCCCTCGGCGGCGGTGCGCACGATGACACCCGCGTCCTCGGGGACGACCTTCTTGAGGATGCTCTTCAGCCGGGCCCGCTCGGTGTCGGGCAGCTTGCGGCTGATGCCGGTCATCGAACCCTCGGGGACGTACACGAGGTAGCGGCCCGGGAGGGAGACCTGGCTGGTCAGACGGGCACCCTTGTGCCCGATCGGGTCCTTCGTCACCTGGGCGAGGACCGACTGGCCCGACTTCAGCGCGGCCTCGATCCGACGCGGGCCGTTGGCCATGCCCAGCGCCTCGAAGTTGACCTCACCGGCGTAGAGCACGGCGTTGCGGCCCTTGCCGATGTCGATGAACGCGGCCTCCATCGACGGCAGCACGTTCTGCACCTTGCCGAGGTACACGTTGCCGACGTACGAGGTCGCCTGCTCCTTGTTGACGTAGTGCTCGACGAGCACCCCGTCCTCCAGGACGCCGATCTGCGTACGGTCGCCGTACTGCCGGACCACCATGACGCGCTCGACGGCCTCACGGCGGGCCAGGAACTCGGCCTCGGTGATGATCGGGACGCGCCGACGGCCCTGCTCACGGCCTTCCCGGCGGCGCTGCTTCTTCGCCTCCAGGCGGGTGGAGCCCTTGATGGACTGCACCTCGTCCGACGGCTCGGCGGGCCTGCGCGGTTCGCGGACCTTGACGACGGTGCGCTCGGGGTCGTCGGTGGAGGTCTCGGCCTCGCCGCCGCTGTCCCCGGCCCGGCGGCGCCGGCGACGACGACGCCGGCTGCTGCTGGAGCCGCCCGCGGTGCCCTCCTCGTCGTGGTCCTCGGCCGACTCGTCGGCGTGCTCCGCCTCGTCGGCGGACCGGTCCGCTCCGTCCTCGGTGTCGTGTTCGGTGCCGGTGCTCTCGGTGTCGTCCCCGGGTTCGCCGCCCTCGGCCTCCGCCTCGGCGGACTCGCCGCGCCTGCGGCGACGGCCACCGCGGCGACGGCGCCGGCGGGAACCGGCCCCTTCGCTCTCGTCGTGGTCATCGTGGTCGTCGTGGTCGTCGTCGGAGAGGCCCTCCGCCGACTCGTCGGTCTCCGCGTCGTCGGCGGACCGGGCCGGGCCGTCCTCGGCATCCTCGACACGGACGGCGGCAGCGGCCGGAGCCGCGTCGGTCTCGTCCGCCGCACCCCGACGGCGACGGCGGCGGCGCGAGGCGGTGGGCTGCTCCTCCGGGAGTTCCTCGGTCTCCTCCGGCTGCTCGGGCTCCGGCCTGCCGACGGCCTCGGCGGCCGCTTCGGCGGCGGCCCGCTCCGGCGTCTGGAACTGGGGCTCGGTGAACACGGGAGCCTGGAAGACGGCGACGGCGGGGCGGGCGGGGCGCCTCGACGTCCCGGCCTCGGCCTCGGTCGCGGCGGATCCGGTGGCCGGCCGGGCGGGCTCCGCGAACCCGGCGGCGGCCTTGCGGACCGTACGGCGACGGCGGCGCGGAGCGGCGTCGTCCGCGGCGGGCTCGGCGGGCGTCTCGGAGACCGCGGTCTGCCCGGTGGACTCGGTCACGGGAGCCTGCGCCTCCTCGGCGGGGGAGGCGGCGGCCTCGGCGGTCGCGGGCGCGGAGACGCTGCGCGAGGCGCGGCGCCGGGTGCGGCGGGGAGCCGCGTCCTCGGCGGTGTCGGTGATGTTGTCGGCGGTGTCGGTGATGTTGTCGGCGGTGACAGCCGTGTCGGCGGCCTGGGCCGCGCTCGCGGGCACGGCGCTCTCCGCCGGTTCGGTGGCCTCGATGACGGTGGCCGTCGGCGAGGTCACACGGCGCGTCGCACGACGGCGCGCGCGCGGCGGGGCGGCGTCCCCGGCGGGCTCGGCCGGCGCCGCCTCCACGGCGGGCTCGGCGGCCGGAGTGGCCTGAGCAGCGGGGGCCTCGGCCGTCGGCACGACGGTCTCGGCGGCCTCCGCCGACGCCGGTGTCCCGGCGGGCGAGGTCGAGCGGCGCACCACACGGCGACGCCGGGGCGGAGCGGCGGTGTCCGTGGCGACCGGTGCCTCCTCCCGGGCGGCCGCCGGCTGCGCGGCGGCCTCGGCCTCGGTGCTCTCCTCGGCCGCGAGCTCGTCGTTCTCGTCGAGCGGCTCCGCGGGTTCAGGAGACTCGGGGAACTCGGCGGCCGGTATGGCCGACGTGACCGTCTCGGCCTTCGTGCCGGTGCCCGCCGTGGGCGGACCAGCCGGACGGGACGCGGCCCGTCGCCGCCGACGCGGCGGCAGGGTGTCGCTGGGGCTGTTCGGTTCGGAGCCCTCTGTGGGCTCGGTCGGTTCGAGCATGCGGGGGTTTCTCCCGTCAGGCTCCCGGGCGCCGCACCCGGTCCGGCGATGCCGGTGACGTCCGCGGCTCGCGCGAAGCGCGGTTGCCGCCGTCCGGGGCGCGGGCGCCGCACGGGAACTCTCTGTGTCCTGTCTCACCGGTTCCGTACACCGAATGCGCACGGCCTGGCGAAAGTCTTGTGATCGGTGCGCTGCCCGACCCAGGTGGCTCCCGAGGTACGAGGGCGGCGCTACGACGTCCGTCCCTACGCGGGACCTTCCTTACACCGGCGCCGTCGCGGTGGCAGTGGCACCGGCCGGATGCGGCTCGGTCGCTGCTGCCTCGCGGTCGGGCGCGAGCGGGTCGGTCACCGTGCCGGTCTCTTCATCGAGCAGCCCCTGCGCCAGCCTGGTCACCGCTGCGGGGACCGGCGGCGCCAGATCGGCCACGGCGCGGAGACCGGACAGGACGTCGTCGGGTCGAACGGCAGGCGTCACGTGCCGAACAACCAGCCGCAGTATCGCACAGGGCTGGTCGGTCGGCCTATCAGCCGACGAAGGGGGCGTTTCCGGGCTTTCCAGAGCCACGACCGCGGAACGGGTGTCGAACGTACGCACCCCGTTCTTCGTCCGGCGCTGCACCTCGACGGTACCGGCCGCGTTGAAGGCGTCCACCGCTCGGCGGGCCTCCTCGTGGTCGACACCGGCCAGCCGCAGCTCCCACACCGAGGCCGTGAGCCGGTCGGCGAGCCCCGAGGTACGGGCCTCGGCCGCCTCGATGATGTCGAGCCCGGGGGGCAGCGACTCGTCGAGGAGGGCTCTGATCCGCTCCGGATCCCGCGCCCGGGTGAGCGCGATCTCCAGGTACTCCGCCTCACTGCCCGTGCCGGTGGGTGCGGCATTGGCGTACGACACCTTCGGGTGCGGCGTGAACCCCGCCGAGTACGCCATCGGCACCTCGGCACGGCGCAACGCGCGCTCGAAAGCACGCTGGAAGTCACGGTGGCTGGTGAACCGGAGGCGGCCGCGCTTGGTGTAGCGCAGTCGAATGCGCTGTACCGCGGGTGCGGGCGGCGGACCTTCGGGCTGTCGCTTGCCCAGTGTCGTTCAGTCCTTCGTGAGAGCGGTTGTACTGCTATCAAGAGTACGCGCCTCACCGCCGATAGGTTCCCGTCGGTTCGTGCGCACCGGCTCCCCCTGCTCTCCGAGGAACATCCGGCGGACGTCGGCACGGGCCCGCCGCACCGACGCGCGGGCGACGGCGAGGGACTGCCGTACGGCCCTCCCCACGGCGCGCCCGGCCTCGGCGGCGGGCCGCAGCACCGCGTCCCGCACCATGTGCCCCACCGGTGTCAGCACACGCGTGTACATCCACCGCGCGGGCTCCACGAGGATCCACCGCACCAGGGCGCCCAGGAACCGCCCCACCGCGAGCGAGACGTGCCCGGCGACCCGCCAGGCATGCCCGAGGGCATTGCCGATCTCTCTCGCGACGACGGCGAGCACCCGCCCGACCGGCACCAGAACCCATCGCCACACGGCGAGCAGGGGCAGCACGAGCAGGATTCGGGTGATCCAGTACAGCCCCGTACCGATACCGGTGACGAGCATGCCCGCCAGCCGTACCAGCCCCTTCACGCACCAGGCGACGGCCTGTCCGACGGGTGTGAGCACCCACCTGTACAGCCACGCGCAGGGCACGACGACCAAATACCGCGTGAGCCGAGCGAGGACCGCGAACACCCCGAGCCCGATCGCGGCGCAGACGGCCGCGATCCCGCGCAGCACCCACATCACGCCATGTCCGAAGGGCGTCAGCACGCGCCCGTACAGCCACACCAGCGCGTGCCCGAGCGGCACGAGCACATACCGGTACAGCCACCCGGCGGGAACGACGATCACCAGGTTCCCGAGCCGGGTGAGCACCTTGCCGAGCGGCACGAGGCCGTATCGCCACAGCCCCACCAGCGGCCACACGAACACCGCTCGCCCTACCCACCACAGCGCCCGCCCGAGCGGCCGGAACACGGCACGCCCCAGCCACCGCCCGGCGGCAACACACCCGTCCCACACCATCCGCACCGGCAGCACCAGGACGAACACGACGATCCGCACCGGCAGGCGAACCGCCGTGACCAGACACCCCTCACCCGCGGGCGCCACCGGCCGCTCGACACCCGTCTTCTCCTGCTCCATACGGATGAGGACGCCCCTGCGGAACGTTCGGATGCGCCGACCGCACACCGGAGGGAATCCCCACATCTACAGTGCTGTAGAAATCTGCCCGGAAGTGTCACCGCTGCACGATCCGCCGGCTCCTTCGAACGGCGGGCATGGCGCGCAGCACGAAGGAGTAGATACAAGCACGTGAACGACCACCCTGCCCTCACGGGCACCACCCCCCGGCCCCTCCGTCACGCCTTGGCGGAGAGAGCCCGCACCGTCACCGAAGCCCGCTGGTTCGCCCTCACCGTCTTCCTCCTGATCCTCACCAACGCGGCCCTGCTGGGAGCCGAGACCTACAGCGGACTCTCCAGGGACTGGCACCACGGGTTACGCCTCGCCGAGCACCTCTGCCTCGCCGCCTTCACCGTCGAGATAGCCCTGCGCGCCTGCGCCCACGCGGACCGCCCCCGCGACTTCTTCCGCGACCCCTGGAACCTCTTCGACCTGGCCGTCGTCGCCTGCGCCTTCCTGCCCCTCGTCCGCGAGAACACCACCGTTCTGCGGCTCCTGCGCCTCTCCCGCGTCCTGCGCACCGCCCGCTTCCTCCCCCAACTGCGGATCGTCTTCGTCGCGGTGGCCCGCAGCCTGCCGGGCACCGTCAGCTTCCTCCTGGTGGGCGCGCTCCTGCTCTACGTCTACGCCATGGTCGGCTGGGTCTTCTTCGGCGAGGCGGACCCCGGCCAGTTCGGCTCCATCGGCCGCGCCGTCCTCACCCTCTTCCTGCTGATGACCCTGGACGGCCTCGGTGACGCCGTCCACGCGGGCCTGGAGATCTCCCGCTGGAGCATCGTCTACTACGCCTCCTACGTACTGTTCGCCTCGTTCGTCCTGGTCAACGTCCTCATCGGGGTCGTCATCAGCTCCCTGGAGGAAGCTCGCGAACTGGAACGCGAACACTCCCCCGAGGTCCCCGTCCCGGACCCCGCCCCGGACCTGCGCACCCGCATCGCCATCGCCAGAAAGGCCCTGGACGACCTGGAAGCCGTCCTCCCACCGCTCCTCACCCCCCACCAACCCGAACCCACCCCCGCACCCACCCCTGACACGGCCCGGTCGTAACACCGCCCCCGTCGCAGGCCGCGAACGCCGGTGGGCCCACTCCGTGTTCCGGAGTGGGCCCACCGAACATCCCGGGACGACGGCTCAGGACGAAGCACCGCGGGAAGCGGGCGCCGTGTGCCGCACGGTCAGGCCGTGTTCTTCACCGTCAGGGGAAGCAGCTTCTTACCAGTCGGTCCGATTTGAATATTGGTGTCCATCTGAGGGCACACCCCGCAGTCGAAGCAGGGGGTCCAGCGGCAGTCCTCGACCTCTGTCTCGTCGAGGGCGTCCTGCCAGTCCTCCCAGAGCCAGTCCTTGTCGAGGCCGGAGTCGAGGTGGTCCCAGGGGAGGACCTCCTCGTAGGAGCGTTCGCGGGTGGTGTACCAGTCGACGTCCACGCCGTACTGCGCCAGGGCCTTGTCGGCGCAGCCCATCCAGCGGTCGTAGGAGAAGTGCTCGCGCCAGCCGTCGAAGCGGCCGCCGTCCTCGTAGACCGCGCGGATGACCGCGCCGACGCGGCGGTCACCGCGGGAGAGGAGGCCTTCGACGATGCCGGGCTTGCCGTCGTGGTAGCGGAAGCCGATGGAGCGGCCGTACTTCTTGTCGCCGCGGATCTTGTCGCGCAGCTTGGTCAGGCGGGCGTCCGTCTCCTCGGCCGACAGCTGCGGTGCCCACTGGAAGGGGGTGTGCGGCTTGGGGACGAAGCCGCCGATGGAGACCGTGCAGCGGATGTCGCCCGAGCCGGAGACCTCACGGCCCTTCTGGATGACGTTCATCGCCATGTCGGCGATCTGGAGGACGTCGTCGTCGGTCTCGGTGGGCAGGCCGCACATGAAGTAGAGCTTCACCTGGCGCCAGCCGTTGCCGTAGGCCGTGGCGACGGTCCTGATCAGGTCGTCCTCGGAGACCATCTTGTTGATGACCTTGCGCATGCGCTCCGAGCCGCCCTCGGGGGCGAAGGTCAGGCCGGAGCGGCGGCCGTTGCGGGTCAGTTCGTTGGCCAGGTCGACGTTGAAGGCGTCGACGCGGGTGGAGGGGAGGGAGAGGCCGATCTTGTCCTCTTCGTAGCGGTCGGCGAGGCCCTTGGCGATGTCGCCGATCTCCGAGTGGTCGGCGGAGGAGAGGGAGAGCAGGCCGACCTCTTCGAAGCCGGTGGCCTTCAGGCCCTTCTCGACCATGTCGCCGATGCCCGTGATGGAGCGCTCGCGCACCGGGCGGGTGATCATGCCGGCCTGGCAGAAGCGGCAGCCGCGGGTGCAGCCGCGGAAGATCTCCACCGACATGCGCTCGTGCACCGTCTCGGCGAGCGGGACGAGGGGCTGCTTGGGGTAGGGCCACTCGTCGAGGTCCATCACCGTGTGCTTGGAGACGCGCCACGGGACGCCCGACTTGTTCGGTACGACGCGGGCGATCCGGCCGTCGGGGAGGTACTCGACGTCGTAGAAGGCGGGGACGTACACGCCGCCGGTCCGGGCCAGGCGGAAGAGGAGTTCCTCGCGGCCGCCGGGGCGGCCCTCCTCCTTCCAGGCGCGGATGATCCGGGTGACCTCGAGGACGGCCTGCTCGCCGTCGCCGATGACGGCGCAGTCGATGAAGTCGGCGATCGGCTCGGGGTTGAAGGCGGCGTGGCCGCCGGCCACGACGATCGGGTCGTCGAGGCCGCGGTCCTTGGCCTCGAGCGGGATGCCGGACAGGTCCAGGGCGGTGAGCATGTTGGTGTAGCCGAGCTCCGTGGAGAAGCTCAGGCCGAACACGTCGAAGGCCTTGACCGGGCGGTGGCTGTCGACCGTGAACTGCGGGACGGCGTGCTCCCGCATCAGTTCCTCCAGGTCCGGCCAGACGCTGTAGGTGCGCTCGGCGAGGACGCCGTCCTGTTCGTTGAGCACCTCGTAGAGGATCATGACGCCCTGGTTGGGCAGTCCGACCTCGTACGCGTCGGGGTACATGAGGGCCCAGCGGACATCACAGCTGTCCCAAGGCTTGACCGTGGAGTTGAGCTCTCCGCCGACGTACTGGATCGGCTTCTGCACATGCGGGAGCAGCGCTTCGAGCTGCGGGAACACAGACTCGGCGGCCACGGCGGCTTCGGCAGGCATCTCGGGAACCTTTGTGTGCTGGCTGGGGCTCCCCCGGCCGGAGGCTGGGGGCGGGTGACCATCCAGCCTAACCGCTTCAGAAGGCGGCGGATTTTCTGATCGGCTTCCAGGTTTCCGGGAGGGCGTTCTCGGTGATCTCCGCGCGCCGTTCCTCGCGTCCGTACAGCACCCCGTACGTGAAGTCGCTCTCCCCCGCCGCGTGGGCGACGGCGGCGAGTTCGCGCAGGGTCTTGCGGGCCATGATGCTGTCCTGGTGGTCGCCGAGCAGGCCCTGGAGCGACTTCATGCTCTTGACCAGGTCCTTGGCGGGGTCGTCGAGGGCCGGGGTGGCGGCCTCGGCGGCGTAGCGGGTGCGCTTGGTCTTCTTGCGGGCCTCGTGCAGGGCGAGGTCGCGTTCGTGGCCGGGCGGGAGGTCCAGGGCCCGGGTGACGAGGCCGGACAGCTTGTCGAGGTCCTTGCTCACGGCCTTGGCGAGCACCTTGTCCGGGCCGGCCGCGGCCTTCTTCCGCAGGGGCGGGTCGGCCAGCAGGGCGTCGAGGGTGTCGAGCAGGGTGAGGTAGCGGTGGGAGTCGAGGACTCCGGTGACCTTGCCGTGGGCTCCGCGGTGGCCGGTCTCGGACCAGGTGGTCAGCCTGTCGCGCACGGGGCCGTGGACGAGGGTGTCGGGCAGGTCGTCCAGGGCCGTGATGAGGCGCCCGGCGAGGACTTCCTGGTCGCGGTCCAGGCCGAGTTCTCCGGCCAGCCATTTCAGGTCGACGCCGACGGGGTCGGTGGTCTTCCGGTCGAGGACGCTGCGGAAGGAGCGGAAGGTGCTGCGCAGGCGGCGGGTGGCGACGCGCATGCGGTGCACGGAGTCGGGTACGTCCTGGCGTACGGCGGGGTCGAGTTCGACGAGGGCGTCCCGCTGGGCGCGGACGTAGGCGAGGACGTGGTCGCCGGCGGTGACGGGTTTCCCCACCGGCCGGCTGCGGTGCTTGCGCTTCGGTGCCGCGGCCGGGGCGGCCGCGGGCGCGGGGGCGGCCTCGGGCGTGTGCGTGGGGGGCGCCGTCTCGGCGAGGGCCCTGGCGAGCTTGGAGGGCGCCTTCGAGGGGCGCAGGCCCGCCTTGCGGAGCCGTTTGTCGACCTTGTCGAGGAAGGCGGGGTCGCCGTCGTCGGCGAGTTCGACCTCGATCTCGGTCCACTGGGCGGTGCCGTCGCCGGTGAGGCGTTCGGCGTGCACGGTGTCGACGCTGATCTCGGCGAGGAGCCGGCCGGTGGCGTCGAGGAGGTGGCGTACGTCGCGGTCGGAGCGCAGCCGGACCACGGGGCTCAGTGCGGCGCCGCGGACGCGGGAGCGGACGAGCCGGGCGAGGTCCTCCGGGACGGTGTCGGAGAGCGGGGCGCGGATCTCGTCGCGCACTCCGGGGGCGACGGGGAACTTCAGGTGCCAGCCGGCGTCGGAGCCGCCGGTGCGGCGGCGCAGGGTGAGGGAGGCGGCGGCGAGGCGGTGGTCGGCGGTGTCGTAGTAGGTGGCGTCGAGGTGGACGACGCCCTGGTCGACGAGGGACGCCACGCCGGGGACGCCGGTCAGGTCGGGGAGTCCGCTGTCGCCGGACTCGTACTTTCGCTCGATTTCGCGTGTGGTGTCCGCCATGAACTGAACCTATCCGCCAGACCTGAATCTAGTCGTGACCGGTGCGGAACGGCGGGGCCGGTCCGCACCGGTCGTACGGCCGGCCACGCTCGCGGACAGCGGGCGCTGCAGTCTGATCGACTGCAGGAGTCCCACGGCCAGCCACACCGCGAACATCGACGAGCCGCCGTAGGACACGAAGGGCAGGGGCAGGCCGGTGACCGGCATGATGCCGAGGGTCATGCCGATGTTCTCGAAGGTCTGGAAGGCGAACCAGGCGACGATGCCGGCGGCGACGATGGTGCCGTACAGGTCGGTGGTGTCGCGGGCGATGCGGCAGGCGCGCCACAGGATGACGCCGAGCAGGACGATGATGAGTCCGCCGCCGATGAAGCCGAGTTCCTCCCCGGCGACGGTGAAGACGAAGTCGGTCTGCTGCTCGGGCACGAACTGGCCGGTGGTCTGCGAGCCTTCGAAGAGGCCGGAGCCGGTGAGGCCGCCGGAGCCGATGGCGATGCGGGCCTGGTTGGTGTTGTAGCCGACGCCGGCGGGGTCGAGTTCGGGGTTGGCGAAGGCGGCGAAGCGGTTGATCTGGTACTCGTCGAGGATTCCGAGCTGCCAGACGGTGACGGCGCCGATGGCTCCGGCGCCGATCAGGCCGAAGATCCACCGGTTGGAGGCGCCGGAGGCGAGCAGTACGCCGAGCACGATGACGACCATGACCATGACCGAGCCGAGGTCGGGCATCAGCATCACGATCAGCATGGGGACGACGGCCAGCCCCAGGGCCTGGAGGACCGTGCGGTGGTCGGGGTAGGGCTTGTCGCCGGCGTCGACCCGGGCCGCGAGCAGCATGGCCATGCCCAGGATGATGGTGAGCTTCACGAACTCCGAGGGCTGGAGCGAGAAGCCTCCGCCGAGCTTGATCCAGGAGTGGGCGCCGTTGATGGTGGAGCCCAGCGGGGTGAGCACCAGCAGGATCAGGAAGACCGAGGCGCCGTAGAGGACCGGTACGGCGGTGCGCAGGGCGCGGTGGCCGAGCCAGAGCATGGCGATCATCAGGGCCAGGCCGATGCCGGTGTTCAGCCAGTGCCGGACCAGGAAGTAGTACGGGTCGCCCTGGTTGAGTTCGGTGCGGTTGCGGGTCGCCGAGTAGACCAGGAGGGAGCCGAGCAGCGACAGGGCGATCGCCGACAGCAGTATCGGCCAGTCGAGTCGCCGGGCCGGGGAGTCGCGGGCGAGGAGCCGCGTCCAGCCGGCCCGCTCGGGTCCGTAGCCGGAGACGTGGAAGCTGTTGACTCCGCCGGTCATGGCGCCGTCCTCCGGTCTGCTGTGCGGCGCGCCCGGCCGGCGCTCCGTCGTGCGTCTCGGCGGCGGGTGTCGCGGTTGGCGGGCGGGGGCGTGTTCACGGTCGCGCCCTGGTCCTGGCCGTCGGGCGTCGTCCCGCCCTCCTCGGTCCTGGCCTCCTCGGTGGTCCGCAGGTCCTTGGCCGGGTCCTTGGAGATCTTCGGGGAGATGATGGTGCCGTCCGTCCTGACCTTGGGCAGCGTCTTCTGCGGGGTGGGCAGCAGTGCCTTCTTCTTGTCGATCTCGCCGTCCGGGGAGACGCCGTACAGCGCGTTGTAGACGTTGCGCACGGCGGGGCCCGAGGCGCCGGAGCCGGTGCCGCCCTGGGAGATCGTCATGACGATCGAGTAGTCCTTGGTGTAGGTCGCGAACCACGAGGTGGTCTGCTTGCCGTGGACCTCGGCGGTACCGGTCTTGGCGTGCATCGGGATCTTGTCCTGCGGCCAGCCGCCGAACCGCCAGGCGGCCGTACCGCGGGTGGCGACTCCCTCGAGGGCTCCGTCTATGGCCTTGAGGGTCTTCTTCGTCACCGGCAGCTTGCTGTGCGCCTTGGGCTCGATCTCCGTGACCTGCTTGCCGTCGGGGCTGATGACGGCCTTGCCGACGGTGGGGTGGTAGAGGGTGCCGCCGTTGGAGAGGGCCGCGTAGACGGCGGCCATCTGGATGGGGGTGACGAGGGTGTCGCCCTGGCCGATGGAGTAGTTGACGGAGTCACCGGCGCGCAGTCGGTTGCCTTCGAGGCAGTTCTCGTAGGCGATGCGCTCGACGTAGCTGCCGTCTTTCTTGCCGGACTTGCACCAGGCGTCCTTGTTGGCCTTCCAGTAGTCGGCCTTCCACTGGCGGTCGGGGACGCGGCCGGTGACCTCGTTGGGCAGGTCGATGCCGGTCAGCTCACCGAGGCCGAACTGGTGGGAGGTCTTGTAGAACCAGTCCTTGGCGTTCTTCTTCGGCTTGTTGCCGCCGTCGCGCTTCCACTCCTCGTGGGCGAGCCGGTAGAAGACGGTGTCGCAGGAGACTTCGAGGGCTCGGCCGAGGCTGATCCCGCCGTGGTTCTGGGATTCGAAGTTCTTGAAGACCTGGCCGCCGATGGAGTACGAGCTGGAGCACTCGTAGGGGCCTTCGAAGGAGTAGCCGGCGTTGATCGCGGCGGCCGTCGGGATGACCTTGAAGATGGAGCCGGGTGCCGACACGCCCTGGATGGCGCGGTTCAGCAGCGGGTAGTTGGACTTCTTGCCGGTGAGCTTGGCGTAGTCCTTGCCGGAGATGCCGCCCACCCAGGCGTTGGGGTCGTAGCTCGGGTTGGAGGCCATGGCGACGACGCGGCCGGTCTTGGCCTCCATGACGACGATGGCCCCGGAGTCGGCCTCGTAGAGGCGGTTGGTGTTGCGGTCCATCTCCTTGCGGGCCTGCTTCATCGCCTCGTTCAGCTCGTACTCGGCGACCCGCTGGACGCGGGCGTCGATGCTGGTGACGAGGTTGGCGCCGGGCTGGGCGGAATCGGCCTGGGCCTCGCCGATGACGCGGCCGAGGTTGTCGACCTCGTAGCGGGTGACGCCCGCCTTGCCGCGCAACTGCTTGTCGTACTCGCGTTCCAGGCCGGAACGGCCGACCTGGTCGGAGCGCAGGTAGGGCGAGTCGGTGTCCTTGGCCTCCTGGAGTTCCTCGTCGGTGACGGGCGAGAGGTAGCCGAGGACCTGGGCGGTGTTGGCCTGCCCGGGGGCCGCGTACCGGCGTACGGCCTGGGGCTCGGCGCTGATGCCGGGGAATTCCTCGGCACGCTCGCGGATCTGCAGGGCCTGCTTGGCGGTGGCCTCGTCGGTGATGGGGATGGGCTGGTACGGCGATCCGTTCCAGCAGGGCCGGGGGGTCTTGGCGTCACACAGCCGGACCTTCTCCATGACCTCCTTGGTGGGCATGCCGAGGACGCCGGCGAGCTTGGTGAGGACGGCCTCGCCGTCGTCCCTCATCTTCAGGAGTTCGGTGCGGGAGGCGGAGACGACCAGCCGGGTCTCGTTGTCGGCGAGGGCCACTCCGCGGGCGTCCAGGATGGAGCCGCGGACCGCGGGCTGGACGACCTGCTGCACGTGGTTGCCGGAGGCCTTCTTCGCGTACTCGGCGCCCTCGCGGATCTGGAGGTACCACAGGCGCCCGCCCAGGGTGCCGAGGAGGGAGAGGACGAGGACCTGGATGACGACGAGCCGGATCTGGACCCGTGGACTGCGCCCGGTCTCGGGGATGTTAGTCATGGGCGCAGCCCATTCCGTTGAGGGTGGTGGTGGGAGACGGGTGGGAGGTCACGCGGTTTCCTCCCCCTCGGTGAGGTTCTGCGGTGTCACAGGCGCTTTACCCCCTTGATGCGGCCGGCCCGCGCCACCCGCGCCCGCGCCGCCTTCGCCCTCAGGCCCCGCTGGGCGCCGATGCGCAGCCCGGTGCCGCCCGAGCTCCAGCCGGAGGCGATGTCACCGGACTTGGCGGAGCTGTTCTCGGCGAGTGGATCGTTCTCGGCGCGCCGGGCCAGGGCCATGACCCCGGGGACGACGAAGGGGGCGAGCAGCAGGTCGTACAGGGCGGCGCTGAAGAGCAGTCCGCCGAGGCCGACGTTGCGGGCCGCGGTGTCGCCGACGAGGGCGCCGACACCGGCGTAGAGCAGGGTGGTGCCGATGGCCGCGGCGACCACCACGGCCATCGGGCCGGTCGCCGATCTCACCTGGCCGCTCTCGGGCTTGACCAGCCCGGCGAGGTAGCCGACGACGCACAGCACGAGGGCGTAGCGGCCGACGGCGTGGTCGGCGGGCGGGGCCAGGTCGGCGAGGAGTCCGGCGGCGAAGCCGACGAGGGAGCCGCCGACATGGCCGTAGACCAGGGCGAGGCCGAGGACCGTCAGGAGGAGCAGGTCGGGGACGGCGCCCGGGAGATGGAGGCGGGCGAGGACGCTCACCTGGATCACCAGGGCCACGACGACCAGTGAGCTGGAGAGCAGGATCCGGTTGACGCGCATGGGGTGACAGCTCCTACTGCTCTTGCTGGTCCTGGCCGTCGGCCGGGGCTGACGGGGTGACGGTCACCGTGACGGTCGGCGTGGGCGTGGGCTTCGGTTTCTCGGGCAGCACCGTGTCGCGCGGGTCCTTCTCGGGGGCCTGGACGACCACACCGACGACGTCGAGCTTGGTGAAGCCGACGAACGGCGTGACGTAGAGGGTGCGGGTGAGGTCACCGCCGGAGGGGTCGACGCGGGAGACTGTGCCGACGGGGACTCCGGGCACGAACGGCTTGTCGGCCTGTGAGCCGAAGGTGACCAGCCGGTCGCCCTTCTTGATCTCGGCCTTGCCGTTGAGGAGTTCGACGCGCAGGGGCCGGTCGCCCTGGCCGGAGGCGAAGCCGAGTTCGTCACCGGCCTCCATGCGGGTGCCCACGGTGAAGTCGGGGTCGCTGGCGAGCAGCACGGTGGCGGTGTTCGGACCGACGGTGGTGACCCGGCCGACGAGTCCGTCGCCGTTGAGGACGGTCATGTCGCGCTTGACGCCGTCGTTGGCGCCGACGTCGATGGTGATGGTCCAGGAGAAGCCCTGGGCCGCTCCTATGGCGATGACCTGGGCGCCCTTGATGCCGTACTGGCCCTGGCCGGCGACCTTCAGCAACTTGTCGAGCTGCTTGGCTCTGCTGCGGTTGCGGTCGTCGCTGCCGAGTTCGGCCTTGAGCGCGGCGTTCTCCCGCTCCAGTTCGGCGAGCCGGTCGTACCGGTCACCGGAGCCGCGGACCGCGGAGACGGCGTTGCCGATCGGGTCGACCGCGCCAGCCACTCCGTTCTCGATCGGACCGAAGACCGTCGCCGCGGCCTGCCGGGCACCGTCGACCGGTGAATCCTCTCCGCCGCGGATGTCCACCGTGATCAGTGCGAAAGCGGTGGTGATCAGCAGCACCAGGAGCAGCCGGCTCTCTCGTGTGTCCCTCACGTGCGACGGCCGTGCCTTCCTCGTCGAGAACGGGTAGCGAAAACGGGGGTGGTACCGAAGTGGTCGGAAACTGTGGGGAATTACGGGAACAGCGGATCTGACGATCTACAGATCCACGGTTCTGCAGATCTACGGGCCTGGGAACTACGGGGGGTCAGCTTATGTCTCTATATCAACGATCCGCCGTACGAGAGGAGATCGTCCCGTACGGCGGAATCGAAGAGCCGCGTCATCTGCGCGGCTGGGCGTCCAGCACCTGCTGGAGCGCCTCGAACTCCTCGACGCACTTTCCGGAGCCGAGCGCCACGCTGTCCAGCGGGTCCTCGGCGATGTGGATGGGCATGCCCGTCTCGCGGCGCAGCCGCTCGTCCAGACCGCGCAGCAGCGCTCCGCCGCCGGTCAGCACGATGCCCCGGTCCATGATGTCGCCGGACAGCTCCGGCGGGCACTTGTCCAGGGTGGTCTTGACGGCGTCCACAATGGCGTTGACCGGCTCCTCGATCGCCTTGCGCACCTCGTCGGCGGAGATGACCACGGTCTTGGGCAGCCCGGAGACCAGGTCCCGGCCGCGGATCTCGGTGTGTTCGTCGGAGTCGAGGTCGTACGCCGAACCGATCGTGAGCTTGATCTGCTCGGCCGAGCGCTCACCCAGCAGGAGGGAGTACTCCTTCTTGATGTGCTGGATGATCGCGTTGTCCAGTTCGTCGCCCGCGACCCGGATGGACTGGGCGGTGACGATGCCGCCGAGGGAGATGACCGCGACCTCCGTGGTGCCGCCGCCGATGTCCACCACCATGTTGCCCGTGGCCTCGTGGACCGGCAGGCCGGAGCCGATGGCGGCGGCCATGGGCTCCTCGATGATGTGCACCTGGCGGGCGCCGGCCTGGGACGACGCCTCGATGACGGCACGGCGCTCGACGCCGGTGATGCCCGAGGGGACACAGACGACGACCCGCGGACGGGCCAGGTAACGCCGCTTGTGGATCTTCAGGATGAAGTAGCGGAGCATCCGCTCGGTGATCTCGAAGTCGGCGATGACGCCGTCCTTCAGCGGACGTACGGCAACGATGTTGCCGGGGGTGCGCCCGATCATCTTCTTCGCTTCGGCCCCGACCGCGAGGATGCCACCGGTATTGGTGTTGATCGCGACGACGGACGGCTCGTTGAGTACGATTCCGCGACCTCTCACGTACACCAGCGTGTTGGCGGTCCCGAGGTCGACAGCCATGTCACGGCCGATGAACGACATAGAGTTCCCCATGAGGATTCGTCTGGCCTTCCCACTGGCTTTTGAGGGCTTTTCAGGTCGGCGAGGTGGGTGCGGTGACGCGAAGGCTTCCATCGTAGACGCGCCTTCGCGAACACTGCGCGAGGGTCTTCGCCATTGTCAGCAGATGGCGGGTCCGGTTGCTTGTGGAGACGGGCCATCGGGGGCATGCGTTCCCCCGAACGCCGCGCATATGTCAAAAAGGTCTGGGGGCAAAGCCCCCAGACCAGCCGCCAAACGGCCGAAGCGCGGCGCACGGCCGCTATGCGATTGTTATGCGCGGTCTCGAGGGGCGGGACGTCACGCGTGGCCGGGGAAGAAGATCTTGACCTCGCGCTCGGCGGACTCCTCGGAGTCGGAGGCGTGGATCAGGTTCTCCCGGACGATCACGCCGAAGTCGCCGCGGATCGATCCCGGGGCCGCGGCGACCGGGTCGGTCGGACCGGCCAGTTGGCGCACTCCCTCGATGACCCGCTCACCCTCGACGATCATCGCCACGACCGGACCGGAGGCCATGAACTCCACCAGCGGCTCGTAGAACGGGCGGCCGACGTGCTCCTCGTAGTGCTGCTCCAGAGTGGCACGGTCCAGGGTGCGCAGTTCCAGCGCGGTGATCCGCCAGCCGGCCTTGCGCTCGATACGGCTGATGATCTCGCCGACCAGTGAGCGGCGGACGGTGTCCGGCTTCAGGAGGACGAGGGTGCGCTGGGTCATGGTGTGCGGCTCCTTGCAGGCCAGGAAGTCGGATGGGCCCGAGGCTACCCGGTGGGGCAGCTGGGTCGGCACCTGGACCCCGTCCGACAGCCCCGCCACCGCGGGAAGCACGATCAGCAGTACGCCGAGCACAATTCGGTGGAGAGGGACCGGGTGCCGAGCACCATGAGGCACCCGGCACCGGCAACACCTGCTACGCCGACTGTTGCGCGGCGAACCGGGCCTTCGCCTCGTCGATCTTCCGCCCGTAGTGCACCGAGGCCCACCACAGCACCGCGAACAGCGCGCCCAGGAAGAACATCGTCGGGACGAAGAAGCCGGAGGCGAGCAGGGCGAACTGCAGGGCCCAGCCGAGGGTGAGGCCGCCGGGCCGGGTGATCATCCCGCACAGCGCCACGCACAGGAACATGGCGACGCCGCACACCGTCCACACGGTGGCGACGGAGAGGTCCGGGTCCTTCATCGCGACCAGTCCGGCGAAGCCGATGACGAGGACCTCGCTGATCAGGGTCGAAGCGCAGAGCGTACGCACGGTTTCTCAGCCCCTCCCCAGGAGCAGTCGGGCCTCGCCGACGGTGATGACGGAACCGGTGACGAGCACACCACCACCGGTGAACTCGCCCTCCTCCTCGGCCAGCGTGATCGCGGCCTCCAGCGCGTCGGGCAACCGGGGTTCGACCTGGACGCGGTCCTCGCCGAACACCTCGACGGCGATCCCCGCCAGTTCGTCGGCGTCCATCGCGCGGTGACTGGAGTTCTGGGTGACGACGACCTCGGCGAAGACCGGCTCGAAGGCCTCGAGCAGCCCGCGCACGTTCTTGTCGCCGCTGGCGCCCACCACGCCGATGAGCCGGCTGAACTGGAACGCCTCCCCGATCGCCGCGGCCGCGGCCCGCGCGCCCGCCGGGTTGTGGGCGGCGTCCAGCACGACGGTGGGCGAGCGGCGTACGACCTCCAGCCGGCCCGGTGAGGCGACGGCGGCGAACGCCCCCCGCACGGTGTCGAGGTCGAGCGGTTCGGCCCGCTGGGCGCCGACGCCGAAGAACGCCTCCACGGCGGCGAGCGCCACGGCCGCGTTGTGCGCCTGGTGGGCTCCGTGCAGCGGCAGATAGAGGTCGGGGTACTCCCCGCCGAGGCCGCGCAGGGTCACCTGCTGGCCGCCGACGGCGACCTGCCGGTCGACGACGCCGAACTCGAGCCCTTCCCGGGCCACCGTCGCGTCGACCTCCACGGCCTTCTTCAGCAGCACCTGGGCCGCGTCGACCGGCTGCTGGGCCATGATCACCGTCGCGTCCGGCTTGATGACGCCGGCCTTCTCGGTGGCGATCTCGGCGGGCGTGGCGCCGAGCCGGTCGGTGTGGTCGAGGTCTATGGGCGTCACGACGGCGACGCTCCCGTCGATCACGTTGGTGGCGTCCCAGGTGCCGCCCATGCCGACCTCGACGACGGCGACGTCCACCGGCGCGTCGGCGAACGCCGCGTACGCCATGCCCGTGAGCACCTCGAAGAAGGACAGCCGGTACTCCTGCTGGGAGTCGACCATCTCGATGTAGGGCTTGATGTCCTGGTACGTCTCCACGAACCGCTCGGCGGAGATCGGCGCCCTGTCGAGGCTGATCCGCTCGGTGACCGACTGGACGTGCGGCGAGGTGTACCGGCCCGTGCGCAGTTCGAAGGCGCCGAGGAGGGCCTCGATCATGCGGGCGGTGGACGTCTTGCCGTTGGTGCCGGTGATGTGGATCGAGGGGTACGCGCGCTGCGGCTCGCCCAGCACGTCCATCAGCGCGGCGATACGGCTGACCGACGGCTCCAGCTTGGTCTCGCCCCAGCGGGACGCCAGCTCCCCCTCGACCTCCCGCAGCGCCTTGTCGACCTCGGGGTCGGCCGGCCGCGCGGGCACCTCGGCCTGCGGCGGGCCGCCCTGCGTGCGCAGGGTACGGCTGCCGGCCTCGATCACCGCGAGGTCGGGGTCTCGTTGCGTCTCGGCCTCGATGATCTCCTCGAAGGAATCGAGGGGGTCACCGGAGCCGGACCGCTCACTGTCGTTCGGGGGGAGCTCACTCACGGAGCCCAGTCTACGTACCCGGTCCGCGCCCCCTCCCACGGCAGCCGACGGCCCCCGGAGCCGTGCTCGGGCTCCGGGGGCCGTCGGTCGCCGTAAGTGATGCGCGGTCCGCGGTCCGCGGTTACGCCGGGGGCAGCCGGTCCAGCTGGGTCTGGATGCGGGCGATGTCCTCGTCCGCCTTGGCCAGCCGCGTACGGATCTTGTCGACCACGTGGTCGGGGGCCTTCGCCAGGAACGCCTCGTTGCCCAGCTTGGCCTCCGCCTGCTGGCGCTCCTTCTGCGCCGCGGCCAGGTCCTTGGCGAGGCGCTTGCGCTCCGCCGCGAAGTCGATCACCCCGGAGAGGTCCAGGGCGACCTCGACGCCCGCCACCGGCAGGGTCGCCGTCGCGGTGAACGCCTCACTCTCCGGCTGCAGCCGGAGCAGCTGCCGGATCGCCGCCTCGTGCGGGGCGAGGGCCGAACCGTCCAGGGTCAGCCGGGCGGGGACCCGCTGGCCGGGCTGCAGGCCCTGGTCGGCGCGGAAGCGGCGGAC
Organism: Streptomyces sp. NWU339; assembly: GCF_003143855.1. Taxonomy (GTDB): domain Bacteria; phylum Actinomycetota; class Actinomycetes; order Streptomycetales; family Streptomycetaceae; genus Streptomyces. Next base: position 119,418 of record NZ_QFRK01000011.1, read on the forward strand.
CTCGGTGATGACCGACTGGAGGGTCTCGATCTCCCGCTCGGCGTCGGCGTCCCGGAAGCCACTGTCCTCGGGCCAGTCGGCGATGACGACCGACTCGCCGCCGGTCAGCGTCGTCCACAGCGTCTCGGTGACGAACGGGACCACCGGGTGCAGCAGCCGCAGCGTGACGTCGAGGACCTCGCCGAGGACCCGCTTGCTGACCTCGGCCGGCTCACCGCCCGCCTGGAACGTCGTCTTGGACAGCTCGACGTACCAGTCGAAGACCTCGTCCCAGGCGAAGTGGAACAGCGCGTCGGACAACTTGGCGAACTGGAAGTCGTCGTAGAGCGCGTCGACTTCGGCGACGACGGAGTTCAGCCGGGACAGGATCCAGCGGTCGGTGGACGACATCTTCGAGGCGTCCGGCAGCGGACCCTCGACCGTGGCGCCGTTCATCAGCGCGAAGCGCGTGGCGTTCCAGATCTTGTTGGCGAAGTTGCGCGAGCCCTGGACCCAGTCCTCGCCGATCGGCACGTCGACGCCCGGGTTGGCGCCGCGCGCGAGGGTGAAGCGCAGGGCGTCGCTGCCGTACTTGTCCATCCAGTCCAGCGGGTTGACCGCGTTGCCGAAGGACTTCGACATCTTCTTGCCGAACTGGTCGCGGACCATGCCGTGCAGGGCGATGGTGCGGAACGGCGGGGTGCCGTCCATCGCGTACAGGCCGAACATCATCATCCGGGCGACCCAGAAGAAGAGGATGTCGTAGCCGGTGACCAGGACGGAGTTCGGGTAGAACTTCGCGAGCGATTCCGTCTGTTCCGGCCAGCCCAGGGTGGAGAACGGCCACAGGCCGGAGGAGAACCAGGTGTCGAGGACGTCGGTGTCCTGGTGCCAGCCCTCGCCGCTGGGCGGTTCCTCGTCCGGCCCGACGCAGACGACCTCGCCGTCCGGCCCGTACCAGACGGGGATGCGGTGGCCCCACCACAGCTGGCGGGAGATGCACCAGTCGTGCAGGTTGTCGACCCAGTCGAAGTACCGCTTCTCCATCTCCTGCGGGTGGATGGTGACGCGGCCGTCGCGGACGGCGTCACCGGCGGCCTTGGCCAGCGGGCCGACCTTGACCCACCACTGCATGGACAGCCGGGGCTCGATGGTGGTCTTGCAGCGCGAGCAGTGGCCGACGCTGTGGACGTACGGCCGCTTCTCGGTGACGATCCTGCCTTCGGCGCGCAGCGCGGCGACGATGGCGGAGCGGGCCTCGAGCCGGTCCAGGCCCTGGAAGGGGCCGTGGGCGGTGATGACGGCGTGCTCGTCCATGACGGCGATGGCGGGCAGGTCGTGCCGCCGGCCGATCTCGAAGTCGTTCGGGTCGTGCGCCGGGGTCACCTTGACGGCGCCGGTGCCGAACTCGGGGTCGACGTGCTCGTCGGCGACGACCGGGATGGAGCGGTCGGTCAGCGGCAGCTTGATGAGCTTGCCGACCAGGTGCTTGTAGCGCTCGTCGTCGGGGTGGACGGCGACGGCGGTGTCGCCGAGCATCGTCTCGGCACGGGTCGTGGCGACGACGATCGTCTCGTCCCCGTCGCCGTACTTCATGGAGACGAGTTCGCCGTCGTCGTCCTGGTACTCGACCTCGATGTCGGAGATCGCGGTCAGGCAGCGCGGGCACCAGTTGATGATGCGCTCGGCGCGGTAGATCAGCTCGTCGTCGTGGAGCCGCTTGAAGATGGTCTGGACGGCCTTGGACAGCCCCTCGTCCATGGTGAAGCGCTCACGCGACCAGGCGACGCCGTCACCGAGGCGCCGCATCTGGCCGGAGATCTGTCCGCCGGACTCGCCCTTCCACTGCCAGACCCGCTCGACGAAGGCCTCCCGGCCGAGGTCGTGCCGGGACTTGCCCTCCTTGGCGAGTTCCCGCTCGACGACGTTCTGCGTGGCGATGCCGGCGTGGTCCATGCCGGGCTGCCACAGCGTCTCGTACCCCTGCATGCGCGCACGGCGGGTGAGGGTGTCGATGATCGTGTGTTCGAAGGCGTGCCCGAGGTGCAGGCTGCCCGTGACGTTCGGCGGCGGGATGACGATCGTGTACGGAGGCTTGTCGCTCTTCGCGTCGGCCTCGAAGTAGCCCCGCTCCACCCAGCGCTCGTACAGCGGCCCCTCTACGTCGGCCGGCGCGTACTGGGTCGGCAGTTCGGGGGTGGACGCTGGCTGCGGCTGCTGAGTGTTCTCGGTCACGAGCGTCAGTTTACGGGTGTCACGGCCCAGTCCCGAAACGCGATTCCTTTGTAACGGTGCACCCCCCGCCGGCTTGATCGCGTCCCCTCTGCGCCAGGATGTCAACGACACGTAAACATCTGGAGGGGAACCCAGAAGATGAGCCACAACCAGCCGGGCCCGTACGGCGGGCAGCCCCAGCAGCCCGGACCGTACGGTCAGCCGGGTCCCTACGGCCAGCCGGGTCCCTACGGCCAGCAGCCGCAGGCTCCGCAGCCCGGCTACGGCTACCCCCAGCAGGCGCCCCCGCCCGGCCAGCCCGGCCAGGGCGTCCCGCCCCAGCAGCCCCCGTACGGCCAGGCCCCGTACGGCGCCCCGCAGCCCCCGGCACCGGACGGCGGCTCCAAGAAGGCCGGCTGGATCGTCGGCGCGGTGGCGGTCGTGGTGGCGATCGGTGTCGGCGTGTACTTCGTGGTCGGCGGAGGCGGTGGCGGCCTGGAGGACGACGGCCCGCACAAGCTCTCGGCGCCGGAGAAGGTGATGGGCGAGTACACGCGGGTCGGTGAGGGCGGCGAGGACTCGAGCTCCAGCACCACGAAGGACCTGGCCGAGGGCGGCGTGAAGAACGGCAAGTCGGTGGGTGCCCAGTACTCGACGGCCGACTTCAGCCGGTACGACCTCAAGAACCCCGACCCGGCCGACCTGCCCAGCAAGGAAGAGCTGCTCACGGCGAAGGGCGTGACGTTCCTCGGCGCCTACGGCGAGGTCGAGGACCCCGAGGCGGCCGTGGACAAGCTCTTCGCCAACATCAAGAAGGAGACCGGCAAGAGCAAGGGCTCGGACAACCCGCTCCTGTCCGAGCTGGTGGGCGAGCCCGAGGCGGTCGACCTCGACGGTGCGGTCATGAAGTGCCAGGCCGGCAAGGGCAAGAACAACCTCACCCAGCAGGACACCACCAACTGGTTCTGCATCTGGGCGGACTACAGCACGGTCGCGGTGGTCTCCCCCGGTGACAACACCAAGGACATCACGAAGGACGCAGCCGCGGACATCGCCACGAAGCTCCGCGACGAGGTGCGCGTCCCGGCGTAGGGGTACGCAACGCGTGAAGGGCCCCGGTCGAGTGACCGGGGCCCTTCACCCGTGCCGGGGACGGCTGTTGCCGCTACGCCGTCTTCTGCTCGCCCGGTCCGCGGCCGCGGGCGTCGCGCGGGATCAGGGTCGGGTTGACGTTGGAGAGGACCACGTCCGCGGTGATGACCACCCGGGCGACGTCCTTGCGGGACGGGACCTCGTACATGACGCCCTGGAGGACTTCCTCCATGATGGCGCGCAGACCGCGGGCGCCGGTCTGGCGGAGGATGGCCTGGTCGGCGATGGCTTCCAGCGCCTCGCGCTCGAAGTCCAGCTCGACGCCGTCGAGTTCGAAGAGGCGCTGGTACTGCTTGACGAGCGCGTTGCGCGGCTCGACCAGGATCTGCAGCAGGGCCTCGCGGTCGAGGTTGTGGACCGAGGTGATGACCGGGAGCCGGCCGATGAACTCGGGGATCATGCCGAACTTGACCAGGTCCTCCGGCATGACCTGCTCGAACTGGTCCTTGGACTCCAGTTCCCGCTTGGAGCGGATGGTGGCGCCGAAGCCGATGCCCTTGGCTCCCGCGCGGCCCTCGATGATCTTCTCCAGGCCGGCGAAGGCGCCGCCCACGATGAACAGGACGTTCGTCGTGTCGATCTGGATGAACTCCTGGTGCGGGTGCTTGCGGCCGCCCTGCGGCGGGACGGACGCCGTGGTGCCCTCGAGGATCTTCAGCAGGGCCTGCTGGACGCCCTCGCCGCTCACGTCGCGCGTGATCGACGGGTTCTCGCTCTTGCGGGCGACCTTGTCGATCTCGTCGATGTAGATGATGCCGGTCTCGGCCTTCTTGACGTCGTAGTCGGCGGCCTGGATCAGCTTGAGCAGGATGTTCTCGACGTCCTCGCCGACGTACCCGGCCTCGGTGAGGGCGGTGGCGTCGGCGATCGCGAACGGGACGTTCAGCATGCGGGCGAGGGTCTGGGCGAGGAGGGTCTTGCCGGAGCCGGTGGGGCCCAGCAGCAGGATGTTGGACTTCGCCAACTCGATGGCGTCCTCGCGGCCTTGGGCGCCGCCGTTCTCCCCCGCCTGGACCCGCTTGTAGTGGTTGTACACCGCGACGGAGAGAGCTTTCTTGGCCGATTCCTGGCCGACCACGTACCCCTCGAGGAACTCGTAGATCTCGCGGGGCTTGGGCAGTTCCTCCCAGCGGACCTCGCTGCTCTCGGCGAGCTCTTCCTCGATGATCTCGTTGCAGAGGTCGATGCACTCGTCGCAGATGTACACACCGGGCCCTGCGATGAGCTTCTTGACCTGCTTCTGGCTCTTGCCGCAGAACGAGCACTTGAGCAGATCGCCGCCGTCACCGATGCGTGCCACGGTGTGCTTCCCCTTCGCCTGGGAGCCACCTGGACGTCAACGTCCATCGACTCCTGGTGCTGCCTTATGTCCGACGGTACCTTGCCGGGCCCCCCGTCCGGGCCCCCCTTGGCACGGTTCGCTTCGACGTGGACCGTCCGCGACCATGCCAAGGAGCGGCAGACAATACAGCCTCCCGGATCCCACGCGTCAGCGCAGGCTGGTGTTGTCCATCTTCCGGGTGGTGATGATCTGGTCGATCAGACCGTAGCTCAGCGCGTCCTCGGCCGTGAGGATCTTGTCCCGCTCGATGTCCTCGCGGATCTTCTCGACCGGCGTGGTGGAGTGCTTGGCCAGCATCTCCTCCAGCTGCGAACGCATCCGGAGGATCTCGTTGGCGGCGATCTCCAGGTCGGAGACCTGGCCGCGGCCGGTCTCGCTGTACGGCTGGTGGATCAGCACGCGCGCGTTCGGCAGGGCCATGCGCTTGCCGGGCGTACCGGCGGCGAGCAGCACGGCGGCGGCGGAGGCCGCCTGGCCCATGCAGACCGTCTGGATGTCCGGCTTCACGTACTGCATGGTGTCGTAGATCGCCGTGAGCGCGGTGAAGGAGCCGCCGGGGCTGTTGATGTAGACCGAGATGTCCCGGTCGGGGTCCATCGACTCCAGGCACAGCAGCTGCGCCATGACGTCGTTGGCGGAGGCGTCGTCGATCTGCACGCCGAGGAAGATCACGCGCTCCTCGAAGAGCTTCGCGTACGGGTCGTACTCGCGGATGCCCTGGGAGGTGCGCTCGACGAAGCGCGGGATGACGTAGCGGGATTCGGCCGCGGGGCCGGTGTACTCGGCACGGGCGCGGTCGTACAGGCCGCTGCCGGGGAAGTCGTTCACAGTGTCTCCTGGAAAGGGGCTGAGGCGGTCGGCCGGGGCTGCTGGGGCTGCCGTCGGACCCTGGGGCGGGTCCGACGGGGTCCTACGGGGCCGCTGGGGCTCCCGTGGGCCGCTCAGGCCGCCCCGGTGCCGCCGCCGCCCGGCATGCCCGCGGCCGTGGGGATGACGTCGTCGATGAGGCCGTAGTTCTTGGCCTCGAAGGCGTCGAACCAGCGGTCGCGGTCCGAGTCGCGGGTGATCTGCTCGACCGACTGGCCCGTGTGCTGGGAGGTGAGCTCGGCCATGCGCTTCTTGGTGTGCAGCAGCCGCTCGGCGTGGATCTTGATGTCCGAGGCCGAGCCGGCCAGGCCGGCGGAGGGCTGGTGGATCAGGATCTCCGCGTTCGGCAGCGCGAAGCGCTTGCCGGGCGTGCCCGCGCTGAGCAGGAACTGACCCATCGAGGCCGCGAGGCCCATGGCGATGGTCACCACGTCGTTCTTGATGAACTGCATGGTGTCGTAGATCGCCATACCGGCCGTGATCGAGCCGCCGGGGCTGTTGATGTAGAGGTAGATGTCCTTGTCCGGATCGGCGGCAAGGAGCAGCAGCTGTGCGGTGATCTTGTTGGCGATGTCGTCGTCCACCGGCTGGCCGAGGAAGATGATCCGCTCGTTGAGCAGCCGGTTGTAGACCTGGTCGCCGAGGCCACCACCGATGGAAGGCTCGCCGGCGGCTGAAGGCATCAGATTCGTCACGTATCCACCTGCTCGTCTTACGACGGCGCCGGGCCGTCTCACGTGTTCTGCCGGGGTGTGGGGCCGTCCGGCCGTACTCGCGGACTCCCCTGCCCTCGTATTCATGGACCCTAACGCGCGGGCCCCTTCGGGGAATCCCGCAGCGGGGGGTGTTCGCTGTGAGCGCAGGTGGCTCCGCGGGGCGGGACGGGGTTCCTCGCGCCGCGGGCGGTCCGGCCGGTGGGGCCCGCCCCGCCGTACGGCAGACGGGCCCCGGCCATGATGGTCCGGGGCCCGTCGTACGTCCGTCAGAGGCGGCGCGAGGGTCAGCCCTCGGTCTTCTCCTCGGCCTCGTCGGCCTTGGCGTCGGTCTTGTCCTCAGCCTTGTCGGCCTTGGCCTCAGCCTTGTCCTCGGCGGCGTCGGTGGACTCGGCGGCGGCCTCGCCGGCCTCCGTCTCGTCCTCCTCTTCCTCGTCCTCGAGGTCGATGATCTCGCCGTTGGTGTCCTTGACCGTGGCCTTCTCGACCACGGCGGCCAGGGCCTTGCCGCGGGCGACCTCGCCGACCAGGAGCGGAACCTGGCCCTGCTCGACGACGGCCTGGGCGAACTGGTCGGGGGACATGCCGGAGGAGGCCGCACGACGCATGAGGTGCTCGGTGAGCTCCTCCTGGTTGACGTTCAGCTTCTCCTGGTTGACGAGCTGGTCGAGCACGAACTGGGTCTTGATGCCCTTGATCGCGGCCTCGCGGGTCTCGGTGTCGAACTCCTCGGCCGTCTTGCCCTGGATCTCCAGGTACTTCTCGAGGTCGAGGCCCATCTGACCGAGCTGGTGGTGCTCGAGGTTGTGCTTACGGGTGTTGATCTCGTCCTCGAGCAGCTTCTCGGGGACGGGCACCTCGACCAGCTCGAGCAGCTTGTCCAGGACGCGCTCCTGGGCCTGCGTGGCCTGGTCGTACTGCTTCATGTTCTCCAGGCGCTTGCGGCTGTCCGCGCGCAGCTCCTCGAGGGTGTCGAACTCGGAGGCGAGCTGCGCGAACTCGTCGTCCAGCTCGGGCAGCTCACGCTTGGCGACCTGGGTGACCTTGACGGTGACCTCGGCCTCCTTGCCCGCCGCGGAGCCGCCCTTGAGCTCGGAGGTGAAAGTGGCCTCCTGGTCGGCCGACAGGCCCGTCACGGCGGCGTCGACGCCGTCCAGCAGCTCACCGGAGCCGATGGTGTAGGAGACGCCGTTGGCGATGCCGTCCTCCAGCACCTCGCCGTCGACCTTGGCCTCCAGGTCGATGGTGACGACGTCGCCGTCCTCGGCGGCACGCTCGACCGGGGAGGTGGAGGCGAAGCGCCCGCGCAGCTCCTCGACGGCCTTGTCGACGTCCTCGTCGGTGACCTCGACGGCGTCGACCTCGACCTCGATGCCGGAGTAGTCCGGGATCTCGATGGTCGGGCGGATGTCGACCTCGGCGGTGAAGTTCAGCGTCTCGCCGTCCTTCAGCTCCGTGATGTCGACCTCGGGCTGGCCCAGCGGGTTCAGCTCGGCCTCGTTGACCGCGTCGGTGTAGAACTTCGGGAGGGCGTCGTTGACCGCCTCCTCCAGCACCGCACCGCGGCCGAAGCGCTGGTCGATGACCCGGGCCGGGACCTTGCCCTTGCGGAAGCCCTTCACCGTGACCTGCTGGTTGATCTTCTTGTACGCCGCGTCGAGGCTGTCCTTGAGCTCCTCGAAGGGCACCTCGACAGTGAGCCGAACCCGGGTCGGGTTCAGGGTCTCCACGGCGCTCTTCACGGTTCGGTCTCCTTGTGGCTGACTTCTCGGATTCTGCCGGGACCAGAGTGGTCCGGCGGATTCGCCGCCCGGAGACTTCAGACCTGAGACACACGGGCGTGCAACTTGCATAGTAACGGCAGCGACTACAGCGCCCAAAAGCCGATCACTATCGGTGATCGGGTGAGTGGTCGGGGTGGCGGGATTTGAACCCACGGCCTTCCGCTCCCAAAGCGGACGCGCTACCAAGCTGCGCCACACCCCGTCTGGTGCGACACGTAGGGTACATGCCGCCGCGTACTCCGGCCTCCGCATATCGCGGGCGCGGTGCGGCGGCGGGGCCCGAGTGGGCACGGGGTGTGCGCCGAGGGCGCACCACCCGCTACGATGCCTGTCAGTGCCGCGGTCCTCCCGACCTGCGGTGCGCTCCTGCGGGCGTAGCTCAATGGTAGAGCCCTAGTCTTCCAAACTAGCTACGCGGGTTCGATTCCCGTCGCCCGCTCCACACGGCTCAGGGCCAGGTCTGAGGACTTTTCCTCCACCTGGCCCTGATCGTTTCTGGGGCTGCGTTCAGTCCACCGTGTCCCCCGCGTGCCCCTTCGGCTTCCGGCCTCTGTCGACCAGGCCGCTCAGCGCGTCAGCGATCAGCCGGTCCCGCTCGGCGCTCGCGTGCTGATAGATCAGCGCGGCACGGGCGGTGCTGTGACCCATCCGCGACATCAGCTCCCGTGTGCTGGCCCCCGTGGACGCGGCCAGGGTGTTCCCTGTGTGCCGAAGATCATGGAAGTGCAGGCCCTTGATCCCCGCGGCCTCGCACGCCTTGTGCCACAGCCGGTTGAAGTGGTTCCGACGCGGTGTCGCTCCCTTGCCGCCGATGAAAACCCGGCCGCCCGCTCCAGGTTCGGCGTACTGCTCCAGGTGGTCACGGATGTCCGGCACGATGGCGGCCGGGATCGACACCGTGCGCTTGCCCGCAGCGCTCTTGGGCGCCTTGATCTCACGCGCGCCGTTGTTCAACTCGGCAACCGCCCGGCGGACACGCAAGGCGCCAGCATCCAGGTCGATGTCCCGGCGGTGCAGTCCGATCAACTCGCCCCAACGCAGGCCGAGGAACCCGGCCATGAGCACGAGCGCCCGGTAACGAGGCTGTATGGCGTCGGCCAGGTCGTAGACCTCCTGCACTGTGGCGGTCGGTCGCTCCGGAGTGTGCACCGTACTGGCGCCCTTGATCGTGCAGGGGTTGCGCCGGATCATCTGGTCAGCGACCGCAGTGCCCAGGATGGCGCGTAACAGGGCGTACGCCTTCGCGACCGTCGTCGGGCCGGTACCAGCAGCGAGCTTGTCCGCACGCCAGCGCCGCACGAACGGGGGCGAGATCTCCGCGACGTTGACGCTCCCGAAGACCGGCTCCAGGTGGTGCCGTAGCAACGAGCCGTAGAGCTGGCGCGTGGTAGCGGTCAGTTCCCGCTCCTCGATCCAGGCAGCGGCGTACGGGCCAAACGGCACCTTCCCGGCGTCCGGGTCGTGCCAGTCGCCGCGCCGCATCTCAGTCTGCTTGTCGGCCAGCCAGGCGTCCGCGTCCTTTTTCGTGCGGAAGGTGTCCGGGGCAGGCCGCAGTAGCCCGTCAGGGCCGACGTAGCGGGCCTGGTAGCGGCCGGACGGGAGCTTGCGCACACGGCCGAACTGTCGGCGCTTCGCAGCCATCAGGCAGCCCTCCTGAGCGTTCCCGGACGAGCGGTGACCGGCTGGACGGTGTTCTCGGCGATGAAGGCGGACACGGCGCTCTCCGGGATGCGGACGTGCCGACCGATCTTGACGAAGGCGATCCGCCGCTCTTCGATCAGACGCCGAGGGAAGCGGACGGTCGTGCCGAGCAGTTCGGCCACCTGGTGCACATCGAGAAGGCGTTCCACGATCACCACTCCCCCGTGGTCTCTTGGTCTTGCAGGTCGGCGAGTGCTTCGCGTGCTGTCTCTCGGTTCAGTCGGATCTCCCTTGCGATGGATGAGGCGAGCCAGGATTCGCCGGGGGTGTGGCCCTGCCCGGCGTAGGTCCAGTGGGCGAGCACGAGCGTGGAGCCCTCCGGGTCGTCGAGGTCCTCGGAGAGCCCGCGTTCGCGGCGTTCCTGCCGGGCCCGGTAGTCGGCCCGCACCTGGCGCAGCGCGCCCAGGGTGGTGGAGTAGCTGCGGGACTTGGTGGAGAAGTGCCCGCGGAAGCCGAGCATGTGAGCCCACCGGGCCAGCAGCCGATCCGGGTAGGCGTCATCGAGCGCCCAGCACGCTTCGATCAGGCGGCGGGTGTGCGCGGGCAGGGGTAGCTTGTCCAGCTCGGAGAGCTCCCCGATCCGGCGGTCCACGGTGCCGGTGGTCTCGGCGGCCTTGGTGGCGTACTTGGCGACGTAGGAGGCGACCGCCTGTTCGGTCAGTTCCTCGCGGCCCAGGGCGCCGATGGTCTGCACGTCGACCTGGGAGCCCCAGCGCAGGACCCGGGCGGGGAAGTCACCGGCTGCGGGCACCGGCACCGAGACCCGTCCGGCAGCAGCCCGGATCGCCCCGTCCAGCAGAGCCACCGTGGCCCAGGCCGGCGGGGAGGTGTCGGGACCGGCCGGGCCGTCGAGCCGCACCACGGCGTGGAAGTGCACGGCCCCGCGCTTTTGGAACTCGGCGACCTTGCCGAAGGAGACCCGGCACGCCTCCCGCAGGGCGGTTTGGGTGATGCCCGCGCGGGCGGCGATCTCCCGGCGCAGGTAGATGGTGAAGCGCCGCCACAGGTCCCCGGCGAAGTTGTTGAACAGCACCGAGCCCGCGTAGTCGTAGCGCTCCGGGTCGAGGGCGGTGCCGAGCGCCGGATCATCCTCGGCGTGCTGGGCACCGCAGCGGCAGCGCCCGGAGTCGGGGCGGTTGTGGACCGGGCCGAACGAGGGGGCGGTCAGGGTGGCGAACACCCGGGGGTGATCCCGCACGGTCGCGGGCACGTCCTTGCGTTCGTCGCCGGTGATCCCGGCCCGGATCAGGTGGTAGGTGTCGCCCGCGTAGGTCCAGGCGCAGGCCGGGCAGCGGGAGGCACGGCGGTTGCCGCAGGCCACCCGGAGCCGTCCGCCCGGCTCCTGCTCGGTCGAGTACGCGTACAGGACGTCGCCCGACTTGGCGTCGCGGGTGACCGTTGATCCTTGCAGGTGGATCGGGTTGGAGCAGCCGCCGGTACGGCGTACCTGTTCCTGCCAGCGGTCGAAGCCGGGCGTGTTGGCGACCCGGAGCAGGTCGGCCAGGGTCAGGGGGTCAACGCCCATGGAGGCCGCAGCACCGGCCACGGCCTCCGGGGGGACGGGGAGCACCGTCACGCGGCACCCCCGCACAGCGGGCACGGGCCGTAGCCCTCCTCGTACCATTCCGCGTCCACGTCGACGGCCCAGCACGCCCACACCTGCCGGGTGTCGTTGCACTCGGGGCACGGCCCGTCCAGCAGGAACCGGCCGCCCCGCTCCTGGGCCTCATCGCTCATGGAGGCGAGGTGCGTGACCAGCGCCGCCAGCTCCCCGGCCCGCCGGTCGCGCTTGGGGTCGGGGAACCGCTCGGCGTGGGCCCGCTTCTGCTCGGCCGTGACCCGCTTCAGCGCGCGGAGGCGCCGGTATCCGGCCTCCAGTGCGGCCATGCGGCAAAGCCGGTCCAGGCCCAGGCGGGTGGCGCCCTGGATGATCCAGGCGACCAACTGCGCGTCGTCCCCGCGCTTGTAGCGGTAGCCGTCCGGCAGATCCGAGGCGTATAGCGCCACGGCCCGCTCACCATTCGACAGGTCCGACAGCGAAACGGTCTCCGACACGGGCAGCACGGGCGCAGGGTGCGAAGCGGTCAACGTCGCAGGCATGATGGAAGCTCCCTTCGAGGGACGAAGGAGGGCGGCGGACTGCTTGGCGGTAGATGCGTCGCCCTCCGGGTTCGCGGCCGATGACAGCCGCATGACCTAGCTTGCTATAGAGCAGAGTAGAGCACAAGAGGTAGCGCGGCATAGGCTGTGCTATGTCGCGCTAGTCGGTACGCTCGCCACATGACGGTTGAAGCCCACGACCCCAGGCCGAAGAAGGTCCAGATCGCCGACGCCTTGCGCGACGAGATCGCAGCGCTCCCAGCGGGGCACCGCCTTGCTTCACTACGGGAGTTGGCGGAGCGGTTCAAGGTCACCACCGTGACCGTGGGCAACGCGCTCAAGGTGCTCACCGATGAAGGCGTGATCGTCTCGGTGCCGACACGGGGGTACTTCGTACAGACCCCGACGGGCACGACTGGGGCCGGGAAGGATTCCAGCGAGCCTGTTAACCGAGACGAGATCAACGCCATCCGCTCCGAGATTCAGCAACTTGCTGCCCGAGTAGCCGAGTTGGAGAAGCGCTCCCAGTCCCCGAGCAGTGCCTGACAGTGATCCACCATGCGGTCAGCGCGATCGGGTAACTAGGGACAGGCATGGTGTCACTGGGGGACAGCCTTGGTGCCAACCCCCTGTCACCCCCCGTGTCACCAGCTCCCCGAGTGCCAGACTCGAAGCAAGCACCCCGACGGGAGGGCAGCACATGAGCGACGAACGGCCGGCATGGGCGCGACGGATCGCCTCAGAGCGAGAAGCCCGACAGTGGTCACAAGCGGAGGTGGTCGCCGCCTTGCGCGCCCACGCACCGAAGCCACTGCCCGAGGGTTCCAGCATGGTCCGCCAGTGGAAGCGGTGGGAGTCCGGCGAAGTGATGCCGAGTGACTTCTACCAACCGATCATCGCGGCCACCTTCGGCACCGTCACCCACGCGATCTTCCCGGTAGCCGGGCAGCGAGACGGGAACGCCGAGATCGCCGCCGTCAGCGGCATGGAGACGCTGGACATCATCAGTAGGTTGCAGGCGTCCGACGTCGACAACGCCACGCTTGATGCCCTCCGGATCACCACCGACCGGCTGTGCTCCGAGTACCCGTATCTGCCCAGCGGGCAGCTCGCCGCCGAGGGCAGGCAGTGGCTCAAGCGGGTTGCAGGGCTCCAGTCCCAGCGGCTCACGCTCGCGCAGCACCGGGAAGTGCTCACTCTGTCCGGGTGGCTGGCGCTCCTGATCGGATGCGTCGAGTACGACATGGGCGACCGGGCCGCAGCCGAGAGCACCCGGAAGGCGGCCCTGTCTTTAGCTCGTGAGTCCGGCAACGCGGAGATCTCCGGTTGGGCCCACGAGATGCGGGCCTGGTTCGCACTGACGACCGGCGACTACCGCGGAATCCTCGCAGCGTCCCAGGCCGGGACGGAGTCGGCTCCCTCGCATGGCGTGGCCGTGCAGCTCGCCGCCCAAGAGGCGAAGGGTTGGGCGAGGCTGGGTGACCGGCGACAGACCGAGGTGGCGTTGGACCGAGGGCGCAAGCTCCTCGAAGGGATGCCGTACCCCGAAAACCTGGATCACCACTTTGTGGTGGACCCAGCGAAGTTCGACTTCTACGCGATGGACTGCTACCGGCTGCTCGGAGAGGACCGGTTCGCAGAGAACCTTGCCCGCGAGGTCATCCGGGCGGGCACAGACTTCGACGGGTCCGAGCGATCGCCGATGCGCATGGCAGAGGCGAGGATCACGCTCGGTGTGGTGGCAGCCAGGCAGGGCGACTTGGACCAGGCCGTGAAATACGGCGAGTGGGCGTTGAAGGGCGACCGGCAGTCCCTGCCGTCCCTGCTCATGGTCAGCCGCGAACTGGCAGCCATCATCAACCGAGACTTCGCCAACGAGACGACGGGCCGGGAGTACCTCGATCACTTGACCGCGCTCAGCCGCGCCAGCTAGGCCAGTTACAGGTTTCTCTACCTCATCAAGCCCCGGCTGCGCTCCGCTCCGCCGGGCGCGCTCCCGGCTCCGCTCCGGGCGCCGCTCCTGCCTTCGGCCCGCTCCGCCCGCGCTGCGCCGACGCGCGCCCACTGGTGGATAGGGCCGGAGGCCATGAGGCGAGCACCGCAGAGGGCGGCCCGCGGTCAAAGACGATGCCTCCGGCGGGGGATCGGCCGGCACCGGGATGGAGGGGGCGCCGTTGCCGAGCGCGGGCACGTAGTGGCGTGCGCGGGGTGCTCCCATCCCGTCCGCCGTCGACCCAGGCAGAGCCGAGCAGACGCGGCCCAGGGGCGTCAAGGTCGTTCGTACAGTGGCGCGCTCCACCTTGACGCCCCTGAACCACGCCCGCTCCACGGTGTGTGGGTCGACGGCGGACGGGATGGGAGCTGGGTCAAGTGGTGGGTAGAAGTGGGCGGTTGGCCAACAGGCATGCGAAGCAGTGCCAACGGTCCCTCAGGTACACTCCTGACAGGTGTCCCTCATAGGGAACGTCTGTAGCCGTGCCTGCGCGCACTTTGGGGAAAGGGCCGCGCAGCACGGCTTCTACAGAACTAGTCCGAGCAACATCGACCCATAGGAGTCTCGATGCCCGAGCTGGGGCCCACCGTACCGTGCTACGCATGGCAATGCAATGCGTATCGCGTGATGCGGAAGTGCACTCACCCGCTGCCAGCCTGCAAGCCCGCACGACGGACGTGGAAGACTCGGATGGAGTCAGCCACAACGGTCATGAGGTGCCTTGCTGCGGCCGCGAGCCTAGCCGCAGTGGCCTACCCGTGGGTTAACACGCTGATGTGAGCGTGCCCCGCCGTGTCCCTCCCGTGCCTGTCAGGCTGGCAAGAGACGGGGCACGGCGGGGACTCACGGGGAACTGACCAAGAACACGCAGGTCAGCAACTTCCCAGGTCGTGCGGCGAGCGTGTACCCGATCTTCCAAACTAGCTACGCGGGTTCGATTCCCGTCGCCCGCTCCACACGGCTCAGGGTCGGGCCGGAGGACTTTTCCTCCGGCCCGACCCTGATCGCGTTCCCGCCGCCTCCGCGGCCTTCGTCACTTGTCGGCGCGGTAGAGCTTGATGTCCTTGTCGGCGAAGAGGTGGACGTAGCCGCAGCGTCGGCAGATCAGACCGGTGGCGCTCTCGTCGGCCCGGGCCGGCTTCATGAACTCCATGCCGGAGCTGTCGAGCAGGACCTCCCGGTCCCGGGACAGGTCTCCTCGGCAGATCCGGCAGTCGAGCCGGACATCGCCCAGTACCGCACGCACCGGCCTCGCCATCGCGCGAACGCCCTCGGGGGTCAGAAGCTGATCGAGCTGATCGTGTCCGCTATCGAGTCCAGGAAGCGGTTGATCGACGGGGCCATGCCGGTCGAGGCGAGGAAGAAGCCGAAGAGGATCGCGACGATCGCGGGTCCGGCCTTGATGGACCCCCCTCTGATCAGCACCACAAGGACGATCGCCAACAGCACCACGACAGACAGTGAAATGGCCACAACTGATCACACCCTCGGTCGGTCCGCTTCGCCGGCCCGGGCGACGCATCCCCGCGCACCCCGCCAGAACCATCGTGCCACCAACAGGGCCGTCCTATGCGGCGAGTGACGCACCGTTCGTTCCCCTTCGGCCGCGCCTCGCGTGCGCACCCTCCCCGCGAAGCACCCGCACCGGCCCGCGCGGAGCACGCGCGGAGCCGACGCCGCGGCATCGCACAGTAATTCGGCGTGACCCCCGCACGGGGAATTCGACCGTATCGTTGCCGTCCTCGCACAACACTTTCTCAGCTATTTCGAATTACCCCCACGCGTACCCCGACGAGCCCCCCGGCAGCCCGCGAAGCGACTCGAAACGGACATCCAACCGGACCTGCCCGGCGGGCATATGCGCCACTTCGCCCGGAACAATGACGACAAAAGGGGCCCATGGAGCACGGGGAACCCTTGCCCGCGCGATGTGTCGGCCGTCACTCCCAGAAAGCCGTCTGCATTCGCGGATCGCGGGTATCCGGATTCGACGACCAGGAATGACGTGGGAGTTTTACGAATACCCACGCCGAACGCTAGGGTGCCTCAGATGTTCCACGCTGCCTCGTCACCCGCAAGCGCAGCGAGCACACCGATCCCCTCCCCGAGTTCCTGGCGGGTGGTTCGGTGACGGACTCGCTGCAACCGAACGGCAACCGCAGGACGCCATTTCCCCCGGCCGAACCGCCGGACCCCGGAGCGCCGGGCCCGCGCACGGAGGACACACAGAGCACGCAGAAGGCGAAGGCCGCCTCCGGCAAGCGGCGGGACGCGTTCTTCGACAACGCCAAGTACCTGGCGATCGTGCTGGTGGCCGTGGGCCACTTCTGGGAGCCCATCAAGGGTGACAACCGGGCCATGGAAGCCGCGTACACCGTCGTGTACTCGTTCCACATGCCGGCCTTCATCATCATCTCCGGCTACTTCTCGCGCAGTTTCGACATGCGTCCCGACCGGCTGCGGCGACTGATCACCGGCGTCGCCGTGCCGTACATCATCTTCGAGACGACGTATCCGCTCTTCAAGCGCGTCATCGACAACGACCCGCAGCAGGAGATCAGCCTCCTCGACCCCTGGTACCTCACCTGGTTCCTGTGCGCGCTGTTCGTCTGGCGGCTGACCACACCGATCTGGAAGGCGGTGCGCCACCCGCTGCCGCTCGCGCTCGGCATCGCCATGCTGGCGAGCGTCTCCCCCCAGATCGGCGACGACCTCGATCTCCAGCGGGTCCTGCAGTTCCTGCCGTACTTCGTGCTCGGCCTGTGCATGAAGCCCGAGCACTTCCAGCTGGTGCGCCGCCGGTCGGTACGGATCGCGGCGGTGCCGGTCTTCGCGGCGGCGCTGGCCTTCGGCTGGTGGGCGGTGCCGCGGATGCACACCGGGTGGTTCTACCACCGTGACTCCGCACAGGAGTTGGGTGCCCCGTGGTGGGCCGGTCCCGTCATGATGCTGGCGATGTTCGGCTGCTCCGTGCTGCTGACTGCCTGCTTCTTCGCCTGGGTGCCGGGCCGCCACATGTGGTTCACCGCGCTCGGCGCGGGCACGCTCTACGGCTACCTGCTGCACGGCTTCGTGGTGAAGGCCGGTGACTACCGGGGCTGGTTCGAGCCCTCCGTGCTGCACGAGCCGATCGGCGCGGTCGCCGTGACCGTCTTCGCGGCCGTCCTGGTGACGTTCCTGTGCTCCAGGCCGGTGCAGCGGGTCTTCCGGTTCGCGATGGAGCCGAAGATGGAATGGGCCTTCAAGCGGGATGCCGCGCAGTCGGCCCGCGACCGCGAGCGCGAACCCCGTGAGAAGCGGGACGGCCACGAGGAGCGGGACGGCCGGGAAAAACAGGAGACGCAGGAGACGGTCTCCGCCTAGTCGGCCGGCGCGGGGCGGTCGGGTCGCGTCCCCGCCACGAGGCCGAGGAGTGTGCGCATCCGCGCGTACTTCTCGGCCAGTCGGCCGCGGGTCGCCTCGTCCAGCACCGCCAGCCGCGCCGGATCGGCGTTGTGCGCCAGGTCCGCCTCCTTCACCAGCAGGGCGCCCGGGGTCGCGAGGATACGGGCCGCGTAGACCTCGGGAGGCTCCCCGGACCGCTTGGTGACCGCGAGGACGATGTCCCGGGTCCGCCGGCTCAGTGCCGCCTCCCTGAGCCACTGCTCCGAGAGCTTGCCGTCCTCGACGGCGTCGTGCAGCCAGGCCGCCGCGATCTGCTCCTCGTCGCCGCCGCGGTCCCGGACGCCCTCGGCGACGGCCCGGAGGTGCTCGGCGTACGGCACGCCCGCCTTGTCGGTCTGGCCCTCGTGCACGGCACGGGCGATGGCCTCGACCTGGGCGGGGGTCAGCAGGTTGCGCGGTGTCTCGGTCACCCCTCCAGTGTCCCCGCCCCCGCCGTGCCGCACGGTCCGGGCGGGGCAGGAGAGTGGTGGAGGCCGCCGGTCCGGGCGCGGGGAGCCGGGGTCAGCGGGGCAGGGCGGCCGTGCTGCCCTCGCGGCAGATCAGCAGCAGCGCCCGGTCGTCGTTGACGTCCTTGGCGACCGCTTCGATGAGGTGCCAGGCCGCTCCGTGGAAGCCACCGGCGACATAGCGGTCGGCCTCGCCGGTGAGGCGGTCGATGCCCTCGACGATGTCCCGGTCCGACGTCTCCACCAGGCCGTCGGTGAACAGCATCAGCACGTCCCCGGGACGCAACGAGCCTTTCACCGGGTCGAACTGTGCGCCGTCGTACACGCCCAGCAGCGGGCCGTCGCCCGACTTCTCCTCCCAGCGGCCGCTGCCCGCGCTGAGTTGGAGACCCGGCGGATGCCCCGCGGAGTACAACTCGTAGTCGCCGGAGTCCAGGTCGAGGACGAGGTGGATGGAGGTGGCGAAGCCCTCCTGCCACTCCTGGCGGAGCAGGTAGCCGTTGGCGGCCGGCAGGAAGGCGTGCGGCGGGAGGCTGCCGAGCAGGCCGCCGAAGGCGCCGGACAGCAGCAGGGCGCGCGAGCCCGCGTCCATGCCCTTGCCCGACACGTCGGTCAGGACGACCTCCAGCGTGCGCCCGCCGTTGGTGCGGGCCGCGACCACGAAGTCGCCGGAGAAGGACTGGCCGCCGGCCGGACGCAGGGCCATCTCCCGGTGCCATCCGCTCGGCAGGGCCGGCAACTGGCTCTGCACCCTGATGCGTTCACGCAGGTCGAAGAGCATGGTGCCGCCGCGCCGCCAGGGCACGCCCACCCGGCTGCGGAACTGGGCGACGACCAGTCCGAAGAAGCCGCAGGCGGCCACGGTGAGGACGACGCCCGGAGTCACCCTGGACGCTCCCTCGGTGTACGGGCCGAGTCGGACGGCCTCCACGATCAGTGCCGTCGCCGCCGCCGCGTACAGGCCGAGCAGACTCGCCGGGCGGAGCAGCAGCCCGCCGGCGACGATCGGCAGCACCAGTGCGGACGGTGCGAACCAGACGGAGTTGGCGAGCGTCGCGGCCGAGATGAGCGGGATCGTCAGCAGCAGCCCGGCAAGGGCTATCCAGTCGGAGCCGTCCCCGCGGAAGTAGTCGACGGCGGCCCGGCGCACGCCGACGCGGGCCCGGTGCCACTGCTTCTTCACCCGGGCCGTGAGCGTGTCGGCTGCTGCGCGCCTCTCTCGTCCTGCTGCCATCAGTTCGGGACCCTATCCATCGGAGCGACCACTTGGCACGGGAGGTCCTGGTTGTCCCCCGTCCGGGGACCGACTTCACAGTGAACTTCACCGGGCGCCCTCGTGTGGTCGTCCGGCGGAAATTGTGCCGGACGTCCCGCTCCGCCCGCCCGCCGCGCACCGGCCCCGCCCCGCCGGGCCGGTCTCACCGGTGCTGGCAGGCCGGGCACCAGAAGAGGTTGCGGGCGGCGAGGCCGGCGGTGCGGATCTCCTCGCCGCAGATGTGGCAGGGCTGATGGGCCCTGCGGTAGACATACACCTCACCGCCGTGGTCGTCGACACGTGGCGGGCGGCCCATCGCCTCCGGAGTGTGTTCCGGGCGGACGGTGTCGATCCGGTTGTTGCGGACGCCCTCCCGCATGAGCCCGACCAGGTCGGTCCACAGGGCGTCCCACTCGGCGGGGGTGATGTCCCGGCCCGCGCGGTACGGGTCGATACCGTGCCGGAAGAGGACCTCGGCGCGGTAGACGTTCCCCACGCCGGCGATGAGCTTCTGGTCCATGAGGAGCGCGGCGATCGTCGTACGGCTGCGGCTGATCCTGCGGTACGCGGCGTCCGGGTCGGCGTCCGGGCGCAGCGGGTCGGGACCGAGACGGTCGTGTATCGCCCGCTTCTCGGTGTCCGTGATCAGGGCGCAGGTGGTGGGCCCGCGGAGATCGGCGTACGACGCGTGGTGCGTGAGGCGCAGCCGGACGGTGTCCGTGGGCGGGGGCGCGGGGGCCGGGCCCAGGGCGACCTTGCCGAAGAGGCCGAGGTGGATGTGGACCCAGTCGGTGTGCTCGGGGTCGGGGTCGCGGAAGCCGAGGAAGAGGTGCTTGCCGTGGGCTTCGGCGGTGTGCAGGACGGTGCGGTCCAGGAGGGCGGCGGCGTCGCTGAACTTGCCCTGGGGGCTGGAGACCCGAAGAGGGGTGCCGTCGGAGAAGGCCCCGGCGTAATCCTCGGCCAGCCGGTGAATGGTGTGGCCCTCCGGCACGGGTTCGCTCCCCTCCCTCTCGACTCTCTCAGCCCGCTCGGTTCCTCCCGCCCCCCGCCCGGTTTCTCCCGCCTCCTGGCCGGGTCACTGCTGGGGGTGGTGGGGCGGGATCGGGGGGAGGTCGCCGGTGGTCTCGTAGTCCGCGAGCATGTCGATGCGACGGGTGTGGCGCTCGTCGCCCGAGAACGGGGTGCCCAGGAAGACCTCGACGAACTTCGTCGCCTCGTCCGAGGTGTGCATGCGCGCACCGATCGCGACCACGTTGGCGTTGTTGTGCTGGCGGCCCAGCGCCGCGGTCTCCTCGCTCCACGCCAGGGCCGCTCGTACACCCTTCACCTTGTTCGCGGCGATCTGCTCGCCGTTGCCGGAGCCACCGATCACGATGCCGAGGGCGTCGGGGTCGGCGGCGGTCCGCTCGGCGGCGCGGAGGCAGAAGGGCGGGTAGTCGTCCTGGGCGTCGTAGATGTGGGGCCCGCAGTCGACGGGCTCGTGACCCGCGTCCTTGAGCCACTCGGCGAGGTGGTTCTTGAGTTCGTATCCGGCATGGTCGGAACCGAGGTACACGCGCATGGTCCGAGTGTGACACGCGGGATCGCGGGCAGGCGCGCGGGGGCGTGTGACACGGCTCCCAGACACAGCTCCGAGACACGGCTTCACGGCCGTCACCGACGCAGAAGGGGGCCGTCCGGGCGCTGTACGTGCGCCCGGACGGCCCCCTTCCGGGGACGATCGAGAAGTCACCGCTTGTTGACGAACCGCCAGGCGGTCGGCAGCACGCCCATCGCCAGGGCCGCCTTCAGGGCGTCACCGATGAGGAACGGGGTGAGACCCGCCGCGATCGCGGCGGAGGCGGACATGCCGGTGGCCAGCGCCAGGTAGGGCACGCCGACGGCGTAGATGACCGCCGAGCCCAGCAGCATGGTGCTCGCCATCCGCCACGCGGAGCGGTCGGCGCCGCGACGGGCCAGGGAGCCCACGACGACCGCGGCCAGCAGCATGCCCAGGATGTAGCCGAACGACGGCGCCCCGTAGCCCGACGCGCCCTCGGCGAACCACGGCACACCCGCGACGCCCGCCACCGCGTACAGCGCGAGGGAGAGGAGACCGCGGCGGGCGCCGAGGGTGGTGCCGACGAGCAGCGCGGCGAAGGTCTGGCCGGTCACCGGCACCGGGGACCCGGGGACCGGGACGGCGAGCTGGGCGGCGACGCCGGTGAGCGCGGCACCGCCGACCACGAGGGCCACGTCCCGCACACGGGAGGCCGGGACGAGGTCGGCGAGGACCAGACCGACGCGGGCCCCGCCTTCCTGGGGCAGGGCGGACGAGGCGGCAGCGGTGCTCATGGGGACTCCGCGGGGTGAGGAGGCTGGGGACGACAGCGACGCTATCCCAGCGCCCTCGAGCCGATCACCGTCAGCGCTCGACAAAGGCGCCGCCACACGGATGGTGGGCTCCGGACAAAGAACGTGCCCAATCCGGGCAACGGAGTGATACCGGTCACGGGGGTGACATGGCCCCTCCCACAAGGGCCGCCCGGCCGGCGTCTGTAGGGTCCCGCCAAACCGGCCGTCCGCGCCCCACGCCCGGCCCCTCGCCGGGCGACCCGTCGGCCACCCACCGGTAACCGGATTGCCACCCTCCGTATGGTGCGTGTCCACATGGCGGGCAGCCTCTCCGCCGGGCGGGAGCGGCCGCCCAAACTGACGGGGTTTCATCGTCTCCCGCATTGGACGAGCCGTGCCCGTTCCCAGCACCTCCGTCGAGACACCGCCGCAGCGGGAGGAGTCCTCCCTCTCCCACGGCCTGAAGCAACGCCATCTGTCGATGATCGCCCTGGGCGGGGTGATCGGGGCCGGCCTGTTCGTCGGCTCCGGCGCGGGCATCGCGGCCGCCGGGCCGTCGATCGTCCTCGCCTACACCCTCTCCGGCCTGCTGGTCATGCTGGTGATGCGGATGCTCGGCGAGATGTCGGCCGCGCATCCGTCGTCCGGCTCCTTCTCGGCGCACGCCGAGCGGGCCATCGGGCCCTGGGCGGGCTTCACGGTGGGCTGGGCGTTCTGGGTGCTGCTGTGCACGGCCGTCGGCCTGGAGGGCATCGGCGCCGCGAAGATCGTCACCGGCTGGCTCCCGGGCACGCCCGAGTGGGCGTGGGTGGCGCTGTTCATGGTGGTGTTCTGCGGCACGAACCTCGCGGCCGTGAAGAACTTCGGCGAGTTCGAGTTCTGGTTCGCGGCACTGAAGGTCGGCGCGATCTCCCTGTTCCTGGTGCTCGGGGTGCTGGCCCTCACGGGCGTGCTGCCGGGCACCGACTCCCCGGGCGCCTCGAACCTCACCGATCTGTTTCCGAACGGCGGCGAGGGGCTGGTGATCGGGCTGCTCGCCTCCGTCTTCGCGTACGGCGGTCTGGAGACGGTCACCATCGCCGCGGCCGAGTCGGAGAACCCGGTCAAGGGCGTCGCCGTCGCGGTCCGCACCGCGATGTGGCGGATCGCGCTGTTCTACATCGGTTCGATGGCGGTCATCGTGGCCCTGGTCCCGTGGGACTCGACGGCGGTGGTCGAGAGCGGCCCGTACGTCGCCGCCCTGGACCGGCTCGGCATCCCGGGCGCCGGTCAGCTGATGAACGTCGTGGTGCTGGTGGCGCTGCTGTCCGCGATGAACGCCAACATCTACGGCGCCTCGCGCATCGCCTACTCCCTGGTGGAGCGCGGGCCGGGCCCGAAGGCGCTGAGCCGGGTCTCGGGCGGGGTGCCGCGGCTCGCCGTGCTGGCCTCCTCGGTCTTCGGGTTCCTGTGCGTGCTGCTGAGCTACTGGCGGCCTGACGACGTCTTCTCCTGGCTGCTGAACATGATCGGCGCGGTGATCCTGGTCGTCTGGATCTTCATCGCCGTCTCACAGCTGCGGCTGCGGCGCATCCTGGAGCGCGAGGCCCCGGAGAAGCTGGTGGTGCGGATGTGGGCGTTCCCGTGGCTGACGTGGATCGCGCTGGCCGGGATGGCGGGCGTCTTCGTCCTCATGGCGCGGGAACCGGGCACGCGCGTGCAGCTGTACTCGACGGGCGGCATGGTCCTGGTCCTGGCGGCCGTGGGCTACGCCTGGCAGCGGGCTCGGAAACGAGCCGGCACCGGGGACTGAAGCCCTCCCCGAAGCCCCCTCCCGCGGCGGCGAAGGCCCTCGACAGGACGCATCGTCCGGCCGAGGGCCTTTCCCATGCCCACGTGCGTCCCGGGCACACGATCCACCCCCTTCTGCTGCTAGCGTGCAGTTGCAACACCATGGCAGTAAGAGGTTCGTGAGACCCGGCACTCCAGGGGCCCGCAAGGCCCCGATGAGCGTCCTGCCTCGTGATCGTCTTCTCACCGTTCACCCGGCAGGCGGAAAAAGGGAAGCCCC
This sequence comes from Streptomyces sp. NWU339, assembly GCF_003143855.1. Lineage (GTDB taxonomy): Bacteria > Actinomycetota > Actinomycetes > Streptomycetales > Streptomycetaceae > Streptomyces. Next base: position 142,792 of record NZ_QFRK01000011.1, read on the forward strand.
CGCGAGGACAGGACTCGCGGGGGCTTCCGGTATGCGGCGTTCCGGGTCAAAGTGTCACATGACGACACCCAGGACCATGAAGCTGCCCTGCTGGACGTGCGACGCCGACCAGCAGCATCGTCAGCTGAACAAGGCCGAGCAGGACTGGCTCAAGGAGCGGCTGGGCCGCACGGGCGTGAACGAGTTCTGGCTCTGCGAGAACGTGCTGGACCCGGACACCGGCAAACAGTGCCGCAACCTGCGCACGGGGTTCGTCATGAAGCCGTTCCCCAAGGCCGTCCGCGTGCCCGTCCCCGAGTGACCCGCCCCGGAGCGACCCGTCGCCGTCACAGGTTGCTGAAGTCCGGGCCCTTCGTGCGGGTGCGCTTGATCTCGTAGAAACCGGGGACGGAGGCCACGGCGAGGGTGCCGTCCCAGAGGCGGGCCGCCTCCTCGCCCTGGGGCGCGGGAGTGACGACCGGGCCGAAGAAGGCGATCTGCTCGCCGTCCGCGCCGGGCACGGCGATGACCGGGGTGCCGACCTCCTGGCCGACCTTGTCGATGCCCTCCTGGTGGGAGGCGCGCAGCTGGGGCTCGTACGGGGTGGAGTCCCAGTGCTCCATGAGGGAGTCGGGCAGGCCGACCTCCTTCAGGGCGGCCGCGACGGCCTCCTTCTCCGGACCCTCGCCCTGGTTGTGGATGCGGGTGCCGAGCGCGGTGTAGAGGTCGCCGAGCACCTCGGCGCCGTGCTCCTGCTCGGCCGCGGCGGCGACACGGACGGGCCCCCAGGCCTTGGTCTCGAGCATCTCGCGGTACTCCTCGGGCAGCTCGTCGAGCTTGTCCTCGTTGAGGACCGCGAGGCTCATCAGGTGCCAGCGGACCTTGACGTCCCGCACCTTCTCCACCTCCAGCATCCAGCGGGAGGTCATCCAGGCCCAGGGGCACAGCGGGTCGAACCAGAAGTCAACAGGGGTGGCGGGGGCGGCGGCAGGGGACGTGTCGGGCATGTCGCTCCTCGGGAGGGAAGTTCGGGGCGGGTGTTTCCCCCGGGGAAACACCCGAACTCCCCCCGGTCATTCCCGGCTGCCCCTGGTCAGGGGCGCATGGCAGGATCGGTGCTGTCCAGCCCTGTCGACGACGACGTATGAGGAGTCCGCCCGTGCCCGGTGAGAACCTGACCCGTGACGAGGCCCGGGAGCGGGCCGCACTGCTGTCGGTGGACGGGTACGAGGTGTCCCTCGACCTGCGCTCCGCGATCGGCGGAGGGAACGGCGGGGACGAAAGGGACAGCGGGGCCGGGCCGCACACCTTCCGCTCGGTGACGACCCTCCGGTTCCGCTGCGCGGAGCCGGGCGCGAGCAGCTTCGCGGACCTGATCGCGCCGAGCGTGACGGCCGTCTCCCTCAACGGGCGGGACCTCGACCCCGGGGAGGTGTTCGACGGCTCCCAGATCCTGCTGGAGGACCTGGCCGCCGACAACGAGCTGATCGTCGACGCCCGGTGCGCGTACTCCCGTACCGGCGAGGGCATGCACCGCTTCGTCGACCCCGAGGACGGCGAGGTGTACCTCTACACCCAGTACGAGCCGGCCGACGCCCGGCGCGTCTTCGCCAACTTCGAGCAGCCCGACCTCAAGGCCCCCTACCGCTTCGAGGTGCGGGCCCCCGAGGGCTGGACGGTGTGGAGCAACGGTGCCGGTGAACTCGCCGACGGTGTCTGGCGGTTCGCGGAGACCAAGCCGATCTCGACGTACATCACGTGCGTGGTCGCCGGGCCGTACCACTACGTCACGGACACCTACGAGCGTGAACTGCCCGACGGCACGAGGCTGGAGATCCCGCTCGGCGCGATGTGCCGCAAGGGTCTCGCGCCGCACTTCGACGCCGACGACGTGTTCCTGGTGACCAAGCAGGGCCTGGACTTCTTCCACGACCACGTCGACTACCCGTACCCCTTCGGGAAGTACGACCAGGCGTTCGTGCCCGAGTACAACCTGGGTGCGATGGAGAACCCCGGACTCGTCACGTTCCGGGAGGAGTTCATCTTCCGCGGCAAGGTCACGCAGGCGTCCTACGAGGGCCGGGCCAACGTGATCTTGCACGAGATGGCGCACATGTGGTTCGGCGACCTGGTCACCATGGAGTGGTGGGACGACCTGTGGCTCAAGGAGTCCTTCGCCGACTTCATGGGCGCTTTCTCGCTCGTGAGCGCCACCCGTTTCACCGACGGCTGGATCACCTTCGCCAACCGCCGCAAGGCCTGGGCGTACCGCGCGGACCAGCTGCCGTCCACGCACCCGATCACCGCCGACATCCGCGACCTCCAGGACGCCAAGCTCAACTTCGACGGCATCACCTACGCCAAGGGCGCCTCCGTACTGAAGCAACTGGTGGCGTACGTCGGCCAGGACGCCTTCCTGGAGGGCGCCCGCCGCTACTTCAAGCGGCACGCGTACGGCAACACCCGCCTCGGTGACCTGCTGTCGGTCCTCGAGGAGACCAGCGGGCGGGACATGGCGGCCTGGACGCGGTCCTGGCTGCAGACGGCAGGGGTCAACTCCCTGACGCCCCAGGTGCTGTTGGACGCGGACGGCAGGGTCGAGGAGCTCGCGGTGGTGCAGGAGGCCGCGGAATCGCACCCCGAACTGCGCCCGCACCGGGTCGCGGTGGGCCTGTACCGGCGTACGGGCGACGGCGCGCTCGAGCGGTACGCGCGCGCCGAGGCGGACGTCGACGGGGCGCGTACGGTGGTCGCCGAGCTGGCGGGTGCCGAGGCACCCGAGCTGGTGCTGGTCAACGACGACGACCTGACGTACTGCAAGATCCGCTTCGACGAGACCTCGCTGGCCACGCTCCGCGCGCACCTGGGCGCGCTGACCGACCCCCTGGCCCGCGCCCTGTGCTGGTCGGCGCTGTGGAACATGACGCGGGACGCGCTGCTGCCGGCCCGGGAGTTCGTGGACCTGGTGCTGCGGTTCGGCGGACGCGAGTCCGACATCGGTGTGCTCCAGATGCTGCACGCCTGGGCCGAGTCGGCGCTCGTCCACTACGCGGCGCCCGCCTGGCGGGAGACGGGTGGCCGGCTGCTCGCCGAGGGAGCCCGGCGCGAGCTGGAGGCCGCCGCGCCGGGCAGCGAGCAGCAGTTGGCCTGGGCCCGCTTCTTCGCCCGGTCGGCCGGTGCGCCGGGCGACTTCCGGCTGCTCCAGGAGCTGCTGTCGGGCACCGTGACGGTCGACGGGCTCGACGTCGACCAGGAGCTGCGCTGGGTGTTCCTGGAGCCGCTGGCCGCGCACGGGTTCGCCGACGAGAAGGCACTGGCCGAGGAGCTGGCCCGGGACGACACCGCCTCCGGCAAGCGCCACCAGGTCCGCTGCCTGGCCGCCCGCCCGTCGGCGGAGGTGAAGGCGCGGGCGTGGGAGCAAGTCGTGGAGTCGGACGAGCTGTCCAACGCGCTGGTGGAGGCGACGATCGCGGGCTTCGCCCAGCCCTCGCAGCGGGAGCTGCTCGCGCCGTACGCGGAGAAGTACTTCGCGGTGATCGAGCGGGTGTGGACCGAGCGGTCGATCCAGATCGGCATGGACGTGGTGCGGGGCCTGTTCCCCGATCTGCGGGACTCGCCCCGGACGCTGGACGCGACGGACGCCTGGCTCGCGGCCCACGAGGACGCGGCCCCGGCGCTGCGCCGTCTGGTGCTGGAGGCCCGGGACGACCTGGCGCGGGCGCTGCGCGGCCAGGCGTGCGACGCGGCGGCGGGCTGACACCCGCTGCGGCGACCGGCTGACACCCACCCGCTCCCGGCTTGATCCCACCCCTGGGATACACGCTCCGTGACCGTTACGGAATTCGGTCAATGAGAACCGTAACCCCTGGTCCCACCCGAACGGGCCAGGGGTTTTCGGCATCCGAACAAGCGTCCTTTAGGACGGTCTTGTCCCTGATTGTCGACGGCTCTGTAACAGGGGTTCGGGGGCGGACGCGACGCGGGGACATTGCCGGACATGAACCACGAGACCCCGCTCTTCCCCCGCTCCCTGCACCACCTGGCCGCCGGCACCCGGCGCGTGCTGACGACCGCCCAGCTCCGCTCGCACGGCGTCTCCGCCGCGGAGGCCGACGACCGGTGCCGTCCCGGCGGCACCTGGCGACAGCTCCTCCCCGGCGTCGTCCTGCTCCACCCGGGCCCGCCGACCAGCGAGGAGCGGCTGCACGCGGTGCTGATGTACACGGCGCGGGAGCGGTCCGTGCGGGTCCCCGACCAGCCCGGTCCGGCCGACTCGACGGCGCCCCGCTACGAGGAGGCGATGATCACCGGGCTGGCCGCGCTGACCCTGCACGGTTTCTCCTCCGCTCCCCCGCTGCCCTCCCTGGACGCCTTCGACGTGCTGGTGCCGCGGCTGCGCCGACTGCGCTCCACGGGCTGTGTCCGCATCGTCCGCACGCCGGTGCTGCCGGTCCCCACTCAGGTGACGGGCGTGCCGGTGGCGCCGGTCCCGCGGGCGCTGGCCGACGCGGTGGCCACGTTGGACGACGCGGCCACGGTGCGCCGGCTGCTGACGGAGGCGGTGGCCGGCGGCCACTGCGACGCGGCCACGGTGGTGCGGGAGCTGACCGGCGCGAAGCTCCTGAACCGGCCGCACGTGGTGAACGCGGTGGACGCACTGGTGGCCGAGGGCCGCGCGGTCGCGGAGGACCGGCTGTACCGGATGGTGCGGGAGCACGGTCTGCCCGACCCGGTGTGGAACGTCGACCTGCGCCTGCCGGGCGGCCCCCACCTCGGCGGTCTGGACGCCTACTGGCCCGACCAGGCCGTGGCGCTCGAGCTGGACACCCGGGCGTCCCGGCCAGGTCCCCGTCAGGAGGACGTGTGGTTCGAGTACGCCCGCAAGCGTGAGCTCCTGGAGCGGCTCGGCATCACCGTCGTGCACGTCACCCCGGGCAAGCTGCGGGACGCGGCGGAGCAGCAGGCGGCGGTGGTCCGTACGGCACTGATGGCCGCGGACGACCGCGAGCCCGCCGCCTACGTCGTGGTGCTGCCCCGCTGATCCGGCCCCGCTTCCTACGCCTTGAGCAGCAGTTCCGTGTTGCGGTCCCCCGGGTCACCGCCGAGGTCGGTGCGGGCGCCCGGGGCGTTGTAGGACAGTTCGCGGTAGAGGGCGGCCAGGCCGGTCTGGGTGAGGTCGTCGTGGTCCGTGCGGGACGGGGCCGCGGACTCGACCAGGGTGGTGAAGAGGGACAGTGTGCCGTCCTCGTTGTCCACCAGCTCGATGACGCGGGCGAGGTGGGGGAAGTCGATGTGGGAGGCGGTGGAGATCTCCCAGAAGGAGCCGGCGGAACCGGTGTGCGGGGTGATGGCGTTGCGGTGGATGTGACCGTTGACCCAGGCCACCACGTTGCGGTGCCGGCCGAGGAGCGCGAGGAGTTCCCCGCCGTCGTGGCGCCGTTCGTCGGGACGGGCCGGGTCGCGGTGCGTGTTCGTCATCGATGCGCTGGTGTGGTGGCTGAAGATGATCGCGCGGGAGTCCTTGTGGGTCCGCAGGGTCCGCTCCAGCCAGCGCAGTTGGGCCGTTCCGAGGGAACCCGTGTAGTGGCCGCCCGGGTCGGTGGTGTCGAGGCTGATCCCGATGACGTCGTCGGAGACGCGGAACGCGTAGTACTGGGTGCCCTCGTCGAGGTTGGCGGCGGTGTAGCCGTGGCCCACCGGACCGAATCCGCGGTGCGCGGGGTCCAGGTGCGCCTTCAGGTAATCGGCGGGGGTGAACGGGGCGCGTGCCTCGTCGGGGGTGACCGAACGCATCGCGCGGGAGTGGGACTTCAGGAACTCGCCGTACTGGACGCCCCGGGGGTCGGCAGCCTTCTTGATGGTCTGCTGGAGCTTCTTCGCCTCGGCCGCCGGTATCTCCATCAGCTTCCGGCCGCCGACGGCGAGTTCGGTGAGGTGGGAGTCGCCGTGGGAGGCGTAGCAGCCGAGCGGCATCGTGTCGTGGTTGCCGACGGTGGAGTACCAGGGAAGGTTGAGGCCGGGGCTGTTGACCTCGCGGACGGCCGCCGCGAGGAAACCGTCCAGGTGCGGGAAGCCGAGCTGCTTGTCGGCGTCGCGGACGGCGGTGTCCGGCTGCCAGTACTGCCGCAGACCGCTGTTCTGGACGCCTTCGTAGTGGCGCGGGTCCCCGGAGTTGGGGGTGACGCGGCCACCGCTGAGCACCGTCAGGAACCAGTCCAGTTCGGTGCGGGTGTTGTTGTCCGTGTTGTCGCCGGTGGTCATCGCGAAGTGCAGCGGGGAACCGGTGACGGGGGCGCCGCGCAGTGCGTTGATCCGCTCGACGAGCGCGACCGCGCCGTGCACGGTGAGCGCCTCCTGGGGCCGCCAGGCGCGCACATCGGTGGAGCGCAGGTACTCCAGGCGCAGCGGATGCTGCGTGTCGAGCAGGTGCAGGTCGGTGAGCTGCACGAACGCCGCCAGCGTGGTGCGGCGGTCGTCCCGGCCGGGGCGGGCCGCGGCCAGTTCGCCGCGCACCACCCGCCCCCAGCCCTGCCCTTCGTCGAGGCGCCGGTAGCCGGATGCACCGCGCGGGGCGGACACCCCTTCGAGGGTGGTGCCCCGGGTGTACGGGGCGAGCGGGGCGGCCGGTGCCGGCCGGGAGGAGGCGTGCACGGTCCCGCCCGTGGCGGCGTCCGCCGCGACGGCCTCGCCGCCGGGCCGCAGGGCGTAACCGACGCCGGCGGAGAGGGCCACCGCGCCGGTGGCGGCGAGGACGGAACGGCGGTGGAGTCCAGTGGAGTCGGCGACTGGGCGTATGCGCGGCATGGCGCTTCTCTCCCCGGGTGCGAACGCGTCGGCAGTGGTCGCGGGGTGCTCGCCGGGCGAACGTCCCGCTCGTACTGGATGCTTGGCAGCGGGAATGGCCTGCGTGTGAACGCGGCGGCAACGCGCGACGCCGATCGCCGTACGTGGATCTTGGACCACCCCGCGTGTCGGCACCCGCTTCCGCACCGGCCCGAACCCGGTCACTCCGCGTTCACTTCACGGGAGAGCCAGGTCACAGAATGTGAACCTGACGGCGATGATCGGCACAACTGCCCGGTCGAGGTCGGAGGCCTCGACCGGTCGCCCCCGGCGGTCAGCCCTCCGCGCGCTCCGCGACCCGCCCCGCGGCCGGCCGCTCCCGCCACAGCCGCAGCGCGATGTCGACCATGCGGACCCGGACCAGTTCCGGGACGGCGTCCAGGGGCTGCCAGGCGGCCAGTTCGGTGGAGCCGCCGATCTCGTTGCGCAGTTCGCCGCCGATGATCCGCCCCTCGTAGACCAGCCGTACGCCGTGGTGGTCGACGGGGCGGCTCAGGCGGCCGCCGGGGAAGGTGCGCCGACTGGAGTTCACGCCGAGCAGTCCGGTGACCTCGATGCGGTAGCCGGTCTCCTCCTCGACCTCCCGCCGCACGGTGTCGTAGGGGTCCTCACCGTGCTCCATGCCGCCGCCCGGCAGGACCCACTCGGGGGCGCCTCCGGGCACCGGGGACCGGGCCAGCAGCAACTGCCCGTCGCGCACCACCACGGCGTAGGCCGCCACCCGCAACTTCTCTCGCACCCGGGGACGTTACCCCGATGACCGCCGGACCGGCAGGCGAGTGACCGACAACGGGCCGCCGCCGTACGACGCGACCGCACGCACGACTTGCCTGGTTCGTCACCCGACACCCGATACGCGCATAGCGGGTTTTCCCCACACATCCATTTCGATTCGGCCAACCCTCCCCAAACACCTGTCCCTTGCGTAAAGCTCAGCGATCGTCCGGGATCGCATTCCGGACGACCGCGGCCAGGGTCGATCAGCTCCGGTCGCTCCACGATGGTGCCTTTACCTGCAAGGGATGCCGATGACCCATTCCTCCCAGCGCGAAGCGGTATCGGGCGCGAGACGCGTCGCCCGTATCGCCCTGGCCGCCGGTCTCGTCGCCGCGCTCAGCGCGGTCGGACCGATACCCCTGGCGGTCGCCGCCGCCGCGCCGGCCGCCTCACCCGTCGACGGTGACGTCAAGCCCGGGCCCGACAAGCTCGGTTCGAAGGACGCGGACCTGCTCGCCGAGGCCAAGGCGGACGGCGTCAAGAACGTCACGATGATGATCGCCACCGCTCCCGGCAAGACCGAGCAGGTCGCCGAGCAGCTGGACGCGATCAAGGGCGGTTCGGTCGGCCGGACCCACGACGAGCTCGGCTACGTCCGTGCCACCGTCCCCACCGCCAAGGCGGACTCGGCCATCGCCGCCGCCGCCAAGCTCTCCACCGTGCACGGCATCGACCTGCGCGAGGAGATCCCGCTGGACGACCCGACGCCCGGCGCGGACACCACGAAGGGCGCCGCAGGCAAGGGCGGCAAGGGCGGCTACTCGGCTCCCGACAAGCGGACCCCCGCCAAGAACCCGTACAACCCGTCCTTCGAGACCGGCGCCGTCGACTTCGTCAAGGACAACCCGAAGGCGGACGGCCGCGGCGTCACCATCGGCGTCCTCGACACGGGTGTGGACCTCGCCCACCCGGCGCTGCAGAAGACCACCACCGGCGAGCGGAAGATCGTCGACTGGGTGACGGCGACCGACCCGCTCGTCGACGGCGACAAGACCTGGCGCCAGATGACCGAATCGGTGTCCGGCCCCACCTTCACCCACGAGGGCACGACCTGGACGGCGCCCGAGGGCTCGTACCGGATCAGCACGTTCAAGGAGTCCTACACCATCGGCGGTGACGCGGGCGGCGACGCCAACCGCGACGGTGACACCACCGACTCCTGGGGTGTGCTGTACGACGCGGCGGCCGGCACGGTCCGCGTCGACCTGAACAACAACCAGGACTTCTCCGACGACACCCCGATGAAGCCGTACAAGGACGGCTTCCAGATCGGGTACTTCGGCACCGACGACCCGGCCACCGAGGTCGCCGAGCGCCAGCCGTTCGTCGTGGAGATCCGCAAGGACGTCGTCTACAACGCGGCCGGCGCCAAGGCCGACTTCGTCAACATCGGCCTCATCCAGGGCTCGCACGGCTCGCACGTGGCCGGCATCACCGCGGCCAACGGCCTGTTCGGCGGCAAGATGAACGGCGCCGCCCCCGGCGCGAAGATCGTCTCCTCCCGCGCCTGCACCTGGTCCGGCGGCTGCACCAGCGTGGCGCTCACCGAGGGCATGATCGACCTCGTCGCCAACCGCGGTGTCGACATCGTCAACATGTCCATCGGCGGTCTGCCGGCGCTGAACGACGGCAACAACGCCCGCGCCGAGCTCTACAACCGCCTCATCGACACCTACGGCGTCCAGCTGGTGATCTCCGCGGGCAACTCCGGCCCCGGCGCCAACACCATCGGCGACCCCGCCCTGGCCGACAAGGTCATCTCGGTCGGCGCGACCATCTCCAAGGAGACCTGGGCCGCCAACTACGGCTCCGAGGTGAAGAAGAAGTACGCCATGATGCCGTTCTCCTCGCGCGGTCCGCGTGAGGACGGCGGCTTCACGCCGACGCTCGTCGCGCCCGGCGCGGCGATCAACACCATCCAGACCTGGTCGCCGGGCGCGCCGGTCGCCGAGGCGGGCTACGGCCTGCCCGCCGGTTACGGCATGCTCCAGGGCACCTCGATGGCCTCCCCGCAGGCCGCCGGTGCCGCCGCGCTGCTGCTGTCGGCCGCGAAGCAGAAGCGCGTCGACCTGACGCCCGCGAAGCTGCGCACCGCCCTCACCTCCACCGCCGAGCACATCAAGGACGTGCAGGCCTACGAGGAGGGCGCCGGCCTCATCGACATCGAGGACGCCTGGGACGCGATCCGCGACGGGGCCACCGCGCACGAGTACACGGTCAAGGCACCGGTCGACACCGCGATCGACCAGTTCCTGAAGACCCCGGGCTTCGGCACCGGCCTCTACGACCGTGAGGGCGGCCTCAAGGCCGGTCAGAAGAAGACGTACGACATCACCATCACCCGTACGTCCGGCCCCGACCGCGCGATCCGGCACAAGCTCGGCCTCGAGAACAACGCCGGCAACACCTTCCGCATCCTCGGCGACCGCGACGTGCAGCTGTCGCTGAACAAGCCGGTGACCGTCAAGGTGCAGGCCTCGCCCGGCTCGGCCGGCCTGAAGAGCGCGATCCTCGAGGTCGACGACCCGCGCACCGAGGGCGTCGACCGGCAGATCCTGAACACCGTGGTCGTCTCGGCGCCGCTGAAGCACACCTTCTCCGCCTCCGGTACGGCCCAGCGCAACAGCACCACCTCCTACTTCGTCACCGTGCCCGAGGGCGCGAAGACGCTGGAGATCGCGCTCGGCGGGCTGAAGGCCACGAGCCAGACCCGGTTCATCGCCATCCACCCGTACGGCGTCCCGTCCGACCCGACGTCGACGGTCAACTGCTACCCGAACTACAACAACCCGGCCAACACCTGCCGCCCCGACGTGCGTTCGTACGCGGACCCGCAGCCGGGCGTCTGGGAGATCGAGGTCGAGTCGCGCCGCACCTCGCCGCTGCTCGACAACCCGTACAAGCTGGACGTCGCCGTGCTCGGCGCGGTCTTCGACCCGGAGACCGTGACCGTGCCGGAGGCCAAGGTGGGTACTCCGGCCGACGTCTCCTGGAAGGTGACCAACCAGGCCGCCGCCCTGGACGGCAAGCTGGTCGGCGGCCCGCTCGGCTCGGCCAAGACCGACCGGCCGACCATCAGCACGGGCGACGTCCACACCACCACGGTCGAGGTGCCCGCGGGCGCCGCGTCGCTCGACGTGGCCATCGGCAACGTCACCGACACCGCCGCCGACCTGGACCTGGCGGTCTACGACAAGAACGGCACCCGCGTCGCCCAGTCCGCCGACGGCGACTCGGAGGAGTCGGTCTCCATCGCCAAGCCGGCCGCCGGTACGTACACCGTCCAGGTCGTGGGCTACTCCGTCCCGGCCGGTTCCGCCGAGTACGACTACCGGGACGTGTTCTTCTCCGCCACGCTCGGCGAGGTCACGGTCGACGGGGCCACGTCGGTGAAGCTCGGCACGGGCGACTCGGCCACCGTCTCCGGCAGCGCCACGGCGGTCGCGGCGGCTCCCGAGGGACGTGAGTTCTTCGGACGGGTCCAGCTGGTCAACGCGCGCGGCACGGTCGCGGGCACCGGCAGCGTGACGATCGAGAAGGTCGTGCCGTAACCGACGGCCACCACCGAGGGGCGGGCGTCCACCAGGGCGCCCGCCTCTTCCTCGTACGCACCCTCCGCCGGTCACTCACAGGTCAGGGTGCGCGACACGGGCAGCGCGGCGGCGATCCGCGCCCGTTCGGGGGCGATGTCCTCCTCACCGACGATCACGGTGTCCGGGACGGCGCCCTCGCGAGGCAGGCCGACCAGGACCCGGTCGCCCTCGTGCAGCGGGGGGTGGCCGGCGACCTCTCGCAGGAGAACGATCTCGTCATCGCCGCCTTGGGTTCCCTTCTCCGGCTTGTGGACGCGGGTCGCCGTCAGCGTGACGCGCTCCTGTCCGGCGCCCGCGCCCGTGCCCGGTACCGGCTCCACCGCCGCGACCGTGCCCTCGGCGACGAGTCGGGCGCAGGCGAGGTAGCGGGGGCTGCCGAAGGCGACACCGCCGTCCTGCCCGCTGCTCGCCGCCTCGTCGGCGGCCTTGGCACCCGACGCCTCGGACGCTCCTCCCCCGGACTGTGCCACGAGCCAGCCCGTGCCGACGACCACCGCGGCGGCCGCCGCCGCGGCGAGCGTCCCGAGGGCGATCCGCAGAGGGCGGCGGGCACGGCGGGGGCGGAGGGGCAGGGGCCGCTCCGGTGCGAGAGGGGTCGTAGGGGACCTGGACTCGGCCTCCTGGAGCTCATCACCGGCGTCGGCCAGCGCGTCTCCGATCAGCCCCAGCTGCTCCCTCAGCACGGCGACATCGGCGGCGGCCGCGTCCCGCGCGGCCGTGAACGCCGGGTCCTGCCGGGCCTGCGCGGGCAGCGGCTCGTCGAGGAGCGCGGCCATCAGGGCGTCCATGCCGTCACCCTGAGGCGTGCCGTCGTCCTGGGGGTCGTGGGCGGCGGCCACGTCATACCACCTCGTCCTCGTGCAGGCGGGCGCGCAGGGCCCGTACGGCCGTGTGCAGCCGGCTCTTGACCGTGCCCTCGGGGACGCCGAGCTGGTCGGCTATCGAGCGCACCGGAAGGTCGGCGTAGAACCGCAGTACGACGACCTGGCGCTGGGCGTCGGGCAGCCCGTCCAGGCCGCGGGCGACGGCGAGGGAGAGCAGGCGGGTCTCCTCGTCGGCGGGGAGCTGCTCCGCCGGGCGCAGCGCGGCGAGGCGTTCGCCGAGCCGCTCCTGGCGGCGCTTGGCCCGGTGCCAGTCCATGGCGAGGTTGGAGGCGACCACCGCCGCCCACGCGGAGACGTCCCGGGGCGCCTCCTGCCCGCTCGCGGCGCGTTCCAGCAGCCGCAGGCGGACCTGCTGCACCCCGTCCGGCAGGTCCGCCTGCGGCACCCCGCCGAGCGCGAGCACCGCCCGCACCCGGCGTTCCTGCGCCGCGTCCAGCGGGTCGTCGTCCGCGGCGCCGTACGTCGGCCGGCCACGCCGGATCCTTCCGCGCAGCACTGCCCACCCCCTCGCACTGTTTCCCCTACGACGCAGGCCGGGCCCGGAACGTTCGCCCGGGTGCCGCGGACCGGGCAGAGGCGTACGTCACACCGCCGTGTGGGTGGGGCGGGGCGGGGCAGGGGACCTTGCGGCCGGTGGCCCCCGACGGCTGATTTCCTGCGGCTCACAGGGGTGGCGACCGCAGGTCCGCGACCGGTGCCCGGCGCCGGGGCGTCCCACTGTTCGGGCAGAAGGCGTTAACAATTGGACAGGCGGGCCGTGGTCGGCCGCATGATGGAAAAGCCTCGGCCAGGTAACAGGAACGCGAAGAGACGCAGTAGGGAGACGCCGTGAGGGTCGGAATCGTCGGAGCCACCGGTCAGGTGGGCACGGTCATGCGCAGCATCCTCGAAGAGAGGAAGTTTCCGCTGACCGAGCTGCGCCTGTTCGCCTCGGCCCGCTCGGCGGGGACGGTCCTGGACGGGGTCACGGTGGAGGACGCGTCCACCGCGGACTACACCGGCCTGGACATCGTGCTGTTCTCCGCGGGCGGCGCGACGTCGAAGGCGCTGGCCGAGAAGGTCGCCTCGCAGGGCGCCGTCGTGATCGACAACTCCTCGGCCTGGCGCAAGGACCCCGAGGTCCCGCTGGTCGTCTCCGAGGTGAACCCGGAGGCGATCGCGAACCGCCCCAAGGGCATCATCGCCAACCCGAACTGCACCACGATGGCCGCGATGCCGGTCCTGCGTCCGCTGCACGCCGAGGCGGGCCTCGAGGCGCTGGTCGTCGCCACGTACCAGGCGGTGTCCGGCTCCGGCCTCGCGGGCGTGGCCGAGCTGCACGGCCAGACACAGAAGGTCGTGGCCGACGCCGACAAGCTGGCCCACGACGGCGCGGCGGTCGACTTCCCCGAGCCCGGCGTCTACAAGCGCCCCATCGCCTTCAACGTGCTGCCCTTCGCCGGCAACCTCGTGGACGACGGTCTGAACGAGACCGACGAGGAGCAGAAGCTGCGCAACGAGTCCCGCAAGATCCTGGACATCCCGGAGCTCAAGGTCTCCGGCACCTGCGTGCGCGTCCCGGTCTTCTCCGGCCACTCCCTCCAGATCAACGCCCGGTTCGCCCGCCCGATCAGCGCGGAGCGCGCGACCGAGCTGCTGGCCGACGCCCCCGGTGTCGTCCTCACCGACATCCCCACCCCGCTCCAGGCCGCCGGCCAGGACCCGTCCTACGTCGGCCGCATCCGCCGCGACGAGACGGTCGACAACGGCCTGGCCCTCTTCGTCTCCAACGACAACCTCCGCAAGGGCGCGGCCCTGAACACCGTCCAGATCGCGGAACTGGTGGCGGCCGAGCTGAAGCGGTAACCACAGACCCGCTCGCCGCGCGGGGGTCCACCCAGCCGGGTGGACCCCTTTCGGCATGTTCAGAGCGCCGGATGCCGCCGTAACGCGACACCCCTGACCAAAAGGCGGGGGTCACGCACAGGAATTCCGTTCACCAGGCCCCGTCGGTGACCCCGTCCCCGCTCACCCGGTGCCACGGACCGGCTCCCCCACCGCAGTCCCACTCGGCGAACGCTTCTGTGTCGGCCTGCTCCAGCTGTGCCTGCCTGAGCAGCTCGCCGGCGGCACGTATGACGGCCGACCGGGACTCGGCCTCCGGACCGGGCCCCGCACTTTCGGGATCGCGAGTTCCGGGCGGCCGGACGGCATGGTCGGCGCCGTCGGGTCACGGGCTGCCCCGCGATTGATCTCGGGGCGTGCCGGTCCGGGGATTCGGCGGGCCGGTGGTCCAGCAATCGCCGGTCGGGCCGTTACTCGTACCGGTACTTCAGGGAATCCGCCTCCGCCTGCTCGATGTCGGCGATCGTCAGCTCCGGCATCCGCAGCTGGGCCAGCGTCACCTCGGCCGAGGTCGGCTGGGCGTCCGCCGGCAGCCACTGCTCCGGCTTCCAGGCCCCGCTGCGCAGCAGCGACTTGGGGCAGTGCGGGTAGACCTCCTCGATCCCCAGCACCAGCGCACTGGCCGGCGGCTTGCCCACGGCGGTCAGCTGCGACAGCAGCTCCGGGCGGGTGGAGACGCAGGCCCGGCCGTTCACCCTGAGCGTCGTGGTGCGCCCCGGGACGACGAACAGCAGCCCGGCCCGTCCGGTGGCGATGACGTTCTGCAGGGTGTCCAGACGCTTGTTGCCGGTCGCGTCCGGTATCGCCACCGTCCGTGCGTCCAGGACGGCGACGAACCCGGCGGGGCCTCCGCGCGGGGAGACGTCACAGTTGCCCTCGGCGTCCGCGCTGGCGACCAGGACCAACGATGAGCATCCGATCAACTTCCGTGTCTGCTCGGTGAGTTCGGTCATCTGCTTGCGCACGGCCGCGTCGCCGGGGAGTGCGTACACCCGGCGCAGCGCCTCCCGGTCGGACACGGCGTCGAGGCGGAGCGAGTCGAAGGCACTTCCGGCAAGAGGTGTCGTCATGCCCCCGACCCTAACGAACCGACCTGCGGCTGATCTTGGTCGGTGAGTGCGGGGACGGAGAGACCCCTGCGCGAGCTGTCCGGTGTGTGACGATCGAACAGGCCCGCGCGGCCATGTCCCGTCCTTCCTTCTGCGGGCTGTCGCGCCGACACCTGGGCGAGTCGGTCGCAGAACTCGCTCCGTGCCGGTCGACGTGCGCAAGCACGACGGCAGCCTGAGCGCGCGGTGGGCTGCCGTCCGCCTCGGCGTACCGCCACTGGCTCGGCCTGATCCGGTAGCCGGGGCGTTGCCGGGTGGTGGTGCGACGCTCCTCAGCCGGGTGATCCGGCCCTTGACGTGCGGGCCGGGTGCCCCGCCGTCTGCTTCGCGCCGCACGCGGCACCTGGCTGCGGCGACCTACGGGCGGACCGGCGGATCATCGACCTTCTGGAGCCGGGTCACTACGGTCGTCGCGTCGTACCTCATACAAGAAGCAGCCGTACTCCACCGCACGGACGTGGACGAGGGCGACCTCCGGGTCGGTGAAGGCCTCCGTGAGGGCGGGGGCGAAGGCGTCCGGGGTCTCCACCAGGCGGCCGCCCAGGATGCGGCCGTCGGCGGAGTAGCGGCGGAGGGTGCGGTGGGCGTCGGTGAAGGGCAGGCCGGCGTCGGGCGCCGGCCCCGCGCACTGCTCGGCGTGGATGAAGACCGGGCCCTGCTCGTCGTACGCGCCCGGGTCGGCGCCCGTCCGTGCCGCCCAGCGGCGCAGCGGCGCATACGACACCAGGGCAATCGTCTCGCCGGGCGCGCTGCGGCGCAGGCAGCAGCGGAGCGGGGCGCCGCCCTCGTCGTCGGTGCGGGAAACCGCGGGGCGGCCCGCGTCGTCCACGGCGCGCAGTTCCTTCAGGACCGGTGCCGGGACGGGGCGGGGAGTGGGGGTCGTCGTCATGGTTCCATGCTCGCGCCGGGGCGGGCGCGCCACCGGCGGGAAATGGTCATCGCGTTCCGTGCCGGTCACGTGGAAGGATGACACAACCCACACATAACGAGGAGATGACCGCGTGCCTGGCACAAACCTGACTCGCGAAGAGGCGCAGCAGCGGGCGAAGCTGCTGACCGTTGACTCGTACGAGATCGACCTCGATCTCTCCGGCGCGCAGGAGGGCGGCACCTACCGGTCCGTGACCACGGTGCGCTTCGACGTCTCCGAGGACGGGGACGGGGCGGAGTCGTTCATCGACCTGGTGGCTCCCACCGTCCACGAGGTGACCCTCAACGGGGACTCCCTCGACCCCGCCGAGGTGTTCGCGGACTCCAGGATCGCCCTGCCGGGTCTGCTCCCGGGCCGCAACGTCCTGCGGGTGAGCGCCGACTGCGCCTACACCAACACCGGCGAGGGCCTGCACCGGTTCGTCGACCCGGTCGACGACCAGGCCTACCTCTACACCCAGTTCGAGGTGCCGGACGCCCGCCGGGTGTTCGCGAGCTTCGAGCAGCCGGACCTCAAGGCGACCTTCCAGTTCACCGTGAAGGCCCCGGAGGGCTGGACCGTCATCTCCAACTCGCCGACGCCCGAGCCCCGGGGCGACGTCTGGGAGTTCGAGCCGACGCCACGGATCTCGACGTACATCACCGCGCTGATCGTCGGCCCGTACCACTCCGTGCACAGCGTGTACGAGAAGGACGGCCAGTCGGTGCCGCTCGGCATCTACTGCCGGCCCTCGCTCGCCGAGTTCCTCGACGCGGACGCCATCTTCGACGTCACGCGGCAGGGCTTCGAGTGGTTCCAGGAGAAGTTCGACTACGCGTACCCCTTCGGGAAGTACGACCAGCTGTTCGTGCCGGAGTTCAACGCGGGCGCGATGGAGAACGCCGGTGCCGTGACCATCCGGGACCAGTACGTCTTCCGGTCGAAGGTGACGGACGCCGCCTACGAGGTGCGGGCCTCGACGATCCTGCACGAGCTGGCCCACATGTGGTTCGGCGACCTGGTCACCATGGAGTGGTGGAACGACCTGTGGCTGAACGAGTCGTTCGCCACCTACGCCGAGGCCGCCTGCCAGGCGGACGCGCCGGGTTCGAAGTGGCCGCACTCGTGGACGACGTTCGCGAACTCCATGAAGACCTGGGCCTACCGCCAGGACCAGCTGCCGTCCACGCACCCGATCATGGCCGACATCCGTGACCTGGACGACGTGCTGGTCAACTTCGACGGCATCACGTACGCCAAGGGCGCGTCCGTCCTGAAGCAGCTGGTGGCCTACGTCGGCGAGGACGCGTTCTTCCGGGGCGTGCAGGCGTACTTCAAGCGTCACGCGTACGGCAACACTCGCCTGTCCGACCTGCTGGGCGCCCTGGAGGAGACCTCCGGCCGCGATCTGAGCACCTGGTCGAAGAAGTGGCTGGAGACGGCCGGCATCAACGTGCTGCGCCCGGAGATCGAGACCGACGGTACGGGCGTCATCACCTCCTTCGCCATCCGCCAGGAGGCCCCGGCGCTGCCCGCCGGCGCCAAGGGCGAGGCCACCCTGCGCCCGCACCGCATCGCCGTCGGCCTGTACGACCTGGACGAGGCGAGCGGCAAGCTGGTGCGCGGCGACCGGGTCGAGCTGGACGTCGACGGCGAGCTGACCGCCGTACCGCAGCTCGTCGGCAAGGCCCGCCCCGACGTGATCCTGCTCAACGACGACGACCTGTCGTACGCCAAGGTCCGCCTGGACGAGCGGTCGCTGGCCTTCGTCACCGAGCACCTCGGCGACTTCGAGGCGTCCCTGCCGCGCGCGCTGAGCTGGGCGTCGGCCTGGGACATGACCCGGGACGCCGAACTCGCCACCCGCGACTACCTGTCCCTGGTGCTGTCGGGCATCGGCAAGGAGTCGGACATCGGCGTGGTGCAGTCGCTGCACCGCCAGGTGAAGCTGGCGATCGACCTGTACGCCGCCCCGGCCGCCCGCGAGGCCCTGCTCACCCGCTGGACGGAGGCCACCCTGGCCCATCTGCGGGCCGCCGAGGCGGGCAGCGACCACCAGCTGGCGTGGGCGCGCGCCTTCGCCGCGACGGCGAGGACGCCGGAGCAGCTGGACCTCCTGGACGGCCTGCTGGACGGCACGCAGACGGTCGAGGGCCTGGCCGTCGACACGGAGCTGCGCTGGGCGTTCGTGCAGCGGCTCGCGGCGGTGGGCCGGTACGACGAGGCCGAGATCACGGGCGAGTACGAGCGCGACAAGACCGCCGCGGGTGAGCGGCACGCCGCCACCGCGCGCGCCGCCCGGCCGACCGAGGAGGCCAAGGCGGAGGCGTGGGCGTCGGTCGTCGAGTCCGACAAGCTGCCGAACGCGCTCCAGGAGGCGGTGATCACCGGCTTCGTCCAGACCGACCAGCGTGAGCTGCTGGCGCCGTACACGGAGCGGTACTTCGAGGTGCTCAAGGACGTCTGGGAGTCCCGCTCGCACGAGATGGCCCAGCAGATCGCGGTCGGTCTCTACCCGGCGATCCAGGTCACCGGCGAGACCCTGGACCGCACCGACGCCTGGCTCGCCTCGGCCGACCCGAGCCCGGCCCTGCGCCGTCTGGTCTCCGAGTCCCGCGCGGGCATCGAGCGGGCCCTGCGCGCCCAGGCCGCGGACGCGGCGGCCGAACGGGCGTAACCCGTACGCGTACGCATCAGGGGCGCCCGGCACGAGTCACGCCGGGCGCCCCTCGCGTCAGGCGCGTCGCGGACCCACGGAACCGTCGGCCCGCTGCGCCGCCCGCCCCCGCAGTGCCCGGTGGACCACGGGTGTCCGTCCCGCCCTCGGCCGACGGGCAGGGCGGGCATCCGTACCGGCCGTGCATACGTCGAGGGCGCCGCCCCTCCCCCGTACCGCGCGACGCGGGTACGGACGGTGGGTGCGGCGCCCTCGGAAAGCGCGCGGGCCGCCGGGTCAGGCCTTGGCGTCGGCCTTGGTCCCGATGTTGGAGCTGGTCGTGTCCTTCTTCTTGTGCGACTTGTCGAGGACCATCACCAGACCGGTGATGACCAGGAAGAGCACGATCGGGGCCACGACGTAGAGACCCAGCGTCTCGCCGACGCTCAGGCCCGTACCGGGGTCGTCCCCGTGGTCGCGGGTGAGCGCGAGCGCGGGGGACGTCATGAGCAGCATCATCAGCGTCGTACCGGCTGCCAGGGCGCCGGCGCGCAGGGCGTTCGTCTTGTCCACGGTGCCCAAACTAGCGAACGCCCGGGGGGCCCGCGCGCCCGGGGTACCGTGCGGGACCCCGGTCGGACCGGATGTACCCCGATCCGGCCGGGTTTGCCCTCAGATGTCGCCACCCGCACCGCTCGGCCGGGCGGCGGGGGCGGTGCGGGTGCGGACGACGTCGAGCAGCGCGTGCAGCCGCGGGGATGCCGTCAGGTCCTCCAGCGGCATCGGACGGCCCTGCGCGTCGGCGATCGGCAGGCGCCAGTTCGGGTACTGGTCCCAGGTGCCGGGGAGGTTCTGCGGGCGCCGGTCGCCGACACCGTCGGGGAGCCAGACGCCGATCATCCGGGCGGGGGTGCGCAGCAGATAGCGGTGGACGGCCTGGATCCGCGCCTCCTCCTCGGAGGCGGCGGTACCGCCGGTGCCGTGCAGCAGGCCGAGCCGGGCCAGCAGCTCCAGCCACTCCCCGGTGTCGGCGGCGGCCTCCGCGCGCTCCTCGGCCAGGGGGCGGGTGAGCAGGCCGAGGCCGTCGCGGAGCTCGACGTGCTCGCCGGTGAGGCGGGCCGCGGTGGGCGGCAGGTCGTGGGTGGTGGCGGTGGCCAGGCAGTCGGCACGCCAGGCACCGGGCGGCAGCGGTCGGCGGTCGCCCTCCCAGTCCCGTTCGAACCAGAGCACCGAGGTGCCGAGCACCCCGCGTGCGCGCAGTGCCTCGCGCACCCCGGGCTCCACCGTGCCCAGGTCCTCGCCGATCACCACCGCACCGGCGCGGGACGCCTCCAGGACGAGGACGGCGAGCATGGCCTCGGCGTCGTGGCGGACGTACGTGCCTTCGGTGGGCGGGTGGCCCCGGGGGACCCACCAGAGCCGGAACAGGCCCATCACGTGGTCGATGCGCAGGGCGCCCGCGTACCGGAAGAGGGCCCGGAGCAGAGCGCGGAAGGGCGCGTAACCACAGGCGGCGAGCCGGTCGGGGCGCCAGGGCGGCAGGCCCCAGTCCTGGCCGCGGGCGTTGAAGGCGTCGGGTGGCGCGCCGGCCGACATGCCGGCGGCGAGGGTGTCCTGCTGCGCCCAGGCGTCGGAGCCGCCGGGGTGCACGCCGACCGCGAGGTCGTGGACGATCCCGACCGGCATCCCGGCCTCGCGGGCGGCCCGCTGGGCGGCGGTGAGCTGGGTGTCGGTGAGCCAGGCCAGCCGGGAGTGGAAGTCGACGCGGTCCGTCAGCTCGCGGCGGGCCCGGCGGGTCTCGGGTGAGCGCGGGTCGCGCAGGCCGTCCGGCCAGGTCTGCCAGTCGGGGCCGTGCACCTCGGCGAGCGCGCACCAGGTGGCGTGGTCCTCCAGGGCCGGGCCCTGCTCGGCGAGGAAGTCGCGGTAGGCGGCGAGTCGGCCGGGCCCGAGCGGCACCTCGTTCACCAGTTCGAGCGCGGCCTTCTTGGCCTCCCACACGGCGTCCCGGTCGATCAGGGCGCCCTTGTCCAGCACCGCCTCGCGCAGCCGCGCGGCGCGTCCGCAAAGGGCCCGCAGCCGACCGTGGTCCCCGACGTACGCGAACTCGGGGACGTCCTCGATCCGCAGGTGGACCGGGTCGGGGAAGCGGCGCGAGGAGGGCCGGTAGGGGGAGGGGTCGGTCGGAGCGCCCGGGACGGCCGCGTGCAGGGGGTTGATCTGGACGAATCCGGCGCCGAGCGTACGGCCCGCCCAGGCGGCCAGCTCGCCGAGGTCACCGAGGTCGCCCATGCCCCAGGAGCGGCGGGAGAGCAGCGAGTAGAGCTGGACGAGGAGCCCGTACGAGCGGGCCGGGGGCGCCGGTAACGCGGCCGGGGCGACGATCAGGTGGGCCTCGGCGGTGCGGCCGTCGGGCGCGGTGGCGGTGACCCGGTGCACTCCGGGCGGGAGGTGCGCGGCCGAGGCACGGGTCTCGCCCTGCTCGGTGCTCACCAGCAGGCTGGTGCCCTCGGGGAGCGCGGCCAGGGCGGGCGGCACGCCGGGGCCCCAGCCGACCACGGTGGGCGGCAGCAGCCGCTCGGCCCGCTCCCGCTCGCCGGCGGCGAGCGCGTCACGGACGGCCTCCGGCGTGCTCGCGTCCACGCCGAGCGCGGCCAGGGCGAGGGTGACGGCGGTGGCGGAGGCGGCGACCGTACGGTCCGGGGAGGGGTTGTAGGAGGTGGCGACGCCGTGCAGGGCGGCGAGCAGGGCCAGGTCCTCGGACGGGGGCCCGGAGGACGGGAGCCCGGACGGAAGCTCGGCGGACGACGGTTCGGTCGGCGGCTCGGCCGGACCGGGCGCGGCCATCTAGGGCTCCGGGACGTACTGGGCCGGGAAGGAGTCGAGTCCGGTGGGGTCCATGGCGGCGTCGGACTCACTGGTCAGCGGGGCGGTGTCGGCGAGCGGGGGCTCGCTGGTGAGGGGTTCGGCGTCGGGCAGCGGGGGCTCGCTGGTGAGCGGGACCTCGGCGCGGGGCCCCTCCGCGCTGAAGACGCAGGCGTGCAGCCCTTCGGGTCCGGCGGACAGCTCCGCCACGGGTTTGGACAGGGCCGGGGACAGGACATAAGCCGGTGCGGCAGCCACAGGTGGCCTCCTCGTCGAGATCACTGATCATTGGGCATCGAGGCAAGTCGCTCGGTCGGGTTCCCCGCAGCCCCTACCCAGAGGACGCGAGACCAGACGCACCCGTGCCCACAACGTGCCCCTGCTCACATTCTGTTCCCGTTCCCATGTCTCACACCAGGACAAACCTGTCACAACGGTCCCTCCCGTTGGCAGGCGGGGCGCAGAATGAGAGGCTCCGTGTTCTGCGTGTTCCCTGCGTTTCTGTGTCTGTCTCGGTCTGTCTTCGTCTCCTCAAGGAGAAGCCTTGCAACTGCGGCCTGGGAAGAGGGCGGCCGCCCTCGCGTTCGCAGTCGTCGCCGGAACCCTGGGCGCGGCGCCCGCCTCCGTGGCGGCGCCGCCCGTTCCCGGGACGACCACGTCTCCCGTACCCGACCGGGCCGGGACGGACCTGGCCGTCTGGCCCCGCCCGCACTCCCTGCGGGCGAACGGCGCCCCGGTCGCGGTGACCGACGAGGTCGCCCTGACCGCCGACGCGACGGCCGACCCCCGTGCCCTCGACGCCCTGCGCACGCTGCTGCGGGAGGCCGGGGCGCGCCGGTTCACCGCCACCGGCGAACAGGCGCCCGCGGGGGCGCTCGTGGTGCGGGTGGGCGCGCATCGGCCGACGAGCGACCCCCAGCGCTCCCTCCCGTCCGGCGGCTACACTCTGACCGTCGGCGACGGCACCGTCGCCCTCACCGGCTCGGGCGAGGACGGCCTGTTCCACGGCGTCCAGACGCTGCGTCAACTCCTGCGCCCGGACGGCAGCTTCACCGCGGTCGTCGTGCGCGACTGGCCGGGCACGGCGGTGCGCGGAATCACCGAGGGCTTCTACGGCACCCCGTGGACGCACGAACAGCGCCTGGCCCAGGTGGACTTCATGGGCCGCACCAAGCAGAACCGGTACCTGTACGCACCCGGTGACGACCTGTACCGGCAGGCCCGCTGGCGCGAGCCGTACCCGGACCGGCGGCGCGCGGAGTTCCGGGAGCTGGCCGAGCGGGCCCGGGACAACCACGTCACGCTCGGCTGGGCGGTGGCGCCCGGCCAGGCCATGTGCTTCGCCTCGGACGACGATCTGCGCGCGCTGACGCGCAAGCTGGACGCGATGTGGGCGCTGGGCTTCCGCACCTTCCAACTGCAGTTCCAGGACGTCAGCTACAGCGAGTGGCACTGCCGCGCGGACGCCCGCCGCTTCGGCTCCGGCCCCGACGCGGCCGCGCGCGCCCAGGCGTACGTGGCGAACGAGGTGGCCCGGCACCTGGCGGAACGTCATCCGGGCTCCGCCGCCCTGTCGTTGATGCCGACCGAGTACTACGAGGACGGGTCGACCGCGTACCGGCGGGCCCTCTCGCACGCTCTGGACTCGGGTGTCGAGGTGGCGTGGACCGGCGTCGGGGTGGTGCCGCGCACCATCTCGGGCGGTGATCTGGCGAAGGCGCGGGAGGTGTTCGGGCGTCCGCTGGTGACCATGGACAACTACCCGGTCAACGACTTCGCCCCCGGCCGGATCTTCCTCGGCCCTTACCAGGGCCGGGAACCCGCCGTCGCCGCCGGTTCGGCGGCCCTGCTCGCCAACGCGATGGAACAGCCCGAGGCGTCCCGCATCCCGCTGTTCACCGCCGCCGACTTCGCCTGGAACCCGCGCGACTACCGCCCCCAGGAGTCCTGGCGGGCCGCGATCGCCGACCTCGCGGGCGGCGACGCCGAACTCGAGAAGTCCCTGTCCGCGCTGGCGGGCAACGACGCCTCCTCGGTGCTCGGCGCCGAGGAGTCGGCGTACCTGCGGCCGCTGCTGGCGGAGTTCTGGCGCACCCGCGCAACCGCCGGCACGGACGCCGGCCGCGCGGCGGACGACCGGCTGCGCGCGGCCTTCACGGTGCTGCGTGAGCTGCCCGAGCGCCTGTCCGGCAACCCGCGCTCCGCCGCCCTCGCCACCGAAGTCGCCCCCTGGACCGGCCAGTTGGCCCGTTACGGCGAGGCCGGCGGCACCGCGCTGGAGATGCTGCGGGCACAGGAGTCCGGCGACGCGGGCGCCGCCTGGACCGCGTACCGGAAGCTGAGCGAGCAGCGGGCCGGGCTGAAGACGGCCCGGGTGACGGTCGGCAAGGGCGTCCTCGACCCGTTCCTGGACCGGGCGCGGGACGCGTACGAGGACTGGGCCGGCATCGACCACAGGCCGACCGAAGGGTCCGGCGGCAGGACGGAGGACGGCGTCCTGCACCTGCCGCGGGTCCGCGACCTGAGCACGGTGACGGTGCTGGCCGAGCCCGGCACCACGGGGACGGCCGAGATCCACGTACCGGGCGCGGGCTGGCGCCGCCTCGGCACGCTCTCCCCGTCCGGCGCCACCGAGTTCCGGGCGGACGGCCCGGCCGGCGCCGTACGGATCACCGGCGCGGACGCCTCCCGGGTACGGCACGTCGTCCCGTGGTTCACGGACGCGCCCGCCGCCACGCTGCAGCTGCCGGACGCCCCCGCGGACACCGACATCGGCGGCACCCGGCGGCTGACGGCCACCCTCGGCTCGCTGCGTCCCGAGGAGGTGCGCGGCAAGGTGACCGTCGAGGCGCCGAAGGGCGTGAAGGTACGGGTTCCGAAGGAGCCGCTGACCGTTCCGCGCGGCACGCCCGTGGAGGTTCCGGTCGAAGTGACGGTGGAGCCGGGGACACCGACCCGGTCGTACGAGGTCCGGCTCGGCTTCGGCGGGGCGACCCGCACGCTCACGGTGAACGCCGTCCCCCGCACCGCCGGCCCCGACCTGGCCCGCACCGGCCGGGCGACCTCCTCGGCCGACGAGACGCCCGACTTCCCCGCCTCGGCGGCCAACGACGGTGATCCTGAGACGCGCTGGTCGTCACCCGTCGAGGACGACGCTTTCTGGCAGGTCGAGCTGGAACGCCCGGTGCGGCTCGGGAAGGTCGCGCTGCACTGGCAGGAGGCGCACCCGTCGGCGTACCGCGTCGAGGTCTCGGCGGACGGCCGCACCTGGCGCACGGCGGCGGCGGTGCCGGACAGCGGCGGCGGCCGCGAGACCGTCCGCATGGACGAACCCGACGTGCGCCACGTCCGCGTCCAGGGCGAGACCCGCGCCACCCGGTACGGCTACTCCCTGTGGTCGGTGGAGGCGTACGCGGTCGCGGACTGAGCCGACGGCTCCGCCGCCCGGCCGACTGGTCGATCGGGCGGCGGAGCTTTTTTCGTGCCCACTATTCACTCAGTACATATACCGAGTGCATAATGATCGCCATGAGCACCCGTCACATCCTGCTGGGGCTGCTCGCCTCGGGGCCGAGCCATGGCTACGACCTCAAGCGACGCCATGACGAACGTTTCCCCGAAGCCCGCCCGCTGGCCTACGGCCAGGTCTACACGACCCTGCAACGCCTGGTCCGCGACGGCCTCGCCGAGGTCGACGGCACCGCGTCCGACGGCGGCCCGGAGCGGACGGCGTACCGCACGACGGACGAGGGAACGCGTGAACTGGCCCGCTGGGCCGGAGAGATCGCCCCGCCCGCGCCCTTCGTGACGAACGAGATCTTCGCCAAGGTCGTGGTGTCGATCCTGTCCGGCGGCGACCCGGCCGCGTACCTGCGCGCCCAACGCGCCGCCCATATGCGGCGGATGCGGGAGCTGACCGCGGTGAAGTCCGCGGGCGGCGCCGGCCCGGCGACCGTGCTCTCGGCGGACTACGCCCTCAACCACCTGGATGCCGACCTCCGTTGGATGACCACCACGGCGGCCCGGCTCACCACCCTGACCGCGGAGGTCGACGCAACGTGAGTGACAGGAACACAGGAGGACCGTCGACGGAGCCGCTGCTCGCGGCCCGCGACCTGGTCAAGACACACGGCAGGACCCAGGCCCTGCGCGGCGCCTCCGCCGAGCTGCGCGCCGGCGAGATCCTCGCGGTGACCGGCGCCAGCGGCAGCGGCAAGTCGACGCTGCTGCACTGCCTCGCCGGGATCGTCCGCCCCGACGCCGGCTCGGTGACGTATGCGGGGCTGCGGCTGGAGGAGCTGCCGGAGAAGCGGCTGAGCGAGCTGCGCCGTACCGACTTCGGGGTGGTGTTCCAGTTCGGGCAGCTGGTACCGGAGCTGACCGCGCTCGACAACGTGGCGCTGCCGCTGATGCTGGCGGGCACCGACCGCGCGGAGGCGCGGGAGCGGGCCGGGGAGTGGCTGGAGCGGTTCGGGGTGCGCGGGCAGGGGGACCTGCGGCCGGGCGAGATGAGCGGCGGGCAGGCCCAACGGGCGGCGCTGGCACGGGCCCTGGTCACCGGCCCGAAGGTGGTCTTCGCCGACGAGCCGACCGGCGCCCTGGACTCGCTCGCGGGCGAACAGGTGATGACGGCCTTGGCCCACACGGCCCGCGAGGCGGGCACAGCAGTCCTGCTGATCACGCACGACGCCCAGGTGGCCGCGTACGCGGACCGCGAGGTGCAGCTGCGCGACGGGACCGTGACCCCGCTGGAGGTGCCCGCGTGAGCACCTCGCTCTCCGCCCCTCCCGCCCCCTCGCTGCGCTCCGATCTCCGCCTGGCCTGGCAGCTCACCCGCGGGTCCGACCGGCGGGAGTGGTGGCGCATCACGCTCACCGCGACCGGCGCCGCGCTCGCCACCGGGTTCGCGCTCGCCGCCGGGGTCCTGCTGTCCCTGGGCAACGGTTCCTACGCCGCGCCCGTCGCCGAGGGCCTGCTCGACGAGCCCGGAACGCGCGCCGGGGCGGTCTTCGGCCTGCTGCTCCTGCTGATTCCGGTGCTCGGGTTCCTCGGGCAGTGCGCCCGTGTCGGGGCCGTGCACCGGGACCGGCGGCTGGCCGGACTGCGGCTGGCGGGGGCAACGCCCTGGCAGGTGCGGCGGATCGCCGCGCTGGAGACCGGACTCGCCTGCCTGCTCGGTTCGGCGGCGGCGACCGTCTTCTCGGTGCTGCTCCTGCTGCGCCTGTGGGACCGGCCGACCCCGCTCGCCTGGGTGGTGGTCGTCCTGGTCGCGGTGGCCGTGCCCGTGCTGGGCGCGGTGGCGAGCGTGCTGGCGCTGCGCCGCGTGGTGGCCTCGCCACTGGGCTGGGTGCGCCGGGTGACGGGTGTCCGTTCGGCCCGCGGACCGGGCAGGCTGTTCCTGGGCTCGGCGATCCTGGTGGCGGCGATGGGCCTGGCGACCGCGATGTCCGCGAACGGGCCCGGCCGCCAAGCGGACTGGCAGAAGCCGTTGACGCTGTTCGCCGCGCTGCTCGCGGTGGGCGCGGGCGCGGTGTGGCTGGCCGGGGCCACCTCCAGGTTCGTGGGGCGGGTGCTCGCGGCCCGAGCCCGGTCGGCGGCGGTGCTGATCGCGGCGGAACGGCTGCGTGCCGACCCGTGGGCACCGGCCCGTACGCATGCGGCGGTGCTGCTGGTGACGGTCGTCGGCACCGCGTTCATGGGGGTGCGCCACTCGATGCTCGTGTCCCTGCGCGCCGATGCGCACCTGGCCGCCGACATGTCGTACTACACGACCGGGCTGAACCTGACCGCCGCGGCGATCGCCGTGGCCCTGCTGATCACCCTGACCGGCCTCGCCGTCGGCACCGCAGAGTCGCTGGCCACCCGCCGACGAGGGCTGTCCGCGCAGGTCGCGGCCGGTGTACCGCGCCCGGTGCTGAACCGGGCGCTGCTGCTGGAGACCGCGCTCCCCCTGGCACCGTCCCTGCTCCTGGCAGGCCTGGGCGGCATGACGGCCGGCACCGCCTACAGCACCCTGACGGCCACCTCGTCCCTCCCCTGGGCCGCCCTGCTGATCCCCCCGACGGCCTACACGGCCTGCCTCCTGGCCTCGGCGACGGCCCTCCCCCTCCTCCACCGCTCGACCCACCCGGCAGAACTGCGCCACGCCTGACCACCGCTCGCCCACCCGAACACGACCGGCCCCGGGGGAACGGGGGTTCCCCGAGGCCGGCCGGATCACGGCCGTCGCGCCCGGAAGCGGTCCGGGGCCGTGCGCGCCCGATCGCCCTCCACCGGCTGACGGGTCCCCGCCGGGACGGCCGCGCACGCGGTGCGGGCCAGCGGCCTTCGACTACGGCCATGACAACGCGCCCGCCGGGGTCGTACCGAAGGCAAACGGAACGGCGCCGACCCACTCAGGTGAGTCGGCGCCGCGCCCGATCCCAGACGTCGATACGGGCGGCCTCACGGCCCGCCTC
This sequence comes from Streptomyces sp. NWU339, assembly GCF_003143855.1. GTDB lineage: Bacteria > Actinomycetota > Actinomycetes > Streptomycetales > Streptomycetaceae > Streptomyces. Next base: position 170,747 of record NZ_QFRK01000011.1, read on the forward strand.
GAAGTGCCTCTCGACATCTTCGAGCGGGCCCCCCTACCCCGCGCCGCCCCGTCCCTCACGGGACGGGGCGGGACGGGCTCAGGCTCCTCTTCTCATCCGGCTAGCGGGTGTGCGCCGCCTTGCGCTCCATGCCCCAGGCAACGGCGAAGCTGGCGGCGGCCAGCCAGAAAAGGGGGGAGCCGAAGGCTCTGCCGCCGATGACGGACATCGGGATGCCGATGAGAACGTAGAGCGTTCCCATACAGGCGAAGGCGAGTGCGGCACGTCCGTACTTGTTCATGGGGGGATACCTCATTTGCTGTGCGACGGGTGGGAAGGAGGATCAGCAGCGGCCACGCCAGGGGTATGCCCAGGTTCCCGAGCGGTAGCGGGGGACGTACCACTTCATCCAGACGCTGGTCCCCATGTTGATGTGCAGACACTGACCACGGTTGGCGGCCCAGTTCGCGATCACCTGGATCGTCGCCAGATAGATGGTCAGCACCGATGCCACGCCTATGATGATGGGCGCTGCCGGAATGAAGATCACCGACAGAAGGCCTGCGACGGCCCCGATGATGGTGTAGGTGTACCAGCCGTAGTTGCCGATGCGGTAGGTCCACCTCTTGTTGACCACGAGCTTCACCGAGACGCCGCCCCATCCGGTTCCCCAGCCGCCCGGTGCCCAGAACTTGGCGGTGACCCGGCCCCACGAGTAGGAGCGGGTTTTCGACCGACTCCACCGTCCGTCGAGGTCGGTGCAGTTGACGGGGTCCCCGGAGCAGTACTCGTAGGCGTTGGAGCTGCCGCCGTAGACCGGGTCGGCCGACAGGAAGCGTCCGATGGCCGGGTCATAGAGCCGCGAGCCCATGAGGATCGACCCGGTGGGCGTCTCGCTCGACCGCTGCTTCTCACCGAGCCAGTTGTAGCGGGTCGCCGCCTGCCCGGCGCGAGGGTTGCCGTACTCGTCGTTGTCGAGCGCGACGGGTGCGACGGAGGCATCCAGGGGGAGCTGCAAGGCGATGTCTCCGTGGATGCTCGCCAGTTGGAGCACCACGTCACCGGTCTTGCTGGTGACGGCGCCCATCGAGCCGGCCGCGGACTCGACGATCCGGCTGACCGCCCCGCCGCTGTTCTCCGTGACCCAGCGCGGGCTGTCGGAGTCGCTGTCGTAGTGGTTGACCTTCGCCTGTGTCTGGGTCCAGGTGGAACCGCTGCCGGTCTCCACCGTCCAGGAGCGGAAGCGCAGGGCGGCGTCGAGCTTCCAGGTCTGACGCGTCCCGCCCGCAGTCTGCTGGTGGGCCAGGTCGTTGGCGTAGTAACCGATCGTGGTACCGCCGGGCCGGGCCGTGGTGCGGCCGAAGGCGTCGTAGGTGTGGCCGGCGGCGATCAGCCGGTCGGCTGAGTCGTACGTCTGGCTGGTGGTCGTTCCTCCCGTCGTGGGGCAGTCCGCGCCGGACGTGCCCGCGGCGCTGGTCAGGGACTTGCGGTTGGCGCGGGCGTCGTAGGTGTAGCCGCGGACCGTGCAGACGGTGCCCGCGGTGTCCTCGACCTTCGTAAGACGGCCGGCGGCATCGTAACCGTACGACTGGTCGGACCACCCGGAGTGCCGGGTGACCCGGCCCTGCACGGAGCGGGCGACGCTGTCCGAGTAGACGACCAGGCCGTCGCTGTCCCGCGTGTAGGTGCGCCGGGTGACGTCGCCGTCGTCGTCGCGCGTCTGCTCCATGGTGTAGCCGCCGGGGAGCTTCTCGCTGACGATGGCCCCGTCCGCGTTGTACGTGGCACTGAACGAACCCGCCACCGAGTCCGTCACCCTGGTCGCCAGACCCCGGGGTTCGGCCGAGTGGTCGTAGGTGTACGTCACCGAGGACGGCACGCTGTCACTGACCCTGGTGGGCCGGTCGAGCAGGTCGTACTCGGAGGTCGTCGTACCGCCGTCGGCGTCGGTGTAGGAGGTCTGACGGCCCAGCGCGTCGTAGGCGCGGGTGATGGTGCCGCCGGTCGCCGAGACCGACTTGAGGACCCGGCCGGAGGCCGCGTCGTACTCGGTGGTGACCTCGGGCACGGCCTGGCCGAGGCCTCCGGCGACCTTGACCGTGACCGGACGTCCCGCCCCGTCGTACTCCGTGGTGCTGGTGCGGGTGACGCCGTTCGCCGTCTCGACGGTCTTGGTGAGGTTGCCCCAGCGGTCGTACTCGAAGCTGCTGGTGGCCGACTGGGAGGGGTTCGAGCCGCCGCCGGTGATCGCCCCGGCCGGGCCGACGGAACACAGGAGGTCGGCCCACTCGGGCCGGCCCTGACAGGTGCCGGTGCCGGTGCCGGACCAGTACACGGAGACCCGGGTGGTGGCCTCGGACGGTGTGGCCCCGGGCAGGATCTGCTTGCTGACCCGGCCCTGCGCGTCGTACTCGGTGGTCGTGGTCAGCGCCAGACCGTCCGGGTCCTCGACGGACTTCAGGGGCAGCCCTTTCGCCCAGTCGATGACCGTCCTGGTCACCTGCTTCTCGCCCTGCACGGCCGGGTGCTCGCGGACCTGGGCGCCGGACGTGACGGTGGTGAGCTGTCCCTCCACCTGGGCGGAGCCGTCCGTCGGGCGGCCCTCGTCATACGTGTTGACGGTCCACGGGCGGGCCGTGACGGAAGTGCCGGCCGCCACCAGGGTGGTGGAACCGGACTTCAGGTCCGCCGTCAGGTCGATGCGCTTGAGCGGGCCGAGTTCCTCCAGCTGCCGGGTCCCTTCGGAGTTGTAGACGGAACGCGTGGAGAGCAGTTCCGCGCGTTCGGCGGTCGACAGGCCCTCGATGCCCAGTTCGGCGAGGGTCGCGGTGTCGCTCCCGGAGGTGCCGAGTGCGAGAGCGCGGTTCGTCGCGGAGAGCTCCCGCACCGTGTTGCCGTAACGGTCGTACTCGGTGGCGGTGATGGAGCCGCCGGGCGCCGCCGTGTTCACCGGCTGTCCGGAGATACCCAGATAGTGGACAGTGGCCCGCTTGTAGTTGCTCGCCGCCAGCGAGGCACCGGAGTTGGACACCGGCACCACGTCCGCGGGAAACACGGCGGTGGCGTCGACCGGGGCGCTGGTCTGCCCCCACTTGCGCACGTCCGAACCGCCCATGGCGTACGGCGCCGTCGCGCCCGTGCCCGGCACGTCGTAGACGACGGTGGTGACTGCCTCGCCCTGCTCGGTGTCCGTGCTGCCCGGGGAGAGGGCGGCACGGCGGACGCTGAGCAGCATGCCGTCACTACTGGCGGAGCCGACCTTGCCGTAGGTGAAGGTCCACGGCTTCTCACCCTTGGCCCGGTAGGTCACGACCCGGCCCGCGCTGTCGTAGGTGTACTCCGTGCGGGAGTCGGCGGAGAGCCGGGGGTCCCACTGCTGGCGCAGACGGCCGTCGGTGTCGTACCGGTAGGTCGCCACGGCCACCGCGGTCGCCGCGGACGCGCCGGCTGCGGTCGACCACAGCCGCAGTTCCTTGACCTGACCGGAGTAGTCGCCCATGGCGGAGCCGGTCGCCGTGGTGCTGTCGGCGTAGACGAACTCCAGGACGCGGCACCCCTTCGTCGCGGGAGCGGACTCACAGGCCGTGGCTGTCACCGCCGAGGTCGGGGCAATGATCATCTTGGGCCGGACGAGACTCTTGCCACCGGTGGGCACCGACTCGGTGACCGTCGTGGTGGTGGAGTTGTCCAGTCCGTCCACGAAGGACCGCGACGCACGCCAGGTCGGCGGCGACGACGAGGGGACCGGGGCGAAGGTGGTGACGCGTCCCTCGGTGTCCCGCAGGGTGAAGTTCCCGGAGAAGTTGCCGGTCAGTGTGTAGTCGGACAGCCACGCCTCCGGCACCCAGCCGGTCTTGTCCTTGTTCGCGGTGAAGTGGTACTCGGTGTCGCCCGCGGTGGTCCCGATGCTGAGTGAGGTGGCAGACGTCTTCACCAGGCTGTCGTAAGGAATGGCCACCTGGCTGGAGGCGGCCCCGTAGAGCCACTCCTTGCCGAAGACCGCGACCTGGCCGCCCTCGTCACCGATGAGCTTCGCCGCGGCCTGTGGGTCGCGCGAGGAGGCACTTCGGGCCACGGACAGGCCGAAACCCGAGGCGTCCGACGCCGACAGGGTGTAGTCGCCGGTCAGGAGGTTGACCGAACCCGGACCGATCTCCGTACCGGCGGCGTCGTCACCGTCCTCGTTGACGACGACGGACAGCGGCTCGGTGCTGCCGGAGGCATTGTTGGGGCCGGTGAAGTCTGCCTTGATCTGGATACTGCCGTCGGGATCGACGGTCTTGGCCGCGTCCCACACCAGCGGGGCGTTCCGGCCGCCGGTCAGCGCGACCGGCCAGGCCGTGAGCGCGTTGTCGCCGGAGGTCACGTCGCCGGGCGGAATCCTCGTCCAGTCGTCGGCCGCGGAGCGCCGCCAGGAGAAGGACACCTTGTCGTACTTGGCGGAGTCTCCCTCACCGACGAGTGACAGCCGGCGCGCGGTGCGCTCGCCCTCGCTGGGCTGCACGAAGCCGCCGGGACCCGCGTGGAAGGTGTACTCGACCACCGTGGACTTGTTGTCCGCCTTGTCCACAGCTCGGACCTGGAGGGTGTGGGTGCCGTCCTTGGGCGGGGTGATCGACAGGGCCTTGGCCGTGCTCGCACCCCCAGTAGTGACCTTGGTCCAGGTCACGTCGTCCAGCGACCACTCGAGCCAGTTGTGGTCGGTGCCGGAGGGCGGGGTGACGGTGAAGGTGCCGGCCTGGCCGGCGCCCTTGACCCACTGATCAGCCGGGTAGTCCGTGGAGACGATCTTCGTGGGAGCGGAAGGCGCCGTGGTGTCGACCGTGAAGGTCTTCCACGCCGACCAGCCGTTGTTGTAGTGCGTGCCGTCATAGGGGGAGGTGCGGAACTTGTAGGTCTTGCCGTTCGTCAGCACTCCCGAGGGGACGGTGACGGAGGCGACCTGCCCGGACGGCACGTACTTCGAGACGAGGACGTTGCCGACCTGGGTGTCGGTGGCGTTGTCGAAGATCTGGAAGGTGCCGTTGACCTTGTCACCGTCGGCGTCGACGAAGGTGTCCCGCAGCGTCGGGGTGAGGGTGTTCACCGTGTAGGCGCCGCCGTAGGAGAAGTACGGCGGGCCGGCCTCCTGCTTGGTGCCGGTGCGCGGCCGGTAGTTGTAGGTGACGACCAGCTTCGGCGGGTTCGTGGCCGCGTTGGCGGAGTTGACGCGCTTCCACTGTGCCACGACCGACTCGTCGGTGGCGCGGATGCCCATGTGGCCGCGGGTGGCCTTGGCCGAGGCCCACTCCTGCACCAGCGTGGTCACGTTGGCGTTGATCCAGCCGTCGGGCTGGCTGGTGCACGAGGTGTTGCCGCGGGTCTCGGTGGAGGTGGCCTTCTTCGCCGTCATGACCGGCCGGTTGGTCCACCGGCTGGAGGTGGATGCCGCGGGCGAGGACCAGACCTCCCACGGGTAGGCCTTGCAGTCGAGGTTGTTGCCGGAGTGGAAGTTCCACAGGCTCAGCTTGGCGTCCAGGACCAGCGCGTCCTGGACGGGTGTGGTGTTCCAGGAGATGAAGGACTGCGCGGTGCGCGGGGTGCCGTCGGCGTTCTTGGTGCCCGGGTTGCCGAAGTCCAGCTCGACGTCGGTGGACCAGTCGACGGTCTCGCCTTGCTGCACGTAGGTGTCGAAGACGTTGGACAGTGAGGAGGTGGACGGGTCGATGGTGACCGGGTACTTGGTGTCCGGGTCGGTGAGGAAGTCCGCGTCCGGGGTGATCAGCAGGTCGACGGAGGCGCCCTGCTGGACCACCTTCATGCCGACCCTGGCCTTGCGGGTGTGCTCGCCGGAGCGCTGGTCGACGGTGGAGTCCCACATCACCGGCGCGGGCATCACCGCCCGCTTCTTGTTCTTCTTGTCGGTGAACAGCACGCTGCCGTCGGCGAGTTGCTTCGCCTTCAGGCCCTTGGCCTTCAGCGGCAGCGTGTAGGAGTAGTCACCGGTTCCGGGGCGCTGCTTGAGTTCGACGAACTGCTCGAAGCCGGTCCGGGTGGCCTCGACGACCACGTCCGCGCCCGGTACGGCGTTGACGTACTCCGCCCGGGTGCCGTCCAGCTTCGGCTCGGGCAGGCCGCCCTTCCACTGCAGCGTGATCTGCTGATCACCCTCGCCCAGGGTCACCAGGTCGGTGGCCTTGGCCTGCTGAGCGGCCTTCAGTGACTTCGCCGGGGTCCCGGACCTCCCGGCCAGGCGCAGCCCGCCCGGATGCGCCATGGGCTCGACCGTCCCGTCGTCGCCCCGGACGAGGTCCAGGTCGACATCGCGCCACTCTCCGGTGGCTCCGTCCTCGAACCGTACGGGCCCGGCGGTGAGTTCCGTGGTGAGCGAGCCGTCCTTGTTCGCCCACGTCGTGGAGGTCTCGGTGCGCTCGGACAGCGCCTCGACCCGCTTCCCGGACAGGCGGGCGGCCACTCGGGCGGAGGGGATGTCGGCGGCTTGCGTGGCTGCCGCGCTCTTCGGCTTCTCGCGGTCCTGCGGGGCGGCAAATGCCATATGGGCCCCGTCGAGCAATGTGACGGCTAATGCGAGAGACAGGCTTCCCGCTATCCAGCGGGTGGTTCTGCCAGTTCCAGCACGTCTGCGTCGCCATGGCGCAGGCTTGCGCATCATCTGATCTCCGGTTCTTCTCTGCCTGCCATACAACGTCACAGGTGTGACGTTGCGGCGAAGCTACCGTGAGGAAAAAGCCCAGGTAATCGCCCCAGACACCCACAAGCGGAACCAGCCCCGCCGACAGGATGAAGTGATCTTGATCACTCGAAACGGCCTGGTCGTCGTGCCGTACGTGGCCGGTTTTCGCTCTTCCCGCCGATGCGTCGATCCGCTCGTGCAACCTTCACCCGGTGCTGTCGGTCTCCTGTGCGACCATCCGTTCGGATGGTCGACTTCCGCTCTGCTCCTCCCCCCTGAAGAAGGACCTGCGAACTGACATGCGCACTCCACGTCACTTCTGGAAGACGGCCGCCGTCGTCGCGGCCGGACTGTCCGGAGCACTCGTCCTGCAGAGCATGACGGGGCAGCAGACCAGCAGCGATCCCTCCGACGGCGCACCGGGGCCCGTCACCAGCAAGGCGGAGACGACCGAACTGCGGATGTCCGGGGACGGCACCTCCGCCTCTCTGGGCAAGCGGGACACCGGACCGTTCAGCATGCTCGGCGTGACCTGGTCCGACCCGTCCGCCCGCGTCGGCGGCACGGTCGAGGTCCGCACCCGGCAGGCCGGTACGCAGACCTGGTCGCGGTGGCTGAGGCTGGACGGCGACAGCGGTCAGGGCGAGAGCGGAGCCCTGCGCGGCGGCACCGAACCGGCCTGGGTGGGCCCGTCCGACGGCGTCGAGGTACGGGTCGACGGCAAGGGCACCACGCGGCTGCCGAAGGGGCTGCGCCTGGACATGGTCGACCCCGGCAGCGGCAAGGTCACGGCGCTGGAGCCGGCGGCGTACGCGGCCGAGGAGACCGAGACGCCCGACCCCTCGGCCTCCGATCCGGACACCGAGCCCGGCACGGACCCGGGCACGGACCCCGGTACGGACCCGGGCACCGTTCCGCAGCCGGACGAGACCGTCTCCGAGCCACCCGCCCCCGAGCCGACGGTGCCCGCACCGTCCTCCTCCGACCCCTCCGACCCCTCTGAGCCCCCGGCGCCGGAGCCCTCGGCGTCCGAGCCGTCCGCCTCCTCCTCGCCCACCGCCTCACCCAGCCCCTCGGTGAGCGTGCCGCCCGCACCGCCCTCCACCGCGCCGCGTCCGCCGATCACCGACCGCGCCGGCTGGGGTGCGGACGAGTCGATCAGCCCGGAGGAGCCCGGCTATCTGCCCGGCGACCGGGTCAAGGCGGTCGTGGTGCACCACACCGCCGAGTCCAACGACTACACCTGCGCCCAGGGCCCGGCCGTGGTCCGCGGCATCTACGCCTACCACGTCAAGCAGCTCGGCTGGAAAGACCTGGGCTACAACTTCCTGGTCGACAAGTGCGGCACGGTCTACGAGGGCCGCAAGGGCGGGGTGGACCGGCCGGTGATGGGCGCCCACGCCTACGGCTTCAACGCCGAGACCACCGGTATCTCCGTCCTCGGCACCTACACCTCCACCGCTCCCTCCACGGCGGCCATGACCTCCGTCGCCCGCATCGCCGCCTGGAAGCTCGGCCAGTACGGCGTCGACCCCACCGGCACCGCCACCCTCACCGCGGGCGACGGCGGACGCAGCTACTACGGGAAGACCTGGGCCAAGGGCGCCCAACTGTCCCTGCCCGCCATCCACGGCCACCGCGACGGCTACAACACCCAGTGCCCGGGCGACGCCTTCTACAACAAGCTCGCCACCGTCCGCGCCTGGGCGGGCGGCCCGGTCTCCGGCCTCACCCTGAAGTCGGTCACCGGCACCGGGGCGTCCGGCTCGACCACCTACACCAAGAGCTCGGTGACCGTGAACTGGTCGGCCACCACCCCGGCCGCCCTCATCACGAAGTACGAACTGCTGGTGAACGGCAAGGTCGCCGCCACCGCCGCCGGCACCGCCACCTCCGCCAAGGCCACCCTGACCGCGGGCACCCACAAGGTGGCCGTCCGCGCCGTCCACCAGTCCGGCAAGACGGCCACCACGGCCGCCGCGACCGTCGTCGCCGAGACCACCGCCCCCACCTTCACCACCAAGCCGAACCTGGCCCTGCGCACCGGCACCGTCAACACCGCCGCCGTCCCCCTCACCCTGAAGTGGAAGGCCACCGACGGCGCCGCACTGAAGGAGGTCCGGCTCACCGCCCCGACCGCCAAGACCTACGGACCCACGGTCACCAGCGCCCAGCACACCGCCAAGTCCGGCGCCGCCACCACCTGGTCGATGAAGGCCTACGACCAGGCCGGCAACACCGCCACCGCCTCGGTCGCCGGCACCCCGGTCATCCTCCAGGAGAGCTCCGCCACGAAGTCCGGGACGTGGACGACCAAGTCCTCCACCAGCTACCTCGGCGGCAAGTCGTACACCAGCTCCACCAAGAACGCCTCCCTGAGCTGGACCTTCACCGGCCGCTCCGTCGCCTGGGTCGTCTCCCGCGCCGCCACCTCCGGCCAGGCGCACATCTACGTCGACGGCAAGAAGCTCACCACCGTGGACCTGAAGTCGTCCACCACCAAGTACCGCGACGCGCTCTGGACCAAGACCTGGAGCAGCAGCGCCAAACACACCGTCAAGATCGTCGTCGTCGGCACCGGCGGCCGCCCGGCCATCACCACCGACGGCCTGGTCTACCTCAAGTAACCACCCCCCGCCTCCGGCGACTCTTCGCGGCCCGGGGCCCGTCCGCACACACTCGGACGGGCCCCGGGCCTGTTCGAGCCCGCAATCGGGCGCGGGCTCCTCCTGGTCGGCGCCCTGACCACGCGGTGGGGCCGGGGACCTCGGACCGTGGGCAGAACGGTGTACGCCGAGTGGGAGGCCCACGATTCCCGCCGCCCCCTGCGGGACTCCCACGGAACGGGAGAGGCGGGAGAGACCGCACGAGCGAGGCCGTCAGAACGGGTCCAGCCGACCCATCGCCCCACCCGATGCACAGCGGGCCCCGGACCGGCGCGAAGGCCGGGGCCCGCCGGTCAGGCGGAGATGCCGTCCACTCGGGTCAGGCCGTCGATGCGGGCCATCGCGTCATCCGCGCCGTACGGCTGGAGGTACGGCAGCCAGCGCGGGTCGCGGTGGCCGGTGCCGATGATGCGCCAGGCCAGGCCGGTGGGCGGGGCCGGTTTGTGGCGCAGCCGCCAGCCCAGCTCGAACAGGTGCCGGTCGGCCTTCACGTGGTTGCAGCGGCGGCAGGACGCCACCACGTTGTCCCAGACGTGCTTGCCCCCGCGGCTGCGCGGGATGACGTGGTCGACGCTGGTTGCGACGCCACCGCAGTACATGCACCGGCCCCCGTCGCGGGCGAACAGCGCGCGGCGGGTCAGTGGAACGGGCCCCCGGTAGGGGACCCGCACGAATCTCTTGAGCCGGACCACGCTGGGTGCGGGGACTGTGACGGTCGCGCTGTGCAGGTAGGCGCCGGACTCCTCGAGGCACACGGCCTTGTTCTCGAGGACGAGGACGAGCGCGCGGCGGAGCGGTACGACGCCGAGCGGCTCGTACGACGCGTTGAGAACCAGGACATGCGGCACGGATGCCTCCTTGTACGCCGGCGACGCGTGGCTCGCGCCGGGACGATCCGTAGTCAGTCTCCCCTCATGCCTGGTCGTAGCGCCACCATGTCCCGGTAACGGGCTGAAAGTGTTTTCGACCACACCCCCTCCGGCCTCGGGATCACGGCCTGTCCGGGTGCAGGTGAGAGGCATCTCTTCTTCACGTATCGCGCCGGTCCCCCCACAATGCACCGTTAGTGTGGTGCTTCTGCCCGCACCGGTGACCTTCCCCTGACCTTTTCGTGACCTTGAAGACCTTGACCGCCGCACCGGGGGCAGAACCTGCACCTGGAGGTACCTGCCGTGTCCTTGCCCGCCGTCCTACTGGCCGAGGGGTCGTCGCCGACGCCCTCGGATTCCGGGACCCCGATGGTGCCCAGCCTCAAGGACGCCCACGAGAGCGCCACCAACGCCGCCGGCTGGGTGGAGGAGAACTGGGCGACGTGGCTCGCGATCGGCCTCAGGGTCCTGCTCATCGTGGTGATAGCGGCAGTACTGAGAGTGGTCGTGCGGCGGGCGATCACCAAGCTCGTCGACCGGATGTCCCGGACCGGTACGACCGTGGACGGCACCGGCCTCGGGGGTCTGCTGGTCAACGCCGAGCGGCGGCGTCAGCGCTCGCAGGCGATCGGCTCGGTGCTGCGGTCGGTCGCGTCGTTCGTGATCCTCGGTACGGCCGCGCTGATGGTCCTGGGCACGTTCCAGATCAATCTGGCCCCGCTGCTGGCCTCGGCCGGTGTCGCCGGTGTCGCGATCGGTTTCGGCGCCCGCAACCTGGTCACGGACTTCCTCTCCGGCGTTTTCATGATCCTCGAGGACCAGTACGGCGTCGGTGACACCATCGACGCGGGCGTCGCCTCCGGCGAGGTCATCGAGGTCGGTCTGCGGGTGACCAAGCTGCGCGGCGACCACGGCGAGATCTGGTACGTCCGCAACGGCGAGGTCAAGCGCATAGGCAACCTCTCCCAGGGCTGGGCGACCGCCAACGTCGACGTCACGGTCCGCTCGGACGAGGATCTCGACCAGGTGAAGGACACGCTCGTCGCCGTCGCGGAGAGGATGAGCAAGGAGGAGCCCTGGAACGAGCTCCTGTGGAGCTCCATCGAGGTCCTCGGCCTCGACTCCGTCCTGCTGGACTCGATGGTGGTCCGGGTCTCGGCGAAGACGATGCCCGGCAAGTCGCTGACCGTGGAGCGCGAGCTGCGCTGGCGCGTCAAGCGGGCCTTCGACGCGGCCGGCATCCGCATCGTCGGCGGCGCCACGGCTCCGGTGGAGATGGAGGGCCCCGATCCGGCGGCGGCCGTCGCGCCCCCGTCCGCCTACGCGAGCAGTGTCTCGCCGCAGTCCGTCGCGGCGTCCCCGCTGCCCCCGCCGAACACCACGAAGTAGACCGGCGGCACGGAGAGCCACGGCGGAGGGCGGCACCCGGGAGTTCCGGGTGCCGCCCTCCGCCGTGGTCGCGCCCACTCTGGTCATGACGCCCGTGATCCTGATATGCCTCTCGCGCAGGAGGCGTTCGTCGAGGGTGTCACGCCCACCGGAGCAGAGGGTTGACGACATGAAACTCACCGTGGTCGGGGGCGGTTCGACCTACACGCCCGAACTCGTCGACGGCTTCGCCCGGTTGCGGGACACCTTGCCCGTCGAGGAGCTGGTCCTGGTCGATCCGGCCGCGGACCGGCTGGAGTTGGTGGGTGGGCTGGCCCGGCGCATCTTCGCCCGGCAGGGACATGCGGGACGCGTCGTCACCACCTCCGACCTGGACGCGGCCGTGGACGGCGCCGACGCGGTGCTGCTCCAGTTGCGGGTGGGCGGTCAGGCGGCCCGGCAGCAGGACGAGACCTGGCCGCTGGAGTGCGGCTGCGTCGGCCAGGAGACCACCGGTGCCGGCGGCCTCGCCAAGGCGCTGCGCACGGTCCCGGTGGTGCTCGACATCGCCGACCGGGTCCGGCGGAGCAACCCCGACGCCTGGATCATCGACTTCACCAACCCCGTCGGCATCGTCACCCGGGCGCTGCTGCGGGCCGGGCACCGGGCGGTGGGGCTGTGCAACGTCGCCATCGGCCTCCAGCGCAAGTTCGCCGCCCGCCTCGGCACCGACCCCGCCGACCTCCACCTCGACCACGTGGGCCTGAACCACCTCACCTGGGAGACCGCGGTGCGCCGGGGCGGCCCCGACGGCGAGGACGTCCTGCCCGCCCTGCTGCGGGACCACGGCGACGCCGTCGCCGCGGACCTCCGGCTGCCCCGCGCCGTCCTGGACCGGCTGGGTGTGGTCCCCTCGTACTACCTGCGCTACTACTACGCCCACGACGAGGTCGTACGGGACCTGCGCACCAAGCCGTCCCGGGCCGCCGAGGTGGCCGACATGGAACGCCGGCTGCTCGACCTCTACGCCGACCCCGCCCTCGACGAGAAACCGGCCCTGCTGGCCGAGCGCGGCGGCGCCTACTACTCGGAGGCGGCCGTGGACCTGGCGGCGGCCCTGCTGCACGGCGCCGGCAGCCCGTACCAGGTGGTGAACACCCGCAACGGCTCCACGCTCCCCTTCCTCCCCGAGGACGCGGTGATCGAGGTCCAGGCCGCCGTGGGCCCGAAGGGCGCGAGCCCGCTGCCCGTGCCCCGGGTGGACCCCCTCTTCGCGGGCCTGATGGCGAACGTCACCGCCTACGAGGACCTCGCCCTCGAAGCGGCCCTGCACGGCAGCCGCGAGCGGGTTTTCCGCGCCCTCCTCGCCCACCCGCTGATCGGCCAGTACGAGTACGCCGAGCGGCTCGCCGACCAGCTCCTCGCGCACAACCGGGAGTACCTGACGTGGGCGTGACCGCGGGCGTCCTCGCCGTCGACGCCGGCAACAGCAAGACGGACGTCGCCGTGGTCGACCGGCACGGCGAGGTCCTGGCCACGGTCCGCGGCGCCGGTTTCCGGCCGCCCGCCGTCGGCGTGACGCCGGCCGTGGACGCCCTCGCCGAGACCGTCGCCACCGCCCTCACCGCCGCCGGCGTCACCGCCGTCTCCCACGTCTCGGCCTGTCTGGCCAACGCCGATCTCCCCGTGGAGGAGGAGCGGTTGACGGCGGCCCTGACGGCACGCGGCTGGGGCGCCACCGTGCAGGTCCGCAACGACACGTTCGCGATCCTGCGCGCCGGTGTCACCGAACCCCGCGGGGTCGCCGTCGTCTGCGGCGCGGGCATCAACTGCGTCGGCATGCGCCCCGACGGACGTACCGCCCGCTTCCCGGCGCTCGGCCGCATCTCCGGTGACTGGGGCGGCGGTTGGGCGCTGGCCGAGGAGGCCCTGTGGCACGCGGCCCGCGCCCGGGACGGCCGCGGCGCCGCCACCGCCCTCGCCGACACGCTCCCGGCCCACTTCGGCCTGTCCGGCATGCCGGCCCTCATCGAGGCCCTGCACCTGGGGCACCTCCCGTCGGCCCGCCGTCACGAACTCGCCCCGGTCCTGTTCGCCACGGCGGCCGGGGGCGACGCGGTCGCCGGTGCGATCGTCGACCGCCAGGCCGACGAGGTGGTGGCGATGGCCGTCGTGGCGCTGACCCGCCTGGACCTGCTCACCGAGGAGACACCCGTCCTGCTGGGCGGCAGCGTCCTGGCCGCACGGCACGCCCTGCTGGACGACCGGATCCGCGCCCTGCTCGCCGAGCGCGCCCCCAAGGCCGTCCCCCGAGTCGTCACCGCCGCACCGGTCCTGGGCGCGGCCCTGCTGGGCCTGGACCGCCTGGCGGCCCCACCGGAGGCCCACGCCCGGCTGAGGGCCCACTACGAGCGGCGTTAGCCGCCTGTCCGGCGGATCAGGCCGGTGCGGCGCGGCCGACCGACACGTCTCGCCCTCGTCGGGTGGGCGCCGTCCGTTTCCCCGGCCTGATCCGCCGGACAGGCCCGAAGGCCGGGCAGCGGGCCTGACGACCGGCGCGAGGACCGCTCGCGGGAACAGCCCGGGAAGCAGGTCCGGCGGCCCCTGCCGGTCCGGTCGGCCACACACCGGTGACGGCCCCTCACCGGCGCCCGGAACCAACCGGATTCCACCGGCGTGTTCATGGGCAGGGGTCGTGCGGGGGGGCGTGCGGGGGCCGGTCCGCGGGGAGGGCCGGGGCGCCGCGGCAGCCGGAACTCCCGGCGACCGCACGGCAGTCGAACCAGTAGTCGATCCGGCAGTCGAACCGGCAGCCGGATCACCACCGAACCGACAGCCGGATCGGCGGGCCGTCGGCCGGTCGGATCGGCGGACAGTCGGATCGGCAGACGAACCGGCGGGCAGTTCAAGATCACGCCAAAGCCGGTGCACATGTCGGTCCATGCGGCGATACTTGGCGGGACGGATGACCACGGGGGAGGTCGGGTGACACACACGCCGAGCGGCAACGCGGCACCGCCGGGCGGGGCCGCGCCCACCGTGCCCGCCGTACCCTCGCAGTCCGGGCCCGGCAGCGCGCCGGCGACTCCCCGTCACACACCCGACGGCTCCCGGCTCCCCGCGCCCAGACCGCCGGAAGCACCCCGGCGCACGGCGTTCGTCGAGGGCGCCGTGCGCCTGCGCGAGGCCGCCACCACCGAACCCGGCCGTCTGAGGATCATCGGCGCGGTCCTCGCCACCCTGGTCGTGGCCTTCGGCGCCGTCACCGCCTGGCAGATGACCGACAGGGCCGCGGCGGCCGACGCCGTCCTCACCAGCAGCCAGCCCCTCACCTCCGACGCCGCCGACATCTACCGCTCCCTCGCGGACGCCAACACCGCGGCCTCCAGCGGCTTCCTGGCCGGCGGTCAGGAGACCGCCGCCTCCCGGGACCGCTACGAGAAGGACATCCGCACCGCCGCCGCCAAACTGGTCAACGCCGCGGCCAACTCCGACCCCGACTCCTCCTCGGCGGCGACCATCGCCGAACTGAACCGGCTGCTGCCCGAGTACAAGGGCCTGGTGGAGCGCGCCCGCACCTACAACCGCCAGGGCTACCCCGTGGGCGGCGCCTACCTGCGGTACGCGAACGAGAAGATGCAGCAGGAGATGCTCCCGGCGGCGGAGGACCTCTACAAGAAGGAGAACCAGCGCCTGCAGGCCGACTACGCGGACGCGACCCCCTACCCGTGGGCGGCCATCGCGCTCGGCACCGTCGCCCTCGCCGCGCTCGCCTGGACGCAGCGCCGCACCTACCTGCGCACCCACCGCGTGCTCAACCACGGCCTGGTCGCGGCCACGGCGGCGTCCACGGTGGTCCTGCTCTGGCTGGTCGCCGGCCACAGCATCGCCCGCTCGGGGCTGAACGACTCCTACGACCACGGCGTCCGCTCGCTCAACGTGCTGCACGACGCCCGTATCGCCTCCCTGAGGGCCCGGGGCAACGAGAACCTGACGCTGGTGTCGCGCGGCGCCGAGACGAAGAAGGTCGGCGACGAGACGCACGACGCCTACGACTACGACTTCGAACGCGACATGGACGCCCTCGGCAAGGGCCTGACCCGGGCCGGAGAGCTCGCGGACGACAGCGGCGGCAAGAAGCCGGTCACCGCCGCAGTGAGCAACATGACGGAGTGGAAGAAGCGCCACGGGGCCGCCCGGGAGCAGGACGAGAAGGGCAACTACCAGCGGGCGCTGGACCTGGTGATCGGCGGCAAGGGCGCGACCGGCGAGTGCTTCGACGGTGTCGACGACAGCCTGGCGGCCGCGCTCGCCCACGAGGAGGCCGAGTTCACGGAGGCGGCCGGCGGTGGCCGGGACGCGCTGAAGGGGCTGCCTGAGGGCGCGGCGGGCCTCGCCGTGCTGGGCGCGGCCGGCGCGGTGCTGGGCATCGGCCGCAGGCTGTCGGAGTACCGGTGAAAGGGGGCGTGATGAGGAACGCACGACGCCTGCGGGCCGGTCTGCGGGGCTGGGGCGGGGTGGGCGCGATGGCCACCGTGTGCGTGCTCGCGCTGATCTTCGCGCTGGTGCTGACCCGCGCCGGGTCCCCCGCCGTCAAGGCCCCGAAGGCCGCGGGGCACACCGTGACGGACGCCGTCGGTGCGGACGCGGAGTGCACCGATCCGGAGAAGCAGACCCTGTCCCCCTCCGACGCGGACGGCGACACCATCGACGCGATCAAGAACCGGCCGGGCGAGAAGCGCAAGCTGATCGTCGGCATCGACCAGAACAGCTACCGCTGGGGCTACCGGGACCCCAACGGCGGGGGCGGCGCACAGCTCGAGGGTTTCGACATCGACCTGGCGCACCGCATCGCCGAGGACATACTCGGCGACCGGGACGCGGTCCAGTTCAAGGCGATCCCCACCGACCAGCGCATCCCGGCGATCAAGGACGGCCGGGTCGACATGGTCGTCCGCACGATGACGATCAACTGCGAACGCCTCCGGGACGTGGCGTTCTCCGCCCCGTACTTCAGGACGGGACAGCAGGTCCTGGCCCCGAAGGCGTCGTCGGTCACGGGATACGACAAGACGCTCGCGGACCGGAAGATCTGCACGGCGGCCGGTTCCACCGCGTACGCGAAGCTGGAGGAGGACAAGGCGGCGGGCAGGCTCCCGAAGTCCGCGGACATCCGCACCACCGTCCCCAACCAGCTCGACTGCCTGGTGCGGCTGCAGCTCGGCGAGGTCGACGCGGTGGTCACCGACGGCGCGCTCGCCGCCAGCCAGGCCGCCCAGGACCCGACGGTCGAACTCAAGGGCGACGCCTTCACGACCGAGTACTACGGCGTGGCGATGGAGAAGAACGCGAAGGACCTGCTGCGCCGGGTCAACCAGATCCTGGTGGACTTCCGCGAGGACACCGAGGACGGGTGGCAAAAGGCTTACGAGACATGGCTGTCGGCGACACTGGGCAGTGATCCCGCGAAGTCGAGGCCACCCGCTCCGCAGTACCTGCGCACGGACTGACCAGCCGTCAAAAACCGACCACCGAAGACGAACCGCCGAAGACGAACCGTCAACGACCTTCAACGACCGACCCGCAGCGAAAGGTGATCGATGGGCGACACGGACCCCACCGGGCCGGTGATGGACCGGGACGAGGTGGACCGTGCGCTCGCGCGGCTCGGCGCGGAGCACGAGGCGGTCGAGACCTCGCTCCTGGCCCTGCAGGACCACGCGGGCCGCAGGCTCCTGGAGGGCGCCCGCCTCACCGGCCGCACCGAGGAGCGCTGGGCGGCCACCGAGGCGTCGATCACCCTGCTGTGGACGTACTTCGACGCGTACACGGGCGCCCTGCGCACCGCCCGCGAGATCCGTGCCCGGCGCCGCTGGTCCAGCCGTGAGGACCTGGTGGAGCTGACGGAGCTGCTGCGCGGCGAGTGCGTCACGGTCCCGGGCTCGGCCACCGCCGCCGCGAACGCGCCGACGCCCCCAGGCCGGCCGGGGAACCGGCTCAGCGAGCGCTACTCGCTGGCCACGCTGGTCGAGCGGATGAACGAGCTGTACGCGTCGTCGCTGGACATGGTCGTCGCCGCGGACGCGGTGTGGTCGGCGCTGCCCGCCCGGATCGATCTACTGGCCGCCGAGCTCCGGCGCACCCGCCGGCTCGCGCACCCGGTCGGTGTGCGCCCCGGCGAGCATCCGGCGGGCGACGACCTGGAGCGGATCACCCACTCCCTGACCGCGCTGCGCGAACAGGTGGTGTCCGACCCGCTGGCGTTCTGGAAGCCCGCGGAGGGAAGTTCGGCGCCGGGCGGCGGCAGACCGGACACGACGGTGTACGACCGCGAGGCACGGGCCCTGGAGGAGGTGCGCCGCGAGATCGACGCGGTGCTGGCGGTCCGTCAGGACTCCGAGAAACGGATCGTGCGCCTGCGGGACGTCCTGTCGCGCGCCGACCGCACCCTCGCCGAGGCGCGCATCGCGCGCGGCGAGGTGCTCGCGAAGATCGCCGCGACGGAGGTGCCGGTCGTCAGCGGGCCGCCGACCGCGCTGCAGGAGCAGCTGGCGACGGCCGCCGAGTACCGCAGGCACGCCCAGTGGCACCGCCTGTCCCCGCTCCTGGAGTCCCTGGAGCAGAAGGCGGAGGACGAACTGGAGCGCGCCCGCGAGTCGTTGACCGCGGTCACCGCACCGCTGGCGATCCGCGCCGAGCTGCGCGGCCGGCTCGACGCGTACCGGGCGAAGGTCGCCCGGCACGGTCTCGCGGAGGACACCGTGCTGGTCGAGCGGTACGAGAGGGCGCGCCGCATGCTGTGGAGCGCGCCCTGCGATCTGCGCGTCGCCCGGGAGGCGGTGCTGCGCTACCAGCACGCGGCCGCCGAACTCCTCGGCCCCGCACCCCGGGTGCCCGGTCAGGGCACGCCCGAGGAGGGCGAAAGGCCCGGCGCATGAGCGACAACGGGGAGGCAGCGGCATGAGTCAGGCGGAGAACCGGACGCACAGCCAGGGGCGGAACGGGCAGGGAGCGCGGGCGGAACAGCAGGAGCCGCAGGAGCAGGCCGCCGCTCCCCGGGCGTGTCAGCGTCCCGGCTGCGAGGGTGTCTACGAGGACGTCGGCGGCGGCGAGCTGTACTGCGACACCTGCGGTCTGGCTCCGGTCGTGTCACCATTGGGGTCTCCCCTGCTCGAGCGCAGCCGAGAGCTTGGGGAAGGCATGGTCGGCTCGGTCCCCACCGGTCTCACCGCCGGTGGCCACGGCTCCCGGTCCGGCGGCCGCGGTTCGCGCGCGTCGTCACAGCCGTCACAGTCGTCGCGGCCATCGCGGTCGTCCCGGTCCCGGCGCTCGGTGTCCGGGCGGCTCTCCCGTTCCCTGCCGGGAGGCGGTGCCGAACGCTCGGTGTCGGTGCGCGGCTCCGGCTCGTCGGCGGGCTCCTCCGGCCGCGGCCGGCTGGGCGCGGGGCTGGTCCAGGTCCCGCCGATCCCGCGCCCCGACCCGCGCGCGATGGTGCTGGACAACCCCGAAGTGCCCGAGCGGAAGCGATTCTGCTCCCGTTCGGACTGCGGGACTCAGGTGGGCCGTGCGCGGGCGGGCCGGCCGGGTCGTACGGAGGGCTTCTGCACCAAGTGCGGCCACCCGTACTCGTTCGTCCCGAAGCTGCGGGCCGGCGACGTGGTGCACGGCCAGTACGAGGTGGTCGGCTGTCTGGCGCACGGCGGACTGGGCTGGATCTACCTCGCCGTGGACCGGGCCGTCTCGGACCGCTGGGTGGTCCTCAAGGGCCTGCTGGACACGGGCGACCAGGACGCGATGGCCGCGGCGATCTCCGAGCGGCGCTTCCTCGCGGAGATCGAGCACGCCAACATCGTGCGGATCTACAACTTCGTGGAGCACCTCGACCCACGCACCGGTTCCCTCGACGGCTACATCGTCATGGAGTACGTCGGCGGCAAGGCCCTGAAGGAGATCGCCAACGGCCGCCGGACGCCGGACGGCAGACGGGACCCGCTGCCGGTGGAGCAGGCGTGCGCGTACGGCATCGAGGCGCTCGAGGCGCTGGGGCACCTGCACAGCCGCAACCTGCTGTACTGCGACTTCAAGGTCGACAACGCGATCCAGACCGAGGACGAGCTCAAGCTGATCGACATGGGCGCGGTGCGCAGGGCGGACGACGACGAGTCGGCCGTCTACGGCACGGTCGGCTACCAGGCCCCCGAGGTCGCCGACGTCGGCCCCTCGGTCGCCTCCGACCTCTACACGGTCGCCCGGACGCTCGCCGTCCTCACCTTCGACTTCCAGGGCTACACGAACGTCTACGCGGACTCGCTGCCCGACCCCGACCACATCGAGGTCTTCCGGCAGTACGAGTCGTTCTACCGGCTGCTGGTCCGCGCCACCGACCCCGATCCGGCCCGCAGGTTCGCCTCCGCGCAGGAGATGAGCGAGCAGCTCACCGGTGTCCTGCGCGAGGTCGTCTCGCTCCGGTCGGGCCGTGCCCGCCCCGCCCTGTCGACCCTGTTCGGCCCGGAACCGCGGGTGACGGACACGGAGTTGTTCCCCCGGTCGCGGGGCGACGTGTCCCGCCTCGGAGTGCGGGCGGTACAGCGCGCCGGATCACGACGGACGCCGGGACGGAAGCAGCTCGCCGAAGGAACCGCCACCGCCCCCTCCCCCACCATCGGCACCACCGCCGCCTCCGGCCCGGCGGACATCGTCAGGCCCGTCGACGCTCCCGCGGCGGCCCTCGCCCTGCCCGTCCCGCACGTCGACCCCACCGACCCCAACGCCGGTTTCCTGGCGGGCCTGCTGGCCTCCGCGCCCGCCGAGCTGGTCCACGCCCTGGCGGCGGCGCCCGCGCCGTCGGCCGAGACCCGGCTGCGGCAGATCCGCGCCTGGCTGGAGACCGGCGAGTCGGACACCGCGCTGGACGCGCTGCGGGCCCTGGAGGAGCAGGACCCCGACGACTGGCGGGTGGTCTGGTACCGCGGGGTCGCCGCCCTGGTCACCGGCGACCACGAGGGCGCCGCGCTCGCCTTCGACGCGATCTACGACGCCTTCCCCGGCGAGATCGCGCCCAAGCTGGCGCTCGGCCTGTGCGCGGAGGTGCTGGGCCAGCTCGACAACGCCGCCGAGTACTACCGCCTGGTGTGGTCGACCGACCCGAGCCATGTGAGCGCGGCGTTCGGCCTGGCCCGCGTGCGGCTCGCCACCGGTGACCGGCGCGGCGCCGTACGGACGCTGGAGTCGGTGCCGGAGTCCTCCATCCACTACACGGCCGCGCGGGTGGCGGCCGTACGCGCCCGACTGCGGGGGCGGGCCGCCACCGCCGGTGACGTACCGTTCCTGGACGACCTGAGCACCGCCGCGTCCCAGGTCGAGGCCCTGGAGTCGTACGGGCTGGACCCGGCGCGCCGGGAGCAGTTGTCGGCCGAGGTCCTCGGCTGCGCGCTGGACTGGGTACTCTCCGGGGGCCAGGGTTCCGTTCCGCTTCCGGCCCCGCCGGGCCGGGGGAACCGAAACGCCGTCAGCGCTGCCGGGGGACGGACCCTGCTCGGCAGCGGACTGGACGAGCGGAACCTGCGCTTCGGGCTGGAGCGTTCGTACCGCACGCTGGCCCGGCTGGCGCGGAGCGGTGAGGAGAGGATCGACCTGGTGGAACGTGCCAACCGTTACCGCCCCCGGACATGGGTGTAGTTGATGTCGCAAATGCCCCAGCAGGCCGCTCTGTCGAAGTGCCCGAGCTGCGAGGAACCCCTCGAGCCGGGTGATCGTTTCTGCGGTGCGTGCGGATACGACCTGGCGGCGGTCCCGGCACCGCCGACGGACCATCCGACGATCGTCATGAACGGTTCGGTGCCCGCGCCGAGCCCGGCGGAGCGCGGGGCCGCGGTCCGGCCCCCGCAGACGCCTCCCGTGGCGCCCCCGGCGCCGCCCGCGCCGCCGGCCGGACCGGGCTGGCCCGCCGCCGGTCCGGAGGGCTCCGGCGCGTCCGCCCCGACGCACCGGCCGACGGACCTGGCGGGCACGGACTCGGCCGGCCTGCCGCTGTCCGGCCCCGCCCCCCACCCCGCACCCGCGGCACCGGCAGTCGTGCCACCGCGCCCCGCCGCCCCGCCCGCGCCCCCGCCCGCCGCGCCTCCCGCCGCCGGCGCGGCCCGGTCCTCCGGTGTGCGCTTCGATCGCCCCGCCCAGCCGGTCGCGCAGCCCGACGAGTACCTGCTCCAGGCCCCGGACCCGCGCGTGTCCGCCGAACGCGGACAGCCCGCCCCGGAGACCACAGGCACCCCGGAGACCGCAAGCGTCCCGGACACCACGGTGTGCGTGGCCTGCCGCGCGGGCAGGGTGGACGACGACGGCTACTGCGAGAACTGCGGCCACGCCCAGCCACGTGAACGGGACCACATGGAACAGGAATGCGGCCCGCTGGCCGCGGTCAGCGACCGCGGCCTGCGCCACCACCGCAACGAGGACGCCTTCGGGATCGGCACCACCACGCTGCCCGACGGCTCCCCCGCCTCGGTCGCGGTCGTCTGCGACGGCGTCTCCTCCGCGACCCGGCCCGACGAGGCCTCGCTGGCCGCGTCCCGGGCGGCGAACGAGTCGCTGCTCGCGGCCCTGCCGCGCGGCACGCACCCGCAGCAGGCGATGCACGACGCGATCGTCGTCGCGGCGGACGCGGTCAACGCGCTGGCCGACGAGCCCGCCACGGACCGCGAACGGTCCCCGCACCAGAACGCCCCCGCCTGCACCTTCGTCGGCAGTGTGGTGACCGACGGCCTGCTGGTCGTCGGCTGGGTCGGCGACAGCCGCGTGTACTGGGTGCCGGTCGACCGCGCCGCGCCCCCGGCCCGGCTCACCGAGGACGACTCCTGGGCCGCGCAGATGGTCGCCGCGGGACTGATGGGCGAGGCCGAGGCGTACGCCGACCAGCGCGCCCACGCGATCACCGGCTGGCTCGGCGCGGACGCCTACGAACTGGAGCCGCACACCGCGTCGTTCAAGCCGGACCGGCCCGGTGTGGTCGTGGTCTGCACCGACGGGCTGTGGAACTACGCGGAGTCGGCCGAGGAGATGGCCCGGGTCGTCCCCGTCGACGCCGCCGTCCGCCCGCTGCACGCCGCCCGGGTCCTGGTCGGTCACGCCCTCGACGGCGGGGGCCACGACAACGTGACGGTGGCCCTCGTCCCGTTCCCGGCCGTGCCGCAGGGGGCAGGATCGGCCTGAGGCCGCGTACGGCGGGCCCTCGCGGGGAAACTACGGGGAAGCCGCGGGAAGCCGCGGGAAGGTGCCAACGAACCGGAGGGGACCGGTCCGTCATCTGTCGTCGCCCCGCACCGTCGCGGGGTTCTCCAGGGGGAGAGAAACAGGCATGGCCAACTTCTCGAAATCCAACGTGCCGCAGTTCTCGGTGGACGTGTACCAGAACGAGTACCTGCCGGAGGGCGGCCGCGAGGTCAACGCCATCGTCACGGTGACCGCGACCGGCGGCGGCACCATCGGCAGCGCGGTGGCGGCACCCCACCTCTACGCACCCGGTGAGGGTCCGTCGGCGGCCGTGGTGCTCATGGTCGACTGCTCCGGCTCGATGGACTATCCGCCGACCAAGATGCGCAACGCCCGGGACGCCACGGCCGCCGCGATCGACGCCCTGCGCGACGGCGTGCACTTCGCGGTGGTCGGCGGCACGCATGTGGCGCGGGAGGTCTATCCCGGTGCCGGGCGGCTCGCGGTCGCCGACGCGGCCACTCGCGGGCAGGCCAAGCAGGCGCTGCGGGCACTGAGTTCCGGCGGGGGCACGGCCATCGGCACCTGGCTCCGGCTGGCCGACCGGCTGCTGTCGTCGGCGGACGTGGCGATCCGGCACGGCATCCTGCTGACCGACGGACGCAACGAGCACGAGTCGCCGGAGGATCTGAAGGCGGCCCTGGAGGCGTGCGCCGGGCGGTTCACCTGTGACGCCCGCGGCGTGGGCACCGACTGGGAAGTGAAAGAAGTCACAGCCATCGCCTCCGGCCTCCTCGGCAGCGCCGACATCGTCGCCGACCCGGCCGGACTCGCCGCCGACTTCACGCGGATGATGGAGACGGCGATGGGCAAGGAGGTCGCGGACGTCTGCCTGCGGCTGTGGACCCCGGTGGGCACGACTGTGAAGTTCGTCAAACAGGTCGCGCCGACGGTCGAGGAACTGACCGGCCGCCGTACCGAAGCCGGCCCGCGGGCGGGCGACTACCCGCTGGGTTCCTGGGGCGACGAGTCCCGTGACTACCACCTCTGCGTCGAGGTCCCGCCCGCCGGCATCGGGCAGGAGATGCTCGCCGCCCGGCTCTCACTGGTCATCCCGCAGCCTGGGGAGGGTGTTCAGAAGCTCGGCGCGCAAGGTCTCGTGCGGGCGGTGTGGACGGACGACATGGCCGCCTCCACATCGTTGAACCCCCAAGTCGCCCACTACACCGGGCAGGCCGAACTGGCACAAGTCATCCAACAAGGTCTCGACTTGCGCAAAGCTGGCGATTTCGATGGAGCAACGTCCAAACTGGGCCGCGCCGTTCAGCTCGCGAGCGCCTCCGGCAACGCGGATACCGCGAAACTGCTTGCGAAGGTGGTGGACGTGGTCGACGCCTCGACAGGTACTGTGCGACTGAAAGCGAGGGTCGAGGAGGCCGACGAGATGACACTCGAAACCCGGTCCACCAAGACTGTTCGTGTAAAAAAGTGAACCTGAAGTGAACGAGCCCGGCCTCCAAGCCGGAGAACTTCGGTCGGAAGCGACCGAAAAGGAGAGGAGGAAGCGCCGACATGCCGACCTGCCCGAACGGACACCAGTCGGGTTCCGACGACTGGTGCGAGGTGTGCGGTCACCGCATGGCGGGGTCCGTGCCCCCGCCGCCTCCTCCCCCACCGCCACCCGGCGGCGGCTACGGGTTCCCGCCTCCCGGCGGTCAGTCCGGACCCGGCGGCCCGGGTGGCCCCGGCGGTTTCGGCGACCCGGCCGGCCCCGGCGGCCGGGCGGAGCTGTGCCCGCAGTGCCGCACGCCGCGTGAGGGCGGCGCGCCGTTCTGCGAGGAGTGCCGGTGGAACTTCCTGACGAACACGGCCACCTCGTACACGCCGGCCGCCCCGCGCCCGGTGCCCCCCGGACCGGGCGGACCCGGTGGACCGGGTGGTCCCGGTGGACCGGGTGGTCCCGGAGGGCAGTACCGGCAGCCGCCCGGCCCGGCGTACGGCGGTGACCCCTACGAGTACCAGGGCTCCCGTCCGTCCCAGGTGAACCGGCCCGCCGAGCCGATCCCGCCGGGCCCGCCCGGTTTCGGTGGCGACCCCTCCCGCCCGGTCCCCCCGTCGCCCGGCCCGGGTGGTCACGGCGGTCCCGGTGGCCAGGGTGGCTACGGCGGTCCCGGTGGCCCCGGCGCTCCGGGTGCTCCGGGTGGTCCGCAGGCGTTCGGCGGCCCGCCGGCCCCGCCCGGATTCCCGCAGGAGACCGGCCGTCCGCCGCACCAGGGCGGCCCCGCCTTCGGCGGCGGTGACGACGACTGGGTGATCCCCCCGCCCTCCGGCGGCCCCGGCGGCCCGAACGGTCCCGGTGGTCCGGGTGCTCCCGGTGGTTACGGCTACCCGCAGCCCGGTGCGACCCAGGCGCCGCCCGGCCCCGGCGGATTCCCGCAGCAGCCCCAGGCTCCGGCGACCTGGACCGCGACGATCGGTCCGGACCGTGACTACTTCATGGCGATGATGCACCGCTCCGGCCCCGAGGCCACGGGCCTGAACCTGCCCGCGTACTCGCCCGAGCAGCAGCGCACCCTCACCGGCAACCAGCTCACGATCGGCCGCCGGCGCCACTCCACCGGTGACACCCCCGACATCGACCTGTCGACACCCCCGGAGGACCCGGGCGTCTCCCACCAGCACGCGGTGCTGGTGCAGCAACCGGACGGCAGTTGGGCGGTCGTCGACCAGAACTCGACGAACGGCACGACGGTCAACGGCTCGGAGGAACCGATCCAGCCCTTCGTCCCGGTCCCGTTGCAGGACGGCGACCGGGTCCACGTGGGCGCCTGGACGACGATCACCATCCACCGGGGCTGAGAAGGCACACCCGTGGCGTTCCCGCCCCTGCCCCCGACGGGCAGGGGCGGGAACGCCGGAGCCCCGGAGACCTCGAAGACCTAGGTCCTGAGGCCTATGCCGCGGTGTCTGAGACCATGGACGGCGTGACAGAGATTCGGCGCGGCACGCTTCAGGAGCAGACGTTCTACGAGCAGGTCGGCGGGGAGGAGACCTTCCGCCGGCTCGTCCACCGTTTCTACGTGGGGGTGGCGGACGATCCGCTGCTGCGGCCCATGTACCCGGAGGAGGACCTGGGTCCGGCCGAGGAGCGGCTGAGGCTGTTCCTGATCCAGTACTGGGGCGGTCCGACGACGTACAGCCAGAACCGGGGCCATCCGCGGCTGCGGATGCGGCACGTGCCGTTCAAGGTCGACCGGGCCGCGCACGACGCCTGGCTCAAGCACATGCGCGACGCCCTCGACGAGCTCGGCCTGTCCGAGGAACACGACCACACGATGTGGAAGTACCTGACGTACGCCGCCGCCACGATGATCAACTCCCCGGACTGACCCACCGGCCCGGCACCTCGCGGACGTGCGCATTCCGGTCGCCCGTCGCCGGAATCCGATCACGATCCGGTCAAGTCCGGGCCGCAAGCGCTACCCCGTGACGGACTCCCTCTGACACGATCGCCCGGAGGTCCGGACGACAGGGGGAGTCTCGGGTGGGAAGCGCTGCGGGGACGGTGAGGTTCGTCCTGGCGCGTGCCCGGGCGTACCGGCCGCTGCTCGCCGCCGCGCTGCTCACGGTCCTGCTGACCACGGCGGTGCTGGCGACCCTCACGGCGTACTCCGGCACGATCGGCGACGCGGCCCTGCGGCACGCCCTGCGCGACCCGCGGGGCGCGGCCGACACCACCCTCGTCGTCAAGGCGGACGTCCCCGCGCGGGAGCGTGCCGCGGCCGGCACCGCCGTACGGGACGGCGCCCGTGCCGCCTTCGACGGGCTGCCGGTGACCCTGCGCACCCTGTCCCGCTCCGGCCCGTACGCCCTGCCCGCGTCCGTACACCCCGCGGACGGCCGTGCGGACCCGGGTGCGGGTGGCGAGGACCCGGGTGCCCCCGCCGGCGACCGGGGCGCCTCCGACACCTCCGGCCTCACCCACCTCGCCGCCCTGGACCGCACCCAGGTGCGGGTCTTCGCGGGCCGGCCGCCCGGGGCGTCCGGCGGCCCGGTGATCGAGACCGCGCTGCCCGAAGCCGCCGCCCGCCGCCTCGGCCTGGCGCCCGGCGCCCGGCTCACCCTCACCGACCGGCTCGGCGGCCCCGCCGTCCAGGTGCGGATCACCGGTCTGTACCGGCCCGTGGACGCCACCGCGCCCTACTGGCAACTGGACGACCTGCACGGCCGCGGCGTCGTCGAGGTGGACTTCACGACGTACGGCCCGCTGCTCGCCGACCCCTCGGTGCTCAGCGGCGACCGGGTCAGCGCCGGTACCTCGGCGTGGCTCGCGTCGGCCGGCTTCGAGGCGGTGGAAACCGGGCGGATCGGCGCGCTGCGCGAGGCGGTCCGGGACGGCGTCGCCGCCCTGCGCGAGGACCCGGCGCTGGGTGGTTCGGCGAACGCGACGAGTGCCCTGCCCACCGCCCTGGACCGGGTCGAACGCTCACTGCTCGTCTCCCGCTCGACCCTGCTGATCATCGCCCTCCAGCTCGTCCTGCTGGCCGGCTGCACCCTGTTCCTGGTGGCCCGGCTGCTGAGCGCCGAACGCGCGGGCGAGACCCGGGTGCTGCGGGCGCGCGGCGGTTCCCGCGCCCAGGTGGCCCGGCTCGCCGCCCTGGAGGCACTGCTGCTGGCGGTGCCCGCGGCGGCCTGTGCGCCGCTGCTGGCGGGACCGCTCACCGGGCTGCTCGCCGGGTGGGGCGCGCTCGCCCGGATCGGGCTGCACCTGGAGACCTCGGTCGGTTCGGTCGCCGGACGCGGCTCCGTGTGGCTGGTGGCGGCGGGCGTGGCGGTGGGCTGCGCACTGGCCGTCACGGTGCCCGCCCTCACCTCCTCCTTCACGGCCGGCCGGGCCCGGCCGCTGCCCGGCGTGGTCCGGGCGGGCGCGGACGTCGGGCTGCTGGCGGTGGCCGCCGTGGCGTACTGGCAGCTGAGCCGTCAGCCCTCCGGGGTGGTCGGCGCACACCTCGGCGTCGATCCGCTGCTCGTCACGGCCCCCGCGCTGGCCCTGCTGGCCGGCACCGTGCTCACGCTGCGGCTGCTGCCGCCGCTGGCGAGGCTGGCGGAGCGCGGGGCGGCCCGCGGCCGGGGGCTGCCGGGGGCGCTGGCGGGCTGGCAGTTCAGCCGCCGGCCGATGCGGGGCGCGGGCCCGGTCCTGCTGCTGGTGCTCGCGGTGGCGCTGGGCATGCTGGCGATCGGCCAGGGCTCCTCGTGGCAGCGCTCGCAGGACGACCAGGCGGACTTCCGGGCCGGCGCCCCGGTGCGCCTCCTGGGCGCCGGGGAGAGCGAGCCGGGCCGCACCCAGGCGTACGCGGCCGTCCCCGGCGTCGAGACCGCCGCGCCCGCGTACCGTACGTCGGTGCCGCTGTCCGGCAACCGGACGGCGACCGTGCTCGCGCTGGACACCGAGCGTGCGGCGGACACCGTGCTGATGCGTTCCGACCTCGCCCCCGAGCCGGTCCGCCCGCTCCTGGACGGCCTGGCCCCGAAGGGCGGGACAGCGGGTGTACGGATACCCGAGGGCACCGCGCGCCTGACGCTGACGGCCCGCATCCGGGGCGCGGGCCCCGGGACCACGGCCGATGTCAGGACCACCCTGACCGACCCCTACGGAACCCCGTACAAGCTCGGCCTCGGCCGGCTCCGCGCCGACGGGCGGACTCACCCGCTGACCCTCGACCTCGCCGCGGCCACCGAGGCGCCCCCGGGGGAACTGACCCTGACCGGGCTGCAGCTCGACCTGGTCCAGCCGGTCGGGGAGACCGAGAACCACCGGCTCACCCTGGCCGGGCTGACCGCCACGGACACCGAGGGCCGGGCCCGGCGCCTCGCCCTGCCCACCGACTGGGCGTTGTCCTCGCAGCTCACGGCCGGGGAGTCCGCCCCCGACGCGAGCACCGGCCCGACCCGCCCCCGGCTCACCGCCACCGACCCGCCGACCTTCGCCTACGGCACCGGCCACGTCCCGGGGGACGGCTTCTGGAACCCCCCGCTGCTCACCGTCCGGCTGCAGATCCCGCAGCAGGGGGTGGCCGAGATCAGCGCGATCGCCACCGACCGCTATCTGGCCTCGACGAGCGCCCGCCCCGGACAGCGCGTGGACGTGACGATCGACGGTTCCACCGTGCCGGTGCGGATCGTCCGCGCGGTGCGGGCGCTGCCGTCCGCACCGACCGGGGGGAGCGGCGACGGCGGGGCCCTGCTGCTGGACCTGCCGGCCGTCAACCGGGTGCTCCAGAGCAGCAACGGCGAGAACGTGCTGCCCACCGAGTGGTGGCTGCGGACCGCGCCGGGCGCGTCGGCGCGGGTGGCAGCGGCGCTGCGGGACCGGCCCGACGTCGAACCGTCCCGGGTGGTGGTGCGGGACGAGATCGCCGACCGGCTGCGCGCCGACCCGTTCGGCGCGGGGCCCGAGGCGGCGTTCACCGCGGCGGCCCTCGCGGCGGCGGCGCTGACGGCGGTGGGGTTCGCGGTGAGCGCGGCCGGGGCGCTGCGGGAGCGGTCCGCCGAGTTCGCGGTGCTGCGCGCCCTGGGCGCCTCACGGCGGCGGCTGGCCCGGGTGGTGGTCGTCGAGCACGGGGTGCTGGTCGCTCTGGCCTCGGCGGTGGGCGTGCTGTGGGGCACGGTGCTGGCGCGGGCCGTGATCCCGCTGATCATGCTGACGTCGGACGCCGCCCGTCCGGTGCCCCGGGTGCTGGTGGAGCTGCCCGTGGGCCGGGTGGCCGTGCTGCTGGCCGCGGTGGCCGTCACTCCGCTGCTGGTCACGGCCGTACTGGCGGTGCGCCGGGTCGACCCGGTGACCTCGCTGCGGGAACGGGGAGGTGATTGAACCCTCCCCCGGCTGGAGCAGGGGGATTCCTGGCTCAGGAAGCCCCGCAGGCCGGCGACCTGTGAGGTCCTGCTCCCTCGACACCGGCCGGGACGGGACCTGCCCGGTTCGTCGAGCGAAGCTCGGGTGTGCCGTCCTGGTCCCCGATCGGCACGGTGTGCGCGCTTGGTTCTCGCACCGCACGGCAGGGACCTCGCCCGATCACGTACCCCCCCCGGCCTGAAGGCCGGGGCATCCCCCGAAGGAGTTCAGGTGACCGTCCGGCCGACCCCCGCATCGCGCGGCAGGCGCGACGTCCGGGGCTCGCGCGTGGCCGCCCCCTGGGTACGCACCCGCCTGCGGGCCGCGCCCGGGGCCGCGCTCGCGCTGGCGCTGCTGGTGGCCGTGACCGCGTTCCTGGCCGCCGTGCTGCCGCGCGCGGTCGACCGGTACGGCGACGCGGGCCTGCACCGGGCCCTCGAGTCGGCCGGCCCGGACAGCACCGGCGTGCAGCTGGCCGCGCCGGCGCCCGACGCCGGCCTGCCCCAGGAGGAACGGGAGGCGGCCGTGCGCGGGGACGCGCTCCGCGCCCACCGGTCCGAGTTCCTCGCCCTGGCCGGACGGTCCCTGCCCCTCGACCCGCACCAGTCCTCCTCCGGCGTGCGCACCTTCGAGCCCCAGAAGATGTCCGAGCCCTGGCTGCCCCGTCCGGACGGGCTGCCCGCACACCTCCACCTCCTCGCGCAGGACGGGCTCGCCGACCACTCTCGGCTGCGCGAGGGCCGGCTGCCGAAGGTCCCGGACACCGTGACCGCGGCGACGACCCGGGTCGAGGGCGCCGTCTCCACCGACACGGCCAGGGACCTGAACATCGAGGTGGGCTCCGTCCTGACGTTCCCCGGCGTGGCACGCGCTCCCCTCGTGGTGCGGATCACCGGCATCGTCGAACCGCGCGATCCCCGGGGCGCGTACTGGTCGGCCGACCCCCTGATGCGCACCCCGGGCCTGACGATCCTCCCCGGCGACCCCGACGTCCGGCAGTACTGGATGGGCGCGCTGCTGCTGCCGCCGGACGCGGCCCCCGCCCTGCTGAGCACGGCCGGGGAGCCCTTGCGGTACTGGGGGCTCGCCCCGTCCGTCCCCGACCTGCACGGCTATGCCGTACCCCGGCTGACGTCCGCCGTCGTCTCCGTGGAGTCCGGTCCGGTCCTCCAGCGGATGCGGGAGGCCACCGCACTCGACATCAGGGCGCGCAGCGAGCTGGACGACGTGCTCACCGCCCACACCGGGCTGCGCACCGCCATCGGTCCGCTGGTCGCCGTCGCCGCCTTCGGCACCGGCACGGTCGCCGTCGTCGTCCTGCTCATGGCGGGCGGCCTCGCCGCCGACCGGCGCGGCGGCGAACTCACGCTGCTGCGCGCCCGCGGCGGCTCCCTGCGCGGCGTCACCGGCCGGCTGCTGGCCGAGACCGCGGTGGTCGCCGTGCCCGCGGCCGTCCTCGGACTGGCCGCGGCCTGGCTCACGGTCCGCGAGGCCCGGCCGGCGTACTCCGTGGCCGCCGCCGGCGCCGTCGCGCTCCTCGCCTGCCTGGCCCTGCCCCTGCGGGCCCTCGTCGCGCACCGCGCCGTCCGCGCGCACACCGAGCGCCGGGACGTCGCCACGGCCCGCCCCGCACGGCGCCGCACGGTCGCCGAACTCACCCTGCTCGCACTGGCGGTGGGCGCGGTCGTGGCGCTGCGCACCCGCGGCACGTCGGACGGGCCGAATGCCTCCGGGGACCATCTGGTGTCCCTGGCCCCGGTGCTGGTGGGCGTGATCGCCGCGCTGGTGCTGGCACGGCTGTACCCGCTGCCCCTGCGCGGGCTGGCCCGCCCCGCGGCACGGCTGCGGGGCGTGGTCGGTCCGCTGGCCCTGGCCCGCGCGGGCCGTGCCTCCGGCTCCGCGGTGCTGCCCCTGCTGGCCCTGCTCACCGCGCTGACCACGGCCGCCTTCGGTGGTTCCGTGCTCAGCGGCGTGGCCGACGCCCGGGACCGGGCGGCCCTGCTCACCGTCGGCGCCGACGCCCGCGTGGGGGCGCTCCACGTACTTCCCGCCAACCTGCCCGACCGGGTCCGCCGGGCACCCGGCGTCCAGGAGGTCACCGCCGTCAGCGTCGCCCATCACGCCCAGTCCCCCAAGGACACGGTTCCGGTGGCCGGCGTCGACCCGGCCGGCTACGCGGCCCTCACCCGGCACACCGGCATCGGCGCCTTCGACCGGGACGTCCTGGCGCCGGGCGGGTCGGACACCCTGCCCGCCGTGGCCTCCCCCGAGGTCGCCGACCGCCACGGCACCCGGCCCTTCGCGGTGCGCATGGAGGACGGCAGCTCGATCACCGTGCGGATCGTGCTGGTGCGGGAGCGGACCCCGGCCGTCGTCGGCGAGGAGTTCCTGGTCGTGGACCGGTCCGCGCTCTCGGCCCGTGCCGCCCGCCCGACCGCGCTGCTGGTGACCGGCGACCGGGTGGACGGGGCCGCGCTGCGCCGGGCGGCGGGCAGCGGGACGTCGGTCCAGGTGCGCGCCGAGGAACGCGCCGGATACGTCGAATCGCCCCTCCAGTCCGGCGCCGAACGCGTCTACACCGCGGCGGTGGCGGCAGGCGCCGGGTACGCCGTGCTCGCCCTGCTGCTGACCCTGGTGCGTGCCGCCCCCGAACGGGCCGCGCTCCTGGCCCGCCTGCGCACCATGGGCCTCACCCGCGCCCAGGGCCGCCGCCTGCTCGTCCTGGAGTCCCTCCCCCTGGCCCTGCTCGCGGCGGCCGGCGGCACCCTCACGGCGTGGGCGACGATCCGGCTGCTCGCCCCCGGCATCGACCTGACGACCGTCGCCCTCCCGGCGACCAGGTCCCCGGCGGGACGGGCCACACTGCTCACCGACCCGGTGTCGCTGCTGGTACCCGCCCTGACGGTGGTCGTGCTCACCGTCGGGATCGCGGCGGCACAGGCCTGGTGGACGGGCCGCCGGGACGCGGTGCGCGAACTGCGGGCGGGTGACGCCCGTTGACCGTACGGCCCTGCTCCCGACGAACCCGGCCCCTTCCAGGAGGTGCTGCACGATGACCCCGACGACCCCGAAGACCCCGTTGACCCCGTTGACCCCGAATCCCACGCTGGCCGAGCTGGCCCACCGTGTCGCCGCCGACCGCGAGCGTCCCGCCTTCGGCCATGACGCGCTCATCACCTGCGACCGTCTCGTCCGGGTCTTCACCGCGGACGGCGTGGAGGTGCAGGCCCTGCAGGGCCTCGACCTCCTGGTGCGCGAGGGCGAGTTGATGGCTCTCGTGGGCGCGTCCGGCAGCGGCAAGTCGACCCTGATGAACATCCTGGCCGGGCTGGACACCCCCACCGCCGGCGCGGCCCGGGTCGCGGGCCGCGACCTGCTCGCGATGACCGCGAAGGACCGCCTCGCCTACCGCCGCGAGGTCGTCGGCTTCGTCTGGCAGCAGACCTCCCGCAACCTGCTGCCGTATCTGACCTCGGCGCAGAACGTCGCCCTGCCGATGCGTCTGCGCGCCGCCGCCCGGGGGCGGTCCGCCCGCCGGGCCCGCGCCGAACGCGTCGTGGAACTGCTGGAGTTGCTGGAGGCCGCCGACTGCCGTGACCGGCACCCGCACCAGATGTCCGGCGGCCAGCAGCAGCGCGTCGCCATCGCCGTGGCCCTCGCCAACGATCCGTCGGTCCTGCTCGCCGACGAGCCGACCGGCGAGCTGGACTCGCACACCGCGGAACAGATCTTCGCCGCGTTCCGCACCGCGAACGAGCGGCTCGGCACGACCATCGTGATCGTCACCCACGACCAGGCGGTGGCGAGCGAGGTCCGCCGCACGGTCGCCATCCGCGACGGCCGCACCTCCACCGAGGTCCTGCGCCGCAGCGAGGTCGACGCCGCCACCGGTCACGAGACCGTCGTCGCCCGCGAGTACGCCATGCTCGACCGGGCCGGCCGCCTCCAGCTCCCCGCCGACTACACCCGGACCCTGGGCATGCGCGACCGCGTCGCCCTGGAACTGGAACCGGATCACATAGCCGTCCGCCCGGACGACAGTGAGCGCGCCGAGGGTTGAGGACCGAGGGCCGGCGGGGCCGCCTCAGCGCACGCTGAGGCCGAGCGCCCCGAGCCCCGCGCGCCGCAGGGCGACGGACCCGTACGGTGTCCGCAGCCGGAGCCAGGGCCCGGAGACGAGCAGCACCGGCGCGCCGTCCGCGTCGGCAGGCTGGAGGGGCCGGAGAAAGCCCAGTGACTGGGCCGCGTGCACGGCCCGCACCGGGAGGTCGGTCCGGCCGACCGTGCGGGACCAGATCTCCCGCCCGATCCGGTCGAGTTCGGCCCGGGTGCGCGACTCGGCGGTCAACGCCTCGGTACGCGCCCGGAACTCGGTGACCGCGGCGGCGACGAGTGCGCGCAGGGCGTCCGGTGCTGGCAGCCCCGGTTCGGCCTGCCAGCCCCCGCGCGGGGGCAGCACGCCGGCCCACGGCGGCCCGGTCACCGCGCCCGGCACCGTGGCGGTGCCGGCGGACTCGTCCACCGACTCCAGCAGCTCACCGGCGGACACGGTCACGTCCAGGGTGACGTCGAGACCGTTCTCGTACGGCTTGGCCAGCCGCACGGCGCGGATCGCCAGCACCTCGAAGGAGGGAGGGCGGCCGAACACGGCCAGTGCGGTGCCCGACGCCTGAAGGCGCACGGCGGCCGCACGATCGTAGTGGAGCAGCCGGGAGAGGAAGGCCGCGAGATCCGCCGCCTCCCCCTCGTCGGCGAGGTGGAGCACCGTCATGCCGCGACGGCCTCCTCCTGATCGGCGTCGGCGTTCCCGTCGTCCTCGCCGTCCCCGTTGTCCGTGCTGTCCGTGTACTCCTGGAGGAACTCCTTCTCCTCCCGGGTGATACGGCGCGGACGCTGGGCCTCGAAGTCGAACGGCACGATCACCGTGGAGGCCCGGACGTAGAGCTGGTCGCCGTCCTTCACCTCGTAGGTGAGGGTGAAGGACGCCGCCCGGATCTCCGTGACCCACAGCTCGATGTCCACCGGCGTGTGCCGGTGGACGAGCTGCCGCTTGTAGTCGATCTCATGGCGTGCCACCACGGACCCCTGCTGGAAGTCCTTGTCCGGGCGGAACAGGAAGTCGATACGGGCTTCCTCCAGGTAGCGGAGGAAGACCACGTTGTTGACGTGGCCGTACGCGTCCATGTCCGCCCAGCGCAGCGGGCAGCGGTAGATGTGCCGCAAGAGATCAGCCCCGGGTCAGCTTCTTGTAGGTGGCGCGGTGCGGGCGGGCGGCGTCCGGGCCGAGCCGCTCGATCTTGTTCTTCTCGTACGACTCGAAGTTGCCCTCGAACCAGAACCACTTGGACTCGCCCTCGTAGGCGAGGATGTGCGTGGCGACGCGGTCCAGGAACCACCGGTCGTGGGAGATGACCACGGCGCACCCCGGGAACTCGAGCAGCGCGTTCTCCAGGCTCGACAGCGTCTCGACGTCGAGGTCGTTGGTCGGCTCGTCGAGGAGCAGCAGGTTGCCGCCCTGCTTGAGGGTGAGCGCGAGGTTCAGTCGGTTGCGCTCACCGCCGGAGAGGACACCGGCGGGCTTCTGCTGGTCCGGCCCCTTGAACCCGAAGGCGGAGACGTAGGCGCGCGAGGGCATCTCGACCTGGCCCACGTTGATGTAGTCCAGCTCGTCGGAGACGACGGCCCACAGCGTCTTCTTGGGGTCGATGTTCGCGCGGGTCTGGTCCACGTAGGAGATCTTGACCGTCTCGCCGACCTTGACCGACCCGGAGTCGGGCTCCTCGAGGCCCTGGAGCATCTTGAACAGCGTGGTCTTGCCGGCGCCGTTCGGGCCGATGACGCCGACGATGCCGTTGCGCGGCAGCGTGAAGCTGAGGTCGTCGATCAGCAGCTTGTCGCCGAAGCCCTTGCTGAGGTTGTTCACCTCGACGACGACACTGCCCAGCCGCGGGCCCGGCGGGATCTGGATCTCCTCGAAGTCCAGCTTCCGCATCTTGTCGGCCTCGGCGGCCATCTCCTCGTAGCGGGCCAGACGCGCCTTGGACTTGGCCTGGCGTCCCTTGGCGTTGGACCGCACCCACTCCAGCTCGTCCTTGAGGCGCTTCTGCCGCTTGGCGTCCTTGGCACCCTCGACCTTGAGGCGGGCGGCCTTGGACTCGAGGTACTTGGAGTAGTTGCCCTCGTAGCCGTGCAGCCGGCCGCGGTCCACCTCGCAGATCCACCCGGCGACGTTGTCCAGGAAGTACCGGTCGTGGGTGACGGCGACGACGGTGCCCTCGTACTTGGCGAGGTGCTGCTCCAGCCAGTTCACGGACTCGGCGTCGAGGTGGTTGGTGGGCTCGTCGAGGAGCAGCAGGTCGGGCGCCTCGAGCAGCAGCTTGCAGAGCGCGACGCGGCGCTTCTCACCACCGGAGAGGTTGGCCACGGGCCAGTCGCCGGGCGGGCAGCCCAGGGCGTCCATGGCCTGCTCCAGCTGGGCGTCGAGGTCCCAGGCGTTGGCGTGGTCGAGCTGCTCCTGCAGCTTGCCCATCTCGTCCATGAGCTCGTCGGTGTACTCGGTCGCCATCTGCTCGGCGATCTCGTTGAACCGGTCGAGCTTGCCCTTGACCTCGGCGACACCTTCCTGGACGTTCTCCAGGACGGTCTTCTCCTCGTTCAGCGGGGGCTCCTGGAGCAGGATGCCCACGGTGTAACCGGGAGTGAGGAAGGCGTCGCCGTTGGACGGCTGCTCCAGCCCCGCCATGATCTTCAGAACGGTCGACTTACCGGCACCGTTCGGACCGACGACACCGATCTTCGCCCCGGGGTAGAAGCTCAGGGTGACGTCGTCGAGGATCACCTTGTCGCCGTGCGCTTTGCGCGCCTTGCGCATGGTGTAAATGAACTCAGCCAAGAGAAACCGTCCGGCAGCTTGAAATCTGGCAGTGGGCAGATACACCCCATCTTGCCCGACCGCCACCCCCAGGGGAAACCCATCTGGCCGGGGGGCGCTGACCTGCGGTTTCGCCACTGGCGACCGCGGCTCGACCGTCACTGTCGGTCGCCGTCGGTCGGCCCCGGGCAACCTCGCACGGCCCGCGGACGGCCCGACGCCGGTCCTGAGGGAAACCAGCGGACCGCGGGCCGGCCTCCCGGCCGCGGCGAGCCGTCGCTGATCGTGGAGCAGAGTGTTTGCGCGGGAGCGGGGAAGGGGTCAGAGCGGGAGGGAGGACAGGAGGCAACTGTGACCGTCCTCGCGATCTTTCTCCTCATCATCGGGGCACTCCTGGTCCTGATGGGGGTACTTCTGATCCTTGTCGGAACATTTCTGATCGTCCTCGGGGCTGCCTTGACCCTCATGGGGATGGCCCTGATCGCTGTGGCCGCGTTCCTGCTGATCCGGAGACTTCTCGGCCGTGGCCGAACGCGCTCTCACTCCTGGTGAACCCGAGGGCGCCCCTTCACCACAGCCACGACTGATCGTCGGCGGCCGCGACCAGCGGTCGCCGTACCGATCGACATCGGCTGGTCCGACGGTCGCTCAGGGGCGCTGCCGTGTACTGCCGTCCGGCGTCGTCGGCGTCAGCCGGCCGGCTTCCTCCTCCCGGGAGTGTCAGTGGCTGGTGGCAGACTCCCTCGGCATGGGCGATCAGGTGCGTTTACGAGACGTCGGACAGGCCGGTCTGGAGGAGTTCTTCGCGCAGGAGCACGATCCCGAGGCCGTCCAGCGGTCGAATTTCCCGCCCCGGGAACGGGAAGCCTTCATGACCCACTGGACGACGAAGGTCCTCGGGGACCCCACCGTCTTCGTGCAGGCCGTCACCGTCGACGGGGAACTGGCGGGCAACGTGGTGGCGTGGTGGGGCGAGGGACGGCGCTTCATCGGATACTGGCTCGGCAGGCGGTACTGGGGGCGGGGCATCGGTACGCGGGCACTGGCGCTGTTCCTGGAACGGGAGAAGGCCCGCCCCCTGCACGCCGACCCCTTCGTCGGGAACACCGGCTCGGTGCGACTGCTGGAGAAACACGGCTTCCGGCGTACCGGGACGGTTTGGTACGGAGAGCATGAGCACATCATGTTGACGCTCGACGAGAACTCCACCTGAGCCCACCGCTCACCGTTCACCTGACGCGGGGGACGGCTGTGAGCCGTCGGCACCGTCCAGGTGTGTTGACCGGGCTGCTCCTGCCCCGGAGCTCACCGGGACGGAGCAGCGCTCGCGGTGCCGTTCGTCGGGGCGTGACCGATTCGTCGTTCACGGCCGCGCCCCGGCCTTCGAAGTGGGTGCCGTCTCCGGTCCGACTGTGGACGGACACCGCCCGTGCCGGTTCAGCTCTCCCGGGCCGTCTCGCGCTGGCGGGTGATGACCAGGGCCGCGCCGCCGAGGACGACCAGGGTGATGGCGGTGCCGACGATCCAGGGGGTGATGCCCGAGGCGCCGGTCTCGGCGAGGTTGACGTCGGTGGCCGTGCCGCCCACGGGGGTGGGGGTGGGCCCGCTGAGGGTCTGGACGTCCACGCCGGTCTCGGCGGCCCGGGTCCGGCAGTCGAGCATGCCGGTGAACCGCTTCTCGAAGCCGTCCGAGCCCCGGACCGTGAAGTCGTACGCCCGGTCCTCGGCCAGCGGGACCGTCACCGTGCGGGACTCGCCCGGCTCGACGGTGTACTCGCGCTCCGCGAGCTCGAAGGTGAAGGGCTCGTCGTCCTGGTTGACAGCGGTGACGTCGACGCCGCCCTCGGCGCAGTTCGTCCGGGCGGACACCGCCGGTATCGCGCCCCGCTCCGCCCAGGTCGCGCTCGCCGTCGCGGAGACCGTCGAGGTGCTGGAGCCGGCCAGGATCTGGGTCTGGCTGCGGCTGTCGGAGGCGAAGGCCCGGCCGACCGGCACGGTGGTCGATGCCTGCGCGGTCAGCTCGACCGTGTCCGCCGGCGCGTCCTCGGGTATCTCGAAGAACACCTTGCCGCCGTCCGTCGCCGTGGTGACGGGCTCACCGTCCCGGTCGACGATCCGCACCCCGCTCGTGGCGGCGTCCGCCGGCGGTGACACCGTCACGCTGTCCGCGTCCGTGCGCACCGTCACCGGGCCGAGCAGCTCACCCGGACGGCCGGAGACGGCCGGCGGCTCCAGGGTCAGCGACGCCCTCGGCTCCGGCTGGTTCCGGGCGCTCTTCTCCAGGTAGTCCGCGAGCTGCTCCGCCTGGGGGTCCACGGCCTCCACGTCCACGTCGTCGGAGTAGCGCCAGATCGCCACCTGCGTACCGGCCGCCGCGTCCTGCTCGGTGAGCTGGCCCCGGACGCCCGCCCGGTCGGCGAGCGCCGCGAGGTCGTTCACCTGGGGGTAGGAGTTGCGCAGGATCCAGCGGATCCGGCCGGCGTCCTCGTTGGCGCCCAGCGAGGTGCCGTTCCACGCGGTCTCGTAGTACTTCGCGTCCGTCTGCGTGGGGGTGTGGATGTCGACGCAGTAGGTCTGCAGCATGCCGCCGCCCTCGACGGACATCTCGAACAGTCCCGCCGACACCCGCTGGTCCCCGACGGCGCCGTGGATCACGGCCTCGCCGTACGTCTTCAGGCCCTCCACCGTCGCGGCCGCCCCGCCCTCACCGCGCGCCACGCCGGGAGCGCCAGGAGTGGCGGCAGCCGTCCCGGCGCCGGCCAGCACACCGGCGGCGACGAGTCCGGACACCAGCGTCCCGGCGGCGAGACGGGTCACCGTCGCACGCCGAAGCACGGACGACACAGAGCACGCAGAGAACACAGAGCACGCAGACAACTCAGAGAACGCCGCAAACACCGATTTCCCCTCCGAGCGGGACCCGTTAGACGTGGGGGGACGGGCCCCACCAGCAGAATCACCGGCCCCGAGAGCCCCGGGAGCCATGCCCGGCATCCTAAGTACGCCTCGGAGCACGCCTGTCGATGATCAGCTCGGAGGCATGATCCGACTCGCAATCGTTATCGCCGACGCGGGCACGAACAGGGCTTGTCGACAAATCCACCCGGGACCGTTCCTCATCCAACCGTCGATAAGCCGCACTTCGGTCAGCCGCGTCGCCGGGGCCCGACCGGTGACATCACGTCACCATGGCCGGTTCCGGTGTTCGTTGGGCGGCGACGGTCCCGGACCCGGCGACCGCACCCGCGGCTTCGGCCGTCTCGGCTCCCCCACCGGAGGCGGCCGTGTCGCCCGCTCCGGTCTCCCAGGCGGGCTCCGGCCGGTCCGGGGATGCCTGCTGCTCCGGCCGGCCCGAGCGCCGGAACGCCGACGTGCCCCGGGCCAGGTCATGGCCGATCGCCACCGCCTCGATGTCCGCCGAGGTGCGGCCCTGCTGCCCCTCGCGGGTCTCCGTGCGGACCTTCAGCCGCCCCCGCACCAGCACGGGTTCGCCCACCGACAGCGAGGCCATGGTGTTGGTGGCGAGCTGCCGGTTGGCCCACACCGTGAAGAAGTTGGTGTGGCCGTCCGCCCACGCGCTCTTCTCCCGGCTCCAGTACCGCGAGGTGACCGCCAGCCGGAACCTCGCCACCGGTCCGGACGCCGTCTCCCGGTACACCGGCCGCGTCGCCACGTTGCCCACCGCGCAGATCGTCGTCTCGTTCATCGTGCCTGCCTCCCCCGTCCTGACGCCGGCACCGGCGCCGGGCGGATACGCGTACGGGCCCGCCCCGTACGGATGCGAGTCAGACTGCCTCCTTCGGGCCGGTCCCGCTGAGGCCTGTGGACCACCACCGCACTGTGGACAACTCCGCCACCCGTACGAGTCGCGATGCCGGAGGCCTCAGTTCACCCCGGCACCCGCCCCCACCACCCGCCCGTACTGCTCCCGTACCTCCCGGTACCGCAGCAGCTCCGCCGCCACCGGGTCCAGGACGCGGGCCCGTCCGCACCCCGCGGCCGCCTCCCGCAACCGTCTCTCCGCCTCCTGCCCGTGCCGCCGGGCCGGACCGCGGGCGGCCATCCGGCAGCTCCACTCGATGAGCGGCCCGCCGACGATGCCGCTCACCATCAGCAGCACCGGTACCCCCAGGTTCGGCGACATGAATCCGATGATCTGGCCCAGCAGCCACAGCCCGCCGACGAACTGGAGGATCGTCATGGACGCCTGGGCGAGCACGGCCACCGGCCACCACCCGGGCCGCGGCGGCCGCCCCGGCGGCAGGCTCGCGCGCACGGCGAGGGCGTCCAGCGTCTCGGGCAGCCCCTGGGAGCCCCGTACGGCGGCCTCGCGCACCGCCTGCGCCCAGGGCGCGGGCAGGCCGTCCGAGGCACGGTCGGACACCGTGCGCACCGCCTGTTCCACCCGCTGCCGGGCCGTGACCTCCTGATCGGGCTGCGTCCGCTGCGGGAACTTCCCGGTGGGCGGCCCTCCCCGGCCCTGGCACCAGCGCCACAGCCGCAGCCACGGGGTGCCGCACGCGCGGTTGGCGTTGCGCAGCCACGCGCGTTCGGCCGCCTCGCCCGCCGCGCCGGCGCCCACGGCGTCCGCGAGCCGGTCCGAGAACTCCTCCCGCGCCTCCTCGCTCAGCCCGGCCCGCCGGCGGTTGGCGTAGACGGGCCACAGCCGGGCGGCGGCGACGTCGACGTCCGCGCCGATACGGCGGCCCGCGGCTCCGCGTTCGGCCACGAACCGGCCGAGCGCCTCCCGCAGCTCGTCGACCCCCTCGCCGGTGAGCGCGGACAGCGCGAGCACCGTCGTGCCGGGTTCCCCGTACTCGCCCAGGGCGATGCCGTCCTCGTCGAGCAGCCGCCGCAGATCGTCCAGGACCTGCTCGGCGGCCTCCCCGGGGAGCCGGTCGATCTGGTTGAGGACGACGAACATGACCTCCGCGTGGGCGGACATGGGCCGCAGATAGCGCTCGTGCAGCATCGCGTCGGCGTACTTCTCGGGGTCGACGACCCAGATGACCGCGTCGACCATGGCCAGCACCCGGTCCACCTGTTCGCGGTGCTGCACGGCCGCCGAGTCGTGGTCCGGCAGGTCGACGAGGACGAGTCCGCGCAGCTGGTCGTCCGCGTCCGCCATCGCCTGCAGCGGGCGGCGGCGCAACCGGGGCGGGATGCCGAGCCGTTCGATGAGGCTCGCGGCGCCGTCGCTCCAACTGCACGCGACGGGCGCGGCGGTGGTCGGCCGCCGTACGCCGGTCTCCGAGATGGCGACCCCGGCCAGCGCGTTGAACAGCTGCGACTTGCCACTGCCCGTCGCGCCCGCGATGGCGACCACGGTGTGCTGCCCGGAGAGCCGTCGTCGCGCGGCGGCCGCGTCGAGGACCCGGCTCGCCCCGGCCAGCGTCCGGTTGTCGAGCCTGGCCCGGGACAGTCCCACCAGCTCGTGCAACGCGTCCAGCCGCGAGAGCAGCGGCGGGTCGTACGTCAGGGGGGTCACGGTCTGCGGCGCGGGCTTCCGGGCCTCCAGCACGGTGGACCGCTCGATCCCGGCGGTCCCGGTCCCGGCGGTCCCGGTCCCCCGCCGCGCGATCAGCCCGTCGTCCCAGGGGGCCTGCGAGGCCGGCCCCTCCGAGGGCCCCCCGCCCCTGTCGCCCCCGTGCTCGTCGTCCCCGTACCCGTCGCCTCCCTCGTCCCCGTACTCGTCCTTCGCCTCCTGGGCCCCGGGGGACCCGGCCTCTGCGTCCGGGCGGTCGAAACGCTCGGGGTGCTCGGTGTGGTCCTGGTCAGTGACGGCGGTCACCGGTCACCTCTCCTTCTGCAGTACGGACAACGCGGCGATGAGTTCGGCCTGGGGCTCGGGGTGCACCTCGAGCGCGTCGAGCGGCGCGAGCCGACGCTCGCGTTCGGTGTGCATGATCCGGTTCACGTGCTGGAGAAGCATCCGCCC
Source organism: Streptomyces sp. NWU339 (assembly GCF_003143855.1). Taxonomy (GTDB): domain Bacteria; phylum Actinomycetota; class Actinomycetes; order Streptomycetales; family Streptomycetaceae; genus Streptomyces. The sequence continues at coordinate 213,211 of NZ_QFRK01000011.1, forward strand.
GCCCCGGTCGCGCAGCCGCAACGCCCCGTGCGCGCCGATCCGTTCGGCGAGCTTCTCCCCCGCGGCCCACTCCCGGCGCCCGCTCAGCAACGCGGTGGCGGCCAGGGCGGCGACCGTCTCGGGGTCCGGCGCTGCGGCACGGTCGAGTTCGCGTACCTCTTCCTCGGCGTACTCCTCCAGTTCGCGCCGCCACCGCCGTACGGCCAGCCCGATCCGGTGCTCGGCGCCCTCCACCGCCCCGTCACGGTCGGTGAACTCGGGGGCGTTCGCGGCCGGTTCGCGCCGCCAGGCGGTGTCGACCCGCTCGTCGGCGGCGGTGACGGCGCACAGCAGCAGGGCTCCCAGGCTCTCCACGAGGGTGTCGAGGAGTTCAGCGGGAGTGCAGTCGAGCGGGAAGGCGCGCCACCGCTTGAGCGCGTCACCGGCGAGCACGGCCCCGGCCTGCAGTCGGCCGCGCAGCCGCGAGTGCTCGCTGTCGTACGCCCCGTCGACGGCGGAGGTGAGCCGCAGCGCGGCGGCGTGCTGCGCGGCGGCGGCACCGGCGAGTTCCGGCATGCGGGAGTCGAGGGAGTCGAGGATGCCCTGGGCGGTCCGTGCCATGACGTGCTCGCGGGCGGCGGGGTCCTGCGTCTGGTGGACGAGCCAGGTCCGCAGCGACGCCACCGCGGAGGCCGGCAGCAGCCCGCCGCCCCAGGCCGACTCGGGCAGCTCCGGCACGGTGAAGCGCGGTACGTGGCCGAGTCCGGCCTTGGTGAGCAGGGCGCCGTACTGCCGCGACACCTCGGACACGACCTGGTGGGGCACCCGGTCCAGGACGGTCACGAGGCTGACGTCGTACTCCTTGGCGGCGCGCAGCATGTGCCAGGGGACGGCGTCGGCGTAGCGGGCGGCGGTGGTGACCATGACCCAGATGTCCGCCGCGCAGATGAGTTCGGCGGCGAGGACGCGGTTGTCGGAGACGAGGGAGTCGATGTCGGGGGCGTCGAGCAGGGCGAGGCCGGGCGGGAGGCTGTCGGTGGTCTCGATGCGCAGCACGCGTGCGGGGTTCTCGCCGGGGAGCAGGTGGTCCTCGGCCTCCTGCTGGGGCACCCACACGCGGGTGAGGTCGGGCAGCACCCGCATCCCGCTGAACCAGTGGTGGTCCTCCGGATGGCAGACAAGCACCGGTGTGCGTGTCGTCGGCCGCAGCACCCCCGCCTCACTGACCCGCCGCCCGACGAGAGAGTTCACCAGGGTGGACTTTCCGGCCCCGGTGGATCCCCCGACGACGGCCAGCAACGGCGCTTGGGGCTCTCTCAGGCGGGGCACCAGATAGTCATCGAGCTGCGCGAGCAGTTCGTCGCGGTTGGCACGCGCGCGTGGGGCCCCCGCCAGGGGCAGCGGGAAGCGTGCGGCGGCGACACGGTCGCGCAGGGCGGAGAGTGCGTCGAGCAGCTGAGGCCGTACGTCCAAGGTCACCACATGCGAAGAATGCCCAATTTCAGGGGAATTCTGAAGCATATGAGCATGTCTGCGCGCCGGTCGGACACAAGGGATGGAAGGGACGACTGGGGCGCGGGTGCGGTCGAGGCATAACGAGTGCACAACACCCGATGCGCGAGAGGCCGAAAGCGGTGCACGATTCGTACCCGCCTGCGATTATCGGGACCGCTTCACCGGACCTCCACATCGAGCCGCGGAGGCGAAGCGACAGGGGCAAGGGCACGGGAGCCCTATCCTTGTCCCCGGCAACGTCAGGAACCGGCCACACCCGGGCACCACGACAGTGGCCACCACACCCGGGCCCCCGTAGCTCAGTGGATAGAGCAGGCGCCTTCTAAGCGCTTGGCCGCAGGTTCGAGTCCTGCCGGGGGCGCAAGTACCTTCTGACCAGCGGAAACGCTGGTCCTTCTTCATTCTGGCTTCATTCTGGCTTCATTCTGGCTTCGCTCTGGGAGGCCGGGACGGCTGGGACTTCCACCCGGACACCGGGGCGATCTACGGGGGCGCGTGACGGGGACCGGTGTTCGTGCTCACCCACCACCCGCAGGACGCGCAGCCCGCCGCGGGTGTGACGTTCCTGAGCTGCGACATCGCCGAGGCGGTCCGGATCGGGCTGGAGGCCGCGGACGGCAAGAACCTCGAGGTCTTCTCGCCCTCCATCGGCCGGCAACTGCTGGAACTCGGAGTGGTCGACGAGGTGAACCTGCACGTCGCGCCGGTACTGCTGGGTGACGGGATCCGGTTGCTCGGCCGCCCCGGCAGCGCTCCCGTCCGGCTCGCACTGCTGAACGGCGACGCCCCCCTCGGCCCCGGTGAACGTGCGCTACCGCCCCGTCACGTCCACCTGACCGGGCAGTCGGGGGAACTTATCAGGGCCGTTCGGGCTGAATATGCCCCATTGCCGGGATCGCCCATAAACGAATGATTGCGGGGAAAAGGCGCGATTGCTGGTAATCATGGACTGGTTCGCCCTCATTCCCCTGTACCGGAGCCGTCCATGCGCACTGCCCCCACCGCCCAGATTCCACTGAACGCACAGCGCCACGGGTCCACTCCCCCACCCTCGAAGCCGTCGGAGCCGTCGGAGCGGGTGGAGGAGCGGAGCCTCAGTTTCGAGGGTTTCGCGTACGGGTGCCGGATCGTCCATCAGAGCGCCCCACGAACGGCGCCGCTGCTGCTGCTCGGCGGCTCCTCCCAGGACCGGTACTCCTGGCAGGCACACGAGAAGTGGCTGGCTCCGCTCTGCACGCTGATCACCGTGGATCTTCCGGGATACGGCAGCGCGGACTTCCTGCCCTCCCGGTACGGCATCGACTTCCTCGCCGCCGCGGTCAAGCACATGCTGGTGGAGACCGGGATGCCGCAAGTGAACCTCTTCGGCGGCTGCTTCGGCGAAGTGGTCGGCCTCCGCTTCGCGCAACTGCATCCCGAGTTCGTCCGCCGCATCGTCTTCTGCGGCGCGGCGAAGCGCCTCCCCGAGATCTACACCGACGTCGTACCGCGCCTGTCGCACGCCTTCGAACGGGGCGACACCGATGCGGCCGTCGGCGGACTGGTGCGGTTGTTCATGTCGAACCCGGGCGCCGGCAAGGTCCGCAGGCACGCGGCCGTGACACGCCTCCTCCAGCGGCAGTTCATGAACCAGACGCCGGACGAGATCAAGAAGGCGCTCGAGCACAACACGAGATTGATGACGCACGGCTGCTACGAGCCCCTGCCCGTCCCCGACGTGCCGACCCTGGTGTTCACGGGGGAGTACGACACCCTGTGCACCCCCGAGATGGGCCGCGAGCTCGCCGCGACGATGCCCGCGGCGCGGTTCACGACCGTCAGGGAGGCGGACCACCTGGTCACCGTCGAACGCAGGGAGGAGTCGTCGGAGCTGATCGGCCGGTTCTGCACCGACCTCCCCATCGACGACCTGCCGTACTGCACCCCCGTGGAGTCACCGGGCGCCGAACTCGTCGACGTGACGCCGAGCCGATGAAGGACATACGGAGAGTGGCCGGAACCCGATATCGGGTTCCGGCCACTCTCCGCTGTGCGAGCGTCTTCGCGGTACGGACGTCAGGACTTCCGGCCCGGGAGGGTGACGCTGCTCGTGCAGGAAACCCCGGGCCCGCCGGAGCAGGTCTGCCTCGAGTCGTTGACGAAGCGGATCTTTCCGTACTCCTCCGACGTGGCCTCGTGCTTGGTCACCTGCGCGCAGCGAACGGTGCCGTTGCTGTCCTTGACGCAGTTGCCCGGGTCCTCGGCAGCCACGGCCTGGACGGCACCGGCACCGATCAGGGCGAAGCCCCCCAGGACTCCCGCCACCGCTGCGATCTTCTTCGACTTGAACATCTACCTGTTTCCTTGACGGTCGACCCGCCGCCGAGCGGCGAAGCCGTTCCTGACACCTGGATCGGACACACCGGCCAACAAACGGGGCAGGCCCGGGACTCGACCACCTGGTCCGAGCCCCGGGACCTGCCCGGATCACCTAACAGTGATCAGTGCTTGCCGCCGACGTTGAAGCTGGTGGCGCAGGCCACGGAGTTGGCGTCGTTGGCCTCCTGCTTGGTGATGCCCAGGATGGAGACTCCGACGTTGACGTCCTGGATGTTGATGAGACCCTCGGTGGAGTTGTCCTGGGCGCAGGTCGTGGTCTGCTTGTTGTTCAGCAGAACCTCCGGCTCGCCACCGGCGTGGCTGACACCGGCGCCGAGGAAGCCGACGCTGCCGAGCATGGCCATGACGACAGCAGCCTTCTGGTACTTGCGCATTACCTCTCCATTCATCCGGACACGGTCCGTGTTGACCGAGTCACTGACAGTCGCAAATCTAGGCGACGTTTTGCGGCAGTTGTTAGGCGAAACGCCGAAACGCGCTTTTTTCTGAAAGGGGGTTCATCGCGCATCGCCGGTGAGGACGTCAGGACTTCCCGTCACCGATCGACGCTGTTCACGCAGGAGAGCCGGGCCGTCGAGCCGGAGCAGGTCATCGTCGACTCGTTGACGAAGCGGGCCTCTCCGCTCCCGTCCGACGGGGGCTGATACTGCCTCACCTGCTCACAGCGAACGGCGCCCTTGCCGTCCTTGACGCAGTTGCCCGGGTCCTCGGCAGCCACGGCCTGGACGGCACCGATCAGGGCGAAGCCCCCCAGGACTCCCGCCACCGCTGCGATCTTCTTCGACTTGAACATCTACCTGTTTCCTTGACGGTCGACCCGCCGCTGAGCGGCGAAGCCGTTCCAAACGATCGGACCGGCCACACCGGCCGGGCAGGCCCGGGGCTCGAACACGTGCCTCCGAACCCCGGGACCCACCCAGATCACTTGACAGTGATCAGTGCTTCTTGCCGCCGAGGTTGAAGCTGGTGGCGCAGGCCACGGAGTTGGCGTCGTTGGCCTCCTGCTTGGTGAAGCCCAGCAGGGCACTGATGCCCACGTTGACGTCGTCGACGTTGACGAGGCCCTTGGTCGAGTTGTCCTGGGCACAGGTCGTGCTCTGCTTGTTGTTCAGCTCGAACTCGGGCTCGCCACCGGCGTGGCTGACACCGGCGCCGAGGAAGCCGACGCTGCCGAGCATGGCCATGACGACAGCAGCCTTCTGGTACTTGCGCATTACCTCTCCGTTTCTCGAGTGGACACAACCCGTGTCGGGTTGGTCACCGTCAGTGGTTAACTTAAGCGAGGTTTTGCGGCTTTGGGTAGGCAAAACGCCGAAACGCGTAAGTTTCTCGCGAAGATGTCGGTTGCGGCCCAGCCGCACACCTCGGACAGCCCGAACCGGACGTCGGCCACCCTCCGCCCGGGCGCGCCCGAGACGCCGGAAAGTCAGCTTCCGCGACTGAAAACCCCTACTCGTCCGGTGAAGTCCCTTTTCTAACGGGTGATCCCGGGAGGATCGCCGTGACCAGGGTGAGATCGCCGCGTTGAGCGGGGTGTGCGGCCGCGCGTCATGCTGCCGCGCTCACCAGACCAGTTAAGGAGAACGTGATGTCTCGCATCGCGAAGGCGGCCACCGTCGCTCTCGGCACGGGCGCCGTGATGCTCGGCGGGGCCGGTATCGCCACGGCGGACGCCGGCGCCCAGGGCGCGGCGGTCGGCTCGCCCGGCGTCCTGTCCGGCAATGTGGTCCAGGCCCCGATCCACGTACCGGTCAACGTGTGCGGAAACACCGTCGACGGGATCGGCGCCCTCAACTCGGCCGTCGGCAACACCTGCGTGAACAACAGCCACAAGAAGCAGCACAAGGGATACGGCTACTGACATCCGTCGTCGTGACCCGAGAGCCCCGGCACCCCCGAGTGCCGGGGCTCTCGGCATGAACGTCGAGAACCCGCGTCCCCCGCGCGTACTCGGGAGAGTGGGCATACGAGAGTCGGCCCCCGGTCTCCACCGGGGGCCGACTCTCGTATGGCATGCCTCAGGCGTGGAGCCCCAGGTCGCCGTGCACCGGCTTGGCCTCGTTCACCACGGCCGCGGCCTCGTGCGCCGTGCCGAACACCGAGGTGTCGTGCTCCTCACCGTCCGACGCGTCGTGCAGCGGCATCAGTTCGAAGGGGACCGCAGTGCGCGTGTTCAGACCGGTGTCGAGGCCGGTGGACGCCAGGTCGAGTTCCTGGGCGGAAGCAGGCGCGGCCATGGCGGCGGCGATCAAGGACCCGGCAAGGACGGCGGCAGCCTTCAGGGACTTCATCGTGTTCCTTTCTTCGGCAACGCGGGTCGCCGGAGGGTTTCTGTCGCCGTGCCTAACGATCCCTGGCCGGACCGGAAACCGGGGGACCACGGATTGACGAGTCCTCATATGAGATCAATCAGCCGACAGCACCGCCGCCGGCGCCGGTGGAGTGGTCGCGGGCAGCGTGACCACAGGCGATGTGGCGGCCGGGACCGCAGGCGAGGTCGAGGGCGAGGGCGTCAACAGCGTGATGCTCGACGAGGCCACGCTGGAGGACGTCGTGGTGGACGGCGTCGTCTGCGTGGTCACGACCGACACCTGCGGGTCGCCGGCGGACAGCTCGTCGATGAGCTTCCCCATCTCGGTCAACAGGTCGTCGAGCCACGAAAGCGTCGGGTCGGCTGCGTCATCGACTGCGTCGTCGGCCCCGTCCGCGCTCTCGCCCAAGATCTCGTCGATCTCTTCGGTGGTCTCGTCGTCGACCACGTCGGTGTTCGCGCCGGTGTTCGCGTCGGTGGTTTCCTCGTCGGCGGCTTCCTCTTCGGTTGCGTCGCCGATCGCGTCGTCACCGGGGAGGAACAGGTCCAGGAGGCGGTCGACCGCGTCCCACAGGGCGTCCAGCGCGTCGCCCATGGGGTCGGTCTCGGCCATGGGCAGCAGTACGCCCGGCGCGGGGGCCGAGGCGAACGGCATGGCCCTGGTGGCCTGTTGCTTCGCCTCGGCCTCCTTCAGCGCGTCCTTCGCGGCCTTGCCCAGTGTCCTCGTCTCGGCCGCGGACAGCCGGCCGTCGTCCGCCCGGGTCACGGCGGTCAGCAGGTCGACGACCGGGGTGAGTTCGTCCCTGCGCACGTCGGAGTTCCTGATCTGCACGAGCGGCGTGCCGGGCGACGCCACCTGGCTGCGCCCACCGGCCGAGTCGGCGGCCAGGGCGGTGGGGCCGGTGACCCCGACCAGGAGGACGGCGCACAGTGCGCCGAATGCGATGCGCCGTACAGGCAGAGCGCGCATGGGAGTTCCTTTCCACGGACCTCGGATCTTGAGCCCACCGTGAGAGCGCCCCCGGCGTCCCGCAACCGGGCATGGGCCCTTCGGGGTCCCCTCTCCCCCCGTTGCCCCGTCCTGCCTGATGAGGCCACAGGTCGGGCGCTCGAACCCCGGGCCCCGCGGCGGACCGGCATCACGTGGGCGTCGCCCGCTGAGAAGGGGCTTCACGATTCCAACACACTTGTCCGACTTAAAGGAGTTTCAGGGATTTTGTCCGTTAGATAGCTAGAGTTGCGACCCTCCGGACGTACCCCCTGGGCGGACGCACCGCGCTCTTCGCGCTACCTGTTCACCGCCACCTTCCCGAAAGGCTTCGTCGGTCATGCGTCATTCCCTGGGCCAGTTGCTTCGTCATGCAACGGTGGGCGTCCTCACCCTGGTCACGGCGTGGGCCCCCTGCGGACCCTCAGCCGCCGCGCCGACCGCGCCGCCCGCGCCGGAGGCGAGCAGCCTCGCGTTCGTGGAGCGGTACCGCGCACTCCAGCACGGCGGCATCGTGCGCGCCGCCAACTCCTCGGCCACCTGCCGCGCGAGCCACCCGGCGTGCGCGGACGTGCAGGCGGGCGCGCTCGGGGTGAACGGCGACTTCGACATGTTCTACGTCGACGTCGACCGCGACCCGAACACCTACAACTCCTCCCGCGCGGAGGTCCGGCTGCCCTCGGGCTCCCGGGTGACCTACGCACGCCTCTACTGGGGCGGCAACCTGCTCGTGGGCGAGCAGAAACCGTGGGAGGCCAACGGACGGGTCCTGATCGCCGAACCCGGCGGGGAGTACAAGGAGCTCCTCGCCGACACGGTCGTCGGACACCGGGTGGCGGACGGCGCGGACGCCTTCCAGGCCTCGGCGGACGTGACCTCGCTGGTGCGGGACAGCGGGCCGGGTCTGTACACCGTGGCGGATGTCAACGTGGCCTCCGGCCGGTCGACGGCCGGCGCGTGGGGCGGCTGGACGCTGGTGGTGGCGTACGAGAATCCGGCGGAACCGCTGCGGCACCTCTCGCTCTGGGACGGCTTCACACCGCTGGCGTCCACCGCCGGGGCGGAGATCGGTCTGAGCGGCCTGAACCTCCCCGCGGGGGTGGAGGGCGAGGTGGGGATGGTGGCGTACAACGGCGACCGCGGCACCACCGGTGACTCGCTCACCCTGACCACCGGCGCGCCCGCCTCCACCGTCGTCCTCGCCGACGCCGCCAACCCCGCCGACGACGTCCTGAACTCCACCATCAGCGGGCCCGGAGGGGCTGTCCCGGCACGGGTGCCGGCGCACGCCAACACCCTCGGCTACGACTCCGACGTGTTCACTCTCGGCCGGGGCCTGCTGCACGCAGGTGACCGGGCGACCCTCCGGCTCAGCTCCGAACGGAACGCGGCGTGGGCCGGCGTGTTCTTCCTCGCCGCCGACGCGCGGCCGTGAACGCGCCGTCCCCCGTCCCGAACGCCTTCGCCAGTGAGGAAACCGTGTACATGGAGCTGTCTCCCTCCGGCCGCCGGCCGCGGGTACTGCATCTCACCCAGCCGGTGGAGGGCGGGGTCGCGCGCGTCGTGACGGACCTGGTCCGCACCCAGCTGGCGGACGGCCTGGACGTCACCGCGGTCTGCCCCGACAGCGCCCTCACCACCCAACTGCGGGTGCTCGGCGCGCAGGTACGGAACTGGCGGGCGACGCGCTCGCCGGGTCCGTCGCTCGTGCGGGAGGTGCGGCACCTCGCGCGGCTCATCGACGAGGTGCGCCCCGATCTGGTGCACGCGCACAGCGCGAAGGCCGGGCTCGCCGGGCGGCTCGCGGTGCGCGGGCGGATCCCGACGGTCTTCCAGCCGCACGCCTGGTCGTTCGAGGCGGTGGGCGGACGGACCGGTGCCCTCGCCCTCAGGTGGGAGCGCTGGGGTGCGCGTTGGGCCGCGCGGGTGGTGTGTGTGAGCGAGGCGGAACGGGCGACCGGGGTGCACGCCGGGATCGCCGGCCGGTGGACCGTCGTCCCCAACGGCATCGACCCCGAGCACTTCCACCCGGCCGGCGCCGACACCGTACGGGCCGGGCTCGCACCGCTCGTCGGACTGCACCCGGCGACGCCGCTCGCGGTCTGCGTGGGGCGGCTGTGCCGGCAGAAGGGGCAGGACGTCCTGCTGCGGGCCTGGGACGCCGTCGTGCGCAGGGTGCCGGACGCCCGGCTGGTCCTGGTCGGCGACGGCCCGGACCACGACCGGCTGCGCGAAGCCGCCCCGCCGTCCGTGCTGTTCGCGGGAGCCGTGCCCGACGCCTCGCCCTGGTACCAGGCCGCCGATCTCGTCGTCCTGCCCTCCCGCTGGGAGGGCATGGCCCTGGCCCCGCTGGAGGCGATGGCCTGCGGGCGCCCCGTGGTGGTCACCGACGTCGACGGCGCCCGCGAGAGCCTGCCCTCCTCCTTCGCCGCCCGGTGCCTGGTCCCGCCGGAGAACCCGGCGGCGCTGGCCGAGGCCCTGTCCAAGCTGCTGCTCGACCCGCCGCTGCGCGAGTCCCTCGGCGACCGGGGCCGTCGGCACGTGCTGACCCGCCACGACGTACGGCACACCGCCGAGCAGGTCGCAGACGTCTACCGCGACCTGCTCGGCACATGGCCCGCCAGGAAAAGGACGCGTCCGTCCGGGGCCGTCGAGCACGGCGAGGCCCATCTCGCCGGACCCGGACAGCCGCTCGACGCGGGCTGTGGCGCCGGGGCGAACCGGACGACACAACGCGTCGAGCCCACCAAGCACAGGGAGCCCATCCGCTCGTGACTGCCGAACGTACCGTGCCCTCCCCCGGCGTACCGCTGGGGGAGCACGGCCCCTCAACCGTCTCCGTCGTGCCGCCGCGCGGCCCCGCCGCCGGGGAGCGGTCCCCCGCCAGGCGGCCCCCGGCCCGGCCCCCCTCCCCGGTCCCGCTGTTCCTCGCGGACGGTGCCGCCGTCCTGTTGGGCACGCTGGCCCTCACCGGCGCCCAGCGCCACCCGTCGCTGGTCCTCATGCTGGTCGCCGCGTCGCTGCTGCTGCGCCCGCGCGACGGCCGGCCGCCGGTGCCGGGGCTGCTGGACGAACTGCCCGCCGTGTGCGGCCGTATCGCCGTGGCCTGGCTGGCACCCGCCGCGCTGTGGGCGGCGTACCGGCCGGAGCACGCGCTGTCCGTCGGCACCGTGCTGACCGGCCTCGCCGTGCAGACGGCGGCGGCCTGTGCGCTGCGCGCGGCCGTGCACGGACGGCGCCGTGCCGCACTGCTGCGCCACCCGCGCGCCGCACTCGTCATCGGCCCGGCGGCGACCGCGCAGCGCGTGGCCGCCGCCGTGCTGCGCCACCCGCGGTGCGGCGTACGGCCGGTGGGGGTCGTCGCCGAGCAGCCCGACGACGCCGAGGGCGTCCCGGTGCTGCGGACCGGTGAGGAGGTCGAGCGTGCGGTCATCCAGAACGGGGTGCGGGCCGTGCTGGCCGTTCACCCCTCGGTCCGCGCCGAACAGGGGCCGCTGCTGCGCACCCTGGCCGAGTCGGGCTGCGTGATCTGGGAGCTCGACGCCGACTCCCCCTCGTACACGGCGCGACAGCGGCTGGCCGGGTTCGCCTGCCGACGGCTGGACCTGTCTCCGGTGCGCCGCGACAGCGTGGGCAAACGGCTGCTCGACATCCTCGTGTCGGGGACGCTGCTGATGCTGATCGGCCCGCTGCTGCTGATGTGCGCGGCGGTCCTGCGGATCAGCGACGGGCCGGGCGTGGTGTTCCGGCAGGAGCGCATCGGCCGGAACGGAAAGCCGTTCACCCTGCTGAAGTTCCGCACCTACCGCCCCGCCGACGAGCACGAGTCGGCGACCCGGTGGAGCGTGGCCGACGAGAACGAGATGCGCCGGTTCTGCCGGATGCTGCGGCGCACCTCGCTCGACGAGCTGCTCCAGCTGTGGAACGTGCTCCGGGGCGACATGAGCCTGGTCGGACCGCGTCCCGAACGCCCCTACTTCGTCGCGCAGTTCTCGCACACCTACCAGGGCTACGCGGCCCGCCACCGCATGCGGACCGGGATCACCGGCCTCGCCCAGGTCCACGGGCTGCGCGGCGACACCTCGATCGAGGACCGCTCCCGGTTCGACTGCGCCTACATCGACGACTGGTCGCTGTGGCAGGACGTCTGCATCCTGCTGCGCACCGCGGCGTCGCTGGTACGCCCGACGGGGAGCTGACCGACGTGAGCCTTGCTCTCGCACCCCTGCCGCGCCAGGCCGCCGCGTTCGCGCCGGTCCTGCCCCTGGTGGCGGTGCTCGCGCTCCTGGCCCTGCCCCTGACGTACGAAGGGGCGGGGCCCGCCGACGTGGTCTCGGGGCTGCTGGTGGTGTACTGCGTGATCCGTCTGCTGCGCGAGCGGCGACGCCCGCTGTCGCCCGCCGCGGCGGTGGTGCTGGGCCTGCCGGTGGTGGGGCTCGCGCTGTCCGCCATGGGGGCGTCCTCGCCCGAGGCCTCGCTCACCGGCTTCGGCCGCTATCTGCAGGTCTTCGTGCTCGTCCCGGCGGCCGTGCTGACGCTGCTCCGCGGCCGGGCCGACTTCCGGGTGCTGGCCTGGTCGTTCGTGGGGCTCGCGCTGTGGCAGGGGGCCATCGGCGTGCACCAGTACGCCACCGGGACCGGCGCCTCCTACCAGGGTGAGCCGATCCGCGCGGTCGGCACCTTCGGGGCGCAGGACGTGATGGGCATGGCGTCGGCCGTCGCCCTCGGTCTGGTGTGCGCGGTGGGGATCGCGCTGGGCCGGGCGCCGGTACGGCAACGGGCGGCGGCCACCGGCTGCGCGCTCGCGCTGCTGCTGCCGCTCGCGCTCTCCTTCAGCCGGGGTGCCTGGATCGCGACCGTCCTGGCGTGCGCCGTGCAGCTGGCGCTGGCCGGGCTGCGGCGCGCGCTGAAGGCGGCCGCGGCCGTGGCCGCCGCGGGGGTGGTCCTGATGGGCGGGTTCGGCGTCGGCACGACGCAGCTGACCGAGCGGATCGACAGCATCACGCAGGTCGCCGACGACCCCGACCAGTCCGTGGTGGACCGGTACGCCCTGTGGGCGTCCGCCGGCGACATGTGGCGCGAGCACCCGCTGACCGGTGTCGGTCTGAAGGGCTTTCCCGAGCATCGCGACGGGCACGCCACCCTGGCGCTGTCCTCGGGCAGCGACATCGCGGGCGCGGGATCGGAGTACCACAAGCAGGCGCTGCTCTCGCCGCACAGCATGTACCTGCTGGTGCTGAGCGAGCAGGGCCTGATCGGGCTGCTCACCCTCGCCGGAAGCTGGCTGGCGCTGCTCGTGCTCGGGCTGCGCGGGCTGCTGCGCGTCCGTCGTCGCGGACCGGGACCGGACTGCGGGCTCGTCGCCTGCGGGCTGCTGGTCTGGCTGCTGACCGACTACGTGTACGGAGACATCGGCGGCCCCTCGACGGTGCTGACCGCCCTGGCCCTGGGGCTCGCCGCGTGGTGGGCGCTGGGCGACGGTGAGCGGGGACGCCTCGTGCCGAGGGGTGGCCCGCAAGAGCGCCTCGAGGAGGCCACGGCGCGATGACAGTGGTTCCTTCACAGACTCCCGGACGCGGAACCGACCGGGCCTCGACCGTCCCCGCGGCGCGTGCCGCGCCTTCGGCCGGGGACGGCACCGACCCGTCGTCGCCCTCGGCCTCCCGGAAGTTCCTCGCCAGAGCCACGCTCGTCACGGCGGCGCTGTCCATCGGCGGCTCCCTGCTCGGCCTGGTGCGCGACCAGTCGCTGGCGCGGCTGTTCGGTGCCGGGAGCGACACGGACGCCTTCCTGGTCGCGTGGACCGTGCCCGAGCTGGCCGCCACGCTGCTGATCGAGGACGGGCTGGCGATCGCGCTGATCCCGGCGTTCAGCATGGCGTTGGCCCGTCGCGCCCGGGGCGTCCCGGGCGATCCGGTCCGCGAGCTGGTCGCCGCCACCCTGCCGCGTCTGTGCCTCGCCTTCGCCGCGGTCGCCGCGCTGGTCGCCGGGACGGCTCCCTTCCTGGTCGAGGTGCTGGCGCCCGGCCTGCCCGACCCCCGGCTCGCCGTCGACTGCACCCGGCTCACCGCGATCAGCCTGCTGGCCTTCGGGCTCGCCGGGTACTGCAGCGCCGCCCTGCGGGCCCACCGCCGGTTCTTCGCGCCCGGGGCGATCTACATCGCGTACAACACGGGCATCATCGCCGCGATGTTCCTGCTCGGCGGTGAGTGGGGCGTGCGTGCCGCGGCGGTCGGGGTCGCGGTGGGCGGCTGCCTGATGGTGGCGGTGCAACTGCCGTCGCTGTGGCGGCAACTGGCATCACGCGCGCCGACGGTCGGCGGGACGCAGGCCGGCGGCGAGGAACGGCCGGTGCGGCTCGCCCTGATCGCCGCCGTCCTCCTGTTCGCCCTGTGCCGCCAGTCGCAGGTCCTGGTCGAACGCTTCCTCGCCTCCTCCCTGCCGGCCGGGGCCATCTCGCACCTGAACTACGCGCAGAAGGTCGCCCAGATCCCGATGACCCTGTCGCTGATGGTGTGCACGGTCACCTTCCCCGTGGTGGCGCGGGCGCTCGCCGACGGTGACACCGAACGGGCCCGCGACCGCGTGGAGCGGGATCTGGTGCTGTCCTCCTGTGTGGTGCTGCTGGGCATGTGCGCGGTGATCGCCTGTGCCCCGCAGATGATCGAACTGCTCTTCCAGCGCGGCGCGTTCACCGCGAGCGACACCGCGGCGACCTCCGACGTCATGCGGGTGTACGCCCTCGGGCTGCTGGGGCAGACCCTGGTGGGCACGCTGATCCGCTCGTACTTCTCGGCGGGCCGGCCCAGCTGGTACCCCCTCGCGGCGATGGGCGTGGGCATCGCCGCGACGTCGTTGATCGGCGCCGTCGCCGTGCGCCCCTGGGGGGTGGCGGGGATCGCCGCCGCCAACGCCGTCGGCATCACCGTCACGGCCGCCCTGATGCTGGCCGGTCTGCGGACGGCCCGGCGCGGCGGCGCCGGCGGTGTCCGTCTCCGTGTCCGTCAGGTGCTGGCCGAGTTGAGCCGGCCGGTGCTCGCCTCGGCCGGCGCCACCGTCGCCGGGGCGTTCGCCGCGAGCCGGGCCGACTCCCCCCTGACGGGCCTCGCGGCCGGCTGTCTCACCGTGACCGCCGTCTTCGTCGCGCTCTCCCTGGCCCTGGGCGTCCAGGGCTCCGCATCCGCGGTGCGCTCCGTACGCACCATCACCCGAAAGCTCACTCATGACCGTTTCCGTTGATTCCGTTGGCTCCGCCGGTTCCGCTGGTTCGGCCGGCTCTGTTGATTCCGTCGGCACCGGCAGACTTCCCGCCGCGCCCCCGGGCCCCGTCCCGTGGGTGGCGATGTACCACTCGGTGGGTGACTGCTCCGACGATCCGTACCGCATCACGGTCACGCCCGAACGGCTCGAGGAGCAGCTGGCCTGGCTGCGCCGGCGCGGGCTGCGCGGCGTGTCCGTGGCCGACCTGCTCGCCGCCCGCGCCCGGGGCGAGGGCCGGCGCCTGGTCGGGCTCACCTTCGACGACGGGTACACCGACTTCG
>NZ_QFRK01000158.1 GCF_003143855.1 Streptomyces sp. NWU339
GACAGGCACAGGTTCCGTGATCGTGGAGTTGCGACGCTCTGTAAGCACAGGGAAGGCCTGCGCCTGCGCACCATCACGGCCGGAATGCCGTCGCCGACACCGCACCCTCACCAACAACCCAGCTGTCTCCCCGGCTCTGCCGCCTTACCACCTACCGCGATCGCAGCAGCGCAGGGTGCTGTGGAGGGGCGTACACGACACGCGCGCCCTGGAACCCGCCGCCGCCCACGGCGATCCCGGTGAGGAAGAACAACGCGCGCCGGGCGAGAATCCGGCATGACCGACCGCCGCCCGCTGGGCACCGGACCGACCCGCACCGCCACCGAAGCGGAGCTGCCGCCCGCGCCACGCGCCCAGCTCGCCGCCGAACGCCTGCCCACCACCCCATCCGCCGGCGACCCGATGCCCGCACGCCCAATCACCGGGCGCCGCGCCCTGGGCGCCGGCCCCGGCGATAATCCGCAACCACCCACAGGGGTGCCTTCGCCACTGCCTACAGACCGGGCAGAAGTTCGATCCCGGCAAGGCGTTTCCCGCCAGGCCCTCGGCACCTGTGGTGCCCGTGGCTTGACTTCCTACCAAGCTCGGATGTCTGTGGATCGCCCCGGGAAGGACGTACCTTCCCGGGTGATTGATCGATAGGCCACCGAGCAAAACCGGTGTTCGCCGCACCGGCCGGGAAGGCACGTCCGCGCTCAGCATAGTGAGCGACGACGGCACCACCACCAATGGCTCCTCCCTGATCGACGAGATCGTCCGGGAGGGCGCAGGAAGGATGCTGGCCGCCGCACTGGAAGCTGAAGTCAACGCCTTGGGCCGGGCCGGAGCAGCCGACCGAGCGGTGAAGAAGATCCCGGCGCGGGGAGAATCGGGCGATGACCGACCGCCGCCCGCTGGGCACCGGGCCCGCCCCTACCGAGCCGCCTCACGCGGATGACAGCCCGCCCCCGGCGCCACGCGCCCAACTCGCCGCCGAGCGCCTCTCCGCCGCCGTCCCGGCCGCCACAAAGCCGGCGCCCGCACCCCGGCGTCCGGCCGGACGCCGCACCCTGGCCGCCGGCCCCTTCCCTCCCCGCGTTCCGGGCGCCTCAGCGGCCGGGTGAGCGCGGCGGCCCCGCCGACGCGCACCACCCGAACCCGCGCAATGTGCCGCAGCCCGTGCCGCGCCAGTCCCGACGCGGCCACCAGCGGCGCCGTGCTCAACTGCCTCGGCCCGCATCGCCGTTTCCGGCGCCCGGCGCGGGGACGCCGGGCGCCGGGAACGGCGATGCGGGCCGGGGGACGGCCGCGCGGACGGGCATGGGGTCATGGTCGCCGGGTGGGGCGATCGTCCCAGCGGTGGGTAATCCAGGCACGACGGATGAGGCTACGCCCGGTGATCACAGAGCGTCGCGACTCCGTGGTCACCCAACCTGTGCCTGTTCTGCCACTGGGGTGCCCCATCGCGCCTGTCCGCGTGAGTTCTCAGCGGGTGACGATGTAGACGGGGCTGTCAGAGCTGCCCTCGTTGTGCACTACCGGACAGGACGTCTTCTGCTCGCTGTCCTTGGTCTTGACCTGAATTCCACAGAAGGGCGAATCGTCCCAGTTGAGCGTGTTGATGTTGCTGAGCACGGGGATGTTGTCCCCCTCGCCCCGGGCATCGGCGCTGGCCCCGCCGACGCCGGCGAAGAGGATTCCGCAGGCGGCCGCGGCCACCACTGCGATCTTCTGGACGTTCCTCATGTGTTCTCCATTTCGCTACTCTGCCCCGGATCGGGCCAGACACCGAAGGGGACGCTACGCAAAAAAGATCGACGCATAACGTCACCCCGCCGTTGACCACTCGCACGGCCGTACACATCACCAAGCCCCCGGAGGAACCGAGGGCGGGGACTGACGCATGGCCTGTGAAGGCGCTGTCACGTTGTTGAGTGTGTGCCGGTGCGTCGGGTGTGGCGGGACCGGGTTCCGACTCCGCGCTCAGGCCGCGCTGGGCAGGGCGGTGGCACCAGTGATCTGATCCCAGACGGCGAAGCGGACGGTCATCTCCGCGCGGTAGTGGGCGGCGGCCATCAGGTGGCGACGGGGCCGGACGTGGGGTGAGATGCCGCTGAACGCGACCAGGAACCGCGGGGCTCCGCCGACGGAGCGGAAGCCCTGCATCGCGCGTTCCCGCTGCCTCGTCGGCTGGTGAGAGTTCTCCGCCCGGTCGTTCAAGCCCTGGTGACACAACCAGCGACGACGCACCGACGGAGCCCGACACCGACCACGCCGCCTACACGAACGACACGCCCTCCGGCCCGGCACAACGCCATCAACCATCACCACACAAACGACAGGCACCACGCAAAAACCGCAGCTCAACCGTCCGCGACCAGTGACACCCCATGACGCCACCCAACTGACAAACCAGTGACGCCCATCACCCACCCTTCACCAAGATTCGGCGGCAGCCTTCAGCACCCAAACAGCACGCACATTTCAGTGACCTCAGCAAAACACYGGCTCAGACGCGCTGAAAGCGGAACGCCAAACCACTGAAACCTCAATGCCGAACATCAACTACCTCTGAGCCGTTCGGCGGCGTGTTTGTTCCGCCAGATGATGTAGCGGGGGATCATTTTTCCTACTCCTTGTGGCTGGCGTGGTCGGTGCCGTCCAGCGCAAAGTCCGGAATCCCCAGCTCAACCTTCGTGCGGGTGCCGCCGGGCCCCGCTGCTCCCCACGTGGCGGATGGGTGGGACCTCTGGCAGCTATGCGACGAGGTCTGGCCAGCCGAGGTTAACCATCGTCACGCCGAGCGCCAAAAACCCCGCGCTGACGGGGGGAGCAGGTACGGCCGTGACGATGGAGCCAACGACCAGGAGCGCTCCCACCAGAACAGTGACCGCTCCACGCATTCGCTGACTGAGATCACCCGCGGTCATTCCGCCACGACCCAGTTCTTGCATTTGCTGCTGAATCCGCTCGGCCTCCTCTCCGGCGTGGTCGGTGATGTACTTGGCGGAAGCCTTCATCCGGTCCCACAACTCGTCATCATCAATGCCGTATTGAAGGAGATTTTGGTAGACCGCATCGTAGGCCAAGGACGGGTACTCGCGCGTCAGGAAGTCACGCTTTCCAGCGATGCTGTGGAGTACCTCGATCATCGCCTCCCCGACACCAATTAGCGACGCCTGCCGGTCGGGGTCGTCCTCATGGTCGATGTAATGGTCTTCGTCCTGTTGCTGAGTGCTCCAGATGTCATCCAGCTGAAGAAGCTGTAGGCCCTCAGCCTGGATCCACCGCGCGATAGCCGGTCTGTGGACGACGAAATGAGAAGAGGTGCCCGCTGACCTGGGATGATGGGAGTTCCTACGCCCTCATCAATCCCACGAAGCAAGGCACCTCGTAAGTGAAAGTCTCCCACAGCCCGGCGACGCTGTTCGCCGCGTTCGACGACCCGGACCTGATCGCGCATGCCGGGCTGGTCCCGACGATCCGACTGGCCGAGCGGTGCGGTCTGCCCCGG
>NZ_QFRK01000064.1 GCF_003143855.1 Streptomyces sp. NWU339
CCACCGGCGCACCGATCGGCAGATCTCCGATCACCGACAGCACCGTCTTGACCCCGTTCGGCACATTCCGGTTGACCTGCACCGCACCGTCGTCCTCGACCACGGCGATCTGCGAACGCTTGCGGTGCACGTCGATACCGACGTAGACAGACATTGAGGGCCTCCTTCCCGAGCCCGTACATACCCGGACAGTAGGTACCGCCGGGCTGAGCAGGGAAGGGGGCCCGGCCCTCATAGGGTCAGGTCAGCGGGGTGTCGGCTGGAACGGAATCTGCGGGTTCAGGTCGTCGTCAAGGGCGTACCAGCACCAGTCGTGCCCGCCGACCGCGTACCGGCCGTCCTCGTTCGGGTGGAGGACCTCGACCGCCTGTTGGCGCTTGTCGCCGCCGAGCCACATCCAGCAGATGGCCAGCACCACCTTGTGCCGGGTGCGGTTCACCTTGCCGGTCAGGACGTGCACGGTGTCGATCGAGCCGTGCCCGTGCTGGCGGGCGTCGCGCCGGGTGTCGGCCGCGATCCGGCGGACGGTCGCCAGGTCGAACCAGGGCCGCACGTAGCCGTCGTGCTGGTCGACGGGGTCCACCAGGGCCGGGTAGTGCTGGCGGTCGTTCGAGCACACCAGGACCTCGACCATCCCGTTCCCGCCGGCTGCCTCGGCGGGGGCGGGCTCGTCGATGGTGAGGGCTGCCGCCCGGGCGAGGTCGAGCGAGTAGGCGGGCCTGCCGTCGTGGTCGGGCAGCTCCTCGCACAGCGGGCGCCAGGCGTGCCGGGTGGCGTCGTCCAGGCAGGCCGTCCACCCGCTCATGTCGTGCACAGCGTTCCCGGCCTCGGTCAGGCCGACGGCCTCGGTGAACGTGCGCTCCTCGCCGGCCTGCGCCCAGTACCGGCCGGTCGGGAACAGTGAGCCGTCTTCTCCTTCGACCAGCTCGAGGCGGGCCGCGTCGAACAGGGCGTCGGGCTGGTGGCCGGTCAGGACGTCGCGCACCGCCGCGGCGGTGACGACGGCTATGACCCGGCCGAGCTGCCCGTTGGCCTGCCGGGCGTCGTCCAGGGCCTTGGTGACGGCCGCGCCGAGCGCGTGGCTGTCGGGGAGTTGGTAGGCGGGTCGGGAGGGGGGCTGGTTCGTCATGTGACGTCCTCGTTTCGTCGGGATGGAGGTCAGTGGGTGCGGGCGGCCGGGAAGGTGATCCGGTACAGGCGGTCGGACTGCTCGTCGGGGACGTGCTCCCATCCGGCCGCGGCGAGGTCGACCGGGGCGGCGGCGTCGAGGGCCTCGCGCAGGATCGTGTCGGCCGCGCCGAGCGTCTCGGTGTCGAACGGGCCGGTGTCGTCGGCCATGTCGATCTCGGTGTCGCCGGCGAACACCTGGTGGATGAGGGGGAGGCCGGTCAGGTCGACTAGGGCTGACGTCGCCTCGGGGACGAGTCTGCGCAGCACTTGGCCGACCTGGCTGCTCGCGTCCATCAGCGTGACGGCCTTCTCGCGTTCCATGCCGCAGATCTCGCACTGGGTCACGTGCCAGTGGTTGTCCAGGCCGCAGGGACACCCCCATCCGGCGTAGTTCCAGCACCACGACCAGGCGCCGACCGCGTAGCGGCCCTCGTCGTCGAGCTCGTAGACGTCACCGGCCTGTCCGCCGTCGTCGGTCTCGTTCCACCACGGCCAGTCCATGGTGAAGACGACCGAGCGGGGCTCGCCCTCGCCGGCGGGTTCAACGGTCTGCACCTCGGCGCCGGGCCGGACGGTGAAGAAGCTCACCGCCCTCTCCGGGTCCTCGCTGGCCAGCGGCCAGCGGACGTGGACGACGGTCCGCCGCAGGTTGCCCTCCCGGTCGGTACCGCCCTCGATGACGTGCACGCTGCTCGGGCTGTCGGCGCGGCCGTCGATGACGTGCACCGTCGGTATGGCGTCGAAGCCGTACTCATCGGCCATCTCCACCGTCCGGTCGGCCAGCTGCCGGACGGTGTCGAGGGTGAAGTGGGGCGAGAGCCAGCCGTTCCACAGATTCGTGGGGTCCAGCTTCGCTTCGTACGGGCCGATCGCGTCGTCGAGGCAGACGCGGGTCTCAATCATCTTCTCGTTGCTTCGCATGGGGTGTTCGTTCCTTCCGGGCATGGGTGACGGGCGGGACGCCGGGCGTCCCGCCCGTCACGAGGGGGTGTGGGTCAGAAGAGGGAGGGCGGCGGGACCGTCGGCAGGGAGCCGAGTTCCGGGACCTCCTCGCCGGTCTGCTCCAACCACCAGGTGGCCAGCATCCGGCGGTGACACCAGGCGTCTGCGGGCTTCAGCTTGTCGAAGCGGTCGAAGCAGAGCAGGACCAGGCGGGCGCCGCCGTTGCGGGCCGCCAGGCCGGCCAGCTCGGCGTAGATCCGGTTGATGCCGTGCCCGTTCAGGATGCGCCGGTAGCTGAACTCGTAGGCGTCCTGCGGCAGGTTCTGCGCGAGCAGCTCCCGCGTGGGGGTGATCAGCCGGGCATGGCCGGCCAGTTCGTAACCGAGCGGGAAGCGGGGGTGCCCGGCGGTGGTGCGGATCGGAGCGCCCATGCCGGGCGTGAACTCCTGGTAGGTACAGGTAGCGAGATCCATTCGGGTCCCTTCGGGATGTGGGTTGGTGTTGGAGGGGGCCGCCTGAGCGGCCCCCTCTGCTGTGGGCCGTTAGCCCTTACAGATGCAGGTGTCTCGATTGAACGACTCGGTGCCGTAAACCTGGTTCGCGGTCCCCATGACCCTGGCCATGACCTGGCAGATTTCCGAGTTCTCGTCCTTCCTCTCCTGGCTGGTGAGGGTTTCCCGGAGCCAGGGGAGGAGGGTGGCCATTTCCTCACGACGGAGGATGAAGAGGTCTCCGCTGTTGATGGCCGTGATGATGTCCTGGTTTTCCATGGCCTTGGCCTTTCTGGTGGGTGGTTGGTGTGCTCCTTTCATTCTTTCTGAATTGGCTTACCCTAACCAGTTTTAACAAGCTGGGTAAGCAAAAAGGAGGCAAAGAAACGCAGGTCAGGCGAGCGCGAACAGGTCGAGCTGCCGGGGCTGCGCCTGGTGCCAGCCGTGGGTGGGCAGTGGCCCGCCGGCTTCGGCGTCGACGACGAGGAGCACGGTGCGCACGCTCGTCCCGGACGGTGCGAACGACTCGTCGGGCAGCGGGGCGAACGTGCCCTCGGCGAGGGCGATCAGCTCGCGGAACTCGACGGTCGCGCGGTCGCTGTGCCACATCCCCGACTCGGGCAGGACCGCGATGAGCGTGCCGTCGTCGTGGAGGAAGCCCATCGCGTGCTTCACGTGCTGCACGGCCGCCGAGAACGGCGGGTTCATCAGCACCCTGCGGTAGCCGTTGGGGCAGTCGAGCGGGTCGAGGTCGAGGAAGTCCGCGTGCACCACGCGGCGGGCCGTGCCCTGCTCGCGGAGGACGCGGGCGCGCCGCTCGTCGATCTCGACGCAGTCGACGACTCCGCCGCACTCGACGGCGGGCCCGACGATCGAGCCGGTGCCGGCCGAGGGCTCGAGGACGCTCATGCCCTCGCGGATGCCCGCGTGCGCGAGCATTTCGTCGACCACCCGCGTCGGGGTCGGGTACCAGCCCTGCTCGTACCGGGTGGGGAACTCGCGGGTCGCCAGGCAGGCCCGCATGAACTCCTGCACCGGGAACGGGAAGACGTGGGCGCGCACCGTCTTCCGGCCGTCCCACCGGCCGCCGATCTCCTTCAGGATCTTGTTGACCTGCTCGTACCGGGCGCGGTCGAGCTCGAACGGGATCTGCACCCGGTCGTCGGCTATGACCGTGCGGGGGTCGGTGAGGACGTCGTAGACGCCGCTTGGGATCTCCATCTCGGTCCTTTCGAGGGATATGGGTTCGGGCTGCCCGAACGGGGCTTAGGGGGGCTTGTGTTGGCCTGTTGGGTGCCGTTTGGGCCGCCCGTGGGCCCCGTTCGGGGGGTATGGGTTCGGGCCGCGTGAACGGGGCTTGGATCAGTAGAGGTGGCCGGTGATCTCGGCGACCGCCCGTCCGATGGTGTCGAGGTCGTCGGTCGGCTTGACCGTCAGCGGGAGGGCGTCGCCGAGCTGGTCGTTGCGGACGAACAGCTCGCCGGTCGGCAGGGCGCCGATCGTGAACGGGGTGTTGTCCCAGGCCCACAGGTGGCCGGTGGTCGCCCAGGGGCCGGGCGCCGCCCGCCACTGGTCGCCGCAGTGCTCCAGGGCGGCCTTCGCGACGTCGTACAGGGTGAAGGTCGGGACGGGCTGGCTGTGATAGCTGACGGGGCGGTTCATGACTGCTGTCTCCTGGGGTGTTGAAGGGGGGCGCCCCGCCCGCTGCCTGGACGGGGCGCCGGTGAGTGGGGAGGTCAGGCGGCGGTCTCGGCGTCCGGGTTGACGGTCAGGCCGTTGGCGCGGACCTCGGCGACCATCTCCGCCTTGCGGAGGTTCGCCATCGCCTTGGTCGCGATGTCCTGGAGGTGCTTGATGCGCAGGCGGTGGCCGCCGATGCCGCCGGGCGTGCCGGCGAGCAGCAGGGCCAGTTCCTCGGGGTCGGTCGCCGCGAGGAGCGACAGGATCTCTCCGGCCTGGCCCAGCTTGTCGATCTTCCCGACGAGCTTGCTGCGGTCGGCGAGGATCCGCTCTCGCTCGTCGTCGGGGACGTCGAGGGAGCCCGGCAGGGCGTCCTGCCCGTTGTCCTTGCGGGCGGCTGCCGCCTCGTCGGAGAGGACGAAGAACGATCCCTGTTCCTCCTGGCGCTTCTCCTCGGTGTGGAGGGCCTGCGCGAAGCTCTCGGCGTCGCGGGCGCTCTTGAAGTCGCCGCGCACCCAGCGGGCGAGGAACCGCACCTGGTTCTGGTTCGACAGCTTCCCGACGTACCAGGAGAGGCCGACCGGGAGCTGGCCCTTCACCAGGGCCTCGCGGGCCTCCGGGCAGAGGTTCAGCAGGTCGATCCGCCACTGGACGTAGGCGGCGGACTTGCCGACCAGCTCGGCAACCTCGTCGACCGTGTAGTCGGCCTCGACCAGCTTGTGGAACGCCTTCGCTTCTTCGACCGGGGTCATGTCCGCGCGGCCGACGTTCTCGGCGACGGCCATCGCGAACGTCTCACGGCCCTCGCTGACGCCGTGCATGACGACGGCCTTCATCTGGGTGAGGCCGGCCATCTGGGCGGCCCGCCAGCGGCGCTCGCCCATGATGATCGTGAACCGCTTCGTGTCCTCGCTGTACCGGACGTTGATCGGCTGGAGCTGGCCCAGCTTCTCCATGGACTTGGCCAGCTCCTGAAGCGCGGCCTCGTCGAAGTGCTCGCGGGGCTGGCCCGGGTCGCGGTCGATCTTGCTGGTCGGGATCGTGCGGAGCTGCGTCCGCTTCTCGTCGCCGGCCTGCTTGGGGGCCGCCTTCTTCGCGGGGGCCGCCTTGGCCGCCGGGGCCTTCCGCGCGGGCTTCTTCGCGACCGGGGCCTTCTTCGCGGGGGCCTCGGTGACGGTCTCGATGGCGGGGGTCTCGGTGGCGGTCTCGGTGGCGGTCATTTCGCTTCCCTTCATGAGTGGTTGGGGGGTTGAACTACTTTCATTCTTTCCTAATCGGCTTGCCCTAGCCAGTTTTAACAAGCTGATTAGGTAAAAGAACTTCTAAGAAAACCGCAGGTCAGCAGCCGCATTCGCCGCTGGCGGCGGGCACCTGGAAGCACTTCATGCAGGTCTTCGCGCGCACCGCAGCGGCCTGCGCCCGGTTGCGGGCACGGCCGCGCTCGCGGTTCACGTGGTCGACCTTCTCGTTGTAGTCGCGCACGCGCTCCTCGTACCGCTGCTGCGCGGCCCACCGCTGCGCGCTGCGCTCGCGGCGCTCGGCGCGCGGCATCGCGGCGTCGGCCGCCAGGGCGGCGCGCAGGCCGGCACCCACGGCCTCCAGCTCGGCGACCAGACTCCAGTCGACCGGCACCGGCCGCGCAGCCCTGGCGGCCCGCTCCCCGATCACGCGGAGCGCGTCCCGGTCGAGCACTCCGTTCGCCACGGTTCGGCGGACGTCGATCGCCCAGGTGGTGAGCCGCTCACCGACCAGCCGCCGGGCCAGGTCGAGTGCGTCGCCGGCCTTGCCAATCTCGATGATCAGCTCGATCTCCTCGGCGATCTCTGCGAACTTCACTGCGCTCTCCCTCTGTCCGTGGCTGGTTGGTGTGCTTTGAACTACTTTCATTCTTTCCGAAACGGCTTGCCCTAGCCAGTTTTAACAAGCCGTTTTGGTAAAAGAACGGACAAGGAAACCGCAGGTCAGGCCGCTTCAGAGGACGCGCCTACGAGCTGCTCAACGCGGCCCAGCGCGTAGGCGATGGCCATCTGAGCCTGGACGTCGTCCCGGCGTTCGACCATGGCGCGGCGGTGCTCGACGGCCCGGGGCCACAGGTCGCCCTCGGCGAGCGTGTCACCGCAGGCCACCATGGCGTTCGGCCCCATCCCCCACACGATCATGTTGACCGCGCAGCTGGCTGCGGCGAGCGGGTCGATCTCCTGCGCGAACCAGGTGAACTTGGCCGGGTCCAGACCCATGCTGCGCAGGTGCTGGGCTGCGGACCGGAACATGCCGCCGGTGCCGGCGCACGGGTCGAGGAGCGAGTAGCCCTCGTGGATCGCCTCGCGGTCCCGGCCGATGATCTGCGCGGCCATCATGTCGCAGACCTCCGGCGGGGTGTGGTACTCGCCGAGGCCCTGCCGGGCCGTGTTGTGCCGCAGGGCGGTGACCGTCCACGACATGAGGTCGATCCAGCTGTTCGGCTCGGGGTCCTCGTGCCCGGTGTGGTCGAGCGCGTTGTGGTCCAGCGCAGCGTGGAACGTGGCCCGGATCGCGTGCAGCTCGTTCGCTGTGTGGTTGTCCTCCTCCGCCCACTGGAACAGCACCGATGCGGTGTCGATGAGGTCGGGGCGGCGCATCCACCAGTAGGCGGCGACCTCCCGGACGCACGCGAGCAGCTGGTGGACGTCCAGGCCCTTGAAGAACTTCGCGAGGGTCCGCGGGTACCCCTTCTGCGGCCACAGGGCGAGGGTCGCCACGATGCCGAGCGGGATCTCCATGCGGCTCCCGCCGTGCGCCCCGTGCCAGGCGGCGCAGACCGCTTCCCCGAAGGTGGCGCCGTCGGCGGGGCTCAGGCTGAAGCGCTCCGGACCGAACTGGCGGGGGGCCTCGGGTTCGATGAGGGCCGGCTGCTCCGCCTGCTGCGGCTGCGGCTTGGCCACGGCAGATGCCCACTGGCCGGCGGTCGGCTTCGGCAGGGTGATCGTCTTCTCGGGCTTGGGGGCTTCGGGCTCGCCGAGGTCGGCGAAGAGGTCGAGCTGTTCCATGGCTTCCTCCGTGTGCGCATAAGGAAGCCCGGCACCGCGCCGGGTGCCGGGCCGGGGTGAGGGCCCGGTGCCGTCTGGCACCGGGCCCCGGGGGTCAGAGAACGCGGGTGGCGGAGACGGCGGCCTCGACGATGCCCATCGTCTGGCCCCAGGTGGCCTCGATGTCCTCGAAGGTGGTGCCGCCGTAGCCGAGCCGGCCGGTGATCCGGGCCTTGCTCGGCGTGGCCTCGCCGGCCTCGTCGGTGCCCATGCCGGGCAGGAGGACCGTCCAGGTCTGGCCCTCGTGGGTGACCTCGGTGACCTTGCCGAGGTTCGTCTGGGTCCAGGCGGTGGCGGTGGCGGCCTTGGTGAAGACGGCGGAGATCGTGGCGGTGTCCATGGCGGGCTCCCTTTCCGGGTGATTTGGTGCGCTTTGAACTACTTTCATTCTTTCCTAAACGGCTTGCTCTAGCCAGTTTTAACAAGCCGTTTAGGTAAAGAATCTTCTAAGGAACCCGCAGGTCAGAGGGCTGTCAGGCGGTGCGCGTCATGTCGATGTCCGGCCGCCGCAGCTCCTCGGCGACCTCCTCGACGCTCGGCCCACCCCGCCAGGTGAGCGACGGCCTCACGCCCGGCTCCCGCAGCACCCACTGAGCGTCCGGCCAGACCAGCCGCACCCGGTACAGGATCCGGTCGAGCGGAACCGGACGAGCGGGGCGGGGGCGTGCGGTGCGCAGGGGGATCCGGCCGAACATCACGTCGGCGGCCGAGTGGGAGTGGTCGCGGGCTCCGGAGCCGGGGAGTCTGCCGTAGACGACGCCCTCGCCGGTGCCGTGGTCGTGCTGCGGCTCGGGGATGATCCCGGCCGTCAGGAACGAGGCGCGCAGGCCGGTCAGGTCGTAGCTCCGCAGCCGGCGCAGCACCTGGGCGGTCACCTCGATGTGGTCGCTGCACGAGCCGAGGCCGAGGCCGCTGGTGGCGGAGACGGTGCTGCTGGCCTGGCCGGTGTCGCCGGTGACCTCGCACGCGATGCAGGGCATCTCGAAGAAGTCCGGTAGCTGGTCGACGCGGGTCGCGAACTCGATGGTCATGGGGGCACTCCTGTTTCTGGTCGGGGCTGGTCAGTGGGTGAGGTCGGCGGGGGCCTTGCCGCGGTTGCAGGGCCGGTCGTTGTCGACGGCGACGGCGGCGGCCAGGCGGTCGTGCTTGCGGTGGAGGACGATCAGCCCGGTGAGGGCCGCGTTCAGCACGTCCTCGTGGCGCGCGTTCAGGTGGCCGTGCTCGACGATGGCGATCCGGCGGGCGCGTAGGTCCGCGTCCTGGCGGGCGAGTTGCACGCTGACCGCCTGGAGCGGCTCCATCTTCGGCATGACCCCGGCGATCGGCGCGGTCGCGTAGCCGAGGATCGCCGCCGGGATCATGAAGTCGTGCTGGGTGAGCAGGTCGGTGGCCTCCCGCAGGTTGCCGATCGCCGCGAGGGGGAGCTGGCCGGGTTCGTCGACCGGGGACGACTGGATGGCGATCGCAGCGTCCTCGATGGCCCCGGCGAGCGTCTCGATCATGTAGCGCTGCGGGTGGTACGCCCGGCCGCGCACGACGGTGGCGAGGCTCCTCAGGCGGCGGACGGTGGCGAGATATGCGGACATGGGCGATTCTCCTTCGTGATCAGGCGTTGGACGCCGGTCGGGTTGAGGGGTGGTGGTCAATGAGGTTCAGGACCAGCGGGAGGACCCGGCTGGGGAAGTACTCGCGGCCGCGCACCGGGGCCTCGCCGGCGTCGCGCAGGACGGCGAGGACCATTTGCTCCAGCTCGTACGCGACGCCCTCCGGTAGTCCGGTGAACAGACGCACGACCTGGTCCAGGTCACTGCGCCGATGGCGGCGGAGCCGGTCTCGTGGATCGCCGGACGTGACGCCGATCTTGACCACGTCGCCCGCCTCGTCCTGGACGACGTACAGGACGTCCCACGCCTTGCCCTTGCACTTCCGGCAGATCCCCTGTCCCTGCAAGACACTGTTCGGCCACGGGGCGCCGTCGTGGCCCTGGGCGCAACGGATCCGGTGCGGCACGCGCCCACCAAGCCACGTCGGTTCGAGGACGACTCCACCGAGTTCGGCGACTCGCGCCCGGAACGCCGCCTCGGTCGCCTCCGAGTCGCGTCCAGCGCAGGTCCGGCAGATGCCCTGCCCCTGCTGAACGCGATTGGGTCGCGGCTTGCAGTCGTGACCCTGGGCGCAACGGACCCGGTGCGGCTCCCGGTTGCCGAGCCACGCTGGCTCCAAAAGGGTGGCGCCCTGCTCGGCCAGACGTGCCCGGAAGGCGGCCTCGGCCGCCTTTGGATCAAGACCCGTGCAGGTCCGGCAGATGCCCTGCCCCTGCTGAACGCGATTGGGTCGCGGCTTGCAGTCGTGACCCTGGGCGCAACGGACCCGGTGCGGCTCCTGGTTGCCGAGCCACTGCGGTTCGAGGAGCGTCGCGCCAAGTTCAGCGAGCCGCACACGGAACGCAGCCTCGGCCGCCTTCGGATCAAGACCCACGCAGGTCCGGCAAATCCCACGTCCGCGCTGGACATCGTTCGGCCGCGGGGCGCATTCGTGGCCCTTGGCGCACCGCACCCGATGGGGCATACCGCTGCCGAGCCACTTCGGTTCGAGGAGGGTCGCGCCGAGCTCGGCGAGCCGCGCTCGGAACGCAGCCTCCGCAGCAACGGAACTGTTTCCGGCGCAGGCCTGGCAGAGCCCTTGTCCCTTCTGCAGGCTGTTCGGGCTGGGGGCGCATGCGTGGCCCTTGGAGCACAACACGCGGTGCGGCTTGCCGGTGCCGAGCCACGAGGGTTCGAGGACGGTTCCCCCGAGCTCCTGCACCCGCTCCTGGAAGTCACTCCAGGCGCGTTGGGATCGGGGATTCATTCGGCTGTTCACGCGGCAGCCACCAGGTGAGCGGCGACCGAGTGGTAGCAACGGACGGAACGCAGGCCCGCCGGGCAGTTGCACTGGCCGGTGGCGGCGGTGCGGTACACCGCCTCGCCGTCGTCGGAGACGACGAGGAAGACCCGGTTCTGGCGGAGCGGGAACACGGCACCGAGCTCGAGCGCCTCGGAGGCCTTGGCGATTTGCCACTGCGGGTGGTCGACGTTGGCGCGCGCAGCTCGGCGGATGCGAGCTCGGCACTTGGGGCCAAGGCCGTCGACCGACGACTTACGCAGCCGCCTCCTGCACCTGATGCACCTTCTGTGCTCGGTGGTGGCCTTCGCTCCGCACATGTCCCACTCCTGTCGTGTGGTGGTGATTTGAACTACTTTCATTCTTTCCGAATCGGCTTACCCTAGCCAGTTTTCATAACCTGATTTGGTAAATAAGAGGCAAAGAGAGCCGCAGGTCAGGGGACCTGCGGCTCTCTCGTCTACTGCCGGGCGGGCCGCTTGCACTGGTCGTGCCGGTCGCAGTTGCAGCGCCCGCAGCCGGCGCACATCATGTCGGCTTCCAGCCCGCAGCGCCCGCACCCTCCCGTCAGCTCCAGCTCCAGGTCGTCGGGGTCGATCACGGCCTCCCGCTGCGGCGTGCGGTAGCGGCGGATCACCGTCCAGAAGTCGTCCGGCGCGTTCGTGTCCTGGTCGTCATCCAGGAAGGCAGCGGCAGCGTTCACGTCGCACGCCCGGTACGGGTCCAGCCCGCACGCGGACAACGCGCGCTCGATCTCACCCTTGAAGGTCTCGAAGCTCTGCGTCATGGTTCTCTCTGTCCTCTCTCGTCGTCTGTCCGGTCAGGCGGTCGGGGTCGGCAGGACCCGCTCGACGGTCACCACGTCCCACGCGGCGGTCGCGACGGGCACCGTGATGCCCCACTGGCCGCGGTAGGTGCGTCGGCTGTCCTCCTCGGTGGCGCCCTCGATGAGCGCCCACCACTCGCTCTCGCCGCTGGCCGAGATGCGGGTTCCGGTGTCGATGACCCGCAGGCGGGCGCCGAAGGCGTGCAGGACGTCGCCGGGCTCGATGAGCAGTCGCGGGATCTCGATGGGGGCTGGCTCGCCCGTGGCGATCCGGGCCGCCTGGGCGGCGGCCGGGTCGGCGAGCGTGTAGCCCAGCTCGAGGGCGGCCTGCTCGGCCCGCTCGACGCTGGCCGCGTAGCTGCCTCCGCAGTAGTCGCGGGCCGGCTTGCCGAGCTTGCTGTACGCGTGGAAGGCGCCGTGCTGCTCGGTGACGGCGACCGGGTTGATGACGGCGACGAACGCGACGACGCGCTCGGACTCGACGACCAGGACGTCCCCGTCGGCCACGTGGTCCTGGTCGACGGCCGCGCAGGCGTCGGCGCTGCTCGCGAAGTGCCACACCTTCGGCTTGGCCGCCTCGGCGGCGGCGCGGGCGGTGTCGACGGCTTCGACGATCTGGCCGAGCTGGAAGGCGGCGGCGGCCTGCGGGGTGCCCTGGGCGAGGCGTTCGGCGTAGCTGCTGCTCATGATTGGTTCGTTCCTTCCTGGAGTAGGCCGGCCGCCCGCCGGGGGGCGGCCGGCCGGTTGGGTCGGGTTACTGAGCGCGCTCGATGATCTTGATCGTGTCGGTGTAGAGCATGTCGACGCCCCGGCCGTCGCTGACGACCGTGCGTTCACGGCCGTCGCTGGTGGTGCCGCCGGACCAGGGCTCGCGGTCGAGGCGGCGCCGGAGGACGGTGCCGTGGGTGCTTCCGGCTGCGACGCCTTCGACGAGGTCGCCGGGGCGGAGGTCGGTGCTGTCGCTCACGGGCGTGCCTTCCTGTTGGGAGTGGTGTGTGGTGCTACCTTCATCCTTTCCAAATCAATTTGCCCTAGCCAGTTTTAACTACCTTGTTAGACAAAGAAATGGTAAAGGATTGGCGTCATCGCTGACGTTTAGCCGGTTTGGTCAAACCGACTCGTGAAAGACTGGAGCCATGCCCAAGCCCTATTTCGGCAAGCAGCCGCTGCCCGAGTACAAGCCCAGCGAGACCGCCCGCGACGCCATCAAGGCGTGGGAGGACGCCGTCAAGCTGGAAGAGAAGACGCGCCACGAAGCCCGCAAGGCGCTGGCCGATGACCTGAAGGCTGACTCCGATCTCCCCTACGCGGCCGTCGCCGCGCACCCGCGCGTGCCGTGGACGGAGGCGACGCTCCGCACCATCGGTCAGGAGTACGGCGTCCAGCCCCGGCAGCCCAACAAGGCCAAGAAGCAGGACTAGCCCCGACAGCGCGAAGGGCCGCACCGGATCCGTCCGGTGCGGCCCTTCTTCGTGCCTTCGTCAGCCAGTCTTGATCCAGACGCCCAGCAGCAGGGCCAGGGCGAGGACGACCGTTGCGATCTTCTGCCCGCGCGGCACGTCGACCCACCGCATCGGTTCAGGCTCGACCCGGATGACCTCCTCGCCGTCGGGGTGGTGGCCGCCGTGGAACTCGTCGCGATGGTCCTGGCCCTCGTCTTTCGCCTCGGCCCGGGTCTCGACTGGCTCCGATGTCGTCCGGCACAGCGGACAGCGGTACGCGTACGGCCCGCCCACGGGCGCCCTCCTCACTCGCGTCTCGTCACCGCTCATGATGAAGGACGCGCCCCTTGGCTGGCCCATGGTTCCCTCTCTTTCACTACTCGTACGGACTGTTCGGTTCCTGCGTCGGCCGGTCATTCGACGTCTTCGCGTCGTTCCATCACCCACGCGGACGGGCCGCCGTTGGGGTCTCTCTTCCACCGGTAGCCACGCGCGTCGTCCTCTTCGGTCCACCCGTCGGGGAGCTTGCGCCGCCCCTTCCGAGCGGTCTCCGGACGACTCTCCGCACTCTTCGCCTCCGGAGATTTTCGCAGGTCAGCGCGGGTATCCGGGTGGAGAGTCTCCGGGGCGGAGAGTCCCCTGGGGGAGGGGAGCGGGGGCAGCTCATCGCGGTGCACACCGGAGCGCCCGGCGACCCCCCTCGCCCGGAACGTGCGGGAGGGGTTGTAGCCGGCCTCGACGAGGACCTTCCGGAGCTGCTTGTCGTCGGCCTCTGCCAGGTCGGGGAGGCGCTCCCGCATGGCGGGGCGGAGGACGCTCAGGTGGACCCCGTTGTCGTCGCCGATCAGCTCCCGGATGAGGGCCGTCAGCGGGGCCTCTGCGGGGGCCTGGTCGGGGGTGTCGGCGGGGGCCGGCTGGGGGGTCTTCTCGCCGGTCTTCGCGGGGGGCTGCGGCGGCTCTGCCTTGGCCTTGCCGAGGAGCCGGTCGAGCAGGCCACGGCCGGTCATGACGGCCGCCTGGAACCACAGCCACAGGACGCCGAGTACCGCGGGGGTGCGGTGCTCGGCGATGGTGTGGCCGGTGGCGAGGATCGCCAGGACCACTCCCCCGAGGCGGGCGGGGATGGAGCCCTTCGTGCCGTAGGTGCCGGTGAGCCAGCCGATGAGCAGGGTGAGGAGGGTTCGGGTTCCGGTCCAGAAGTACCGGGCGACGGCGGCGAGCCCGGCGAGGGCTTGACGGCCGAGGCTGGCTGCCGGTTTGCTGCTGGCTTTGACGCCTTGGCGTGCGAGGCCGGCAACTGCCTTGGGGTCGGCGTAGGGGCGGAGGTCCGGCATCGCGAGTGTGCGCAGCTTCTCCGGCCTCTCCCCCGCTTCGGGCCTCTCCCCCGCCTCAGGCTCGGACCCTTCGGTCTCGGTGGTCATGAGGCGAAGTGCATCGCGATGTCGTGGATCTTCCGGGCGAGGATGCCGAACCCGCCGTCCGCGCCCGCCATGATGTGGATCAGGATGATGCCGAGGACGGCGACCTGTCTGCGGCTGAGCCCTATCCACGCCAGGAACACCAGGAGCAGCAGCACGAGACCCGGCAGCGTGATGCCGGGCAGGGCGGCGGTCGCCAGGCCGACGAGGTCCCCCATGATCAGCTGGGGCACGATGTTGAACGGCCAGCCGGCGGCCGTGTACGCGGATCCGGCGAGCATGCTCAGGATGAGCGTCCACCACCAGCCGAGTGGCTTCGCCTTGCCTTCCTGCTTCTCCTTCGTGCCGAGGATGAGCACAGCGGTGAGGACGACGGCGACGGAGACGATCCCGAGCGCAGGGATCACGGATTTCACGGGTCTGCTTCCTTTACGTGTGGCGTGGTCAGCGTGGGAGGTCGTTGCCGTACAGCAGTGCGCCGAGGGCGATGCAGACGGTCAGGCCGCGGGTGGCCCAGGCGATCAGGAACCAGGACCGGCGGGTGGCGCGGTCGAGGCTGATCGCAACGACTGCTGCAATGCCCCAGAAGTAGATGTCGGGGTTGTCCTGCAACGGGCCGCTGTGCTGCGCGACGCTGGCCGTTGCATCGCGGGCGAACTGCGGGATGCCGAAGTACCAGCCGGTCGCGAAGCCGCTGCCCGCGTACAGCAGCCACTTCTTGTGTGCCGGGATCGCGTGGACCATCTCGGCGAGCGACCGCTTCTCCACGTCGCGGTAGAGCGGGACGGCGGTCGCGAACGGCGGGCGGGTGGTCTCGCGGTGTGGGCGGCGCAGCTGCGTGGCCCACTTTCCCGGCTTCCTCTCCCCCACTGCCTGGTCGTCGTCTTCGGGGTTCTCTCCATCCTCTTCGCCCAGGTCGTCGGGGTCGTCAGCGCGGGCCCGCTTCTCGACTTTGCTCATGCGGGGGCGGGGGCGCCGGGTGGGCTGCTCGGCGGGTTCCTGGTCCCGCTCGGCGTTCTCCGGCTGGTCGGCCGGGTCCTCGCCGGTGGCGGGCTCCTCGGCGGCCGGGGCCGCCGCGGTGGGCTCGGCGTCGAGCGGCGGCTTGTCCTTCTCCCACCAGTCCGGCACGCGCGGCGCGCTGGAACCGGGCGGTCCGGGCGCCGGGACGTCCGGGGCGTAGTCGGGGCGGGGCGGGACTGCGACGGCGGCGGGCGCAGGCTGTTCCTCGCCGTCGACGGCGTGGCCGGCGGGGCGGGCACCGAGCTTGCGGAGCATCGCACGGACCGCCGTCTCGTCCTGGTCGAGGGCGTGCTGGTCGGTCATCGGTTCTGCCTCTCTACTTCGATGCGGGCGCGTGCGCGTCGCAGGCGGCGGCCGGCCGTTGCGGGGCTGACGTCGAGGAGCTTCGCCACGACGTCCTTCGTCAGGGACGCCTGGCAGCGGAGCAGCAGGACGAGCCGGTCGACCTGCTCGTCCGCCTCGTCGCGCTTGGGCTGCGACGTGCTGGCGGGGTGTCGCGCGACGGGCGTTGCACCGCGGGTGCCTGCAACGCTGCCGCGCGTTGCAACGCCCGTCGCATTGCTGGTCAGGGCCGTTTCAAGGGCGTCGCACAGCAGGCCGCGGACGACGGTGAGGGCGACCTCGATCCGGTGCCGCTTGCACAGCGGGACGGGGCGCAGGACGTCGGGGCCGTGGGGGCAGGGGCGGCCGTTGTCGTCGGCTATGCAGGGCGAGTTCATGGCTGGTGGTTCCTAGTCGAGTTCTGTGACGTCGGCGGGGTGGAAGTGCAGGCGGCCGTCGTCGTCGCGGCGTGCGGGCTTGAGCTTGTTGCGGTGCACCCAGGAGCGGACGGTGCCCGGGGTGACGCCCTTCTGCTTGGCGACCTCTGCGACGGTGAGCAGCCGCATGTTGTCGTCCTCTGCGACGACCCTCAGTGCGTCGTCGACCGCGGTTGCGAGTTCGGGCGTGATGGTCTGCTGCGCGGTCGCCACGGGCTGCTTCGCGGCGGGCGTTGCGGCCGGGAGTTCCCCGGGTGCAGGGGGCTCTTCGAACAGGCGCAATGCGTCGTCGCAGTGTGCGTCGAGCGCGGGACGCTCCTGCACGGGCGCCGCCTCCAGGGCGGGCATGGCGTCGTGTTGCTGCGGCGGTGCGGGCAACTCGACGGGCGGGGCGGGGACGTCGCCGTACATCGCGTCGAGGACCCCTGCGGCGCCTCGCACAACGCGGTCGTCGTGCACTGCGATGAGCTGGCCGGCGGCCGTCGCGCTCGTCGGCCGGATACGACGCTCCAGCCGCCACACTGCGGCGTGGTGCCACCACTTCGCCCGGTCCGACTTCTGGTGCCGGGCCCGGGAGCCGTGCCAGCTGATGCGGTGCAACGTTGCGGCGTCGCGCATCGCGCGACGCTCAGCGCGACGCTGTGCATCGGCGTCGACACCGGTCCGGTAGATGACGACACGGCGGGCGATCAGTGCGAGGCCCTCGGCGGCGAACGTCATCGTGATCGGAGTCACCGCGAAGACGACCGCCTCGGAGCCGTTGCGCGCAACGTAGGCGCCCGTCGCGGACGCGACGGCGGGCACGACCCACACCCCGACACGGACGAGGGGTGGCGTCGCCTGGCCGAGCATCGTCAGCGCGACCATGACCACGGCGAGCACGAGGGTGCCGCCCTCACCGAAGCCGACCACGCCGAGTGCGGCCGTGCTCCGGTGGAAGACCGACACGATGTTGCCGTAGGTGCTCCAAGCGCCGAGGACACCGGCCACGACCATGGGGACGGCGGCGACCGAGAGGACGACGACCTGCCATCTACTCAGGTCGCGTGGCGTTGGCTCACACATGGACTCGTACTCCTTCGGGGTGAGGGTCTTGAGGGGAGGGCCGGGCCTGCGTGTCGGCGGAGGTCCTCGAGCGGGCCCGGCCGGGCGCCGGAATCGGATGGGGTTCACGGCCGGTGTGTCAGCGGCCGAGCAGGTAGGCCGCCAGAATCAGCGGCCAGAACATGGCGAGCAGGCACAGCCAGCGCATGGCGGTGCCCCCTCTCAGCGGCGCCAGCCGAACCGGCGCTTCTGCTCGGAGTCGAACGGGATACCGGCGGCGTCGCCGTGCCGCACGACGGCCGCCCTGTGACGCCGCCGCCGGTCGGCCGCCTGCTGGGCCTCGCGCGCCCGCCGCTTCTCGACCTTGGCGCGCTCCCCCGACGACATCTGCGGCGTCGGCGACGGCGTGTACGACGGCCCGCCGCCGAGCGCGTCACGGATCCTGCCGAAGGCGCCCATCAGCGACGCCCCCTCGGAGCCTCAGCCGACGCCTTCGCGTGGAACCGCGCCGACTCGCGCAGCCCGGTCGCCTCGTCCGCCGCGGCGGCCTGCTCCTGCGGCGTACGCAGGTCACCCCGGCACGCCTTGACCGTCGCCGGTTCCGACGCAACCCGGTTCGGCGTCTTCGTGCTGATCCGACGCGGGCTCATCGGGCCACCCCCACCGGGCGCAGGCCCACGTTCGGGTCGTTGCTGGCCCCGCACTTGTCACACACGTACTGGCCGCCCTCACGACGCATCGGCCGGCCGCAGTGCACCATCGCGCTCATCAGCACGCGCTCGCCGTACGCGCCCGCGGACTCCCCTGGCTCGACGTCCGGCAACGCGGCGAGGACCACAGCGCACAGCGCCGCGCCTCCGTCCGCCGCCTGCGTACGGACGACCGCAACGAGACGCTCCCGCGACAGCAACGCCTCGGGCACCCGGCGCCGCAGCCGCTCGGCGACCTCGAGCACCTTGTCCCGCACGGGCGCACTGAG
The DNA here is from genome assembly GCF_003143855.1 of Streptomyces sp. NWU339. Classification (GTDB taxonomy): domain Bacteria; phylum Actinomycetota; class Actinomycetes; order Streptomycetales; family Streptomycetaceae; genus Streptomyces. Next base: position 17,719 of record NZ_QFRK01000064.1, read on the forward strand.
CTGCACACGCCCGCCCGGATCGTCTACGCGCCCACTGGACGCACGGATAACCTTGCTCACGTTCGCTCCCTGGATGAATCAGGTGGGCGACCGGCGCCGGGCGGCCTCTCACAACTCGCCCGGCGCCGCTCTATGTGGACACGGACAGGGAGGTAACCCCTGCCTTGTGTAGGGACACTACACACGTGTAGCTTCCCTACACAAGACGGCATGGGTGTTCCGCCTCCCGAACTGCTCGGAGAGGAATGGACGTTGGGCGATGAGGCGGAGGAGGTGAAGCGCGTGCTCGACGCAATCGACGCCCTGGACGACCAGAGCAAGTCCCCGGAAGCACGGGCGAAGGAGTTCGGCGAGCTGGGCGAGACAGTCGCCCTCGCGATTCGACGGAAGCGGCAGCGCGCCATTCAGCAGATGCACGAGGACGACGACATGACCTACCGGGAGATTGGCGACCGGTTGGGGATCAGCTTCGGCCGCGTGCGACAGATCCTCGCCGAAGACCTTGGCACCCCGGAGCAACACGAGTAGGAGATATGAGCGCACCCGATGGCTTTGCCCACGAGAAGGAGCAGCGTTTCTACACCGGTTCGGGAGGCACTGGGCTGTCGGAGCTGAGGCGAGATGTTCACGAGTTTCGGTTCTGGCACACATTCCGTGAGCGATCTGGAGTCCGGCCTCCCCGGACCCCAATGACGCGTGGTCCTCGCAGCTCACGTAACGCGCGCGCCTCCTGCTGGCGAGAGCCAGCAAGATCTTTCACGGAATGTGTGCCAGAACCCGAGTTTCGACAGCACCGGGCCTTCCTGGCGAGCTGGATGTCCCGGCGCCCGCTTAGCCTCGCGCTTTCATGAAGCGGGCTGTCCGGCAGGCGGTCACACAAATAGAAAGGGCCTCTGCCCAGCAAGAATGAGGATTGTCTAGGTCCTTGTTCCCGCTGAATCCAGAGGCACTTTCCAGGTGAAGAAGCCTACCGGCTCCTATCCCCATGTCCGCGTCCAGGGGGACGGCCGGGCCGTGGTCTCCCAGGCCGGTTCGGTCCTGCTGGTCGAAACCGTCCGCAAGAGCGGCCTTGACCAGGCCATATCCGCGGCCCTGGCCCCATGGGACCACGATCGCAGCGGCCGTCTGCGAGGGCTTGCGGAGAGCCGGATGCCGGGAGAGCGGGCACGTCGGTTCGGGAGGCGGGCCGGGGAAACCCACCGACGGCAACGCCGGCAGGGCGCCCCGGTCCGACCTCACCAACTGTCCGAGTACGCGGGCGACATGGCCCCGTGGCCATACCCTGATTCATGACACTCCCACTCCGGGTCGTGACGCGTGGATGTACTGGTCGGCCCAGGCGCTGATGATGTGGGCGGCTCGCTGTGCTTGTCCTCGGGCGGTCAGGAGGTGGTCTGCTCCGTCGAGCGCGACGAAACTTCGCGGGTGTCGTGCCTCGTAGAAGATCTTTCCGGCGTTAGCGATGCCGACGGTGTTGTCGGTAGGCGAATGCAGGACGAGTAGTGGTAGGCGCAACTCGCGTATCCCGGCGCGCAGGCTGGCATGGTGGACGTCGTCGACGAAGGCACGCTTGAGGACCAGGGTTCTCCCGCCGACGAACCACTCGTGCGACCCTTCACTGAGAACGCGATCTATGACCGCGTCGTACTGTCTCTCGACGTGGCTGGGGTCGACAGGCGCCCCGATCGTGGCGACCGCGCGGACGCCGGTCGCCTCGGCCGCCGCGGCGATGGCGGCGGCGCCTCCCCACGAGTGCCCCACCAGCAGATCCGCCGGAGTCCCGCGCTCCGCCATCAGAGTTGCTGCACGGACGGTGTCCTGGACCTTGACGGTGAAGGAACCGTCCCCCCAGTCGCCGTCGGAGTCTCCGATCCCGAGGTTGTCGTAGCGCAGCATTCCGATCCCCTCGCGGGCCAGTTGCTTGCTGACCCGCGAAGCGGCCGGCGAGTTCTTGCCGAGTGTGAATCCGTGGACGAAGATTCCCCAGCCCCGGATCTCGCCGTCTGGCAGGTCAATTACTCCGGCCAGTTCGGGGCCGACGATGCTCTTGAATCTCACTTCTTCAGTCATGTTGTGATCACCTGGGCATGGGCTGTTCGGGGGGTAGGGGAGGTGGTGAGCGCGGTGCCTGTCGCTGTCGGCGTGTCAGGCGGTCGGCTTCTGGACGGAGGTCGGCTTCATGGCGAGTAGCGCAGTGATCTCCTCGGCGAGGTGCGGGCCGAGCTTGCCCCAGCCGTCCTTGTAGCCGTAGACGCCGGCCAGGGTGCGGGCGTCATAGTCGCCGTTCATGATCTCGATGTCGGTGGCTGTGATGAGTGCCGGGTGGGCGACGCCGATGGCCGACGAGACCTTCATCAGCTCCTTGCGCAGGGTGCGCAGGTAGGCAGCGGTCCGGGTGGCCTTCGAGGTCGGGTCGAGGCCGCGGACCAGCCACGGGTTCTGGGTGGCGACGCCGGTGGGGCACCTGTCGGTGTGGCACTTCTGCGCCTGGATGCAGCCGATCGACAGCATCGCCTCACGACCCACGTTGATCATGTCGGCACCCAGGGCGAAGGCGACCGCGGCGTTCTCGGGCAGGCCGAGCTTGCCGGAGCCGATGAAGGTCAGGTCGTCGGTCAGCCCCAGCTCGGCGAAGGTGCCATAGACCCGGGAGAAGCCCATCCGGAACGGCAGCGACACCGAGTCGGTGAAGATCAGCGGCGCCGCCCCGGTGCCGCCCTCGCCGCCGTCGATGGTCACGAAGTCGACACCACGGTCACCACGCGCCATCAGCGTGGCCAGCTCCTGCCAGAAGTCCATCTCTCCCACTGCGCTCTTGACTCCGACCGGCAGACCGGTCTCGGTGGCGAGCAGCTCGACGAAGTCGAGCATGGAATCGACGTCGCTGAACGCGGTGTGCCGCGACGGGGAGGCGGCGTCCTTACCGGGCGGGATGCCGCGGATCTCGGCGATCTCCGGGGTCACCTTCGCGCCCGGCAGCATTCCGCCCAGCCCCGGCTTGGCGCCCTGGGAGAGCTTGATCTCTATCGCCTTGACCGGGGCGCCGGCGACCACATCCTTGAGCTTGTCGAGGTTGAAGGTGCCGTCCTCGTTGCGGCAGCCGAAGTACGCCGTACCGATCTGCAGCACCAAGTCGCCGCCGTTGCGGTGGTACGGCGACAGGCCGCCCTCGCCCGTATTCTGCATCGTGCCCGCCAGCGCCGCTCCCTTGTTGAGCGCCGTGATCGCCGCGCCGGAGAGCGAGCCGAAGCTCATCGCCGAGATGTTCACCACGCTCGCCGGCCGGAACGCCTTGGCGCGCCCGCGCGGCCCGCCCAGCACCTTGGCTGAGGGCAGTGGGGCCTGCGGGTCCTGCGCGTCGGGCAGCGTGTCGGCGAACGTGCGCTGCTTCAGGTATACGTGCCCCTGCACGTGCTCGACGTCGACCTCGGTGCCGAACCCGAAGTAGTTGTTCTCCTCCTTCGCCGACGCATAGATCCAGGTGCGCTGGTTACGGCTGAACGGGCGCTCCGCCTCGTTGGAGGTCACGATGTACTGCCGCAGCTCCGGCCCGATCGTCTCCAGCAGGTACCGGGCGTGCCCGATCACCGGGAAGTTCCGGAGCAGTGCGTGCTTCTTCTGGAAGAGATCGCGGGCCGTCACCAGTGCCACTGCTGTTGCGGTGGCCGCGCCGATCCTCCGGGCTTTCATGAACGTTCCTCTCCTCGATGCTCGACTCCACCGGCTATGCGGTGGACGTCGACGTGTCGTGTTGGGCGTTGGGCGACGGGCACGGCCCAGCGGGGGGAAGAAGGCGGGGATGCCGGCGCCGCCGTCCTCGCCCACGTAGGACGCGGCCACGCGGGAGATCTGGCCGGCGGCCAGCAGGATGCCGAGTCCCCCGTCGTCCACGCCGAGACGATCCGTAGCTGCGAGACGCCGGTGTGCAGCAGTGCGGTGATGAGAACACTAGGGATCCCGCTCAGGCCGAATCCGCCCACCACGAGCGATGCTCCTGAGCCGATGTCGGCGACTGCCTCTGCGGCAGAATCGACTGTGGCTCTGTGTGCGTTCGAGGGCCGGGATGGTGTCGGGCCCGGGCGGTGGGATCACTGGGCGGGTCCGGCATCGACGCGGTCCGCGTGGTCAACGGAAGACGCGGTCTGTCCGGCGAGCACGGTGACCGTCCCCGAGGTGGTCGCCATGCGCGGCAGTGCTCACGGAGCGGGCAGCGGCAACGGCGGTGCTGTCGGCCGTGGTTCATGCTCTGTCTCCTGAAATTGCGGGCGCCCGGGCCGTGGCAGCGGTGGCTGCGGAACCTTCGCTTGGTGCGGGGGCGGCATTCGGTGTCATGGCCACTGCTGTCCCTTAAGCGGCCATGACACCGAATGCCGCCCCCGCCGTCCTGTGACATCCGCCCGCATACGCAGGGAGGTGGCTCGGACTGCGTCACTTGCCCACCGGCGTACGGCAGCCCAGGCAGTGGCGGCCTCGGTGCCCGCGGCCTCAGCCGTGTGAACGGTCGTGGTGCTGCAGGCTGCCCTGGTGGGCGTATCCGTGGTCCGCGGCCCAGCGGAGCTGGTCGAGGACCCACTGGCGACGGCCTTCGTCGATCCGCGCCTGGTAACCGTCGCGGTCGTCGTACCGGATCCAGTGGCGGCCTCCGTCGTGATCCCGCTTCCCGTAGCCGTGATCGTCGCCGCCCCGGCCGTCGAATGCGCTGTGTCGGTCCCCGCTGTGGTGGGGCCGGTATCCGTTGTGATGGTCAGAGATTCGGACGGCGGACGCGACGCCCGAGTGGCTGCCGCTCGGGTACGCCGCCGCCGAGGCGGAGCCGCCGCCGGCGAGAAGGCCGGCTGCCGCGACGGCGGTCGAGGCGACCGCAACGGCGACCCGGCGCACAGTCCTGCTTGCCACGGTTTCCTCCCTTTCCCCACCCCACGATGCGAATGGGCGAGTTAGCGCGTATTTGCCTCGCTAGGCACTGAAGACACTAGCCCAACTTGTTGAATGGTGAACTATTTCTGGCGGTGAGGTGCACCACCTGGCGAAAAGTCGTTGCGCCGGAATATTTCTACGACCCCTACTGTTGCGAGCCGGCCCTCGGGCAGCAGTCGAGGATCCGCTCACCTCACACCACCTCACGGGAAGCAACTCGGCGAATCCGCAACCACGTTGGACGACGCCACACCTCAGGCGCATGCGCCGTCAGCGGCGAGGGCGAGCAGCGAGGAGGAAGCCACCCCGGACCGCACGGAAGGGCGTTGTCACGTTGTTGGGTGTGTGGGTGTCTGACGGTGTGTCGAGGTGTGGTGGGGCCGGGTGCCGGCCCTGGGCTCAGGCCGCGGCAGGCCGGCCGGTGACGCCGGTGACCTGCTCCCAGACAGCGAAGCGGACGGTCATCTCGGCGCGGTGGTCGGAGGCTGTCATCAGGTGGCGGCGGGGCCGGAAGTGGGGTGAGATGCCGCTGAAGGCGGCCAGGTACCGCTGCGCTGCGCCGACGCTGCGGAAGCCCTTCTTGGCGCGCTCGCGCTGCCTCGTTGGCTGGTGGGAGTTCTCGGCCCGGTTGTTCAGCCCCTGGTGCGAGCGGTGCTCGACGGAGGGCGTGACCTGGCGGTGGGCCGCGCCGTAGGAGCGGAGCTTGTCCGTGACCACCACCCGCGGCACGGCCCCGATTCCTTTGAGGAGCCGACGGAAGAAGCGCCTGGCCGCGGCCTTGTTGCGCCGTTTCTGGACGAGGATGTCCAGGACGGTGCCGTTCTGGTCGACGGCCCGCCACAGGTACTTCAGCTCGCCGTTGATCTTCACGAAGACCTCGTCCAGGTGCTTCCCAATGCTGATGTCAAGCCACTGCTGTCACTGAGGGTGTGATCTGGTAGCACCGTCGGTCACGGATCAGGGCCCACAGGACGTTGACGCGACGGCGTGCGAGCGCGAGGACGGCCTGGACGTGGCGTTTCCCCTCGGCGCGCTTGCGGTCGTAAAACTTCCGCGAGTTGGGGTCGCGCTGGACACTGACCAGCGCGGAGATGTAGAAGACGCGCTGCAGGCGGCGGTGGTATCTCGTCGGTCGGTGATCGTTACCGCTGACCTGGCCAAAGTCGCGTGGGGCGGGGGCCACGCCGGCGAAGGCCGCGAGCCGGTCGGCCGTGGGGAAGGCGTCCAGGCTGCCGCCGACGGCGACGAGGAACTCGGCACCGAGGATCGTGCCGATGCCGGGCATGGACTGGATCACGTCGGCCAGTTCGTGTTCGCGAAACCGGCCCTCGATGAGTTTGTCGGTCTCGGTGATCTTCTCGTTGAGGGTCATCACTTCCTTGGCGAGGGTGTGCACCATCTTCGCGATGGCCTTCTCACCCACGACGGCGGTGTGCCGGCGCTCGGCGGCCTCAACCACCTTCTCGGCCAGGGCAGCAGCGTTGCAGACCTTGCGGGTGCGTAGCCAAGCGGTCAGCCGCCGGCTGCCCGCACGGCGGACGCTGCCGGTGTCTGGTATCCGGTCAGCAGCACCAGCGGGCCGACGTTACCCAGGTCGAGGGCCCGTTCCAGGGCCGGGAACATGCTGTTCAGCAGGGCCTTGAGCCGGTTGGTGGTGCGGGTGCGGTCGGCGACCAGATCGACGCGGTGGTCGGTCAGCAGCCGCAGCTCGAGCGTGGCTTCGGCGCCGGGGCGGATCGGCTGGAGGTCGCGGCGCATCCGGGCCTGGTCGGCGATCACGGGGGCGTCCCGGGCGTCCGTCTTGCCCTGGCCGCGGTAGCTGTCGGTGGCCCGGTTGACCGCGATGCCGGGGATGTAGACGAGCTCCTGGCCATGGTTGACCAGCAGGGCGATCAGCAGGCCGGGCTCGCCGCCGGTCATGTCCAGCGCCCAGGTCGTCTTGCCGCCGTCGGCGAGGTCCAGGACGTCACCGATCAGCTTCAGCAGTTCCGGCTCGTCGTTGGCCACCCGACGCGACAGCAGCGTGTCGCCCTCGCTGTCCAGGACCAGGCAGTGGTGGTGGGTCTTGCCACAGTCGGTCCCCGCCCATATCCGGCTCATCGTGCTCCATCAGGTCGTTCTTTCCTGGCGTACCACGGACGACCTCGCCGGCATTGCTCTACACAGCGACTTGTTCGCACTTCCCCATCGGCGGCCGAGTCGTCGTGGGGAGCCGAGCGGCCAAGCATCTGAAGCCACGAACGGCAGCCACTTGTCAGCCACACCCAGCTCCCCCGGGTGTCCTCACCCTACGAACGGGAGGACCAACCCGTTCAAGAAGGTAGAGCCACTTGTCGCCGGGCTGGGGCTGCCGACGGCGCAGCGAGTTGGCGTACTGCTGACCGAACTTCAGGCACCAGCGGCGGATCGTCTCGTAGGAGACGATCCGCCGCGCTCCAGCATCAGCTCCTCGACCTCACGGAAACCGAGCGGGAAGCGGAAGTCCAGCCACACGCAGTGCGAGATCACCCCGATCGGATACCGGTGCCCCTGGTACGACGGCGACATGCCCTCCACGGACGGCCTCCTCCATCGTGATCAGCCCGAGGATTCTCCCATCCTGTCAGCCAACGTGACAGCGCCCCGAAAGGGGCGGGGTCAGGATCGTGTACGACCGGGCCAGGCCACGAAGAACCACGCGGCCCCCACGACTACGTGCATCAGACCGAGGGAGACTCCGGTGAGGATCTGCGGGGCCTGGAGCGAGCCGGCGATGGTGACCACCGCGAAGGCCAGTCCGGCCCATGCTGCGGGGCGCTGGAAGCCGGGCCGGCGTCTGACGATCAGGTTCGCCACCCCTGCGGCGGCCACGAGCGGAACCACCGAGAAGATCACGACCACGATCCAGGTAACCGGGTACGGGGCGTTGGTCAGCCAGTCGGCTCCGGCGGCCGAGCCGATCGCGAAGACGGCCAGGTCGACCACGGCCGCGGCCACGGCGGCGGTGATCGTGTTCTTGGTGGTTATGGAACGGGTGCGCACGGGACGTCCTCACGAGTGCGAAGGGGGAAACGGCGGGACGGGAGCGCCTGCCGGACATGGTTGACCCGATACCGTCACCATGTCCGGCAGACGGCGCCGGCGGTGCGGGCCTGGCCGTCACCGCCAGGGAGGTCAGTTTCCGGCGAGTGCCCGCCCGGCGTCGCGGGCGGCGGCCAGGGCGTCGGAGTGCTGCTGCTCGGCAAGGCCCTTCAGGCTCTCCATGCCGGGGGTGGAGGCGGCGAGAGTGAGTTCACGCTTGATGAGGGTGAGGTCGGCCTGCCAGACGTCGCGGACGACACGCTCCAGGTAGGGGGTGGAGTGGTCCCAGCCCTCCCGCGGGGTGCCGGGACCGTAGCCGCCGCCCACCGTGGTGATCAGCACGGTGGGCGTGCCCTTCAGCAGCGGGGCACCGGGGCCCGAGCCGGCGATCACCAGGTCGGCCCAGGCCTTGAAGTGCTGGGAGACGCCGAAGTTGTAGAACGGCACGGCCAAAATCACGGCGTCGGCGCTCTGGAGCTCCTCGACCAGCGTGGCGGCCAGGGCGAGCGCGCCCTTCTGGGCGGGGGTCCGGTCGGCCTCGGGGGTGAAGCCGGCCGTGGTGGCCAGGCCCCAGGCGTCGGCGGCCAGCGGGTCGGTGCCCAGGTGGCGGCGGATCACCGTGCCGGTGGGGTGCGCGGCGGTCCATTCGGTCTCAGCGCGGTCGGCGATCTCGGCGCTGGCGGAGGCGGCCGGGAGGATGCTGGCGTCCAGGCGGAACAGGTTCACGAGGGTGGCTCCTGAAAAGAGGGCCGCGAAAGCGGCATGACGGGGGACCGCGGCCCGGTCGTCGGCCGGTGCCATGTCCCGCTCCAGCATAAGCGGACTTTACCCCGCTTGTGTTCCTGCAGGTAGGTTGAGCCTGTGAATCTGCCTGTCGTGCCCTTCGGGAAGCCGCGCGGTGAACGCGCCGACGCGGCGCGCAATCGCGAGCACCTGCTGGAGACGGCCCGTGACATGATCGCGGAGCTCGGAGTGGGAAAGGTGACCATGGACGGCCTGGCCGAACGCGCCGGCCTGGGCAAAGGCACCGTCTTCCGCCGCTTCGGCACCCGCGCTGGCATCTTCGTGGCGCTCCTCGACGACGACGAGCACCGCTTCCAGGAACAAGTGCTGTCCGGCCCCCCTCCGCTGGGGCCGGGCGTGGACCCGGTGCAGCGCCTGATCGCCTACGGCCGCGCCCGCACCGCCTTCCTCGTGGACCACTTCGACATCGCACGGGCCTCCCTCGACCCCCACCAGCCGACCCCGGCGGGCGGGGGGGCCATGACCCGGCTCCACATCCGCATGCTCCTCAAGCAGGCCCGCCTGGACGTGCCCGACCTGGACAGCCTCGCCCTCCAACTCACCGCCGCCCTCGATGGACCCCTGCTGCTGTACATGTTCCCGACCGACCCCGGCCCCGTGTCGGCAGCCGGCACCTTCGCCCCCCTCGCCGACAGCTGGCAGACCCTCATCGAGAGCATCGTCCGGGCGAACCGCCCCACCGGCCCCGGCCAGGCAGCCGAACGCACAGCCCGACCGTAAGCTCGCGCTCCGCACCACTACCGACGCGAACCACCGACGGGCCCACCGCGCCTTCCGCCTGCGCGCCGCGGGTGCCAGAGCCAGGGGTCCGGCACGGGTGGGCGGCGACGAGCACCCGGGCGACGCGGCGTGTTGCACTCGCGGCGGGGCGTAGTCCTCCGCCGTCTGCGCGGCGGCCTCCGCGCGGCCCTCTCCCGGGCGGTCGCGGCTGCGGCGAGCGCCTCGGCGGCCCGCTGCTCAGCGAGTGCGCGCCGCGTGGCGGGAACGTCTGCGTCTGTGCCTCGAGGCGCCCCGCCTCCGCCCCCGGCGGCCTCGTCGCGGGCCCGGGGCGCGGCCGGGTGGTCGCCGGCGGTCTTGATGTCCACCCGGTGATCGCGGCCCTCAGGCGCTTTCGCCGAGCAGTCCGCGCAGTCCTTGCTCCACATCGATCAGCCTCGTCTCGTGGCCCGGGGGCACCAGTTGGTAGGTCCGCTGCAGCCACCGCTCCACCATGGCGGACGGGGCCTGGAGCAAGACCTGCCCGTCCGGGGCGGCCAACGCGATGCACAGCATGCGGCGCGCCCCGGCGCCGACGGGCCAGATCCGCACGTCGCCCTGCCCACAGGGCCCGAACGCGCCCTGGGCCAGCAGCTCGCGGGCGAACAGCCAGGTCACCGGGGCGTGCAAGCCGGTGTGGAAGTCGACGTGGACGGCGTAGGGGTCGCGCGGGTCGTAGGACAGGCGGGTCGCTACGCCGATGCTGCAACCCGGCGCGACCAGCAGGCGCATCTCGCACTCCTGCTCGACGAAGTTCTTCATGGACTTTCTCTTGTCTCTCGATCCGGACGGCGCTCGCTGGAGGCTCTCTCCGGGCGGTTCTGTCGGCGGTCCCGGTGCGGGGGTTCGTGTTCCGGCCGCCGCCCGTGCATCGGGCGACGACATGCCCGGGGCGGGGATCGGTGCGCCTGCAGTCGCACTGAACCCCGCCCCTGGTGGTCTGGGCGCACCCCGCCCGGTCGCCTGCTGCCGGTCTCGGCCGCGGCCGCTCATACGCGACGTCGTTGTCGGACATGAGCCAATGCGGACGGTGCGTGCGCGCTGCTGATCAGCGGACCGGTGGTCACCGGCCCTCGCCGTCAGCGGCGATCGTTGCCGCGGTCCCGGTCCCAGCCACGGTCGTGCCGGTCGCGGTCGTGCCGGTCCCGGTCCCAGCCACGGTCGTGCCGAACCCGGTCGTGCCGGTTGCGGTCACGGTCGTTGTCCCGGTCGTGCCGAACCCGGTCGTGCCGGTCCCGGTCGTTGTCGCGGTTCCAGTCACGGTCGCGGTTGTTGTGCCAGTTCCGGTCCCAGTCGCGGTCGTTGCCGCGGTTCCGGTCGCGGTTGTTGTGCCGGTCGTGCCGGTCGCGGTCGTGCCGGTCGCGGTCGTGCCGGTCCCGGTCCTTGCCACGGTCGCGGTTGCGGTCGTGACGGTCCCGGTCGTGCCGGTCACGGTCATGCCGGTCGTTGTCCGTGGCGTAGGAGACGGCGGCGACGCGCTGGGCGTCGGGGTGGGGCGATGCCGAGGCGGTACCGCCCGCGGCGAGCACCGCGCCCGCCGCGACTGCCACCGAGGCGGCCGCGGTGGCGACCCGCCTTCCGAAGATGCGACTCATGATCATTCCTCCTTGAATGCCATGCCGACGCCCCGATCCGTGAGGCGTCGGACGGTGCCCCGAAGTGGTGGGGTACCGCCGAAACTACCCCGAGATGGTTGAAGGATAAACTTTCCGCTGTGTGGGCTATTTCACCGATACCGCCCCCTGTGGAGGGAAATAATCCAGCCTCTCGCAACCTTCGCGCGGCCGGAATCAATCGCATCGACGGGCGCGAAGAAGTCGCCACCGATCGGAGGCGGAACACAGTCCGTCCCACCGGCAGGGGTGCCGGCACGCGGCGGCGGCCGCCACCCGAGCACATCGACCCGCCGACGCGCCGCTCGCGGCGCCGTGCCCGGCCGGCCGCGACCGGTGCGGCCGGCTTCCGCCGGACCGCGGGGACACCGCTGGTCAAACCCGGCGGAAAATGACATTCTGCATTTCGTGCAACATTCAACCAATTCGGGGAGGAGGTCGCCGACCCCGCCTCCCGGGTGGCCGGCGCTGGCGCGCCTGGTCAGATCCGTGGCCGCCCGCCAGGGCGGGCGCATCCTGTCCCACGGCGGCAAGAATCTGACCGCCGCGCTGCTCGCCTGGCAGGCGAGCGCCCCGTGGGGGCAGGGGCGGCCCCAGTTCCTGGCCGTCGCCACGGCCCTGCTCGTGGTCAACACCTCGACGGTGCACCACTCGATGATCGAAGCCGTGCGCCGGGTGGCGATCCAGGTGGCCGGGGTGACTCTGGCCATCGCCACCGCCTGGTGGCTGGGCCCCACCGCCGGGAGCATCATGGCGGTCCTGGCCATCATCCTGGCGGCCCGCGGGCGCCGCGCCTTCGACGACCATCTCCAGGTCGCCTCCACCGCGCTGCTCACCCTGACGGCCGCAGCGGCGATGCCGGTGCGCGACCTCGCCCTCCTGGCGCTGGCCACCGTGGCCGGTGCCGTCGTGGGCACGGCCGTCCATGCCCTGATCCTGCCCCCCGTGCATGTGGCCGACTCCCGGACCGCGGTGCGCCGGCTGGCCCGGGCCACCAGCCTGCTGCTGTGCGACATGGGCCGCGGCCTGCGCAGGCACCAGCGGACCAGCCACGCGCGGGTCTGGCTGTCGAGAGCGCGTCAACTCGAGGAGGAGATCGCCGAGGCGCAGGACCAGGTGCGGCTGGCCGAGGACAGCCTGCGCTGGAACCTCCGCTGCTCCGTACACGGGCCCCGGCGGCCCGGAACCGGCGGCCATGCGCTCCTCGTCCTGCACGGGATATCACTGCAGGTGCGCGGGATCGCCCGGACCCTGGTCGACACCGTGGACGCACCCCGGGACGACCTCCGCCTGGGACAGTCGTTCACCGACCAGTACGCCCGGACGCTCGAACTGGCCGGACAGGCCGTGCAGGACTTCGCCGAAGTGAACCGGGCAGCCGATCCGGAGCACACCGACGCCGGCAGACGGCTGCGCACCGCGCTCGAGCAGGCCCAGGGCTGGCATGACCGCATGACCGGACTCGTGGCACGCGGCGCCCTGAGCGAACCCGGAGCCTGGCACATCTACGGATCGCTGGTCACCGACGCGGAACGGCTCCTGTCCGACCTGGACCGCGCCGGGGCAGCAGAGCCGATGGCCCCGGTGACGCCGATGACGAAGAGCGCGCCCACCACCCGGTTCCCCCGCTTCTGACCGCCCGGCCCGCCGTCTCGCAGGCCCACCCGTCCTGCCGGGACGGCCGGTGGACCGGCTCGGTGCAGCGGCGGGCCGGACACCGGCCGGCCCGCTGGCGGCCCGGCCCGGCAAGCACCTTCCCAGGCACATGCCACGTGGAGCACACCGCATCCCCCGAGTGCCGCCACCCCCGCCGACCGAGTATGTTGAAGATTGAACAAATATCCCGGGTCGTCCGTGCCTCCCGCTGCGGCGGGCGGCGCTCCTCGCGAAAGGCCCTCCCCATGACCACTGCCATGACGCGCCCACCGGACCGCTCCCTCACCTGGTCGCTGCCCTGCACCGCCGACGCCCCCGCCCGGGCCCGGCGGCTCACCCGGCGGCTCCTGCACGACTGGGGCCTGACCGACGAGTACACCTGCCGCACCGAGGTCGTCGTCGCCGAACTGGTCAGCAACGCCCTCACCCACGCCCGCCCCGACATCCACATCACCTGGCGGCTCGTCCGCAACACCGAACAGCCCGCGGTCCGCGTGGAGGTCACCGACGGGGGCCCCACCCGCTCCCCCGCCGACCCCGACCGCGACCCCGACGAGCACGGCCGAGGACGCCTGATCGTGGCCGCCCTCGCCTCCCGGTGGGGTACCGGGCCCCGCCGCGACCGGCGCGGATGCATCCGCTGGGCACAGATCGGCCCCTCCTGACCCGCCGGCACGGCACACGCCGAAGGAGGCACCACGCGTCCGCCGGACGGCCGGCCCCCGCCCCTCCGGGAGCCGCCGCCGATCGCCCCACTCTCCTGCCCGGGCCGGCTCCCGCTGTCGGCGTACGAGCTGAAGTGGCTCTGGCGAGATTTTCGTAGCCGGAGATCACCTCGGCGCGGTGGTCGGCCGGTCCGCACAGCGGCGGCGTAGATGAGCGATCAGGACGACTCGGTGGCGCAGGACGACTCGGTGGCAGAGGAGTGGGACGCGGCGCGTCCTGCCATGATGCGTTTCTGGAGCTTCCCGCCGGTGATGCGGCCCTCGTTGACGCCGGAGTTGCAGCAGGGGGTGACTCCCTGGGCAACGGCGCGCTGGTCTTCACGCAGGGCTGTGGCGATACCGACGAGCGACTTCACGCGGGGAGGGCGGTCGCTCGCGCGGCTCATCCAGGGGCAGGCCGCGCCGCAGGGGCGCGAGGGCTGTCTTCACCCGCTGACAGCGGCCCAGGTAGCCCTGGGTGAGGAGTTCCTGGTGAAGGATCTTGGCGTTGTGTTCGCCCTCATCCCAGCGTTGCCGCAGGTGGTCGAGGTACAGGTCGAGGGTGGAGGGGCGGCGCGAAGCCCGGCGGACCACCTCGGGCCAGGCCCGGGCGCACTTGCGTACCGTGCGGCGGTCCAGCCCGGGCTCGCGGGCTGCGGGCAGGCAGCTGCAGTGAGCGGCGGCAATTTCCTGAACGCGTCGGGACAGACCCTGCCCCAGGCGGAGCGGTCGCTGACCTGGAGGGCGCCGGGGGCGCCGTCGGCAATGCCCCGCCGGTGGGCGAGCAAGCCGTCCCGGCAGACAGTCTCCACTCCCGGATGTCCGCGCAGCCATCGGCCGAGCTGTTCGGCGCCTCTGCCTTCCCAGAGCGTCAGCGGGAGCCTGGTCTCGGCGGCGACCAGGAGGGTGCCGCGGGCGTCGCCGCACAGCGCAAAGTCATCCACCCCCAGGACTCGGGGTGTGACCAGCAGGGGCAGCGGCCCCCGCAGCAGCTGGGAGAGCACGGTGCACCGCGAGAGCGTGACGTTCGGGATGCGGCCCCATCCGGGCCCCGCTCCGGCCGGCCGGCAGGACCCCGACCGCCTCGACCAGGTGCTTCAGTAGCGAGGTGCGCCGCTGGTAGCACACGCTCAAGTCGATCCGGACCGGCCGACCGCTAAACGCGACATCGGCGAGATGCCGCACATAGCGGCTGTGGCTCCACTCGCTCAGCGTGCCGCGCCCCGTACAACCCGCTGGAGCACGAGACCGCGTGCGGGCCCGCACCACCCCGACAGGGTCGGAAACATCGACTGAGACCATCCGCACATCCGCCAAGTGTGGTGACGGATAACGTAGTTCAACAGGCCACGGTAAGAGGCTGCCCACTACGCGGACCGGCCGACCGCCGCGCCGGGGTGACCTCCGGCTACGAAAAACTTGCAGAACCACGTTCACGTGTGCGCCGACCATCCACCCCCGGTCCCCGGGCGGTGTCGTGCTCATCGGGCCCCCGGGGTCCGCTGCCAGAAGGGGGCCGCGGCCGGGATGAGAGGCAGGGAGGATTCCACGCGGCCGAAACGGTCGTCCCGGCGGGCCCAGGAGGCATAGGCGGCGTCGATCTCCTCGCGGCTGCGGCCGACGAAGTTCCACCACATGAGGATCGGCTCGGGGAAGGGCTCACCGCCCAGGAGCATGACCCGGGTGGGTTCACGGACCTCCAGGGGCAGTTCGTCGCGTCCTTCGCCGAGGTAGCCGAGCCGGCCGGGATGCAGGGGCTGGTCACGGACGGCGACGGCACCCTGGAGAACGACGAGCGCGTACTCCCAGTCCGGACGCAGGGGGACCGTGGCCGGCGCCCGCAGATCCAACTCGACGCCGACGAGCGGGGTGTCGCGGCGGGCCGGGCTGGCCAGGCCGCCGAAGTCGCCGATCAGGACGGTCGCGGCGCCGGCTCCGGAGTCGAGGTCGGCCCGCGGCAGCTCCGCGTGGTGCTCGAAGGCCGGTTGGCCGTGCCGGGTGCTCTCCGGAAGGGCGGTCCACAGCTGGATGCCCTCCAGGGTGCCGCGGTAGTGGCCGGTGGCCTCCTCCGCGTGGGAGACGGCGCTGCCGGAGGTCATCAGGTTGAGCTGGCCGGGTTTGATGACCTGTTCGGAGCCGAGGCTGTCGCGGTGGAGGACCTGGCCGTCGGTCAGCCAGGTGACGGTCTGCAGGCCGATGTGGGGGTGCGGGCCGATGTCCAGGCCGCTGTTCTCGGTGACGTCGGCCGGTCCCATGTGATCGGCGAAGCACCAGGCACCCACCGTGCGGCGGCCCCGACGGGGCAGGGCCCGGCGCACCCGGATCGCGCCGACGGTCGCCTCCCGGCTGTCGCTCACCTCCAGGCAGGGCGGGGCGGGATGGCCGGTGTCGGCCTGATCGGCAGGCGCGTCGACCGTGCTGACCGGTCCGCTCATCACAAGACCTCTTTCTTCCTGTCGTTCCCCGGGCACATCAAGGATGGGTTCGGTGCGGCTGCGCGGCACCTCGAGGTATTCCGCATCCTTGTGCCGGTGCGGGCGCGGCTCGGCGCGCCCGGGGGGTTGGTGTACGCCGCGGTGACCGGGAACGCCAGGTGGCGCGGCTCGCTTCCGGCGCGTGGCGGAACGAGCCCATAGGGGGCAGAGGCGGCGATGAGTACGGGCAGCCGGTGCCGTTGAGGCGCGAAACCCGGGCATGCGGCGTGTGAGGACTTCTGGCGCGTTCGTTGATTGTCGGGAGCGGGTACGGCCGGCGGGCTTCGATGGATGTGGGCGGGGCGGGACGAGCGAGGGGCTGCCAGCATCGCATCCTTCCACCGGGTCGCCGGGTGGGGCGCTCGCGTCTGTCGTGACGTGCAGTCCGCGGGGGACGTACCCGCTTGAGCGCACGGCAAAGGGCGGGCGCCTGTTTGCCGGGCTGGGCGCGGATCGGTCGGATCCGTGACGGCCCGTCGGCCGCACCCCGTTGTGCGGCCGACGGGCCGGGCTCCGGCCCGCTCCCGGAGAAGGAGCCGACTCAGGCGGCGGCGAGGCCGGCCTTGAGACCGGAAGCGATCTTGACGACGCGCTCGGCCTGGACGCGGGCGGCGGTGCGGGTGGTGTCGTCGACCGGGTTGTTGCCCTGGGCGTCGACGTGGGAGGTGCCGTAGGGGTTGCCGTCGGCGAACTTGGCGGGGTCGGTGTAGCCGGGGGCCACGAGGATGCCGCCGAAGTGGTGGACGGAGTKGTACAGCGCGAGCAGGGTGGACTCCTGGCCGCCGTGGGCGGTGGAGGTGGCGGTGAAGCCGCTGTAGACCTTGTCGGCGAGCTTGCCCTGGGCCCACAGGCCGCCGCGGGTGACGGTGAACGGCTTGAGCTGCGATGCGATGTTGCCGAAGCGGGTGTGC
>NZ_QFRK01000121.1 GCF_003143855.1 Streptomyces sp. NWU339
CGGGCACGGCGCTGGTCGAGATCTACCAGAACTGCAACATCTTCAACGACGGCGCCTTCGAGGTCCTCAAGGACCGCCGGCAGGCCGAGGAAGCGGTGATCCGGCTGGAGCACGGCAGCCCGATCCGCTTCGGCACCGCCCAGGCGAAGGGCGTGGTGCGGGACCGGGCCACCGGCGATCTGAAGGTGGTCGCGGTGACCCCGCAGAACGAGGCGGAGGTCCTGGTCCACGACGCGCGCTCGGCGTCGGCGACCACCGCGTTCGCGCTGTCCCGGCTCGCCGATCCGGACACCCTGCACCAGACCCCGATCGGCGTCTTCCGCTCCGTGGACCGCCCGGTGTACGACACGCTGATGGCCGAGCAGTTGGACGACGCCGTCGAGCGGCACGGCAAGGGCGAGCTCGGCGCGCTGTTCGCGGGCAACGACACCTGGACCGTCGTCGGATGAAGCCGTCCTCGTGCTGCGCGCCGGACCCGGGCGCGGTTCAGCGGCTCCGTCCGCGGGGCCGCTGAAACCGCGTCAGAGAGACACCGGAGAGCCCAGGACGTCGAAAGCCCCCTCCAGCACTGCGGTCAGTCGGCGCATGCGACCGGGGCGGGGCGGCCCGCACACATGAACGGCCCGGCGCGACCTGAACCAGGTCGCGCCGGGCCGCGGTCGTTCACCCGCGCAGCGCCTCAGTGCACGAGGTCCCGCTCGTGCTCCGGCCCGCTCTGCGGCACCCGCGGCGGACCGGACTGCAGCAGCTGCTGCAGTTTCTCACCCTCGACGTCCACGTTCGGCAGCAGCCGGTCGAGCCACTTCGGCAGCCACCAGGCGGCGTTGCCGAGCAGAGAGTGCACGGCGGGCACGATCGCCATCCGGACCACGAAGGCGTCGAACAGGACGGCCGAGGCGAGGCCGAAGCCCATCATCGCGACCAGGTCGTCGACCTCGAAGACGAAACCCGAGAAGACGCTGATCATGATCAGCGCGGCGGCCACGACCACCCGGCCGCTGTGGCGGAAGCCGGTGACGATGGCCTCCTTCGCCGGTGCGCCGTGGACGTACGCCTCACGCATCCGTGTGACCAGGAAGACCTCGTAGTCCATGGCGAGGCCGAAGACCACACCGATCATGAAGACCGGCAGCGTCGTCATGATCGGGCCGGTCTGCTCGACGCCGAGGATGTCGGCGGCCCAGCCCAACTGGAACACCGCGACCAGCGCGCCGAGCGCCGCGCTCACCGAGAGCAGGAAGCCGAGCGCCGCCTTCAGCGGGACCAGGACCGAGCGGAACACCAGGAGCAGCAGCAGGAAGGCCAGGCCGACCACCAGGCCCAGGTAGGGCAGCAGCGCGTCGGACAGGCTCTGCGAGAAGTCGATGAACAGCGCGGTCTGGCCGGTCACCAGGATCTCGGTGGCACCCGAGGACGCCTCGAGCGAAGTGGTCTTCGCGCGGATGTCCTTGACCAGTTGTTCGGTCTTGGCGTCGGTCGGGCCGGTTTTCGGGACGATGCTGAAGATGGCGGTGTCGCCGGCCTTGTTGGCGGTGGCCTTGGAGACCGAGGCGACGCTCGCGGTCTTCTTCAGGGTCTCGCCGACCTTGTCGCCGACGGCGGCCGCGTCCTCGCCCTGGACGGTCACCGTCAGCGGGCCGTTGAAGCCGGGCCCGAAGGAGTCGGACAGCAGGTCGTACGCCTTGCGCTGGGTGGTGTCGGTCGACAGCGTGCCCTCGCCGGGCAGGCCGAGCTCCAGCTTGGTGGCGGGCAGGGCGATCGCGCCGAGGGCGGCGACGGCGAGGAAGAGCACACCGAGCGGGTGGCGCACTACGAAGGAGGCCCAGCGGGTGGACAGGTTCGGCTTGGTCCGCGCGGCCAGCTTCGCTGCTTTCTTCTCGGACCTGCGCAGCTTGCGCGCCGACAGCGGCTTCTTGGCCTGGACGAGGTGGCGGTCCGCGACCCGCAGTACCCGGCGCGGCGCGAAGCCGAGCAGGGTGGGTACGAAGGTGACCGCGATCAGCACGGCGACGGCGACCGTACCCGCCGCGGCGAGAGCCATCTTGGTGAGGACCGGGATGTTGATGACCGCGAGACCGGCCAGCGCGATGATGACCGTGAGCCCGGCGAAGACGACGGCCGAACCTGCGGTGCCGGTCGCGAGGCCCGCGGCCTCCTCCGGGGTGCGGCCCTCGGAGATCTCGGCGCGGTAGCGGGAGACGATGAACAGTGCGTAGTCGATGCCGACCGCGAGGCCGAGCATCATCGCCAGGGTCGAGGTCGTGGCGGACAACCCGAGGGTGGAGCCGAGCGCGGCGATGCCGGAGACGCCGACGCCCACCCCGATCAGGGCGGTGAGCAGCGGCATACCGGCGGCGAGCACCGAGCCGAAGGTGAGGAACAGGACGATGGCCGAGATCAGCACACCGATCTGCTCACCGGTGCCGGACACGGTCTGCTCGATCGCGACCGCGTCACCGCCCGCCTCGACGGTCAGGCCGCCGTCGCGGGCCCGGTCGGTCGCCTTGGTGAGCGCGTCGTGCGCCTCGTCGGTGAGGTCGGGTGCGGCGGCCTTGTAGATCACCACGGCATAGGCGGTGCGGCCGTCCCCGCTGATCGAACCGGTGGTGAACGGGTCGGCGACGCCCGCCACTTGGGGCGCCGTGCCGAGCTCGCCGAGAAGCTCGTCGATCGCCGCCTTCTCGTCGGCGATCTTCTTGCCCTCGGGCGCACGGATCACCACACGGGCGGTGGCGCCGTCGGCGCCGGAGTCCGGAAACTTCTCCTCGAGCAGGTCGAGCGCTTTCTGCGACTCGGTGCCCGGCATGGAGAACTGCTCGACCGGAGGTGTGGGAGCAGTCGAGGCCGCGGCGCCTACACCGCAGACGATCAGCACCCACAGCAGGGTTACGAGGCCACGTCGCCGGAAGGCGAAGCGGCCGATTCTGTACAGGAAGGTAGCCACGGGAAACCGCACTTCCATCGAGTAGGGGAGGGGGAACCTATGTGGTCGACCGCCTCGGCGTGAGCGCAGGGCGGTGGGCTTTGACATGTGCGCACGTTGACCCGATGAGCGGTCAAGGAGCTGGATTTTCTGCGGGCACGGTCACCGTCCCCTGCTGCACCGGCGGTCGTGTGGCCTGGCCGCGGCGGGCGGCGAAGACGTGGAAGCGCAGGATGAGGAAGCGGCCTGTGCCGGCGAGGCCGGAGGCACCGAGACAGACTGTCTGCCCGGTCACCATGCCGGGGAGGGCTGTAGTGGATGCGGGACCCGTACGGCGATGCTGTGGCCGGGTAGTCGACCGTCGCCGAGCCCGCGGACTGCCAGTGCTCTTGCCGTCCGGCGCTGAGCCCTTCGGCGAAGGTGAAGCGGGCGTGGATTTCGGTGCGCAGCAGGGTGGAGGCCATGGTGATGACCGCGTTCGAGACCGCCCAGGGCATCATCACGGCCGACAGCGACACCGCGAAGCCGGAGAGGAATCCGACGCCGCCACCGAAGGTCGCGAACCGGATGAAGGGGGTGTGAGGTCGGGGCCGGCCAAAGTCGCCACATCGGACTTGTGTGTGAGCGGCGACTTCAGGGCGGCGCCCTTCCTCAAGCGCTGGGTGCTGTCACAGGCTGCGGGCGGTGATGTCGCCGTAGGAGGTGGTCGCGTGGACGGCCAGGCCGGGGGCGGGGCCGTCGGTGTTGTTCAGCTCGTTGTGGACCCGGCCGTGGGCGGTGCCCGCGTCCAGGGAGGCGGAGACTCCGCGGGCGGCACCGACCGTGATGTCGCCGTGGTCGGTGCGCAGCACGACGGTGCCGCGTGTGGCTTCGGTGATGKTCAGGTCGCCCTTTCGGGTGCTGATCTCGGCGGAGCCGTTCAGGCGGCCGACGGTGATGTCGCCGGCTTGGAGGGTGAGGCGGGCGCTCGCGGTCTCGTCGAGCTTGACCGTGCCCTGTGCGCCGTCGAAGGTCACGTCGCCGAGCCGTCCGGCGCCGCGGAGTTCGGCGCTGGCGGCCTTGGCTTCGATGCTGGAGCCGACGGGCAACTGGACGGTCACCTCAAGGGCTCCGGAAGGGCCGAAGAGCCGGTTCTTCACCGGGGTCTCGATGCGCAGGACGCCGTCGGCGTAGTCGACCATGGTCTGCTCGGCCGTCTTCACGTCCCGGCTCTTCGAGGCGTCCGCGGGCAGGACCTCGACGGTGGTGTCGGCCCGGTCGGCGGCGATGAACCGGATGTTTCCGGCGGGAATGTCCAGGACGGCCGCGATGGGGGCGGGGGTGTCGAACGTGTGTGTCGTGCTCTGGTGCTTCTGCATCGCGAGCTCCTTGCTCGATTTTTCCGATGACAGAAACGCTACGTTGCATTCATCGATCTGGCAATCAGTCCATTGCGTAATGCTGCCATCTTCGCAGGTAGTTGCCGGAAAATCGTTGCAATGCCTCTGGAGCTAATGCAACATCGCTTACCCTGTCCGTTGCAATGGATTGAGGGTGAACGATGCTGGGAGGCAGGCCCGCCCGCCCGCCCGCCGGTCGTCGGTGGCGGTCGGCAGAGCCAGGCCCGTCCTCCAGGCCCGCTCCGGCGGTTCTGCAGCCGACATGGATGGCTTCGGGCCGTCTTCGGTTCGGCTTCAGGTGAGGCTGGACCGGTGTTCCGGCAGCTCTTGGGAGGGTGGTCGGCGACTGCCGTCCGTCCTCAGGAGGCCGTTCATGACCGCGCAGGTGTCGGTGGTGTCCGAGGCACCCGGACGCGCGGCCGCGGCCGAGCACGTGGCGCCGCCGCGCTCGCGGTGATCGCCGGGTGCAACGCGATGATCCAGCTCGACGACCCGAGCGTGAACATCGCGCTGCCGGGCCTGCGCGAGGCACTCGGACTGCCCGCCGTGGGCGCGGTCAGCACCGCCGAGGGGCTGCTCCTCGCGGGAACGCTCACCTCGTTCAGCTCCTGGCACTGGGTGCTGTACCTCGACGTACCGCTGGGCCTGACGATCCTGTTGCCGTGGCGCCGCGGCTGTTCGCCGACCGCGACCGGCTGCTCGCGTACCTGGGGACGCTTGCGGTGCCCGGCGTACTGATCGGTGCGTGCTTCTTCCTCAACCGGTACGTCCGGCAGCAGCACGGCTGGCCGGCGCCGGCCAGCGCCTGGGCACTGCTGCCGCCGACTGTTCTGGGTGGTTCGATCGACCTGGCCACGCTCGTCATGGTCTCCTCGCATACCGGCGGGACGGCGGGCGGGTTCGCCACCGGGGCGGCCTTCGCGGGCTGCGCGCTGCCGACGGGGCTGCTCCTGCGGCACCGCTGAGAGCGGCGCCCGGAATCCCGGTCCCACGTCCGCTGAGGCAGCGGCCAGGAATCGGCCGAGGAAGGCCCGTCGCAGCCATCGGAGTGATGGCGGTGACGGGCCTTCGCGGGTGGGGCGGTTCGCTGGGACGGGGCTGCGGGAGGCGGCCCGCGCTGTCCTGGTGGCTACTTGGGGTCGCGGTCGAACTGGGACTTGGACCAGAAGTAGCCGAGGACGACGAGGCCCAGGCACCAGGCGATGGCGAGCCACCCGTGGTGGCCGATCTCGCTGCCGAGGAGGAGTCCGCGCAGGGTTTCGACGGCGGGCGTGAAGGGCTGGTACTCGGCGATGGGCTGGAACCAGCCGGGCATCGCGTCGACCGGGACGAAGGTGCTGGAGATGAGCGGGAGGAAGATCAGCGGCATGGCGCTGTTGCTGGCGGCCTCGGCGTTCGGGCTGGACAGGCCCATGCCGACCGCGATCCAGGTGAGGGCCAGGGAGAACAGCGTGAGCAGGCCGAGCGCCGCCAGCCACTCCAGGACCGTGGCATCCGTGGAGCGGAACCCGATGGCCACGGCGACGGCCGCGACGAGGAGCACGGCCATCACGCACTGCAGCACGCTGCCGACCACGTGTCCGACGAGCACCGACCCGCGGTGGATCGCCATCGTGCGGAAGCGGGCGATGATGCCCTCGGCCATATCCGTGGCGACGGACACCGCGGTGCCGATGGTGGTGGAGCCGATGGTCATCAGCAGGATGCCGGGGACGAGGTAGGCGATGTACTCGGAGCGGTCCGCCCCGCCGTCCCCGATGCCCGCGCTCATCGCGTCGCCGAAGATGTAGACGAACAGCAGCAGCAGCATGACCGGCGTGAGCAGCAGGTTCAGGGTGAGGGCGGGGTAGCGCCGGGCGTGCAGGAGGTTGCGGCGCAGCATCGTGGACGAGTCGCGCACGGCGAGGGAGAGGGAGCTCATCGGACAGCCTCCTTGGGCTGGCTGGGCACGGTGGAGCCGGTCAGGGCGAAGAACACGTCGTCGAGGTCGGGGGTGTGCACGGTCAGCTCGTCCGCCTCGATGCCGACGGTGTCCAGCCGGTCGAGTACGGAACGCAGCGCGCGCTGGCTGCCGTCGCTGGAGAGCCGCAGCGCGAGCGCCTCGTCGTCCCGGGTCACCTCGCTCAGCGCGAGGGCGGCGGACCGGTAGGCGGCCGGGTCGGTGAAGCGGAGCCGGACGTGTCCGCCGGGGACGAGCCGCTTGAGATCTTCGGCGGTGCCCTCGGCGGCGATCCTGCCGTCGTTCAGCACCGCGATGCGGTCGGCGAGTTCGTCGGCCTCCTCCAGGTACTGGGTGGTCAGGAAGACCGTCGTGCCGCCGGAGACGAGCTCGCGGATGATCTGCCACATGGTGTGGCGGCTGCGCGGGTCGAGGCCGGTGGTCGGCTCGTCGAGGAAGATGATCCGCGGGTYGCCGACCAGCGTCAKGGCGATGTCCAGGCGGCGTTTCATGCCGCCGGAGTAGCTCTGGGCGGGCTTCTTCGCGGCGCCGACGAGGTCGAACCTCTCCAGTAACTCGGCGGTGACCCGCCGAGTTACTGGAGAGGTTCGACCTCGTCGGCGC
>NZ_QFRK01000166.1 GCF_003143855.1 Streptomyces sp. NWU339
CCAACCGGAAGAAGAAGGGCTCCAGGGGCGGCCGGCCCGTCCGCCACGACGCCGACCTCTACAAGGAGAGGAACACCGTCGAGCGCCTGATCAACAAGCTGAAGGCCTGGCGAGGTATCGCCACCCGGTACGACAAGACCCCGGAGAGCTACCTCGCCGGCCTCCACCTGCGCGCCTCGATGATCTGGATCAAAGACCTCACCCGAGGCGCCCATTGATCACGACTCGATACGCGCCCTAGTCGCCGCCGTGCCGCTGCCCGTCCTGAGGAGTCCGGCCAGGCGTCGAGTCTGCGCGCCGCTGCCGCGCCACGAAGATCGCCGCCACGACCGACATCACCAGGAAGAGCAGGGCGCCCCCGCCCGACATCACCGCCAGCACGGCTGCCCCGCCGCCCCCGACATCCTCTTCACGGGCGACTACCTGTGGATCGTCCGCCTGGTATCGGACGGTCAGTCGAGCGCCGACGGAGCTCCTGCCGCCGCCGCTGCCTACCGGCAGATCCGCCACCACGGTCCGCCCAGCCGCCTCGAACTTGACCTGGCAATGACCCGCCATGCACGCGCCGCTCGTATGCAACGTCGCATGAGCCCGCTCGCCGTCTTGAAGGGAACGTAGATGCTGGGCCGCCGGAAACATCACCAGCACCGACAGCGCGCCCAGGAGCAGCGCGATCACCAGCGACATGAGGAAGGCCGTACGAGGCCCCAAGCCACCTGCGGCCGTGTTCTGCTGGTGCGCACTGGAGGCACCTGCGTTCGATATGCCGCCCAGGGCCCTCACCGTCCGTTTCAGTTGTGTCGAGGCGGTGCACCATGTCTCACGCGTGGGCTGCACCTCGTATCCATGTTGCTGAACAGGGTGAACAGTGCATTGAGTTGGCATCACGTGTTGATGTCGGCAACGAAGGCCGGCGGAGTCTCATTGGGCGAGTCAAGCTCCATTGAGCGCGATCAGTAGCCGAAGAAGTGACGCGGGGCCTCGCTGACCTGCGGCCTTCTGAGCGGCCAACGCTGTGACCTGCGGCTTAGCTGTCGACGGTTGTCAACGTTGGTCGCCTTCGGCTGCCCTCGGACGGCCCAGCAACGGCCCGACAGCAGGCCGATCACGGCGACTCTGCGGTCATGCATCACTGGCTCATGGCCATCGTCACCAGGCCGTTGTGGTTCAGCGTTGACCGGCATCGTTCACCTCTGTTGCTGTCAGGAGGTGATGTCAGGAAAAGGCGACCCCTTGACACACGGCCCGCTCGCGCTCAGCACTTCTCCTTCAGCACGTTGTGGAAGTTCTCGGCGAACTCGTCCTCCGACTCTGCTGATGGATACGAAGGGATGTGGATGGGGCGCTGTGGGTCGTGCGCGCGGTAAGCCTCGCAGTACTCCTGACGCTGCTCCTGGCTGCTCGCGTACCAGGCGCCTTCTGCCGGCGACCTGGGGGGCTGCAAGTCGGTCTTTTCCTGCGCACACCCTGCGAGCAGGGCGGCAGACAAGAGAACCACGGCGGCTATAGGTGCGAGTCTCATACGTTCTCCTGGTCGTGAGGTCGGCGGAGTGGCTTTGGGCTGGAGCTGCTTTGGGGCGAGTGATCATGGCCCCGTAAGCTTCCGGCGCGTCGGGCAGTCTGTGGACCTGCCCGTTAAAGCACGACGTTGGGGCCATGATCTTAGAGGCTCGCCCCAAAGTGGCTGCCTAAAGCCCAAGGCCGTGAAGTTACGGCTTGAGTGCGGGTGTCCAGGCGGCTGTGATCTGTGGGTTTGCCGGACGTGGGAAGCGGAGCCCCGGTAGGACTGGCAGTCGACCAAGACAACCGTCCACTCACCGGAGGCTCCGCTGGCCGGACAGTCTGCCATCACGCGTGTCGTCACGGTGGCCGAAGGGCTTTATGCACCGGGTCACTTGGGCGAGTTGACACGGATCGTTCCGTTCGAGCTGGTC
>NZ_QFRK01000081.1 GCF_003143855.1 Streptomyces sp. NWU339
CTCGGCCGCAGCGAGTTCGGCCTGGATACGGTCGGCCTCCTCCCGCAGCCCGTCCACGCGACGGCGAGCGGCGAGCTCGTGCTCTTCCAGCAGTCCGACGACCGACGGCATCCGCAACCTCCCCAAGCAGTGACCACCCGACAGGCCACCACTCCCACGGAACCACCACCCCTATGCCCGACCAGGCAGAACGCCGTCCTCAAGCTCGGAAAGACAACAGCTTCTAAGCACCTGTCCGGCATGTTCCCGTACCTGCCCCAGCGCGCGGGCTACAACAAGCGTCTACGCTCGGCTCTGCCGCTGGTCAAGCGCGTGATCCGGGAACTGGCCCGGGACAGCGACTTCTGGACGGACACGGTGTGGATCACCGACTCCACGCCGGTGCCGTGCGGCATGTCGCGCCCGACTGTCCAACGATCGAACATGGCGGGCTGGGCCGGCTACGGCTACTGTGCCTCCCACTCCCGCTTCTTCTGGGGTCTCCGTCTGTACCTGGTGTGCACCCCGACCGGCATGCCGATCCTGTGGGCGCTGGCGAACCCGAAGCTGGACGAGCGGGAGGTGCTGGCCGCGATGCTCGAAGTCGACGCGGAGCTCGTCGCCCGCCGAGGGCATCATGCTCATCTCCGACAAGGGCTTCGCCTCGAAGGTGTTCGAGCAGGAACTCGCTGAGCTGGGCGTCGAGTTGCTTCGGCCGTCGTTCAAGCGCGAGAAGCAGCGGTACGGCGAGCCGATGCTCAAGAAGGTCCGCCAGCTCATCGAGTCGGTCAACGACACCCTCAAAGGCCAGCTTGACCTGGAACAACACGGCGGGCGGACCTTCGAGGGCGTCGCGATCCGGGTGGCCCAGCGGGTCCTGGCGATGGCTGCCGGGATCTGGCACAACAACCAGACCGGCGAACCCGTCACCCGCTCGCTGATCGCGTTTGACCACTGACGGCATCCGGCAGTGACCGCAGGCAGGCTCCCGCCGAGTCAGAGGACCTCGGTCTGCTGCGGGGGCACGCAGTGGGAGTACTCGCCAACCTGCACGATGTAGCCCTTCGGCGGCTCCAGGGACGTCGTCCACCAGATCCCGGCGACCTCCCCGACAGCTTCCGTCGTCGCGCCCGGTGTGTCCGACTCCAAGCGGATTCGGACGCGAGTTCCTTCGGGCAGGTCGCTGCGATAGCGGGGCGGCATGTCGGGATGAAGTCCTCCCCGGGAGACCAGGAACTCCGGCCGCAGCCTCCAGGGGCTGCCGTCCTCGGTCTCCACCGCGTAGAGCGGTCCGACGTGGCCATCACGCTCGTCCTGCTCGATGACACACGCGACGATCACACCGCGGCTGCCCACGATCTCCGGCCCAAGCCAGCCCAGTTTCAGAATCGGTGGGTGTGGCGTCGCCAGTTCCACCATCTCGCCGTAGACCAGCGTGGCCTGCTCTGGCCAGGGAGTCTCGTCCAACAGCCACCGATACTCGACGGTCATGAGCCCCTCCTGTTCATGGCCTCGGCAGACCACCACACCATAACGACGAGGCGTCCGGACGGAGCGGCCTGGCCAGTTCTCCAGTCGCGCGCTCATGAGGCTCTGGCTGGCCGGGCGGCGACCACCGTCACATCGGATCTACTCGTCTAGGCTTCCCGGGGATTGACGGGAACCAGCAGGCCGTCGCCCGGCCACAGGGCGCACCCGGCTTCCGCCCAGGCCAGTTGCCTGCCGACCTCGACCAGGACCTCGATACGGTCGGCGGGCCCGTACACCTGATACCGCTCGGCCGCCGGATCGTAGACCCGGACCTCGCTCCGCGGGCCAGAGCACACCAGGGCACGGGCGATGTCCGGCAGGCCCAGGCTGAGACCGTCGCATTCACGGTCCTGGATGAGCTGAAGCAGGTCCGCAGTGACCGCAGCCCAGTCGCCGACCTCCGGCCAGCGCGCACCGCCGTCCAGCTCGTGGGTGAGCGTGGACAGCGGCACGATCTCGCCCTGTCGGCGGCCGCGGGTGAGTCGGTCATAGATGCGGGCGCCGTCAGGCTGACGGACGTGCGGGTGCAGCAGCGAGGCTGCGGCCACGAGCGAGGTGTTGATCTCCTGGGCGGCGGCCGGGTAGTAGGCCTCGTGGGCGAAGAGCAGGTACACCTCGCGGGTGGGCTGCTCGGAACCATCCTGGGGCATGTGGGTTTCCTCGTTCGTCGTGACGGGGGTTGCGTGGTCGGCTGTGGGCTGGGGCTGTCGGCGGGGCTGGGGCGGATAGGGACCTAGCGGCTGCTGTCGGCCGAGCCGGTCTTGGCGGTCGGACGATGCGTCGTCCTTCATGGGCGTGACGATCCGGCTGGTCTGGACGGCGAGTTGCAGCATCAGCCGCTCCCGGGCGATGAGCTCGCTGGAGGCCGAGCGGGTGTCGCGACGCTGGAGCAGGTCTGCCGTGTCGAACAGCTGGTGGTGGCCGACCTTGACAGCGCGCCGCACCTCGTAGCGGTCGCTGCCGAGAGCCGCTTCGACGAGGCCGGCGTGAAGAGCGGCGAGGCGCTGCAGGTAACGGCAGGCGGCTTCGGCCTCGACGATCCGGACGTTCTCGCCGGCGCGGGCATCGAGCTGTTCAGGTAGGTGCTCCACAAGCAGGGGGGCTAGGGCGGCCGCGGGCACCACGATGCTGAAGGGGACGCCGTGCATGATCGCGAAGGTGGCCGCGATCAGGGTGAGGACCGTGACGACGGCGATGGCCGGCCGTACGGTCAGTGGGCCGAGGCGGATCCAGTGTGCCGGTCGCCTGGCCAGCCAGCGCAGGCCAAGGCGCTGGGGACGAGTCGCGATCGGGGTGAACACGGCGATCCGGTGGGGCTGTTCGGGCAGGCTGCCGTCGGCCGGGACACTCCAGTCGACCCACCCCCATCCGGCCCGTTCACGGATCAGGACGGGTTCGCAGCCATCCGCGCAACCGGCGCCGCAGCAGACGTGGCCGCCGTGCACCGCGCGGGACCGCTTCCTCTCCCACCGCTGCTGCTCTTGCTGGAACGGGCGCAGCTGCTGAGCGATCCCGCTGGTCGGCGGTGTCTGGGTGGTCATGGTGTGCTTCCTTCCAGCAGGTTGGTCGATGCGGTGACACAGGTGGCGCAGCGGCCGTCACCGTCGGGGTGGGCACGCCGGGGTGTCGGGCCGGGGCAGGTTCGGCACAGCGGCCAGCCCAGGCATGCGGGGCAGAGGTCTTCGCCAGGGGCGGTCCCGGGAACACCGCAGCCGGCGCACTCGACGAGCGCTCGGTAGGTCAGGGCCTCGGTCACCGTGCGGGCGGCGGACGCCGTGGACGACCGCTCGGTCGCCGGCCGCCCATACGGTTCGTCGTCCAAGTCGTCGCCGCGGTGGTGACGGCCATCCAACGCGGCGGGCGGCGGATAGGCCTGAGCAGCCCGCAGACGGGCCGCGATGATCGCACCAACCGTGGTGCGCACTGGGTTCGGCAAAGGCCGGTCGGTGATGACGTGCCGCAGCTGCTCGCTGCTCCAGCCGGCATCCATCATCACGGTGAGCACGCGGCCCTGGTCGGTCAGCACCTTCCCGGTCAGCAGGAGTTCGGGGCGGCTGCTGCCGATCTCGAGCAGTAGCTGGATCCCCGGATGCATCTCGTCCGCCGGGAGCGCGGCCGGCGGGGACGCCGGTGCGTCCGGCGCGTCCGTCCCTTGGGGCGTTCGCGCGACGTCGCCGCGGTCGCGCGGAGGGACGGTACTGGTCTTCTGCTTGTTGGTCTTCTTTCTGTTGGTGTTCTTAGTGGGGCGATTAACCGACGTCGGGTTATCCACCGGTGGAAAACCCGACATCGGTTGCGACCTGCTGCTTTGCAGGCTGGGCAGATCCGTGATGAAGTACGCGGCCGCGCCGAGGGTCCCGTCGGGGTGGCGCTCACGTTCCCGGAGCAGGAAGCCGTGCCGTTCCAGCTCCCTGAGCCCGCTCTTGACGGCCGCCTCGCCGTCGCGGCCGCGGCGCGCCAAGTCGGTGACGCTCATCCGCCAGCCGTCCCGATGCGTGCTGATGAGCCCGAACAGACCCTGGGCTTTGAAGGACAGCCGGGGGTCGCGGAACAGGCCGTTGGCGATCTGCGTGAACCGATCCCCGGCCATCACCCCACGGCGGATCCCCGCCCCGAAGCCGGGCCCGGCCTCACCCGCTGGGACGGAGGCGAAGGCCGTGCCGACTGCCGGCGCGAGGTCGGCGCCGACGGAGGCAGGGCGGTCCGTGATCGAGTACACGATCTCACCGAGCGTCCCGTTGCCGTGCCTGAGCTGTTCGCGGACGAGGTAGCCGTGCCTCTGCAGTTCGCTCAGGCCGCCGCGTACGGCGTCCCGCCCGTCGGGTCCGGCGCGCACGAGGTCGGCGACCGTCACGTGCCAGCCGGCGCGGTGGGTGCTGATGTAGCCGAAGATTCCCTTCGCCTTGAAGGAGAGCCGGCTGTCGCGGAACAGGCCGTTGGCGATCTGGGTGAACTGGTCCGCCGCCATCACCCCACGGCGGATCCCCGCCCCGAAGCGGCTCATCGTGCTTCCTCGCGTGCCATGGGCGCGCGGCCGCTGACGCCTTGGAGCAGGCGTGCGGGCGCGAGATGGCCGGGGCCGCTGGGTGAGAAGACGTAGGCGAGATCCATGCCGTCAGCTCACCCGGCGCCCCCGACCAGGCTGACGGCCACAGCCCCCGACCACCGGTCACGATGCGGCAACATGCGCACTGGGCTGCCGTGGTCGGGCCTGTGGTCGGGCCGACCACGGGTCTCCCCCGGTGCTCGGGAACGATGCGCAATCGCGACTGCGCAGTGACAGCGGAACTCGTTGCGCAGCCGGCTGCGCAACGGGTCCGGGTCGTGCGCAGTCGGCATGTGCAGCCGACTGCGCACAGCGGACAGGCACCGCCGGTCTGGGCTCTGCGCAGTCGTCCAAGGCGTGCGCAACCGGGCTGCCACGGCCTGCCCCTGGAGGCGGCGCGCGCCCGATCCACCGGCGGCCTCTCCCTCTCCACCCCCGTGAGCCCGCTGAGCCAGTTCACCGTCCGCGCCGCCCTTTACGCCGGTGGTCGGTTCAGGCGTGCCCGGTCGTAGTCGGTGCCCCGTGGTCGGGGCTGTGGTCGGGCCGACCACGGGCCCGACCACGGGCTTTGTGTCCCCATCGTGACCGTGGTCGGGGGCTCATGGTCGGTGGTCGGGTCGGGGTCGGCGGGTTTTCTCAAGGTCAGCAAGTACACGTTCTGACCTGGGAGTTTGACCATGTCCCCTGGCAAGCAGGCGTCGGAGAGCGACGCTGCTCCGCCGATGGCCGCAGGCATCGAGCTGGAGAAGATGAGGCGCCGCGTCCGCCTGTCGCGCCTGGCCCTGTTCACCGCGATCGCGGCCGGTCCCGTCGCCCTGGGCGTCACGGTGATGTCCAGCCCGACCACGGCCAAGGCCGCCCCCTCGGACAAGCCGGCCGCTGTGCGCACTGCTGCCGTCGCGGCCGACCCGGCGGGCTATGCGCAGGTGTTCGTCGGCGCGTGGTTGCGCAGCAGTGGCGACGAGGCCGGCAGTGCGCAGGCGCGGCTTGCTCAGTCCCTCGCGCCGGACGTCGATCTGCCGGAGCCGGTCGCCGGTGCGCAGCCGAAGCTGGGATCGGTGACCGCGGTGCGCAGTACGCAGCGCGACGTCGGCGCGTGGGCCGTGACGGTGGCTGCGCAGTACGCCGACGGACGGGTGCGCTACTTCGTCGTCCCCGTGGCCGCCGACGCGAGCGGGAGTTCGTTCGCCGTGACCGGTGCCCCGGGTGTGGTGGCGGGCCCGGCGCGCGCCGCGGTGGCCCGGTCGCCGTACGGCGTGAGTGTGCCGTCCGGCAGCGATCTGTCGTCCGCGGTCGGGGAGTTCTTCGGCGTGTACCTGACGGAGGCCGGGGAGGTGGATCGCTACCTCGCGCCCGGGGTGAAGCTGTCGCCGGTCTCGCCCGCACCGTACACGACGGTCACGGTCCAGGAGGTGTGGGGCGCTGAGGAGGCCGCGGCCGCCGAGCAGGTGCCGGCCGACGGTACCGAGGTCCGCGTCCGCGTCCAGGTCGAGGCCCGGGATGACGCCGGGCGCTGGCCGCTGGCATACGACGTCGCCCTCACGTCCCGCTCCGGCCGGTGGGAAGTCGCGGCGCTGGAGTCCGGGACCCTCCAGGACGGGGGTGCCCGGTGAACACGGTGCACAGCATGATGCTCGCCGGGCAGCTGGACGACCTCGGCGACAGCTGGATCAACATGTTCGAGGACTGGGCGACCAAGGGCCTGCAGGCCGGACTGATCGTGCTGGTCGTCGTCATCATGATCCAGAAGTTCAGCCTGAAGGCCGGAATCGGCGCCCTGCTGCTGATGATCATCGCGCTGGGGCTGTACGACAGCCGCGAGGACCTGGCGGACATGTTCACCGACGAGGTGAAGAACCCGGCCAAGGGCGCGCCCGCCGTGCCCGGCGTCGTGCAGGGTCCCGATCCGCTCGCCCGTGTGCACTCCAACGGCGCGGGAGGCCGGCTGTGAGCGCGGCAGCCGCGGGGCGGGTGGGACGCTTCTACACCACCGCCCGCCGCCACCCCTGGGTGCTGGGCAAAGTCGCCGACTGGAAGATCCCGCTCGGCCCGTACACGCCCGCACAGACCGCGGTCGCGGTCGGCGGCGGCTTCCTGCTGGTCAAGACGATCGGCTGGTGGTCGTGGATGGGCCCGGTGCCCATCGTGGCCTGGGTTTTGACGGTCTGGGCGGCACGCCGACCGAAGATCAAGGGGCGCGCCCCGCTGCAGGCGGCACTGGGCTGGGTGCTGCTCGCCTGGCAGCCGCAGGGCGGCCGCATCGGCGGGAGGGCCGCCCGGGACCGGATCTCCCGTCCTCTGCTCGGTGGCTTCACCGTCGAAGAGGCCGCTCCCGCTGTCCCGGCGATGGCGGCGCCGCCGCGCGCCGACCAGCCGACAGCCGGCCGGAGCGCGCCCCGGGGCCGGGCTGCCCGTCCGTCCGCGGGGCCGCGCTCAGAGCCGCAGGCTCGCCCGGCGCCGAAGGGGCCTGTGTCGGGTGTGCCGGTGTCGGGTGTGCAGCAGTTGCTCGCCCTGGCCCAGCAGGCGGGGGGTGCGCGGTGAGGGTGCCGATCCGTCACATCGCCGGGCATCTGGTGTGGTCGACCCACGGCAGCGTGTGGGCCCTCTACCGGCTGCACCCCGGTCCGGACGCCCGCGGCCGCCGGGAGGAGACCGTCCAGGGCACCTACGTGCCGGCCGCGGTCCGCGACGAGCAGCTCGCGAAGATCACGCACTTGATCCGTTCGTTGACGGGGGCGCCGCGCCTGTTCGGGCTGTGCGCGCAGGTCGACCCGGGCGAGATCGCGCTGCGCATGATCGAGGGCATCGAGCCCGGCGCCCGGCCCCCCGGCGACGCGCATCCGTGGGTGGAGAACGTCGAGGCCACCCTGGACCTGCTGAACGACCAGGAGATGCACCGGCGCACCCTCTGGCTGGCGGTGCCGCTGCAGAACGATGCCGCGGGCGGGCAGGTGACCGCGTCGCTCGGCGCGATGTGGGCGGACGTCGCACCGATGCTGGGCATGCGGGCCGCACCCGTGGCGCGCCGCGAGGTGACCTCCTACCGCGAGCAGGCCTTGCGGGTGGAGGCCGCACTCGCCGGCGGCGTCGCCCTGCGCCCGGCCCGCCCGGCGGAGATCGTGTGGATGATCCAGCACGCCCTGCACCGCGGCCTGGACGAGCCGCTGCTCACCGAGGCCGAGACCAGCGACCTGTACGGCGGGCAGCTGAGGGCGGGGGCGCTGCACTCCCCCAGCTACGCCGACCTCGGCCAGGCCCGCCTGCAGGAGGGCGGTGTCGATCCGGCGCTCGACGCCGCCGACCTGGTCGGCGCGGACCGGATCGGCCGGTCGGGCCGCACGGCGTGGTGGCGGCTGAAGACGTCGTCGCCGCTACGGCGGCGGTGGCTGCAGGTGGAGTCCGACGCCGGGGTGGGCTATCAGGCGCAGTTGGCGCTGGCCGAGTGCCCGCCCGCGGTGAGCCAGGACGCCGCCGACCTGTTCGCGCAGCTGGAGACCCTGGATTTCCCCGTCGACTACACCGTCGACCTCGCTCTGGTGCCGGCCGAGAAGGCGCGCGACCAAGTGAGGCGCAAGAAGAACGAACTGGTCGACCAGGCCGACCAGTACGACGCACGCCCCACCGGCATGCCCGCCTCCCTGACCGACGCCGCCCGCGACCTGGGCGAGCTGGACGCCCGCCTGTCGCGCACCAGCGTGGAGGTCGAGGTCCAGTCGGTGACCGTCCTGACCGTGTGGGGGCCGACCGCCGCCGTCTGCGACGCCCGCGCCCGGGCCCTGGCCGCCCTGCTCGGCGGCGCCGACTACCGCGCCGTGCGCCCGGCCGGGCTGCAGGAGTCCCTGTTCACCCTTGGACTGCCCGGCACCGCGCGACCCGGTGTGGTGCGGGAGTTCACCCAGCACCAGGTCAGCGAAGACTGGGCGCTGGGCGGAGCCTTCACCGCTGCGGAGGTCGGCGACCCCAACGGCATGTTCCTCGGCATCGACCTGGACTGCGGCACCACCCGCCCCGTCATGATCAACGTGGCGGACGCGCCGAAACAGGACGCCTCCGCCTCCATGGGCGTCGTCGGAGATCTCGGCGCGGGCAAAAGCGTCCTGGAGAAGCTGATCTCCGAGGCAGTGTGGGCACGCGGCGGAGTCGCGATCTGCATCGACCGCACCCCCGTGCGGGAGTGGGCGACCTTCGCCCGCACCGCGGCCGCGGGCCGCTGCCAGATCATCGACGCCGCCCAGGCCGAGGTGTCCATCGACCCCCTGCGCATCTTCACCGGCCCCGAAGGCCGCCACTACGCCCTGTCCTACCTCACCCTCCAGCTCGGCATCGGCCCCATGAGCACAGGCGGGGAAGTCCTGCACCACGCCGTGGAGCGGGCCGCAGCCAGCGACGCCCCCTCCATGCACCGTGTCCTGGAAGTCCTCGAGGAGATGGGCCGGGCGGAGGCGGGCAAGCGGCAGGACGCGGCCACCACCCTCGCCGGACTCATCCGCGTCGTGGCCAGCAACCCTCTTGCCGCGATGGTGTTCGACCCCATCCTGCCGCCCGTGCGGCTGGACGCCTCCAGCGCCTCCGACATGATCGTGATCACGACGACCGGCCTGAAGCTGCCGCCGAAGGCCGCGTTCGACAAGCCCGAAGTCCTGCACCAGCAACCCCTGGAAGCCCTGATCGGCCGCGCGGTCCTCTACCTGATCGCGGCAATCGCCCGGCAGACCGCGTTCGAGGACCCCGAACGGTTCACCGCCGTGGTGCTGGACGAGCTGTACTGGCTCACCTCGTCCGCCGAGGGCACCGCCCTGGTCCACGAGATCCTCCACGACGGCCGCAAGCACGGCGCCGGGCTGATCGCCGGCTCCCACGACGCGGAAGAACTCGGCCCCGACCGCGGGCTGATGGCCTACCGCGCGCTCGCCCGCACCACCGACCGCGAACGCGCCCGCCGGGGGCTGGAGTTCCTCGGTCTCGATCCGAACGACCCCGAGCTGCTGCGGCTGGTCACCACCGGTCTGTCCCCCGTCGGACAGCGCGGCCGCGAAGGCGAGTTCCTCATCGCCTGCCCGCGGCAGAACATCGGCCGGGTCAAGGTCAGCATCCCGCGCATCGAGCGGATC
Source organism: Streptomyces sp. NWU339 (assembly GCF_003143855.1). Lineage (GTDB taxonomy): Bacteria > Actinomycetota > Actinomycetes > Streptomycetales > Streptomycetaceae > Streptomyces. The sequence goes on from NZ_QFRK01000081.1 coordinate 9,667, forward strand.
TCCTCCTCCATCACCACCACGCCGGGACGCCGCACCACCGCGCCCGCGTCCGCGCCGCTCGTCGGCGCCGCTGCGGGTGACCGTCAAAAGGAACTCCGATGACCTCTTTCGCCCCCAGCCGTTCCCGGCGCTTGGCCGCAGTCGCAAGCGCCCTCACGGCAATCGCCGTCGCCGTCGGCGTGCTCGTCCTGGTGCTCGGGGCGAGCCTGCCGGAGACCTGGTGGCCACGCACCGGACAGGCCTTCACCGCCGACGCCGCCGGGACGCCCGCAGACGCGTGCGATCTGATAGCCGGCCCGGCCAAGGCGTACTGCGAGCGCGGCCGCCACGCCACGAGCGCCGCCCCCGGCCAGGACAGCGGCGACGCCGCCGCATGGAAGCTGGTTCCCGCCGCGGCGGGGCTGGGAGCGCTCGTGATCTGGCGCCGCGCTCCGGCAGGACGAGGGCGGGCTTGAGATGTTCCGTCCAGACCGCGCAACCCTGCGCTCGGCCGGCTTCACCCTGCTGCTCACCGGCGTGTTCGTCATGGTGAACAGCCAGGTCGTGTATGCGGCCGGCAGCAATAGCGAGACCGGAGACCTGCTTGCCCCGCTGAACATCACCTCCTCCGAGGGGGTGGCGATCAACGGCTACGAGCTGAACGCCGACGGCGGCTCCATCGTCGCCTTCAAGACGCAGGCCTTGGCCTTCGCCCTGTCCGGGCTGTTCACCCTGATCCGGCTGCTGGTCGGCCTGGCGGGGTGGGCGATCGAGGTGGCCTTCCGGTTTCCCCTGCTGAAGATCTTGATCCGTCCGGCTCAGAAGGTCGCCGACGCCTACGGCAACGTGGTCGTCGACACGCTCGGGCTGAAGGGTCTGCTGCTGGCCTGGGCGTTTGTTTTCGCGGGTTTCATGATCGTGCGCGGTCGTGTCGGCCGCGGTCTGGGCGAGATCTTCCTGACCCTGCTCATCGGGGCGATCGCCGTCTCGGCTCTCATCCGCCCCGACACGCTACTCGCCCAGGACGGACCCCTGGGGCAGTCCCAGCAGGTGGCCGCCGAGGTCGCCCAGCAGAGCGTCAACTCCTACGACTGGGGCGGCAAGCTCGCCAGCCGTGGCCCGTGCGCCGGCATGGCCGGCATGCAGGAGGTCAAGTGCGTGGAACGTGAAGGCGAGAAGCCTGTCTCCGCCGAAGAGGTGGCCCGCCCGATCCAGGACTCGGTCACCAACGCGCTGATCGTCAAGCCGTACATGCTGCTGCAGTACGGGCGCATCCTCGACCCCGCGAAAGATTCCGACCGCAAGGCCTACGCCGTGCACCTGAAGTGGGTGACCGGCGGCTACAAGGCCACCGAGGACACAGGCGACAAAGACAAGGAGGACCCCTGTGAACTGATCGAGGGGCCGGGCAAGCAGTACTGCGAGCGCGACACCGACGACACCCCTGGAAACGACGGCAACGACAGCCTGCCGGAGCTCACCCCGGGTGGGGAACTGTTGGACGCCTCCAACGCGATCGTCACCGACGAGGACCGCGAGTTCTCCGCCTTCATGCAGGACATGAAGAAGGCCGGCGATGTCGGCAAAGCGTGCGCCGACTATGCGCACCAGCCCACCTGGTGGCGCGTCGGCGGCGCCGCCCTGCTGCTCATCGCCGCGCTGTTCATCTGCGGCATGCTGCTCTCCAGCGCCATCGTGCTGCTGGGCACCCAGGGCATCTGCGCGGCGGCCGCGGCCGCGGGCGGCGTCACCTTCATCGCCGGCATGCTGCCCGGTCCCGCCCGCCAATCCGTGTGGAAATGGCTGTCGATCTGGGGCATCTCGGCCCTGACCGTGGTCGGGATCTGCGCGTTCATCCCGTTCTTCGGCATCGCCGTCGACGCCACCATCACCGACGGGCCCGACTTGATGGTGGAGCGGATCCTGCTGATCGACGTCCTGGCCGTCGCGGGCGCGGCCGGGCACCGCAGGCTCCTGACCGGGATCACCTCCTTCGGGCGGCGTATGGCCATGCGGATGCGCTACGCCAAGGTCGGCGGCACGCACATGCCCGGCGACACCTCCGAGCTCGGCGCCGCGCTCGCCATGAACTCACCTGCCGCGCTCGGCGGTTACGGCGGGGGCTTGCGCGCCTTCACCGGTGGCGGGGGCGGCCGGTTCGGGCTGCTCGGCACCCGGCAGCGCCTGATGGGCGCGCTGACGTCGCTGGTCGACGGGGCGGGCATGCCCGTGGACACTGGACGGGTGCTCGCCGATGCCACGGCCGAAGCAGGGCGCGGGCTCGCCCCGCTCACCGCGGCGGCTGCCGTGGGCGGGGCGGGCGTGAGGTTCGGTGCGAAGGGCGGCCACTGGCTGCTGATCGGCCGGCGGCCGGACAAGGAGCAGCTGGCCAAGTGGCGTAAGCCCACGGCTGACGGCGACCCGGACGAAAATGGCCCGTCCGGCGGACCAGGCGGCGGGTCGGGCGGCGGGGGGCCGCGCCGTCCCGGCGGTCCGCCCGACCGCTACCGCGACGAGGACGGCCAGGTCGTCGACCGCCGCTCGGGACAGGTGCTGCACGACCAGAACACCGACCGCACACTCGTGTCGACGCGCGCACACAACCGCCTGGTCCGTTTCCGCGGCTACCGCATCCTCAACCGGGGCGGCCGCACCGCGTACGGGGCGACGGTCGGTCTCCCGGCAGGCGTCCGCCGGGCCCGCTCGGGCGGATCGCAGTACGCGCAGGACGCCCGCCAGCAGGTGCGGGTGTGGGGCAACACCGTCCGCGAAGACGGCCGTGCCTGGGCCGAGGCGGGACGGCAAGTCGCCGCCTCCGGCCCCTTCCGCAGCCGCCGCCTCCCGACAGCAACGACAGCGCCCTCCCCGCGGCCGAACCCGGTGCAGCCGCCGACGACACGTACCGGCAGCCCCGCGGGCCGTCCGGGGCCGGCCCCCGCCCGGCCGAGCGCGCCGACGTCTCCGGCGGGAGGCAGCACCACGCCGACAGGCACGCCGACGTCCCCGACCCGGCTCGCGAGCGGGAACACCCCGCGTCCGGCGAGCCCTGCGCCCAACAGGACGGGCTCGGCCCTTCCCAGCGGAGGCAACGCCGGCAACACCACACGCGACGAAGCGCGTCGGCGGATGCAGGACCTGATGCGGCGGACCGCTCCCGACGCGGAGCGTCTGCGCCGTGAGCGCAGCCAGCGGCCGCCGGCCGAGGACGGTGATGCCGAGTGAAGCGGGCCCGGCGCCGCCCGGGGCGGTGGGGGTGCGTGAGTGTGCTGCTGCTGTTCACCGCCGTGTGCTGCGCGGCTCCTGTCTCGAACGCGATCAGCGCGTACGTCGCGCTGCAGACCGGGCTCCAGGACGATGCCGATGATGGGATCGCCGACGGCGGCAGTGCGGCGGACATCCCCGCCCGGATGCTGACTGCTTACAAGAAGGCCGCCTCGCAGGTCGGGAAGTACGTGCCCACGTGCCAGGGCATGCGCTGGCCCATCCTTGCCGGGATCGCCAAGGTCGAGTCGAACCACGCCATCGGCCGCAACATCGCCGACCACGGCGACATCCGTCCGAAGATCTACGGGGTACTTCTCAACGGCTCCGGGGCCGGCGGGAACACCACCGTCTTCCCGGACACCGACGGCGGCAAGTGGGACGGCACCGCCAACGGGGAGCGAGCGGTCGGACCCTTCCAGTTCCTGCCGTCCACCTGGGAGGGCGTCGGCGAGGACGCCAGCAGGGACAAGACAGCCGATCCGCACAACGCCGACGACGCAGCCCTCGGTGCCGCCGTCTACCTGTGCGGCAACGGACGGGACCTGACCAAGCGGACCCAGCTCAAGGCGGCGATCTTCCAGTACAACCGGTCGAGCGAGTATGTGGCGAACGTGCTGAGCTGGATCGACCAGTACACGGCGGCCGCGAAGGACCCGGACCTGAAGAACGTGCCCAGGAAGGTCCGCACCGTGATCGAGGCGGCGCTCTCCCAGCGCGGTGTGCCCTACTCGTGGGGCGGCGGCAACGCCAAGGGCACGTCGTACGGCAGTTGCTGCTCCCCCAACGGGAAGAGCGGCGCAAGCATCAAGGGCTTCGACTGCTCGGGGCTGACCGTGTACGCCTACGCCAAGGTCGGCATCCAACTGCCGCGCGTCGCGGCCGCCCAGGCCGGTGTCGGCCGGCGCATCCCCGCCCGTCTCGGCACCGGCGCGCTCAAGGCCGGCGACCTCGTCTTCTATGCCGACGCCCCCGGCCGCGACGCGACGATCTATCACGTCGGGATCTACCTGGGCGGCGGGCAGATGGTCAATGCCGCCCGTCCGGGAACCGTCGTCCGCCTGGACGCGGTCAACGCGATGTCGGGATACGCGGGAGGGGCCCGGCTGCTATGACCAACTCCCCGGCGCGCTCGCCGCGCCTGCTGCTGATCGCCACCGTGGTCCTGGTCCTGGCCGGGGTGATCCTGCTGACGGTGCCGCACACGCCGAGCGCACCCGCAACGTCGGCGCCACCGCGCGCGACCGCCCCCACATCGTCTCCCTCGGCGACCGCTGCACGCGGCCGTACTACCCAGGCTGGCGGGTCCGCGTCGGCCCCGGCCTCCACGACGTCGACGCAGTCAGTTAGTGCGTCCTCCGTGCTGCCGCCGCACGGCGAGGGCGTGGCCGGCGATGCCGTCATCCAGCAGTCGTTGGAGGACGCCTGGCCCGCCGACCTTGCCGCCGACGACGAGCTAAGGCTCCTCGCGGCCGGCCGTGGCCTGCTGCGGGCGGACGCCACCGGGATCGGCCGCGCCAAGTGGCCCGCGCTCTTCGGCAACCCGGACCAGGCGATCGCACCAGCCTTCGCCACCGCCCGCTTCCGCATCCAGGCCGCCATCGCCCGCATCAGCGGCAGCCCGGACCAGGCGGTCGTGCACCTGGTGTGGGCGGGGGCCGACCGCGGCGGCACCTACACCGACCGGCGCATCACCGACTGGTACTTCACCCGCACTTCGACGAAAGGAGCGTCCGCGTGGACGCCGCAACCCCGTACCTGACCAACCTGGCGGATGGCACGGCGGCCGGTCAGGTCCTCGGTCTGCTGGCCGGCCTGACCAACGCCGCCGGCTGGCTGATCACCCACTGGTACGTGCCCATGGCTGCCGCGGCCGTCGTCTGGGCCGTGGGCGAGATGGTGGTACGCCGTCTGGCAAGGAAGGCCTCGGCCGAGCGGATGGCGCTGGAACTCGTGCCGTCGCAGCACTTCGACCCCGGCCTGGAGGAGATCTTCCGCCGCGGGGTCCAGCTCGCCCGGGCCTCGACGAGCATGCCGTGGTGGGCGCCCAGGCGGTCGAAGGCAGTGCAGATCCGGCTGCGCGCCGACGGCTCCAGCCCGTTGCGCTACCGGATCGAAGGTCCCGCGGGCGGTGAACGTCTGCTGTCGATCACACCCTTCGGGCCGGCCGTCACCGTGGACCGGGCCCGTCCCCTCGTCGACAAGCCGCGTGAGCATGTGGTGCGGGCGGAGTTCGTCCTGCGCGGCAAGCCCACGGCCCCGCTGCGGGACGTTCCGCTGGACCCCGACCCGCTGCAGCCTCTGATCGACGCCGTCTCCGATCTACGGGCGGAGCTGGGGGACCTGGCCGAGATACGGCTCGACATCCAGCGGGCCCCCAAGTGGGCGCTGCGGGCCCGGCGTCTGCAGCTGATGTCGGACGCCCGCCGCAGGGAGCGGCGCGAGGCCCAGCGCGCCGCCCGGTGGGTGCGCCAGGACGCCACCGGCATCGAGGACTCACTGGCCTGGCAGCTGAAGCAGTTGGTCAGCGGCAAGCAGGGCGGGGGCGGGCGCCGTCTGGTCATGCCGCCCGTCCCCCGCCGGGTCGAGCCGGCCGAGGCGCTGGGCAAGCTCGCCGAGGACGACCACCTGGTGCGCGTGCAGCTGCTGGTGATGTGCGCGTCGAACACCGAAGGCCGCGCCCAGGCCCGGCTCGCCCAGCTCCAGGCCGCCTTCGACGTGTTCGGCGGCGGCTCACGGTGGGCGATGCGCGGATGGCGGATCGGCCCGTGGCGGTTCGGGGCGGACCGCTGGCCCAGCCGCCACGGCTTCGAGCGCCGTTGGACGTTGGGTCACTGCCAGCCGCCCCGCCCGAACTGGGTGCGCCTGGAGGAACTGACCGGCCTGCTCAAGCCGCCCACGGTGCACTGCCGGCTGCCGCTGCTCGCCGGAGACCTGCCGACCTTCGAGTTCGACAACCCCACGTTGCTGCTGCAGGGCATCTACCGCGGCCCCGACGGCCGCCGACGTCTGGTCGCCAGCTACGCGAAGGAGACGCTGTTCGAAGTCGGCGTGGGCAAGGCAGGCGGCGGCAAGACCGAACGCGCCCTCGCGCAGGCGATCGGCTGGGCTCACGCCGGAGGCGGGCTCATGTTCGTCGACCCGCACCGCGACTCCTGGCCCCGCGCTCTGCCGTTCCTCGCCCACGACGCCCTGATGGACCGGATCGCCCTCATCGACCTGGGCGCCCATGGGCCTGCCCCGCAGGTCAGTTCATGGAACCCGCTCGGCATGCACCAGCGCCAGGTGGCACACGAGGTCGTCGAGGCCACCGCGGACGCCTACGCGTCCGCGCTCGGCTGGGACGACGCCAGCGCACCCCGCGCGCTGACCATCCTCACCGCCTCCCTGGCAGTGCTGGTGGCCGTCAACGAAGCCGCCTGCCAGGCCGGGCGCCCCGAAGACCAGGCCACGGTCTTCCACGTGCGGGCGCTGCTCACCGACCCGGTCTTCCGCGCCGCGGCGCTCGCCGGCGTTCAGGGGCGCCTGGACGAAGAGACGCGCTCCTGGTGGCAGACGGTGTTCCCCACCCTGCCGCCGGACTCCTTCGCCGTGGTCCTCAACCCGATCGCCCGCCTCGCCGCCAACCCCGTCACCCGCGCGTTCCTCGGACAGCCGGCCGGCCGCTACAACATCCGCGCCGCGATGGACTCGAAGATGATCGTGTGGGTGTGCCCGGGCGGCAACGGGCCCACCGACCGGCTGATCACCGCACTGCTCGCCCGGGACCTGCTGCGCGCCGTGCGCTCCCGCCGGGATACCCCCGAAGCCCAACGTGTCCCGTTCCGCCCATACTTCGACGAGCTGATCACCCTGACCGGTGCGGCCGCAGAGACGATCGCCAGCATGTTCGAGGACTTCCGCAAGTACAGGGTCCACGTCCACGGCATGACCCAGTTGCTGGCCCGCCTGCCCATCCCGGTGCGGCTCTCCCTGGTCCAGAACGCCTCCACTCTGGCGTCCACCGCCGGCTCGCAGTCCGCCATCGCTCCGATCACCGCGGAATGGGGCGACCGTCCCGGACCTGACGTCGTCGCCGCCCTGGACCGGTTCGAGCACTACATGTCGCTGACGGTCAGGGGCCGTCGCGTCGGTCCCGTCCGGATCACCGGCCCGCACCTCGACGAGATCTTCGCCGAGTACGCACGCCCCCGCCAGGCGGCGGCACTCGAGCGCGCCGCCCGCGCCACGGCCGGCGCCGCGCCCCTGAACCAGCTCACGACCCGCGCCACCGACCAGCTGGGCCGAGTCGGCGACTTCCTCGCCCAACTCGCCCCCACCACCCCGCCAGCCGGACGGCTGCAGAAGAAGGGATACCAGTGACCACCACCTTCGAGACCGTGTCGTCCGGTCGCACGCCGAGTCCCATCGAGCCGCTGCCGCATCAGCTCCTGGCCGTGTTGGGGCAGCACCGGATGGCGACCACCGGTCAGCTCCACGACTTGCTGCGGCCCGGCACGGCGCGGCAGACCGTCTCCACGCCGTTGAACAAGCTGCGCCGTGAGGGCCTGGTGGACTACACGGTGCTGCCGCAGTCCAACCGCTCCCGCGCCTGGTATCTGACGGGTGAGGGAGCCCGGCTGGTGAGGGACTTCCCCGCCCTGCGGGGCCGGCCGCCGTATCCGATCACCTCGGCCACCGCTGCCTCGTTGAAGACGCCGCACACTCTGACCGTGGTCCGCACCCACCTGGCGTTCGTCGCCGATGCCCGCACGCGTGGCGACGAGCACGGTCACCTGGACTGGACGCCTGAGGTCTCCCACCCGCTCAGCGACGGCGAGAAGATCATCACGGATGCGCTGATGCACTACACGCTCATCGGCGAGGACCAGCGGACGAAGCTCAGGGCGTTCGTCGAGGTCGACCGGACGACCATGAGCAGCGAGCGGCTCGCGTCGAAGTTGATCGAATACGCGCGGCTATGGTCGTACGAGCCGCAGCCCGTGGGGCGGCAGCGCTCGCGGCAGTCGGCCGTTCCCGGTGCCGTCTGGCTGCGCTGGTATCCCGTGTTCCCCCGGGTTCTGTTCGTGCTCACCGGGGCCTCCCGGTACGTCCTGGGCAACCGGATCAACGACTTGCAGGCCATGGTCGCGCAGCACCCGCTCGTGGGCACGCTGGCCCGGCAGGTGCCGCTGGGCGCGGCGGTCCTGGACGACCTCGAACTCCAGGGGCCTACCGGCGATGTCTGGGTATCTCTGGCCGACGGCGAGCCGCGGCCGTGGACCGAGCTGTGACGCGGCGGCATGGTGCCGACCGAATGTCGCAGCCTCGCAACTGCTCCGGAATCCACTTGATATTTGCTTAAGCGAACGCATAGTTTACTTCTACAGCACGGGACCCGGTCCTTAAAACCTCTTCGTGCGCACTGAACTTGGGAGATCCAGATGCCGCAAGCCACTTTTGAAATTCGCATTCCTGAAAAGCAGCCCACTGACGCGTGGCCCGTCCACACGAAGGTCGTCTCCTACGTCGGGAGCGCTTGCGTGGTCGAAGGGGCCGGCGACTTCGACCTGGACGACCTGAACCTGGTACGCCACCGGTTCCCGGGCCGGCGCGTCACGCTCGACGGAGACGTGATCACCGTGTGGCCGACCTCCCCTCCCGACCGGGCGAGGACTCCCGCTCCGTGATCCTGAGGCGACAGCAAGTCAGGCCGCCCCTCGGCCGGAAGAACCCGGCGGTCCGAATCTCGTTCTCGCACACAGGGGAATCACGCAGACCGTACGACCCGACGAACGACACGGACCACATGCGGTCGCAACGAGCGAAGACACAGAACTACAAATCGACATCCGGTTCCGAAGGTGACCGGATACGTCCCGAGTTGTGCGAGTGAACTGCAATAGCGAGGTGGGAAGTTGACTGGCATATGCGTAGCCTTACGGTCACGCAAACGGATCACCGCAGCTGGACCAGGCCGCGGCTGGACTGCCGTCCGTCGGCGGCTCAGGCAGCGGTCATGTCACACCGCGCCGTACGGGGAGGCATTGTGAAACGCCGCGCACACTATTTCGCTGTTCACTTCCGAAAGATCGCCGCCGCGTCCCTCACGCTGTGCGCCGCGCTCGCCCTGACCGCGTGCAACTCATCCGAGGGGAAGGACGAGACGGCCGACGAGTCCCCGACGGTCACACAGCCTCCGACGGCGTCTGCCACCGCTGACCCGAAGGAGACGGCGAAAAAGGAAGCGATCGCCGCGTACAGGGCCTACTGGCAGGAGATGGAGCAGCTCTACGCCGACCCGTCGGGCAAGAGCGACCATCTTGATCAGTACGCCGCATCCGCAGCCCTGAAGAACGCCGAGGCAGACGCCAAGCGCGCTCATGACCGCGGCCGCATCTACACCGGCGATGTCGCCGTCACCGACCAGACGGTCACCAAGGTCGACACCTCGGGGGAGATCCCGAACGCGACCGTCTCCAGCTGCCTGGACATCTCCAAGTGGCAGACCGTCGACGCCAAAACCAAGGAGCCCGTGTCCCTCCCGGAAAACCGGCTGATGAAGTACGTGATCGTCAGCACCCTCGAGAAGTATCCGGAAGGGTGGCGCGTCACCCGCGACGAGCCGCAGGGGAAGTCATGCTGACCCGCAGAATCGCCATCACCGCAGCAACAGTCCTGGCCGCACTCTCCGTCCCTGTCACCAGCTACGCGGATGAGGACCCCAAGGGCGACGGCGGTATCGAGTGCGGCCTGTACAACTGCGAGGTCGAGGTCGACGTCCCTGGACAGGCCGGTGGACAACAGGGTGGCAACGGCAGCACGGGCGGAGGCGGATCATCAAGCGGGAACGGCGACAACTCCTACGAGAATCCTGACGGCACCCTCGACAAAGTCTGCACCTACAAACTCGCAGACCCACAGCCGCCCGCCGGCAGCCTCGACTGGGAAGGCCACGAACCCGGCGATGGAGCCGTGTACGAACAGTCCTGCTCCGTGGCCCCCGACGGGGTAGACGACCTCACCGTCGTACGGATGGTGTGGCTGGCCGAGCCACCCGCGCAAGCGACGGTCGACCCGGCTGTCCTGGCGCAGCGCGCGGTCGACTCGATGACGCTGCTGGGCCCTGACATCGCCAGCCCGCGCGCGGCCGGTAAGTACACGGTCGGTATCCCGATGTGGATGTGGGTCAACCAGAGCGCCACGACCTACGGGCCCAACACCGCGTCGGCTTCGGCGGGTGGGATAACCGTCACCGCGACGGCGAAGGTGTCGAAGATCGGGTGGCAGATGGGTGACGGCGCATCCGTGACGTGCAACGGCCCGGGCACGCCGTACCAGGCGTCCGAAGGCATGGCCGAGTCGCCGACCTGCGGACACGTGTACTCCAAGACTTCAGCTGGTGCCCAGAACGGCAAGTTCCCGGTCATCGCGACCTCGACATGGACGATCGACTGGCAGGGCGGCGGAGCGGCCGGCCAGCTCACCGAGGTCCGTCAAACCAACGTGCAGGTGGCGATCGGCGAAGTACAGGTCGTCAGGTAACGCCGCCGGAAGGACAGAACGGTGAGCAAGACCCAAGAACGTGTAGACACAGCCCCGAACGGAGTCCCCCAGCAGGGGCGCGTGGCCGGGCCGGTGGCTCCGCCCCGGGTGTCGGCCCGCAGGCGGCGCCCGGGTGTCATTGCCCTGTCCCTGGCGCTGATCGCCGCCGGAGGGGCCGGTGTTGCCGTCCTGCTGCTGCAGGTCGGCAACCGCACCGAGGTGGTGACCGTCGTCCGGGACGTTCAGGTTGGCCAGGTCCTCGCTGAAGACGACCTGGGTAAGGCCTCGATCGCCCTGGACCCGGCCGTCAAGGCGGTGCGCAGCGACGACCTGGACTCGGTGGTGGGCAAGCGGGCCGCCGTGGAGCTCAAGTCCGGTTCCTTGCTTGCCCCGTCGCAGGTAACGAAGGATTCGCTGGTGAAGGCCGGCGAGCAGTTGGTGCCGGTCGGGCTTGAGCCCAAGCAGATCCCGGCCACCGCGCTGGTGCCGGGCCAGAAGGTGCAGCTGGTACATGTCCCGGCTCAGGGGGCGACGGACACCGGCAAGACGTCGGACGCCGCGCCGCAGACCATCGACGGACGGGTCGTGAAGGCGTCCAGCGCTGCCCCCGGCACCGGAGTCGTGGTTGTCGATGTCGCCACATCCGCCACGGACGGTCCCACCGTGGCCGCTTGGGTGGCGGCCGGCACGCTGCGCCTGGTCCTCGCTGCTCCGGACGGCAGCTGATGGCTGTCATCGCGCTGGCAGGGTGCAGTGGTGCACCCGGTGTGACCACGAGCGCGCTCGCCTTGCTGCTGTCCTGGCCGCTGGAGCCGGGCCGGCGGATGATCCTGGCCGAGTGCGACCCGGACGGCAGCGCTGTCCTGCACGGGCTGCTGCAGGGCACGCTCGGTGACCGGTACGGGCTGCGGAACCTCTCGGTCGCCGCCCGGCAGGGCGAACTCGGCGACGCGTTCTTTCGTCAGCTGATCGATCTGAGCAGCGAGGACGGCAAGAAGGAATCGCCGCGCGACCGGCTGCTGCTGCCGGGCATCACCGATCCTGCGCAAGCGGCGAGCCTGGGCTCGGTATGGAAGGCCCTGGGGGTCATCTTCCGCGGCATCGAGGCCGAGCACGGCCACGACGTCCTGATCGACCTCGGCCGCCGGGGTGCTTTCGGGCCGTCCGGCGTCCTGGCCGAGCAGGCCGACGCCGTGTTCATGGTCGTGCGCAATACCCTGCGCTGCCTCCAGGCAGCCGAAGGCCGGGTGCGCGCCCTGGAGGAACGGGTCGGCGACGTCAGCGTGCTGATGATCAACGAGGGTCCGTATCCCGCGGGCGAGGTGCAGCGCGTGCTGCAGGTGCCCGTGGTGGCCACCCTGCCGTATGCCCCAAAGGACGCCAAGGTGCTGTCCGACGGCGTGGAACAGCCGCGTCACTTCACCAGGTCGCCGCTGATGAAGGCCGCCCGGACGGCCACCACGCTGCTGGTTCAGCGGGCTGCAATGCGGCGGGCCCGCCTCGATCCGGGCGGCGTGCGTGCCGCAGGAGGCGAGGTGACCCGTGCGCGGTAGGCCTCTGCACACCGATCCCACGGTGGCTTCGCTGCCCGGTCGCCCCCAGCAGGCGTGGCCGCGCCCGGCGAACGGCACACATGCACCGGCCGGTGCTGCCTCGAGTACGCACGTGCTCGGCGCCGCGGCACCTCAGGTCACCGTCGACTACAAGGTCGCCCAGCACATCGCGGCCCAGGTCGCCAAGCAGCGCGAGGAGTTGCTGAAGACCACGCCGGATATGGACCGGGCGAGCGAAGAGCAGCGCTGCCTGGACTGGATCAACGAGGCGGTCGCCCTGTGGTCGGACGCCCAGGCGATGGCGCCGCAGGAGGACGAAGCGCTGCGGCGTGGCGTCTACGACTTGCTTTTCCGTGCCGGTCGACTCCAGCCGTACCTGGACGATGACCGGGTCGAGGACATCATCATTCAGGGCCCAAACGAGGTGTGGCTCGACTACGGCGACGGCGAACGCCGCATGGTGGGGCCGATCGCCGACTCGGAAGAGGAACTCCTGGAACTGCTCAGAGAGTTGGCCCGAGGCTCTGGGCACAACGAGCGCACCATCTCCACCGCGAACCCCACCCTCGCCCTGTCCCTGCAGGACGGCTCCCGCCTGCAGGCCATCACCGGACTCGGACCGATGACCTACGCGGTCATCCGCCGGCACCGGATCTCCCACGCCGACCTGGACGACCTCGTACGGCTGGGCACGATCGACCCGATCCTGCGCGAGTTCCTCGGCGCGTGTGTCCGCGCGGAGAAGAACATCATGATCGCGGGGAAGCAGAAGGCCGGGAAAACCACGCTGTTGAGGGCGATGCTCAAGGAGTTCGACCCCGAGACACGGTTTGCCACCATCCAGACCGAGGACGAGCTGTTTGCCCACGCCAACGGCTACCACCGCCAGGTCGTCTCCCTGGTCGGGCGCGAGTCCAACGGGGAGAAGGACGTCACCGGCCGCAGTGCCGGCGAGGTCACGCTCCTGGACCTGATGCACCCGGCGCTGCGCATGTCGCTGGAGCGGATCGTGGTCGGTGAGGTCCGCGGGCCGGAAGTCGTCGCCATGATGCAGGCGTTGACGAACGGCTCGGGCGGCAACCTGTGCACCATCCACGCCCGCCGCCCGGACATCATCTTCGACCGGATCGCCGAACTGTACGCGCTCGCCCAGGACAACCTGTCCGAGCAGCTGGCCTACCGGCAGACCGCGAACGGCCTGGACTTCATCGTGTACGTCGACATGACGGACGAGACCCAGATCGGCGGGCGCCGCCACCGCTACGTCTCTCACGTCCTGGAGCTGACCGGGATCGGCGAGTCCGGCCGCCCCGCCACCAACGAGGTCTTCTCCCCCGGCACCGAGTTCGGTGAACTGCGGGCGGTGCCTCGGATGGACCCGGGCTGCGTCGACGACCTGCGCCGTGTCGGCTTCGACTCCGCCCTGCTGCAGCAGCCCTACGGGGCCTGGCAGGCGCCGCTGCCGCTGAAGGTGGGGGCGCGCCGATGATCCTGTTGTGGGGGCTGCTGTGCGGCATGGCCGTCATCGGCGGGCTGATCGGTGTCGTGGCCGGGTTCGTGGGGACGACGGCGCCGCGCCGGGCTTCGTTGTGGCAGCGGTGGCGCTCTCAGGGCGCCGGGAAGGACCAGAGTGAGGACGTCCGGCTGCGTCGGCGGGCCCTCTCGGTCGTGGCGGTCGTGGTCTTCGTGGGCGTGTGGCTGGTTTCGGGGAACTTCGTGGGCGGCGCTCTGTTGGGGGCGGCCGTCATCGGCGTGCCCTGGCTGATCACCCCGGCGCAGACTGCACAGGAGCGCATCGGCCAGCTGGAGGCCTTGAGCGAGTGGACCCAGCGGCTGGCCGGCCTGCTCCGGCTGGGCATGGGCCTGGAACAGGCGATGATGACCAGCCGTAAGGGCGCGCCCGACGAGCTTGCCCCGCAGATCATCAATCTATCCGACCGGCTGCGCCTGGGGTGGCGGCCGGAGGCAGCGCTCCGCGCGTTCGCCGATGAACTGGGTGATGTCACCGCGGACAAGGTGGTCGCCGCGCTCGTCCTGTCGGTCAACGACCGCGGCCCGGGCCTGGCGCAGGCCTTGGAGGACCTGGCGGGAACGGTGCGCGACGAGGTCGCCCGCAAGCGCGCCATCGAGGCCGACCGGGCGAAGCCGCGGACCACGGTGCGGTGGATGACCATCATCACCGTGGGCGTGGTGGTGGCCGGGTTCTTCGTGCCCAGCTACACCAAGCCGTACTCGACGCTGCTGGGACAACTGGTGCTCGCCTTCCTGACGGCCGGGTTCATCGGGGTGCTCGCCCTGATGCGGCAGCTGGGCTCCTTCCGCCGCATCCCCCGCTTCTTGATCACCGATCCGTCCAGCACGGTCCGGCTGCCTGCTCTCGCGACGGAGCCGGACGTCCCGGTCTCCGGTCGGGAGCCGGAAGGAGTCAGCTCGTGAATCTGTTCCCCGTCGTCCTGACCGGCGGCACGGTCGGTGCAGGTCTCGCGCTGCTGGTGCGGGAACTCCTGTGCCCCCAGCCCGCGTTGGGGCCCGCCCTCGCGCGCAGCGCCCCGGCCACCTTGACGATGCCCGAGCCGGAGCTGGACCGCGAGGAGGTGTGGGGCCGGTGGCTGCTGGCCCGCCTCGAGCGGCTGCCCGGCGTGCGCATCCCCACCACCAACTTGGCTCTGCTGGGCAGGGGCCGGGCCAGTTCATGCTCAAGAAGGTGGCGCTCGCCGCGCTCGGCCTGCTCTGCCCGGTGATCGCGACGATTCCGTGGATCATCGCGGGCGTCTCGCTGCCGTTCTACGTGCCCGCCGGCGTCGGGCTCCTTATCGCGGGGCTGCTGTTCATCACGCCCGATCTCGCGGTACGGGACCAGGCCAAGCGGGCGCGGGAGGAGTTCGCGCACGCCCTGTCCGCCTACCTGGACCTGGTCGCGCTCAAGCGGGCCGCCGACGCCGGTCCCACCGAGGCCCTGGAGAAGGCCGCCGAGGTCGGCGCCGGCTGGCCCTTCCTGTATCTGCAGGGCGCGCTGCGCCGGGCCCGGCTGGAGAAGATCCCGCCGTATCAGGCACTCACGGAGCTGGCCGCCGAGTACGACCTGCCCGTCCTGGGTGATGTCGCCGACATCATGCGGGGCTCGGCCACCGACGGCGCCGCCGTCTACAAGGCGCTGCGCGCCCGTACCGCCGCTCTCAACGCCGAACTGCTGGCCGACCAGGCCGCGGAGGCCAACGCCGCCAGCGAGAAGATGACCGCCCCGGGAGCCCTGCTCGCCGTCCTGGTCATGCTTCTGATGGCTTTCCCTGCGGTCATCCGCATGCTCACCGTCTAGACCGTCTCAACTCGCTGAACCGCTGTAGGAGCAAGGAGTACAGATCATGAACCACACCGCAGCCCGTACCTACCGTGCGGTGCACTGGCTGACCACGCGTCTGCAGGAGGGCCTGGAGGAGGCCCGGCGCCGTCCGGACCGCGGGGACATCAGCACCACCACCGTCATCATCTGGGTGGCCGCTGTCACCGGCGCCGTACTGATCGCCGGGACTATCGCCGTCGTGATCGCCAAGTACAACAGCAAGCTCAACGGGCTGTGATGTCGGCTTCGGAGCGGCTCAAGGACTGGTGGCAGGGGCGGAGATGGCGCGACGACCGCGGTGACACGTCCATCCAGATGGCGATCGTCTTCCCGTTCGTGCTGCTCGCCACGGTCGCCGTCATCCAGGCCTCCATGTGGTACTACGCACGGCAGATCGCCCTGACCGCGGCCCGCGAAGGAGCCACCGCAGCCCGCTCCTACCAGTCGAGCCCGGCCGAGGGTGCGGCACAGGCGCAAAGCGTGCTGGAGCGCACCGCGGGTGACAGCCTGCGCGGCTACAGCGTCGTGGCCAGCAGCAACGGGCAGCGTGTGCGGGTAGAGGTCTCCGGAACGGCAATGTCGATGATCCCGGGCGTTTCCGGCCTGCAGGTCACCCAGTCGGCGTCCGGGGCCGTGGAACGCTGGACGGTCCCGGGAGGGTGAACCACGTGTGCAGCATGGCCCGATGGGCTCGCAGGCTTCGCAGCGATGAGGGCAGTGCCGCGATCGAGGCTGCCATCATCCTCCCATCTTTGATCATGTTCTTGTGTCTGGCGATCGCCGGCGGACGCCTCGTCACCTCCGGAGCGAAGATCGACTCTGCGGCTGAGGACGCGGCCAGGGAAGCCTCCATTCACCGCACCGCGGCCTCCGCCCAGGGCGCTGCGCAGGCGGCGGCCGCCGACTCCCTGAACGACCAGGGCATCACGTGCGCGTCGACTTCCGTCAGGATCGACACTGGTGGCCTGAGCATGCCGGTGGGCCAGGTCGGCACGGTCACCGCAACCGTGACCTGCACGGTCAACCTCTCCGACCTCTTGCTGCCCGGCGTTCCCGGGGCCCGGACACTCACCTCAACGGCGACCTCGGTGGTGGACCAGTACCGGCAGCGGAGCGACTGATGATCTTCCGGCACATGAGGCAGAGCCACCCGCGGTGGGATGACCGGGGAGGCGTCACCGTGTTCGTCGCCGTATGCGTCATCGCACTGATCGGCATCATCGGCGTCGCCGTCGACGGCGGCAGCAAAATGCGCGCGGTCGAACGAGCCGACTACATCGCCGGCGAGGCAGCCCGGGCCGGCGGGCAGGCCATCGACCCCGCGAAGGCCATCAGCGGCAATGCGATCGTCGTGGATCCGCAGGACGCGCAGGCCGCAGCCCAGGCTTACTTGCGCGCCGCCGGCGCCACCGGCACGGCCAGCGTGTCCGGCGACGGCAAGACCCTCACCGTGAACGTCACCGGCACCTACGACACGAAGTTTTTGTCGGTGGTCGGGATCGGCTCGTTGTCGGTGACCGGCCAGGGCAAGGCCACCCTCCTGCATGGCGTCACCGCTCCCGAAGGAAACTGATGCGCACCACCCACTCCCCCGCCGCAGTGGCTACCCGCACCCTGGCCCGTGTTCTCAAGGCCGTGCTGAGCCTGATCGTTCTGGTCGCCGCGGTCGCGGGGCTGCCGTTGCTGCTGGCCTGGGTCACTCCGGTCATCTGGGCTTCCACCCACGACGACCTCACGCACCTACTGGACCGGCAGGACACCGGCGCGGCGTTTCTGCTGCTGCTCGTTACGGTGGGCTGGATCGGGTGGCTGCAGTTCAGTTTCTGTGCGGTACGCGAGCTGATCGCGCAGGTGCGGGGCCGAAGCTGGCACGCCCCGCGAGGGATGGGCGCGTCGCAGCGCGCTGCGGCGCTGCTGATCGGGAGCATCCTGGTGCTGTTGCCCACGAGTTCGGCCCTGGCCTCCGATGCTCAGGCCGCACCGGCTACTACGGCGCCCATCATCCCCGGCCAGACGGTCCAGGCCTCGCAAGGAGCCGATACCGATCACGCCTCGCCGATTTCCACGGCGAGCACACCAGCGTCCGGTACGTCCTACAGGGTGCGCGAGACGCGGCCGGCCGAGAGCTTGTGGGGCATCGCCGAGCGGGAGTTGGGCAACGGCGAGCGGTGGCGGGAGATCGCGAGTCTGAACGAGGGCCGCCTCATGCCTGATGGCCAGGTCTTCCGCGCGAACAGCTTTCTGCAGCCCGGCTGGCAGCTTCAGATGCCCGATACCGCCGCGGCGGGAGGCGTCCGTACGCAGTTGGGGAACGGTCCTGCGGCTTCTGCTGGGCAGAGCGAGCACGCCGTCACGGTCCACTCGGGCGACTACCTGTCGAAAATCGCAGAGGAGGAGCTCGGCGACGGCACCAAGTGGCCCGAATTGTTCGAGGCCAGCGAGGGCAAGCCGCAGCCGCACGGCCTGCCCGAAATCACCGATCCGGATGTCATCTACGCAGGGCAGCAGATCACCGTGCCCGGCGCGCAGCCCGACCAGCAGACGCCGCCGCGAGAGGGCGGCGACAGCGATGAGGCGGACCATCAGGAGAGCACTCCCCCGGCTACCCAGTCGCCGGACGGCGAGCAGACGCCGGGCGATGACACGGGCGAGGGACAGGCGCCCGCGCCAGGCCAGACCACCGCGCCCGCACCGGAGTCGTCAGCTCCCCGTACACCGAGCAGCCGGCCCGCCGAGCAGCCCGGCCAGGAGCACTCTCCTTCCGCAACGGCTTCAGCGACGCCGCAGCCCGGCACCGGCGCCTCGTCCTCTTCCGCCTCGCCGCCGGCGTCGGCTGAGCAGTCCGGTGCTGCTGCCTCCTCCCCCACCGCCGAGGCGTCCGAGACGCCGGCGTCGGCTCCGGCCGACGGTCCGCTGGTGCTGCGCACTGTGCTGGGCGCCGGTGCGCTGCTGGCCGCCGCCATCACCGGCGCTCTCGCCCTGCGCAGGGCGCTGCAGCGTCGCCGCCGCACGCCGGGCGAGAAGATCGCCATCGCGGCGGAGACGTCCCCGGCCGAGGCGAAGTTGGCTGCGGCCGCCGAACCGGGCGGCGCCGCTCGCCTGGACACGGTACTGAGGACCATGGCCCACCAGGTGGCCCAGCAGGAGGGGCCCGCGGCCCTGCCAGAGCTGCGGGCCGCACGGATCGGCGCCCGCACAGTGGAGGTGCTGCCCGAGGACCTTGCCCAGGCGCCGCAGGCACCCTTCGCCTCCGGGAAGGGCGGCTGGTGGGTCCTGGACCCCGATGCCGTCGTCCTTAACGAGGAGGCCGCCCGCGAAGTGCCGGCGCCGTATCCGGGGCTGGTCACGGTCGGCGGCACCGAAGCGGGTGACCTTCTGCTGCTCAATCTCGCCCGGGTGCCCGCCCTTTTACTGGACGGCAATCCGGTGCACATCACCGAGGTGTGCACCTCGCTCGCCCTGGAGCTCGGGATGAGCCCGTGGGCGAGCGAAGTCGAAGTCGTGACGGTCGGGTTCGGCGAGGACCTGCCGCAGCTGCTGCCCACCGCGCGGATCGCCCACATGCGGCAGGCCACACACGCACTGCGCGATCTGAGCGAGCGGCTGCTTGAAGCCCACCAGATGCCCGAGACCCGTCACCAGCCCTACCTGGTGCTGTGCGCATCGTCGCTGGACCCTGACGCGGCCTGGGAGTTCGCCGACGTCATCGACAAGGCGGGGACGGTTCCCGTGACCCTGATCGCCCCGGCAAGTACGGCGGCCTCACACTTCCCCGAGGCGGAGATCCTCAACGCCTCGCTCAGCACACCGCAGCAACTCGACTCCGCCGGCGCAGAAATCACGGTCCAGCGCCTGGAGCACGCCTCGTATCTGCAGATCACCACCGCGCTGAGGGTGTCCGCGCAGCCGGCCCACCCGGCCCAGGGCCCGTGGAAAGACGTCCCAGAAGAGCCCGACAGCGTGGCCCAGACCGAGCAGACCGGGCCCCAGGAGACGGCCCTGCCCGCGGCCCACGCGGACACAAGCCCCTCGGTGACGCCGGCAGCAGACATGAGCGGCGAGGTCTTCCCGGCCCTGCTCGCCGCCACCACCGACCCGACCGGACTGCGTCTCCTGCCGACCGCCACACCGGCGCCTCAAGCCGAGAAGGACCACGACCCAGGCACCGATACTCCGGCGCCCCAGGCCGCAGAAGGCCCGGAGCCCAGGGAAAAGGAAACCGACGCCGCGGATGCCCCTGCGGTGAGCACCGCGGCGGAGACGAGGGCGGTTGACTGCGCGGCTCATGACCTGCATGCGCCGGAGATCCGGATTCTGGGCCCGGTTGAGGTGACGGGAGTGGACAGCACCGGCCACGGCCCGCGGATGGCCCAGCTCGCCGCATTGTTGTTCTTCCGGCCCGGGCGGAGCGCGGACGCGGTGTGCTCCGACATGGATCCCATCAGCCCGTGGGGACTGAGTACCCTCAACGCCCGGATGCAGGGCCTACGCCGCTGCCTGGGCAGCGATCCGGCCGGCAACCCCTACGTTCCGCGGCGCAAGTCCGGCGAGGACCCCTACCGGCTCTCCCCCAAAGTGCGGTGCGACTGGAGCCGCTTCCTTCAGCTCGCCGAACGTGCTCTGCCGCTGGGCCCGGCCGGCCTGCCCGATCTGGAGAAGGCGCTCACCCTGGTCCGCGGCAAGCCGTTCGGGGGCACACCACTGCCCTGGGCCGAGCCCCACCAGCAGGAGATGATCACACGGATCATCGACGTGGCGCACACCGTGGCCACCTACCGCACCCCCACCGGCCCGCACCACGATCTCAGCGCGGCCCGCCAGGCCGTCGCGACCGGTCTCGACGCCGACGACACCGCAGAACTCCTCTACCGGGACTGGATGCGGATCGAGCACGCGGCCGCCAACCGACAGGGACTGCACACCGCCATCACCCGCGTCCAGCAGGTCAACCGGGCGCTGGACTGCTCACTGGAGACGGAGACCACCCAGCTCATCAACGAGCTCCTCAACGGATCGGGCGGGCCAGCGCGCAAGATTCTGTAGCCGCTGGGTGCGCAGCGCGCGCTATCGGCTGGGGGCGACATCGCGGGTCTTCAAAGTTAAGCGGTGCGATGGCGTCCGCGGACTCGGCGGGGCGGTGACGCAGTATGGCCGTAGTCACTGGCTGTCGGTGTTGCGGAAGCCGAACGCGTTGCGGGCGGTGAGCTTGATCACGTGGGTTGATGCCCTTTAGAACTCGCGCAGATAGGCGTGTCGGCAGAACGCCTTCCACCGGCTCGCGCGCTGCTACGAACGCCGCATCAACGTCAGCAACGCCTTCTTCGACCTCGCCGACACCGTCATCACCGTGCGTAGCCTCATCCACCGCGCCTGGAGCACCCACCGCTGGGACAACCGACCCGCCCACCGCCCATGACCGCGCGCCGGCACGTCCTGCTCGCCCGCCCAGGCCAGCCGGCGCCCCTGGGCAGGTCCGGTCCGGGGGTGATCCGACCGTCCTCACTGCGGGTGTGCTCGGCGGAACGCCGGGCCACGAACCCTCCGTCCAGGAGTTCACCCGCGCTCGACGAATTGACCAAACCAATACGTTCGTCCATATTGAAGGTATGGCAAGAGCATCGAACAAGGAACAGATCCTGCGCGAAGGACTCGAAGTCGTGCGCCGCCGCGGGTTTCACGCCTCGGGGGTCCGCCACATCACCAGCGCGGCGGGAG
>NZ_QFRK01000129.1 GCF_003143855.1 Streptomyces sp. NWU339
CGGGCGCCGRCCAGGACACTCGCTGCGGCCGCGGCGACCAGGGCCGGCAGCGAGTAGCGGCGGCCGTGGACGCCTCGTGGATCGGGAAGCAGATCCAAAAATCCGGACAGACGGACCGCGTCCGCCAGCGGGGCCGGTGCGGGAGTCTGGGCCAGTTGGTCCAGCGCGGTGGGCATGAGGGAAGATGCAGGAGCAGGCACGGACTCGCCAAGTGTTCATGGGACTTCGACACTCACATGATCACCGAGACCGTGCCTGCACTGCGTTCGCCCCCCTGCCCGAACCGGGACGTCCGCCCCAGGGCCGGACCAGCCCGACGTTCCGGACCGATCGCGATCATGCAACGGCCCCTGACCCCGGCGCATACACGCGCGCCATCCAATTCACTCGCGAAACGACACGTCTTTTCACCGGTCTGACGGCACCGGAACCTCCGTGACCACCACAGGAACCGGTGAAACCATATGACGTGCCACAGTGAAAAATGGATGACGCTCGTCAACTCAATCACCCGATACCGAGGTCAAGGTCCCGTGCAGCGGCACCTTGAAGATCAGGCAACAGTCTGTTCATGTCGGTCGTTCCCGTGTTATCCGGATACCCTCATTCGGCCGTTCCTACGACCGTCCAGGAGGGAATGACCGTATACGGGCCCCACGGCTCCCAGCAGAGTTTCTCGTGTAGTGTGATCAACTCCAAGACCGGCATCTGCTCGACGTGCTAGAAGGGGCCCAGTGGTGGCAACGCTTGCAGAGATACAGGCCCTGTTGGGTGAACCACGGTTCAACTGGTCGGATCCGGCGCCATGGATCGAGCTGGAGCGGGAGTTCGGTATCGAATTTCCTGCGGACTTCCGTGAGATCGTGGACGCCTATGGTTCGATCAAGGTCAACGGGCAATTGCATCTGAAGCACCCCGCCGTCCACCTTCTGCACGATCTGGGAACGATGATCAGGGAGGATCTCGAGCTCTGGCGCGGCGAGGACATGGCAGAATTCCTGCCGAGTCCGGTGGGGGCGAACCCCGGGGAACTGATGCCGGTGGCGACGGCCACGACGGGCGAGGCGATTTTCCTTCGTGTTCCCGACGGTCCCTCGTCGTCCTGGCGCGTCGTGGTCCAGGAGTTCGACAGTCCGGCCTGGTATCTCCACGAGATGACGTTCAGTGACTGGTTGCTGGCTTATCTCAGAGGCGAGGATGTGACGTTGTGTTCTCGCAACTGGGCGCCTGACGGCCCGTTCTGGGAATTTCTGCCCTGAAATGCTCACGGTGGTGCCCCCT
Organism: Streptomyces sp. NWU339; assembly: GCF_003143855.1. Classification (GTDB taxonomy): domain Bacteria; phylum Actinomycetota; class Actinomycetes; order Streptomycetales; family Streptomycetaceae; genus Streptomyces. Next base: position 1,282 of record NZ_QFRK01000129.1, read on the forward strand.
GTCCTGGTGGCAGGGGGCACCACCGTGTGAAGATTTCCTCGTGACGATCAACGGGTATTTTTTTCCTTGAGCGATGGGGTACGTGGCACTGTTCGCCGCCGGGCTTGAAGACTGTGCCTGCCCGATAAGGCGCGGCGCAGCCGCTAGTTGAGCGCGGCCTTCGCTTCAATTAGTTCAGAGAAGTCGCGGCAGCTGACGAGGAAAGGCGTCCAAGCTGAGCAGCTTGTCGAGGACTATGTGCAGCGCCTGTGTATCCAGTACGATGTCGGCATCCGGATATGGTGGCAGTGATGAGTTATATCTTCACCGTCACCGAAACCGACGAGGACGTCTGGGAACCCTCCCTGAGCGCCAGGGCTTCGGTGTAGTCGGCGGGCGTCCGTTTCGTGATCACTTGAGATGACGAGAGGGAGAGCGAGCGGTCCCTGCTCATGTCCGTTGCGCCCCGGAGCCCTTGCATCTCTCTCCCCCTGCACCGTCGGGGGGAGCGAGCCGACTGCGCCAGGAGATGATCCCGTGCGTGGCTGAAGAGGCAGGTACAGACGCGGACGATGCTTGTGCATGGGCTGAGCGACTGGGTTGGGCGTTCGGGCTGATAGCGGAGGATCCGGCTGCGAGAGGTGCAGCGCTCGTCCATCTGGCGGAGGCCCAGAGGAAGGTCACGGACGCGCTCGCCCGGTCCAACGAGATGTGGCTGCTGACGCGGCCCCTGGGAGCGGACGAGCAGTACCGGGAGCCGGCCTTTCTGCAGGCGCGCCGGAGGCATCAGCAGGCCCAGAGGCGTTCGCTGCCTGATGGGGTGTGGGGTGGTCCTGTGAACGGGGATCTGGCGGCGTGGCCGGGGCTGCCCTATGTGCTGCTCTTCTTGGAGTGGGAGGCGAGGTACCCGCTGGAGTGGACGCAGCATGCGAAGGCGTGGGGTACGAAGCAGAGCCTGATCCGAAAGGTGGCCCGTGCTCGCCAGGAGGAGGCGATCAAGGCGAAGCTCACCGACCTGGTCGAGATCGTCGTCCACCGGGCGTATCGCTGCAAGGATCGCGAATACGTGCGGGTTGCCCGGGCTGTCGACAGCGCTGATCTACGGGGCAGGCTCGATCGGGCAGCCGATTCGGACAGTCCGTGGGCCCGGTGCCATGCCGGGTATGTGCTCTGGCTCCTTGACCGCCCTGACCTGCCGAACACCCGTCGTGTCTGGCAGACCTGGGTGACAGGCGAGGCTGCGGCGTTGCTGTGACCCGGGGACGATGCAGGGAAGGTTCCCGTGATCATGGAGTGCTCTACGCCCCGTGACCTGCCTGGAAGACCGTGCCTGCCGACGCGTCATCCCTGATTCCGCCTGCCCTTGACCGGCTCCGCGAGCAGTCCGACGTCGGGCCCGGGTAGGTGCCCGACCTGCTGGAGCGGCTGGCTCAGGTGCCCGATCCGCGCGGCGTGCGCCACGCCCTGGCCGTCGTGCTCACGCTGACCGCGTGCGCGGTGCTGACCGGCGCGACCTCGCTGCCGGCGGTCGGCGAGTGGATCGCGGACGCGCCGCCGCACGTGCTGGAGCGACTCGGCGTGCGCCTCGATCCCGTGCTGCCCCGGAGGCTGCTGCCCTCGGAGGCGACGGTCCGCCGGCTGCTCGCCCGCATCGACGGTGATGCCCCGGACCGGGCGGTGGGCGGATGCTTGCCGACCGCCGGCCCGAGAGCACCGGGCTGCGCGGACTGTCCGTGGACGGCAAGTCCCTGCGCGGTGCGGCGCAGGCCCCAGGGGCGGAGGATCCACCTACTCGCCGCGGTGGAGCACACCACCGGTGGCTTCGTTGATCTCTAGAAACAGCGTTTGGCGACCGGTTCCGGAGGCAGTTGGTGATCACCTGGCTCACGGATCTCGATGAGGAACGACGGCACTGTCGTGTCCACAAACGTGGGACGGCCCGCCTCTCGTCAGAGCGGCCGGCCGTCGAAGGGGTGGCCGGAGCCGGGCTTGAACGTTGTGCCGAGGTCGTACTGCGCGATGCCGAACGGCTGGAAATCGGCATCGGCAAGGACGCGGTAGAGGAACTCGGAGGTGGACATGTCGTACCAGTGCCATGGGCCGCCGTCATGGGACCGCGCAAGGACGGGGTAATCGCCCGGCCGCTCGGCATCGATCAGCCAGCAGTACTCGTCGGCCCATTCGGTGGAGCCCCAATCAACCAGCCCCTTGCCGCCCGGCGCGTAGATCGCATAGGGATCGACGGCGGAGACGTCTCCGAGTGTGCTGTCCTGGTCGACCGACAGGGAGACCCGCCACTGTGTCAGGAAGTCGAACGAGACGCCCTCGTCGCGCCCCAGAAAGTAGACGGAATCACTGAAGACGCCGCCGCCGAACGCCTCGTAGAGCTCCTTGTAGTCCGCCGGCAGCGGCACCCCCAGCTCTCCCTCGATCGCCGCCCAGTCGACGGAGATCCCGAGCGGCTTCCACGCGGTCAGTTCGATCACTCGCTGAACCCACGTACAACGATCTTTGGGCAGTTCGGTCCCCACTTCCGCTTCGATCTCCGTCCAGGGCTGCGCGGCGTCCCGTGCGTCCCCACCTGTGACACGGAGAAGAGGGTCCACCCAGGAAGCTCCTTCCGGCGGTGCATCCGGCGAGGGCGCAGCCCGCTCCGCCACGAGCACCACCAGCTGTTCGCCGTCCCCGGCGCGGACCACACCGCAGCCGATCCACCGACTGCCGGACGCCCATCCGCGCATCTCGACCAGCTCCCCAGCGAAAGGGGCAAGGAGCGGCAGCCCGGTCCGCTCGGTCACCGTCGGATCGGCGTAACCGCCCATGGCGAGGTTGCGCAGCTGCCCGTACCGACGGCTGAACTCCCTGAGGAGAGTGGATAGGTTGATTGCGTCGGAAACAGCCAGGCACACATGCCCCGCCGGGTGCCCAGACCGGCCGCACACCAATTCTCGCCCGCCCGGCCGAGCCAAGGAGGTAACGGCTTCGAGCAGTTCCTGTTCGTCCATGGCCAGAGAGTGGAACACATGCCACAGACAACGAGCCGGGACTGCGACCCAGCTGACATCCACGACTGACATCAGCGAGGACGAATGGCGCCGGACACAAGCGTCCTTCGTCGGAGTCGAGAAGGCTTGCCAGAGCCCGCCGAGCAGGCCCGGGCCGCACTGCGGATCGAATTCCTAAAGCGGTGCTCAGCTCGGCGCACCGGCACGGAGCCCTCAGGGATCCACCGGCGGCGATCATGGAGCCAAGTTGAGCTGTGTGATGATGCACAAAAGATGACCGACCCTGGGGTGGGGCCGGGTGCCTAAGAAGGGCGGGGCCCCATCGTGGGCAAGGGCGGGGAGTCCATACCGGACGAGGAGTGGGAACGCTTCCTTCGTGAAGCCGAGGCGGGGACCAAGGGCGCGCCCGAGGAGCCGTCGGCACGGGCCCGGATGGTGGCACAGCGGCTGCCGGAGGAGACCGGCCGACCGGAGCCGTGGCGGAGTCATCAACCGGCTCGGCGGCAAGGAAACAAGGCCTGGTACGCGGTCGGTCTGCTGGTTGCCGCCGCCCTGCTGGTCGTGGCGCTGGATCCAGGGCGGGTGGCTGGATGGTTCGGAGGCGGAGGCGGCGAGAGTGCGCCCCTCACCGCGGAGTCGCAACGTCCGGATCAACCGCCGCCGACGGAAGCGGCAATCCAACCTCCGACCGTGAAGCAGCCGTTCAGGGGGTCGCCCGCGGCGCAGTGGGGTGACGGGACGGCTGGGATCGGCCTGCCTGAGGCACGGGCGACCGGCTGGATGAGCAAGGGACAGGTCGCGCAGGCGCTCGAGAAGACCCGGGACTTCCTCGCCGCGTCCAGTCTGGATCCTGGTGTACTGCGCGGGGAGCGGCCGAGGAAGGCGATCGCGTTGATCAATCCTCATCAGCCGGATGTCCAGGACTACCTGGCGACCGCGTTCCGCGCGCCCAGCCGGGAAAACGATCCTCTGCTGCTGTTCAGCCGGTTCGACAAGACGAAGGTCCGGCTCGTCGGGGATGTGGTCAAGACACGAGGGCGGATCACGTACCGAGAAGGCAAGCGCGGTGCGGTCGAGGTGACCACCGATGTCACGTACGTATATCCGGCCGTACGCGCCGCAGCGGGAAGCGACGAAGTCGCGCGCACCATCGTGCGCCGCGAGGTCGTGATGAGTTGGGACGACCCGGCGAAGGTCGTCATCGAGCCGGGTACGTTCTCCCTCGTCTCCTACAAGGTGGACACCACCAACGGCGGCTGCGATACCTTCACCGGCTACCTCACCCCCGAGTTCCGCGCAGAGCGCGCGGCCTCGCGCCCGGGAGACGGCCCCGAGGTGGACCCGTACGACCGGAGCACGTCGATGGAAACGCGCATGCGGGAGGCCGGCGATGCGGGATGCGGGACGGCCACACGGTCGTGAGCGGCAGCTGCAGGGAATCAGAACTGCATGGTCGGGAGCCTCAAGCGTCGCGGGTCGGTGAGTGTCTAAGAAGCTGTCCTTTCTCCGCCCCCCGTGGTCTGGCCGTGCCCGTGAGGCAGGCACAGGTGTCGTCAGCCCCAGTCGCCGTTGAGCCACGCGAGCAGGCGGGCGCGCTTCTTGTAGGAGCAAAAAGCGTAGACGGCGCCGGACGTGGCGTCCGTTTCGGGCCCGCCCCGCAGGTCGTGCCCGTAGTCGCTGGGGCCGTATTCGCCGTCGCGGCGGCCGTCCAGGTCGTCGGCCCAGTCGAGGAGACCGAAGTCGAGGTCGAGGTTCTCGAGGTACCGGGCGGGGTCGGCCGGTTCCACCGGTGTGGGACGACCGTGTGCCCCGGCGGTGCGCCGGTCTTCGAGGCAGCCGTCGGAGCGCACCGGCCGGCCCAGCCACCACCCGGCCAGGAACACGGCGTACACAGTGGTGGCGGCGCCGAGGCGGCGCGGGGTGACCCGGCGGGGGATGTTCACCGGCGGCCCCGTGCCGGCACCCGGGCGGCGTCCCACAGCGCCCGGACGGCGGCTGCGGCGTCCGTGGCCCGGCTGTCCCGGAGGAACCGGCAGGCGGTCGCGAGTGCCTCCTTGCGCAGGGCGGCCTCATGGCCCGGGGTCGCAAAAGAGCCGGTGCCCACGCCGGGCGACGGGCCCCCGGTCCTGAACTGGTCCCCGGTGCCGTGGCGGGGGCCGGTCGAGTGCCCGGCGACGATGCGGTCCGGGTGCGCGCTGCCGCGTGGGTCGGCGGCGCGGGTGCACCCGGCGCCGAACGCGGCGGCGGTGCAGGCCGCCCCGGTTCCGCGGGCGGAGCGGAGGCTGACCCGGCGTAGGTCGGGCGGTGTTGCGCTCATGCCGAAGGACCCTACCCGCAGGTGCAGACCTCTCTGCCGGCATGTGCGTCCCGCGATGCGCGACCGGCGCGGGTGCTGCGGGGCACGGGCCGCGCGGGGCCGAACGGCAGAGGGTCCGATACTGGCGGAGTCGCGTATCCAACTGTCGCCGATTCGGCTGTGGTTCCGGCGTGACGGTCACGGAGTGCTGTCCTCGGGCCGGGCCTTGGCGGTGGCTAGGATCGGCTCCATGCGTGGCGACGATGTCCGAGCGGCAGCCGGGACGGCGCTGTCCTTCCTCCAGCCGCACGCCGTCCGTGACTGGTCGGTTTCGGTACCGGGCTTGGACTTCACCGTGGCCTCGGTGGTGGCACACGCCGGCCAGGGGCCGTTGTGGTATGCGCTGGACCTCACCGGCGGCCCGGCGGACGACGCCGCTTTTGAGATCAGAATTCGGCCCGAGGCCGGGCCAGGGCCGTTACTCAGGAGCCTGCGCAACGCGGCTCACCTGTGTGCGACGACCGTGGACGGCCTTCCGGTGACGGCACGTGGTTTCCATCCGTTCGGGGCCGCCGACCCGTCCGGATTCGCGGCGATGGCCTGCGGTGAGATCCTGGTCCACACCTATGACGCGGCCACCGGTCTCGGCGAAGACTTCCGGCCCGACCAGCGCCTCGCGCGACGGGTGCTGACGCGGCTGTTTCCCTGGCATGCTCCGGGCGCCGACGCTTGGGCGACCCTTCTGTGGGCGCACGGCCGGCTGGACCTGCCGGACGCGCCGCGCCAGTGCGGCTGGCGCTGGCACAGCGCGCCGATTGCCGAATGGGACGGGACGATGCCCCGCAAGGTGTGACCGAGTGCTCACCCGTTTATGCGACATCCCGCGGGTTCGTCCTGGCTTTCATCTCCCGTTGCCGCAGGTCAGCCCGGCAGACGGGAGCGATGGATCCGCATAGATCATGATGGGTCTTCGGGATTTCTGAAGGACCATCATGCTCCCTACACAGACGCACAGGCCGAGGGCGACGAGGCGCCTGGTCAGACCCCATGCCGGGGAACCGAGGGGCACGGCGAACTCGCGGGATGACGCACACCGGTCCGGCCCTGTCGGAGACGTCAGTTCCTGGGAATGCCGTCCGGGATCCCGCATGATCACCGTGTGAGACGTGTACCGAAGTGGGTTGGACCGCTCTATGCAGTGCTGGCCGGGGCATTCCTGGCGGGGTACCTCATAAGCGGCCTCCCAGCTGGCAAGCTGGTCACCGTAGTCACCGCATTCACCGGTCTGCTGGCCGTGCTCCCCGCACTGAGGGACGTGCTCCGCCTCGGTGAAACGGCTCCAGAACCTGTTCCCTCCGTGCAGCAGGTCGCTGACGGGCTCGCCCAGGGGGTGCGCCAGCAGTGGGAGGCCGAGGCGCAGGTACACCGCCTCAACGACCCTTTCCCGCTGTCGGTCGAATGGGAGGCGGCCGACGCGGACCTGGTCGAGTCATGGCCGCACTTGAAGGAGTTGGCCGGGGACTGGCCGGGCCCGTCCCCGGCCGACTCCGCGTGGGCTGCTGGCCCGAGGGGGCTGGCGGGCAAGGGGGCCGAGATCGCCCGGGTCTTCGAACGCGTCCCCACCCGCCGCCTGGTGGTCCTCGGCGAGCCCGGCGCCGGCAAGACCATGCTGCTCATCCGGCTCCTCCTGGCCCTGCTCGAACGCCGCCGGCCCGGCGGCCCCGTCCCGGTCCTGTTCCCCCTGGCCTCGTGGGACCCGGCCCGGCAGGACCTGTACCCATGGATGGCCGACCAACTCGCCCGAGACCACCCTGCCCTCCACGCCCCCGCCCATCCCCCGCAGCCCAGCCCCGGCACCCAGGCACGCGCCCTGCTGGAGCAGCGGCTGATCCTGCCCATCCTCGACGGCCTGGACGAACTCCCCGAAGCCGTGCGAGCCCGGGCCCTGTATGCCATCAACCAGGTACTACCGGCCGGGCAGCCGCTGGTGCTCTCCAGCCGCACCGCCGAGTACCGCAGCGCCCTGACCCCACCGGCGGGGGCCACCGTGCTCCTGAACGGGGCCGCAGGCATCCACCTGCTCCCCCTGGATCCGGCGAAAGCGGCCGCCTACCTGGAGCGCGATGCCGGCGGCCCCGGCACCCGGGCCGCAGCCCGCTGGAGTCGGGTCACCGCTGCGCTGGGCACCGAAACCCCCGCCTCCCAGGCGCTGAGCACCCCGCTCGCGCTGTTCCTGGCCCGCACCATCTACAACCCCCGCCCCGACGAGCACCTCGCCGGCCTTGCCCACCCCGACGAACTCCTCGACCAGGCCCGCTTCCCCACCCGCGAGGACATCGACACCCACCTGTTCGCCGCCTTCGTCCCCGCCGCCTGCCGCCCCCACCCCCACCACCCCACCCGCTGGAGTCCCGAACGAGCCCAGCACACCCTCACCTTCCTCGCCCGCCACCTCCAGCACACCCTCTACGGCACTCCCAACCTCGCCTGGTGGCAACTCCCCAAAGCCCTCCCCAAACACGGATCAGCGACCGCGGTCGGCCTCGCGGTCGGGCTCATCGGCGGACTCTCGGCCGGGCTCGGCTTCGGGCTCCCGTATGCACTCGGCGGGCTCGGCGGGCTCGGCGGCTCCGGGCTCACCTCCGGGCTCTCCAACGGGCTCTTTTTCGGGCTCCCGTGCGCAGTGGCGGCGGCATTGATCACCTGGTTCGCAAGAGACAGAAACCCAAGTTCAGGCATCCGCTGGAGCTGGAGAGGGAAATCCTGGCTCATTTTCGGGATCGCGGCTGGGCTCGGCTTCGGGCTCGCGACCGGGCTCCTGAATGGGCTCGCGACCGGGATCCTGAGCCTCGATCCACCGCGTGAATTCTGCTCACGGGCGTCGGGCGGGTTCCGGGTGTTTCTTCGGGACGCAGGCAGCGGTGATCGCCGGGTGGCCGACCGGTGCGGGGTCTCCAAGGTTCTTTCGGGTCGTGGGCGGTCAGGTCGAGCGTGTGGTTCACGTGACCATGCGCTGTCCGGTCGTCGTCCACAGGTCGACGAAGTCGGCTTCCCAGGGCCAGTGTTGGGACAGGTGGAGGG
>NZ_QFRK01000026.1 GCF_003143855.1 Streptomyces sp. NWU339
GCGTCGCTGCATCAGGCTTGCGCCCATTGTGCAATATTCCCCACTGCTGCCTCCCGTAGGAGTCTGGGCCGTGTCTCAGTCCCAGTGTGGCCGGTCGCCCTCTCAGGCCGGCTACCCGTCGTCGCCTTGGTGAGCCGTTACCTCACCAACCAGCTGATAGGCCGCGGGCTCATCCTGCACCGCCGGAGCTTTCCGCCGCCGCCCATGCGGGCGGCGGCGGGTATCCGGTATTAGACCCCGTTTCCAGGGCTTGTCCCGGAGTGCAGGGCAGATTGCCCACGTGTTACTCACCCGTTCGCCACTAATCCCCACCGAGGTGGTTCATCGTTCGACTTGCATGTGTTAAGCACGCCGCCAGCGTTCGTCCTGAGCCAGGATCAAACTCTCCGTGAATGCTTCCGGGATGTCCCGGTGACACACACGGGAGCGGAACCGCCGGAGGAATGATCCGGCGGTTCACAGCGTCCTCGCTGTGTTTTCTTCAAAGGAACCTCGTCCCGGCCGGACGGCCGGAGACGGGGTATCAACATATCTGGCGTTGACTTTTGGCACGCTGTTGAGTTCTCAAGGAACGGACGCTTCCTTCGTACTCACCCCTGCGGGCTTTCCTCCGGGCGCTTCCCTTCGGTCTTGCGTTTCCGACTCTATCAGATCTTTCCGATCCGATTTCCTCGGGCTTTCGCCTTCCGGGGCCGCGCTTTCCGCGTTTCCCTTTCCGGCGGACCCGACTTTATCAGAAGTTTCGCGCCGGATTGACCGGCCGTAGCTTTCCGATTCATCGGGAGGGGCTTCGTCGAAAGTTTTAAGTATCGAGAAGCAGTCAGATGCTCACCGTTGCCGCTGCGGGTCCAGGGACCCTGCTCCAGGCAACTGCTTGAATCTACCTCCCCACACGGTCCGTGTCAACGGCTCCTGCGGGGCGAAGAGGAGACTAGCAGCTCAGCCGACCGGTCCGCACATCAGGCGGCTGTGGGCACGACCGCGCTGCGCTCGGCGGCCTCCAGGTCACCGGTCTCTCCGGCCCGCGCCGCACGTCCGCCCACGACATAGACGTAGACGAGGAAGAGCAGCTCCGCGACGACGCCGATGCTGATGCGGGCCCAGGTGGGAAGGCCCGAGGGGGTCACGAAGCCTTCGATCGCGCCGGAGACGAAGAGGACCAGCGCGAGGCCTATCGCCATGGCCAGTGCTGCTCGGCCCTCCTCCGCAAGGGCCCTGCGTCGGGGCCGCGGGCCGGGGTCGACAAGGGTCCAGCCGAGGCGCAGACCGGTGCCGGCGGCGACGAAGACCGCGGTCAGTTCCAGGAGGCCGTGGGGCAGCACGAGTCCGAGGAAGGTGTCGAGTCGGCCGGCGGAGGCCATCAGGCCGAAGCCGATCCCCAGGTTGAGCATGTTCTGGAAGAGGATCCAGATCACCGGCAGGCCCAGGAAGACGCCCAGGATCAGGCAGAGGGCGGCGGCCCACGCGTTGTTCGTCCAGACCTGGGCGGCGAAGGAGGCCGCGGGGTTGCTGGAGTAGTACGTCTCGTACTGGCCGCCGGGGCGGGTGAGCTCGCGCAGTTCGCTGGGAGCGGCGATGGACGCCTGGACCTCGGGGTGGGTACCTATCCACCAGCCGAGGAGGGCCGCGACGGCGGTGGAGAGGAGTGCGGTGGGCACCCACCAGTGGCGCGCTCGGTAGACGGCAGCCGGAAAGCTGTGGGCGAGGAAGTGTGTGACGTCCCGCCAGGATGCGCGGCGGGCTCCTGTCACGGCGCCGCGCGCGCGTGCCACCAGCTGGCTGAGCCTGCCGGTGAGCTGCGGGTCGGGAGCCGCGGACTGGATCAGCGACAGGTGGGTGGCCGTGCGCTGGTAGAGCACGACGAGTTCGTCGGCCTCGGCGCCGGTCAGGCGGCGCTGGCGCCGGAGCAGGGTGTCGAGGCGGTCCCACTCCGCGCGGTGGGCGGAGACGAAGACGTCGAGGTCCATCGGTGTGCCTGCTCCTCGGCTGTTCGTCGGCTCTGGGCCGAAGGCTCGTCGTCGGTCGTGCGGGTCGGCCTCATTGGTCGTACGGCATGAGTCGTACGACATGATCAGCTGGTCGTACCGCGGTGCGATGTGTCATCAGCTTGGCAGACTGGCGGTGTTCGGGGCAGGCAGGGGAAGGACGTGCGGACATGAGTGAGCTGGTGACGGGCGAGGCGGTGGCGCTGGAGTTGCGCCCCGCGAAGGTGCCCAGCAGGGCGCTGGCCGTGCTGCTCGACCTGGCTGCGGCCTTGACGGTGTACGTCGCGGCGACGATCGCACTGGTGGCCGCCACGGCCTCCCTGGACGAGGCGGCGCAGGCCGCGATCTTCATCGCGGTGTTCGTGTTGTTGCTGGTGGGCGGGCCGATCGCGGTCGAGACGCTCAGTCACGGGCGGTCGCTCGGGAAGATGGCGTGCGGGCTGCGGGTCGTACGGGACGACGGTGGGCCGATCCGCTTCCGGCACGCGCTGGTACGGGGCTTGATCGGTGTGATCGAGATCCTCATGACGATGGGCGTCATCGCGTGCATCGCCTCGCTGGTGTCGTCGCGGGGACGGCGGCTCGGGGATGTCTTCGCGGGGACCCTGGTCGTGCGGGAGAGGCTGCCGGTCGGGTCGATGGGGTTCGTACCGCCGCCTCCGCCCTGGCTGGCCGGTCGTTTCTCCGGGCTCGATCTGTCCGCGGTGCCCGACGGTCTGTGGCTCGCCGTCCGCCAGTACCTGACGCGGATGCGGCAGCTGGACCCGCAGGTGGGCCGGACGATGGCGGAGCGGTTGGCGGCGGACCTGGCGGACCGGACCGGGGCGCCGGTGCCGCAGGGCGTACCGGCGGCGGCGTATCTGGCGGCGGTGGTGCAGGAGCGACAGGCCCGGGAGGCACGGCGTGCCTTCGGACAGGCCGCGGCAGCGGGGGGCGGGCCGGTCGGCGCCGTCGGCCAAGCGGGTGCGTACGGGCCGACGGGTGTGTACGGGCCGCCCGCGCACCATGCGGCTCCGCCGTCCCCGTACCCGTCCGCTCCCGCCGCTCCCGCCGTGCCCCCCACACCTGCCACGCCCGCCACGCCGCCGGCCGAGGGCCCCTCGACCGGGTTCGTGCCACCGGCGTAGACCGGTCGCGGGTCGGTCGCTCGCGTCTTCGGTCAGTCGAAGGACGAGGGCGGCGATTCGAGGTCCTCGAGTTCGATGCCGGGGGCCGCAAGGACCACGTCCCCGGCGAGGTGCACGGTGTGCTGCTCACCCGTGTCCAGGGCTGTGACCTGGTATTCGTCCACGATCAGGGGGTCGTTGTCAGTGGCGTGTGCTTCTCTTCTCACCAAGGCCCAGGACTGGTCCACGGTGCGCGGGGCGAGCACCGGATCGGTGAGGGCGACGAGGCGTACGCGGGTGGCTGACGCGGAGGGGGTGAGGCGCAGCAGACGAGCGGTGGCGACGAGGAATGCCGGGGACGAGCCGGTGAAGGCGTGGGCGCGCGCATTGCCTTCGGTGGCGTGGGTTCCGGTCGGGTCGGTACGGACCCAGGTGACGCCGTCGAGAGCGGCGCCGCGGACCTGCCAGCTCGCGGCGTGCAGTTCGAGTCGGATGGGGCGGCCGAGTTCGTCGAGGGCGAGGTCGACCGAGCCCAGGTGATCGCCGGAGGGGGCGGTGAGCTGGGAGACGTAGCGCCAGCCGGAGGGGCCGGGGGCGCACTGGAAGTGCTCTTCGGCGAGGGGGGTGTGATCGTGCGGATCGTGGAGCGAATAACGGCCGCGGGGCATGGAGGTCCTGGATCTTGACGGGCTGGGCCGGTCACCGGCCGACCCATGGGACAGGCCCCCGACACGGGGGTGCGGGGGCCTGTCCCGGTTGGGTCAGCTGCCGGGGAGCGCGCCGGTGGACCGGTGTGCTCCCCACGGCGGGTGCGTGGGCTCAGTAGCGGTAGTGGTCCGACTTGTACGGGCCCTCGACCGTCACACCGATGTACTCGGCCTGCTCGGGGCGGAGCGTGGTCAGCTTCACGCCGAGCGCGTCGAGGTGCAGGCGGGCAACCTTCTCGTCCAGGTGCTTGGGCAGCACGTAGACACCGGTCGGGTACGCGTCGGGCTTGGTGAACAGCTCGATCTGGGCCAGGGTCTGGTCCGCGAAGGAGTTGGACATCACGAACGACGGGTGACCGGTGGCGTTGCCCAGGTTCAGCAGACGGCCCTCGGAGAGGACGATGAGCACCTTCCCGTCGGGGAAGGTCCAGGTGTGGACCTGCGGCTTGACTTCGTCCTTGACGATGCCGGGGATCTGGGCGAGGCCGGCCATGTCGATCTCGTTGTCGAAGTGGCCGATGTTGCCGACGATGGCCTGGTGCTTCATCTTGGCCATGTCGGCGGCCATGATGATGTCCTTGTTGCCGGTCGTGGTGACGAAGATGTCGGCCTTGTCGACGACCTCGTCCAGCGTCGTGACCTGGTAGCCGTCCATCGCCGCCTGCAGGGCGCAGATCGGGTCGATCTCGGTGATGATCACACGGGCGCCCTGGCCCCGGAGGGACTCCGCGCAGCCCTTGCCGACGTCGCCGTAGCCGCAGACGACGGCGGTCTTGCCACCGATCAGGGTGTCGGTGGCGCGGTTGATGCCGTCGATCAGGGAGTGGCGACAGCCGTACTTGTTGTCGAACTTCGACTTGGTGACGGCGTCGTTCACGTTGATCGCCGGGAACAGCAGGGTGCCGTCGCGGTGCATCTCGTACAGGCGGTGGACGCCGGTGGTGGTCTCCTCGGTCACGCCGCGGATCTCGGACGCCAGCTGGGTCCACTTCTGCGGCGACTCGGCCACCGTGCGGGTGAGGAGTTCGAGGATGACGCGGTGCTCGTCGGACTCGGCGGTGTCGGGCGAGGGGACCTTGCCGTCCTTCTCGTACTCGACGCCCTTGTGGACCAGGAGGGTGGCGTCACCGCCGTCGTCCAGGATCATGTTCGGGCCGCCGGTGGGGGTGTCCGGCCAGGACAGCGCCTGCTCCGTGCACCACCAGTACTCCTCCAGCGTCTCGCCCTTCCAGGCGAAGACCGGAACGCCCTGCGGGTTCTCGGGCGTGCCGTTCGGGCCGACGGCGATGGCGGCCGCGGCGTGGTCCTGGGTGGAGAAGATGTTGCAGGACGCCCAGCGGACCTGGGCGCCGAGGGCGGTCAGGGTCTCGATGAGGACGGCGGTCTGCACCGTCATGTGCAGGGAACCGGTGACACGGGCGCCGGCCAGGGGCTGCGCCTCGGCGTACTCCTTGCGGATCGCCATCAGGCCGGGCATCTCGTGCTCGGCAAGGGTGATCTCCTTGCGGCCGAAGGCGGCCAGGGAGAGGTCGGCGACCTTGAAGTCCTGTCGGTTGGCGACAGTCGTCATGGAGAGCTGCTCCTCGGGGGTGTGGGTCGAGGTGGGTACGGCTGGTCTGCGCGGCGGCGGACACAGGGGTGCCCTGAGGAGGACACAGGCATGCCCGCGTGCGGCGCAGCGCAGTCCGTCGGAGGCCCTCTCTCCCTCGGCCGGTCCGCAGGGACCGCCCGACCGCCATCAGCAGCGACGTCTGGCTCCGTCCCAAGCTACACCGACGGGCCCGGTCATCCCCAGTGAGTCACCGAACACATCGGACCGAACGCCGAACGCCGAACACGGGCGGCCGGGGCCGGGATCAGTGTTTCGTCCTGGCCGGGCCGCCGGGGGTGGCCTCGGCGTCGGCGCCCCTGGCGGATTCGGCCTCGCTGTAGATGTCGGGCTCCAGGTAGATCACACGGGCGATCGGGACGGCTTCGCGGATGCGGGACTCGGCGGCGTCGATGGCGGCGGCGACCTCCGCGGCCGTGTCGTCGTGCCGTACGGCGATCTTCGCGGCGACCAGGAGTTCCTCGGGGCCGAGGTGGAGGGTGCGCATGTGGATGACACGGGTGACGGTGTCGCCGTCGACGACGGCGGCCTCGATCTTCCGGGTCTCCTCGGCGCCCGCGGCCTCGCCGAGCAGCAGCGACTTCGTCTCGACGGCGAGGATCAGGGCGATCAGGACGAGCAGGACGCCGATGCAGAGGGTGCCGATGCCGTCCCAGACGCTGTCGCCGGTCAGCAGGGCGAGCCCGACACCGCCGAGGGCGAGGACGAGGCCGACGAGGGCGCCGAGGTCCTCCAGGAGGACGACCGGCAGTTCGGGTGCCTTGGCGTGGCGGACGAACTCCTTCCAGGAGCGCTTGCCGCGCAGGGCGTTGGACTCCTTGATGGCGGTGCGGAAGGAGAAGGCCTCGGCGATGATCGCGAAGACGAGGACGCCGACCGGCCAGTACCAGTGCTCGAGCTCGTGCGGGTTCTTGATCTTCTCGTAGCCCTCGTAGAGGGCGAACATGCCACCGAGCGAGAACAGCACGATGGAGACGAGGAAGGCGTAGATGTAGCGCTCGCGGCCGTAGCCGAAGGGGTGTTGCGGGGTGGCCTGCCGCTGCGCCCGCTTGCCGCCGACCAGCAGCAGGGCCTGGTTGCCGGAGTCGGCCACGGAGTGCACCGATTCGGCGAGCATCGACGAGGAGCCGCTGAAGAGGAACGCCACGAACTTCGCTACCGCGATCGCGGCGTTGGCGGCGAGTGCCGCGACGATCGCCTTGGTGCCGCCTGACGCGCTCATGTGTCCGCGTTGTCCCTTCGTACGCCGTTCACGGGCCCGGGCGGACGTCTTCGTACGCCGCCCGGGGCTCCGACTGCCCTTTGACGGGGGGACATTGTTGCAGTCCGATGGGGCGACGTCGTGTCAGAACATCGTCATCGGGCGGTCAGACGACGACAGTTGCCCTGAACAATGTTCCGGTACCGGAGACTTCGGCCTTTTCGCCCGCCGGTACGAACACCGAGGCACCCGGGGACAGCTCGTGCTCACCGGCCCGCACCGAGCCGGCCGTGCAGAGCAGGATCTGCGGGGTGGCCAGCGTGAGGTCGTGGGTGGTGCCGCCCGCAGGGAGGACGTAGCGGGAGAGCCGGAACTCGTCGGTGGGGGTTTCGTAGAGTTCCTCGCCGTCCGGTGCGGCCTCCGGGCGCAGCACGCCGGGGTCGCGGGGCTCAAAGCGGACGATGCGCAGGAGTTCGGGGACGTCGACGTGCTTGGGGGTCAGCCCGCAGCGCAGGACGTTGTCGGAGTTGGCCATGATCTCGACGCCAAGGCCGTTCAGGTAGGCGTGCGGGACGCCGGCACCGAGGTAGAGGGCCTCGCCGGGCTGGAGCCGGACGTGGTTGAGGAGCATGGCGGCGATGACGCCGGGGTCGCCCGGGTAGTGGTGGGCGATCTCGGCGTACGGGGCGTGGTCGCCGCCGAGGCGTTCGCAGGCGGCGGCCGCTTCCGTGACGGTGTGGGCCATTTCGTCGCGGTCGGCGGTAAGGATCGCGGTGAGGACCTCGCGCAGGGCCGCGTCCTCGGGGCGGGCGCGCAGCAGGTCGACGTACGGCTTGAGGGAGTCCACGCCGAGGGCGTCGAGCAGTTCGGCGGCGTGCCGCGGGTCGCGGAAGCCGCACAGGCCGTCGAAGTCGGTGAGTGCGCAGACCAGTTCGGGCTTGTGGTTGGCGTCCTTGTAGTTGCGGTGCGGGGCGGTGACGGGGACACCGCGTCGCTCCTCGTCCGCGTAGCCCGCCTTCGCCTGCTCCAGGTCGGGGTGGACCTGGAGGGAGAGGGGCGCTCCGGCGGCGAGGAGTTTGAGGAGGAAGGGCAGGCGCGGGCCGAACTTCGCGACCGAGGCCGCGCCGAGTTCCCGCTCCGGGTCGGTGTCGATGACCTCGGCCAGCGTGCCCCGGTCGGTGCGCGAGGGCGCGCCGGGGTGGGCGCCCAGCCACATCTCCGCCTGCGGCTCGCCGGTCGGTTCGACGCCGAGCAGCTCGGCGATGGCGGTGGTGGAACCCCAGGCGTAGGGGCGGATGGTGTTGTCGAGGCGATCCATCGGGTTCTCTCTGGGTCCTTCGGCAGGTTCTCGTACGGAGGGCGGGGCACCCGTGCCGGGCCGCCCGACACGGGTCGTCCACGTCGGGGCTTGCGCGTCGGGGCTTGCCCGTCCGGACGTCCGCTTCTGGACGTCCGGGCGGGCCGCCCGGGTCAGGCCGTCCCTGGTCGGGCCGCCCCGGGCATGATCAGGCTCCCGAGGTGAGCGCCAGGTAAACGGCGGCGAAATCCGTGACGGCGATCAGTTCGGCGAGGGTCTCCAGTTCGCCGCCCTCCTCCGGTTCCAGTTCGCTGATCGGTGTGTCGTGGCTGAGGGCCAGTTCGCGGGCGGCCGGGGCGGCGGTGAGGCTGCCGATCGGACGGTCGCGGAGCAGTACCACGCGCGTGTGCAGGGCGGGCAGCTCCTCCACCCGGTCGCGGAAGAAGTCGTCCGGGTTGGCGCGGGCGGCGAGCGGACCGGCCAGCAGGGCGCTGTGCACGCCGAGCGCCTCGGGGAGTTCGGCGACGACGGCGGGGTTGCCGGACAGTTCCGCGAGCGCGGCGGCGAAGCGGCGGCCCGCCGGGCCGGCCGAGGTGCCCTCGGTCCATACGACGGGGAGCGCGTCGGCGAGTTCGGCGGCCAGGTTCTTGGCGGGGTTGCTGTAGAGGGCGATGGCCGGGCCGCAGCGTTCGGCGACGCGGTCGAGGCGGTCGGCGACCTTCTCCAGGGCGTCCGGCGGGGCGGTGAGCAGACCGGTGCGGTCCAGCAGCGCGAGCAGCGGGGTGAGCAGCGCCCACAGGGCTCCGGGGGCGGAGGAGGCGAGCGGCTCCTCCTGCTCGTCCTGCTCGTAGGGCGCGGTCGCCATGGGGACGAACAGGCCGTGGGAGCCGTTGACCGCGTCGGCGAGCGGGGTGCGGGCGGGGGCCACGGCGACGACGGTGCAGCCGCGCCGATAGGCCTGTTCGGAGAGCAGGGACAGGCCCGGTTCGGTGCCGTCCGGGGTGGCGATCAGGAGCAGGTCCACGGAGCCGGCCCAGCCGGGCAGCTCCCAGCGCAGCGCGCCCGCGGCGGGGGCCACGCCGGTGGGCGCGATCCGGGCGACGGGGCTGCCGGCGCCGGCGAGGGTGCCGAGGAGGTCGGCGGTCTGGGTGGCGGCAGCGCCGGGGCCCGCGATCAGGACGGCGCGGGGACGGCCGTCGGGCTTGAGGTCGTGGACGCCGGCCTCGGCGGCGTACCGGGCGGCGGTGCGGACTCGGGCGCCCGCTTCGGCGGCGCCGCGGAGCAGCCCGCGGTGGTCGGCCTCGGCGAGGCCCTCCGGTGAGTCGAGCAGCGATTCGTCGATCATGGGCGGCAGCCTTCGAACGGCGGGGCGTCGGTACGCGGGGCGGCGGGTCGCTGGTGCGCAGGGTCGCCGGGTCGTCGGTTACACGGGGCGGCGGGCCTCGTCGACGAGGAGGACGGGGATGCCGTCGCGGATCGGGTACGCCAGGCCGCATTCCTGGCCGGTGCAGATCAGCTCACTGTCCTGCTCCTTGAGGGGGGAGTGGCAGGCCGGGCAGGCGAGGATCTCCAGGAGGCCGGTTTCCAGCGGCATGGGGGTTCCCTTCGGGGCGGGCGTATGCGGATGTGCCTGGTCAGGGTACCGCCGGTGGCGCCGGTGCGGGCGGACAGCGGCCGTCGGGCCGGCACCCGGCCCGCCCGGACGCCCCGAGGACGCCGGGCGGCCACGCGCGCGGGACGGGTGCCGTGGGGCTTCAGCCTCGGATGATGTCCAGGGCCTCGTCGCGGATCCTGGTCATGGTGGCCTCGTCGCGGGCCTCCGCGTTCAGCCGCAGGAGGGGCTCCGTGTTGGAGGGGCGGACGTTGAACCACCAGTCGGCGGCGGTGACGGTGAGGCCGTCCAGTTCGTCCAGGGTGATGCCCTCGCGGCCCTCGTACGCGGCCCTGATCGCGGCGAGGCGGGCCGCCTGGTCGTCGACCGTGGAGTTGATCTCGCCCGAGCCGGCGTAGCGGTCGTACTGGGCGACCAGGTCGGACAGGGTGCCCTGCTGGCCGCCGAGGGCGGCGAGGACGTGCAGGGCGGCCAGCATGCCCGTGTCGGCGTTCCAGAAGTCGCGGAAGTAGTAGTGCGCCGAGTGCTCCCCGCCGAAGATCGCGCCGTGCGTGGCCATCTCGGCCTTGATGAAGGAGTGGCCCACGCGCGTGCGCACCGGTGTGCCGCCGTTCTCCTCTACGACCTCCGGCACCGACCAGGAGGTGATCAGGTTGTGGATGATCGTGCCCTTGCCGCCGTTGCGGGCCAGTTCACGGGCGGCGACCAGGGCAGTGATCGCGGACGGGGAGACCGGTTCACCCCGCTCGTCGACGACGAAGCAGCGGTCGGCGTCGCCGTCGAAGGCGAGGCCGAGGTCGGCGCCCTCCTCGCGGACCCGCTGCCGCAGATCGACGAGGTTGGCCGGGTCGAGCGGGTTGGCCTCGTGGTTGGGGAAGGTGCCGTCGAGTTCGAAGTACATCGGGACGACGGTGAGCGGCAGGTCCGCCAGCACCGTGGGAACGGTGTGCCCGCCCATGCCGTTGCCCGCGTCGACGACGACCTTCAGGGGGCGGCCGGCGGTCAGGTCGACGAGGGAGCGCAGATGTGCCGCGTAGTCGCCCAGTGTGTCCCGCCGGGTGATCGTTCCCATCGGGCCGACCGGCTCCGGGGGACCCGACTCGCTCCATTTCTCGACGAGTTCGCGGATCTCCGCCAGCCCGGTGTCCTGGCCGACCGGGGCGGCGCCCGCGCGGCACAGCTTGATGCCGTTGTACCGGGCCGGGTTGTGCGAGGCGGTGAACATCGCGCCGGGCAGGTTCAGCACGCCCGAGGCGTAGTAGAGCTGGTCCGTGGAGCAGAGGCCGATCTCGGTCACGTCGACGCCGTGGGCCGCGGCCCCGCGGGCGAAGGCGCCCGACAGGCCGGGCGAGGAGGGCCGCATGTCGTGGCCGGTGACGATGGCGCTCGCGTCGGTCACCCGGGCGAAGGCCGCGCCGAAGAGTTCGGCCAGGGACTCGTCCCACTGGTCGGGGACGATCCCACGTACGTCGTACGCCTTCACGATCTGTGACAGATCAGCAGCCACGGCCAACCCTTCCGAAAGTCCTGTGGTCACCACAAACTACCCGCAGCGGATGGCACTCCGCTGCGGGCGGTTCGCTGTGGTCCGATCGGGCTCACGGGACGTCCTCCCGGGTGCCCTCGTCAGTGTCGTCCCGGCTGTCGTCCCGGGTGTCCTCCCTGATGCCGTTCCAGGCGGGTCTCGGGTCAGGGCAGCATCCACCCCAGCACCGCGGTGCTCTGGCCCACCACGATCAGGCACATCACGAGCAGCAGGACGAGGCTCCAGGGCAGTACCTTGCGCAGCAGGTCTCCCTCCTTGCCCGCCAGCCCGACGGCGGCGCAGGCGATGGTGAGGTTCTGCGGCGAGATCATCTTGCCGAGGACACCGCCCGAACTGTTCGCGGCCGCCAGCAGGTCGGGCGACAGCCCGGACTCCCGGGCGGCGGTCACCTGGAGGGCGCCGAAGAGGGCGTTGGCCGAGGTGTCCGACCCGGTGACGGCGACGCCGAACCAGCCCAGCACGGGCGACAGGAAGGCCAGTCCGGCACCGGCGGCGGCCACGAAGTAGCCGATCGTCGCCGCCTGGCCGGAGAGGTTCATGACGTAGGCGAGCGCCAGCACGGAGGTCACCGTGAGGATGGCGAAGCGCAGTTCGTACACGGTCGCCGCCCATTCCTTGACCGCCACGCGCGCGTGCACACCGAGCACGACCGCGGTGGCCACCCCGGCGAGCAGGACGAGGGTGCCGCCGGTCGAGACGATCGGCCAGGTGAAGACGTTGGCGCCGACCGGCTCCCCGTTCGGTGCGGCGACGTCGAGGAAGGGCCAGTCGGTCTTCCGGGTCGCCCCGGCCAGCCAGTCCTTGATCACCGGGATCTGCGCGACGGAGAAGACCACCACGATCAGCGCGTACGGGGCGTACGCCCGCAGGACCTCGCCGCGCGGGTCCTCCTCGTCCAGTTCCTCGCTGCGTACGCCGGTCAGTACGGAGGTGCGTACGGCCTCGGAGGCCGGCACGCGCGAATGCGGTACGGCGACCAGGGCGCCCGCGCCCGCCATGGCCGCGGCGATGTCGGCGAGTTGCGCGGAGACGTAGTTGGACGCGACGAACTGGGCGACGGCGAAGGCGACTCCGCACACCACCGCGGGCACCCAGGTGTCCCGCAGCCCGCGCCGCCCGTCCACCAGCCAGACCAGCACCAGCGGCACCACGAGGGCCAGCAGCGGGGTCTGGCGTCCGACGACGGACGCCACCGAGTCCAGCGGCAGTCCGGTGACCTGGGCGAGCGTGACCACCGGTGTTCCCATGGCGCCGAACGCCACCGGCGCGGTGTTGGCGACCAGCGCGACGATCGCGGCACGCACCGGATCGAAGCCGAGCGCCACGAGCATCACGGCGGAGATCGCGACGGGGGCGCCGAAACCGGCGAGCGCCTCCAGCAGCGCCCCGAAGCAGAAGGCGACGACCAGGGCCTGGATCCGCGGGTCGTCGGAGAGCCGGCCGAAGGAGCGGCGCAGGATGTCGAAGTGCCGGGTGCGGACCGTCATCCGGTACACCCACAGCGCGTTGACGACGATCCACATGATGGGGAAGAGGCCGAAGACGGCTCCCTGGACGGCGCTGGAAGCCGCCTGGCCCCACGGCATGCCGTACGCCAGGCAGGCCACCAGTACGGCGCCCAGCAGTCCGGTCAGGCCCGCCAGGTGCGCCTTCATGCGGAGGCCGCCGAGCAGGACGAGGACGATCACGAGGGGTAATGCCGCCACGAGGGCGGAGAGACCGAGTGAGCCGGCGACTGGTTCCAGTTCCTGGACGTACACGGACGCGCCTCCTGAATTCCGCAATGCGAAAGAGGTTTCTCGCTACGTGCCCGGAATGGTCGTGTCCCCGACAAGCGCGCGTCAATGGGTGTGCGGCACCTTACTGACGGGGCAGGTGAGACAGGAGGGAAGGAAGCGAGGGAGCGGGGAGCGATGAACCCCGGCCGTCGACGCGGCCGCGCTCAGGGGGCGGCGGTCGGCCGCGGCCAGTCGTGCGGTCAGTCAGTCGTGCGGTCAGTTGTCGGGAGAGCGGAGCACGCGCAGATGGCCGCGACGGGCGACCTCCATCGGGTCCGCGCCGCGCCCCGCGCCGCCGGCCGCTCGCTCCTGGGGGCGGGCGGCTTCGCGCACCGCGTCCGCGAGCGCTTCCAGATCGTCCCCGCTGGGCTGCGCGGGAGCCGAACCGTCGAGCAGGCGGACGACCTCCCAGCCGCGCGGCGCGGTGAGGCGCTCGGAGTGCTCGGCGCACAGGTCGTAGCAGTGGGGTTCGGCGTAGGTTGCGAGCGGGCCGAGGACGGCGGTCGAGTCGGCGTAGACGTACGTCAGCGTCGCGACGGCGGGACGGCCGCAAGCGGTGCGCGAACAGCGACGTACAGGGCTCACGATGTTGGACGGTACCGCACTCTTGAGCGGGTCGCGAAGACTCCCCGCCCCGGGATTCCCTCGTGTCGTGGCCTGAAACACCTCACCCGCCCCCGTGGGCACACGCCGTTGACCTGCCCCGACGCCTGTGTTCGAGGCACCCGCGCCCCCCTGTTCCGGTCATCAGTTGGTACAAACACCGTCAAATACCTTGAGATCACCGGCCCGTGAAAGATATCGAATCGAGCCGAACCTTGGCCGGAATGGTCATGTGACGACATGCCGTTCCGGGCGGACCGACACCACTCCCCGACGCCATGCGGGTGTCGCGGCCCCGAGGCCGTGTGGGGGCCGGGCACGCCGGACCGGCGGAGACTACCCTTCACCCTGATGGACACCCCTGTGACTCCCCGTGCCGCCGACCGCGGGCCCCGCCGCCGTGATCGCCACGGCCGGGGCATGCGCGGGCCGATCGCACCGCCCCAGGTGCCGCTCGCCGCCAGCCGCGCGGAGACCTTCGCCGATCTCGTGCAGGACTCCGTGGAGCGGCTGGAGCGGCGCTGGCCGCAGCTGGCCGACATCGATTTCCTCGTCCTGGAGGTTCCGCGGCTGGACGGGCCCGGACTTCGGTGGAGCGACGAGGCGGTGCCGCTGGGCGGCACCGTGCCGGGCCGGGAGGGGCACCCCGCGCGGGTCGTGATCTATCGCCGGCCGGTGGAGATACGCACCAAGGGACGCGACGAGCGGGCGGCGCTGGTCCACGAGGTCGTCGTGGAGCAGGTCGCCGAGCTGCTGGGGCTGACGCCGGAGACCGTCGATCCCCGGTACGGGGAGGACTGAACGACGGCTCCGGCGCCCGCGCCGTGAAGAACCCCTACTTCTGCAGGACCGACAGGTTCTCCTCCGCCTTCGGTACCGCCACCAGGCCCCGGTCGTCGGGAAGGGTCTGGACGGTGAAGGCCGGGAGGCCGTCGTCGGTGACGGCAAGGGTCCGGGACGCGTACACGGGGGTGCCGTCCGACTCGGGTTCGATCGTCAGGGCGTACGTGCCCTTGACACCGTCCGGGGCCGGGAGCTCGATGTGCTGGGTGGTACCGGCCTTGATCGTGTACGTCTCGGACACCGGGTCACCGCCCTCACTGCCCGCGGACGCGGTGACCTTGACCTTGGCGGCGCCCTCGGGCGCGGTCACGGCGAGGGTGCTGCCCTTGGCCGTGTTGCCGGCGGCCGTGGCGCGCAGGCCGACCGGGCGGGCTGCCGGGACGAAGGCCGACTCCTGGTTGCCGTCCTTGCCGCGCAGCACCCGGACCGCCGCCACGACCGGCACCGAGCGGTCCGTCGGCGTGAGGACCAGGGAGCCCGCCTCTCCGCGCATCACGTCGCCGAGTTCGACGGCGGTCGTCCTGCCGCCCTTCACGTGCACCGTCTCGTTGCCGGCCGGTGTGATCAGCCCGGAGGGCGAGGCGAGCCGCACCTTCAGGTCGGCGTCCACACCGCCGGGGGAGAAGGCGACCAGGCGCACGGCGATGGCGTCCTCGGGGATGCCGGGCAGGACCAGGCTGCCCGCCGGGTCGGCCGACGCGGCCAGCCAGTCACCGCCGAGCGTGGCGTCCAGGGCCTGCACGGCCGCGCCGATCCGCCCGCTGCGGACGATGACGTGCACGGTCACATTCGTCTGCTGCTCGTCGGTGAGCGTGGACAGCAGCACCGGTTCGGCGGAGTGCGGCTGGACCGTGATGCCCTCCCCCGCCTCCGTCTCGAGGGCGCCGTCCTCGCCGTAGACCTCGATGTCCACGACGGCCGCGGAGTCGTCGGGGTTGGTGAGGTGGACGTAGTCGGTGCGCTCGAGCGCGGTGCTCGCGCCGGGGAACCAGAACTCCGTGTCGGGAGGGGCGCAGTTGACGCCCTGCAGGCCCCGGCCGGTGCCCGCGGCGACCTCGGTCGTCTGCTGCACGGTCCACCCCGGGGCGAGGCGGCCCTCGGCGGTGCCGACGAGGGCCGGCCCCTCGCCTCCGGAGACGTCCGCGACGACCGGCTTGCCGGGCTCCTTGGGCTCGAGAACCGGCTTCTCGGCCTTCTCGGTCTTCTCGGTCTTCTCGCCGTCGGTGACCTTCTCGCCGTCCGCGTCCTTCTCGCCGTCCTCGGCGGTCTCTTCGCCGTCGGCGTCCTTCTCACCTTCGCCGTCCTTCGCGTCCTCCGCCGCGGACCGCCCCTCGACGGCCGACCGGAGTTCGGCCCTGCCCTCGCCCTCCGCGCCCTTCGTGACGGGCGTGAAGGACGTGTACGTCGTCTCGGCGAGGTCGGAGGTACTGGGCGTCGGGCACAGCAGGCTGGTGCGTTCCACGGGCAGGTGCGCCGCGGCGGCCTCGACGCCGTCCTCCGCGGCCGTGGGGTCCGGCGCGGACAGCACCGCGAAGCCGGTGACGGCGGCGAGTGCGGTGGCTCCCGCGATCAGGGACAGGGTGGTGCGGTTCACTGCTGGCTCCCGTCGGAACGCTCACTGCCCGGCTGAGGGCGGTGCGGCTGCTCGGGGTCGTACGACGTGTCGTAGCCCTGCGCGTAGGTCTGGTCGTAGCCCTCGTAGCCCTGTCCGTACGTCGCGGGGTCGTACGGCGGCTGCTGCTGCTGGGGCGTGCCGTCGTAGGCGTACGGGTCGTACCGGCCGTCCTGGTACTGATCCGCGGGGTACGTCCGGCCGTAGTCGTCCGTCACGTACTGCTGTTGCTGCTGGTACTGCTCGACGGGGTAGGCGCCGCCGTACTCGGGGACCGGGTGGCTCGCCGCGTCCCACTCGTCGTAGGACCGCTGTTGCGGAACGGCCGCGGGAGCCGGCTCCGGCGGGGTGTCGAACCCGTCGTCCTCCGTGCCCGTGCCCTCCGTGCCCGCCTCCTCACCCGCTTCCCCGCGCGTGCCCGTCTCCTCCGCGGCGGCCTCCGCCTCGGCCTGGGCGCGCAGGCGGCGGGCGCGGCGGCCGTCACCGGCGAGCGCCTCGGCGCCGACGGCCGGTTCCTCGGGCAGGTCGTCGTCGATGTGGCGGCGCCGGCCGGGCAGGGCGAGGACGACGAGGACGACGGCGAGCAGACCCTGCGCCCACAGCCACGCGGTGTGGGTGATCGGGTCGTCGTAGGTGACGTCCAGTCGTCCGCCGGTCGCGGGCAGTTCGAAGCCCTGGGCCCAGCCGTCGACCGTGGTGGGGGTCAGCGGCTTGCCGTCGAGGGTGGCGGCCCAGCCCTCGGCCGCGGAGTCGGCCAGACGCAGGACACGCCCCTCGGAGCCGTTCGGGATCTTCGTGTGGATCTCGACGGGGCCCGCGGCCACGGGCTGCGACTCGCCCTCACTCCCCTTGCCGGGGACGATGCTCGCGCGGGCCACGTCCTGGTCGACGCGCCACAGCGCGCCGCCCGCCTGCTGGCTGAGTCGGGTCAGGCCGGGAGTGGCGTCCAGGACGCGGGTCACGTCGCGGGGCGCGCCCGGGTGGACGAGGACGTAGCGCACCGCGAATCCGTCGAGTTGGTCGGCCTGGTCGGCGCCCGAGCCGGCGACGAGGTTGGCGACGACCTTGTCGAGCCCGCTGTTCCCGCTGTTCGAGGCGGCGATCTCGGCGTCGCCCATACGGGCGCCGGAGCCGCGGACCAGCACGTAGTCGACGCGGGCGGCGGAGTCGCTGTCGAGGACGAGGGTCCGGGCCTGGTCGCGGGTGCCGCTCTCCTCGGCGACGAACGCGGGCACCTGCACGGGGTCGCGCCGTTGCAACGGTCCGTCGGCGCCGCGGATCACCCAGCCGGCGGCGGCCAGCAGCGGGCCGACCGCGCAGGCGAGGGCGATCAGGACGGCGACCGGCTGACGCCAGCCGAAGCTCTGCTCGGCGACCCGCGCGCGTGCCCCGTCGGCGCCGAGGGCGGCGGCGGCCAGCAGGGCGATGCCGTAGACGAGGGTCGCGGGCCCCGCCCAGGTGGAGCCGTTGGACAGGACCGCGAAGACGAGTCCCACCAGGGCGGCCGTCCAGGCGGCGCGGATGGCGAGAGTCCGCTCGGAGCGGAGCAGGGCGGCGAGGGCCGCGAGCACGATGCCGATGAGCACCGCCCCGCCGACCGCGCCGGGCCCGCCGGGGCTCGCGCCGAGCAGGTCGAGGGCGGAGGCGGCGGAGGGGCCGTACTCCAGGCCCGCCTCCTGGAAGAAGCCGAACGGGAGCAGCGACAGCGACCAGGGGGCCAGGACCAGCAGCGGCGTGCCGAGCTGGGCGAGGAAGCGGAGCCCGTACGCCGGGAGGTCGGACCTGCGCAGGGCGAGGACGCCGAGGCCGAGGACCAGGGCGACGGGCCACACGATCGGGGTGAACGCGGTGGTGACGGTGAGCAGCAGCGCGTACGCCCAGGTCGCGCGCCAACTGCCGCGGACGTCGGGGGGGTTCGTGAGTCCGCTCGCGGTGATGCCCGCGCGGGCGATCAGCGGCAGCAGCACGGCGAGGACGGCGGTGCCGATCCGGCCGCCGGCCAGGGCACCGGCGACGGCGGGCAGGAAGGCGTAGGCGACGGCGGCCCACGCGCGCAGCAGCCGGGACTCGACGAGCGGGCGGGAGGCGAAGTACGCGCTGAAGCCGGCCAGGGGCACCGAGCCGACGAGCAGGACCGTTACGGCGACTCCGGGGGAGCCGAGCAACAGGGTGCCCAGCGCCGCCACGACGGCGAGGTAGGGCGGCGCGGACCCGGTGCCGCCGGCGCCCACCGCGTGCCAGGTGTCGGTGTACCGCGCCCAGAGGTCGGCGGAGTCGGCGGGGACGGGGAGCAGTGCGCCGCCCGTGAGCGCACCGCCGCCGAGGAGTTCACGGCAGGCCGCGAGGGAGATGAACAGCAGGGCCAGGAAGAGCACCGGTCCGGGCTTGCGGGCGATCCGCTTGAGCCGGGCGAACTGCTCGACCTGCAGGAAGTCGGCGTCGTCCCCGCCGGGTCCGGACTCGACGGCGCCGCCGTGCCGTCCGGCGCCGGAGGTGGCTTCGGGGTCGGAGCGGCCGACGAGACTGCTCGCGGCCTGCTCGACGGTCACGCGGATGGTCGCGCCGGGGGGCGGGAACAGCGGCCGCAGTTCGCCCTTGTCGACCTGCGGGCTGCCGCGGCGGCGCCGTCCGGCGAGGATGCGCTCGGGCCGCAGCAGGGTGCCCATGAGGCCGCGGATCTCGTCGACGGCCTGCCCGGGAACCTTGCCGACGAGGTAGGCGAGGGTCCGCAGCAGGGTGCCGAGGACGACCCGCAGCAGCACCCAGGGCAGGGCCGCGGTGCGGGTGTTGACGAGCAGGGTGTGGACGGCACCCGCCTTGTCCACCTTGTGCGGGGAGGCGGCGGTGCGGCCCACGCAGTCGACGGCGCGGCGCTCGCGGGAGGCCGCCTCGGCGTGCCGCACGACCGCGTCGGGGGCTATGAGCACCCGGTACCCCGCCGTGTGCGCGCGCCAGCACAGGTCGACGTCGTCACGCATCAGGGGCAGGTGCCGGTCGAAGCCGCCGAGTTGGTCGAAGACGTCGCGGCGGACCAGCATGCCGGCGGTGGACACCGACAGCACGGACCGGACCTGGTCGTGCTGGCCCTGGTCCTGCTCGCGGCGGTCCAGGCCGGTCCAGCGGCGGCCGGAGTTGGCGATGGAGACGCCGACCTCCAGCAGTTGCCGGCGGTCGTACCAGCCGCGCAGCTTGGGGCCGACGACGGCGACGTCGTCACGGCCGAGCTCGTACTCGTTGTCCACGACGCTCAGCAGCCGGGCCAGCGCGTCGGGTTCGGGGGCGCAGTCGTCGTGCAGCAGCCACAGCCACTGCACCGGCTCACCGTGCGGGAGGTCGGGCAGGTCGTACGCGTCGTCGTGCCAGCTGCGCGTGACCGGGTCCCAGCCGCTCGGCCGCTTCAGGTAGGGCAGGTCGTCCGGGGTGAGGTGCGGCGCGGCGTGGTGGCACTCCTCGACGGCCTGGCCGAAGCCGGTGCGCCGGGCGAGGTGCAGGACGTGGTCGTCGCCGAGGGCTTCGGTGACCAGTCGGGCGGAGTCGTCACCGCTGCCGGTGTCGGCACCCATGGCGAACTGGACGGGGCGTTCCTGGCCGAGTAGCCCGGCGAGCGCATCGGGCAGCCAGCGGGCTCCGTCGTGGGAGACGAGGACCGCGGTCACCACATGACGCGGGAACTCTGGAGCGGCAGCTACGTCTTGACGGGCTGCCGGGTGACTGTGCACGGACATCGAGGTACGGGCCCCGGTTCGGTGGACTGTGGGGGACGCCCGTGCCCGGTGGGGCGGCGTGACGTCTCGGACGAGCGCCCACACTATCGGCTGGGCGGTAAGGCGGCCCGCCGCCTGTGGACAACCCACCCGCGACGGGCCGCACTCGACATATGCACAACATGTGCATATGTCGAACATCTGACATATGCACGGACATGGCGCGCATACGGATGTGACGCCCTGGACGCGGCGCACCGGATGTGACACACCGTTCACCGGCGGCGCCCTCAGACCACTGCCTTCTTCAGCCGACGCCGTTCCCGCTCGGACAGGCCGCCCCAGATGCCGAAGCGCTCATCGTTGGCGAGGGCGTATTCGAGGCACTCGGAGCGGACCTCACAGGCGAGACAGACCTTCTTGGCCTCCCGGGTGGAACCGCCCTTCTCGGGAAAGAACGACTCGGGGTCGGTCTGGGCGCACAGCGCGCGCTCCTGCCAGCCGAGTTCCTCGTCCGCGTCATCGACCAGCAGTTGCTGCACCAGCTCCGTCATGTGCGCCCCTCGTCTGTCTTTCGTGTCCCCGTGACGCTGCCGTTACCTGTCCCGGCTAAACGACACGAGTGAAATTACAAGTGTGCTGCTCCGGGCGAGTCAAGCTGAGATCTGCTATTGGCGCCCTTATTCACTCTGCGGAACCAAGCCCAAGTCGAAAGTGTTCAAATCGCCATAAACCTTGACACACCGACGACCCCGGCAGAGCTTCCCGCCCCATGCGGGACCTCCACAAGGGGAGACGCCCGGTCGGCCCACCCCGTTGTCGCACCGGCGCCACAGCAAGTCGGATCACATTCTGATCACAGAATTGCAACGGCACTTGCGTGCCCGGCCGTGCGCACCTTGTGTCCCCGGAATCACGTGAACAAACCTTTCGTCCCACAGGTGAACCGGATGGAGTGAACCGTGTCCCACGATCCGGGCGTCGAGTTGACACTGGAGGTGTGAACCGCTGTCCTTGTGGGCATGCTCGCGAACTTGGCACTCGCCTCGACCCGCTCCGCCGGGTCCCTCGGTGCTGCCCGCGCTCGCTGTAGCTGTCACTGTTCCGGTTGTTGAGCCCAACGCGCTCCGACCCTTTGAGTCACCCTCGACTTGAGGCCAGTTCCCTCCAGTCCAACTCCTTCCGCTCCCACCGGGGCACTCCTCGCCGCCGTCCGCGACCCGGACGCACGCGACAGCACACGCTGTAGTCCCCCTCTCCTTCCCCACTCCTTCCCGCTCACCGCTCACCGCTCACCGCTCACCGAGCGCTTCTCCGCCGAGGAACCCCTCATCCCATGAACAGCGACAGCGACCTCCAGATCGCCGGCGACATCCTCGAAGTCCCACACCTGCTGCAGACCCCGCGCGAGCACCCGGCGACCGTCGCCGAGTTCGTCGGGCTGGCCCGCTCCCTCGCCGCCGACCGCTCCTCGTGGGAGCACCTGGTGCGGTACGACGCGACCAGCCGCTGGTACCACCGGCTGCGCACCGTCCCCCGAGGCCCCGGCTCCGCTCGAGCCGGGGAGACCCCGATCGGCTACGAGGTGTGGCTGCTGTCCTGGGTTCCCGGCCAGGGCAGCGGACCGCACGGCCACGGCCCCTCCTCCGGAGTCATGACCGTCCTGGACGGCACCCTCACCGAGCGCACCGGGCGCGGCACGCGTGCGTTGACGACGGGTACGGAGCGGGTGTTCCCACCCGGCTATGTGCACGAGGTCGTCAACGACACACTGGAGTCGGCGGTCAGCCTGCACGTGTACTACCCGGGCCTGACCGAGATGCCGATGCGCCCCCTCGCCCCGCACTGCGAGGCGCGGCCGGTGTCCGGGGCCCTGACCGTCTGAGACGGTGCCACGGCCGGCCCGGCGGCTGAGACACTGTTTCCCATGCGCATTGTGGTTCTGGCAGGCGGCATCGGTGGTGCCCGTTTCCTGCGCGGTCTGAAGCGGGCCGCGCCGGGCTCGGACATCACGGTCATCGGCAACACCGGGGACGACATTCACCTCTTCGGGCTGAAGGTCTGCCCGGACCTCGACACGGTGATGTACACGCTCGGCGGCGGCATCGACGAGGAGCGGGGCTGGGGGCGGACCGACGAGAGCTTCCGCCTCAAGGAGGAGCTCGCGGCGTACGGCGTCGGCCCGGGGTGGTTCGGGCTCGGCGACCGGGACTTCG
The DNA here is from genome assembly GCF_003143855.1 of Streptomyces sp. NWU339. GTDB lineage: Bacteria > Actinomycetota > Actinomycetes > Streptomycetales > Streptomycetaceae > Streptomyces. The sequence goes on from NZ_QFRK01000026.1 coordinate 21,820, forward strand.
CCACCCACATCGTGCGGACGCAGATGCTCGCCGCCGGGTATCCGCTGAGCGCGGTGACCGAGGCGCTCTGCGACCGCTGGCAGCCGGGCGTCCGGCTGATCCCGATGACCGACGACCGCGTCGAGACCCATGTCGCCGTCACCCTGCCCGCCGACGACTCGGCGGGGGCCACGGCGGGAACCACGGCGGACTCGACCACCTCGACGACGGGGCCGGCGGGAGCCGCGGGACCCGGCGAGCGCAGGGCGATCCACTTCCAGGAGTACTGGGTACGGCTGCGGGCGTCGGTCCCGGCCGAGGCGGTCGTGCCGGTCGGCGCGGAGCAGGCCAAGCCGGCGCCGGGCGTGCTGGAGGCGATCGCCGGGGCGGACGTGATCCTCTTCCCGCCGTCCAACCCGGTCGTCTCCATCGGCACGATCCTCGCCGTCCCCGGCATCCGTGAGGCGATCGCCGACGCGGGCGTGCCGGTGGTCGGCCTGTCGCCGATCGTCGGGGACGCGCCCGTGCGCGGCATGGCCGACAAGGTGCTCGCGGCGGTCGGCGTCGAGTCCACCGCACCGGCGGTGGCCGAGCACTACGGCTCGGGCCTGCTGGACGGCTGGCTGGTCGACACGGTCGACGCGGCCTGTGTGGAGCGTGTCGAGGAGGCCGGGATCCGCTGCCGGGCGGTGCCGCTGATGATGACCGACGTCGACGCGACCACGCGGATGGCGCGGGAGGCGCTGGCGCTGGCGGAGGAGGTGCGGTCGGTTTGAACGACTTCACCCGCGTGAACGACTCGAACGGCTTGAACGACGACGTGAACGACGCACGCGTGCACGACGACCCGCACGCGGGCGGCGCGGCGTCCACGGGGTACCGGGTGTGGGCCGTCGCGGGCCTGCCCGAGGTCCGTCGGGGGGACGACCTGGCCAAGCTGATCGCGGCCGCGGAGCCGGGGCTGGCCGACGGCGATGTGCTGCTCGTCACCTCCAAGATCGTCTCCAAGGCGGAGGGCCGGATGCTGGAGGCGTCCGACCGGGAGGCCGCGATCGACGCGGAGACGGTACGGGTGGTGGCCCGGCGCGGCGCCCTGCGCATCGTGGAGAACCGGCAGGGCCTCGTCATGGCCGCGGCCGGGGTCGACGCGTCCAACACCCCGGCCGGCACGGTGCTGTTGCTGCCCGAGGACCCGGACGGGTCCGCGCGGGCGATCCGCGAGGGCCTGCGCGACGCCCTGGGGGTCACGGTCGGCGTGCTGGTCACCGACACCTTCGGGCGCCCCTGGCGCGCGGGGCTGACGGACGTCGCGATCGGCGCCGCGGGCGTGCACGTACTGAACGACCTGCGCGGCGGCACGGACACGCACGGCAATCCGCTCGGCGCCACCGTCGTCGCCACCGCCGACGAACTCGCCGCGGCGGGCGACCTGGTCAAGGGCAAGGCCGCCGGCCTGCCGGTGGCCGTCGTCCGCGGGCTGCCCGGTCTGGTCACGGCCGACGACGACCACGGCGAGGGCGCACGGGCCCTGGTCCGCGACTCCCGCGACGACATGTTCCGGCTCGGCACGTCGGAGGCGATACGGCAGGCGGTGACCCGGCGCCGCACGGTACGGGCCTTCACCGACGAGCCCGTCGACCCGGGGTCGGTGCGCCGCGCGGTGGCCGCGGCCGTGACGGCTCCGGCACCGCACCACACCACACCGTGGCGTTTCGTCCTGCTGGAGTCCCCGGAGTCCCGTCTCCGCCTGCTGGACGCCATGCGGGACGCCTGGATCGCGGACCTGCGCCGGGACGGAAAGACGGAGGAGTCCATCGCCAAGCGCGTCCGCCGCGGCGACGTCCTGCGCAACGCGCCCTGCCTGGTCGTGCCCTGCCTGGTCATGGACGGCTCGCACACCTACGGGGACGCGCGGCGGGACGCCGCCGAGCGGGAGATGTTCGTGGTCGCGACGGGCGCCGGCGTGCAGAACTTCCTGGTCGCCCTGGCCGGTGAGCGGCTGGGCTCGGCCTGGGTGTCGTCGACGATGTTCTGCCGGGACGTGGTCCGCGAGGTCCTGGACCTGCCCGCGGACTGGGACCCGATGGGCGCGGTGGCGGTCGGCCATCCCGCCGAGGACCCTCGGCCACGACCGGAGCGGGACGCGGGCGCGTTCATCGAGGTGCGGTGAGCCGGACGCGGGGGACGCCTACCCTCGTAGGAGTCCCCGCCCGCCGGCCGGGCGGAGCCCCGCTCCGGTAGGGCTTCGCGTGCTCTCCCTCCTCTTTCCCGCATCTTCCGCCTCTCCCCCATCTCCCGCTTCCCCACTCCTCGGAATCCTCTCTGTGGCAGGACGTTTCGCTCCCCGGCCCGCTCGCACGACCGTGCGAGGCGGACGGACCGCCGTACCCACGGGAGTGCCCCGCCAGGCACCGGCCCCCGCCCTGGTGCGGAGTTGGGTGCCGGACGGGCCGCTGGACCTCGGTCTGGTCCTCGCGCCGCTGCGGCGCGGGCCCGGGGACCCGGCGTTCCGCGCGCTGCCGGACGGCTCCTTCTGGCGGGCGAGCCTGACGCCCACCGGGCCGGGGACGCTGCGGGTGACGCGGCACGGTGGCGAGGTGCGGGGCGAGGCCTGGGGCCCCGGCGCCGACTGGCTCCTGGAGCGGCTGCCGGACCTGCTCGGGGCCGCGGACGACCCGGCGGCGTTCGTCCCCCGGCACAAGGTGCTGGCGCTCACCGGGCACCGGCGTCCGGGACTGCGGCTGCTGCGGACCGGGCTGGTGCTGGAGTCGTTGATCCCGTCGGTCCTGGAGCAGAAGGTCACCACCGACGAGGCGTACCGGGCGTGGCGGCTGCTGGTACGGAAGTACGGGGAGCCGCCACCCGGGCCCGCGCCCGAACGGATGTCGGTGATGCCGTCACCCCGGACCTGGGCGCTGATCCCCTCCTGGGAGTGGCACCGGGCCGGTGTCGACGACAAGCGGGCGTCCACGGTCCTGCGGGCGGCCCGCGTCGCCGCACGGCTGGAGGAGGCGGCCGGGATGGCTCCGGCGGCGGCGCGGGCGCGGCTGGAGCTGGTGCCGGGCATCGGTCCGTGGACGTCCACGGAGACGGTGCAGCGCAGTCACGGCTCGGCGGACGAGGTGACCGTGGGGGACCTGCACCTGCCGGGCATCGTGGGGTGGGCCCTCGCCGGGGACCGGGACGCGGACGACGCGGCGATGCTCGAACTGCTGGAGCCGTATGCCGGGCAGCGGCACCGGGCGGCCCGGCTGATCCTGCTGAGCGGAAGAACGCCGGCTCGGCGGGCCCCGAAGAGGCCGCGCTGGGACATCGGACGGCTGTGAGGCCCGAGCCCCCAGCCGTCCGAGCCCCCAGCCGTCCAAGCCTTCGACCGCCCGAGCCCTCAACCGCCCCGGCCCGGCACGCGGCCGGTTTCCGCCCGGCTACTCGTCCGAGGAGAACCGCACCGCCCCCGCCGGTATCCGTGCGTCGCACCACACCCGCACCCCGTCCCGGAGTTCGTTGCGGGCGCCGATGACCGCGCCGTCGCCTATGACCGTCCCGGTGAGGACCGACCGCTCCCCCACCCGCGCGCGCGTGCCGATCAGCGAGTCGGTGACGACCGCGCCGGGTTCGATGACCGCACCCGGCAGGATCGTGCTGCCGAAGACGCGCGCGCCCTCCGCCACGAACGCGCCCTCGCCCACCACCGTCCCGCCCGCCAGCTTGGCGTCCGGTGCCACCGTCGCCGTCGGCAGGACCAGCCGGTCGCCGCAGCGGCCGGGGACCGCCGGGGACGGGGCGCGGCCCAGCACCAGGTCCGCGGAGCCGCGGACGAAGGCGGCCGGGGTACCGAGGTCCAGCCAGTACGTGGAGTCGACCAGACCCTGGAGGTGTGCCCCCGCCGACAGCAGGCCCGGGAACGTCTCCCGCTCCACCGACACCGGCCGGCCCGTCGGGATCGTGTCGATGACCGAGCGGCGGAACACGTACGCCCCCGCGTTGATCTGGTCGGTGACGATCTCCTCGGGCGTCTGCGGCTTCTCCAGGAACGCCAGGACCCTGCCCGTGTCGTCCGTGGGCACCAGTCCGTACGCCCGTGGGTCGGTCACCTTCGTCAGGTGCAGCGAGACGTCCGCGCCCGTCGTCTCGTGGGTGCGCACCAGCGCCCGGATGTCCAGGCCCGTGAGGATGTCGCCGTTGAAGATCAGCACGGGTTCGTCCGGGCCGGAGTGCAGCCGGGAGGCGACGTTGCGGATCGCGCCGCCCGTGCCGAGCGGCTCCACCTCCGTCACGTACTCGATGTGGAGCCCCAGCGACGACCCGTCGCCGAAGTACGGTTCGAAGACCTCGGCCAGATAGGACGTGGCCAGGACGATGTGCTCGACGCCCGCCGCTCTCGCTCTCGCCAGCTGGTGCGTGAGGAAGGGCACCCCGGCAGCCCGGACCATGGGCTTCGGTGTGTGCACCGTGAGCGGGCGCAACCGCGTGCCCTTGCCGCCGACCAGGAGGATCGCTTCTGTCACCTGTCGTCTCTGCTTCCTGCCGGGACCGGCCGAACTGTCTTTCGGCCGGCCAGTTTATGCAGACCGTTCCACAGCGCTTTCGACGGTGTGTCTCCGGCAGGAAGGATCCGGCCCGGCGGCTCCGCGCAGATCAGCGGCCCTGGTAACCGGCCGCCGTGGAGCGGGTGGTGCCGAGCTGGTCGTAGAGCTTCCCCCCTGGGCACAGGGTGTTGAACCCGTCCCGGTGACCGGAGATCACGTTCAGTCGTACCTTCGTGCCTTTTGCGTAGAGATTGCCACCGCCGGACGTCAGATATGTCTTCGCGTTCGGATCCACGCCGTACAGCCCGAGCTTCCACGCGGTGAGCCGGGCGACGCCCTTCACCGCCGAGTCCGACGGTTCCGTGGAGTCGTACGTGCCGAGAACCGCCACCCCCATGGTGTCGGAGTTGAACCCCAGAGTGTGGGCGCCCAGGACCGGCTCCGCCACTCCCCCGGCACGGCCCTCGTAGACCTTTCCGCACTTGTCGACGAGGAAGTTGTAGCCGATGTCCCGCCAGCCCATGCTCTCCGTGTGGTAGCGGTAGATACCGCGGATGAGCGAGGGTGCCTCCTCGCACGTGTAGTCGTTGCCGGAGGCGGTGTGGTGCACGAAGGCCGCATCGACCTCGTCCGTGTAGACGAACCCCTCCGCCCGCAGGCTCTCGTCCGCCCCCCAGTCGGCCCGCGTGACGACGTCGGGCCGCGGGCCGATGTACGGATTCGCCCGCTGCCGCGCGACCGTTCCTTTCCGCTGCGCGCCGGTGCCGCCTGCCGTGCCGTCCGCCGACGGGGTGCCCTCGCCGGGGTCGACGAGTTCGAGGCGCATCCCGGACGGCAGCGGCAGGGCTGTGTTCTCGGCGCTCTCGGCGCTCTCGGCGCTCTCAGGGTTCTCGTCAGCCGTACCGGTGCGCCCCGGGCTTCCGGACTCCGCCAGGACCCTGATCTCCACTCCGTCCGAGTCGCCCACCCACAGCGGTGCGGTGGCGCCGCGGACCCGGCCCGAGGCGCGTTCCCCGCTGTCGGAGGTGCCGGGGTCGGCCGCGTGGTCGGCGTTGCGGGCCTCGACGTCCCGCCAGTCGGACCAGGAACCGGTGCGGGCCGCGCGGGTGCGGACCTGGACCCGGCCCTGGAGTTCGGCGGCGGGGTCGTCCCAGACGACGCCGAGGAGGGAGAAGTTCCTTACGGACCGGGGGGTCAGACCGAACGTGGCGGCGCCGGAGGCACGGTCGGGGTCGAGGGGTTGCAGGGGCAGCGACTCGGTGCTGCCCGCGGTACCGGACCCGGCCGTCACCGCCGCACGCGGAGCCGCCCGGGTCGGCTGCCCCGGCCCCGCGGTCGCCGCGCCGGCGGACGGCGCAAGGGGGAGCGCGAGAGCGGTCGCGCAGGTGACACCGATGGCGGAAGCAGGAATTCTACGCATGCCCCTGATCTTGGACATAGCCACACAAATATGTCCATCGGGGAATTGACGGACTGTCGGGGTCCGTTCCACCGAACCGGTGCCCCCGCCACCCGGTGCGCACAGCCGCGTCCGCGTACGCTTGCGCGGGTGAACGCCACCGACCGCACCCCCGCCGACCTGCTGGGTTCCGCACTCGCCGCGGACCCGGGCCGCCCCCTGGTGACCTTCTACGACGACGCCACGGGCGAACGCGTCGAATTGTCCGTGGCCACCTTCGCCAACTGGGTGGCCAAGACCGCGAACCTGCTCCAGGACGAACTGTCCGCCGAGCCGGGCGACCGCGTGTCGCTCCTGCTGCCCGCGCACTGGCAGACGGCCGTGTGGCTGCTGGCGTGCGCGTCGGTGGGCGCGGTCGCGGACGTGTCCGGCGACCCGGCGGCCGCCGACGTCGTGGTGAGCGGGCCGGACTCGCTGGAGGCCGCGCGGGCGTGCTCGGGCGCGCGGATCGCGCTGGCGCTCAGACCGCTCGGGGGACGCTTCCCGCAGCCTCCGGAGGGCTTCGCCGACTACGCCGTGGAGGTGCCGGGGCAGGGCGACCGGTTCGCGCCGTACGCGCCGGTCGACCCCGAAGCTCCGGCGCTGATCGCGGCGGGGCGGGAGTTCACCGGGGCCGAGGTGGTGGAACGGGCCCGCGCGGAGGCTACGGACCTCGGACTGACCGGACCGGGCTCGCGCATCCTGTCGGGCCTGTCGTACGACACGTGGGAGGGCCTGCACGCGGGCCTGTACGGGCCGCTGGCGACCGGCGGTTCGGTGGTGCTGTGCCGCCACCTGGACCGGCTCGGGGACGAGGCCCTGGACAAGCGCGTCGAAAGCGAACGGGTCACGGTCATCTCCCGCTAGCGGGCGGCTTCGCCGCGGCCCGGCCCCGCTCGACGCGGACGGACTCGTCCAAACCGAACCCGCCGGGCCGTGCTCCGTTCGCCGTGCCCCGCACCCCGTCCCCCGTACGGCTCAGCAGTACCCGCCTCCGCCCCGCATCCGGGTCATCGTCGTATCAGCGGCACGCACGGCACGTACGGCCTCCACCGCACGCCGTACGCAGCGAGGGGTGGAACGGTCATGAGCGACACCGCAGGCACGTCCCCCGCGGGCGCGGGGGACGGACGCGCCCTCGGGCCGGGGACGGGAGCCTCGGCGAGCAAAACGGGGCTGGCGCGGCGCAGGCGGCGACGGTGGGTACGGGGCACCGGGCTCGGTCTCGCCACGCTGCTCACCCTGGCCGCCGGGACCGGGTGGGCGGTGTACGTGAAGCTCGACGGGAACATCACGCCGGACGAGGCAGCCGCGGCCGAACTCGCGCGGTTCGAGAAGGAACGGCCCACCGCGCTGGTCGAGGAGGCCCAAAACATCCTGCTGATCGGCTCGGACTCGCGCTCCGGGGACGACAACCGCCGCTACGGCCGGGACTCGGGGACGGAGCGGTCCGACACCGCGATCCTGCTGCATCTGTCGGCGGGCCGGCGCAGCGCCACCGCCGTGTCCCTGCCCCGTGACCTGATGGTGGCCGTGCCGGGCTGCCTGCGCGGGGACGGCACCCGTGCCGAGCCCGTGTTCGCGATGTTCAACCAGGCCTTCCAGCGGGGTGGTTCGGCCTGTGCCATCCGCACCGTCGAGAAACTCACCGGCATTCGCGTGGACCATCACATCGTCGTGGACTTCCACGGTTTCAAGGAGATGGTCGAGGCGGTCGACGGCGTCGAGGTGTGCCTGCGCGAACCCATCGACGACAAGGCGGCGAAACTGAGACTGCCCGCGGGCCGGGTGACGCTGAACGGGGAACAGGCCCTCGGTTATGTCCGCGCCCGCAAATCGCTCGGTGACGGCAGCGACACGCACCGTATGGAACGTCAGCAGCGGTTCCTCGGGGCGCTCGCCAACAAGGTGCGCGGCAATGACGTTCTGCTGAATCCGGTGAAGCTGTATCCCCTTCTGGACGCGGCCACTTCGGCACTGACGACCGACCCGGAACTGGCGAGTCTGCGCGGTTTGTACGAACTCGTCCGCGGGCTGCGCGAGATCCCCACGGAACACGTGCAATTCCTCACCGTCCCACGAGAGCCGTATGCCGCCGACGCCAATCGGGACCAACTCGCCCAGCCCGAGGCGGAGGCGCTGTTCGCGCGGCTGCGCAGGGACGCCTCGGTGACGGTCGCACAGGAGGCGGCACAGGATCCCGGCGCTGGAGCCGACTCCGGAACCGACTCCGGCACACCGTCCGGGAATTCGGACGACAGAAGCACGGAAAGTGACGGAAAGGTCACTCAAAAGGAATCCGCGGAGCCGTCCGGGGCCCCTTCCCCCACGCCCACATTCTCCGGAAACACGGCCGCCGAGGACGGCTGCACGTAAAGCCGACACACAGGTAACTCCAAGACTGTGAAGTCATGTCAAGGGATATGGGCGAATTGCCCAGTTGTAGGAACATGGAATGCGCCACCGGCGTCGCCGGAAGTCATTCCGTGCCGTTAGTGTGAGCGCTCCGGTGCGCGCGCACCCGAGGTTCGTCCTGCAGTCGCGCACTGCGTGACCGACCGGGCGCCCAGGAGGGGAAGGGCGCCGCGTGGCACCGACGGAGGACGCAAACGACCGTGGACGCGCAAGGCCGTGGGCGGGGCAACGAGATGGACCCCGCAGACCAGTGGGTGCTCAACCCGGACACCGGCGATTACGAACTGCGGCTGAACGATTCCGCACCGCAGTCACCGATCCCCTCTCCCCGCAGACCGCGCCCCTCCGGCACGGGTGCGGGCAAGGGCACCGGCGCCGGTGCGCCGCGCGGCCGTACCGATGCGCCCGGGCGCACGGCGGAGCGCCCCGCCGGCCGCAGGACGGCCGAGCGCGGGGCGGCCGAGCGCGGGACACCCGAACGTGAGGCACCGCCGTCGCGCAGGCGCCGGGGTGCGCCGGAGGAGCCGCCGCCGGGCCGGCGCGGACGCCGGCCGGTGAAGAAGAAGTCGAAGGCGAAGAAGGTCCTGCTCTGGACGGTCGGGACGATGGCGTTCGTGGTGCTCGCCACCGGCACGGCCGGCTACCTGTATCTGGAGCACCTCAACGACAACATCGACTCCATCCCCGACGACGGCGCGAGCACCGGTGGCTTCCAGAAGGACAAGGCCATCAACATCCTGCTGATCGGCACCGACAAACGCACCGGCTCCGGCAACGACGGCTACGGCGACAAGAACAGCGCCGGGCACGCGGACACCACGATCCTGCTGCACGTCTCCAAGGACCGCACCAACGCCACCGCGCTCAGCATCCCGCGCGACCTCATCGTCGACATCCCCGACTGCCCCACGACACTGGAGGACGGGACGGAGAAGGTGATCCCGGGGCTGCAGGGCGCCCGGTTCAACCGCAGCCTCGGCGAGGGCGAACGTACGCCGAGCTGCACCATGCGGACCGTCACCGAGCTGACCGGGATCACGCCGGACAACTTCATGGTGGCCGACTTCAACGCGATCAAGACTCTCACCACGGCGGTCGAAGGCGTGGAGGTCTGCGTGGCGAAGGACATCGACGACCCGAAATCCCATCTGAATCTGAAAAAGGGCACGCACACCATCGAGGGTGAGGAGGCGCTGGCGTACGTGCGCACCCGGTACTCCGTCGGCACCGGCGGCGACCTGAGCCGGATCGGGCTGCAACAGCAGTTCCTCAGCGCGCTGATGAGGAAGCTGAAGTCCAACGACACCCTCACCAGCCCCTCGAAGATGCTCAAGTTGGCGGATGCGGGCACCAAGGCGCTCACTGTCGATACCCAGTTGAACGAAATCAACAAGCTGAAGGACCTCGGTCTGGAGCTGGGCAAGCTCAACACCAAGAACCTGACCTTCACCACGATCCCGGTGGAGGACAACCCCGCGGAGACGGTGAAGGCGACCGTCGTCCTCCAGGAGCCCAAAGCGACGCAGGTGTTCGACCTGATCAAGAACGACGTGTCGTTCACCGAGGTCAAGCAGCAGGAGAAGAAGGAGAAGGCCGCCGTCGCCGCCCGCCTCAAGGGCCCCAAGGCAGAGGCCTCCGAGGTCCGGGTGCGGGTCTTCAACGGCGGTGCCCCGTCGGGCAGCGCCCAGGACATGCTCAACTGGCTCCAGCTCGAGGAGGGCGTCAGCAAGTCGGAGAACGCCGGCAACGCCCCGAAGACGCTGAAGAAGACCACCCTCGAGTACGCGCCCGACCAGGCCGACCAGGCCCGCCGCCTCGCCGACATCCTCGGCCTGTCCGGCTCGGGGATGAAGCCCGGCGAGAGCGCCACCAACGCCCAGGGACTGCCCACGATGACACTGACCCTCGGCGAGGACTTCAAGGGTGCGGGCACATCGTTGACGACTCCGTCCAAAGCACCGGACGAAGTCGTCAAGGACACGTCCACGGCGGACAAGGTCGAGTGCGCCGAATGACCTGCCGGGCAGGCCACCGGGTGCCCCTGTAGGGCGGGTCCCACGGCAGGCAGGGAGCCGACAGCGCCATTTCCCCACCCAATAGGGCGATTTGCCCCGTTCCGGGGACGAGGAATTCGTCACTGAAGCCACTCCTCGCTCAGGCGGGCGGCTAATGTGAACGCTCCAGCGCCCCGGCCGCGAGGACCGTCCTGGCGTCGCGCACGGTGGTAACCAGTACGCGCGGACACCCTCTGGAGGGGGAGGATGCCGCGTGGCCCGGACGGAGGATTCGGACGAGCGTGGACGCGCAGAGCCGTGGGCGGGCGGACAACGTCGACCCCGCAGACCAATGGATACTCAACCCGGCCACCGGCGAATACGAACTGCGACTGGGCCCCTCCGCACCGCAGTCACCCGTCCCGGGCCCCCGCCACAGCGGCCACCACGCGTACGATGCCGTGCCCGGCCGCACCCGGGCGCCCGGCCGTGAGGTCCCCCCGCCGCGGCGGCGCGGCGCCCCCGCCGCGCCGCCCGGACGGCGCGGCGACCGGCCGGCGCAGCGGGGGCCGAGGGCGAGGAAGGCCCTCCTGTGGGCGGGCGGGACGATGGCGTTCGTGGTGCTCGCCACCGGCACGGCCGGCTACGTCTATCTGAAGCACCTCGAGGGCAACGTCCACACGACCGACGTCGGCGACGCGGGCTCGGGTGACTTCAGCAAGGACGAGGCCTTCGACATCCTGGTCCTCGGCACCGACAAGCGCACCGGCTCCGGCAACGAGGGCTACGGCGACAAGGACAGCGTCGGGCACGCGGACACCACGATCCTGCTGCACGTCTCCAAGGACCGCACCAACGCCACCGCGCTCAGCATCCCGCGCGACCTCATCGTCGACATCCCCGACTGTCCGACGAAGCTGGAGGACGGGACGGAGAAGGTGATCCCGGGGCTGCAGGGCGCCCGGTTCAACCGCAGTCTCGGCGAGGGCGGCCGGGACCCGGGCTGCACGATGCGCACTGTGGAGGAGGCCACCGGCATCTCCGTCGACCATTTCATGATGGCCGACTTCAACGCGGTCAAGACCCTCACCACGGCGGTCGACGGCGTCAAGGTGTGCCTGGAGCACGCGGTCGACGACAAGCAGTCGAAGCTGAAGCTGCCGGCGGGCGAGTCGACGGTGGCGGGCGAGGACGCCCTCGCCTTCGTCCGTACCCGGCACAGCTTCGGCAACGAGGGCGACCTCGACCGGATCAAGGTGCAGCAGCACTTCCTGGCCTCGCTGATGCGCAAGATGTCCTCCAGCGACACCCTCACCAGTCCCACCAGGCTGGTGAAGTTGGCCGAGGCCGCCACCGACGCGCTGACCGTGGACACCGGTATCGGCAAGGTGAGCACGCTCAAGGACGTCGCCCTGGAGCTGAAGAAGGTACCGACGAAGAACATCTCCTTCACCACGGTCCCGGTGAAGGACAACCCCGCGGAGACGGTGAAGGCCACCGTCGTCCTCGACGAGGCCAAGGCACCCCAGCTCTTCGCGGCGATCGCGAACGACGTGTCGCTGACCGAGGTCGAGCAGCAGGAGAAGAAGGAGAAGAAGACCGCCGTCGCCGCCCGCCTCAAGGGCCCCAAGGCAGAGGCCTCCGAGGTCCGGGTGCGGGTCTTCAACGGCGGTGCCCCGTCGGGCAGCGCCCAGGACATGCTCAACCGGCTCCAGCTCGAGGAGGGCGTCAGCAAGTCGGAGAACGCCGGCAACGCCCCGAAGACGCTGAAGAAGACCACCCTCGAGTACGCGCCCGACCAGGCCGACCAGGCCCGCCGCCTCGCCGACATCCTCGGCCTGTCCGGCTCCGGGATGAAGCCCGGCGAGAGCGCCACCAACGCCCAGGGACTGCCCACGATGACACTGACCCTCGGCGAGGACTTCACGGACGCCGGGGCACAGCTCGACGGCTCCGCGGCCGGGGCGCCGGACGTGGAGAAGTCCACGGCCGACAAGGTGGAGTGCGCGAGCTGACGTTCAGCCGAGCGAGTGCGAACCCTCACCAAAAGTTGTTGAATCGGTTGCGTTCCGCGCGCAACTGACGGGCCCTTCGTGCGTCTAACACAACGCAGGACGGGCCTTGTTCCATGACGCGAGGAGTACCAGGGGTGGGGAGGACGGCGGCAGTGACGCAGAGCGCCGCACGGAGGACACTCCGCGACGACCGGCGTGAGCCGGAGGACGGCTCGACCGACGGCCCGGCCGACAAAGCGTCCGACGGCGACGGCGGGGACATACCGGCGTCCGGCGCGGACGGCGGCCACCGCCCGCGGCGCCGGATGCTCAAGTGGTTCGCGGCGGTCCTCGCGTTGCTCCTCGTCGGCTCGGCCGGAGCCGGCTACGTCTACTACCGGCACCTGAACGGCAACATCAAGCAGAACCCGCTGAACCTGGGCGACCACAAGGTCGCCGAGCCGACGCCGAACGCCGCCGGACAGACCCCGCTGAACATCCTGCTGATCGGCTCCGACGCCCGGGACAGCGAGGAGAACCAGCAACTCGGCGGCGCCCGCGAGACGTTCGGCTCGACACCGCTGGCCGATGTGCAGATGCTGCTGCACCTGTCCGCCGACCGGACCAACATGTCCGTGATCAGCATGCCCCGCGACACCCTCGTCCAGATCCCCCAGTGCACCGACCCCGAGGACGGGACCGTGTACGAGGCGAGCAACGGGCGGACCATGACCAACCAGAGCCTCGGGCACGGCGGTCCGGGCTGCACCGTGGCCACCTGGCAGGAGCTCACCGGCATCCACATCGACCACTTCGTCATGGTCGACTTCGCCGGCGTGGTCGCCATGGCGGACGCCGTCGGCGGCGTCCCGGTGTGCGTGGACGCCAACATCCTCTCCCGCGACAGCAAGGGCCACGGCTCCGGGCTGAAGCTGCGCGAGGGCACCCACCCGGTCAAGGGCAAGCAGGCCCTGCAGTGGCTGCGTACACGCTACGGCTTCGAGGACGGCAGCGACCTCGCCCGCGCCAAGGCCCAGCACATGTACATGAACTCACTCGTCCGCGAGCTGCGGGAGAACGCCACCCTGAGCAGCCCCAACAAGCTGCGCAGGCTGGCCGAGGAGGCCACCCGGGCGCTCACCGTCGACCCCGGCCTCGACACCGTCAAGAAGCTGTACGACCTCAGCAACGAGCTGCGCAAGGTGGAGCCGGAGCGCGTCACCATGACCACGATGCCGAACCGGTACGTGGGCGCCCGGGTGGAGCCGACCGAGGACGCCGAGCAGCTCTTCCGGCTGGTCCGCGAGGACATCGCGCTGGACGGCAAGGACGAGAAGCCGACGGAGGCCGAGGAGAAGGCCACGTCCACCGAACCGGCCGCCCCCGACGCCCGGATCGCGGTCCAGGTCGTCAACGGCACCCGCACCGACGCCCTGGCCGCGGCGTCCGGGCGCGCGAGCACCGTGACCGGAATCCTGTGGGAGAAGGGCTTCACCGGTGCGTTCGCCGGCACCGCCGGCTCCCTCAGCAGGGAGCGGACGGTGGTGCGGTACCCGAGCGCCGACCTGGAGGGCGACGCGCATCGTGTCGCCGAGGTCCTGGGGATTCCGGAGAGTTCGGTGCGGCGGTCCACCGACGTCTCCGGGGTCACGCTCGTCGTGGGCGCCGACTGGCGTGAGGGGACGACGTACGAGGCCCCCGAACAGGACGACACCACCCCCGAGTCGGCCGAGGCCCTCAACGGCGCGGACGACACGGCCTGCATGAAGGTCAACCCGGCCTTCACCTGGTCCTGACACGGCAGGGCCCCTTCCCGAGCGCGGGAAGGGGCCCTGCGGTGTCCGCGGTGAAGGCGGGTCAGGTGGCAGGGGCGTCCGCGTGGACCGCGGGCCGCCGGGAGGCGATGACCTTCTTCGCGAGCGAGCGCGGGCTGGTCAGGAAGCCCCAGCCCCACGACATGTGCATGGTGCCCAGCGCCACCGGTATCCGCAGCCGGGCCTTCAGCGGCAGCCCCTTGCCGGCGGGTACGGAGCCCAGCACGATCGCCGCGAGGTACCCGCCGGGCACCACGAAGCCCCACGGCGTGAGCGCCGCGCCCACCACGGTTCCGGCCGCGATCGCGCACACTGCGGCCGGCGGGGCCAGATACCGCAGGTTGATGGAACCGGAGTGGTAGCGGGCGACGACGTGCCGCCAACGGCCGTAGTCCTTGTACTGCTTGGCCAGCGCCCGCACGCTCGGCCGGGGCCGGTACGACACCTTCAGCTCCGGCGAGAACCAGACCAGCCCGCCGGCCTCGCGGATACGGAAGTTCAGCTCCCAGTCCTGGGCGCGGATGAACTCCACGTTGTAGCCGCCCTGCCGCTCCAGCGCCTCGCGCCGGAACACCCCGAGGTAGACGGTCTCGGCGGGGCCCGCCGCGCCACCGGTGTGGAAGGCCGCGTTGCCGACGCCTATCCGCGAGGTCATCGCGGCGGCGACCGCGTGCTCCCAGTCGTTCTCCCCCTCGGCGTGCATGATGCCGCCGACGTTCTGCGCGCCGGTCTCCTCGAGGAGCCGTACCGCGGTGGTGATGTAGCCCGGCGAGAGCATTCCGTGCCCGTCGACGCGGACCACGACCGGATGGCGCGAGGCCTTGATCGCCGCGTTGAGGGCGGCCGGGGTGCGACCGGTCGGGTTGGGCACGGTACGCACCCGCGGGTCCTCGGCCACGAGTTCGGCGGCGATCTCGTCCGTGCGGTCCGTGGACGGACCGAGGGCGATCACGACCTCCATCTCGCCGGCGTACTCCTGGGCGAGGATCGCGTGGACGGCGCCACGCAGATACCTTTCCTCGTTGAGGACGGGCATGATCACGGAAACGGCGGGGTGCCGCACGTCGGGATTGGCGTTCATAGGGGCCTCACGTTACCGCGAACGAGGGACAGCGCTGCGCGCGCCGGGTGCGGCTGCACCGGGCCGCAGATCGTATCGGCCTACGGTGCTCGGGATCCCGGGCACGGCTCCGTACGGCCCCGTACGGTCCCGCGGCCCTCGTACGGCCCTCGTCCGGAGGTGTCCTCCTTTTGCCCCCGCAGCCACCGTCCCCCCGCCCCCGCCCGCGCACCCGCACCGGGCCGCAGCGCCGTCCGCGACCGCCCGGCCGGGGCGGGCCGAGACCGGTGGGGCGCCGGAAGCCCCGCTGGGGCATGCGGGCGGTGACCACGCTGTCGGTCGTGGTGCTCGCCTCCGCCGGGATCGGGCACGCGGTGGTCACCAGCCTCGACTCGGGGATCGACCGGGTCGACCCGTTCCGGGACATGAAGAACCGTCCCGAAGCGGGCCACGGCATGAACGTCCTGCTCGTCGGCACGGACGGCCGCGAGAAGCTCGACGAGGAGCAGCGGCGGAAGTACCGGCTCGGCGGGGCGCCCTGCAACTGCACCGACACCATCATGATCGTGCACATCTCGGAGGACCGGGAGCGGGCCAGCGTCGTCAGCCTGCCGCGCGACTCGTACGCCATGACGCCCCCGCACACCGACCGGGTGAGCGGCGAGGAGCACGAGGGGCACCCCGTCAAACTGAACGCGGCGTACGCGGAGGGCGGGCCGCAGCTGACCGTGCGCACGGTGGAGAAGATGACCCGGGTGAAGATCGACCACTACCTGGAGCTCGATTTCACCAGCTTCATGAAGACCGTCGACGTGGTCGGCGGTGTCGAACTGTGCACCACCGAACCGCTGAAGGACAGCCACACCGGCCTCGACCTGCCCGCCGGCCGGCACACCCTGCGGGGCGGCGAGGCCCTGCAGTACGTACGCGCCCGGTACGTCGACGGCGCCGCCGACCTCGGCCGGATGAAACGCCAGCAGCGCTTCATGGCGGCGTTGGTGGACCGGGCCACGTCCTCCGGGGTCCTGCTGAACCCGATGAAGTTCCGGGACGTGACCCGCGCGGTGCTCGGTTCGGTCCGCGCCGACAAGGGCTTCGGCACCGACGAACTGCTGGACCTGGGGCGGGCGATGCGGAACTTCTCGCCCTCCTCCTCCGAGTTCACCACCGTGCCGCTCGCGAGGACGGGAGTCGCGGTCAAGGGCCTCGGCTCGACCCTGAAGTGGCACCCCGAGAAGTCGAAGCAGATCTTCGATGCGCTGCGCGAGGACAAGCCGCTCTCCACGCACTCCTCGCCCGACGCGGCGCTGCGCGTCCCGGTGGACCCCCGGCAGATCCACGTCCAGGTCGAGAACGGCACCGGGGTCCAGGGGCTCGGCCGCCGCGTGGACGCGGCCCTCGCGGCGACCGGCTTCAACACCACCCGCACCCCCGTCAACGCGGCGGACCGCTCCGTACGGCGGACCGTCGTCGCCCACGATCCCCGCTGGGACCGCTCCGCGAAGTCCCTCGCCGCCGCCCTGCCGGGCAGTGAACTGCGTGCGGTGAAGGGCCAGGGCGCCACCCTGAAGGTGATCGCCGGCAGCGACTTCGAGAAGGTCCGCAAGGTCCGGGCCGAGGACCCCGGGAAGGACGAGTTCGGAGTCGTGCGGGGTGACGAGGTGGGGTGCTCTTGAAGTGCTCTGCCGGCTGAGGCCGGGAGATTCCCGCCTACCTTGCGGCAGCGGGCTTGACGCGCTTGGCGCGCCTGACGACTGCCCTCCCGGCAGCCGGGACGAGCGCGAGGCCCGTCCGGTACAGGTGCAAGACGTTGCGGGCCGCGTTGTGGTCGGCGTTGCCCGACCAGCCGCAGTCCGGGTTCTTGCACACGAACACGGCCTGGGACTCCCGGCTGCCCGGCGTGGTGACGCCGCACGCCGAGCAGCGCCGGGAGGTGCCGGGGGCGGGGACCTTGTGCAGGGTGCCGCCGTGGCGGGCGGTCTTGTAGGTCAGCAGGGTGACCGTGCGGCCCCATGCCTCCCCGCTGATGGAGCGGTTCAGCCCGGACTTCTGGGCGACGTTCCTGCCCGGCTCCTCGATGGTTCCCCTGGCCGACTTGACCATGTTCGGGATGGTGAGTGCTTCGACCACGACGGCGCCGTAGGTGCGAGCGATGACGGTGGTGGTCTTGTGCTGCCAGTCCAGGGCCCGGCGCTTGGCTTTCGCGCGCAGTCCTGCGATCCGGTCGTAGGTGCGGTGCAGCCGGCGGCTGGTGCGCTCGCCGGGCCTTTGGTGCCGCTTGCGCCGGGCGGCGCGCTGCTCCAGGTGGAGAAGCCGGGCCTTCTCCTTCTCCGTCAGCCATTCGCCGTGCCCGTAGGTTTCGCCGTCCGAGCAGGCGATGGGCACGGTGACGCCCATGTCGATGCCGACCTCGGCGCCCTGGTGGGGCCCGGGCTTGACCTCCAGGGTCTGGACACGGAAGGCGATGTGCCAGCCGAGGGTGTCCTTGATCAGCCGTGCTCCGGTGATCCGGTTCTCCGCGTCGGCGCGCTTGCCGACCGGAAGGTCCTTGGTCCAGCGGAAGCGGACCCGGCCCACCTTGGGAATGCTGGCCATGCCCCAGCGGCGGTGCACCCGGGCGATGTTCAGGTCGCGGCCCTGCGGGATGTCCACGGACAGCACCGTGCGGAATCGGCCCTTGAAGTTCGGGGCGTCGGCGCGGCCCTCCCAGCAGTTCTTCCACGCCCGGACGTACGTCTTGAGGACGGCTTGCGCGGCCTGCGCGGGGAGGACAGCAAGGAAGTCGATGTCCTCGCGAGCCTGTCGGATCGCGGCATCCGCCTGTTGGAGAGTCCGCTTCTCCTTCGGCATCATCCGCCACCAGGCATGGAGCAGGTTCCACAGGGTGCGGGCCGCGTGCGCCTGATCATCCGCCGCGCGAACCCCGGCAGGCGACAGCGCAAGCCGGGCACGATGCCCGAACTGCCGCTTGGCCAAGGTGTCCTGACTCACGATCGAGACCATAGCGGTGGTCGATGTCACCGCGCTGGAACCCTGACCCCGATGTCAGAACGGGTCGCCATGTTGTCCACAACCTGCACGTTCATTTGGTTTTCGTCACCAAGTACCGACGGAAGGCGTTCACCGACGCCATGCTCACCCGCACCAAAGAGATCATGCGGGAGGTCTGCGCCGACTTCGAGGCCGAGCTGAAACAGTTCAACGGCGAACACGACCACGTCCACCTGCTCGTGTACCACCCGTCCAAGGTCCGGCTCTCCAAGCTGGTCAACTCCCTCAAGGGCGTCAGCTCCCGCAGCTCCGCCTGGGGGCACCTCCCGGCCGAAGGCTGGGGGAGAGTACAACGCGCATGTCCGCCGGTACCTGTGGGGCGGGCACTTCTGGTCCGGCTCCTCCTTCGCCGGAAGCTGTGGCGTGGCGCCACTGACCGTCGTGCGTCAGTACATCGAGCAGCAGCGACCCGTGGGGGGGAGGAACAGTGCGGACCCGTGCCCACGCGCGGGTCAGAGCGGTCTTGAGATGCGCTGCACCTCCCCCGTAAATGGGGAAGCACTGCGCAAGACGAAAGGTAGACCCGCGGCGGAGGGACACGGCGGAGATGCGCGTAGGCGCGGGACGCGGGGCGCGAGGTCAGTCGGAGATCCCGTCCGCCGCCCGCTTCTCGCGCAGCTCCATGATGGCGCGGCGACGGGCCAGGCGGTGGGTGCGGCGGATCTGGGCCTCCTGGCTGCGGCGCCGGTCCCGCTCGGTCTCCGGTATCACCGGCGGCACCCGGCGCGGCTTGCCGTCGGCGTCGACGGCCGCGAAGACGAGGTAGGCGGAGCCGACCTGGGTGGGCGGGGCGGACTCGTTCCAGCGCTCGGCCAGGACCCGCACGCCGACCTCCATGGACGTCCGGCCGGTCCAGTTGACCTGTGCCTTCACATGGACCAGGTCGCCGACGCGGACCGGCTCCAGGAAGGCCATCTCGTCCATGGAGGCGGTGACGGCGGGTCCTCCGGAGTGGCGGCCGGCGACCGCGCCCGCCGCGTCGTCGACCAGTTTCATGATCACGCCGCCGTGCACCGTACCCAGCAGGTTGGTGTCGTTGTGGGTCATGATGTGGCTGAGGGTCGTCCGCGACGCCGAGGTGGGCTTGCCCGGGATGTCGGGACTCTCCGTGGGTGCGGCTGGAGCCTGATCTGTCATGGCCTCCACCTTATGCCGAGGTCGCATCCGGGGAATTTGTGTCAGCTTGGCAACAGCGCTGCTGTTATTTCCCGGTGACTGGTACGGCACGCGGCCCGGACCTGCACACTGTTGCGCATGACTAACTGGCCCGAGGCATGGCCCCAGGACGACCGCGGCGCCCGCTACGGACGCGGAAGCGGGAGCGCGCAGCCCGAGAGCGCCCGCGTCATGCGACAGGTCCGCCGCGGCTCGGCGGTCCCGCCCGGCCAGGGGGCGCACGGCGGCGGAGTGCCGCCGCAGGCGTCGTACGTGGACGGCCGCGGGCACGGCGGCTACGACAGCGGTTACAACACCGGCCAGGTCTACGGGTCCCCCGCCGGGGGCGGCCACGGCGGACCGGGCGACGACGGCCGTTACGCGAGCGGTCCCGCGCCGGACTGGCGCCGTCGCATCAAGCTGACGGCGATCACGGTCGCGACGCTGCTGGTCGTAACGACCGTCGGCACCTACTTCTGGGCCGACTCCAAGCTCAACCGCGAGGTCGACCTGTCCATCGTCATCGACCGGCCGGAGGCGGGCGAGGGCACGAACTACCTGATCGTCGGCTCCGACAGCCGGGCCGGGCTGACCGACGAGCAGAAGAAGAAGCTGCGCACCGGGTCCGCCGAGGGCAAGCGCACGGACTCGATGATGATCCTGCACACCGGCAGCAACGGTCCCACCCTGATCTCGCTGCCCCGCGACTCGAACGTGGAGATACCCACCTTCAAGGGCTCCGAGTCCGGCAAGACGTTCCAGGGCACGGGCCGGCAGGTGAAGCTGAACGCCGCGTACGCGGAGGACGGTCCCGAACTCCTGGTCCGCACGGTCGAGTTCAACACGGGCCTGCACATCGACCACTACGTGGAGATCGGCTTCGCCGGCTTCGCGAACATCGTGGACGCGGTCGGCGGCGTGGAGATGGACATACCGCAGGACATCAAGGACACCAAGTCCGGCGCCGACTTCAAGAAGGGCAAGCAGACCCTGAACGGCGAGGAGGCCCTCGCCTTCGTCCGCACCCGGTACGCGCTGGCCGGCTCCGACCTGGACCGTACGAAGAACCAGCAGAAGTTCCTCTCCGCCCTCTCGAGCCAGGTGGCGACGCCGAGCACGGTCCTGAACCCGTTCAAGCTGTACCCGACCATGGGCGCGGGCCTGGACTCCCTGATCGTCGACGAGGAGATGGGCCTGTTCGACCTGGCCGGCATGTTCTGGGCGATGAAGGGCGTCAGCGGCGGCGACGGCACCTCCATGAACATGCCCATCGCGGGTTCCTCCGGCGGCAACCTGCTCTGGGACAAGGCGAAGGTCAAGCAGTTGGTGACCCAGCTGAACAACGACGAGAAGGTCACCGTCAAGGGCAACTGACCCGCGACTTGGACCGCGACCGAGGGCACCCCGCGGGGTGCCCTCGGCCATGTCCGTCGGCGCTGTCACGCGGTGTCACATCGTGGCGCCCGCCATGGCATGACAGGACTCGGCGCAGCGGCGACACGCCTCGGCGCAGCGCATCATCTGCTCGTCGTCCGGCATGGACATGCACGCCTCGGCACACAGGTCGCAGGCCCGCGCACACGTCGCGCACATCTCGCCCGCGAGCGGCGAACGGCGCATCATCATGTCGGCGCACATACGGGTCATCTCCGAGCAGTCCATGAGCGCCCGCATGATCGGCATCTGGGCCTGGCCGCCCATCTGCAGACACGAGCTCATGGTCTCCTCGCACACACCGTGGCAGGACATGCACGCCTGGATGCAGTCCTGCATCTCCTTGCTCATCGGGGTCGCGGCGGCTGACTGCTGGGTCATGGCTCCTCCCGGGGGGACCGCGAGGGCCGGGGGTTCGACCCCCGCTCCTCCGTCCTACGCCTCTCCCTCCATGACCACCACAGGGGCCCCCGGCCCCCGCTCCGGTACGGGACACGACGCACCCGACGCCTGCTGGAAGCACCGACGGCGACAAGAAGGTGCGCGGGCGCCCCGAGGCGCCCGGTGAAAAGCGAAGGGTGCCCGGTCGCCGGGCACCCTTCGGTCCTCGGTCCGTCGGCCGCTACGGCAGGTTGCGGGCCATGACGATCCGCTGGACCTGGTTGGTGCCCTCATAGATCTGCGTGATCTTCGCGTCCCGCATCATCCGCTCCACCGGGTAGTCACGGGTGTAGCCGTAGCCGCCGAGGAGCTGGACGGCGTCCGTGGTGACCTCCATGGCCACGTCGGAGGCGAAGCACTTGGCGGCGGCGCCCTGGAAGGTCAGGCCCCCCTCTCCACCTCCGGCGGCGACGCGCTCGGACCTGGCCGCGGCCGCGTAGGTGAGCTGGCGGGCGGCCTCGATCTTCATGGCCATGTCGGCCAGCATGAACTGCACGCCCTGGAAGTCGGCGATCGGCCGGCCGAACTGCCGGCGCTCGGTGACGTAGCCCTTGGCGTAGTCCAGGGCGCCCTGGGCGATGCCCAGCGCCTGGGCGGCGATGGTGAYGCGGGTGTGGTCCAGGGTCCGCATCGCGGTGGCGAAGCCGGTGCCCTCCGCGCCGATCATCCGGTCGGCGGGGATGCGGACCTGGTCCAGGTASACCTCGCGGGTCGGCGAGCCCTTGATGCCGAGCTTCCGCTCCGGGGCGCCGAAGGAGACGCCCGGGTCGGACTTCTCCACGACGAAGGCGGAGATGCCCCTCGAGCGCTTGGTGGGATCGGTGACCGCCATCACCGTGTAGAACTCGGACTCGCCGGCGTTGGTGATCCAGCGCTTGACGCCGCTCAGGACGTAGGTGTCGCCGTCGCGGACCGCCCGGGTCTTCATGCCGGCCGCGTCCGAGCCGGCGTCCGGCTCGGACAGGCAGTAGGAGAACATCGCCCGGCCCCGGGCGAGCGGGGTGAGGTACTGCTTCTTCAGCGCCTCGGAGCCGGCGAGGAGCACCGGGAGGGAGCCGAGCTTGTTCACCGCGGGGATCAGCGAGGAGGAGGCGCAGACCCGGGCSACCTCCTCGATCACGATGACGGTGGCCAGCGCGTCGGCGCCCGCGCCGCCGTACGCCTCGGGCACGTGCACGGCGTGCAGGTCGTTGGCGGTCAGCGCGTCCAGCGCCTCCCGGGGGAAGCGGGCCTCCTCGTCCACCGCGGCGGCGTACGGCGCGATCTTCGCCTCGGCCAGCGAGCGGACGGCGTCGCGGAGCATGTCGTGCTCCTCGGACGGGCGGTACAGGTCGAAGTCCTGACTCATGACAAGGACGTCCCAACTCTGCTCCGGCCGTGAAAACGGCCGGAGCGTACAGAAACCGGTGATGACCTAGCGATGGAACTCAGTATCGAAATTATGCACACCGAGTTCCATTTTTTCCAGCCCTTCTCTGTGACCACGCACACCCGAGCTCGCCCGCCGGGATCGACTCAGGCGGGTGTTATGTTCCCCTCCATGGACGAGGCGCAGGGACACGGCCGGACAGTCGGCGGCAACTCCGTGAAGCGACCGAAGCGGGACGCCCTGATCGCGGCGGCGTTCCAACTGTTCCTCGAGCGCGGCTTCGAGCGGACCACGATCGACGACATCGTCCGGCTCGCCGGCGTGGGCCGCAGCTCCTTCTTCCGGTACTTCCCGTCCAAGGAGGACGTGGTCTTCCCCGATCATGAGGGCTGTCTGGCCGAGATGACGACCTTCCTCCAGGACAGCAGCGGCGAGAACGTGGAACCGGTGACCCGGGTCTGTGACGCCGCTCGCCTCGTCATGCGGATGTACGCCGGCAACCCCACCTTCGCCATCCAGCGGTATCGCCTCACCAAGAGCGTGCCGGCGCTCCGCAACCACGAGTTGTCCGTGGTGCGGCGATACGAGGGCACCCTCGCCGCCTACCTCCGCCGACGCTTCGCGAGCCGATCCGACGGAACCCTGCGGGCGGATGTCATCGCCGCCTCCGTGGTGGCTGCCCACAACAACGCGCTTCGTTCATGGCTCCGTTCCGGAGGCCAGGGAGACGTCTCGGCGCGCATGGACGCCGCTCTCGCGTTCGTGCAGAACTCCTGGGGCCCGGAAGGCCCGGCCGCGGCCGCGGCTGCGGGCGACAGCGGAGAGGGCGACGACGTCGTCGTCCTGATCACCACGCGCAAGACGCCGCTGTGGCACGTGGTTCGCAAGATCGAATCCACTCTCCACGAGAGCTGATCACCACCCCGAGGAATGAAACTCAGTTCCTTTACACAGGGAACTCAGCACCATAGGATGCGCACGGGCCGCAACGGGTGCCCGGCGTGGGCGCGCGGTCCTTGCGGTGGGCAGCGTGGTCCTCCTCCTCGCCCTCCAGCAGACGTCTTCCGGGCCATGTCGCGTGCGGGACGATCAGTCCGATGTTGACGTGGGCGCCCTTACCGAGCACAGTCACCCCCTGACGGTGATCGGCCCGCCAAGGACCTCGTCCGGCGTCACCCGGAGCCGGGCGTGGCGACCATGCGTGGCGGTGGCCATGCGTCGGCCGCGCTCTCCCCCACTTCTACACCTGCGGTACTGCCCGCCCAGTCCGCACCCCCTCGACCAGGAAGGAGCACACAGATGACGCAGAACCACGACCGGACCGAGGACCTCGTCCGTTACGCACGCCAGGACGGCCTGGCCCGCATCACGCTGGCCCGGCCGAACCGGGCGAACGCGGTGGACCTGCCCACTGCTCGTGCCTTGGGCGCGGCGGTGGACCGGGCGGCCGACGATCCCGCCGTGCGGGCGGTGCTCATCTGCGGCGAGGGCCGGCGGTTCTGTGCCGGAGGGGATGTGGCGGCGATGGCAGCCGCGGCGGACCGATCGGGCTACCTGGAGGAGCTGGCCGACACTCTCGACCAGGCCCTGCAGCGCCTGGCCGCCCTGCCCACACCCGTCGTTGCCGCAGTACAGGGGTCCGTGGCGGGAGCCGGGCTGGCCCTGATGCTCAGCTGCGACGTGATCGTCTCAGCCGCCTCGACGAAGTTCCTCATGGCCTACGCGGGGGTCGGCCTGACCCCCGACTGCGGCACCTCCTACCTCCTTCCGCGGGCCATCGGTCAGGTCCGCGCCCTCGAGCTGGCTCTGACGGGCCGTACGCTCACCGCTGCCGAAGCACACCAGTGGGGGCTGGTCACCGAGGTGGTGAACGACGAGGTTCTCCAGGAGAGGGCTCTCGAGCTCGGTCAACGGCTCGCGTCCGGACCGGCGTTCGCCCTCGGTCAGGCCAAGCGCCTGTTGCGCGCCTGGCACATGCCGCGCGAGCAGATGGGGCGGGAGGAGGCCCGCGTGATAGGGGAGGCGGTCGGGCGTGAGGAGGCCGTCGCGCTCCTCGCCTCCTTCACCGGCCGGTGAGGGCAAGGAGCGTGGGCCCGGGCGAGCGAGCCCAACTGAAACGCGGAGGCTAGAGCCACTCCACGTCGTCTTCGAGCAGATCGCCCATACTGGCCCGGTGCAGATTGACGATGTTCGTCAGGTGCGTGCGCATCATGGCCTCCGCCTTCTTGGGGTCGCCGTCGACGATGACCCGGGCCAGCTTGACGTGGTCGTGCGCCAGCGTCTGATGGATGGTCCGCACATCCGCCACGGTGGCGAGGTGGTGGGCCACCAACTGCCCGTAGGCGCGGAAGGTCACCTGGAAGACCTTGTTTCCCGACAGCGCCGCGACGGCACCGTGGAACCCCTCGTGCCCGGACACGTAGATGTCGAGATCGTCGTGCGCCTCCTCCTCGACGTCGCCCGAGAGGTAGGGCGCCATCGCGGACTCCCGCAGGGCGGCGTCCGGATTCGCGGCAGCCATGCGCGCGAGCGTCGGCTCCGCGAACAGCCACGCATCGAACAGTTCGCCATAGGTCGCTCCCGCCAGATGGAAGTAGAGCGCCTCCATCCGGCCCAGGTTGGCGGAGTCGACGGTTCCCACGAGCGGCCCGCCACCCGGCCCACGGCGGATGGTGATCATTCCCTGGACCTCGAGGAGCCTCAACCCCTCCCGCAACGACTCGCGGCTCACGCCGTACTGCTTCACCATCTCGGCCTCCGAGGGCAAGCCGTCTCCCGGCTGCAGCCCTTGCGCCCGGATCGCGCGCACGACATTGCGAGCAACCACCTCTGCGGCCTTGAGGGGCCTGAGGACCGACCCACCTGTGGCGATCGGGATCGCCGCCGAGCCACTCCCGTTCCTGCTACTCACCTGGCGCATCCTTCCGACTGGGTCTCGCTCCCAACTTCATACTGAAACCGCTCGCGAGCACAAGTTCGGGTCCGTTGACACGAAACCCTCCCCGGCACCCCCTATTCCTCATGACGAATTAGCGATCTCGTGCTAGCGTCCGCACATGGCAGACGCTATCCCCGGCTCCGGCCCGATCACGTACGAACGACGCGACTCCGTCGCGCTGATCACCTTGAACAGGCCCGAGTACCGCAACGCCCAGAACTCCGCGATGACGTACGCCCTGGACGACGCGTTCACCCGGGCGGTGAACGACGACTCGGCGCGAGTCATCGTCCTCCGCGGGGCCGGACAGCACTTCTGCGCCGGCCACGACATCGGCACACCGGGGCGCGACGCCCACCAGTCGTTCGACCGTCGCGCCATCATCCACTGGGACCACGTCGACCGCGAGGGCGTCGACGCGAGGTACGCCCGCGAGTCCGAGGTCTATCTCGGCATGTGCCGACGCTGGCGCGAGATTCCCAAGCCCGTTATCGCCATGGTTCACGGGGCCTGCATCGCCGGTGGTTTGATGCTCGCCTGGTCGTGCGACTTCATCGTCGCCTCCGACGACGCCTTCTTCTCCGATCCCGTGGTCCGGATGGGCATCCCCGGGGTGGAGTATTTCGCCCACCCGTGGATGATGAACCCCCGGGCAGCCAAGGAGTTCCTCTTCACCGGCGATCGGTTCTCCGCCGCACGGGCGCACGAGCTCGGCATGGTGAACCACGTTGTGCCGCGCGAACAGCTCGAGGGCACGGTGTTCGCCATCGCCGAGCGGATGGCGCAGATGCCCGCCTTCGGCCTGGCCCTGACCAAGAAGGCAGTCAACCAGGCTGAGGACCTCCAGGGCATGCGCGCCGGCATGGACTCCGTCTTCGGTCTGCACCACATGGCGCACGCCCACAACGCCGAGGTCGGCGCCGACGCGCTCGGCGGGTTCGACGCCCGGGCCATGAGGGCCCGCTGAACGGCCCGTTGCCGCGCGGGGTCCGACCAGCGTCGTGACGCTGCTCGGCGAGGTGCGCCCGCACGGTCCCGATCACCGGAAACACCCCTGGCCTGTGCTTGCCGTCACACAACCATCACCTGCTGCAATTTACTAGGGCGTCCTAGTATTTCTCCAGCCAACTCTCCCCCGTACCGTCCGGGAAGGCCTCCATGAACGAACTGCACCGCCCCGTGCATCCCGTCCGCCTGGTCACCGCTTCGGCCCTGTTCGACGGGCACGACGCGTCGATCAACATCATGCGGCGCATCTTCCAGTCCCAAGGCGCCGAGGTGATCCACCTCGGACACAACCGGTCAGTGCGGGAAGTCGTGGACGCGGCACTCGAGGAGGACGCACACGGCGTGGCGGTCTCGTCCTACCAGGGCGGGCACGTCGAGTACTTCGAGTACCTGGTCGAGTCGCTGCGCGAGCGGGGGGCGAAGCACATCCGCGTGGTGGGCGGTGGCGGCGGCGTGATCGTGCCCGAGGAGATCGCCCGACTGCGCAAGAGCGGTGTGACCATCTTCTCCCCCGAGGACGGCCAGCGGATGGGCCTCGCCGGGATGGTCAACTCGGTGATCCGGGACTGCGACTTCGACCTCTGGGACGGCAGGTCGACCGACGCCGCCGCCGTGCTCGCCGGCGACCGGTTCGCGGTCGCTCGTGCCATCACGGGCGCGGAGCTCGGCAAGCTGCCCATGGATCTCCTGGAGCGGCTGCGCGCCGCTGCGGCGGAGCGGGTCACGCCCGTTCTCGGTATCACCGGAACCGGCGGCTCCGGGAAATCGTCGCTGACGGACGAACTGGTGCGCCGGTTCCGTGTCGACCAGCAGGACAGGCTGCGGATCGCGGTGATCGCCGTCGACCCGACCCGCCGCCGCGGCGGCGGCGCACTGCTCGGTGACCGGATCCGGATGAACTCCCTGGACGGGGAACGGGTCTTCTTCCGCAGCCTCGCCACCCGCGGCAGTCACGAGCTGCCCGAGCACCTGGCCGATGTGATCGACGTGGTCAAGGCCGCCGGGTTCGACCTGGTGATCGTGGAGACGCCGGGCATCGGCCAGGGCGACGCGGCGATCGTGCCGTTCGTCGACATCCCGATGTACGTGATGACGCCGGAGTTCGGCGCCGCCTCGCAGCTGGAGAAGATCGACATGCTCGACTTCGCCGACGTGGTGGCCATCAACAAGTTCGAGCGGCGCGGTGCCAAGGACGCCCTGCGCGACGTGGCCCGCCAACTGGTCCGCAACCGCGAGGCGTTCGACAAGAGGCCCGAGGACATGCCGGTGTTCGGCACCGCGGCGGCCACGTTCAACGACGACGGTGTCACCGCGCTCTACCAGCACCTGAGGACCGCCCTGGGCGAGAAGGGGCTTCCGCTGTCCGAGGGCACGCTGCCCACGGTCGACGTACGCCACTCCTCCGGCATCCGGCAGGTGGTGCCCGCGGACCGGGTGCGCTACCTCGCCGAGATCACCGAAACGGTCCGCGCCTACCACGCCGAGACCGGACGAGTCGCCGAGGCGGCCCGGCGGGTGCAGCGCCTGGACATCGTCCAGGGCGAGCTCGTCCGGGCCGGGTCCGACGCCGGCAACGTGGCCGCGCTGCTGGAAGAGGCACGCAAGCAGCTCCCCCACCAGGTCGCGGAGCAGATCGCGAACTGGCCCGCCGTCGTGGAGTCCTACTCCGGCGACGAGCAGGTCGTGAAGGTCAGGGACAAGGAGATCCGCACCAAGCTGACCCGCGAGTCCCTGTCGGGCAACAAGGTCCCCCGCGTGGCGCTGCCCGCGTTCGCCGACCACGGAGAGCTGGTGAGGTTCTGGCGCCGGGAGAACCTGCCCGGCTACTTCCCGTTCACCGCCGGGGTGTTCCCGTTCAAGCGCGATGGCGAGGACCCGGCCCGGATGTTCGCCGGCGAAGGCGATCCCTTCCGCACCAACCGGCGGTTCAAGCTGCTCTCCGAGGACCAGCCGGCCACCCGGCTGTCCACCGCCTTCGACTCGGTCACCCTGTACGGCCGTGACCCCGACGAACGTCCCGACATCTACGGCAAGGTCGGCACCTCCGGCGTCTCCGTCGCGACGCTGCAGGACATGAAGACGCTCTACGACGGCTTCGACCTGGTCGCGCCCACCACCTCGGTGTCGATGACGATCAATGGTCCGGCGCCCACGGTGCTGGCCTTCTTCCTCAACACCGTCATCGACCAGCAGGTCGAGAAGTTCCGCGCTGCCGAGGGCCGCGATCCCTCGCCCTCGGAGGCGGCCGAGCTGCGCGCGCACGCGCTGGCGAACGTGCGCGGCACGGTGCAGGCCGACATCCTGAAGGAGGACCAGGGCCAGAACACCTGTCTGTTCTCCACCGAGTTCAGCCTGCGGATGATGGCCGACATCCAGGAGTGGTTCATCCATCAGCACGTCCGCAACTTCTACTCCGTCTCGATCTCCGGCTACCACATCGCCGAGGCCGGCGCGAACCCGATCAGCCAGCTCGCGTTCACCCTCGCCAACGGGTTCACCTACGTCGAGGCCTACCTGGCGCGCGGCATGCACATCGACGACTTCGCGCCGAACCTGTCGTTCTTCTTCTCCAACGGCATGGACCCCGAGTACTCCGTGCTCGGCCGGGTCGCCCGCCGGATCTGGGCCGTCGCGATGAAGGAGAAGTACGGCGCCAACGAGCGTTCCCAGAAGTTGAAGTACCACGTCCAGACCTCCGGACGCTCCCTGCACGCCCAGGAGATGGACTTCAACGACATCCGCACCACCCTGCAGGCGCTGATCGCCATCTACGACAACGCCAACTCGCTGCACACCAACGCCTACGACGAGGCCGTCACCACTCCGTCCGCGGAGTCCGTACGCCGCGCGCTGGCGATCCAGCTCATCATCAACCGGGAGTGGGGCCTGGCGATGAACGAGAACCCGCTGCAGGGCTCGTTCGTCATCGACCAGCTCACCGACCTGGTCGAAGAGGCGGTGCTCGCCGAGTTCGACCGGATCAACGAACGCGGCGGCGTACTCGGCGCCATGGAGACCGGCTACCAACGCGGCCGCATCCAGGACGAGTCCATGCTCTACGAGCAGCGCAAGCACGACGGCACGCTGCCCATCATCGGGGTGAACACCTTCCGTCGGCCCGGCGGCGACGCCGAGCCCCAGGAGCTCGAACTCGCCCGCGCCACCGAGGAGGAGAAGGAGTCCCAGCTCAAGCGGGTCCACGACTTCCAGATCACGCACAGCGAGGAGGCCGCGAAGGCGATCGCCCGGCTCAAGGAAGCCGCGATCAACGGTGACAACGCCTTCGAGGTCCTCATGGATGCCGCCCGTGTCTGCTCGCTGCAGCAGGTCACCGAGGCGTTCTTCGAGGTCGGAGGCCAATACCGGCGCAACGTCTGACCCGCCGGTACGACGGCCGCGGTCCGCACCCCGCCGCATCCGAGCGGGGTGCCGCCGCACCTCGGCCCTGACGTGCTCAAGTCGGCAGGCAGCCGCTCCGGCGTCCGCCTGCCGCGCCACCCGTACCCGGTCCCATGGGCGCCGGCCTCGAGGACACCACCCGCGTCCCTTCCCTTCCCTTCAACCGACCGCCGAAGGCCGTTGCCGGAGGCCGGTACCGCCGCGACGTCCGTGCCTCACCCGGCCGGAAGCAAGACTGCGCTCTTCGTCAGATAGGACCTCAGATGGATCCCGTTACCCGTCTCGGTGTCATCGGCTGCGGCCTGATGGGCTCCGGCATCGCCGAAGTCGCCGCCCGCAACGGCCTCGACGTCCGCGTCGCCGAGTCCACCCATGACGCCGCCGAGGCAGGCCGCCGCCGTATCACCGCCTCCCTCGACAAGGGCGTGCGCCACGGCAAGCTCAGCGAGGAGCAACGCGACCAGGCCCTCGCCGGGCTCTCGTTCACCCACGACCTCGGCGACATGGCCGACCGTCAGTTCGTCATCGAGGCCGTCGCCGAGAACCGCGACATCAAGACCGACGTCATCCGCGCCCTGGACAAGGCGGTCGAGGACCCCGCGGCGATCCTGGCCACCAACACCTCCTCGATCCCCATCGTCGACCTCGCCGTCGCCACCGAGCGCCCCGGGCAGGTCATCGGCATGCACTTCTTCAACCCGGTGCCCGTGCAGCAGCTGGTCGAGCTCATCCCGGCCCTCACCACCAGCCAGGAGACCGTGCAGCGCACCCGTGACCTCGCCGGGCAACTGGGCAAGCGGGCCATCCAGGCACCCGACCGCTCCGGCTTCGTGGTCAACGCACTGCTCGTGCCCTATCTGCTCAGCGCCGTGCGGATGCTGGAGTCGGGCGCCGCACGCCCGGACGACATCGACCGGGGCATGGAACTCGGCTGCGCCCACCCCATGGGGCCGCTGCGCCTGCTCGACCTCATCGGTCTCGACACCGCCCAAGCGGTGGCCGAGTCGATGTACGAAGAGTTCAAAGAACCGCTGTACGCACCGCCCGCCCTCCTGCGCCGCATGGTCGCCGCGGGCCACCTCGGCCGCAAGAACGGCCGCGGCTTCTACACCTACGACGCCTGAGACCGGCCCACCGATCCGGAGATCCACACCGGCCGGCAGGCATGGACCGCGGCAGCCGGCCTCGACAGTCCCGCCGCATGACTGCTCCAGCCCGCCAGAACGCCGGCACTCACGTCGGCAGTGGGTGAGCAGCACCGCGGCCGGCGCACAGCCCGACTCGAGGCCGGCCCCGGGCCTCCAGCGGCCGGAGCCGCTCTTCCCGCCCGGAGGACGGCACCGCCCTCCGGGCCCGGGCCGCGGAGGGGAGAACGCACACGCCCGTCGGCCCCTCCCGCGTGCGGCATCGCGACTCCACAGGAGTGGGCGTCCCCACCGCACTCCTGGCGGCGGGGACGCCGAACGCCTCGGCGTCTCGCCTCAGTCGAGGCGGCGGAAGAGGGCGGCGAGGGCCTGGCCGCCGCCGATGCACATGGTGACGATGCCGAACTCACCGCCAGTGCGGCGCAGGTGCTTCACCACTCGCAGCGACAGGATCGCGCCGGTCGCACCGACCGGGTGGCCCAGCGCGATCGCGCCGCCGTACGGGTTCGTGCGTTCCGGATCCAGGCCTGTGTCGCGTGCCACGGCGACGGCCTGCGACGCGAAGGCCTCGTTCAGCTCGACGATGTCGATGTCGGCCGGCGTGAGACCGGTCTTCTCGAACAGAGAGCGCAGCGCGAACGTGGGCGCGTACCCCATCAGCCCCGGCTCCATCGCCGCCGTCGCGACCTGCTCCAGCGCCACCAGGCCGGTCGCACCACGATCGCGCGCCACGGACTCCCTGGCCAGCACGACCGCGGCGGCGCCGTCGTTGATGCCCGAGGCGTTGCCCGCTGTCACCGTGCCGCCCTCGGTGAAGGCCGGGCGCAGGCCGGCCAGACCCTCCAGCGTCGTCCCGGGCTTGGGGTGCTCGTCCGTGTCGACCACGGTCGCCCCACGGCGGCCGCGCACCTCGACAGCGACGATCTCCTCCTCGAACGCCGCCTTCGCGGCGTCCGAGGCCGCACGCTGCTGTGACCGCAGCGCGAACGCGTCCTGCTCCTCGCGCGAGACACCGTACTTCTCGGCGACCGCCTCGGCGGTCACGCCCATGTGCACGCCGCCGAACGGGTCGGTCAGTATCGCCACGGTTCCGTCGACCAGCGGCCGGTTGCCCAGCTTGTAGCCCGACCGGGCGCCGAAGTCGTAGAACGGCATCCGCGTCATCGACTCGTCGCCGCCCGCGACGGTGAAGTCCAGGCCGTTCCAGACCATCTCCTGCGCCGCGGACCAGATCGCCTGCAGCCCGCTGCCGCACAACCTGTTCACGGTGAAGGCCGGCACCGACTTCGGCAGGCCGGCTTCGATCGCCACCCTCCGCGCGTTGTACGCGTCCGGGCCGACCTGGCCGATGCAGCCCATCACGACCTCGGCGGGGTCGTCGACGGTCACACCCGAGCGCTTGATCGCCTCGGTGACCGCCGCCGCACCGAGCTCGTGCGCCGGCACGTCCTTGAACCGGCCGCCGAAGCTGCCGATCGGGGTCCGCGCCCCGTCGATGACGACGATGCGTTCGTCCACGTCCGTCTCCTGGTTCGTTCAGTCGGTCGAAAGTGCTGCCGCGATCACGGCCAGTTGGGCGTCCCTGTCCGCCACCTTGGCGCGCGGGCGGCCCGCGGCTCGGCCGCTCGTCCTCTCGTGGGCGTCCAGGGCCTTCCACGCCTCCAGGTCGGTGACGCGCGGCAGGATCGATGTGACGTCGGTGGCATCGGTCGGCTCGCCGAGCCGTCCCACTTCCCAGTCCTCGAGCAGGGCGTCGACCGTCTCACGCGCACATCGCCTGTTGGTTCCGATGACGCCCGAGGGCCCGCGCTTGACCCAGCCCGTGACGAAGGCGCCCGGGACCGTCGTGCCCGTGGACGGGTCGACGACCCGCCCGTGCTCGTTCGGCACGACCGCCCGCTCCTCGTCGAAGGGCAGGTCCTTGATCGGCTGCGCCCGGTAGCCCACGGAGCGGATGACCAGGCCGGCGGACACGTCGTCCGTCTCGTCGGTCACCGAGGTCGGGCCGGTCCCGGGATCGATCCGCGTCCGCGCGAACCGGACCGCCTCGACTCGCTCGTCGCCGACGATGGCGACCGGCGTCTTGCAGTAGTCCAGGACGACCACCGGCCGGTCGCCGTCCGGTACCTCGGTCGGCAGCCCTTCGATGAGATCGCGCTTGTACCGGTCGAGTGGCGCCCCGCCGGCGCCGAGCGCCCCGAGGTCGGCCGACCGGATCAGCCGCGGCCCCAACGCCTCCTTGAGACCGATCAGTTCGGGGGTCGTGAAGGCCGAGGCGTCCGCCCCCCGTCTGGCGACCACGCGGATCTCCTTGATCGACGACGCTCTCAGTGCCTCGAGGGCGTGCTCGGCGATATCGGTCGCGACGAGCGCCTCCGGATCCTTCGCGAGCACCCTGGCGACGTCGAGCGCGACGTTCCCGTTGCCGACGATCACCGCCCGCTCGACGGCGAGGTCGAACTCGGAGGCCGCATGGTCGGGATGGCCGTTGTACCAGCCGACGAAGTCCGTCGCGGCGTGGCTCCCCGGCAGGTCCTCGCCCTCGACTCCCAGTCGGCGGTCGCGGGACGCGCCCACCCCGTACATGACGGCGTGATAGCGCTCGGCGAGCTGCTCGTGCGTCACGTCCTCACCGACCGTGACGTCGAGGAACACCCGCACGTTCCTGCTGCGCAGCGCCCTGCCGAACGGCTCGGCCGCGTTCTTCGTCGACAGGTGGTCGGGCGCCACGCCGAACCGGACGAGCCCCCATGGCGTGAGCAGCCGCTCGAAGACGTCGATCGCGATGTCGACGCCGCGTTGCGACAGCAGGTGCTGGACGGCGTAGCTCGCCGCGGGCCCGGTGCCGACGACGGCCACCTTCAGGGGGCCGGTCGGCGCGCCCGTCCAGGTGCGCGGCGCGGGCTCCTTGTACGGCGTCGGGTCGTAGTCCCGATGGGCGGGATCCCGGTAGTACGCCGCATTCAGTTCGAGGAACGGCAGCGACTCCGCGGGAAGGTCGTAGTCGGGCTCGATCGCGCTGACCGGGCAGGCGTCGAGACAGGCCCCGCAGTCGATGCAACCGTCCGGGTCGATGTAGAGCATCTCGGTCGTGCCGTACCCCGGCTCCTCGGGAGTCGGGTGGATGCAGTTGACCGGACACACAGGCACGCAGGACGCATCGTTGCAGCAGTTCTGGGTGATGACGTATGTCATGGCATCCTCAACTTCTCATGATCAATCGTGGCCCCGGTCCACGTTCCCGGCAATCGGACGCCGCCGACGGAGACCGTTCCGGCCCCCGTCGGCGTCTCCCGGCCCCGCTCCACGCGTCCCGTCCCCGGAAAGCCGGTCACGGCGACGTCGCCAGGGCTGCGACCCTCTCGGCCCTCAGCACCCGCCGCAGCAGCTTGCCCATCTCGTTGTAGGGCAGCTCCTCGCGCACGTGGAAGTTCTGCGGGACCCGGGTCGACCGCAGCCCTTCCCGCACCCACTCGCGCAGGTCGTCCTCGACGACAGCGGCACCGGCGGCCGGCACGACGAAGGCCTCGATCCGCTCCCCCCACTCCGTGTCGGGGACGCCGATCACCGCGACGTCCTTGATCGAGGCGTGCGACCGGAGCCGCTCCTCGATCTCACCGGGAGCGATGTTCTCGCCGCCGCGGACGATCACGTCGTCGGCACGGCCGTGGAGGAAGAGGAAGCCGTCCACGTCGAGATGGCCGTGGTCGCGGGTCGGGTACCAGCCGTCGTCGCCGACCGCCGAGTGCGAGAGGTACTCGCCCGAGACCTGGTCGCCCCGGACCCAGATCTCACCGGTCTCGTGGGGACCGAGTACCCGGCCGTCCTCGTCGCGGATCTCGATCTCGACGGTGGGCAGGGCCCGGCCGACCGAACCCAGGCGAGCGCGAACCGACGGATCGTCGCTCGCCGCGGCCTCGCGGTGATCGTCCGGACTCAGCAGCGTGATGGTCGAGCTCGTCTCGGTCAGCCCGTAGGCGTTCACCAGGTCCAGCGACGGGAGCAGGCTCATGGCCCGCTCGATGACCTCGACGGGCATGCGGCCACCACCGTACGAGAGGTGACGCAGTGCCGGCAGGCCCCGGCCGTCACGCTCGACCTCGTCGAGGATCCGGTTCAGCATCGTGGGGACGACCATGGCCTGCGTCACCTTGTGGCGGCGTGCGGCCTCCACCCAGGCGGCCGGATCGAACGCGGACATGAGGACGATCCGGCGGCCGGCGTAGACCGAGGTGAGGAGCGAGCTCACCGCTGCGATGTGGTACGGCGGAACGGACACGAGGATCGCCTCGTCCTCGGACGCGTTGAGGAACTCGACGGTCGTGACGACGTACGGCACCAGGTGCCGGTTCCGCAGGACGGCCGCCTTCGGCGTCCCGCTGGTGCCGCTGGTGAACAGCAGCACGGCGGGAAACTCACCGTCGGTGTCCTGGGGTTCGGTCGGTGCCCCACCGCCGGGGAGGAGGAGCGGCTCGACGCCGGGCAGGCCCGGCACCCGGGAGGCGGACCGCTCGTCGGTGACCACCGCGACGGGGGCGATGCGCTGCAGCGCCTCCGCCAGCTGGTCATCGGTCCATCGATAGTTCACCGGGACGTAGGAGACCCCCGCCATCGCGCAACCGAAGAACAGCGCGATCGTCTCCGGCGAGTTCTCACCGAGGTAGGCGACCGACGTGACGGCCCGCTCCCGGATGGCAGCGGCATGCGCGCGGGCGCGGTCGGCCAGCTCGTCGTAGTTCCAGCACAGGTCACCCGACACGACGGCCGCGCGGTCGCCGGCTGCCTGCGAGACCATCTCGAGGATCATTGTCACATTCATCTGCGGCCTCAGTCCGAGGAGGGCAGCTTCTTGGCGGCGAGCTCGGTCAGGGCCCCACCGTCGGCGCTCAGGCTTCCGGCCCCGGGCTTCACGCAGAGGACCTGGAGTCCGGAGCTCTCGTGGGTGTAGCGCTTCCCCAGAAGGGTGCCGTGATCGTGCCCGGCGGCGGGTTCGCCCCGGACGCCGTCCCGGGCGGCCACCATGGCGACGCCCCCGCACTCCAGCACGACGTCCGCGCCCTTGATGACCACCACCTCCGTCTCGCACACGGCGCTGACCACTCGGGTCCCTGTCTTCATCGTCCTGCTCCTCGTTCGTCTCTCGGGAGGGAGTTCTCGTGTTCACATCGGGCTCGTCGGTCACTCACACCGCACCACCCAGCAGGGCCAACGCCCGGCGCGCGAGGGGCCGGACCATTTCTCCTCGCTGTGCCATCCGCGGATCCGGGCTCTCGCCGCGCACGTGGCGTGCGTAGAGCTGCTGGAGGATGACCACGGTCCGCCAGCACCCGAACGCCTCGTACCAGCCGATGTCCGACAGGTCGTACGAGCTGGTGCCGGCGTACCTTTCGATCACCTCGCCACGGCTTGGCAGGTCGAGTCCGCGGGTCGCGGACGCGGCGACGAAGGCACCCACGTCTCCCGCGGGGAGCGTGTGGTCGGGCCAGTAGTTGAGCAGGGTCCCGAAGTCCGCCAGCGTGTCGCCGAGGGTGGCCATGTCCCAGTCGAAGACCGACGCGACCCTGTCGGGGTCGCCTGCCGCGAACTGGCAGTTGTCGATCTTGAAGTCGTTGTGGACGATCCCAGCCGCCTGGCTCCTGGGCATGGTGCGGGCCAGTCGACCCCCGACCTCGTCGACCAGTGCCTTCGTCGAGGCCGCGT
Organism: Streptomyces sp. NWU339; assembly: GCF_003143855.1. Lineage (GTDB taxonomy): Bacteria > Actinomycetota > Actinomycetes > Streptomycetales > Streptomycetaceae > Streptomyces. Next base: position 58,683 of record NZ_QFRK01000026.1, read on the forward strand.
CCGGGAGGTTCGACTGCTCGGCGACCGCCCGCCAGCGCTTGGTCCAGCCGGCGACCTGGCGCTCGAGGAATCCGTCGGGCCGACCGAGGTCCTGGAGTCCGCAGGAGGCGGGATCGACCTCGTGCAGCTCGGCCAGGGCGTCGATCACCGCAAGGCCGATGCGACGGGTCGCGTCGACGTCGGTGCTGACCTCGGAAGGCACGCGCTCCCAGACCACGTATCCCGAGCGGTACTCCGAGACGAAGAACTCGGCCCCGATCACCGCGGGGTCCGAACAGTGGAGGAACGCCCGGGGCGCGCGGTCGTACGCCTCGTGCAGACGCGACAGCACCCGGTGCTCGCGTGCCATGTCGTGAGCCCCGGCGGCCACGGTGCCGAGCGGCGGGCGCCGCACGACGAGGTGCCGGTCGCCGAAGGACACCCGGTACGTCAGGTTCGCCGAGCCCCGCGGGAACTGCATCACCGCCATGTCGCCGTCCAGGCCCGGCAGGTGCTCGACCAGCCAGGAACGAAGCGCCGGCTCGTCGAACTCGTCACCGGCCCGGACGGCGGCGACGTCGTGCGTCGGGGCGGGCTCGTGGACGGTGGCCATGGACGGAGTCCCTCCTGTGGTGGCGTGTGAACGTCACCACAAGCTAATTCATCATGATGAATAGGTCAAGGTGCATCGCGGCGTGGTTCACGGCCTCCACGGCCGCCGGGCACACGCCGAGGAGTCACAGCCACTCGACGTCCCCGTCGAGGAGATCACCCAGCTGCTCCTTGTGCAGGTTCAGGACGTTGGCGAGGTGCGACTCCATCAAGGACTCGGCAGCCGACTCGTCACCGTCCAGCACCGCCTGGGCCAATCTGAGGTGGTCGTCGACGAGCGCGGCGTGGATCGTCCGAACGTCGCCGACGGTCGCGAAGTGGTGCGCGACCAGTTGACCGTACGCCCGGAACGTCACCTGGATGACCCGGTTGCCGGCCAGGGCCGCCAACGCGCCGTGAAAGCCCTCATGTCCGGACATGTACACGTCAAGATCGTCGTGTGCCACGTCGTCGACGTCACCGGACAGGTACGGAGTCATCGCCGCCTCCCGTGCCGCTGCGTCGGGGTTGGCGGCGGCCAGACGCGCCAAGGTCGACTCGGCGAAGATCCACGCCTCGAACAGCTCGTCGTAGGAGGCGCCCGCCAGATGGAAGTACAGGGCCTGCAGCCGGCCCAGGTTCGCCGAATCGACCGTGCCGACCAATGGACCTCCGCCGGGGCCGCGCCGGATCGAGATCATGCCCTGGACCTCGAGAAGCCGAAGTCCCTCACGAAGCGACTCCCGGCCCACGCCGTACAACTTCAGCATCTCCGCCTCGGAGGGGAGACCGTCTCCCGTGCACAGTCCGTGCGACCGGACCGTGCGCACCACGTCGCGGGCGACGACTTCGGCCGCCTTGAGCGGACGAAGAACCGATCCACCGGCCGCGATGGGGATTCCCGCGCGCCCACCGTCTCCGGACGTCACCTTGCTGCTCATGACCACTCCCCTTCGGAGTTCGCTTGCACCTTGTCGTTCGTGCCTCCGCCGGGGCCACTGGCACGACGAGGACACTCCCGTAAGAATTCATTCCCATAAATTGATGCCACGCCCGCACGCGGATGATCCCGTACGCAACCGATGGACGAGGGCGCTTCCGTGAGGGTCTGCCGGCGCTCATCGACGGCTCTGGCGCGCCGGATCCGGTCGGCCCGCACGATCACCTCGTCGAACCCGTCGGCGGCGTGCTCCGCCACCAGTCCGCGGTCCGCGCTGTCGGCTCTCTCGATGTACATGAACGGGCCGGTCCGTTCCGGAACTTGGCGGATCTCGCTGATGTCCGCCTTGGCCCGCGCCGCCTCCGCCGGGGGCGGCGCGCCGGAGACGATCCAGCCGTCTCCGGCAGCGGCTCCCCGGCGCAGGACCGCCGGGGAGGTGCCGCCCGCGATCACTGAGCCGCCGAGTGCCGTCCCACCGGGCACCACAGCGCTCACCCGAACGGGATCGAACGCCCATCGGTCCGGCCGGTCGCCCGAGGGGTCGTCGGCGAAAACCCGGCGGAGCACGGCGATCTCGTCGTCGCCGTCGCGGCCACGCGTGGCGAACGGCGCACCGAGCGCCGCGAACTCCCCCTGCGACCGGCCTGCGCCGGCCCCCGGCCGTAAGCGCCCGCCCGAGACCTCGTGCAGCGTCGCGACGGCCCGTGCGGCCAGGAGCGGGTGCCGGAGCACGGCGACGAGCACAGCCGTCCCCGGCCCGGTCGTGCCGGTCGCCCCTGCGACGGCGGCCAGGGCGGCCAACGGGTCGGCCAGGGGCGTCCGTTCGTCGAGGAGGGCCGTACCCGGCCTGTGCGGGAGCCGCGGTCCACCCGGGCTCGGGTGCGCGGATCCGCGGCCGACGGGGTGCACCACCCGGTCACCGGCCCACCGCGCGCCGAATCCGGCGGACTCGCCGTCCCGGGCCGGCTCGACGAGTGCCCCACCCGGAACGACCCACCCGCCCGGGCTCAGTCGGACACCCCTCATGCCGCCCCGCCACGGGCGGAGCGCAGGAGCAGGAGGACGGATCACGTCAGAACGACTCCGTCAGCGATCCGACCCGGCTCAGGTCAACGATCCTGCGCTCGGCGATCGCGGCCCGGGCCTGCACCATCGAGCGCGGGAATCCCACCGAGAGATGTGCGGAGAGCCGCCCTTCGGCGTCGATCCAGGCGGCGCCCCACCGCTCCGGGTCGTCGTGCCCCCTCAAGAACATGCGATCCCCAGGGCGATGCTGACCCACATACTGCAGCTTCCTGCCGAACTGGTCCGACCAGAAGTAGGGGACGTCGTCGGCCGACTTCGGCGTGCCCATGATCGCGCCGGCCGCGGCCGGCGCACCGTTCACCGCCTCGTCCCAATGCCCGGAGTGAACCCGCCGACCGAGCAGGTCGCTCCACCGCGCGGCCACGTCGCCCACCGCGAACACGTGGGGGTCACTGGTCCGACGGTCCGCGTCGACGGCGACTCCCCCTGCCTCGACGGCGAGACCGGCGCGGGCCAGCCAGTCGGTCTCGGCGCGCACGCCCACCCCCGTCACCACGATGTCCGCAGGGATGAGCTCGCCGTCGGCGAGCACCACCCCGTCCGCCGAGACCTCGCGAACCCCGGTCGACGTGCGCAGGTCCACCTCCTGCCACCACGGCAGGAACCGACGCCCGACCTCCGGGCCCAGCGGCCCCTCGAGCGGCGTCGCGCCGAGCTCCACGCACGTCACCCGGCATCCGCGCGTCAGCGCGGCGGTGCTGACCTCGGCACCGATCCAGCCCGCGCCGATGACGACGAGCCGGGCGCCGGGCACCAGGGACTCGCGGAGGCGCTCGGCGTCCTCACGGGTGCGCAGGGTCACCTGCGGCCCGTCACCGGGCAGGGTGACCGGGCGCGCCCCGGTGGCGATCACCAGGAAGTCGTAGTCGTGTGCCGACCGGTCGGTCGTCACACGCCGCCGTGCCAGGTCCAGGCCCGTGGCGCGCTCGCCGCGGGCGAAGTCCACCCCCAGCTCCGCCAGGTCCAGGCCCAGGCCGAGGTCGATGTCGCCGTGCAGGAACGCCTTCGCCAACGGCGGTCGGTCGTACGGCTCGTGGAGCTCGTCGCCGATCAGTACGATCTCGCCGTCGAAGCCTGCCGATCGGAGCGCCGCACAGGTCCGTCCGCCGCCGATTCCACCACCGACGACGACGACCCTCCGCGGAGCCGCTCCGGCGTACGTCATGCGAGAACCCCCTCCGCACGGAGCACCCGATCGGCCAGGTCGGCCGGCGGGTGCAGGATCATCTCGTTGCTGCGCGCCTTCCGGAACAGCAGATGAGCGGAGTGCTCCCAGCTGAACCCGATCCCACCGTGGACCTGGACGTTCTCGCTGCTGGCGAGGACGGCGGCGCGGGACGCCGCCAACAGGGCCATGGCCGAGGTCTCCGGGAGGTCCCGCGGGCTCTGGACCGCCGCCCACACCGCGTGCTCCACGAGCGACCGGGCCAGGTCGGCTTCGACCGCCACGTCGGCGAGCACGTGCTTGACGGCCTGGAAGGAGCCGATGACCCTGCCGAACTGCTCGCGGACCTTGGCGTACTCGACGGCGTCCTCCAGCGACTGCTCGGCGACGCCGAGCTGTTCGCAGGCGAGCAGGAGATCGGCGACCGCCTCGATCCTGTTGCGCAGCCCTTCCGTGACGGCGTCGCCGAGGTCTGTCGCGGGGGCACCGTCGACGGTCAGCGTGGTGATGTCCCGGACGAGGTCCAGGGTCTCGTGCCGGTCCCGGGTCGCGTCCGCGACGTCAACTCCGAACCAGCGCGCTCCGGCCGGGGTCGACGCCTCGGCGATGAGGACGTCTGCCACGGATCCGTCGACGACGGCCGGAGCCGATCCCGTGACCCGCCAGGCGCCGTCGACCTCGACCGCGCGGAGGTCGCCGGCGAAGGCGACGGCGCCGTGAGCGCTGCCGTCGATCAGTGCGGGCAGCCACACGCCGGCCGCCGGCGACTCGAGCGCGGTCACGAGCGCCTCGATGGCCAGTGCCGCGCCGAACAGCGGAACCGCCGCGGTTCGCCGGCCCAACACCTCGACGACCGCGCCCAGCTCGGCGTGGGTCGCGCCGGCGCCGCCCTGCTCCTCCGGCACCGCGAGTCCGAGGATGCCGACCTCGCGGATCAGGCGTTCCCACAGCTCACGGTCGAACGCTCCCTCGGCCGCGACATCGGCCCGGGCGACCGCGTCGCTGCGGGGCGCGACGCGCTCGGCCAGCTGCGCAACGCACTCGGTGAGCTCCGACCGCAACTCGGCCGCCTCGACATCCTGCAGAATCATCCGTCACACCTCCACGGAGGTCGGGGCGTCCGTCCGCAGTGACGCGAGGAGGCCGGCGTACTTCTCCTCCGCCTGGACCTGGAGCCGCGGCACGTGCATCGACGGGAAGAGGTCGGGGGCGGGAGTCACGTCGCGCAGCAGCTGCTTGGCCACGGACTGCTTGTGCACCTCCGTCGCGCCGTCGGCGATCGCCATGTGGAAGCTCTCCAGGACGTACTTGCCGAAGGGCATCTCGGTCGAGACCCCCAGCGAGCCGTGCAGCTGCAGGGCACGGCCGGCGACGTCCTGCAGCACCCTCGGCATCGCGACCTTCACGCCTGCGATGTCCTTGATGACCTGCTTGTAGTCCTTGGCCTGGTCGATCTTCCACGCCGTGCGCAGCACGAACAGCCGGAACTGCTCGAGCTGGATCCACGAGTCCGCGATCATCTCCTGGACCAGCTGCAGGTCTCCGAGCCGCCGGCCACGGGTCTCGCGCGAGACCGCCCGCTCGAGCATCAGGTCCAGCGAGCGGCGCACCAGCGCGACGGTGCGCATCGCGTGGTGGATGCGCCCGCCTCCGAGGCGCACCTGCGCGACCTTGAAGCCGTCACCCTCCTCGCCGAGCAGGTGGTCCGCGGGGATGCGCACGTCGTTGTACCGGACATAGGCGTGCGTCCCCTCGTGACCGGCGTGGCCGGTGACGCCGACGTTGCGGACGATCTCGATTCCCGGCGTGTCCGACGGCACGATGAACATCGACGCGCGACGGTGGCGCGGTGCGTCCGGATCGGTCACCGCCATGAGGACGAGGAAGCTCGCGAACCGGGCGTTCGACGAGAACCACTTCTCGCCGTTCACGACGTAGTGGTCGCCGTCGCGCACGGCCCGGCATCGGAACGACGTCGGGTCCGATCCTCCCGTCGGCTCCGTCATCGAGAAGCACGACGCGATCTCGCCCTCGAGCAGCGGGGTCAGGTAGCGACGCTTGAGCTCCTCGGAGCCGAAGTGCGCCAGCACCTCCGAGTTGCCCGAGTCCGGTGCCTGGGTGCCGAAGACAACGGGGCCGCTGAGGGTCGTGCCGATCAGCTCGTTGAGCAGCGCGAGCTTGAGCTGACCGTAGCCGGGGCCACCGAGCTCCGGGTCCAGGTGGCAGGCCCACAGCTCCTTCTCGCGCACCTTCTGCTGCAGGGGCTTGATGATCGCGTTTCGGACGGGGTCGGCCATGTCGAGCGGGTGCTCGTACATGCGATCGGCCGGCTCGACCTCCTCGCGGACGAACTGCTCGACCCAGTCCAGCTTCGCCTGGTACTCCGGATCGGTCTGGAAGTCCCACGCCATGGTGTTCTCCTTCAGGTGGCGGACGGCTCGGATGCGCCGACCGCCCAGTTGGGCAGGACGACGTCCTCTCCGAGGTCGATGAACTCGACGGTCACGGGCGTGCCCACGCGCAGGTGCGGCCGGCCGGGCAGGTGACCGAGGAAACGGACGGTCGGGTCCCCGGGTCGCGGTTCGACATCGACCAGGACCGACGTGTAGGGAACCGGGAAGTGGGGGTTGATCTGGTGCTCGACGACGGTCCACGTGTGGACCCTGCCCTCGCCGGGCACCTCCTCCCACCCGAGGTCGTCACCGCGGCAGGAACGGCACCGCGGGCGGGGCGGCTGCTGCTGATGCGCGCAGGCGCGGCATGTCTGGACCACGAGCCGGTGCTCCCGGGCCGCGGCGAAGAATCCCGACGTGTCGGGGTCATCCGTGATCGGACGCAGTCCGATCCCTCCTCCCAGCCCGCTCATGCCGACACCAGCAGCAGAGCGCTCGCCCCCGGCGGAGGCGCCGAGGTGACCAGCGAGACCTCGGCCCCGGGGACTTGAGCGGTCGACGTTCCGCGGATCTGGCGGACGCCCTCGACGATGTGGTTCATGCCATGGATGTACGCCTCGGACAACTGGCCTCCTGCCGTGTTGATCGGGATCCGTCCGCCGACGTCGAGCGCGCCGCCCTCGACGAAGGCCGACGCGTCGAGCCGGTCGCAGAATCCGTAGTCCGGCAGTTGGAGGAACACCGTGATGGTGAAGCAGTCGTAGAGCTGCGCCACATCGACGTCGCTCGCCGTCAGGCCGGCACGCGCGTAGAGCCGCTCGGCGACGCGCCGGGAGGTGAGGGTGTCGAGGCTCTCCCCCATCAGCACCGGATACATCTGTCCCGGCCCGACCCGCGTCCCCGTGCCCTGTGCGACGGAACGGATCATCGCCGGCGGCTGCGCGCAGTCGCGCGCCCGCTCCGCCGAGGTGACGACCAGCGCCGCCGCGCCGTCCGTCTCCAGACAGAAGTCGTAGAGGCGCAGTGGGTCGGAGATCATCCTCGACGCGTAGTAGTCGTCGAGCGTCAACGGACGGTCGTACATCTGTGCCGCCGGGTTCGCGTTGGCTCGCCGGCGGCACACCATGGCGATCTCGGCGAGCGCCTCCGACGTCAGGCCCCACTCCTCCTGGTAGCGCCGGGCGATCATGGCGAAGAACTGGCCGGGCGAGGTGACGCCGTACGGTGAGAACAGCTCGAGGTAGCTCGAGTTCCCCCCGACGCCGCCGTCGACCGACACGCCCTTGCCCAGCCGCCGCCCCGACCGGCCGTTGAGCGCTCGGTAGACGAGGACGTTCGTGGCCTGGCCGGACACGATCGCCGCCACCGCCTGCCCGACCATCGCCGCCGGGCCGGAACCGCCGGGACCGTTCTGGCCCCAGTACGCGATGTCGTCGATGCCGAGCGCGTCCGCCAGTGCCACCTGGGACGTCTCGTCGTAGTCGCTGCGGATCAGTCCGTCGATGTCGGCGGGAACCAGCCCGGCGTCCGCGATGGCGGCCAGCGACGCCTCGGCAGCGAGTGAGGTGACGCTGACGCCGGACGCCTTCGAGTACGCGGTCGTGCCGATGCCGACGACCGCGCACCGGTCCGGCACCCAGGTGTCGCTCACGACGCCACCTCGCCGGCGGCGAGACCGCTCACCACCGCGGCGGTGTCCGCTCCGAGGCGCGGAGGCGCCTTCGGCCCGCCGGTTCCGTACGAGAACCGGAACGGCGCCCCCGGGAACAGAGCCGGCTCACCGTCACCGGCCGCGACCGGGACGAAGAAGCCGCGCTCTCGCAGGTGCGGATCGTCGAGGAGCTGCTCGGGCGCGAAGACCGGACCGATCGGCAGGCCACGGCGCTGGGCCTCCTCGTAGACCGTGACCGAGTCCTGCATCAGGAAGAACGACTCCATGATCGTCTGGATGTGGGAGAAGTGCTCCTGCCGGTACGCCAGCGAGAGGTACTCCTCACCTCCCAGGTCGAGGTCGAGACCCAGCGTGGTGAGCCACTCGACCAGCGTCGTCCACGTCCGGTCGTCGCTGAGGATCAGCGCGAAGTACACCTGGACGCCGTCGGCGCACTCGAACAGAGCCGGCTGCGTCGGCGACGGCTGCGCGTGCCGGCACGTCTGTCGTTCGAGGAGGACCCGGGGGTAGAACCAGTACGGGTTCGCCAGCTCCCCGCTGACCGCCACGGCCTCGTGCATCGAGACGTCGACCAGCTGACCCAGTCCCGTGGCCTGCCGTTCGAGCAGGGCGAGGAGTACCCCGCAGTGGCCGAAGCTCGCCGCGATCTGGAAGGCCTGGTTCCCACCCGGCCTGATCGGCGGGATCGTGTGGTCGTCGTAGCCGCAGCTCATGAGGATCCCGCCGGCGGCGAGTGCCACGAGGTCGCTCGAACGCCACTCGGCCCAGGGGCCTGTCAACCCGAACGGAGAGACCGACAGGACGATCAGGTGCGGCAACTCGTCGACGAGCGCGTGCAGATCGAGTCCGTCAGCCTCCAGGTCGCGCGGGCCGGCCGACGTGATGAGCACGTCGGCGTCGGTGATGAGCGCCCCGCGCTCCTGACGCCCCTCGGCTGTGGACGTGTCCACGACGACACTGCGCTTGCCCGTGTTGTACGTCCAGAAGTGCAGGCTGTGGTCGGGGTCGCCCTCGTGGCCCTGTGCCCACGGGCCGATCCTGCGGCCGGCCGATCCGCCGGGGGGCTCGACCTTGACGACGTCGGCGCCCTGGTCGGCGAGCAGCTTGCCGACGATCTCGCCCTGGGGATCCTGAGCGAGTTCGACGACTCGCAGACCGCTGTACGTCAGTTCCGACGTGGGGCCGTCCCACATGTCAGATCACCCCTTCCGACTCGAGCTCTGCGATCTCGTCGCCGGTCAGCCCGAGCATGTCGCCGAACACGTGGTGGTTGTCCTCACCGAGCAGTGGCGCGGAGCGCCAGGTGTGCTGGCGCGTCCGCGAGAACGTGACGGGCGTCCCCTCGAACCGGGCCTCGCCGATCACCGGGTGATCGAGCTCGAAGAAGATTCCGCGCTCCCGCAGCTGCGGGTCCCACTCGTTGATCTCCTCGGCTGTCTGCGCCGCACCGGCGGCCACACCCGCCGACTGCAGGAGCAGCATGGCCTCGCGGGGACTGCGCTGCCGGGTCCAGGCCGTGACGTGCTCGTCCAGCGCGTCCTGGTGGGCACGGCGCGACCCCTCGGTCGCGAACCGCGGATCCTCGGTCCAGGCCGGCCGTCCGATCGCCTCGACGAACCGCGTCCAGTCGTCGTCCCCGAAGACGGCGATCGCGATCCAGCGATCGTCACTGTCGCTCGGATACACCCCGTGGGGCGCTGCGGGCGGATGCTCGAGCCGGTTCCCGCGGGGGAAGTCGGGACGCCTGGTGTGGTGGCCGTTCACGGTCACGTCGAGCATGTCGGGCCCGATCATCGAGATGCCGACCTCGACGGCGGAGACGTCGACCTCGGCGCCGCGCCCTGTCTTGTTCCGTCGCAGGATCGCCATCATGAGTGCGGCCGAGTTGTAGTACGCCGCCTGGTTGTCCATGTAGGACAGCCCCCATCCGGACGGCTCGCGGCCGGGAAGTCCGCTGATGAAGGACAGTCCGCTGACCGCCTGGACGATCGGTCCGTAGGACTTGAAGTGCGCGTGCGGGCCCGAGTGCCCGAACCCGCTCATGCGTCCGTAGACGACGTTCGGTGACAGTTCGTCCAGCCGCTCGTAGGTGAGTCCCCAGCGCTCCATCACGCCCGGGGCGAAGTTCTCCGTCACGACGCTGCTCACCGAGATCAGACGGTCGACCAGGTCGCGCCCCTTCGGTGACTTCATGTCGACCGTGATGCCGAGCTTGTTGCGGCTGTAGTTGTTGTGGAGTCCTCCGCGGTTCGGGTCGGCGTCGGGTACCTCCTCACCGTAGTTGCGCGCCTCGCCCTTGTAGATCGGGAGCAGGCGGGGCCGGTCGATCCGGCGCCTGTTCTCGATCTTGATCACCTCGGCCCCGAAGTCCGCGAGCATGCGCGTGGCCACGGAGCCGACGCCCATCCAGCAGAAGTCGGCCACGCGGACACCCGCGAGCGGTCCGACCCGCGGCACCGGCGTGCGGTGGGCGGGACGTGCTGGAGACTCGTTCACCGACGTCATGCAGGTTGCTCGCTCTCTGTGAGGGGGATCGGGGTGGCTCAGGACATCGCGGTGCGTCCACCGTCGACCGGCAGCACCGTTCCGGTGGTGAAGGAGGACAGGTCGGAGGCGTAGTAGAGGGCGGCTCCGACGATCTCGCGCGGTTCCCCGGCACGGCCGAGGGGGAACGACTTCGCGCGCTCGCGCCACTCGTCCGTGTACCAGACGTCGCTCAGGTCCGTCAGGAAGGGCCCGGCCATGATCGTGTTGCAGCGGATCCGCGGGCCGTAGGCCTGGGCCAGGCCCTTGGTCAGGGTGTTCAACCCCGCCTTCGCCGCGGCGTAGACGAGGTCGGAGGTCTTCGGGCGGACCGAGGCGATCGAGCTCACGTTGACGATCGACCCGCCGTCGGACATCCGTGGAGCCGCGAGGGTGCTGAGCCGGAACGGACCCTTGAGGTTGACGTCGAAGGTCTTGTCGAACAGCTGCTCCGTCGCGGTCTCGAGGCTCTCGTACATCGGGGCGATGCCGGCGTTGTTCACCAGTACGTCGAGACGACCGAACTCCTCGAAGACGGTGTCGACGAGCGCCTCGCCACCGGACCAGTCGCCGACGTGGGCGCCGACCCCGACGGAGCGGACACCGCTGTCGCGGGTCAGCTTCTCCGCCACCTCCCGGCACGCGTCGGCCTTGCGGCTCGCGACCACGACATTGGCTCCTGCCCGGGCGAACGCCTGGCACATCTCCAGGCCGAGGCCACGGCTGCCGCCGGTCACCAGTACGACCCGGCCGGTCAGGTCGATCGACACGCTCATGGCCCCTCCTTCTCTGACCGGGACTTGGACACCTTGGGCTCGGGTGGCAGGTTCAGGTGCCGCTCGGCGACGATCGACCGCTGGATCTGGTCGGTTCCGCCTGCGATGCGGTAGCCGGGAGCACCGAGGACGTGGGCGTTCCACGAGAACGTGCCCGGCTCGCCGAGGTCGGCGACCGCCCGGTCGGCCAGTAGGGTGCGCGCCAGGTCGGAGACCCGGTTGAGCTTCGCGACCCACTGCAGCTTGCGCATGGAGCCGGCGGCGCCGGGCGCCTCGCCGGCATCGCGTGCGCGCTTGTCGCGCCGGAGGGCGATCTCGGCGGCGACCTCCCGCATCCGGACATCGGCCAGTGCGAGCCTGACGTCGCGGTGGGACAGGGAGCGGGTTCGTCGCGCGAGGTCGACCAACTGCTCGAACGACCCGCCGACGCCGGCCTTGTTGGAGGCGTTGGCGCGCTCGAAGCCCAAGGTCGCCCGGGTGACGCCCCACCCGTCGCCGACGTCGCCCATCCGGTACGCGTCCGGAACGCGCACGTCGGTCAGGAACACCTCGTTGAAGCTCGTCCCACCCGACATCTGCCGGATCTGGCGCACCTCGACACCCGGCGCGTCCATGGGGATCATGAGGGTGGTCAGACCGCGGTTGCGGCTCGAGCCGGCCTCGGTCCGGACGATCGCCTGGCCCCAGTCGGCGAACTGCGCACCGGACGTCCACACCTTCTGCCCGTTGACGACCCACTCGTCGCCTTCGCGCACGGCCCGGGTGGAGATGTCCGCGAGGTCCGAGCCGGCCCCCGGCTCCGAGAACAGCTGGCACGCGAGCAGTGAGCCGTCGAGCAGCCCCGGGAGCAGCAGGGACCTGAGCTCGTCCGACCCGTAGATCCGCACGGTGGGGGCGATCAGATTGACGGTCACCGAGAAGAGTTCGTGTCGGGTCGGAGCGACCGCGGCGGTCTCCTCGTCCTTGAAGGCGTCGGCGTACTCCGTGGGCAGGCCGGCACCGTGCAGCTCCGTCGGCCACGAGAGTGCCGCGTAGCCGGCGTCGAACTTGAGCCGCTGCCACTCCCGCAGCTCGCGCAGGACCTCGAGTTCGGCGTCGTGGTCGAGATTGTGGAAGACCGAGACGTCGTGCTCGTCCCGCACGGCCGATCGGGCAGGAGCGTTCTGCCTCAGCCAGGCCCGGGCCCGCTCGCGGAACTCCTCGATCGTCGGAGTCCCGACGGTCATGTCGATCGCCATCGTCACGCCCCGTCACTCACCGAGATCGCGCGCTCGGGGCAGTTGTCGACGGCCGACAGCAGGTCCGCGACACCGTCCCGGTCGTCGGGAACACGCTCGTCGAGGATGACCGGGAAGCCCTCGTCGTCGTAGTCGAAGAAGGCCGACGCGAGCGTGTAGCAACGGCCGTGGCCGCTGCACTTCGAGGTGTCGACGGTGATGCGCTTCATCTCAGGCCTCCCAGGCAAGCTGCAGCTTCTCGATGCCGACCTGCGGGCCGCTCTCGACCAGGCCCTCGGTGTTCGTGACGCGGTAGTTCGGGATCCGCTTGTGCCACTCCTCGAGGGTGATGGCGAGCTCGGTCCGGGCGAGGTGTGCGCCGGCGCAGCGGTGCGGGCCGCCCGCGAACGAGAAGTGGCGGTTGACCTGGCGGTCGAGGCGGATCTCGGTCGGGTCGTCGTACACGGCCTCGTCGCGCGAGGCCGACGGGTTGGCGACCATCACCATGTCGCCCTTCTTCATCGGGCAGCCGTGGAAGTCGACGTCCTCGGCGACCTGACGGGCGGTCATCACGATGTTGTGCGCGCGCAGGAACTCCTCGACCGCGTTCGGGATGATCTCCGGCTCACGCGTGATCCACTCACGATCCGAGTCGTGTGTGGCCAGCCAGTAGAAGATGTAGCTCAGCTGGCTCTTCACCGTGTCGAGGCCGGCCAGGAGCATCACCTCCGACATGTTCAGGAACTCGTCGTCGCGGATCGGCCGACCCTCGATCTGGGCGTTCGCGAGGATCGTGAAGAAGTCGTCCTCGGCGTTCGCCGGCGGGTTCTCCCGGCGGTCCTTGAGGACGCCCGCGAAGTAGGTGTGGATGTCCCGCTGCGCCTGCAGCTGGTCCTCGGCCTCCTCGCCGAAGTGACCGAGGCCCTCGAAGATCGTCTCGACCCACCCCATGAACATGTCGGTGTGCTCCAGCGGGAGCCCGAGGATGCGCAGGAAGACCTTGGTCGGGAACACCTTCGCGAACTGCTCGAGGAAGTCGCACTGGCCGTCGGCCAGGAACGACTCGATGGTGTCGATGCAGTCCTGGCGGATGGAATCCTCGATGGCCTTCACGAAACGCGGGGAGAAGGCGATGCTGACGAAGCGCCGGTACTCGCTGTGCAGCGGCGGATCGATCATCGTCGGGATCCAGGTCCAGTCCGGGTGCGGGACGGTCGGGATGGTGGCGCTGCTGCTGAAGATCTCCGGCGTCTGGTACGCCTCGCCGACGAGATCGGAGGTCAGCAGCATCCAGAAGCCGGGGCCGTACGTCGAGTAGGCCGTCGGACCCTGGTGGCGGAGCTTGTCGAACTCCTCGAAGTAGCTCAGCGCCGGCTTCGGGTTCGTGTAGTCGAAGTGGACGACCGGGCATCCCGCGGCCTTCGCTCGCTCGAGCCGCTCGGCGGCTTCGGCGGCTTCGGCGGCCTCGTCGTACTGCCCGCTGGTCGTGGTGTGCATCGGCGCTCCTCGCTCGGTGGACGGTCTCAGTGACTGACGGCTGGGGGGACTGCGGCGCCGTTCGGCGGCGCTGTGGTGATCGGGAGGTGGTTGGCGACCTTGATCGTGTGGACCATGCGCGACAGGACCCAGCCGCGCTCCCCTCGGTCGAACTCCAGGTCGTAGGTCGCCGCCATCATCAGGACGTGTGACGGGTCGTCCTTCAGCATCTGGTGGGACACCAGGTACGCCTGGGCGGTGGCCCGGTCGCCGGCGACGTCGACGCCGTACGGCGCGACCATGTGGTGCTGCCACGCCAGGTGGGCCGTGTTGTCGCGGATGTAGTCGACCATCGCCCGCGCACCCGTCACGACCGTCCGGCCGTTGTGGTAGTCGGCCACGACCTCGTCCGCGAGGATCCCGGCGAGTCCCTCCCACTCGCGAGCGTCCACGAGGGCTGCGTAGTCAGTGATGACGCGACGGATCTCGAGGTCGTCGACGGCCCGCGCGAGTCGCTCCACGAGGTGCTCGGTGGTGTCCACGCTGGCTCCTTTCGGCTCACGGTGTGGCACAGCGCACGCTAATTCGTCATGATAATTAGGTCAAGGGGGAGGAGAGGCCCTTGCGGCACGTCGCCCGCGCGAGTCACCCTCCGGCCAGGCGGCCCCCGCCTCCCGCGCTCATCGAGCGCGGGCACGCCGGGGTACCGGCCGCCCCGCGCGACGACCGGCGCAGCATATTCCTCATGATGTATTGCCCGCAAGATCGAGACCCCTCGACTCGCGAGACGCCCGGCGTGCCCCGCCCCGGCCCACTCGGGAAGCCGTCGCCGGACTCTTAATTCCTTATGATGAATAGGCTAGGGTGTGGCACAGGACACAATCGGACGGCAGGTCAAGCGAGGTCTCGATGGCATCAACTGCGCGCAAACTCACAGGCGTTGTCGGCAAGGCGACGGAGTCCGGCCTGCCGGAGCAGGTCGACGTCGTCGTCGTCGGGTCGGGCGCGTCCGGACTCACAGCCGCCCTGAGCGCCGCGGTGAACGGCGCCGACGTGCTCGTCCTGGAGTCCGAGCACCTGGTCGGCGGGACGTCGGCGATCTCCGGCGGAGCGATATGGGTTCCCCACCACCGCCTCTCCTACGGCGCCCTCAAGGCGGACGACTCCCCGGAGCAGGCGCGGACCTACCTGCTGGGCCAGGGCCGCGACCAGGTCCTCGACCACGACACCGTCGACACGTTCATCGAGACCGCGCCGAAGGTCGCCCGCTTCATCGAGGAGCAGACGTATCTGAGCTGGATCCCCGTGGCGTGGCCCGACTACACGTCCGACATCCCGGGCGCGTCGAATTTCCGCTCGCTCTTCCCCGGCCCGTTCTCCCCGTCCGTCCTGGGTGATGCGGCCGGCCTCGTGCGACCGCCCAAGAAATCCGGCATGGCCCGCAACCCCCTGCCCCTGTGGCTCATCAACGGGATCCAGGGCGTGTGGATGGCCGGGTACGCGATGATCGGCGCACTCCTCGAAGGCTGCCTGCACCACGGGGTCGCGGTCCGCACCGGGGCTCGCGCGACGCAGCTCCTGAAGGACTCCACCGGCGTCACCGGCGTGGTCGTCGACACCGGCGCGGGCCGGGAGACGGTCCGGGCCTCGAAGGGCGTCATCCTCGCCAGCGGCGGCTTCGAGGGCGACGACGATCTCACCGCGAAGCACCTCGGTGCGCCCTTCCCGATCCAGACCAGCGCCCGCGGTCACGTCGGCGACGCCATGCGCATGGTGGAGGAGGTCGGGGCCGACATGGTCGGCACCGACCAGGCGTGGTGGATGCCCGGGATCAGCATCCCGGGAGAGGAGCTCGACGGTGCGCCGATCAGCCGCCTCGTCCAGGGCGAACGGGCGCTGCCCCACACGATCATGGTGAACGCCGAGGGCAAGCGCTTCGGCAACGAGGCGGCGTCGTACAACGACCTCGGTGCCGTGATGCGCGAGGTGGATCCTGCAAGCGGCGAGATGCCGAACGCCACCGCCTGGATGATCTTCGACGAGTACTACCACCGGCGCTACGGCTTCCTGAGCACCCCACCCGGCGGCGACTACCCGGCCGTTGTCCAGAAGGCCGCCACCTTGGAGGAGCTCGCCCACAAGTGCGGGATCGACCCCGACGGTCTCACCCGGACGGTCCGGGAGTTCAACCCTGAGGCCGCCAAGGGCCGCGACCCCCGGTTCGGACGCGGCACCACCACGTTCGAGCGCTTCTTCGGCGACCACAACCCCTTCCTGGGACGCTTCTCCATCAACGCCTGGGCTCCCGCTGCGGCCGAGCGCGGACGTGCCCTGATCGCGAAGCTGATCGGGCCGGTCGCCGGCCGGATCATGGGCAACATCGCGAAGGCCCGGAATCCGGAGCGGATGCGCAGGCAGCTGGTCGGTCCCCTGGCCATGGTCATGCGTCCCGCGTTGAAGAACCCCGCCACGGGCGCCATCGGGCCCGTCGACACCGCGCCGTACTACGCGGTGAAGGTCGAGGCCAGCGCCATCGGCACCATCGGCGGGCCGCGCACGGACGCCAAGGGCCGTGTCGTCGACACCGAGGGGACGACCATCCCCGGGCTGTACGCGGCGGGCAATGTCGGAGGTGCGACGACGCAAGGCTTCTACGGCGGGGCCGGCGGCACGATCGTCCTCGGCGTCGCCTTCGGATACCTCGCGGGAGAGGACGCCGCCGCGCGCTGAGGCGGGCCCTCAGTCACTCACGGCACGGGCCGTGGCCGCCCGCCTCGCCGGAGGCGGGCGGCCACGCGCCCGCCCGCGGATCCGTACCCCGGTGATCGCGGCCGGGCCCGAACGGCGCCAGGCCGTCCGCACCACCGATGAGAGGTGGACATGCATCGCGAACTCGAAGACCGCTGCGCCCTGGTGACGGGGGCCGGGTCGGGCATGGGCGCGGCCACGGCCCTGCTGTTCGCCGAGCAGGGCGCACGCGTTCTCGTCGCCGACATCGACCGGGAACTCGGGGAGGCGACCGCGCGGGCCGTCCGCGACCGAGGCGGCGACGCCGTCTTCCTGCGCACGGACGTCTCGGTCGAGGAAGACGTCGAACGTGCGGTGGCCACCGCGGTGGAACGCTGGGGCCGGCTCGACTGCGCCGTGAACAACGCGGCGGTCGCCCCCGACGCGGCCCGCCTCGTGGACCTCGACCTGTCGGCCTTCGACCGCATCGTCTCGGTGAACCTCCGGGCTGTCGCGCTCTGCCTGAAGCACGAGCTGCGCCAGTTCGTCCGACAGGGCGAGGGGCCGCGGACGATCGTCAACATCGGATCGGTGAGCTCGGTGCGCGCACGCGTCGGCAACGCGGCGTACGTCGCCGCGAAGCACGCCGTCGTCGGCCTGACCAAGGTCGCCGCGCTGGAGCACGGCGCGGAGGGGATCCGGGTGAACGCCGTCCTGCCCGGCGGCGTCGACACCCCGATGATCCGCGCCTCACGGGCGGGTCGCACGCCCGTGGACGAGTTCTCGCTCAGCGTGTTCGGCCGGCTCGGCACGCCGGAGGAGGTCGCACAGGCCAACCTGTGGCTGAGCTCCGGGAGGTCGTCCTACGTCACCGGACACTGCCTCGCGGTCGACGGCGGGCACCTGGCGCAGTGACGGGTCGTTCAGCGCCCCGTGCACGGGCCGGACGACTCGAGCAGACCTTCGGCCGGCCGTCCACCGACGCGCACGGGGCGTCATGGCCCTGCCCTGGAAGCGCCCTTCCCGCATCTCGCCGGGCCGAGAGGAGAACGAGGGGAGCCCTCGCGGGCGCGTGATGAGCGCGTGATGAGCCTTCACCAGGTGTGTCACGACGGGCTCATCCCCACAGGCGGTCCGTTGCCCGGCGGTTGTGGCGGGGGCTGGGCGCGCACGGCGTCGTCACGGTCACCGGCCTCGCCATCGCCGGGTTCCGCCTCCGACTCCGGTGCACGCCACCGCTCACTCCCACCGCCGGGCCGGGCGTTCCCGCGCCCTCGCCGGCCCCCGGTCGCCGGGCTCCGAGAACCCTTGACTAATTCATCATGAGAAATTAGTTTCGTCGCCAGCCGTAGCGCAGGTGAAGGAGAAGGTGAGCTGATGGGAATCTGTGAGGGCCGCGTCGCCGTGGTGACCGGCGCGGGCGCCGGCCTCGGCCGCGAGCACGCACTCGAGTTCGCGCGGCAGGGAGCCCGGGTGGTGGTCAACGACGTGGCCGACCCCGAGCCCGTCGTGCGGGAGATCCTCGACATGGGGGGTCAGGCGGTACCGAGCACCCACGACGTCTCCGACTGGGACGACGCGGGGCGCCTGATCAGGACGGCCCTCGACGCCTTCGGCACGGTGCACACCGTGGTGAACAACGCCGGCATCCTGCGCGACAAGATGCTGGTCAACATGGACGTCGCCCAGTGGGACGCGGTCGTCAAGGTGCACCTGCGGGGCACCTTCTGCGTCACCAGGCACGCAATCGACCACTGGCGTCAGCGGTACAAGGCGGGAGACCCCGTCCCCGCGCCGCGCATCGTGAACACCTCCTCCCCCTCGGGGCTGTTCGGCAACATCGGGCAGGCGAACTACGGCGCCGCCAAGGCAGCGGTCGCCTCCTTCACCCTGATCGCCGCCGACGAGCTCGCCCGGCTTTCCGTGGGCGTCAACGCGATCGCCCCGACCGCGTTGACCGACATGACGGCGGGGCTCGACGCGTACGTCGCGCAGGTGCGCGAGACCTTCGAGCGCACCGGCTTCGACTCCGGCTCGCCGGCGAACATCGCACCGTTGGTCGTCTACCTGGGCAGCCCCGCATCAGAGGGCATCACGGGCCGGGTCTTCACGGTCAAGGGCGGCGAGATCGCTGTGGCGGAGACCTGGGTCAAGGGTCCGCGCGCCGAAAAGGAAGAGCGCTGGGAGGTCGCCGAGATCGGCGGCATGCTCCACCAACTGGTCGCCCAGGCACGGCCGAACAGCCGGATCGACGGGAGTCCGCGACCGTGAGGAACGACATCGCTCCCGCAACCAGGGTCTTCGAGGACATCGCGGCGTTCCGGGCCGTCGAGGGCGAACTCCTCGGCGTGGGCGACTGGTTCGAGGTCAGCCAGCAGAGGATCGACGACTTCGCCGATGCGACCGAGGACTGGCAATGGATCCACGTCGACGTCGAGCGGAGCAAGGCGGGCCCCTACGGCGCACCGATCGC
This sequence comes from Streptomyces sp. NWU339, assembly GCF_003143855.1. Lineage (GTDB taxonomy): Bacteria > Actinomycetota > Actinomycetes > Streptomycetales > Streptomycetaceae > Streptomyces. Next base: position 77,701 of record NZ_QFRK01000026.1, read on the forward strand.
GCACGGCTTCCTCACACTCTCGCTGATCCCCCGCCTCGGCGGCGACATCTTCCGCGTCGACGGGCCGAGGATGGCGATCAACTACGGCCTCAACAAGGTGCGTTTCCCCCACCCGGTGACCGCCGGCTCCCGGGTTCGCGCGGTCGCCACACTCGTCGAGGTCACCGATGTGCCTGCCGGCGTGCAGGCGGTCGTCCGCTACACGATCGAGATCGAGGGCGCCGACAAGCCGGCCTGCGTCGCCGAGACGGTGCGTGTGCTCGTCCCCTGAGCCGTCGGCCGCCCAACCGAAGAAGGAGCATCATGCAGGACGCTGTCATCGTCGCGGCCGCCCGCTCGCCCATCGGGCGGGCCAACAAGGGGTCCCTACGCGACCTCCGCCCCGACGACCTCGCCGCCGAGATGGTGACGGCCGCGCTCGCGCAGGTGCCGGCCCTCGACCCGGCCGAGGTGGACGATCTCATGCTCGGCTGCGCGCAGCCGGCCGGTGAGCACGGCTACAACATGGGCCGCGCGGTCGCCGTGCTGGCAGGCCTCGACGGCGTCCCCGGCACCACCGTCAACCGCTACTGCTCCTCCAGCGTGCAGACCACCCGGATGGCACTCCACGCTATCCGGGGCGGCGAAGGTGACGTCTTCGTCTCCGCCGGTGTCGAGATGGTCAGTCGCTACCAGTACGGGAAGGCCGACGGGCTGCCGCAGACCCGCAACCCGCGGTTCGCCGAAGCGGCCGCCAGGTCCGAGCGGCTGGCCGGGAACGGCGGCACCTGGACCGATCCTCGCGAAGCCGGCGACCTCCCGGACCTCTATCTCGCGATGGGCCACACCGCGGAGAACGTGGCCCGGTTCATGGGGGTCTCACGCGCGGACCAGGACGCCTTCGCCGCCCGCAGTCAGCAACGCGCGCAGGCCTCGATCGCGAGCGGGTTCTGGGCCGATGACATCACCCCCGTCACTCGCCCCGACGGCGTGGTGGTGTCGGCCGACGACGGACCCCGGTCCGGCGTCACCACCGAGTCCCTGGCCGCACTGGAGCCGGTATTCCGTCCGGACGGCACCGTGACGGCCGGCAACTGCTGTGCCCTCAACGACGGCGCCGCCGCGCTCGTGCTCATGTCCGCGCAGCGAGCGCGCGACCTGGGCATCACCCCGCTGGCCAGGATCGTCAGCACGGGGCTGAGCGCCCTGTCGCCCGAGATCATGGGGCTCGGCCCCGTGGAGTCGTGCCACCAGGCCCTGGGACGGGCCGGCATGAAGGTCTCCGACGTCGACCTGGTCGAGCTCAACGAGGCTTTCGCGGCCCAGGTCGTGCCCTCGGTCCGGGAGCTCGGCCTCGACGAGGAACGGGTCAACGTGCACGGCGGGGCGATCGCCGTCGGGCATCCGTTCGGCATGACCGGAGCGCGACTCACCACGACGCTGCTCAACGCGCTGCGGTGGGAGGACCGCGAGATCGGGATGATCAGCATGTGCGTCGGAGGCGGGCAGGGCATGGCGATGATCGTTCAGCGCCTCAACTGACGGCCGGCGCGCTGTCTCCCACCGGGGACAGCCGGATGCGAACCACCCGGCACCAAGGCCGAGGCCGGACGCGTCCCTGCGGTGACGCAGCTCTTTGCCCCGCTCCGAGGGGCCGCCGCCCGGCCCGCCCGGGTTCCGGTGGTCGGCGCAACACCCCGCGGTTCAGGGGTGGCGACGGACTTCGGGATCCGGCGGGACCGGGCCCCTCAAGGGCCCGGAAAGTCGGGCCGAAGAGCGGGAGGCACACTCCCGGCCCATGCGGCAGGGCCACGGCTCTCGGGAAGAGAGCCGCACCTTCGGCATCGACCCCCGCACGGGCGGGAAGTGGCTCCACGGACGTCAGCCCACTGGCACACAGAGGAAGGCGCCGGCACCGCTCGACGCGGTGGCGGCGCCTTCTGTGCCGTCCCGGTATCCGTGCGAGGCGGACCGTGTCCACCTCGCCGACCGGCACGCCCGGGCTCTGCGCTCAGGCCGCGCACACCGCACACCCCACTGTCAGGCCGCCTCCCGCCGGCCACGGTTCACCAGACGCCCGTGATCGTGATCAGTGAACGACCGCGGCAGCCTCCGGACCGTGCCTTCCCGGCCACCGGCAGGACGACCTCGTCATCGGCGAGGACGGGAAGCCGGCCATCGGCACACCGGTCGAGCGCGCCACTCGCCACGTCATGCTCCAGCAGCCTGCTGCGGCGTTGCTTCCCCCAGGGAACCGACCCGTCCGTCCACAGCCCCGGGCATCCAGCCTCCGCCACCGGACTCAACGACCGCCCACGCAGAACGCTCGGCCGGGAAAACCCGGCCGAGCGCCTGCACACACTGCTCGCAGCCTGATCAGCACCACCGTGCTGCGGCGGCCGCGGGTGACCGCCCACGGCAGCCGGCAGGCCCGGGATGTTTCCCGGGCCTGCCGGCTACGCCTCAGGCGACCCGGTCGGGGTCGACCTTGATGTCGATCAGCACCGGCCGGTCACGGTGGGGGAGCTCCGCCAGGACTGCGTCGAGCTCCGCCAGGTTGCGGACGGTGTAGCCCTTGCCGCCGAGCGCGTCGGCCACCGGGGCGAACTCCGGCCAGTCGAACATCGACGGGGTGGGGTCCATCTCCTTGTTGCGGAACTGGATGTGCTCGGCGCCGTAGGCACTGTCGTTGAACATCACCACGACGAGGTCCAGGCCGTGGCGCACAGCGGTGTTGAACTCCGCGAGGCCGCCCAGCATGAATCCGCCGTCGCCGGTGACCAGCAGCGTCGGCTTGCCGCCTCCGGCCGCGGCTCCGATCGCGTTGCCCATGCCGAGGCCGATCGAACCGAAGTTGATGGTGTGGTGGTAGTCGCGCGGATGCTCCACGTGGAACATCGTGAAGCAGTTGAAGATGAAGCGGCCCGCGTCGAACACGAGCGAACGGTCCTGGGGGAAGGCCGCATCGATCCGGAGGATCGCGGACCGGATGTCGACCGTGGTGTCGGTGCCGAGGTCCTTGAAATCCGCATCGCTCCGCTCACTGAGCCGCTGGGCGAGCTCAGGAGTGGCGAAGCCCGTCGGCTTGATCTCCGCTTCGTCCAGTTGCTCGATCAGGAGGTCGGCGACGGCCCCGCTGTCTCCGTGGACGACCGCATCGACCGTCTGGTGGCGCCCGAGGGCCGCCGGGTCGGAGTCGACCTGCACGACCGCCTTGCCGTCGAGCAGCGCACCCTCGGCCGTCGTCCACTTGTTCAACGACGCGCCGAAGGCGACCAGACAGTCGGCCTTGTCGATCGTGTCGAGAGCGATCTGGTGGGACAGGGTTCCGTGCACGCCGAGGTTGTGGGGGTCGCCGCGGAAGAGGTCACGAGCGCGAAGCGTCGTCGCCACCGGGGCGCCGATGCGACGCGCGAAGCGCAGCACTGCGGCGCGGGCCTCCTCGTCCCAGACACCGCGACCGGCCAGCACCACCGGCCGCTTCGCCGAAGCCACGATCCCGAGGGCCGCGTCGAGCGACCCCAGAGAAGGCACGAACGGCTGCGGTGCGTGCCAACGCCGGCCGGACGCCGGGGTGTACGTCGTCTCCTGCCACTGGAATTCCACCGGGACGTTGAGAACGATGGGCCGTTGCTCGGTGAACGCACGACGCACCGCGACGGCGACGTCCTCGCACGCCGTGTCGACCGAACGGACCTGCTCGAATCCGGCGCCCGTCGGGAGGACGACGTCGCGTTGGGAGATGTTCTGGAAGTTCTCGTTGTCCACGACTGCCGTGTCGCCCGCCACCAGCAGGAGCGGCGTCCGCTCGCGCACGGACTCGACCAGTGCCGTCACGGTGTTGGTCAGCGCGGGCCCGTGCGTGACCGTGGCGACGCCGAGTCCGCCTGTGGCGCGGGCGTAGCCGTTGGCCGCGAGAACGCCGCCGGCCTCGTTCGAGACCGAGTAGAACGTGCCACCGGTCACCTTGACGAAACTGTCCATCATGTACAGGTTCGCGTCACCGAGCAGACCGAAGATCTCGGTGACACCCTGGTCGGCGAGCGACCGGGCGATTGCTTCGTGGAAGAGCATTGCGACTGGGATCCTTCTCTAGTTCGGTTCGACGCGGCTCAGGCGATGGTTGCGCCACCATCGACCGGGATCGTCACGCCGGTCAGGTAGCTGGCGTCGTCGCTGTTGAGGAACGCGATGACGTTGCCGATCTCCTCCGGCTGCGCCCCGCGACCGAGCGGCACCGAGGACCGGAACGATGCCATCAGCTCGGCGGGGTCCTTGTCCCGCGCACCCGGGAAGAACGAGGACAGCATGGGCGTTTCGACCATTCCCGGCGCGACGACGTTGACGCGGATCCCGCGCTTGGCTCCGATCAGGGCCAAGGAACGGGCGAACGGCAGGATCGCCCCCTTGGTCATGGAGTAGATGGGGCTGCGCGGTGAGCCGATGATCGCGGCAGCGGTGCTGGTCATCGTGATGCTGCCCTTGCCTCCCGCCCTCTCGAGCAGGTCGAAGCAGAGGGTGGTCGCGTAGTACGCCGACTTCATGTTGACGTCCATGGTCCGCTGCCACTCGTCCTCGGACACCGCGAGGCCGGCCGGACCGGGGATGCCCACCTGGTAGTGCACGGCATGGAGGACTCCGTGCTCCCTGTCGATCCTGGCGTAGAGGTCGGTGAGCGCTTGGACGTCTGCCGCGTCGAGCCGGACGCCCACCGCACGGCCGCCCGCCTCATCGATCTCTGCTGCCACCTTCTTCGCGCTGTCCTCGTCGATATCCGCGACCCACACATGGCCGCCTTCGGAGGCGATCCGAAGAGCGGCCGAGCGCCCCATGCCCGACCCTGCACCAATGACCAGGACCACACGGTCCGCAAAGCGTTCCAATGACCTGCTCTCCATTCCGCCACTCCTCACGCAAGGAGTCGGGCTCAGTAGTTCCGCGACCAGACGCTCTTGCACCGCGTGTACTCGTCGAGCGCCGGCCGGCCCAGACTCCGCCCGTAGCCGGAGCTCTTGGCGCCGCCGTACGACACGGCGGCGTCCGTGACCTGGTAGCAGTTGATCCACACGGTGCCGACGTCGAGGGCATCGGCTGCTCGGTGTGCCCTGGCGATGTCCCGGGTGAAGACACCGGCGGCGAGACCGAACTGACTGTCGTTGGCCAGCCGGTAGGCCTCGGCCTCGTCCTCGAAGGGGATCACCGACATCACCGGCCCGAAGATCTCCTCGCGGGCGATCGTCATGTCGTTGCGGACGTCCGCGAAGATCACCGGAGGCACGTAGTTGCCTCCGGTCGCGGAGCCGACCGCGCCGAGGTACCTCAGGCTGGCACCCTCCTCCTGTCCGACCTGGATGTAGCGCTGTACCTTGGCCTGCTGCTCGGGCGTGATCAGCGGCCCCAGATCGGTCTGCGGATCGAAGGCGTTGCCCACCTTCTTGTCGCTCGAGTAGCGGACGGCCTCGTCGAGGAACTCCTCGTAGATCGACCGTTGCACGAAGGTGCGGGTTCCGGCCGTGCAGACCTGTCCCGAGTTGTTCCACACCGAGTGCGTCGCCATCTGCGCCGCGGTGGCGAGCTCGGCGTCAGCGAACACCAGGACGGGACTCTTGCCGCCCAGTTCGAGGTTGACCTTCTTGAAGGTGTGCGCCGCACTCGCGGCGATCGCCCGTCCGGTCCCGACCGATCCCGTGAACGAGATCCGGTTCACGCCCGGGTGCTCGACCATCGCGCGGCCGACGGCCGCATCGCCGTGCACGATGTTGAAGACCCCGTCGGGGATGCCCGCCTCGAGCGCGAGCGTCCCGAGATACGCAGCGCTGAGCGGCGTGTGCTCGGCCGGCTTGAGCACCACGGAGTTACCCGCCGCCAGCGCGGGGGCGCACTGCGCGAAGACGGCGGCCGGCCCGTTCCACGGCTTGATGACGCCCATGACGCCGACCGGCTCGATCCGCTCCTGGACGACGTAGTCCGGACCGACCGGCGGAAGCGAGCCCGCCATCTTGGTCGGCCAACCGGCGAAGTAGCGCAGCGCGTTCGCCGAGTAGGTCGCGATGTAGTCCGCGTAGCGCCGGAGAATGCCCGCGTCCAGCGTGTCGAGGTCTCCGATGACGCTCGCGTTCTGCTCGATGAGCTCGGCCAGCCGCACGAGCCGACGCTCCCGCTCGCGCGGGACGAGGTTGCGCCACCGGCCGTCGTCGAAGGCTTCGCGTGCGGCGAGGACCGCGCGATCCAGCTCGGCCGCACCGCCCGCGGCCACGTGTCCCAGCACGCTCCCCGTCGACGGGTTGACGATGTCACGCGTCGCCCCGGACTCGGAGAGCACCTCGCGCCCCCCGATGAGATGAGGCACGGTTCCCGCGGAGATGAGCCGGTGTGCCTCTGCGGAGATCCTGGCGCTGCCGAACTCGACCTCGCCGGAATACGGGGTGGTGGTCACTTTCCGTCCCTTTCTTCTTACGAGGCGAGCACCGGCGACGCGTGCCAGCAGATGAATCGCCAGGTGCCGTTCGCCGTCGTCCAGACCGCCGAGTACCTCGAACGGATCTCGATCACGTCGCCGTTGAGCTCGGCGGAGATCCTCGCCTCGCCGGTCACGATGGAGGTCGGCCCGTAGACCGTGACCCGGGTGTCGCTGCGGTCCACGGCGACGTAGCGGACCGTGCCAGCCTCCAGCGATCCGAGGTACGACGCCGCCGTGTCGACCAGCCCGTTGGAGTGGGTGTACGACAGTTCCTCGTCGAAGAGCGATCGAAGCGTGCCGATGTCCTGCGCGATCAGCGCCTGCCATCGCCGGTCCTCGAACGCCAGTACTTCCTCTGTGACACTCGTCGTGTCCGCCGCCGTCATGTCGGCTCCTCTCTCAGGCACTGACGCCCAGGTAGGACGCCTCGATCTCCGGCCAGCGACGCTCGAGGTCCGCGGCACCGCCCTCAGCCGTGATCCGGCCGCCGGACATGACGTAGCCGCGTTCCACGTGCTTCAACGCCAGGTGGACGTGCTGCTCGACCACCAGCACACCGATGCCGAACTCGGCTGACAGCGACCGCAGGGCGTCGAACAACCGCTCGACGATCAGCGGCGCCAGCCCCAGTGACATCTCGTCCACCAGCAGGATCGAGGGATTGCAGTAGAGCGCCCGGGCCATCACCAGCATCTGCTGCTCTCCGCCGGAGAGCAGCGCGCTGCGACGCCTGCGCAAACGTTTCAGCTCGGGGAACAGGTCGTAGGCGTCGACCCGAGGAGGTGCCGACGACGCCACACGGAGGTTCTCCTCGACGGTGAGGCTGTAGAACAGCGACCGGTCCTCGGGCACCTGCACGACGCCCTTGCCCACGAGTTCGTTCGGCGACTTCCCGTTGAGGACCTCGTCGCCCAGCCGGATCTGCCCGCCGAGGGGCTTCACCAGTCCGGAGCAGGTCAGCATGATCGTCGACTTGCCGCCGCCGTTGGGACCGACCAGCGCCACGACTTCGCCGGGGGCGACGGAGAGGTCGACGCCGTGCACGACCGGAACACCGCCGTACCCAGCGCTGAGTCCGCTCACGGTCAGGCTCTTTCCGGTCATCGTGCACCCTCCTCGCTGCCCGCCGGAACAGTCGCCGGCGCGCCCAGGTAAGCCTGCAGAACGGCCGGATCCTCCCGAATCATCTGGGGGGTGCCGGACGCGATCCAGCGGCCGAAGTTGATGACATGGACCGTTTCGCAGTGCCCGAGGACGAGGTCCATGTCGTGGTCGATCAGGAACACGGTGACGCCCAGTTTCTCGACGGCGGCCCGGAGGTGCTCCGCCAACTCACGCGTCTCACCGGCCTCGAGGCCGGCGGCGGGCTCGTCGAGCAGCAGCACCTTCGGCCGGGAGACCAGCGCGCGGGCGATCGAGACCACGCGCTGGATTCCGTGCGGCAGGTCGCCGGGAAAGCGATCGACGGTCCAGCCCACGCCGAACAGATCGAGTGCCTCCTCGATCGACTCGTCCGTCCCCGCGCCCTTGCGGAAGTTCCGGATCCGGTTGCGGATCCCATGCCGGTCGGCGTAGACCTGCATGTTCTCGCGGACGGTGAGGTCGTGGAAGAGCTCCACCGACTGGAAGCTGCGGACCAAGCCGTGCCGGCTGCGCTTGTGCGCCGCCCACCTGTCGATGGCCTCACCCTCGTACCTGATCGAGCCGGTGTACGAGGTCATGCCCGTGAGTGTGTCGATCAGTGTCGTCTTGCCGGCTCCGTTCGGGCCGATCAGGCCGGTGATGCTGCCCTCCTCGACCGTGAAGGAGACGTCCGTGAGCGCCTGTACACCGCCGTACCGGACACCGACCTGGTCAAGCTCGATGATCGCCATCGTCAACTCCGATTCTCGTTCCGACAGACTGCCGCACGGTGCTCAGGACGCCGGCAGCGTGCCGCGGAACCACGGGATGCCGTCGCGGACGTTCACGTAGGGCTTCAGATTCGCGGGGACGCCGTCGACGGTGACCGGCACGAACTCGCCCTTCTTGTACTGCGCGACCGTGACGTAGGGGTTACGGATCGCCGGGGCCTCCTTCGCCGCCGCGCCCGATTCCATCGGGTGAGTCATGAAGCCGGGCCAGTCGGTCGACTTCTGGGCCTGGGCGAGGACGGACTCCTTGGTGATGTCGCCCTTGATGCCCTGGAGCACCGACAGGGCGTACTGCATCCCCGAGGACGCGGCACAGGTCTGACCGGTCAGCTCCCTGTCCGGCGCGTACGTCTTCATCACGTGCTCGTACAGCTCGGCGTCCTTGCCGTTGCCGCTGGTGGGCGAGCAGACGAACGAGAAGTAGACCCCTTCGGCGGCCCCTCCGGAGCTCTCCAGCACTGTCTTCACCGCGGGAGTCTGGGTGGTCGTGATCGGGACGTCGACGCCCGCGGCCTTGAACGCCTTGAGCACACGGACCGCGTCCCCCGCCCCGATTCCCGCGATCACGGCCTCCGGCTTCGACGCGGCCACCTGCGAGGCGAGCGGCGTGAAGTCCGGCGTGCGCAGACCGTAGGAGAAAATGCTCGACTTCTTGCCGCCGAGCGTCTCCCACAGGTCCGCCAGCGACTTGGCGACCGCGTTCGCGGCACCGTTGTCCTCGAACACCAGCGCCACGTTCTCGACGCCGATCGAGCGGAGGTAGACCGCGAGCCCGGGGTAGGTTCCGGAGGCTCCGGAGGTGGTCGGGAAGAGCAGCGGGTTCTCGTTCTCCTGCTGCGAGATCGGCCAGGCGCCGAGCGTGGCGACCTTCGCCTGCGTGAACTGGGGAAGGACCACCTGGCCGACCACGAGGGAGGCGTTGTTCACGAAGGCGACGGGCTCCTCCGCCAGGAGGTTGTTGGCGCAGGTGGTTCCGGCGGCGCTGTCACCCTTGTCGTCACAGGTGACGACCTTGACCTCGCGGCCGTTGATCCCGCCGAGCTCCTTGTTGATGTACTTCTCCCACGCCTCGCTCGTCGCCTTGACGTCCGCGTTGCTCCAGAACGGGTTGTCGATCGTCAGCAGCGATCCGAGGACGATCGGTCCGGAGCCGCTCGCGGAGGCCGCGCCGCCTCCGCAGGCGGTGAGCGCGCTCATGGTCAGCAGTCCCGCCGCGGCGAGGGCGACACGGGTTCTGAAAGTCTTGTGCTTCATCGGACGAGCCCTTCGATTTCTGAATCGGTAGCGACACTGGTGCTGCGTTCCGCCGGGGGTGGCGGAGGCACCTTCGAGTTGCCTGAACGCGATCGCAGACGGTGGCGCAGATCATGTCCAAGAGATGCGATCCCGTTGGGGTGGAGCTGGATCGCGATCAGCAAGCCGAGTCCACCGATCAGGTCGTGATAGCTGGCCCAGCCGTTGACGGCGAGGAGTTGGGCGAAGAGGCCGCCGGCGGCGCCGATACCGGCGAAGATCGCGCCTCCGATCATCGCGATGCCGCCGATGTAGGCCATGACCACGACGTTCAGCGAGGCGAACGTGGTGAAGCCGTTCGGAGCGAAGACCATGGCGTGGTAGCCGAGGAGGCATCCCGCGAGGCCGGCGATCGCCGAGGCCAGTGCGAAGCCCGCCAGCTTGTAGCGAGGGACGTTGGTGCCCGCCGCGATCGCCGCCGCCTCGTTCTCGCGGATCGCCAGGGCACGTCGGCCCAGGCTCGACGCCCGCAGGGCTCCGACGACGGAGGCCACGGCGATCACGACGACGAGGACCAGCACGGCGAACGAGGTCATGTCCAGCTGTCTGCCGAACAGCGCCGCAGCGGGGATCAGCGGGTAGCCGTACTCCGCATCGGTGAACCGCGGGTCCTGGAAGACCACCTGCTCGCAGATGTACGCGGCGCTGAGGGTGACAAGAGCGAGGCTCTGTCCGCGCACCCGCACCGACGGCAGCCCCAGGATGATCCCGATGACACCCGCCACGGCGGCGGCGATCAGCATGACCAGGGGCAGCGGCAGGCCGGCGGCGAGGCGCGCCGTGACCAGCCCACCGATGCCCGCGGTCGCGCACTGCGCGAGCGAGATCTGGCCCAGATATCCCGTGACCACGACCACCGAGAGGCCGATGAGGATGCCGCAGAGGGTCACGATGCCGGCCGACAGCCACGGGGTCGACGACGTGTAGATGAGGAGCAGCCCCACCGCGAGTGCGATGACAGGGCCCGACTTCCGGTAGCGCGGAAGGGGGGCGACCGGCAGCCGGCCCGTGGCGGCATCGCCCCGTGCGGGGAGCAGCCGGCCCGACGCGACGATGAGGAGGATGACCACGAGGGCCGGGAATGCCTGGGAGCGGCCGATCCCGGCCCACAGGATGGAGTACCAGCCCTGGTGGTCCTGGACGAGGGCGAGCATCGACTGGGCGATGCCGATGCCGAGGCCGCCCGCGACGGCGAGCATGAACGAGTTGAACCTCGCCAGGAGCGCCGCTCCGAACACCGGGACGATGAGCATGGTCAGCGCGTCCGCGTCGAGGCCGGAGATCGGGCTGAGGACGATGCCCGCCACGGCGGCGAGCGCGAATCCGATCGCCCAGGTCAGGGCCCCCAGCAACTGGGGGGACAGCCCGACGAGCTGGACGCCCTTCTCGTTGTCGGCCACGGCGCGGACGGCGAGACCGAGCCGAGTCCGCACGGACACCACGCTGAGCACGATCCCGAGCAGGACCGCCAGGCACGCGATCAGCAGGCGGTCGACCGGCAGGGCGACACTGCCCAACTGGAGCACGTGGGAGGGCAGCTCGCCCCTGGGTGTGCGGGAGGCGACGTCGAACAGCGCCATCGCCAGTCCGCGCAGGGCCAGCAGCAGTCCCAGCGTCGCGGTGATCCGGGCCAGGATCGGTGCGTTCCGGAGCTGGCGCATCACGAGGAGGTAGAACGCCACGCCCGCCAGAGAGGCGGTCGCGACGGTGATGACGACCGCCAACGCGGCCGGGACCCCTCCGTCATCGCGGAGCCCGAAGAAGACATAGGCGCTGAACATGCCGACGGCCCCTTGGGCGAAGTTCGGCACGCCGGTTCCGCGGTAGATCGCGACCACCCCCAGGGCCAGGAGGGCGTACGCGCCTCCCAAGCCCAGGCCCAGCACCGCCATGCGCAGCAATTCCACGTTCTCACTCCCGTCTGTCCGCCGCGAAGGCGATTCGCGGTGTGACTGGCGCCGCGAGGAGTCTCACCAGCACCGGAGCCGTGCGTCAATACTCATGATGAATATTTCTCATGAGCATTGAGGCTCCCGATCGAACCCTTGACGCACCCATTCCTCATGACAAATACTGTGCGGTGCGTCACAGGAGGCAGGAGAGTCATGACCGCCGAACCCCGTCGCGCCGCCAAGGCCGCAGCACGCCCGTCGCGGGTGTGCACCGTGCAGCGGGTCGGCGCCGGTGAACTCGCCGAGTTCCTGACGTCGCTGCGGTACGCCGACGGCCCGATGCCGCGTCGTCCCGTGCTCGTCGACCTCGACGACGTCGTACGCGAAGGGACCCCCGGGCTACCGCCGGTCCGCCCTGGCCTCGACCCGATCCTGGTGGGCGTCTCCACCTCGGTCCTGGGGCCGGCCGTCGCTCCGCTGTCGAGGTCGCTGGCCTTCACCATCGCGCCGGGAGGGGTCGGGCGCTCCTGGGTCGACGCCCCGGTCGACGAGACCGTCGAGGCGGTCGTGTCCACCTTCTCGCGCGCACCGGTCGCGTCGGGTGTGCTGGACCGGATCCTGCGCGCGAGCGAGGACCTCTCGGTCGTCGCCGCACTCGAGCTGGAGTCCTCCGCCTACTCGATGCTGCTGGCCTCCACCGAGTTCGCCGACTGGCGGCGGCGAACCCCGCGCGGAACACCGAGCTCCGAGCCCGCGGCCGTCGTCGTCGAGCGCGACGGGTCGTCGCTCGTGGTCGAGCTGAACCGACCCGCTCGTCACAACGCCTTCAACCGCGCGATGCGCGACGGAGTGCTGGAGGCGCTCTCGATCGCGCTGGCCGACGACTCCATCGCCGAGATCCTTCTGCGCGGTCGCGGACCCTCGTACTGCAGCGGCGGCGACCTCGACGAGTTCGGCTCGTGCGACTCCCCCGCGGCCGCCCATCTGGTCAGGCTGGAGCAGAGCGTGGGGCACGCCGTCCATCTCCTCCGGGAGCGGGTCGTGCCGACGCTCCACGGTGCCTGCATCGGGGCGGGCATCGAGATCCCGGCGTTCGCGAGCCGTGTGCGCGCGGTCGAGGGGAGCTGGTTCCAGCTCCCCGAGCTGTCGATGGGACTTGTCCCGGGGGCCGGCGGAACCGTCGGCATCCCGCGGCGCATCGGCCGCTGGCGCACGGCGTTCCTGGCCCTCACCGGGCAGCGGATCGACGTGGCCACGGCCTTGGACTGGGGCCTGGTCGATGAACGGTACTGAGGACGCGGCCTCCGCGGAGGCACGCCTTTGGGCCGCGTCGGGAGCGATGTCGCTGACCGGGCGGGCCGGCGGGCCGCCCCGGCCGGCGCCGGGTCTCCCCGCGGCCACCGTCGCCGAGGAGCTGGCCCGGCTGTCACGGTCCGCGCGCAGGCGCACCGGCCGCGCCCCGACACTCCCCGACGTCCGCCTGCTCTCCGAACGCGCCGCCATCGCCGGCCTGGGGCGTCGCGGCCCGCTCTCGTGCTCCGGCACGTTCCGGACCCTGCCCACCCTCGACGGCCGCATCGGACTGTCCCTCGCGCGCGACAGCGACCTCGACATGGTGCCCGCCCTGGTGATGACCGACGAGATCACCGACCCGTGGGAAGCGGTGTCGGCTTGGGCGCGCGGCACCTCGACCTCGGACGCCGCCGACCGGATGGAGCTGCTGGGTCTGCCCGGTACGGCCGTGCCCCGCCATGAGCCTCCACCGGGTGACCGGGACCCTGTCGAGCTGACTCCGGGCGGAACCCGCCCACACGTCCGTGAGCGCCCGCTGATCATCGACTTCACGGCGCTGTGGGCGGGCCCGCTGTGCGCGCACCTGCTCGGGCTGACGGGCGCGGAGGTCGTCAAGGTCGAGAGCAGCACCCGCCTCGACGGTGCCCGTCACGGTCCTCGCGCCTTCTTCGACCTGCTGCACGGCGGGCACCGCTCCGTCGTGATCGACCAGAACGACCCGGCCTCGCGGGACGCCCTGCTCCGACTGGTCCGATCCGCGGACCTCGTACTGGAGTCCTCACGCCCGCGCGCACTCGCCTCCTGGGGCCTGCACGCCGACGAGCTCGTCGCGGACGGCGTCAGCTGGCTCTCCATCTCGGCTCGGGGCAGGGGCAGCCAGCGCGTCGGCTTCGGTGACGACGTGTCCGTCGGCGCAGGGCTGTACCTCCTCGACCGGGACGACGTCCTCCCCTGCGGCGACGCCCTCGCGGATCCGCTCACCGGCGTGGTCGCGTCCAGGGCCGCCGCAGAAGCCCTGGAGCAGGAGCGGGCGGTGCTCGTCGACGTCTCCATGCACGATGTCTGCCGCCACGTCGCCGCCGCGGGTGCCGACGACCGGCACCGGCTGCGCGTCACGATGGACAGGTCGGGCCGATGGCGGCTCGACACCGGCGAAGACATCGTGGAGGTCGCCCCTCCTCAAGCCCGCCGGCCTGCCGCACCGGCCGCCGCAGCCGGTGCGCACACCCAAGAGGTGCTCCGGTGACGGGCCCGGAAGCCCTCGGCCTGCTCCTCACCGAGGTGGACCTGGGCGGGACGCTCGTCGACGTACGCACCCGTGGTCCGCGGATCATCGAGGTCGCTCCCGGGCTGCGGCCCGCCGGCGAGCTGGTGATCGCCGGCCGAGGGGGTGCACTGCTCCCCGGGCTCCACGACCACCATCTCCATCTGCACGCCCTCGCCGCCGCGCGGCACTCGCTCGATGTCGGACCCGATCGGGTGAGCGGCCTGCCAGGTCTGGCCCGCGCGCTGCAGACCGCTCCGCAGGGCGACGGCTGGCTTCGCGCCGTCGGCTACCACGAGTCCGTCGCCGGCGAGCTGGACCGCCACGTGCTCGACCGGCTGCTTCCGGGCCGACCGTTGCGGGTTCAGCACCGAAGCGGGGCGCTGTGGATGCTGAACTCGAAGGCGCTCGACCTGGTCGCCGGGGCGCTCGACCTCGGCTCCCCCGACATCGAGCGAGACGCGCAGGGGCGTCCCAACGGCCGGCTGTGGCGCTACGACCGCCGCCTGCGAGGGCACCTCGCAGGCGTCGACGACTCCCACCGCGTGGCGCTGCGCGAGGTCCGCGACCAGCTGCTCGGGTCCGGCATCACCGGCGTCACCGACGCGACGCCGGACCTGGACGAGGCGGGCGTCCGCGAACTGGCCCTGGTGGCACCACTCCACGTACAGGCGCTCGGTGTCGGTGACACGCTCGACCTTCCGGCGAACGTGAGCCGCGGACCACGTAAGTTGCTGCTGCGAGACCACGATCTGCCCGACTACGACACACTGCGCGCCCTCATCGACCAGGTAGGCGCCGACGGTCGGCGGCGCGCCGTCGCCGTCCACTGCGTCTCGCGGGAGTCGCTCGTCCTGACCGTTGCGGTACTCGCCGACCTGGGCGCCTGCCCCGGCGATCGCATCGAGCACGGTGCGATCATCCCGCCGGAGCTCGACGGCGACCTACGGCGGCTCGGGCTCACCGTCGTGACGCAGCCCGACTTCCTGCGCAGCCGCGGCGACACCTACCTCGCCGAGGTCGACGTCGACGATCTGCCGCACCTCTACCGCTGGGCGAGCCTGTGCCGGGCCGGCATCCGCGTGGCCGGCTCCTCCGACGCGCCCTTCGGCGACCCGGACCCATGGCAGGTCATCAGGTCGGCACGGGACCGCACCACCCGCTCCGGAGCGGCGATCGGCGCCGGCGAGCGAATCGCCTCGGCGCCGGCCCTGGATACGCTGCTCACCCCCCTCGAAAACCCGGGCGGTGCACCGCGCCGCGTGGCGCCGGGCGCACCGGCCGACCTCTGCCTGCTCTCGGTGTCCTACCGCGAGCAGCTCGCCGCGCCTTGCTCGGAGGCAGTGCGGATGACCGTGGTCGACGGTCGTCCCGCCTGGTCCCGCTGAGTTCACTGCGCCGACTGGCACTCCGGCAGCGTTTCGCTGTCCGGCCTGGTCGGAGACGTCGCCCTCGATGGCGATCGCGGTGAGAGCCGCACTTGGCAGCAGCAGCTTCAGCACCTGCCGAGCCGCCCCGTGACAGTGGAACTGATCACCGTCTCGACCGGCACACAGAAGACCGGCCTCAGGCATGACCACTCCCGACGGACCTCAGAACGACGGAATCGGGCAAAGCTCTCCGCACACCACTCCAGACCAGGACGGCACAAGCCCGCACACGCTCCTCACCCCTCCCCGAGCCCGGCAACGCGTCGTCCGACGCATCATGTCCGGCACGACCGGCGCGGATCGGAACGCCGCTCACAACTCCGCCTGCCGGGGACAACTGTCCTGATGGGGGCGTCACCGGCGCAGGCCCATGAAAACCGGTCCATCAGAAGCCGCCTCGCCCCCAACTCGGCGACCGCGAACCGGGCGGCTGCCGGACCCCGCTCCACCGCCCGAAACCCGAAGCCCTCCCCGCCCAGCACGGAAGCAGCACGGAACAGGTCACCAGGGACGACGAGGGGTGCCCACAGGTCAGCACCGAACCGGCACCGGCACCGGCACCGGCACCACCGACGAGCCCCTCCTTGACGGAGCGACGCCCTTCCGACCCACCCCTTTGCCGAATCAGTGCACTTACGGGACGCAGCGCCTCGAAAATTTGTGCAGCAGTCTCATGACCCCCGAGAGTATCGGCCGGGTCCGACATCACGGCGGATAACTCCTGTATCACCCGGCACGACCCGGGACCCGTGCGCCCGCCATGAGCCCGATGACCGCAGTGTGACTCGGTGGTGGTCACGCGTCCCCGTATGCCTCGCCGCCCAGCTCGAAGCGGGCGGTCCCGGCGGTCGCGTCCGCGAGCCAGGACCGGAAGGCGTCCACGTCGGAGTCGGGAAGGCCGATCTCGATCGTGACCGCCTCGGCGTAGCGCACGTCCCGCACCACGCGCCCCGTGGAGCGCAGGTCGTTCTGGATCTTGCCGGCCCGCTGGTGGTCGACCGTCACCGTGGCCAGCCGGAACCGGCGGCGGGTGAGCGTGCCGACGGTGTCCAGTGCCTCGCCGACGGCGCCGCCGTACGCGCGGATCAGCCCGCCCGCGCCGAGCTTGACACCGCCGTAGTAACGGGTGACGACCGCGACGACGTACCGCATGTCGCGGCGCAGCAGCATCTGGAGCATGGGGACGCCCGCGGTGCCGCCGGGTTCCCCGTCGTCGCTGGCCTTCTGGACGGAGGCGTCCGCGCCGATGACGTACGCCCAGCAGTTGTGGGTGGCGGCGGCGTGCTCCTTGCGGACGCCGGCGATGAACTCCTGCGCCTCCTGCTCGGTGGCCGCCGGGGCGAGGGCGCACAGGAAGCGGGAGCGGTTGATCTCGGTCTCGTGCACACCCGCGCGGGCGACGGTGCGGTACTCGTCCTGCATCCGGCCAGCCTATGCGGCGCCCCGGGGCACGGTCATGGCGGTCAGCAGGGCGGTGCCGGGGACGAGGTCCGGCCACCCGGCGCCGCGCCAGGACAGTACGGCGATCGCGGAGGTCGGGAACTTGGTGCGGACCCGGTCGAGCGTGTCGTCCACGCCCTCGCCCGCCAGTGCCACGACGAGGTCCGCCAAACCCGGGTTGTGGCCGATCAGCAGCAGGGTGCCGACATCGGTGGGCACCTCGTGCAGCACGGCCAGGAGCGCGGGGACGTCGGCGGCGTACAGCCTCGGTTCGTGCCGGACCGGCACGGACGTGTCCCACTGCGCCGCCGCCAGCTCCCAGGTCTCGCGGGTGCGGACGGCGGTGGAGCACAGCACGAGACCGGGCAGGCCGACGGTCTCGGCGATCGCGCGTCCGGCTGCGGGCGCGTCCCGGCGGCCGCGCGCGGCCAGCGGGCGGTCCCGGTCGGCGACGCCGTCGGGCCAGGCGGACTTGGCGTGCCGCAGGACGACCAGCCGTCGCGTCCGTCCCGCACCGGTGCGCCCGGTCGCCCCGGTGGTCCCCGCCGCCCCGCTCACGCCGGGGCTCCCAGGTCTCGGGCGAGGTCGAGGCCGAGCAGCCGGTCCGCGTAGACGTACGTCTCGAAGCGGGCGCCGTCCGGCAGGTCCGGTGCGGTCTCCACGTCCCGCAGCACGCGGAGGACGCCGACCGCGTCCAGGTCGTCCTCCCAGGCGGTGCGCAGGTCCGCGCGCACCTCGTCGGGGATGGGCCGTGAGGGCCGGTGCGCCCAGGCGGCGACCGCGCCGCGCCAGCGCGCGAGGGTGCCGGTGGCGTCGTCCAGGGCGGCCGGGCCGAGCCGCAGCGGGCTGCTCCTGGGGTGCGCGAGCAGGGCGAGGCGCAGAACGGTCGGGTCGGTGCCGCCCGGTGCGCCGGGGGCTTCCGGACGGACGGGCGCGACGGCGACCCGGACTCCGTCGGGTGTCTCGCCGCCCTCGCCCACCACGTGCAGGACCTGGGCCTCGCCCAGCCCCGTGCCGGCGTCCCGGCTGTCCTCGAAGGGCCGTACGCCGAGGGCCGCGCCCGCCGCGTGCAGTTCGGGCAGGTCCCGTTCGCCCACGAGCAGCGCCCACACCGGGGTGCCGCCGAGTTCCAGGGCACGCACGAGCAGGTCGGCGACGAGCAGCACCCGCAGGTTCGTCGGGTCGAATCCGCGCGTGTGGGCCTCGACGCGGGTGAGGCCCCGCCGGGCGGGGGTGGCGTCCACGGGTTCGCCGGTCCGGGCGTCGGTGATGCGCAGCACGAGGCGAGCGTAGGCGCACAAGCGGGCCCGCGCAGGCTCTAGCACGCTTTTCGGGCCCGCCGTGGCTCCGGGGACGTACCCTCGCCCCCGGGAAGCACCGCACTCCCGTGCCCTGCCGGTCGAACCGTCCGGAGGCAGGGCCGGGCAGGAATCCGTGACCGTGGTGCCGAGCCGAGAGCTTGTGGAGGTCAGCGGTCTTCCGGCAGGGCGTCACCGGCAGTGTGGCCGGGCTGGATCAGCCCGGTCTCGTAGGCCAGGACGACGAGCTGGACGCGGTCGCGGACGCCCATTTTCGTGATCGCCCGGGCGATGTGCGTCTTGGCCGTGAGCGGGGAGATCACCAGCCGCGCGGCGATCCGGTCGTTCGACAGCCCGGCCGCGACCAGTGCCACCACCTCGCGCTCACGGGTGGTGAGGGCCGCGAGCCGGGCCGGGGTCACCGCCGGGGCGACCGGTCGGTGCGCGTACTCCTCGACCACCCGGCGCGTCGCACTCGGTGACAGCAGCGCGTCGCCCGCCGCCACCGCCCGGATCGCCTGCCGCAGGTCGTCCGGCTCGATCTCCTTGGTGAGGAAGCCGCTCGCACCCGCCCGCAGCGCCGCGAACACGTACTCGTCGGTCTCGAACGTCGTCAGTACGATCACCCGGCAGCCGATCAGCTCCGGGTCGCGGGTGACGGACTCGGTGGCCGTCAGCCCGTCGGTCCCCGGCATCCGGATGTCCATCAGTACGACGTCGGGGCGCAGGGCGCGAACGGCGCGTACGGCCTCGTCGCCGGAGGCCGCCTCGCCCACCACCTCGATGTCGCGTGTCCGGCGGAGCAGGCTGCGGAAGCCGGCCCGCACCAGGGACTGGTCGTCGGCGAGCAGAACCGAGATCGTCATGATCGCCAGCCTGGCACAGGAATCAGGGCCCGGACGGCGTAGCCGCCCTCCTTTTCGGGCCCCGCGGCGAATTCCCCGCCGAGCACCGAGACCCGCTCGCGCATCCCGTCGACGCCGTGTCCGGACCCGCCCGCCGCTTCCCCGCCGTCACCGGCCTCCCCCGGGCCGTCGTCGACGACCTCCACGCTCACCTGCTCGGCGCCGTACCCCAGCCGGACTGCGACCCGGGTGCCCCCGGAGTGCCGGACGGCGTTGGTCAACGACTCCTGGACGATCCGGTAGACGGCGAGGGCAACGGGCGCGGGCACGGCGGCCGGATCCCCCGCGGTCTCGACATCCGCCGCGAGCCCGGCTGCCCGTACCCGCGCCACCAGCTCGCCGACCCCGTCCAGTCCGCGCTCGGGCGCCAGCTCCATGGCCGGGCCACCCGTGCCCCGCTCGCCCGGATCGCGCAGGACGCCGAGGAGCGAGCGCAGATCGGCGACTGCCGTCGCGCGGACCTCCTGAGCGGTCTCCAGCGCGGCCCGCGCCTCCACCGGCTCGTCCTCCAGGGCCTCGACGGCCACGCGCAGCTGCACGCCGACCACGGTCAGGGTGTGCGCGACCACGTCGTGCAGCTCGCGCGCGATCTGCAGACGCTCCGCCTCGGCCCGTCGACGCCCCTCCAGTTCCCGTTCCCGCGCGGCACGTTCCAGCCCTGCGGCGACCTCGCCGCGCCAGCCGACCCAGTTCCGGCAGGCGGTCGCCGCGGCAAGCACCAGCGCCAGCCACAGGCTCTCCGCCCCCAGCTCGGCGACCGCCTCCCGGCCCGCCGTCCCGGCCACGAACAGCTCCCAGTTGGCGGCGAACGCGACCTGGAGCAGGCCGACAGCGACCGCGAACGCGGGTCCGGCAGCCGTCCGCCCGGCCCCCGCGCGCCCCCGGTCACGCGACGACCGGCTCCCGGCGGCCACCAGGAAGTACGCGGCAGAGGCCGGCCAGATCCAGCCGGTGTCCGACAACCCGGCGGCCCGGAACGCGATCACCGACCCCACGCTGACCAGCAACGCGGCACGCGGCCACCGGCCGCCGGCGAGCAGCGCCACCGCGAGCCCGGTGACGAGCGGCAGCGTTCCGCCGAACGTGGGTCCCTTGCCCACCAGGGCCTCCGCGGTGACGAGGGCGACCACCGTCACCACGACCGACACGGCCACCGCGATGTCCTTGGCTCTCGTGGTCAACAGGCCCGGCACGAACCCCGTTTCATTTCCCGGCACGTCGGTGCGATCCATGGTCACCGACCAATTCTGCACAGTCGTACGGCTGTTCCACGGGTTCATGAGCGGGCCGCGGGCCGAACCGCAGGCCGGGAGGCCGCGACGGTGGCCAGCGCCAGCCAGACGAGATCGGCGCCGAACGCGACCCGCTCGACCAGTCCGACCACGGTCGGCACACCGCCGACGCCCAGCGACGGCCCGTCCATCACGTCCACCAGGCAGACCAGGAGCACGGCCGTGGAGACCAGCAGTGTGCCGAGCACGACCCGCGGTACGGCGGCGCCCCGCGCCCATCGGCCGACCAGCCACCGGTGCAGCACCAGCGCCGCCACAGGCAGCGCGAGGAAGGCCCAGACGGCCGCCGTGCCGTGCACGATGTCCGCGGTCGACGGCCGGCCCCACTGCCCGGGCGGATCGGCCGGGAACACTCCGGCCACCAGGACCCCGGCGGTCCACACCCTCAGCGCCCACCGTCCCGCCCGCGGCGCACCCGCCCGCCGCAGCCGTACGGCGAGCACGGCCGACACGCCCGCGATGAGCAGCAGCGCCACCGTGATCAGCCAGCCCGCGGTGCCGTTCACATACCGGCTGATCACCTCGCTCACCCAGCTGTACTGCGGGTTCAGCAGGTCGGCGGCGCCGATCGCGGCCACCGCGCCGCCGATCCCGGCCGGCAGCCACCGGAAAGACATACGCGGCGGAGCCGTCGGATGCGCCGCACCGCCGCCGTCGGCCTCTCGGTCCTTCACCTCGGGAAAGATCTCGGTCCGCACAGGCGACTCCTCTTCAGCGCTCCCCCGGACGGCACCTCCGTCCGAGGCCGCTCACGCTAGGAACCGGGGGCCGCGACGACATCCCGCCCACGCAGTCACCTGCTCGTACTCCGCATGAGCACGCCGTACATCGTTCGTGGTACGGACGTCGCTTCGGGCAGGCGGCCTCCACCACCCGGCGGAGGGCACCGGTCGCTGCTCGCCGAAGCGAAATAGCCGCGGCACTCATGGGGTTGTCACAGCATCGAGATCACGTATCCGCAGGAGGCGTCCATGTACGGTGACAGTGCCACGGTCCGCAGAATCCTGTCCGAGACGGGCGACACCTGGGCCGTGGTGGGCCTGTCGTCGAACCGGCAGCGCGCGGCGTACGGCGTCGCCCAGGTGCTGCAGCGCTTCGGCAAGCGGGTGGTGCCGGTGCACCCGAAGGCCGAGACGGTGCACGGCCAGCAGGGGTACGCCGCGCTCGCGGACATCCCCTTCGAGGTGGACGTCGTCGACGTGTTCGTGAACGGCGACCTGGCCGGAGCGGTCGCGGACGAGGCCGTCGCCAAGGGCGCCAAGGCGGTGTGGTTCCAGCTGGACGTCATCGACGAGGCGGCCTACGAGCGGACCCGCGCGGCGGGCCTGGACATGGTGATGGACCGCTGCCCGGCGATCGAGATACCGCGCCTGGGCTAGCCGGGGCCGGGCCGGCGGCAGACTTCAGGGCCGGGGCCCCGCGAGCCCCGGGGCGCCCCACACCGGGAACCAGCGGGCCAGATCGCCCTCGATGCGCAGGTCGTCCGCGAGGAGCGCCCTGATCTGGAGTTCCAACGCGTTGTCGCGCCGCTCCGTGCCGTCGGGGAGCGGCGCGAACGGGTAGAAGGTGCCGCGCTTGTAGAGATAGACCAGCGCCAGGGCCCGGTGGTCCGGCGTGGCCTGGAACCCGATCAGGGAGCAGAGGAGTTGCGGGCCGAAGCCCGCGTCCTGGAGGAGCGTGTTGACGGCGTGCAGATCGTTGACCAGTGAGGCAGTGTCGTCGGCGGGTTGACGGACGAGGAGCCACGTGTACCCGTACGCGTCCTTGGTGCACTCGACGGGCGTGCCGCCCCGGCCGGTGTCGGCGTCGAGCAGGTCCCGTACCTCCTGCTGGAGCCGGTCGAAGGCGCCGCCCTCCACGCTCGCGAAGCAGACCGATCCGGTCCCGGTCGGGGTGAACCCCGCCCCCGCCTGCACGGTGATCGCGGCCGCGGGCAGGCTGAAGAGCTGGTCGAGGTCCGGGCGCACCGGTTTGCTGCGGCCGAGGATGGCGTCGAGGAGTCCCACGGCGCGGCACCTCCATGCATCGTCATGCCCGGCCGAGCTGGGCCGAGATCCGGCCGAGCTGGTCGAGGCGCTGTTCGAGGGTGGGGTGGGAGGAGAGCAGCCGGCTCAGGCTCTCCCGGGAGGAGAAGGCCGGTGCGAACCAGAAGGCGTTGAACGGCTCTGCCCGGCGAAGGTCCTTCGTCGGGATCCTCGCCATCTCGCCGGTCACCTTGGTGAGCGCGGACGCGAGTACGGACGGGCGGCCGGTGAGCAACGCGGCGGAGCGGTCGGCGGACAGTTCGCGGTAGCGGGACAGCAGCCGGGTCAGCAGGAAGCTGATCACGTACACGACGGCACTGACCAGGGGGATCAGGAGTGCCACGAGGGCGGTGGTGCTGTCGCGGCTGGTGCGGCCGAGCCCGGTGTAGAGCGCGGTACGCGTCATGACACCGGCCAGGACACCGAGGAACGAGGCGATGGTCATCACGGCGACGTCCCGATGGGCGACGTGCGACAGCTCATGGGCGAGGACGCCCTCCAGTTCCTCCGGTTCCAGGCGACGGAGCAGACCCGTGGTGACGCATACCAGGGCCGTTCTCTCGTTGCGGCCGGTGGCGAAGGCGTTCGGTATGTCGCTGTCGGCGATAGCCACCCGCGGCTTGGGTATGTCGGCGAGGGCGCAGATGCGGTCCACGGAGCCGTGCAGCCCGGGAGCCTGCTCGGGGGTGACCTCGCGCGCGCCCATGCTGAAGGCCGCGATCCGGTCACTGAACCAGAACTGCGCGACGAACAGGATGCCCGCGATCAGCAGGATGACGGGCCACGCGTTCTTCAGGAGGGCCAGCAGAACTCCGACGAAGACGACATAGAGCAGTCCGATCAGGAACATCGTCGTCACCATGCGGGTGGTGAGGCCCCGGTCCGGGGCGTACCGCGAATGCGACCGGGTCTTGGGCATCCGGATCACCTCCAGTGAACATGCACTGCCACAATGCACATCCCTCTCCTGCCAGTGTGCCCCTTCCCCGCACGACGGGGCCCGGTGCGGAACCCGCCGACCCGGACCGATGTGCACGGCACGAGGCGTCTGCACCCGCTGCTGCCGTCAGGCGTGCGAGGGAGGGTCGCCGGTCCGGTGGTCGGCCAGGTTCAGCGCCTCGTCCACCAGCCGGCGCAGATGTCCGTCACGCAGTGAGTAGATCACCCTGCGGCCCTCCTTCCGCGTGCCCACCAGCCCCGCGAGGCGCAGCCGTGCCAGGTGCTGGCTGACCGCGGGGCGCGCCGCCCCGCACACCTCGGTGAGCGTGCTGACGTCGGCCTCGCCGCCGGCCAGGGCGTGCAGCAGGGTCAGCCGGGTCCGGTCACCGAGCAGGGCGAGGAGTTCCGCCGCGAGCGCGAACTGCTGGTCGCCGGGAGTGCGTGGGTGCGCATCGTGCGCAGGTGAGAGGTGCATGCGTGCACTCATACGCACATAATGGTCCCCCGGGCGGCACCCCGTCCACCCCGCCCACCGGAAGGGGATCCACGTGAGCCTCCGGCACGAGCACCCGCACCCGCACCCCGGAACGTCCCCGCGCCGTCGCCTCCGCCACCTGCTCGCCCCGCACTCCCACGAGACCGCCGACAAGGTCGACTCCGCCCTCGAGTCCTCGGCCCGCGGCCTGCGGGCACTGTGGATCTCGCTGGCGGTGCTCGGCGTGACGGCGCTGGCCCAGGCGGTCGTGGTGGTCGCCTCGGGCTCGGTCGCGCTGCTCGGCGACACGGTGCACAACACCGCGGACGCGCTGACCGCCGTACCGCTCGCCCTCGCCTTCGTGCTGGGCCGGCGCGCCGCCACCCGCCGTTTCACCTACGGCTACGGCCGGGCCGAGGACCTGGCCGGCATCGCGATCGTGCTGACGATCGCCGCCTCCGCGGCGTTCGCCGGCTGGACGGCGGTGGGCCGGCTGCTCGAACCGCGTCCCGTGGACCATGTCCCGGCGGTCGCCGTGGCCGCACTCGTCGGATTCGCGGGCAACGAGTGGGTGGCCCGCTACCGCATCCGGGTCGGCCGTGCCATCGGCTCGGCCGCGTTGGTCGCCGACGGACTGCATGCCCGGACGGACGGGTTCACCTCACTCGCCGTGCTGCTGGGGGCCGCCGGATCGGCTCTGGGGTGGCAGCTCGCGGACCCCGTCGTGGGACTGGCGATCACCGCGGCGATCACCCTGGTGCTGCGGGACGCCTCGCGGGAGGTGTTCCGGCGGGTGATGGACGCCGTCGACCCGACGCTCGTGGACCGGGCGGAGCAGGCACTGACCCGGGTCCCCGGGGTACGCGGCGTGGGCGAGCTGAGGCTGCGCTGGATCGGGCACCGGCTGCGCGCCGAGGTGGCGGTCGTGGTGGACGGCGGGGCGCCGGTACGGGAGGCCCATCGCATCGCGGTCGACGCCGAGCACGCCCTGCTGCACGCCGTGCCCCGGCTGACCGCGGCCCTGGTCCACACCGACCCGCAACCCGTCCCCGGCGAGCGGGACCCGCACCTGCCCCTGGCCCACCACGCGACGGCGTGACCGGCACGCCCCTGCTCCGCCTGAGCCGGGCACGGCGCCCCGCTCAGGCCACTCCCAGGCCTTCCAGCACGACCGCACCCGGCAGTTCGGCGAAGGCCTTGCCCGGCACGAGCAGTTTGCCCTGGCGGCGCCCGCTGCCGACCAGCACGTACGGCAGGTCGACGACGGCCGCGTCCACCAGCACCGGCCAGTCGGCCGGGAGCCCGATCGGGGTGATGCCCCCGTACTCCATGCCGCTCTCCCCCGTGGCCGTGTCCATCGGGGCGAACGACACCTTGCGGGCGCCGAGTCGGCGGCGCACGACTCCGTTGACGTCGGCCCGGGTGGTGGACAGGACGAGGCACGCGGCGAGGATGGTTTCGCCGCCGCGCTTGCCCGCCACCACCACGCAGTTCGCCGACCGCTCCAGCAGGTCCTGGCCGTAGTGCTCCACGAAGACGGCGGTGTCGGCCCAGCGCGGGTCCGTGTCGACGTAGAGGATCTGCTCGGCGGGGACGCTGCCGTTCCAGGCACGGACGGCCGCGGCGACCGGCGCGGTGAGCTGGTCGAGGCAGTCGGGGGCGGGGGTGGCGTGGCCGAAGGAGCCGATGGGTGCGCGCATGGCGGCACCGTAACAGCCGCTCGGCGGGCGTCGGTGGGGCGTCTCAGCGCACGGGCGGGACCGAGACCGCCATGACCATCTCCATGGGTTCGTCGCCCTGGTTGCCGTAGGTGTGCGGGGTGTCGGCCTCGAAGGAGGCGCTGGCACCGGCCGGGACGCGGTGCTCCGTGCCGTCGACGGTGAGCGTCAGCTGCCCGGCCGTGACGTGGATCAGCTCGACCGTGCCGACCGGGTGCGGGTCGGAGTCGCTGCTCTCGCCCGGCATGAGACGCCAGTCCCACATCTCCACCGGTCCGGGGGCCTCGGTGCCCGCGAGCAGCCGGTTCCAGCTGCCGGCCTCGGTGTGCCAGAGCCGTACGGCCCGGTCGGCGGGGACGATGCGGACCCTGGGGCCCCGCTCGTAGTCGAGCAGGGTGGTGATGCTGACGCCGAGCGCGTCGCCGATCTTGACGACGGTGCCGATGCTCGGGTTGGTGCGGGCCTGTTCGATCTGGATGAGCATGCCGCGGCTCACTCCGGCCCGCGCCGCGAGCGCGTCCAGGGTGAAGGCCCGCTCGGTGCGCCAGCGCTTGACGTTGCGCGCCAGCGACTGGGTCAGCAGGTCGAGATCCGACACGTTCCGTCCAATATTCCGGATGACAGCGTTCCACTCGTTCGACTGCGGTGCGGTGCACCCGATCGTCCACCGAACTGTACTGCGCGCCTCGCCGCGGCAGCGGCCTTCGCCCTGGCCACCGGCCCGCTGGGGGCGGGGGTCAGCTCTCGGGCTCCAGCTCGACCAGCCGGGCTGGATCCTCGGCGTCCTCGGCGTCCAGTGTCGCCAGCGCCCGCAGTTGCTCCGGGGTGATGCCCTCCGGGATCGGCACCGGCGCCGGAGTGCGCAGCGGCGGCTGCCATCCGTCGGCCGGAGTCCAGCGGCGTACGACGCGGGCCGGGGCGCCCGCGACCACGGCGTGGTCGGGCACCGTGCCCCGGACCACCGCGCCCGCGGCCACCACCACGTTCCGCCCGATCCGCGCGCCCGGCAGGATCACCGCCCCGGTGCCGACCCAGCAGCCGGGACCGATCTCCACCGGGTCCATCCGCGGCCACTGCTTGCCGATGGGCTCGTGGGGGTCGTCGTAGGAGTGGTTGGTGGACGTGATGTAGACGTACGGCCCGAAGTAGCAGTCGCTGCCGATGGTGACGGTGGTGTCGGCGATGACATGGCTGCCGCGGCCCAGGACGACGCCGTCACCGAGGCGCAGGATCGGGGCGGGGCCCAGCTCCAGACCGGGCATCAGGCCGGCGGTGAGGGTGACCTGTTCGCCGATGATGCAGTGGGCGCCGAGATGGATCCAGGGCTCACCGAAGACGGTGCCGAGCGGGAAGGCCAGCCTGGTGCCCGTTCCCATCGCGCCGAACCGGAAGCGGCCGGGGTGTTCGGCGGTCACCGAGCCCGTGCGCTGCGCCCACGCCCAGCCGGCGTGGACGGCGCGCTGCGCGAGGCGGCGCAGCCAGGACGAGAACGTGTTCCTGCTCTTCGGCACCCGCTCACCGTAGTCGGCGGGCGCGCCGCCGAAGAGCCGGACGCCCTGTGATCTTCACCCCACCGTGCCGGCGTACGGTGCCTGACATCAACCCGACCAGGAGGCGACGATGACGCACAGGGCACTGATCACCGGTATCGGCGGCAGGGAGCCGCAGGTGGACCAGGAGGCCTTCGTGGCACCCACCGCCACGGTGATCGGGGACGTGACACTGCGGGCGGGCACCAGTGTCTGGTACGGCGCGGTCCTGCGCGGTGACGTGGAGAGCGTCTCCGTCGGCGCGAGCAGCAACGTCCAGGACAACTGCACGCTGCACGCCGACCCCGGCTTCCCCGTCACCGTCGGCGAGCGGGTCTCCATCGGGCACAACGCCGTGGTGCACGGGGCGACGGTCGGGGACGACTGCCTGATCGGCATGGGCGCCACGGTGCTCAACGGCGCGGTGATCGGCGCCGGTTCCCTGGTGGCCGCACAGGCGCTGGTGCCGCAGGGCATGGAGGTGCCGCCGGGCTCCCTCGTCGCGGGGGTCCCGGCGAAGGTCCGGCGGGAGCTCACGGAGGAGGAGCGTGCGGGACTGACGCTCAACGGGACGAGGTACGCGGAACTGGCGAAGGCGCACCGCGACGCGCACGGCACGCCCTAGGGCGGGACCGGGGCACCGTCCGGCGCCCGTGCGCGTCGGACGGTGTGCCCTCCCCGATCCCGCCTTCTGCCGGATCAGTCGTGCGCGACGACGGCGACGGGCGCCGCGGAGTGGTGCAGCACGGCGTGCGCGATGGGTCCGACGCGGATGCCGAACGGGTTCCGGCGGACGCGGCGCCCGACCACGACGAGCGAGGACTCCCGGGACGCCTCGATCAGCCGGATGGACGGGCTGCCGCCGAAGGACTCCTCCGTCACCTCGACGTCCCCGAACTCCGCTCGCCAGGGGACGAGCGCCTTCGTCAGCGTCGCGGCCTGCTCCGCGCTGACCTTCTGGTACGTGTCCGGGTCGGCCGGCAGCCCGTGGACGTAGTACGACGGCAGGTTCCAGCCGTGCACGACGCGCAGGCCGGTGCCCCGGCGGGCCGCCTCGGCGAACGCGAACCGGATCACCGCGTCGTCGGGCCGGTCGGCGTCCACGCCGAGGAGGACCGGCCGGTAGCGGGTCGCGGCGGACGGGATGCCCGTGGGGTCCGGCTCGTGCTCGTCGGCGGCCTGCTCCCCGGCGCGGACCAGGACGACGGGCCGCTCGGCACGGGCCACGACGGCGAGACCGACGGAGCCGACCAGGAATCCGGCGAGGGCGCCCATCCCCCGGGAGCCCAGCACGAGCAGTTCGGCGTCCTCGGCCGCCTCGGCGAGCACCTCGTGGGGCCGGCCGGCGGCCTGCTCCGCGGCGACCTCGATGCCGGGGTGGCGCAGCCGCAACCCCTCGGCGGCCTCACGCCGCGCACTGTCCCAGTCGGCGGCGGAGGAACTCTCCGCACCGAGGAACGGTGCCCGGGCCACAGGCTCCGGAAGGGGCTCGCGGACCTCGAGCAGCCGCAGCGGCAGACCACGGAGCTTCGCCTCGCGGGCCGCCCATTCGGCCGCGGCCCGGCTCTCGGCCGAACCGTCGAAGCCGACCGTGATGGTGCGGGACATGACGTGCGCCTCCTGTTGTCGGTGGATCATCCACAGCGTCGGGCGGGAGAATAGCCCGACGACAGGGACCGCAGGTCCCCCACGGGTGCCGAAGGTCCCGTCCCACGGAGAAGCGAGCGGCCGGGCCACCGGATCCCATCGGCGTGCGGGAGCGGCCTCGCACGGGACGGACGTGAAGCATCAGGGCCGTACGGCCCATGGCCACGGACGGGGTTCCGCAGGAGGCTGGGATCACAACGGCAGTTCCCGCACCCCGTATGGGAGGCCCGCGATGTTCGCTCCCCCGTCCCCCAGCATGCCGCGCGCTCTGCCCGCCGAGCACCGGGTGAAACTCCTGCAGACCGCTCGGGAGGTGTCCTTCCCGCAAGGGGCCCGGCTGTTCGAGGAGGGTGGCCACGCGGACCGGTTCTGGGTGGTCCGTACCGGCACCGTCGAACTCGACATGCACGTGCCCGGCCGCCGGGCCGCCGTCATCGAACGTCTCGGCCACAACGAACTCGTCGGCTGGTCCTGGCTGTACAGCCCGCACGTCTGGCATCTGGGCGCCGAGGCGGCCACTCCGGTGCGGGCCTACGAGTTCGACGCCGCGGCGGTCCACGCGCTGAGCGAGGAGGAGCCGGCCCTCGGGCGGGACCTCTCCCGGTGGGTGGGCAACGTGGTCGCCCACCGGCTGCACGCCGCCCGGATCCGGCTGCTGGACCTGTACGGCCCTTACGGGGCGGGCAGCGGCGTCTGAACCGAACCCGCCACCGCCGCCCGCCACCTTGGTCAGCCGTTGGGCCGGAGGGTCCAGACGACCGTCATCTCCCCGGTCACGGCGCCGTCCTCGCGCCGGATGGCGACCGACACCGGGAACTCGGGACGCCGGCCCTCGTCCAGTTCCGCCACGACCTCGGCGGCCGGGCGGCCGAGGGTCGCGGTGGCGGTGACCGGGCCCATCGCCAGCTTCTTGTAGGCGATCTCGGCGCGGACCGCCAGTGGTACGGCTCGCGCGAGCTGGTCCCCGAAGGCGG
Organism: Streptomyces sp. NWU339; assembly: GCF_003143855.1. Taxonomy (GTDB): domain Bacteria; phylum Actinomycetota; class Actinomycetes; order Streptomycetales; family Streptomycetaceae; genus Streptomyces. Next base: position 107,466 of record NZ_QFRK01000026.1, read on the forward strand.
CGAGCACGATGGCGCCGCTCGCCGACTCACCGAGGGTGAACATGGCACCGGCGTGCGGGCCGCCCACGTGGTTGTGGTAGTCGCCCTGGTCCGGCAGGGACACCACGGCCCGTTCCGAAGTGGTCTCCAGGAACTCGAGGTTGAGGGTCCGGGCCATGGGCACCGTGGCGGCGAGCATCTCGCCGATGGTCATCTGGTCTTGGCTCATGGCCGCATGTTACCCACGAGTAGAACATGCTGACCAGGCTCTGCCCCCGCTCTCCGACGGCCCGCACCGGCGGCCCGCCGCGCGGCGCTCACCCCCTGGCTGCTACGTCCCTGCCAAAGGACAGTGACCTGATCGTTTCCCTGGCAGGACTAGGGTGGCTGACCATGTGGCCAGGAAACCAGCCGCCCGGGGGCGAGCAGAACCCGCAGTCGAACAATCCGTATCAGCAGCCGGGATACCAGCAGCCGAATCCGTATCAGCAGCCCGGTGTCCAGCAACCCAACCCCTACGCACAGCAGCAGTGGGGGACGCCGGCCACTGTGGGCATGCCCCGGCCGCCGCAGGGCGGGGGCGGCGGGAACCGGACGAAGCTGGTGGCCGTCGTGGCGGCGACGGCTGTCGTCGTGGCCGCCGGCGTCACCGGTTTCCTGGTGCTGGGCGGCGACAAGGACGACACGGCCGACAAGAAGGACGAGAAGCCGTCCGTGAGCGCGTCCGCGGAGCCGAGCACATCCGAATCCGGCTCCGAGGACAACCCGCGGGGCGGTGAGGCGGAGAAGGCGACCGTTCCGGGCTGGCAGGTCGTCACGAACACCCGTTTCGGCACCAAGTTCGACGTTCCGGCCGACTGGGAGATAGAGAACCCCGACACCAGCGTGGGCTTCGAATGGGAGGAGGAGGACGGTGAGACGGACCGCACCACCGTCACCGCCCCGGCCTATCTGAAGTCCAAGTGGTGCACGAGCGACGACGACAAGGACGGCCGCAAGGAGGACACCTCCCTCGTCACCGCCGGAACCCGTGGTGAGAACGGCGCCAAGACCACTGACATGGCGGCGGAGACCCGTGTGCCGTGGTGGATCTTCGGCGGTTACACCCAGCCCGACAAGAAGAGCGTGAAGACGGAGAAGCCGAAGGCGTACACGACCGCCTCGGGCCTCAAGGGCAGCGTCGCCACCGCGCACTCGGAGGGCACGCCGCAGAACGGCAAGTGCGACAGCGAGGGCAAGGCGATCACCTTCGCGTTCAAGAACGGTGCCGGGGACTTCGTCACCTGGAACCTGTACGGCGCCAAGGGCGTCAAGGACGAGATCCCGGAAGAGACCGTGCAGAAGATCCTCAGCACGGTGCGGCTCACCGAGGAGCCGCCGACCGAGTCGTGACGGGGTCGTAGCGGACGGCGGACGGCGGGAAACGGGCGGAGCGGCCCTCGGCACATTTGGCAAGTCGGCTGCCCCCCGGCGATAGTCACGGTGTGCCGACCATCGATTCCCGTCGCCGTCCCGCCTGGGCGGGCCGCAACTACACGCTGCTGACCGCGTCCGCGGTGGTGACGAGCCTGGGCAGTCACGGTGCGCTGATCGCCTCCGCGTTCGCGGTGCTGGCCGCGGGCGGGGACGCCGGCGACGTGGGCCTGGTGGCCGCCGCCCGCACCCTGCCGCTGGTGCTGTTCCTGCTGATCGGCGGTGCCGTCGCGGACCGGCTGCCGCGCCACCATGTGATGGTCGCGGCCAATGTCCTGAATTGCCTCTCGCAGGCCGCGTTCGCGGCCCTCGTCCTGGCCGGTGAGGCCCAGCTGTGGCAGATGATGCTGCTCAGCGGCCTGGGCGGAGTCGGCCAGGCGTTCTTCGGCCCCGCCGCCGAGGGCATGCTGCTCTCCTCGGTCGAGGGCGAACAGGCCGGCCGGGCGTTCGCGGTGTTCCGGATGGCGATGCAGGGCGCGACGCTCGGCGGCGCCGCTCTGGGCGGCCTCATGATCGCCGCGATGGGGCCGGGCTGGGTGCTCGCGGCGGACGCGGCCGCCTTCGCGGTCGCGGCGGCGCTGCGCACCTTCCTCGACGTGAAGCACATCCCGCCGCGTGCGCCGGGCGGCGGTCTGCTCGCCGACCTCCGGGACGGGTGGCGGGAGTTCTCCGGCCGACCCTGGCTGTGGGGCATCGTCGTCCAGTTCTCCATCGCCAACGCGGTCGTCGGTGCCGCCGACGCGGTCTACGGTCCGCTCGTGGCCCGGGACCACCTGGGCGGTGCCGCGCCGTGGGGCCTGGCCCTGGCCTTCTTCGGCGGGGGCACGGTGCTGGGCGCGCTGCTGATGACGCGTTGGAAACCGCGCCGCCTGCTGTTCGTCGGCACCCTGTGCGTGTTCCCGCTGGCCCTGCCGTCCGCCGCGCTCGCCGTTCCGGTACCGGTGGCGGTGCTGTGTGCGGTGATGTGCGTGACCGGGGTGACCGTGGAGGTGTTCGGCGTCTCCTGGATGACGGCCCTGCACCAGGAGATACCGGAGGAGAAACTCTCCCGGGTGTCGGCCTACGACTGGTTCGGCTCGGTGGCGCTGGTGCCGGCCACGATGGCGCTGGCGGGCCCCGCCGAGTCGGCGTTCGGCCGCACGGAGGCGCTGTGGGGCTGCGCGGCGCTGGTCGTCGTGGTCACGGCGGCGGTGCTGTGCGTGCCGGACGTGCGCAACCTGCGCCGCCGGACCGTGCCCGTCGCCGGGGCGGTCCGGGGCACCGAGTCAGCCGATGCCGAAAGCGCCGTCGGGGGGCTCGGGTGACGGTACGGCGTCCTCGTCCCGCACCGGCCTCGCTCCGCCGGTGAAGTCCCGCAGGGCCGCGCCGTGCTCGACGCGGGCGGGGAAGACGTCGGCGGCGGTGCGCCGGGCCAGGGCGGCGATGTCGAGGGGGCGGTGCGCGGCGGCCAGTACGGCGTTGCCGAAGCGGCGCCCGCGCAGGACTCCCGGCTCGGCGATCAGCACCAGCTCCTCGAAGACCGTGCCGAGCGTGGCCAGTTGAGAGCGCAGAAAGGCGAACGGGGCCGCGTCGGCGAGGTTGCCGAGGTAGACGCCGCCGTCCCGCAGGACGCGCGCTGCCTCCCGGGCGTAGGCGACGGAGGTCAGGTGCGCCGGGACCCGTGAACCGCCGAAGACGTCGGCGACGAGGACGTCCGCGGAGGCGTCGGGAGCGGCCTCCAGCCAGACGCGGGCGTCCGCCGCGTGCAGCGTGACGTCCGCCCCCTCGGGCAGCGGCAACTGCTCGGCGACCAGGTCCAGCAGTTCCCCGTCGAACTCGACGACGTCCTGCCGGGAGCCGGGGCGGGTCGCGGCCAGGTAACGGGGCAGGGTGAGCCCGCCGCCACCGAGGTGGATCGCGTCCAGCGGGTGCCCCGGCTCGGCGAGGGTGTCCAGGACGTGCCCGAGCCGCCGGACGTACTCGAACTCCAGATGAGCCGGATCGTCCAGGTCGACGTACGACTGCGGCGCCCCGTCGACCGTCAGCAGCCAGGCCCGCTCACGGTCGATGTCGGGCATCAGCTTCGCGGTGCCGTGACCGACGGCACGGGTCACGGGTATCGGCTCGTTCACAGTCCCCCATTGTGCCGTCGTGACACCGGTCGGGTGCCCGCCCCACCCCGTGCGCGGGGTGGGGCGGGCACCCGGCACCGCCTCTCGAACGGCCGTCGCCGCCCGTCGTTCAGCCGACGGTCGTCACCGTCCCGGCGCCGACCGTGCGACCGCCCTCGCGGATCGCGAAGCCGAGCCCCGGCTCCAGCGGCACCTCGCGCCCCAGCCGCACGGTCATCGTCACCGTGTCGCCGGGCCGGGCGACCGCCACCTCGCCGAGGTCGACGTCGCCGACGACGTCCGCGGTGCGGATGTAGAACTGCGGCCGGTACCCGGTCGCCACCGGTGTCGTACGGCCGCCCTCCCGGGCCGACAGCACGTACACCCGCGCCGTGAAGCTCCCGCCGGGCACCACGCTGCCCGGGGCGGCCACCACGTGCCCGCGTCGCACCGCGTCCCGCGGCACCCCGCGCAGCAGCAACGCCACGTTGTCCCCGGCCTGCGCCTCCTCCATCGGCTTGCCGAAGGTCTCCAGGCCGGTGACCACCGACTCCAGCCCGGCGCCGAGCACCTCGACGCGGTCGCCGAGGCGGATCGTGCCGCGCTCCACCGCGCCGGTGACCACGGTCCCCCGGCCGGTGATGGTGAGCACGTTCTCCACCGGCAGCAGGAACGGCGCGTCCACGTACCGCTCGGGCATGGGCACATAGGTGTCCACCGCGTCGAGCAGCGCGTCGATCGACGCCGTCCAGCGCGGGTCGCCCTCCAGCGCCCTGAGTCCCGAAACCCGTACGACGGGCGCGGAGTCACCGCCGTAGCCGTGCGCGGAGAGCAGTTCGCGGACCTCCAGCTCGACCAGGTCGGTCAGCACGGTGTCCTCGCCGTCCTCGACGGCGTCGGCCTTGTTGATCGCGACCACGATGTGGTCGACGCCCACCTGGCGGGCGAGCAGGACGTGTTCGGCGGTCTGCGGCATGATCCCGTCGAGCGCGGAGACGACGAGGATCGCCCCGTCGAGCTGCGCGGCTCCGGTGACCATGTTCTTGACGTAGTCGGCGTGGCCGGGCATGTCGACGTGCGCGTAGTGCCGGGTGTCGGTCTCGTACTCGACGTGCGCGATGTTGATGGTGATGCCCCGCGCGGCCTCCTCCGGCGCCCGGTCGATGCGGTCGAACGGGACGAAACCGCCGGAGCCGCGCTCGGCGAGGACCTTGGTGATGGCGGCGGTCAGGGTGGTCTTGCCGTGGTCGACATGGCCCATCGTGCCGATGTTCAGATGCGGTTTGGTGCGGACGTACGCCGTCTTGGACATGGCGGTACCTCGAAGCCTCTCGATGGTGATGCGTGATCGGCCCCGGCCGCGCGGCGGATCGGCGCGCGGCCGGTACGGGACCCCGGAAACCTGGCCGACCCTCCCCCTGGGGGTCCGCCGGACGATCCGGGGAGGGTCAGCTTCGGGCGCCGTCGACAGCGGCGGGGAAAGCGGGAACGGCAGCCTCCGGGGCATCCGCGACCGCGGATGCTGCGAGGTGGAAGGCGTACCGGAACATGGCGTCGATCATTGCCGACGACCCGCCCCGCGTCGAATGGTTTTCCGCGAGGTCACGGAAGCCGGGCGGTCACACGGCGGTGTTGTTCGGAGTCCTCAGTGCCTCGCGTACGGACAGCGGCGCGAACCGCTCCTGCTCGCGCGCCAGGAAGGCCCGTACGGCGTCCGGGTCGGTCTTGGCGTACTCGCGCAGGCACCAGCCGATCGCCTTGCGGACGAAGAAGTCCTGGTGGCCGGAGTGGCGCAGGCAGTACCCGAAGAGGCGCCCGGTGTCGGTGCGCTCCTTGAAGCGCAGCTGGTGGAGCAGGGCGGTACGGACGAGCCACAGGTCGTCGCCGCCGATCCAGTCGTCCATGTCCGTCGTGAGTGCGGGGTCGGCCGCGACCAGCGTGCCGACGACGTGGGCGGCGAGCAGGTCGACGGTGTCCCACCACGGGACGGTGGTGACGAGGTGCCGGACGACGGGCAGGAACCCGGAGGAGCAGTGGCGCGCGTGGCGGCGCAGCAGGTCCACGGCGAAGTACCGTACTCGCGCTCGGGCAGTTCCCAGCAGCGCAGGGCGATCGCGGCGCAGTCGGCCTCGTCGGGTCGGGGCAGGCCCTCCAGCACGGTGCGGGACAGGGCGCGGCGGACCGGGGTGGCCAGGCCCAGGAAGGGAGCCACGTCCTTCATGTACGCCCGCATGGCGACGGCCCGTTCCGGATCGGCCGCCGCCCCGTAGGTGGCGGTGAGCCGGTCCAGCACGGTGCCGGCGAGCCCGCTGCCCGGCACCCCCGGCGTTCCGGCCGCTGTGACGCTCATGAGACGCACACTACGGCGACCGGACATATTCGTCGGTTACTGTCACCGAATGCTCGATGCCACCAACCGCTCTGGGGGCACCGCGACGGCCTCTCCCCGGGCCGTCGCCACGGAACTCACCGCCGCCGTCTCCGTCCCCGCGTCGGCGTCCGTGCTCCCGCCCGTGCCCGCCACGGGTCTCACCGCCCGCTGCGCCAGAGCCCTGCTGTCGCCCTGGTCACGGCTGTCCCTGCTGGTCGTGCTGCTCGCCTCCGCGGCCTCGGCGATGCTGCTCCTGGAGCCGCAGAAGCTGCTGACCGACGGCTGGCCGCCGCAGCTCGGCGGAGCCGCGGCGGTCGTGGCGTACGCGGTGGCCTACGGGGTGTGCACGGTGGCGTTCGTGCCGCGCCCGCTGCTGAACCTCGCCGCGGGCGCGCTGTTCGGCAGCCAGTTGGGGCTCGGTGCCGCCCTGTCCGGCACGGTGCTCGGCGCCGGGCTGGCCTTCTGCCTCGGCCGTGCACTCGGCCAGGACGCACTGCGCCCGCTCCTGCGGGGGCGCTGGCTGAAGGCGGCCGACGACCAGCTGAGCCGGCACGGCTTCCGCTCGATGCTGGCGGCTCGGCTCTTCCCGGGGCTGCCGTTCGCCGCCTCGAACTACTGCGCCGCCGTCTCCCGGATGGGCCTGCTGCCGTTCCTGCTGGCGACGGGGCTCGGCTCGATCCCGAACACCGCCGCCTACGCCGTCGCCGGCGCCCGCGCCTCGGCACCGACGTCCCCCGCCTTCCTGATCGCGCTGGCCTGCATCACCGTGCCGGGCCTGCTGGGCGTGGTGATCGCGTGGCGCAAGCGGCGCCAACTGCGCGGCCGTTGACGCCTCCGGCGCTCCGGGAGGATCCGCCGCCACCACGCCATGGCCGTTTCGGCACCATCGCGTCGGCTTCAGGGGTCGAAGGCCCGTGCGGCACCTGGCGTCGGGTTCGTCATCTTGGGGCGCTACGCTTCGACCCCGGCACGCCTGATCACCGCACACCGTGCTTCGGCGTGCCTGTCGTCCCTTCCCACGATCGGCACTTGGACACCGCTGCCTCATGTCTTGGTTTGAATCTCTCATCCTCGGACTCGTCCAGGGGCTGACCGAGTTCCTCCCCATCTCCTCCAGCGCGCATCTGCGGCTGACCGCGGCCTTCTCCGGCTGGGAGGACCCGGGCGCGGCCTTCACCGCGATCACCCAGATCGGTACGGAAGCAGCCGTGCTCATCTACTTCCGCAAGGACATCGGGCGGATCCTGTCGGCTTGGACCCGCTCGCTCACCGACAAGGAGATGCGTCGGGACCACGACGCGCGGATGGGCTGGCTGGTCATCGTCGGCTCGCTCCCGATCGGTGTTCTCGGCCTGACGCTGAAGGACCAGATCGAAGGGCCGTTCCGCGACCTGCGGCTCACCGCGACCATGCTCATCGTCATGGGCATCGTCCTCGGTGTCGCCGACCGGCTGGCGGCGCGGGACGAGAGCGGCGGCCGGCACCGCACTCCCAAGCAGGGCAAGGAACTCAAGGACCTGACCGTCAAGGACGGCCTGATCTACGGGTTCTGCCAGGCCCTGGCGCTCATCCCGGGTGTCTCCCGATCCGGCGCCACCATCAGCGGCGGCCTGTTCATGGGATACCGGCGTGAGGCCGCGGCCCGCTACTCCTTCCTGCTCGCGATTCCCGCGGTGCTCGCCTCCGGACTCTACGAACTGAAGGACGCCACCGACGGCGGTCACGTCACCTGGGGCCCCACGATCTTCGCGACGGTCGTCGCCTTCGCGGTCGGGTACGCGGTGATCGCGTGGTTCATGAAGTTCATCTCCACCAAGAGCTTCATGCCGTTCGTCTGGTACCGCATCGCGCTCGGCGTCGTCATCATCGTCCTGGTGACCACGGGAGTCCTGAGCCCGCACGCGGCGGAGTCGTCGGGCTGAGGGCCCTCACGGGGGACGTGACCGAACCCATACGGGACGGGTAGCCGTCCGGTAGCGCGCTGTCAGTGCGTGGCCCTAGGCTGGTCGGCATGTCCCCCGATTCCATGACCCCTGGTTCCGTGCGGTCTGCCGCTGAGGTCAACGAGCACATCCGAGCACTCTGGCTGCGCGCGGGCGGATCCCTGTCGGCGCAGGAGCGCGCGGAGTACGAGCTCCTGGTGGTCGAGTGGGCGGCGGCGATCCGAGGCCAGGTCGTCAAGGCGGCCTGAGCCCTCGCCGCCGCCCCCACCACCACCCGCTCACCGGAACGCGCGCTTCAGCGCCCGCCCGCCACCCGCAGCACCGCCCCCGTCGTGTATGAGGCATCCGGCGACATCAGCCAGGCGACCGCCGCGGCGATCTCCTCGGCCCGCCCCGGGCGGCGCAGCGGGACCGCGGCCGCGACCTCCCACGCCCGGTCCGGGGCGCCCATGGCGGCGTGCATGTCCGTGTCGATCACGCCCGGGGCGACCGCGTTGACACGAATGCCGACCGGACCGAGTTCCTTCGCCAGCCCGACCGTGAGGGCGTCGACGGCGGCCTTGGTCGCCGCGTAGTGGACGTACTCGCCGGGGCTGCCGAGGGTGGCGGCCCCCGACGAGATGTTCACGATCACCCCCTCGCCCCGGGACGTCATCAGCTGTGCGGCGCGACGCGAACACAGCAGTGTCCCCATGAGGTTGACGTCGACGACCCGGCGCATGGTCGCGGTGTCGACCTCGGTGAACCGCCCCAGCGGCCCGGTCACCGCGGCGTTGTTCACCAGCCCCGTGACCGGCCCCAGTTCCCGCTCCGCCACGTCGAAGAGGCGGTCGACGTCCCCCTCGTCGGCGGTGTCCCCCCGCACGGTGACGGCCCGTGCGCCGGCCGCCCGCACCCCGGCGGCCACGCTCTCCGCGGCCGAGGCGTCCCGCACATAACCCACCACCACGTCGTGCCCCTCCCCCGCGAGCCGCAGACAGGTCGCGGCCCCGATCCCCCGGCTACCACCGGTGACCACGGTGACGAGACGTTTCATGAAGCCCTCCTGGCCTGGAGCCCGAATCGAAGATCCCCAGGCTCCCAGACCGCGGGAACCTCCTCGTGGGGATACGAATATCCGCGCACGCCCCTTGGTTCCGGGCCGGCCTCGGCCAAGCCGTTGGAAACAGCCGATGACGCAGCGTGCGGAGCTTGCGACCGTGAGGGACCGGCCGGCCGACTGGCCGTTGGCGGGGGTCGTCACCGAGTACTGCGCCTCGGGGTATGGGAGCGGGACACCGGCGACACGGCTCGGGTGCGGGCCGACTACGTCAGTCCGATGGGCACGGCGGGGGCCGACGGCGGGCCGGCCGCGCCGGACTTCGTGTGCGGGGGGCGATACGCGTTCGCGATGCTGCGCACGGACGACGGCCGGCGGTTGCACGAGGTGGTCGTGCGGGAGAAATGGCGGCGCCCACCCGGTCGGCCGACGGCACCTGTGGTCCGCTGAGCCCGACGCGCCCTGTCCCGGATCTTGCCCGGGGCGCACACTGGAGGCACACGCGGGACAGGGAGGCGCCGTTGAAGTCGTCCGGCCACTGGCTCGTCTCCCCGTGGCGGCGCTCGGTCGTCGCCGCGGGCGCGGGAGCCCTACCCGTCCTCGCCTTCCCCGCCCCGTCCCTGTGGTGGTTCGCCCACGTCGCGCTGGTGCCCTGGATTCTGCTGGCGCGTTCCGCGCCCACGGGCCGCCGCGCCGCGTACGACGGCTGGTGGGGCGGGTTCGGTTTCATGTTCGCGATGCACCACTGGCTGCTGCCGAACCTGCATGTGTTCACGTTCGTCCTCGCGGCCCTGTTGGGCGCGCTGTGGGCGCCCTGGGGGTGGCTGGTGCGACGGCTGCTGGGCGGGGTGCCGTCGCGGGGGAGGGTCGGGGCCGCGCTGGTCGTGCTGCCCTCGGGCTGGCTGGCCGTCGAGCTGGTGCGCTCCTGGGAGGCGCTGGGCGGCCCCTGGGGCCTGCTCGGTGCGAGTCAGTGGCAGGTGGGCGCGGCGCTGCGGCTGGCGTCGGTCGGCGGGACCTGGCTGCTCAGTTTTCTGCTGGTGGTGCTGAACGTGGCCGTGGCCGTGCTCCTCGTGGTGCGGCAGGCCCGGGTGCCTGCCGTGGCCGGTCTGGTCGCCACGGGCGTGGTCACCTCCGCCGCGTGGGCGGGGATGCCCCTCCCGGACGCCGACGGCCGGGCCAGGATCGCGGTCGTCCAGCCGGGGGTCGTCTCCGGGCCGGACAGTGCGGACCGGCGCTTCGACCGCGAGGAGCGGCTCACCCGGGAGCTCGCCGGCCGGGACGTCGACCTGGTCGTCTGGGGTGAGAGCAGCGTCGGTTTCGACCTCGGTGTCCGGCCCGACCTGGCGCGACGTCTTGCCGCGCTGTCGCGTGCGACGGGCGCCGAGCTCCTGGTCAACGTGGACGCTCGGCGCTCCGACCAGCCCGGCATCCACAAGAGTTCGGTGCTGGTCGGCCCGGACGGACTCACCGGTGACCGGTACGACAAGATGCGGCTGGTTCCGTTCGGGGAGTACGTCCCGGCCCGTTCCCTGCTGGGCTGGGCCACCTCCGTCGGCGAGGCGGCGGGCGAGGACCGCAGGCGCGGTTCGGAGCAGGTGCTGATGAACGCGGGGAGCGGGCTGCGGATCGGCCCCATGGTCTGCTTCGAGTCCGCCTTCCCGGACATGAGCCGGCACCTGGCCGGGGACGGCGCCGATGTGCTGCTCGCCCAGTCGTCGACGTCGACGTTCCAGCAGAGCTGGGCACCCGGGCAGCACGCCTCGCTCGCCGCGCTGCGCGCCGCCGAGACCGGCCGCCCGATGGTGCACGCGACGCTGACCGGTGTGTCCGCCGTCCACGGCCCGGACGGCGCGCGCGTGGGCCCGTGGCTCGGCACGGACGCGAGCGCGGCGCAGGTGTACGACGTCCCGCTCTCCCACGGCACCACGCCCTACGTCCGCTTCGGCGACTGGCCGCCGCAGGCGGCGCTGCTGGTGCTGGGCGTCTGGGGAGCGGCCGAGGGCATACGGACCCTGCGGCTCAGGCGGCGGCCCGCTCCCGCACCGCACGCACCACACGCTCACACAGCTCATGGGTCGCCAGCGCGTCCCGGGCGCTGAGCGTCCTGCCCTCGCCCACCGCGTCGAGGAAGGCGAGCACCGCCTGTTCGATGCCGCGCTGCCGGGCCACCGGCACCCAGTCCCCGCGCCGCCGGACGGTGGGCTGGCCCTTGTGGTCGATGACCTCGGCCAGGTTGACCACCTGCCGCTTGCTGTCCTGGCCGGAGACCTCGAGGATCTCCTCGGCCGAACCGCTGAGCCTGTTCATCACGCCGAGCGCGGTGAATCCGTCCCCGGCGAGCTGGAGCACCACGTGGTGCAGCAGTCCGCCCCCGGTGCGGGCCCGCACGGTCACGTCGTCGATCGGCCCGGGAACAAGGAAGCGCAGGGTGTCGACGACGTGGATGAAGTCGTCGAGGATCATCGTGCGCGGCTCCTCCGGCAACCCGATCCGGTTCTTCTGCAGCAGGATCAGCTCACGCGGGTGGTCGGCGCACTGCGCGTAGCCCGGGGCGAAGCGCCGGTTGAAGCCGACGGCGAGGCTGGTGTTCCGTTTCTCGGCGAGGGACACGAGCCGCGCGGAGTCGGCGAGTTCGTAGGCGAGTGGCTTGTCGACGTAGGTCGGTACGCCCGCCTCGAGCAGCCGGGTCACGATCTCCGGGTGGACCTGGGTCGGGGCGTGCACGAAGGCGGCGTCGAGATCCTGGGCGAGCAGGGCGTCGAGGTCGGCGTGCCGCTGTCCGCGCGGCAGGTGGAGGCCGTCGGCGACCCGGGTGAGTGTCGCGGGCGTGCGGGTCTGCAGGTGCAGCTCCACGCCGGGCCGGGTGGCGAGCACCGGGAGGTACGCCTTCTGCGCGATGTCGCCGAGTCCGATGCAGCCGACCTTCACGGGGTGTTCTCCTCCAGCGGTTGTCCGTCGCGGATCCGGTCCGCGGTCCGGCCTCGGTCCCGGTTCCGGTTGTCGCCCGCGGCGCGGGCTCCGTCCTCATCTGTCGGAAAGGACGCCGGAAAGGATACGGCGTCCGCCGCCGGGGGCCGCCAGGCGGCGATGTCGTCGAAGCTCCGCAGGAGCAGCGCCGGTCCGGCCTTCGACAGCGCGGCGATCACGGTGTCGCGTACGGCGATCCCGGCGCGGTTGGTCATCATGTTCAGGCAGGCCGCCCGCACCGCCCGGCGGGCGATGGCGGTGGTACGGGGCAGCCGGGCGGCGGTGTAGGCGGGCAGGTCACCGGAGTGGTGAGCGAGGGTGACCGCGTCCTCGACGGCCTGGTTGCCGCCCTGGCCGAGGGTGGGGGGCATGGCGTGCGCGGCGTCGCCGACCAGGGCGACCCGGCCGTGGTGGTAGGCGGGCAGCGGCTCGGTGATGTGGTGGACGTCGTGCCGCAGCACGTCCTCGGGGCGGACGGCGGCCAGTACGGCGGGGATCGGGGCGTGCCAGTCGCCGTAGCGGCGCAGCAGTTCGGCGCGCTCGTCGTCGGGGGCGTGCTGCCCGGCGGGGGCCAGGGCCGCGGCGTACGCGTAGACGAGGCCGTCCTTGAGCGGATGGGTGCCCCACAGGCAGCCCCGGCCCCAGGTCTCGTGGGAGGCGAACCGCACGCCGGGCAGCGGGATCACCGTCCGCCAGGTGGTGAAGCCGGCGTACACGGCCCCGGGATGGTCCGGGAAGAGCAGGCGGCGTACGGCGGAGTGGACACCGTCGGCGGCCACCACCAGGTCGGCCTCCAGCTCGCCGTCGGGGGTGCTCACGCGGGCGGGCCGGGCGGAGTCGCCGGGGTCGCCCGGATCGAGGAGGTGCGCGGCGGTGGCCGTGCGGACGGTGTCCGGTGGGAGCAGCCCGGCCAACCGGTCGATGAGGGTGGCGCGGTGGAGCAGGACGAGGGGCCCGCCGAAGCGCTCGGTGGCGGCCGCCGCGCCGGTCCGGGAGAGCCAACGCCCGCCGGGTGCGCGCAGGCCCCCGTCGCCCTGCCAGGCGGACAGCGCCCGGACGCCGTCGCCGAGTCCGATGACGTCCAGCCCGCGCAGCGCGTTGGGGGCGAGGGAGATGGCCGCGCCGACCGGCTCGAGTGAGCCGGCCCGTTCCAACACGGTCACCTTCACCCCGCGCCGGTGCAGGGCGGCCGCCGCGGTCAGGCCGCCGATCCCACCGCCGATCACTACGGCTTTCCCCATCACCTGTGCCACGGCTCCTCCTCGGTTCCGCTGCTCCTCGGGCTGTCGGCCTGTCGGCTTCAAGACCCCGATGACTACAGCTGTAGTCATCCCGGGGCCGACTGTACTACGGCTGTAGTGCCGAGGGTAGCTTGACCCTCATGTCCGTACGCACCGCAGGCGCCTCCCGCGCCGACCTCGTCGCCGACTCCGCTCTCGCCCTGCTCGCCGAGCGCGGGATGCGCGGCCTCACCCACCGTGCGGTCGACCAGGCGGCCGGACTGCCCCAGGGCTCCACCTCGAACGTGGCGCGCACCCGGCAGGCGCTGCTGGAGCTGGCGGTACGGCGGCTCGCCGAGCGGGAGGCACGCGTCCTCGCACTGCACGAGATGCCGGACCCGCGGGCCGGGACCGACTCGTTGCTGGACGCGATGGCGCTGGCCACCCACCGCGCCCTGACGCGTCATCGCGAACTGACCCTCGCCCGCTACGAACTGGCCCTGGAAGCGACCCGCCGCCCCGAGCTGCGAGCCCACTTCGACGCGGCCGGCGCCCGGTTCCGCGACCAGCTCACCGGCCTGGTCGTCGGGCTCGGCTCCACCTCCCCGGACCGGCACGCGCTGTCGCTGATCGCCTGGGCCGACGGACTGATGTTCTCCTGCGTGGCCGGGTCCTTCAGCGCGCGCGTGCCGACCCTGGACGAGGTCCGGGCGGACCTGCGGGAACTGCTGCACGGGATGCTCGCCGCCTGAAAACGTGTGGCGCGGCGCGGCGCCCGCAGGAAAGGATGCGCCCATGACAACCGAGCGCCGTGAACCCGCCACCACCGCCGACGAACGCCCCATGCTGGAGGACTGGCTCGAGTACCACCGCCAGACCCTCGCCCACAAGTGCGAGGGCCTGACCGACGAGCAACTGCGCACCGCCTCGGTGCCGCCGTCCGACCTGTCCCTGATGGGGCTGGTACGGCACATGGCGGAGGTGGAGCGCCACTGGTACCGCAAGGTGCTCGCGGCGGACGACCCCGGCCCGATCTACTGCAGCGAGGCCGACCCGGACGGCGTTTTCCACCCCACCGAGGCGGACACCTGGCAGGAGGTTTACGCCACCTGGCAGACCGAGATCGACGTCGCCCGGCGCAACTCGGCCGGCGTCTCACTGGACGACCTGGCCAAGGGCAGGCACCGCAGCGGCGAGCAGTTCAACCTGCGCTGGATCCACATCCACATGATCGAGGAGTACGCCCGTCACAACGGCCACGCCGATCTGATCCGCGAGCGTCTCGACGGCACCACCGGCGACTGACGTCATCCCCGGCACGCCCGCGACCCCCCGAAAGGGGGCGGAGATCACCCGTGCGGGGGATCCTCCGCCAGTCCACCGTCCCCCGGACGGTCAAAGCCAGCAGAGTGACGCGAGTGCATCGAAAGACGACCACTGCAACGCTTCTGATGACCGTGGCGGTCACGGCTCTCGCGGGCTGCGTGACGGTCCAGCGTCCCCCCGTGGCCGGCCCGCCGGCAGGCGTGTCCCACCCGGCGGCGCCGCACCTGGACGGCAGGGCACGGACACAGGTCGTTCAGGCGCCGGCGCGCGAGGCCCTGGAAATGATCGCTCCGTCCCGGCCGACGGAGCCGCCCGCGCCCCCCTCGCAGCGCGCCACCCCCGCCGCACCCGCGCCCGTACCGGAGAGGACCGCGCCGTCCGACGTCCGCGACCGACGGGTCGCCCCCGCCCGCCCGGCCGCCGGAAGGACCGCACCACCCAGAAGGCCCGCCCCGGATGCCTCCGAGGCCTCGGAGAAGGTGCGCCGCGACCTGCGGGAGCGGGCGGACATCTGTGCGCTGGGCAGGAAGTACGGCCAGTGGCAGGCGGACAGCCCGCAGTCGGCCATCTGTGAGGAGGCATACGGGCGTTGACCGGCCCGTCGGCACCGTGCACGGCCGACGGGGCCCCGGACCCCCGAGCACCCTAGGGACGCCCCCTCGGCGGCCCCCATTCCCCGGTCTCCCCCTCCTCGCCCGCCGCACCCGCCTCGCCCAGGAGGAGTTCCATGCTCCGGATGGCGGCCCGGACCTTGTCGCCGTAGCGGTCGGCGGCGAGGGTACGGGCTGCTCCGCGGGCCCGGCTGAGGTGGGTGCGGGCAGCGTCGGGGCGGGCGAGACGGGCGTAGTCGGCGGCGAGGTTCAGGTGCAGGGACGGGTAGAGGGCCCGCAGGGCGGGGGCGCCCTCGTACCCGGCGGGGCGGGCGTCGGCGACCTCTTCCGCTGCCGCCAACGCCCTTAGGTCCCAGGCCAGTTCGTCCCCTGGGTCGTCCTGGGTGTCGGCCAGGTAGTGGGCCAGTGTGCAGCGGTGCAGGGGGTCGCCGTGCTCACCGATCTCCGCCCACAGAACGAGGAAACGGTGCCGGGCCTCCACGCGGTCCCCCGCGTGGTGCAGCATCACCCCCTGCCCGATCCGCGTCAGCACCGCGTCCGGCGCCGCCTGCCCCTGCCGATTTGCCACCACGCCCTCCGCACCGCTCGCCGGCTGTCCCCGCCGACGCTACGGCAGGCAGGGACGATCCAGATCAAGCCGCTCCGGGACGCCCCGTGACACCTCTCGCCCCGAAGGACGTCAGCCCAGGTTCGGGATGGTCCAGTCGATCGGCTCGTGGCCCTGCGCGGCCACCGCCTCGTTGATCTGCGTGAACGGACGGGATCCGAAGAACTTCTTCGCCGACAGCGGCGACGGGTGCGCCCCCTTGACCACCACATGCCGGCTCTCGTCGATCAGCGGCAGCTTCTTCTGCGCGTAGTTGCCCCACAGCACGAAGACCGCCGGATCGGGCCGGTCGGCCACCGCGCGGATGACCGCGTCGGTGAACCGCTCCCAGCCCCGCCCCTTGTGCGAGTTGGCTTCGCCGCCGCGCACCGTGAGCACCGCGTTGAGCAGCAGCACGCCCTGCTCGGCCCACGGCATCAGATAGCCGTTGTCCGGGACGGGCGTGCCCAGCTCGGCGTGCATCTCCTTGTAGATGTTCCGCAGCGACGGCGGGATCCGCACCCCGGGCCGCACCGAGAAGCACAGACCGTGTCCCTGGCCTTCGCCGTGATAGGGGTCCTGACCGAGGACCAGGACCTTCACCTTGTCGTACGGCGTCGCGTCCAGTGCCGCGAAGACCTCCTCGCGGGGCGGGTAGACGGGACCCTTCGCCCGCTCCTCCTCGACGAACTCGGTCAGCTGCTCGAAGTAGGGCTGCTGCAGTTCGTCACCCAGAACGCCGCGCCAGGACTCGGGCAGCATGGCGATGTCGGTCACGTCAACGTCCTCACGATCGTGGTCACTTCCAGGCCTCGAAACCTACAGGTGACCACTGACAACCGCCTTCCCCGACCGGCCCCGGCCCAGCCCCGCTGCCGCCGCCGGTTCCTACCAGCTGGTCTTGCGGGAGAGCTGCCACACCATCATGATCGTCGACGGATCCAGCGCCCGCTCGGCGCCCGAGATGTCGCGGCTCGCCGCCACGTACTGCCGGCCCTGCCACAGGGGCAGCAGCCGGGCGTCGTCCAGGAGGATCTGCTGGGCCGCCTCGAAGTCCTTCACGACGTTGCTCCGGTCGCTCTCCCGGCGGGACCGCGGCAGCAGCACATTGCTGATCTCATTCGCCTCGTAGGGGGTGCCGAGCGCGTTCTGCTTGCCGACGAACGGGGCAACGAAGTTGTCGGCGTCCGGGAAGTCGGGGGACCAGCCGCGCCCGAAGACCGGATACTCGCCCTTCTGGTAGCCCGTGACGTACGTCTTCCAGGGACGGCTCTTGAGGGTGATCTCGAACAGCCCGGAGGCCTCCAGCTGGCGCTCCAGCTCCTTGAACTCCAGCTTGGTCTCGGAGCCGTAGCGGTCCGTGGTGTACCAGAAGGTCAGCGGCACCGGCTCGTTGATGCCCGCCGCGGTGAGGATCTTCCGGGCCTTGTCGGCACTGGGCTCGCCGTAGTCGTCGAAGAAGCCGGTGGTGTGGCCGGTGAGCCCCTTGGGGACCATCGAGTACAGCGGGTCGACGGTGTCCTTGTAGATCATGTGCGCGATCGCCCCGCGGTCGATGATCTGGGCGATCGCCTGGCGCACCGGTTTCTTGCCGGCCCACGGGTCCTTCGGGTTGAACACCAGGTAGTTGATGCTGTTCCCGGCGCCTTCCACCAGTTGGAGCTCCTCCTTCTTGGAGGCCTGGCCCTGGAGTTCGACGACGTCGTCCGCGGCGAGACCGCGGTAGGTCAGGTCGATCTGCCCCTCGCGCAGCGACTTGACCATGGTGACGGAATCCTGGAAATAGCGGATCGTCACGGCACTGTTCTTGCGGTCGGCGAAGCCCTCGTAGCGGTCGTTGCGGACGAGTCGGGCCTCCTTGCCCTCGTCGTACGACTGGAGGATGTACGGCCCCGAGCCGACGATGCCGGACTGCTCGCGCAGGGCGTCGGCCGGGTAAGCCTCCGGGGCGACGATCGACATGGCCGGCGTGGCGAGCACGAACGGGAACGTCGCGTCGGGCTTGTTGAGGTGGAAGACCACTTCGCGGTCGCTCGGCGCCTGCACCCGTTCGAGGCTGCCCAGCAGCCCGGCCGGGCCGCCGTTGACGTTGATCTTGCGGATCCGGTCGATGGAGTGCTTGACCGCCTTGGCGTCGAGGGCGCTGCCGTCGGAGAACTTCAGGCCCTCACGCAGCTCGCAGCGGAACACCTGGTGGGAATCGTCGGAGAATTCGCAGCTCTCGGCTGCGTCCGGCTGGGGCGTGCTCGCGCCGACCGGGTAGCCCAGCAGCGTCTGGTAGACGTTGCGGAACAGTTCCCAGGAGTTGTCCCAGGAGGCTGCCGGGTCCAGCGTTCTGGGCGAGCTGGTGGTCCCCATGACGATCGGCCCTTGGTCGTCCGGAGTGTCGGACGCCAGCACACCGCATCCGGCCAAGGACGATATCGACGCGATGGACGCGATGACCGCCACCCCTCGCAGGCATCGATTCCGCTTGAACACGCGCACACTCCTCGATCTGCCGTCCCAAGAGTCGGCAGACGATACCGCGGTATTCCGCTCTGTGGCCCTCCCCCGTACGCTCGTTGAGATCAACTCGTTGTAGATGTTGTTGTCACTCTGCGTTGACTACGTTGTCAGCGGTCCACTTGTCTTCGAAAACACCAGTACGGGCGCCGTTTCGTCAACGGACGCCCGTACCGGGATCCTTATGGCTCAGCCTCGTCGATTCAGCCCTGAGCCGTCCGGCGGATCACGTCGGCGACGCGGCCGACGCGGTCTCAGCCCACGCCTGCGTTCAGGAAGATGCCGCCGTCGACCACCAGCGTCTGGCCGGTGACCCAGTCCGCCTGGTCCGAGGTGAGGAACGCGGCGGCGCCGCCGATGTCGGAGGGCACGCCGAGCCGGCCCAGCGGGTAGGCCGCGGCGGCCTCCTCCTCCCTGCCCTCGTACAGTGCCTGGGCGAACTTGGTCTTCACCACGGCCGGGGCGATCGCGTTGACCCGCACCCCGGGCGCGAACTCGTGGGCCAGCTGCGCGGTCAGGTTGATCAGTGCCGCCTTGCTGACGCCGTAGGCGGCGATGAAGGGCGAGGGAGCGATGCCCGCGACGGAGGCGATGTTGACGATCGCTCCACCGTGGTCCTTCTGCCAGGCGTGCCAGGTGCGCTGGGCGAAGCCGAGCGCCGAGATCACATTGGTCTCGAAGACCTTGCGCGCCACGTTCAGGTCGAGGTCGGCGATCGGCCCGAACACCGGGTTGGTGCCGGCGTTGTTGACGAGGTAGTCGATCCGGCCGAAGGCCTCCATCGTCCGCTCGACGGCGAGGGCCTGGTGCGCCTCGTCGTGCGCCTTTCCGGCCACGCCGATGACCCGGTCGGCGCCCAGCTGCTCGACGGCCTCCTTGAGGGTGTCCTCGTTGCGGCCGGTGATGCAGACGCGGTCGCCGCGTGCGACCAGCGCCTCGGCGACGCCGTGACCGATGCCGCGGCTGGCACCGGTGACCAGGGCGACCTTGCCCGAGAGTTCCACTGAAGTCATGTCCCGTAATTCCCTAGTCGAGCGGTCCGCCGGCCACGTACAGCACCTGGCCCGAGACGAATCCGGCGGCCTCGCCGGTGAAGAAGGCGATGGCGTTGGCGATGTCCTCCGGCTCGCCGACGCGGGCGACCGGGATCTGGGTGGCGGCGGCGGCCTTGAAGTCGTCGAAGCCCATGCCGACGCGCTCGGCGGTGGCCTTGGTCATCTCGGTGGCGATGAAGCCGGGGGCGACGGCGTTGGCCGTGACACCGAACTTGCCGAGCTCCTTGGCGAGGGTCTTGGTGAATCCCTGCAGACCCGCCTTGGCGGCGGAGTAGTTGACCTGGCCACGGTTGCCGAGCGCGGAGGAGGAGGACAGGTTGACGATGCGGCCGAAGCCGGCGTCCACCATGTGCTTCTGGCATGCCTTCGACATCAGGAAAGCGCCCCGCAGGTGCACGTTCATGACGGTGTCCCAGTCGGCGACGCTCATCTTGAACAGCAGGTTGTCGCGCAGCACACCCGCGTTGTTGACCAGGATGGTCGGCGCGCCGAGTTCCCCGGCGATGCGTGCGACGGCGGCCTCGACCTGCGCCTCGTCCGAGACGTCGCAGCCGACCGCGAGCGCCTTGCCACCGGCGGCGGTGATCTTCTCGACGGTGTCCTTGCACGCGCCCTCGTCGAGGTCGATCACGGCGACCGCGTGGCCCTCGGCGGCCAGCCGTACGGCGGTGGCGGCGCCGATACCGCGCGCGGCACCGGTGACGACCGCGACCCGCTGCTGCTCAATGGTGGACATTGCTGCTTCTCCTCGCCCTTGGGATGCGGCTCCTGCGGTCCGCCCCGTCAATGAGCGACCGCTTAGTACCTTCAGCAGACGTGACGCTAGAAGCCCTGGCACCCGGTGTCAACGGCACATCCTGCTGTGTGATCCATTCCCCGGGCCGCCGCCCCCTAGCGGGCCGTGCCCCGGTCGGCGCCGTCCCGCCCCGGGGCCCCGCCCCGACCGGCCCCGCGGCCCCGCCCGTGCCACCCGATCGGCCTACGGCTGCGCGTCCCGGTGCGGGGGCTCTCCTGCGACCTGTCCGGCGGATCAGGTCGCAGGAAATCGGCGGCGCCCATCGGCGCAGGTGAGCGGGGGGCTGATGCGTCCAGCCGCACGGCGGAGGTGGGCGTCGACGCGACGCGTCGATGAGCGACGACAACGCCGCGGACGAACGTGCCGGCCCACCGCGTCTGCGGGTTGATCCGCCGGACAGGCCCTAGCGTCAAAGCGCGAGCCACTCACGGCCGGAGCAACCACTCGCGGCCGGAAAGGAGGCGCTCCATGTGCCGTCGCACCGGTGTCCTCGGCGTACTGATCGCGCTCGCCGCGACCGTGCCCTCGGCCCACACCGCTCACGCACAGGATCTGAACTGCCGGGACTTCACCTACCAGGAGGAGGCGCAGGCCCTGTTCAACCTGGACCGGAGCGATCCCAACGGACTCGACGGGGAGCAGGGCCCGGACGACGACATCGCCTGCGAGGCGCTTCCCCGCCGGGACACCCCCCTCACTTCCTCCACCAGCTCTCCCCGGCCCGCGCCCACCACCGCGGCTACCGTCGCGGCCCCCACCATCCCCGTGACGCCCACGGCCCCCGCGGTGACGCCTCCGGCTCCCACCGCTCCCGCCCCGGTCGCGCCCACGCGGGGTGTGGAGGGCGGGCTGGGCGGCTCCTCGGACACCGGGCCGAGCGACTGGGACATCGGAATCGGCCTGGCGTTCGCGGCGGGTGCCGCCGCCGCGGCCGGCTACGTGGTGAGGCGCCGTCGGCGCTGACCCCCGGACCGGCACCCACCACAAGGGTGTCGCCGGTTCAGCGCACGAGCAGGTCGAGCAGCCGCTCCACCTCGGCCGCCGGATCGGCGGTGAGCCCGGTGTGCACGGGCCCGGGCTGGACGACGGTGGAGCGGGGCGCGACCAGCCAGCGGAAGCGCCGCCCGGCGTCGTCCCCGGCGGCCTGGCCCGCCGCCTCCCCGCCGGCGCACACTCCCTCGACGGCACGCAGCGCGGCCCGTACACCGGCCAGGTCCACGTGCGGGTCGAGGGCCAGCAGCCGGGACGCGTCGAGATGGGTGCGCGCCCCGACGAACGCCTCGTGACGGCAGTACACGAGCACCCCCGCGTTGACGCACTCGCCGCGCTCGACGCGCGGTACGACCCGCAGCAGCGCGTATTCGAAGACGTGCCGGTCGCTCACTCGTCCTCCCCGAGGCCGTGGACGCACTGGTCGACGGTGGCCGCGCGGGCGAGCAGGGGCCGTGCGTAGGCCCGCCGGAGCTCGTCCGGGCTGTCGAATCCCGGCTCGTCCACCAGCCATGCGTCGGGAATCTGTGCGGTGACCTCGCCGAGCAGGTCCTCGGTGACGTGGGGCGCGAGGTCCGCCGCCGCGGCGGCCACATCCGGCGCGAAGGTCTTCAGGGCGTGGTCGGAGGCGTCGTAGGGGCGGGCGGCGGACGCTTCGACGCCGGGCCAGTTGTGGTGCCAGATCATGGTGGCGCCGTGGTCGATCAGCCAGAGCTCGCCGTGCCGGCTCAGCAGGTTGGGGTTGCGCCAGGACCGGTCGACGTTGTTCACCAGCGCGTCGAACCAGACGACCCGCCCGGCCTCTTCGGGGCTCACCTCGAAGGCGAGCGGGTCGAAGCCGAGCGCGCCGGAGAGGAAGTCCATGCCCAGATTGGTGCCCCCACTGGACTTGAGGAGTTCCTGAACCTGTTCGTCGGGCTCACCCAGTCCCAGCACCGGGTCGAGTTCGACCGTCACCAGGCGCGGCACCCGGAACCCCAGCCGGCGGGCGAGTTCCCCGCAGACGACCTCTGCGACCAGGGTCTTGCGCCCCTGCCCCGCACCGGTGAATTTGAGGACGTAGGTGCGGAGGTCGTCGCCCTCGACCAGTCCCGGCAGCGAGCCGCCCTCGCGCAGGGGCGTGATGTAGCGGGTGGCGGTGACCTCGGTCAGCATTTCGCCAGGCTACGCGATCCCCTGACCTTGCAATCCATGACCTCCCCAAGATCCCCGTGCTCCGGGGAGTCGGCCACGATCAGCCCTGGGGAGAATCTGGGGAGTTCCGGCCGACACACTGATCCCCCTGCTCCCCGAGCAGTCCGTCGATCACTGTGCGCCCCTTGCTCCCGGCCTCCGGCATGAAGTGAGCATAGTAACCGAGCGTGATGGCCGGCGAGGAGTGCCCGAGCCATCGCGCCAACGTCACCACGGACTCCCCCGCCTCCAGCATGATCGAGGCATAGGTGTGACGCAGTACGTGGAAGCCGTCCTTCGGCGCCGCCTCCCACTGCCACGGCTTCGCATCCTTGGCACGCGGTGGAATGATCCCGGCCTCGGCAAGCGCGGGCTTCCAGGTGTGGGTGTTCCACGGGCGTTGTCACGTTGTTGGGTGTGTGAGTGCCTGACGGTGTGTCGGGTGTGGTGGGGCCAGCTTCCGCTCCGTGCTCAGGCCGCGGCAGACAGGCCGGCGACGCCGGTGACCTGCTCCCAGATCGCGAAGCGGACGGTCATCTCGGCGCGGTGGTCGGAGGCGGTCATCCGGTGGCGGTGAGGACGGAAGTGGGGCGAGATACCGCTGAACGCGGGCAGGAACCGCTGGGCCCCGCCGACGGAACGGAAGCCCTTCACGGCGCGTTCGCGCTGCCTCGTCGGCTGGTGGCTGTTCTCGGCCCGGTTGTTCAGGCCCTGGTGACAGCGGTGCTCGACCGAGGGCATCACCTCGCGGTGCGCCGTGCCGTAGGAGCGCAGCCTGTCGGTGACCACCACCCGCGGCACCGTGCGGGTCTTTGTGAGCAGTGTGCGGAAGAACCGCCGGGCCGCAGTGGTGTCCCGCCGGTTCTGGACGAGGATGTCCAGGACGGTGCCGTCGGCGTCCACGGCCCGCCACAGATACTTCCGTTCCCCGTTGATCTTGATGAAGACCTCGTCCAGGTGCCACTTATCACCGGGCCGGGGACGCCGGCGACGCAGCGCGTTGGCGTAGACCTGGCCGAACTTCGCGCACCAGCGGCGGATCGTCTCGTAGGAGACGATCACGCCGCGCCCGGGCATCAGCTCCCCGGCCTCACGGAAACTGAGTGGGAAGCGGAAGTACGGCCATACCGCGTGCGCGATGATCTCCACCGGGTACCGATGGCCCTGGTACGACGGCGGCGCGGACGACACGAACGACCCCCTCCCCGGCACGATCAACTCCAAGATCATCCCAGGCCGGTCAGCCAACGTGACAACGCCCCGGCATGGTCTGGGGACCCGGCGAGGAGGCGTGGGAGAGCAAGCTCGCCGCGCTGCGGTCGTACCGGCGCGCCACCGGGCACCTCGCACCCCGCCAGGACGCGGTCTGGGGCGAGAGCCAGGCCGAGGGCCTCGTGCCCATCGGGCAGCACATGGCCAACCTCCGCAGGCGAGGCTGCCTGGGGAAGGACCCGAAGCGGGCGGAGGAACGCGCGAAACAGCTGACGGCCATCGACGAGGACTGGAACTGCCCCTGGCCACTCGACTGGCAACGCCACTACAAGGTGCTCGCCGACCTCGTCGCCGACGAGCCCCATGGCGTGCTGCCCGACATCGCACCCGGGGTGTTCGTGGACGGTGACGACCTCGGACGGTGGCTTCAGCGGCAGAAGCAGCCAGGCACCTGGAAGCAGTTGTCGACCGAGCAGCAGGAGCGGCTGACCCGGCTGGGCGTCAAGCCCGCCTCGGCGCCGCCTGGCGCCCCGGCAGCCGTGAGTGGGACGAAAGGCACCAGCAAGGCGCAGCAGGCATTCCAGCGCGGCCTGACCGCCCTCACACAATGGGTCGAACGGGAAGGCCAACGGCCGGTACCGCGCGGCCACAGCGGGCAGATCACCGTCGACGGCGAGACCGAGCCGGTGACCGTGAAGCTGGGCGTATGGGTCTCCAACACCAAATCGAGGCGCGACAAACTCACCCAGGAGCAGCGCACCGCACTCACCGAACTCGACATCGAATGGGCGTAGCCGTCGCCGGCTGGGGTGGCGTGGGCTTCGGTGCGGGTCTGCTGCGTAGGTTTCCGTTGCTCTGGCACAGGAGTACGACGACAACGACAACGTCACCAAGTCGACGGCACCCAATGGTGCCGTCTGCACCGCGGGGTACGACGACGCGGATCAGACGCCGGCTGAACCAGCGGCCGGGATGCACTTCCGGGCGGGGCTGGGCCGGCAGGGCGCCGCTGTCCGGATTTATGCCGGGGCGCCCGGGTGGGTGGGTGAAAGCGGGTGTCCGGGGTGGGATGCTGCAGGCAGAACCCCGGCCCGATTCCAGCGGGCCGGGGTCTGTGCGTGGTGCCGGGGCGGCGGTTCGGTCAGTATCCGCCGAATCCTTCGTCCCCGCCGTGCTTGCCGAAGCGGTGGACGACCCGGAAGCTGCCCACCACYCCGTCCTTGACGCGGACCCCCTTGGTGTGGTGCACCTTGATGCCGTTCGCTTCGCTGTGGGGGCCGACCGTCGCKAYGGGGGCGCMGTTGTCGCAGGTCGCCCCGCGGAAGAACTCGACGGTCCTCTTGCTGTCGTTGCGGATGTTGAAGCTCTTGGCGCCCAGGCCRCTCACGACGGTTATGCAGCCGTCCGGGCTGGCGGAGCACGACCGCTCGTTGATGTTGATCCG
>NZ_QFRK01000124.1 GCF_003143855.1 Streptomyces sp. NWU339
GGAATTTCCAGGTCCGCGGAACCAAGGCGTGTGGGCAATCCGGGGGACACCCTTCTGCGCGACCACTACGACCAAGGACCGGTGTCAGGCCAGGATCGTGGCGGGCGCAACCGTGAAGACCCAGCCCGGCGTATGCCATCGACCCCGCCGGAGCTGGGCCACTCTCCGTACTGTCGCCCTCACGCACGGGTGAGCGTGAGCAGACCGCACCGTCCGCCGTGGTCGAGGGAGCGGCTGCTGTCGCGAGGTGGCCGGGCCCGTCGTGGGCGCTCCGCTCAGCGCGGCACCGTCGCGCCGACCGCGCGGCCGGGAGTGGGTGCGGAGCCTGCAGCAGAGCGCCAAGCAGTCGGCCTGCTGCCGCCGTCGCGCCTGGGGGAAGGGCCGATCCGGACGGCAGGGCAGCGGGAGGAGGGCCCGCAGCTCGGCAAGCGACGACCCAACCGGAGGGTCACTTCTTCTGGGGTGAGGCCGTAGCCGGCGGTGGCTGCCGTGCCCCGCACAGCGTTCAACAATTGATGGTCTGCGATTCCGCTGTGCAGGGTGAACTCGCCTGGACCGCGTACCAGGCCGAACGGCGTCGGCGCGGAGAGAGCGACGAAGACTCCTTCGAGGCGTACAACCCATTCCGCCAGGGCCGCTGACCGGGGCACCGAAGCGTTCAGGAAACTGAACGCCGTAGCGGTCCTCCCTGCTTGGATACTCCCCGAACCCCGAGACCACCGCCCGCCGGGCCCGGCATGGAGGAGGACGACCAGGAGCACGTGCTCACCGTCTGGGTAGAGGAACGGGGCCATAGGGGCGGAGCCGAACGGCGGCGAGCCCACAGGGCCAACATCACGCTGAGCTACATGTCGCTTGGTTCCCTGTACGTTAACGGCACCCTCGTTCGACGCGCGCCCGGGAGGCGCACATGGGGAGAATGAAGCAAGGGTCCGTGGCGGGGCACTACCTGAGCCGGGGAGCGGTGGTGGCCCCCTCTCGAAGGTGATGACGATGCCTGCGTGGCGATTTCGGGACTTCCACGACGATGATCTGGACCGCGCCATCCAGATCTGGGACCAGAACCAGCAGGTGGACGAGGCTCCTGCCGTTTTCCCGGTATCGGAGGTCGTGGCCGCAGCCAGGGCCGCAGGACCGGCCGTGGTGGCGGTGGTCGGCGACGAGCTGGTGGGCGTCGGCGTGGCGCAGGTCTCCGGCGAGAGGGGCTGGATCATCCTGGTGGCCCTGGCCGGGACGTGGGGCAGCCGCGGCATCAGCAGCTCCTTGATCGCCGAGCTTGAGCGGCGCTTGCGGTCCCAGGGAGTCCGCCGGATCGGCGCGCTCCTGGCCCCGGGGGCGACGGGAGCCGTTGCCTTGGAAAGTTCAGGCTACCGGCCCCGGACCGGGCTCGTCTTCCACGAGAAGGTCGAGCAGCTCGGCGCGAGCGATGCCGGCCTCCTGGCGGAACTGGGGGGAAGGATGCTTCCCGGGGATCTGTGGGACAGCCTTGCGGGAATGGAAGAGGTGAAGGAAGCCATCGAGCGGCGGATCGTGCTGCCGCTGGCCCGGCCCGCGCTGGCCGAGCGGTACGGAGTGAGGCCGCCGAAGGCGGTCATCCTCTTCGGGCCGCCGGGCACCGGCAAGACCAGCTTCGCCCGAGCGGTTGCCTCGCGGTTGGGGTGGCCCTTCGTGGAGCTCTTCCCGTCCCGGCTTGCGTCGTTCCGGGAGGGAGGACTGGCGACCTCGCTGCGGGAGGCGTTCACCGAGCTGGCCGAACTGGAGACGGTGGTTCTCTTCATCGACGAGGTCGAGGAGATCGCTTCTGCCCGGTCCGGTATGGCTGTCGACCCCAGTCATGGAGTCACCAACGAACTGCTCAAGCTGATCCCCGGCTTCCGTGACCACGACGACCGCCTCTTGATCTGCGCCACGAACTCCGTCCGCTTCCTCGACCCTGCGTTCCTTCGGCCCGGCCGCTTCGACTACGTCATCCCGGTCGGCCCGCCCGATCCGCAGGCCCGGTCGGCGGTCTGGCGGCGCTACCTCGGGGCCGCCGCCGCCCATGTCGATCTCAGCCGTCTGGTGGAGGCAAGCGCAATGTTCACGCCGGCCGATATCGAGTTCGCCGCCCGCAAGGGCGCCCAGACCGCCTTCGAACGCGAAGTCGCCCAGGGGAAAGGCGCACCGGCCGGCACGGAGGACTACCTGCAGGCCATCGCACAGACCCGTCCCACACTCACCGACCAGGCACTGACGGACTTCGCCGAGGACACCGAGGAGTACGTACGCATGTGACTCTGCGCGTCATCCCGCGAGTTCGCCGTGTTCCTCGGTTCCTCGGCATGAGGCCTGATCAGGCACCTCGTCGCCTTCGGCCTGTGCGTCTGTGCAGGGCTCATGACTGCTCTTCAGGAATCCCGAGGGTCCGTCATGATCCATGCGGATCCCTCGCTTCCGTCTGCCGGGCCGACCTGCAGCAACGGGAGATGCAAGCCAGGACGAACCCGCAGGATGTCGCATAACACACGCCGCTCGCGACGGAACTTCTTCCACCACTCCGTCACCCGCTACCGCGGCCTCTCGGGGCACGTCCGAGGAGTGCGTCGCGGCGGGTCATCCGGGCACGAGCACGGCGGCGCCGCTGACCCGGTCGGCGGCCAGGTCCCTCAGAGCCTGGTCGGCACGGCTCAACGGATACGGGCTGACGGTGACCCGCATACCGATCCGCGCGGCCGTGCCCAGGAAGTCGCGGCCGTCCTGCCGGGTGTTGGAGGTGACGCTGCGCAGATTCCGCTCTTCGAAGAGGTGACGGCGGTAATTGAGCACGGGGATGTCGGTGAGATGGATGCCCGCCACGGCGAGCGTTCCCGAACGGTCCAGTGCCTCCAGTGCCACGGGCACCAGATCCCCTACCGGTGCGAACAGGATCGCCGAATCCAGTGGTTCGGGCGGGCGGTCGTAGGCGCCGCCCACGGAGGAGGCGCCCAGGTCGAGGGCGAGTTCACGGGCCCGTGCCGAACGGGTCAGCACGTGCACGGTTGCTCCTTCGGCCAGGGCGACCTGCGCCGCCAGATGGGCCGAGGCCCCGAAGCCGTAGATCCCGAGCCGGCCGTTGGGTGGCAGGGCGCTGCGGCGCAGAGCCCGGTAGCCGATGATCCCGGCACACAGCAGCGGTGCCAGCAGCACGGCGTCCTGGTCGTCCGGGAGCGCGTAGGCGTAGTCCGCCGGAACGAGGGTGACATCGGCGAAACCGCCGTCCGCGTCCCAGCCGGTGTAGAGGGAGGCCGGGCAGAGGTTCTCGCGACCGGCCCGGCAGTAGCGGCATCGGCCGCAGGTGCTGCGCAGCCACGCCCCACCGGCTCGGTCGCCGACCCGGAACCCCGTGACGGACTCGCCGACGGCGGCCACGCGGCCGACGATCTCATGACCGGGAACGGTCGATGCCCGGTGCGGGCGCAGGTCGCCTTCGGCAAGGTGCAGGTCCGTGCGGCAGACGCCGCACGCCTCGACCCTCAGCAACAGCTCACCAGGCCCCGGCGAGGGCACGGTACGCCGCACGGACACCAGTGGGCCGTCCGCGATCGGACCAGGACTCTCGACAGCCCACCCGGTCAGCATGTTCGAAGCCGACGCGCGCACCATGCTCCCAGCCTGGCGCCGGCCGGCAGGTCCGGCAAACGCTCGTCGCGGAACGGCAGGCCGCGACCGCACGCCGCTTGGTGCGGCAACGGCTCTCGGCCGTTGGGGCGGCACTGTCATGTTGGCTGGCCGGGTGGGATGATCTTCTGGTTGGTCATGCCGGGAGGGGTTCGTTCGTGTCGTCCGTGCCGCTGTCGTACAAGGGGCACCCATACCCGGCGGAGATCATCTCCCACTGCGTGCGGCGGTACTTCCGCCTCCCGCTCAGCTTCCGCGAGGTCGAGGAGTTGATGCTCGCCCGTGGCGTGATCGTGTCTTACGGGAGCGTCCGGCGGTGGTGCGCGAAGTTCGGGCAGGCCTGCACCGACGCGCTGCGCCGCCGGCCGCGGCCCGGGGATAAACGGCATCTGGGCGAGGTGTTCGTCAGGATCAACGGGGAGCCGACGTACCGGTGGCGGGCCGTCGACGCCGACGGCACCGCCCTGGACATCCTCGTGCAGAACCGGCGGAACAAGGCCGCGGCCCGGCGGTTCTTCCGCCGCCTGCTGAAGAGGACCGGTGCGGTGCCCCGGGTGCTGGTCACCGACAAGCCTCGCTCCTACGGCGTGGTCCGCCGGGAGCTGACGCGCTCGGTCGAGCACCGCTCGCACAAGGGCCTGAACAACCGCGCCGAGAACAGCCACCGGCCCACCCGCCGACACGAACGCGCGATGAAGAGATTCCGCTCCGCCGGCGCCGCACAAGGATTCCTGTCCGCCTTCAGCGGCATCTCACCCCACTTCAGGCCACGCGGGCACCTGATGACCGCCGCCGGCCACCGCTCCGAGATGACCATCCGCTTCGCGATCTGGGACCAGATCACCAAAGCTGCCGGCCGGCCCACCATGGCCAGACCCGAAATCGCCATCCGGCCCCAGTACACCCTGACACGCCATCAGCCGGTCACATTCTCACCAACGTGACAACGCCCGCCCAAGCCCTCGACCACGCACTCCGGCATGCCCGCTGATTCACCATGAGGAGCAACAGATGTTCACTGGCTGCGCACCCCCGGCCCCTGCAGGGACAGGCATCGGCCCGAACCACATCCGCGTGAACACGGCCGAGCACGGCGCCGCACCCGCCCATGCTGCCGCCAAGGTACTGAACGCCTGGCCCGACGGCGCCGAAAGCGTGCTATGACCCCGGATACGGTCGGTTTCCTCGTCGCTCTCGCGCCCGTCCTCGTCGTCCTGACCCTGCTCGCGTTCCGTCTGGCCTCGCTGTGGGCCGGCGTCGTGGGTCTGGTCGTCGCACTGGTCGGTGCCGTTGTTTCCTTTCCGCTCGAAGGCCCACAGGTCGGGGCCGCTGCCTCGGGGATGGCCCCGACCGTCGTGGAAATCGCGGTCCTCCTGCTCGGCGGGGTCGGGCTGGCCGAAGCGATGACCCGCGGTGGTGCGCAGGACCGGATCGCCGCCTGGCTGGAGGGCGCCGAGACCGGTGCCGACCGCACCGTGACGCTGCTGCTGCTCGTCTACGGGATGACGCCGTTCATGGAATCGGTCACCGGCTTCGGCCTGGGCGTGGTCATCACCGCCCCACTGCTGATCCGCCTTGGCCTGACCCCGGTCAAGGCCGTCGTCTCCGGGCTGCTCGGCCTGGTGCTGGTTCCGTGGGGCTCCCTCGGACCCGGCACCCTCATCGCCGCGCAGCTCGGCGGGCAGGACTTCGCCCGGCTCGGGGTGTGGTCGGCGCTGCTCAGCCTGCCCATACTCGTGGTCAGCATGGTCGCGGTGCTGGGCCTCAATTTCGGCCGGCCCACCCCGCGTCAGCTCGTGCTGGCCGTCGCGGTCGTCCTTGCCGAATGGGGTGCCCTGCTCGTGGCGAACCTCACGGTCGGGACGCCACTGGCCGGCGTTCTCGCCGCAGCCGTGGTCATCGCCGGTCTCCTCGTCGTCACCCGGGTCGGCAACGGCCCGCTGCCGCGCGTGTCCCGGCCACTCCTCGTAGCCGTCGTGCCGTACCTCGTCATCGTCGGCGGCATCCTTGCCACGAGGGGCCTGCTCGCCGCTACGGGCACCCATGACGCGATCGAATGGACCGCGAGCCCTGCGCTCTGGCTGGTCATCGCCGCCGCTGTCGCCGTCGCGACCGCCGGTCTGCCCGCCGCCGATCAGTGGCGCCTGGTGCGGCACGGGCTGAGACGATGGGTGCCGATCGCCGGGAACGCGCTGGTGTTCATCGTCCTCGGCATCGTCATGGCCGCGACCGGTATGGCCGAGCATCTTGCCGCCACTGCGGAGCACTCCGGCTACGGCTTCGTCGCCGCGATCCCCGCCATGGGCGCTCTCGGCGGCTACCTCACCGGTTCGAACACGGGCGCCGCCGCGATGTTCTCCCCCGCCACCACGACCGCCGCCACCGGCCTCGGCGCGAACCCGCTGATCGCACTCGCCGGGCAGAACGTCGCCGGGTCCTTCGCCATCATCGCTTCACCACCGCGGATCGCCCTCGCTGTCGGCGTCGCACTCGCTCCCGGTGAACGCCTCCCACGAGCCATGAGCGTCATACTGCTCGGCGCCGTCGCCGCGACAGCGCTCATCCTCGGCGTCATCGTCCTGAGCCTTGCCTGAACTTTGGAGGGAACCCCATCGAATGCCAACGGCCTTCTGGCCGTGTCCATGGACAGGCTCCGTCGGGCAGGCCCCGGCGCGGTCCGGTAAGTGGCGTCAGCGTCGCCGGCATGCCAGAGGGGGCGCACGTGCGGGAGATCTCGTGCTCCCACCGCTTCCGTATTACGCCTTGCCCCCGGGGTAACAGGAAACGATTCTGGCCCTCCGTCCCGGCATACCGAGGTGGCTCCATGACGACGGGCAACACCGACGGCGAGCCCATGACGCCCCGTGACCCTACCCCGCAACCGACTGCCGGCAGGCTCGGCAATGCCTTCGTGACGGCCCTCGTGGTCGCCATCGTCGGCGTCGTGCTGGCTGCCGTCCTGACACCGCTTGGGGATCATGTCATGCAGGGCTTCCTCGACGAACCGACCTGCCCCGGTGACG
Organism: Streptomyces sp. NWU339; assembly: GCF_003143855.1. Taxonomy (GTDB): domain Bacteria; phylum Actinomycetota; class Actinomycetes; order Streptomycetales; family Streptomycetaceae; genus Streptomyces. The sequence goes on from NZ_QFRK01000124.1 coordinate 6,660, forward strand.
CCTGCGAGGGCAAGAATCCGCAGAGTCAGGGCTGCGCCGAGGACGCCCGCACCTTCAAACCCGATGTCGACAATCCCGCTCTTCTCCAGATCCGCTACAGCGAGGACTGCAAGGCCGTCTGGGCGAGGATCGAGCGCGGCAACCCCGGAGACCTGGTCACGGTCGAGCTCGTCGGCGGCACGAAACGGACCGCCGAGATCGAGTACGGCAACGACAAGTTCACCAGCATGGCCGCCGTGTCGGACGGAGAGTTCCAGGTCACCGCCTGCGCGGTCCCGAAGAGGGGCGGTGCCGGCACCTATGAGCCTCGATCCACCGCGTGAATTCTGCTCACGGGCGTCGGGCGGGTTCCGGGTGTTTCTTCGGGACGCAGGCAGCGGTGATCGCCGGGTGGCCGACCGGTGCGGGGTCTCCAAGGTTCTTTCGGGTCGTGGGCGGTCAGGTCGAGCGTGTGGTTCACGTGACCATGCGCTGTCCGGTCGTCGTCCACAGGTCGACGAAGTCGGCTTCCCAGGGCCAGTGTTGGGACAGGTGGAGGG
>NZ_QFRK01000083.1 GCF_003143855.1 Streptomyces sp. NWU339
CCAACCGGAAGAAGAAGGGCTCCAGGGGCGGCCGGCCCGTCCGCCACGACGCCGACCTCTACAAGGAGAGGAACACCGTCGAGCGCCTGATCAACAAGCTGAAGGCCTGGCGAGGTATCGCCACCCGGTACGACAAGACCCCGGAGAGCTACCTCGCCGGCCTCCACCTGCGCGCCTCGATGATCTGGATCAAAGACCTCACCCGAGGCGCCCATTGATCACGACTCGATACGCGCCCTAGGGCCGGTAGTCGCTTCTTTTGGCCCCGGGCGGCTCCGCGCCGATCCGCCCGGGGCTGCCCGTGGCTGAGCACCCCGGCCCTGCGCGGGATGCATGGCGTTGGGCCTCACGTCATCTGGCGGCCGACCACATTGCTAGAAGGGTCGTCGGCGAGCACCATGGCCGCGGTGATGCGCTTGCTCACCGGCTCCCGCAGGATGGCGAAGCTCTGGCTGACGGCCATCACGATCTCCAAGCCGTGCTGCCCGATGCGGCCCGGATCGGGCGCCGGGATGGACGGCAGCGTGGTACTGCTGTCCCACACGCTCACCAGGACTGCCCCGTCCTGCGCCTGCAGTGTCAAAAGGCACGGGCCCGGTGCGTATTTGCGGGCATTGGCCACCAGCTCGCTCACCACCAGCTGCACCATTGCCATGGCACGGCCTGAGACCGGCCGCCCATGTACCGCCCGTAGATCGGTGAGGAACGACCGGGCAAGATCACGCGCCCGGGCGATCTCCTCGCTGCCGTCGAACGCGGCAGACGCCGACAGCAGCCCCCGAACCAGCGGCGTGCCGCCGTCGTCTGCCCCCACAGCCGCGACGCCTGTTGGGTGCCAAAAGTCCAGTACATGCGTTGAGCTGGGCGCTTGCCAGAGCGTCATGATCTTCGTCAAGGTGTGTCGCGGTACCCATGGATGAGTCCGCTGAGGACGTCGTGGCGCTGGATCCGCTGGGCTGGGAAGGGGATGACGTCCGGGTCGTCGGCTGGTGCGCGAAGCTGCAGGGCCCGGTGTGGCCTTCCGGAGTTGTACTGATTTCGGCGTCTTGGGGTCTGGATCTGTGCCGGGACCGGTAACGCGGCCCATCCCGGCTGGTACGCCGGAGGCATGCGGTATCCGGACGGGGGCGGGCTGACCGCCGAGCAGCGCAGGCGCCGGGAAGAGGTGCGGATGCGGGCCGTTGACCTCTTCGAGGAGGACGTGGAAGTCCCGTGCATCGCCCGAGAGTTACGGGCGAGTGAGAAGTCGGTCTACCAGTGGCGCCGTGTCTGGAGGACGGGCGGACGCGAGGCGCTGCGTTCCAAGGGCTCCTCCGGCTACGACTGCCGCCTCGGCCTCCGCCTGCAGGCCAGGCTCGAGACGTGGCTGGAGGAGGGGCCGGCCGCACACGGCTGGACGGACGACCAGATGTGGACCGCCGCGAGGGTGCGCACGCTGATCGGGAGGAAGTTCCACCTCTCCTACAGCGTCTCCGGGGTGACCCGGCTGCTGCACCGTATGGGCTACAGCGTGCAGGTGCCGGACAGACCCGCCGCCGAGCGAGACGAGGAGGCCGTCGCCACATGGCGGGAGGTGACCTGGCAGGAGGTAAAACCCTCCGGGCGGCGACCGGGGCGTTCAGCTGCTTCGAGGACGAAGCGGGCGTGACCGGCCAGCCGCCCAAGGGCCGGCGCGGCATCACCCCCAGGGTCAAGGTGTCCGGCCGCGGCCGGGGACGGCTCTCGGTGGCCGGGCTGCTGTGCTACCGGCCCGGCCGGCCCGCCCGCCTGTGCTACCGGCTGCGCCGGCACACCGGCCGCAAGGGCGAGCGCCGCTCGCTCGGCGAGACCGACTACATCCGCCTGCTCGATGGCGCTTACCAGCTGCTCAAGGCCCCGCTGATCGTGGTGTGGGACCGGCTGAGCCCCACATCTCCAGGGCGATGCAGGCGCTCGTGGCCGAGCGGGACTGGCTGACGGTCATCCTGCTGCCCGGGTACGCGCCCGAACTCAACCCGGTCGAGGGCCTGTGGGCGCACATCAAGCGGAGCCTGGCCAACTGGCCGCCCGCACCCTCAGCGAGCTGGAGACCCTGCTCCGCAGGCGGCTCAAGGCGCTGCAGTACCGGCACCACATCCTCGGCGGATTCCTCGCGGGGACCGGCCTCGCTCTCGACAGACCGAACTGACCCTAATACGCCGAAGTCAGTAAGCCATCCTGAGAAAGCTGGTTGGGGTCAGAGCGGAGCGCCGCCGAACCCGATCTCGTTCCCGTCCGGATCCTGGTACGTGACCTTGCGCACGCCATTTGAGTAGGTCTCGCGACTCCTGGGCCCCAGTCCCCGATCAGCGATCCCGGCGACGCGGGTGTCGAGGTCGTCGACGAAGACGGTGTGCATGGCATGGCCGGCATGCCCGGGCCGATGCTCGATGTACACATACCGGTGTTCCGCCAGCTCCCACACGGCCTCCGTGTCGTTCGGGATAAACGTCGGCGGGGAGCCGAGCAGCCGCTCGTACCAGGCCAGCGCCGCTGCGTAGTCGGCTACGGGGATGCCTGCGAAGAGGACAACGGCCATGACGCCATGCTAGGTCCAGCGGCGTCCTGCATCTCAGCCCAGCTCACACGCCACCAGCAACGAGTCACGGCTCCGACATCGCCGACATCGGCCTGACCACCCCGGCGGTGGCCATCGCAGCGATCCGGCGCGAGGGTCCGCTCCTGCTGGGCCTTGGCCCGAGCCACCAGGTAGCGCTCTTCATCTCGCTCGTGATGGGCCCTCTGACGGTCATCCCCGGCCGCGCGACGCTCTGGCGGAGCTGCCTCCATCTGGTGCTGTTCGCGGCGTACCTGGTGCCGGCGGTCGCCCCCTGGCGGCACCGACTCCCACCCCGGGGGACTGGCCGCCCAGCCCCGGGACCAGCACCGCCGCCACCGCCAGGTGCATCAGAGCGAGAAAGACCCGGGTGCCGCCGTCCATGCCGTCGCCGATGAACGGCAGGAAAGACACGGCCAGTACGGCGCCGGCCACCCCGGTCCAGACGGCGCGGGCGCGCCGCGCCCCGAACCGCTCCAGGGCGGCCGGCAGCCCCCAGCCGGCAAGCGACGCGAGCAGTGCGACGACCGCCACGGGCACGGCGCCGATGCCGAGTGTCTGCTCGCCGTCGGCGACCTGCAGCCGGTGCCCCAGCAGGGGGTCCGCGACCAGCCACACCAGGACGGGGGCCAGGACGGCCAGCGCCGTAACCCCCAGGCGCCTTCTCCGCGCGCTCACTCGGCGCCCCCCGATAGCGCCCCGTGCAGGAAGACCTCCACCAGTTCCTGCGGGGTCAGGTCGGGCTCGTCCTCCGTACGCGGCTGGGTGAAGAGCAGCCCGAAGAAGAGGGCAGCGATCTGCTCCGGCGGCCGGCGCAGGGCGGCCTTGTCGGGCTCCAGCAGCTCCGCGAGGGCCGCGGATACGGGTCGTCGACTCCTCGCGGCCCGCGCCGCGCACCGTGCCGGGATGCTTGCCGCCGCGATGCCCCAGCGAGCCGGCGATCGCGCCCATCCGGGACAGGTGCGCCTGCAGCGCCTCGGCCGCCTCCGCGAGCCGGTCGGGCAGCGGCTGGGACACGTCGATCGCGTCCAGCTCGCGGACCGCGTGCTCGGGGGAGAGCGCCTCGGCCATGTAGGCCTGCAGCAGCTCGTCCTTGTCGGCGAAGACCCGGAAGATCGTACCCTCGCCGATGCCCGCGGCGCGGGCGATCTTCGCGGTCGTCACCGCGGCGCCGTACCCGGCGATCAGCGGGATCGCGGTCTGGATGATCATCGCGCGGCGCCGCTCCGGCGACATGCCGGGGGCGCGGCGGCGGGTGGCCGGGTTCTCCCTGGGTGCTGTCATGACCGCGAGAGGACGGAGCGAGGACTCACTCCGTCAATGAGTGAGCCCTCACTCCGCCCACTTCTCCCGCACTCGACCGCTTACCGATGGAGCCCGCCAAGATCCACAACTACGGCTGGAGTATTAGAAGATCTCCACAGTCCGAGGGGATTGACAGGTTCACAGCGCCTCCAGCACGGTCGCGTTGGCCATGCCCCCCGCCTCGCACATGGTTTGCAGCGCGTAGCGTGCGCCCCGCTGACGCATGGCGTTGACCAGTGTGGCCATCAACCGAGTGCCGCTGGCACCGAGCGGGTGTCCGAGGGCGATGGCTCCGCCGTTGACGTTGACCCTGGCCGGGTCGGCACCGGTCTCCTGCAACCACGCCAGCACTACGCTGGCGAACGCTTCGTTGACCTCGAACAGGTCGATGTCCTCGAGTCGCAATCCGGACCTGCGCAAGACTTTTTCGGTGGCGGGGATGACGCCGGTCAGCATCAGCAGCGGATCCGATCCGCAGACCGCGAAGCTGTGCAGACGGGCTTTCGGCCGCAGCCCGAGCTTGTTGGCGATCTCGCTCGATGTGATCAACACCGCCGAGGCGCCATCGTTGATGGGGCTACTGTTTCCGGCGGTCACCGACCACTGGATCTGCGGGAACCGGTCGGCCATGGCGCGGTCCTCGAAGGCCGGTCGCAAATCGGCGAGTATCTCGAGGCTTGTACCGGGCCGGATGGATTCGTCAGTGGTGACATTACGGCCGTCGACAGCTACTGGCACGATCTCGTCCGTGAACAACCCTTCCGCCCTGGCCGTGGCGGCCCGCAGGTGCGAGGTGAGGGCGAACGAGTCCAGGAGTTCGCGAGGCAGTGACCACTTCGCGGCGATAAGTTCCGCGCTGATGCCCTGCGGCAGCAGGCCGTCGGGATAACGGGAGGCGATGCCGGGACCGAGCGGATCGGTTCCCGGCGACACGTTGGACCACATCGGCACGCGGCTCATCGACTCGACGCCGCACGCGATGGCCAGGTCGTAGGCACCGGCCAGCACGCCCTGGGCGGCGAAATGCACCGCCTGCTGGCTGCTGCCGCACTGCCGATCCACCGTGGTGGCGGGCACGCTTTCCGGCAGTCCTGCCGACAGCATCGCCCATCGGGTGGTGTTCTGCGCCTGCTCCCCGACCTGGTCGACACAGCCGCCGATCACGTCGTCGATCAGGGCCGGGTCGATGCCCGCCCGCTCGACCAGTGCCTTGATCACGCCACCGAGCAACTCGACGGGATGCACAGGGTGCAGTGCGCCGCCCGGCTTGCCCTTGCCGATCGGTGTCCGCACCGCCTCGACGATCACAGCATCACGCATACCGCCTCCAAAGTGGGTTGGAAATCCCTACCCACTGTTTCGCATGGTGGGTTGGAAATCAAGACCGACTTCTCGTGACGATCATGGCAGCCGCAGGCCTGCGTCCGGGCCGGTCGCCCTGGCCGGGTGCTTCCTCGACCCTTCGCCCGGGCTGCTGATCGCGTCGACCGGGCGGGCGATTATGCAGGGGTTCCCGGCCGATGCGGAAGCGCTTGACTGATGAGCGCGACTTCGCCCAGGCGTGGTGCTCGATGCCGCGGGACTGTGCCGGCAGCGGCGTCCGGAGATCAGCGGGGGAGCCCTCCGAGCTGCTTCACCTGGTCTTCACGGCCTGGCGCGGGCGGTCTCGCTCCCCGGGGGGCCTCCGAGGTGGGTTTGAAATCAGGATTTGCTTGGTCGAGAGAGTTGGGGAAGCAAACCGCCGTACCCTGGCTCCATGAAGGCCAAGAAGCATCCACGTCCGTGTTCGATCGCCGACGCACTCGCCGTCCTCGGTGAGAAGTATTCGCTGCTCGTGCTCCGTGAGGCCTTCCTTGGCGTGTGGCGCTTCGATGCCATCGCCCGCAACACCGGCGCACCGCGGGACATCCTGGCGGCTCGCCTGCGCCACCTCGTGGACGGGGGGGTGCTGGAGAAGGTGCGGTACAACGAGCGGCCGGAACGCTTTGAGTACCGTCCCACCGCAGCTGGTTGGGAACTTGAGCCGGTCCTGCACATCCTCAGGAGCTGGGGCGACCGGCATCTCGCCGACCGCCCCCCGATGGTCATGGAACATTCATGCGGGGCCGCCTTGGAGCCTGTCGTCATCTGTGGGGCCTGTGGAAAAGACGCAAGTCGGAAGAATCTCACGCCACACGTCACGGCCCACGGGTGGACGACCGCCGGCTCCATGGCCGACTGAGCCCACCGCTTCCGCGACAGGCCCGCCCCGGCGGGGCACCGGGGGCGCGGTACAGGAGCTGTATCCGCCGGCTCCGCACGCAGCCAGGAGGGTTGTCTTTTCCAACTCACTGGCTTTAGGTTGATCCCCATGCAAACGCATAGCGGTGCTATCTCCCTGCTCGCCCAGGTCCAGGCGTCCCGTGTGAGTCCAGGCCGATGGGCCGCTCGAATCCCCCGGGACTGGTGGGCGTGGGCAGGGCCACATGGCGGACTGTTGGCCGCAGTGGGTCTGAACGCCACCCTCGACGTGGTCTCCGAACAGGCCAGCGCACTGGTGCCGCGCGCCGTCTCCGTACGGTTCCACGGCCGTTGCGGTGACGGCCCCTTGGATGTCCGGGCGAAGGCCGAGCGAGTCAGCGCCTCCTCGACAATCGTGGCCACCGAAGTCCGTCAGGACGGGGAAGTCGTGGTGAGCAGCGTGACCACGCTGACCGCCCCGAGGCCGGGGTTGTCCCTGCAGAACACGCAGGGCCCGGTTGCCGCTCCGCCCGAGGACTGCGAGGTGTTCCAGCTGCCCGCTGACCTGGTTCCCTTCGGGCGGCAGGTGGAAATCCGCCCGGCTGGTGGCGCCCTCCCGTTGACGGGCTCGGACCTGGCCGAGATGCGAGCATGGCTGCGGCTGCGGACCGCGCTCCCGGTGGATCCGACGGTCGCGGTAGTACTCGCCGACGCCCTGGCTCCCGGCATCTTTCCCCGGCTGATCGCCCCGGCGGCCGTGCCAACCGTCGAGCTCACCGTGCACTTCCACGGAAACCTGCGGTCAGCGCCGGTCGACGACTGGGTGCTCGCCGTGCAGCGCAATGTGAGCTGCGACGACGGCTGGTGCGTGGACGAGACGGAGCTGTGGTCGCGTGGTGGCAAACTGCTCGCCCAGGCCCGTCAGCTCCGGCGCCTTCTGGGGGCCCCAGCCCTGGCCGCCTGACGTCCGGGGCGGCACCTCGACGGGCACGGGGGTGCTGCGACCCTGCCGAGATCTCGGTGGGAGTGACGGCTGCAGCACGGCTGCCGGCCACTCCGCGATCTCCTCCCATTCGCGCAACACGAAAAATCGTGAACCCCGTCCAGGTGCCAGAGCTTCGTCCAAACTCACCGAGTCATCCGCCTGACCGTCTCGCTGCACATGTCCGTCAGCCGTACAACGATCATCGTGAATTCTGTGAGTTTCTCCTGACTCGCAGGAAGAGAAGAGGGGTTCACATGCGCCGGGCACTCATCACGAACGTCACCCAGTACGCGGGGCCCGGAACCGTTCCGGTGCTGCTCCGCAACGGTTATCAGGTCCTTTGCCATGACCCGTCCTTCAGGGCGCGTGGGGTCCGCGAGCGGTACGCCAAGGCTCATCCCGGTGTTGTCTGCCTCGACGCGAGCGACCCCGAGGAGATTCACGCGGAGGCCGGTGCACTGAGTGGCACCGTTGACGTCGTTATCTCCAACGACGTCCATCCGATCAGTCGTACCGCGATCGAGGACATATCCCCCGACGAACTGCGAGCGACGTTCGAGGCAGTGCTCGTCGTCCCGTTTCGCCTCGCCCAGCTCTTCCTGCCCGAAATGAAGGAACGTCGCAGCGGTTCGTTCGTTTTCGTGACCTCTGCCCGCCCTCGACGCCCAGAGCCCGGCTTTGCCACACCCACGACGATCCGCGCCGGTGCAACCGCCTTCGCCATGGCGCTGGCGAAGGAGACGGCCCGTTACGGGATTCAAGTGAACGTCGTCGCTCCGAACTACCTCTACAGCGAGATGTACTACCCACGAGCCACATACGTCGACGACCCGGCCGGCAGAGAAGCCATCGCTGAAACCGTTCCCGCAGGCAGGCTCGGCGAGCCGGAGGAAATCGGCGAGTTGATCGAGTTCCTGGCCTCCGGCCGGTCCGCTTTCACCACCGGCCAGGTGATCGACTTCACCGGGGGTTGGTCGTAGGCCGACACCGCCGACGGTGGGCTCCTGCCTCACCGTGCGTCCGAACGTACCAACGGCCTCGCCTCGTTCCGCCGTCTGTTGCGCTTGGCTGACAAACGGCAGGCCCGGATCGGACACTGATGGCCTGCGTCTGATGCGAGAGGCTTCGGGCGGGTGTGCTGCCTGGCTCGGGGACGAGGCAGGCGAAGTGGCGGGGGTGCGGGAATGGCGGGGTCGGGTCATCGGGGTCTGTCCAGGGGTGTGCTGATCCGGCAGCGCGCGAAGGCGCGGTTCGTGGGCCGACGGGCGCAGTTGGCGCTGTTCACGGAGAACCTGTCGAGGGACCCGCTGTCGGAGGAGGATCCGGCGGAGTTCTTGTTCCATGTGCGGGGTGTGGGTGGGGTGGGGAAGTCCACGCTGCTGCGGCAGTGGCAGGAGGCGGCCCGGCGGGCGGATGCGGTGACGGCGGTGGTGGACGAGAACGACGTCCACGGGGTGCAGCAGGCCCTGGCACGATGAGAGGCGGGCCTCAGCTCCAGCTCGGCGAGGGCCCGTCCTGATCCCCGTACAGCACCGGTCGGCCCGTGAACGCGTCCAAAAGGACACGGTCGCCGATCGGCCGGTCCAGCTTCACCTGCACCTCCTTGACGCGCAGGCCGGAGGTGCAGGGACCGTCCTTCGTCCCGACGACGGATGCGGACAGCACCACGCTGCCGCCCGTCTCCAGCACGTCCACGGCGGGGCCGTCGTCGCAGGATCCATGGGTGGCCGCCACGGTGACGGACTGGCCGTCCCCGGCCGCCTCGACCAGCCGGCCAAGCGGCGCCAGCTCGTCGGTGGACACCTCCCGGGCCGGCCCGATCGGCGGCTTGGGGAGTTGCGACGGGCTGAGGGCGACCCGCTTGAGCGGAGTGTCGTAGCCCTCCAGGGTGAACAGCCAGGCCGGGACGGTCGCCGGGCCACGGCTGGTGGCCAGAGCCATCTCGCCCAGCTCCGCCCCGGTCACGGTGAGGTGCGGTCCGTCGGCGCTGTTGCGGGCCACGGTCTCGTACGCCGCCCGCGCCCCCATCAGCGGCAGCACGAGCGAGCCCCCGCTCTCCCACTTCACCTGCCCGTCCTTCTGCGCGGTGCTGGGGAGTTTGCCGCGCAGGACGAAGTTCCGGGCCAAGTAGGCCCGCTTGTCGGCCCCGCTGCGGAAGGCGTTCTCGGGCAGCTGGACCACCTCTCCCATCGGGTAGTAGCCCTTGCGCCACACCTCGGCGGCCTCGGAGCCGTCCCAGGCGTCGGCGACCTGGCGGGCGCGGGCCTCCGGCTCCGGCGCCGGGTCGGCGTCGCGGGGCTGCGCCCCGCGGCCGTCGGCCTTCTCGCTGCCGCAGCCGGCGACGGCACCGGCTCCGGCGGTGAACAGGGCGAGTGCGACAAGCAAGGTGACAGTACGTGTGGCGTCCGTACGCATGGGTCCCCCCGGGGACTGACGGTGACGGGTGGCGGCTGTACGGTGAGGGTGAAGGCTGTACTGCCCCTGCCCCGGTACGGGTTCCGCAGTGATGGCGACGGCGTTCCGTTGTCCGGTGACGCTTGTTGTTGCCTCGTGACGGCGCTGTCACGTTGTGGAGCGTATGAGTGCCTGACGGGGTGTCGGGTGCGGTGGGGCCGGGTTCCGGCTCCGTGCTCAGGCCGCGGCGGGCAGGCCGGCGACGCCGGTGACCTGATCCCAGACGGCGAAGCGGATGGCCATCTCGGCCCGGTAGCCGGGGGCGGTCATCCGGTGCGGGCGTGGCCGGAAGTGCGGTGAGGTGCCGCGGAATGCGGCCAGGAACCGCTGAGCTCCACCCACGCTGCAGAAGCCCTTCCTGGCGCGTTCGCGCTGTCTCGTCGGCTGGTGGCTGTTCTCGGCCCGGTGGTTCAGGCCCTGGTGCGAGCGGTGCTCGACGGAAGGCATGACCTCGCGGTGGGCCGCGCCGCAGGAGCGCAGCTGGTCGGTGACGACCACTCGCGGCACCGCACCGGTCCTCTTCAGCAGGCGGCGGAAGAAGCGCCGGGCCGCGGCGGTGTCCCTTCGACCCTGGAGAAGGAGGTCGAGCACGGTGCCGGCGGCGTCGACGGCCCGCCGCAGGTACGTCCGCTCACCGTTGTTCCTCACGAAGACCTCGTCCAAATGCCATGTGTCGCCCGGCCGCCCACGCCGGCGGCGCAGGCCGTTGGCGTAGCCCTGCCCGAACTTCGCACACCAGCGTCGGACCGTCTCGTGGGAGACGAGCACGCCGCGCCCGGGCAGCAGCTTCCCGGCCTCGCGGAAGCTGAGCGGGAAGCGGAAGTACCGCCCCACGCAGTGGGAGATGATCTCGATCGGGTACCGGTGCCCCTGGTACGACGGCGGCGCGGACGGCACGAGCGATCCCCCTATCCGGCACGATCAACTCCAAGATCATCCCAGGCCGGTCGGCTAACGTGACAACGCCTCTTCGGCTCCTGCCGCCGGTGCACGGCCCGGATGCGCGGGGAGGCGCAGGAGATTACAACGTCTTGACCTGGCCGCCGTCGATGGTGAACTCGGCTCCTGTGATGTTGCCGGCAAGTGGCGAGGCGAGGAAGAGAGCCAGATCGGCGACTTCGTGGGCTTCGGTGACCCGCCCGGTGGAGATGCCCATGCTCTGTGGCACGACTACGTCCATCGCTTCCTGCGCGGTGGTGCCGGTCTGGGCCGCCGTGGCGTCGGCGAAGCCACCCGGAGCGGTCCAGAAGGGAGTGCGGACCGGTCCTGGGGCGATCGCGTTGACCCGGACGCCTCGCGGTGCGAATTCCTCGGACAGTGACTTGGTCAGGCTGGTCAGCCCGGCCTTGGCCGCGGAGTAGTCCACGACCGCGGGGAATGGCAGGCGCGCGTTGATGGAGCTGATGTTGATGATGGAACCTCCGTCCGCGTCCAGCAGGTGAGGAAGCGCCGCGCGGCTGGTCCGGACCGCGCTGAACAGAGTCATGTTGAAGATCCGCTGCCACTCGGCGTCGTCGATGTCCAGGAAGCTCGGACGGGGCGTCGCGGCACCCAAATTGTTGACCAGGACGTCGACCCTGCCGTACTGGTCCACCGCGGGCCCTACGAATGCGTCCGGTCCATCTGCTGTGGACAGGTCGACCGTGACTGCGGTGACGCCATACTTCTCGTGGAGCCCCTCAAGCTCGGGAGTGATGCTCCGGCTGCCGGTGATCACGTGTGCGCCTTCACGCGCGAATGCACCGGCGACGGCGAGGCCGATGCCCTTGCTTGCTCCGGTGACGACGGCTACCTTGCCCTTGAGGTGGAGGTCCATGGCGGTCCTTTTCTGGGGTGGGCACCCCCTACCTCGAGGGTACGGGGTGGCCAGCGCCGCCAGCTCAGGCCGACTGGGCGTCGTATGCCGGCCTGCGCCGGGGCACGGCTTCGCCGGCCGGGTTGCTATTCGTTGCCCAGCGCGAGTGGCGGGGTGGCGGCCCGGACCAGTGGGGGCGGTGAACTCGCAAACGCCCACCCCACAATCAAGGCAGACGCTGCCGTTCGGACGCCGAGCTCAGGGCTGAGCATCAGGCGCTGCGCGGCCTCCGGGCTGCCTGCTTCGCAGCTTTCTTCTTCGGCTTCGGCGTCTCGTGCACCTCGGCCTCGCCCTTGCCACGGGTGGCACGTGCTTTCTGCACGGAGGCGTTCAGCTCGGCCATCAGGTCCAGCGCCTGGCCCGGCTCGGTCTCCGGCTCCGTCACCTCCGGCGGCGCCGGCTCGGACGGGTCGCGGATCTCGTCGGGCCGGCACATCAGGTGCGGGGCGAGGACGTCGTCACGGACACGGAGGATGCCGAGGCGTTCGCGGCCGTGCACGCCCGTTCGGCGACCGTCACCTGGGAGGAGCAGCCGAGCGTCTCTCGTAGCAGCTTGTACGGCTTGCCGATCTCCTCTTGGAAGATCTCGCGGTCTCCAGTTCGCACACCTTCCGCACCCGTATCCGGTCCATGTTTTTCAGGTGGTCCTGGTGGGACTCGACTTTGCGGCGAATCGTGATCATGAACCGTTGTCGACTCATCACGCAGGGTGCAACTCGGAGCATTCGGGCATGAATCGCACCTCGGCGCCGAAACGCCGTGTCGGATCACGCAGGGCGTTGACCCCGCATGATCACGGTTTGCCGCAAAGTCGAGTGGCAGGGGAGGCAGCGGCGGTCCAGGATTGGCGGCAACTGAAGGTCGCCGTCGGTGTCACCGGGGGTCCAGGCTCAGAGCAAGAAGGGGTTACCGTCACAGTGATCGACACGGACGAGCTAGCCAAGCGGAACGCCGGGTTCGCCGACGGTGGATCATTCGCCGACCTCAGGCTCATGCCCAGTGGCAGTCTGACGGTCATCGGATGCGTCGACCCCCGTGTCGACCCCTCCGACGTGCTCGGGCTCAAGCTCGGCGAGGCAGCGGCGATCCGCAACGTCGGAGGGCGGATCACGCCCGCGACACTCCGGACGCTGGAGATGCTCGCGAAGGTCGTCCAGGCCCGCACGGGCGGCCCTCGCCCGGGCGACGTCCACTATGCGGTCCTGCACCACACCGACTGCGGGATCACGGACCTGGCCGCGTTCCCCGAGCTGCTGGCCGATTACTTCGACGTTCCGGCCAAAGACCTGGAGGCCAAGGCGGTCACCGACCCGGTCGCCGCCGTCCGCGTCGACGTCGAAATCCTCACGCAGGAACTTCCGGTCGGAGTCTTCGTCTCAGGGCTCGTGTACGACGTGGCCACCGGGCTCATCGACGTCGTCGTCCCGCCCGCGCGAGTGGAAGCATGACACCGCGCGGCGCCTGCGGCCGGTCCGGCCGGCGCGACCGCCGTGGGCCTGCGGTTTGTGCCGGGATCTGCTTCCCTGGCCGGTCGGACAGGCGGGGAGGTGCTTTCTGGCATGTGCGACGATCACGGGCACTCGGCGGCCGAGGCGGTGTGGTCAGCGCCTCGCGTCGCGGAGGGACCGGCTGTTGACCCGGTGACGCTGCCCGAGGTCGACGAGGTCAGGATCACGACGATGGTCGACAACACCTTCGACGCCCTGCTGGCCTCTGCCGAAGGCGTCACCCGGGCGTCGATGGGCGCCGGGCGGACCGCCGCGCGGCAGTTCGCCGGCGGCGAGGCCGTCGCGGGGCTGCGTGCCGAGCACGGCTTCTCCGCCCTGGTCACCGTCCAGAGCGGGGACGCGAGCAGCACGCTGCTGTTCGATACCGGCGCGTCGCCGGACGGGCTGGCGGTGAACGCCGAGCGCCTGGGCATCGATGTCGGCGGCCTGCAGGGCGTCGTGCTCAGCCACGGACACTTCGACCACGCGGGCGGTTTCGACGGCCTGGCCCGGCTGCGCGGGCACTCCGGCCTGCCGCTGACCGTCCACCCCGCGGTCTGGACCCGCCGTCGCCTGGAACTACCCGCCGGCCAGGGGCTGGAGATGCCCACGCTGTCGCGGGGTGCCCTGGAGCGCGAAGGGTTCGAGGTGATCGAGCGGCGGCAGCCGTCGCTGCTGGCCGGTGGCCTCCTGATCACCGGCGAGGTGGACCGCGTCACCGAGTTCGAGCACGGCATGCCGCAGTCACACCAAGCCTGGGACGGGAACGGCTGGCGACACGACCCCGCCGTCATCGACGACCAGGCACTCGTCATCAACGTGCGCGGCCGGGGACTTGTCATCATCACCGGGTGCGGCCACGCCGGAGTGGTCAACATCATCCGGCACGCCATGAGGCTGACCGGTGTCAGCAGACTGCTGGCCCTCATCGGCGGCTTCCACCTGATCGGTCCCGCCTTCGAGCCGGTCATCGGCCCGACGGTGGCCGCGCTCACCGAACTCGCACCCGAGCTGCTCGTCCCCGGTCACTGCACCGGCTGGCGCGCCCAGCACACCCTCGCCGCGGCCTTCCCGGACGCATGGGTGCAGAGCAGCGTCGGAACCACCTACACACTCAGCGCCCCACAGGCGGGTGTTGCCTGATCCCGGCTCAGCGGTCCCGGCTCAACCGGTGCAGCAGGAAGTGCGGCGTCGGCGGTGGGCGAACGGGCTTCCGGGGGTACCTCGGACGGCGCCCGGGGCGGTGGAAGCGCCGGCCGGCTCTCGAGCCTGCGGAGAATCGGGATCATGGACGAGGTCGGCAGGCTCTCGTCCGGGTGAGTCCGGGCTGACGAGTGAACGGTCGGGCTGGATGTGAAGAGCCATCAGCGGTGCTGATCCATGGCCTCGATGTGAGGAACGGCCGCTGAGGGTTCCGGGGATGACGCCACCGGCGTCGTTGCTGCGGGTCCTGCAGGTCACCCGTCCGTGCTTCACCAAGCACTCGTTCGAGACGTTCTGCCACCTGGCGGCCGGGATGGTCGCGCAGGGGGACGACCCCAACCAGCGCGGCAACTCCCGGCGCTGGATCATGCGAGCCGTCGAGGACTCGCTGCGCCGCTTGCAGACCGACTACATCGACCTCTACCAGGCCCACCGCTTCGACCCGTCCGTGCCGATCGAGGACACCATCGAGGCGTTCCAGAAGGTCGTCGAACAGGGCAAGGCCCGCTACCTGGGCTTCAGCGAGTGGACCCCGGAGCAGATCCAAACGGCGATCGACATCGCCGGCCCCGAGTTGTTCGTCTCCTCCCAGCCGCAGTACTCCATGCTGTGGCAGGCCCCCGAGGCCGAGGTCTTTCCCCTGTGCGCCGCCAACGGCATCTCGCAGATCGTCTGGTCCCCCCTGGCGCAGGGCGTGCTCACAGGGAAGTACAAGCCGGGGCAGCCAGCACCGAGGGGCAGCCGGTTCGCCAGCGACACCATGGCCGTCTCCAAGGACCTCGTCTACAGCGACGCCACCCTCGAAGCGGTCCAGCGTCTCGCCCCGATCGCCGAAGGGGCCGGGATGAGCATGCCCCCCTGGCCCTGGCCTGGGTGCTGCGCCGCAGCGAGGTCGCCTCCGCGATCACCGGCACCTCCCGCCCCGAGCAGGTGCACGCGAATGCCGCCGCCTCCGGTATGGAGCTGTCCGACGACCTGCTGGCCGCCGTCGACCAGGCCCTCGGCGACGCCCCCGTCACCGAGCCCACCCTCGCCCCGGGCGCTGACGCGGGCATCAAGCACCGGTGACCTGAGCACGCCGCTATTGCGGTCTTCCCGTCGTCAACAGGCGAGCCGCAGGCCACGCGACTGCCCATCACGCCTGCGCCGGGCCGGCTGCCCACCGTCGATCGCAACCTGCCCCACGGAAAGGAAGCCTGGACGATGTCCTCGCAGACCCCCAAGGTCACCCTCAACAACGGCGTCGAAATGCCGGTCATCGGATTCGGCGTCTTCCAGATCCCGGAAGACCAGACCCAGCAGGCGGTGGAGGCCGCGCTGGAGGCCGGCTACCGCTTGCTCGACACCGCCGCGGCCTACGAGAACGAACGAGCCGTGGGCCGGGCCATCGCCGCCAGCGGCATCCCGCGCGAAGACCTCTTCATCACCACCAAGCTGTGGATCCAGGATTACGGCGAGGACAGCGCCCAGCGCGCCTTCGACCGCTCGCTCGACCGGCTCGGCCTCGACCTCTACCTCATCCACCAGCCCTTCGGCGACTACTACGGATCGTGGCGGGCCATGGAAAAGCTGAACCACGGCGGCCGCACGCGAGCCATCGGAGTCAGCAACTTCCACCCTGACCGGCTCGCCGACCTCATCACGCACAACCAGACCGCCCCCGCGGTCAATCAGATCGAGACCCACGTCTTCTTCCAGCGCACCGACGACCAGAAGCTGATGCGCGAACACGGCGTCCAGCACGAGTCCTGGGGACCCCTCGCAGAAGGCGGTCAGGGATTCTTCGAAAACCCGGTGCTCGCCGAGATCGGCCGCGCTCACGGCAAGTCCGTCGCCCAGGTCGCGCTGCGCTGGCTGATCCAGCGCGGCATCGTCGTCATCCCAAAGTCGGTGCGGCCCGAGCGGATGGCCGAAAATCTCGACGTGTTCGACTTCGAACTCACCGACGACGAGATGGCGCGCATCGCCACCCTGGGCACCGGCCAGAGCCTCATCTTCAACCACCGCGACCCGGAAGGCGTCAAGTGGCTCGGCGGAACGCGGTTCAACACCTGATCCTGCAGCGCACGCTCCTGCCCGCGCCCCTGCGGCCGCAGGCAGGAGCCCGTCGTCGATGCGTCGGCCCAGCGCACCCAGCAAGCCGCAGAGCGTTCGTGACGGCATCGACGGTCGCCCCGGCGACCGCCGGCCGCCTCTCAGCCGCCCTGGCTCTGCACCTCAGACGGCCCGCCGCCGGGGAGACTGCCGGCCAGTCGGGCAAGTACTGCGGCGTGCGGGGAGGTAGGCACCGCGGTGTAAGTGACGATGGTCAGGCCCGGGTCGGCGGGGACTTCGAGGGCGTCGTAGTCGAGGTCGAGGTCGCCGACGTCGGGATGGCGGAAGCCCTGCCGGCCGGATCGGTAGTACTCGACATCGTGTGCGTCCCAGCCCATCGCGAATTCAGCGCTGTGAGTGGCGAGTTCGTCGATGAGGTCGGCGAGATCAGTGTCGGCGGGAGTGCGGGCGGCCTCGGCGCGCAGGCTGCCGACCGCATCGTGGGCGATGCCCTCCCAGTCGCGGTAGAAGCGCCGGGCACGGGGGTCGCGGAAGACGAAGCGGGCCAGGTTGGGCGGCTGCTCGTCACTGTCGAGGGCCTCTGCGTACAGGGCGCGGGCGAGAGCGTTGGTGGCGAGGATGTCCAGGTGGGCGTTGCGGACGAAGGCGGCGGCCCCGGTCATGGCGTCGAGGATCTGCTGGAGGCTGGGCCGTACGTGGCTGGCGCCGCCGTCGCGGTCGGGCACGCGGTGGGGGCTGTTGGCGGCGCGGACGAGCGCGGCCAGGTGGGCGCGTTCGACGTCATCCAGGCGCAGGGCGCCGACGAGCGCGTCGAGGATGTCCTCGGAGACGCCGCCGACGTTGCCGCGCTCGATGCGGGTGTAGTACTCGACGCTGATGGCGGCGAGCTGGGCGACCTCCGAGCGCCGCAGCCCGGCCACCTGCCGCCGCCCCCCGAAGTCGGGCAGGCCGGCCTCCTTGGGGGTGATGCGGGCACGGCGGCTGGTGAGGAAGGCGCGGATGTCCTCACGGACGGTGTCGGCTGGCACCGCTCAAGCGTAGGCCGGGGCCGTGGGCGGGGGTCCCTGCCAGTACCCCTCCCAGCAAGGACTCCCAGCTCAGAGGCGGTGCGTGGTTCTGTGGATGGGTGACCGGACCGTCTGGCCCGGCGCGTTTCCCACCGGAAAGGATCACGCCCCGCCATGACCGTCACCGCTTCCTCGCACCGCTCACCGCAGGTCGGCACGGCTGACAGCGGCCGGCACGCCACGGCGACGCTGGCCGCCGCTGTGCTGGGGTTCTTCGTGATCACCCTGGACGCGACGATCGTGAACGTCGCCCTGCCCTCAATCCGCGACGCGCTGGGCGGCGGGATCACCGGCCTGCAGTGGGTGGTCGACGGCTACACGCTGATGTTCGCCGCCCTGCTGCTGTCCGCGGGCGCCCTGTCGGACCGGATCGGCGCGCGCAAGGCGTTCGCCGGCGGCCTGGTCCTGTTCGTGGCCGCCTCGCTGGCGTGCGGGCTGGCCCCCTCGCTGCCGGTCCTCATCGCCTCACGCGTGGTGCAGGGCATCGGCGCGGCCGTGACCATGCCGACCTCGATGACGCTGGTCCGTCACGCCTTCCCCGACCCGGCCCGCCGGGCCCGGGCGGTGGGTGTGTGGGCGATGGGCGGCGCCGTGGCCGCCGCCGCGGGCCCGGTGCTCGGCGGTGTGCTGAGCCTGACCTCCTGGCGGATGATCTTCTTCATCAACCTGCCGGTCGGCCTGCTCACCCTGGCCCTGCTCGCCCGCAGCCCCCAGTCCCCGACCCGCCCGGCGCCGTTCGACTGGATCGGGCAGATCACCGGCATCCTCGCCATGGGCGGGCTGACCTTCGGCGCGATCGAGGCCGGCGACGCCGGGTTCACCGCCCCGAAGGTGCTGGCCTCGCTCGGCATCGCGGCCGTGGCGCTGGCCGCGTTCGTACTGGCGCAGGCCAAGGTGGCGCACCCGATGGTGCCGCTGTCCCTGTTCCGCTCCACCACGGTGGTGATCGCCACCGGCATCGGCTTCGCGTTCATGGTCGGCTTCTACGGACTGCCGTTCGTCTTCAGCCTCGACTTCCAGCAGCACGGACTGTCCGCACTCGGCGCCGGGATCGCGTTCTTGCCGATGATGCTGCTGAGCGCCTGCCTGACCCCGTTCTCCGCACGGATCGCGGAGCGCACCGGCCCCCGTGTGCCGGTCATCGCCGGCCTGGTGCTGATCGCGGCCGGATCGATCGCCCTGGCCGTACTGCCGGCCTCGGCGCCGGTGTGGGCCAGCGCCCTGCTGCTGATCCCCGTCGGCCTGGGCGGTCCGCTGGTGATGCCACCGACCACCGCGGTGCTGCTGGAGCACGTACCGGCCGAGCAGACCGGCACCGCCAGCGGGGTGTTCAACACCAGCCGCCAGATCGGCGGCGCCCTGGCCGTGGCCGTCTTCGGCGCACTGATCTCCGGCACGGCCGGCTTCCAGCACGGCCTGCGCATCAGCCTCACCCTGGCCGCCGTCGTCGCTCTGGCCGCGGCTCTGGCCGCCCCCCGCATGGCCGCCGCCCGGCATAGCGCCTGACCCAAGCCACGCCGACCGCGGGACCGTCCGGCACCACCCATAGCTCACCGCCCCGCCACCGCGGAGCCCGACGAGAGGAGCCACCCATGTCCGCCACCGAGCAACCCTCGGGCGCAGCGAAGATGTTCGGCGACTTCGCCCCGCAACTGGTGCACTTCACCGACGACGTCCTGTTCGGCGAGGTGTGGGAGCGCCCCGGCCTCAACCCTCGCGACCGCTCGCTGATCACCGTGGCGAGCCTGGTCACCAACGGCAGCACCGAGCAGCTGCGCCACCACCTGGGCCGCGCCAAGGACAACGGCGTCACCGAGGAACAGCTGATCGAGGCCATCACCCACCTCGCCTTCTACACCGGCTGGCCCCGCGCCATGTCCGCCATGGCCGTCGCCAAAGACCTCTTCACCAGCTGACCCACCCCCACCTCGCTCAAGGAGCCACCTGATGGAACTGCGCACGCGTCCCGCGACCCTCAAGCTGCCCGAGAAGATGTTCACCGGCGACGCCTGGGCCGACGTCATCCACCGCGGCGAGGAGCCCTCCAAGACGCGGGCCAACGCGGTGCACTTCGCACCCGGCGCCCGCACCGCCTGGCACTCCCACGGCATCGGCCAGACCCTCTACATCGTCGAGGGCATCGCCCTCATCCAGTCCCGCGGCGGCAAGATCCTCGAAGCCCACCCGGGCCAGGTCATCTGGACCCCGCCGGGCGAGGAGCACTGGCACGGCGCCGCCCCCGACCACTTCATGACCCACATCGCCCTGTGGGAAGGCGACGACGTCACCTGGCTCGACCACGTCACCGACACCGAATACGCCAGCCCCCGCATCCACAACCTGTCCTGACCCACCGCCACACCGGCACCGAATGGCCCCCCTGCCTCGGCAGCAAGGAGCACCCGCCATGCGTGGAGCAGTCCTCTACGGTCCCAAAGACGTGCGCGTCGAAGAACGCGACACCCCCACCATCCTCAAGCCCACCGACGCCGTGATCCGTACCTTCGCCACCTGCGTGTGCGGCTCGGACCTGTGGGACTACCGTGGCATCAACCCCGCCAAGGATCCCGCCCCCATCGGCCACGAGTACGTCGGCATCGTCGGAGAGATCGGTGACGACGTCACCACCGTGCGGCCGGGCCAGTTCGTTGTCGGCTCCTTCTTCGCCAGCGACGGCACCTGCGCCAACTGCCGAAACGGCTACCCCAGCAACTGCCTCAACCGCGAGTTCGTCGGCGGCTGCCAGGCCGAGTACATCCGCATCCCATGGGCCGACGGCACCCTGGCCGCCACCCCCGAACTGCCCACCGAAGCCCAAGTGCCCGACCTGCTGGCCTGCTCCGACGTGATGGGCACCGGCTGGTGGGCTGCCGTCGCCGCCGGCGTGCAGCGCGGCGACACCGTCGCGGTCGTCGGGGACGGAGCCGTCGGGCTGTCCGCCGTCCTCGCCGCACGCGAGCTCGGCGCCGAGCGCATCATCGCCATGTCCCGCCACGAGAGCCGCCAGAAGCTCGCCGACGAGTTCGGTGCCACCGACATCGTCGCCGAACGCGGCGAGGAGGGCGTGGCCCGCATCAAGGACCTGACCGGCGGGATCGGCGCCGACCGCGTCCTGGAATGCGTCGGCACCGACCAGTCCACCCACCAGGCCCTGAACTCCACCCGCCCCGGCGGCGGCGCCGGCATCGCCGGCGTCCCCCACGGCGTCCAGATCGACGGCACCGCCCTGTTCTACTCCCACGTCGCCGTCCAGGGCGGCCCCGCCCCCGTGCGCCGCTTCCTGCCCGACCTCGTCGACCGCGTCATGACCGGCCGCATCAACCCCGGCCGAGTCTTCGACCTCGCCCTCCCCCTCGACCAGGCCGCCGAAGGCTACAAAGCCATGGACGAACGCCGCGCCATCAAAACCCTCCTCCGCCCCTGACCGTCTGGTCCGAGAAGCACACCCGCCGCGAAGCGGTCGGCAAGCCGCTTGTTCTGCGTTTGTCGGGGTGGTCACCCCACAGTGCCTGGCCCTGATAGCTTCACGGACCAAGCGGCAACACACGACAACTGTCCGCAGAAGCGGTGGTTGCCCCGTGGTGGACGACCCGCGCCCCTACGGCCTCCAATGCCTCCTCCAGCCATGCCCGGCCCGGCTCACCCTCCTCCCGGGGACGGACGCCGAGGGCGCCCAGGCGCCGCTCGACCCCGCCGCGGCCGCGCTCGCCGTCGCGGACCTTGGACATCGCGCGGTCGGAAGCAGCTGCTGATCACCCCGACCGCGACGGCCGGGTCCGCCTCAGCTGCTTCACCCACAAGGCCACGAACCGTCTGCACACATCACGCTCCATCTCCAGCCCGCGGATGCGCTTGTCCCTCTCCCTGGCCTCGGCCCGCAGCCGCTCCAGCTCAGCGCGCTCGCTCTCCCGCAGCCGACCACCGGGCGATGGATCGGCCACCGGCCGATCCGACGACGGCGACCCGTTGCGCCGAGCTCGCGACACCCAGCTGTGCAGCGTCCCCGGGATGGACACCCAGATCCTCGGCCACCTCCGGAATCGGCTTCCCGGTCTCGTCACGATCCGTACCGCCCCCTCGCGGAACTCGGCGCCGTAGACGCGCTTTCTGGATGCCATGACCCCCAATCATCCCTCCGGTCACGGCCTCCACCGCAGGAGGGGAACCTCAGGAGGTCCTTGGGCAGGTACCCCCACTGGCAGCCAGTCCGGGCCAGGGCTTCGATCACGCGGCCGATCAGCGGACCCGCCCTGTTGAGCCGTCGCAGCGCCGACGGCTCGTCGGGCTCCAGTTGCGCCCTGGCGGTGCGCACCGCAGGCTGCCCCTATGGACCGCACCGCGGCAGCCGGTGTGCTGCCCATTCTGGTGACGGGCGCGGCGGGCCGCGTCGGCGCGGTCGGACGATCCGTGGTCGAAGGCCTTCGGCAACGGGGCCTGCCCGTCCGGGCCATGGTGCGCCGCGATGACGAGCGGGCCCAGGCGCTGCGCGCGACGGGCGCCGAGGTCGTTGTCGGAGACCTGACGCGCGCGGGCAACGTCGCCGACGCGCTGGCCGACTGCGGACGTATGTACTTCGGCATGGGCGTATCGGCGCAGTATCTGGAGGCTGCCGTGACGGCGATGGCCGTCGCGCGCGCGTACGGACGCCTGGAAGCATTCGTGAACATGTCGCAGCTGACGGTCTCCGAGATGGACCTCACCAGCACCTCGGAGTCGGTTCAGCACCGCCAGCAGTGGCTGGTCGAGCAGGTCCTCGCCTGGTCGGGCCTGCCCGTTGTCCAGATCAGGCCCACCGTGTTCCTGGAGAACCCGCTGCTCCGTGTCGGCTTCTCCTCGATCGCGAGGAACGGAAGCATCAGACTGCCCTTCGGCCGGGCGAAAACCTCCCCTGTGGCGGCCGGCGACGTCGCCACGGTCGTGGAGGAGATCCTGGCCGACCCGGCCCCGCACATCGGCCGGATCTATGAGCTGACCGGCCCGCGCTCGGAGGACATCGCCGCCATGGCGGCAGAGGTCTCCGCAGCTCTGGGCCGACCGGTCGGGTACACCGACGTCCCACTGCAGGAATGGATCGACGACGATCTCAGGCCGCTGGGGCTGCCCGACCACGTCTTCCAGCACACCGCCACCATGGCTCGCCTTCATGCGGAGAATCGCTACGACCGCAAGACGGACGGGGTCGAGCAGGTCACCGGGCGGCCTCCATCGGGGGTGGCCGATTACGTCCGGAAGAACCCCAGCCTCTTCACCCCCTGAAGCCGCGTCCTCGGCGTGCGTTGTCCAACAGATGACCGACAACGGCACCCGTCTCATTCACGACTCTGCCGCCGGCGCCCTGTCCGTCCATCAAGACGGACACTCCGTGGCCACTGCCCGTGGCGTCGCCCCGAGGTCCTCGCCCTACTGCGGCACACCGCGGCTCAGGATGGGTGGAAGCCACTGCTTGGTCGCCGTGCCACCACCTCACCGAGGCGGATTGCGATGATTCAGATGCGTCAGTTCACCGCGTGGTTGCGCCGCCGGGATCCGGGCCTCGCCGCCATGCGGCGGGCGGCCAGGACC
>NZ_QFRK01000103.1 GCF_003143855.1 Streptomyces sp. NWU339
GGTGAAAGACGCCTTGTGCGGGATGCACTCGCTCAACTCCTTTATTCCACCTACCAGTTGTTCTGCCACATCGTCGTAGGAGTCCTGATGGAAGAGCGCAAGCGCGAGTGTGAAGTAGACCATGAACCCCGTCGGCAACGCTCCCGGCCGACGGTCCCGTTTGCGACACTCCGACAGGACCTCGTCCACCAACTCGGGCGTCACCCACTGTGTGATCAAGCCCAGCCGCACTCGCTCAGATACCCCGCTCCACGGATGCACACCCCGCATAACGGCGCGACGCTCAGTCCGTCACCACCAACTCAATGAACCTTCAAACAACGGCATTGGCCCGGGACGTCGAAGTGGAACAAGGTGGAGCACCGGTTGTTCTCCCACATCTCCATGAACTGGCGCGGCAGACCGCTGACCAGCCATGAAGTGATGGTGCAGAGCATCGCTGCGACCACCACCCGCACCGGACTGAAAGTCCGGGCCGAACTCGATACGGGCACCTACGACACCGGAGTGAAGGTCACCGATGCCGAGATCGACATGCTGCCCATGGCCCGGCACCGCTTCCACGGCGACTGGAACTACACCCTGCACCCCGCGCACCCCCACCCCGGCCAGAACAGGCACAAGACCACCGGTCGGACAGGCAGTGCCACAGCCCCGGCTCCGGGTCGTCCCGATCCCGCCTCGCTCGGCGACCCAGAACTGACCGGCATGACGGTCGAACAGCTGAACCTCCTGATCACCGAGCTGATTCCGGCCCTGGAGGAACAGCGTGAGCGGTTCCGCTCCCGGCAGCGCGGCGGCGAACGACTCCGGGCCCGAGGCGCCGGTGCCAAGGACAAGCTCTCCGCCCCGGGCCGGATCCTGGCTACCGTGCTCTACCGGCGCAAACTCGGCACACACGAACTCCTGGCCGGACTCTTCGGCGTCACCCGCAGCACTCTCTCCCGGGCTGTGCAAGAGGTGCAGCCGCTCCTGGCCAAACACGGCCAAGCAATCCGGCCATCGACTGCACGGTTCCGCACTCCCGCAGACGTAGCCGCATTCCTCGCCGCGGAACCGGGCCGTCCAGAGAGCAAACCCGCATGTTGATTCTCTGCGAGCCCTTACCCGTGGAGTGTGGCCTTGCCGGTCACGCGGATGGCGGTCTCCTGACCGGGGCCCACCGGCAGCGGGCCCGCGACGCGGACGTCGACCGGGGCCTCGAGACCCCGCACGGCGACGGTCACCTTCGCGTCGTGGCCGTAGAAGCACACGTCCGTGACCATGCCCCGCACCGCCCCCGCGGTGCCCGCGTCGGTCAGTTGCAGCTGCTCGGGGCGGAGCACCACCGTGCCGGTGTCCCGCCCGTGCGGCGGTGAGGCCAATGCCACGGGGCCCACGGGGGTGCTGGCCGTGGAGCTGCCACTCCGGACGGTTCCCGGGAGGAGTACCGCATCGCCGACGAAACCGGCGACCCACGGGTCGGCGGGGTGTTGGTAGACCTCCTGCGGGGTGTCGCACTGGGCGATGCGGCCCTGCCGTACGACGGCCACGAGATCCGCGGTGGAGAGGGCCTCCTGCTGGTCGTGTGTGACCAGCAGTGCCGTGGCCCCGGTGGCCCGCAACGCGGCCCGTACATCCGCGCGTACTCCGGCGCGCAGTGCGCTGTCGAGGGCGTTGAAGGGTTCGTCGAGCAGGACGAGTGCGGGGCGCGGGGCGAGCGCCCTGGCCAGGGCGATGCGCTGCTGCTGTCCGCCGGACAGTTCGTGCGGCATGCGGTCGCCGTAGCCGGTGAGCCCGACGAGGTCGAGTATCTCCTCCGTACGGCGGCGGCGCTCGCTCCGGTCGGATTCGGTCAGGCCGAAGGCGACGTTGCGGGCCACGCTCAGGTGCGGGAAGAGGGCCCCCTCCTGGGGCACGATGCCGATGCGGCGGCCCTCGGGCGGCAGCTGGACGCCGGGTCCCGTCAGGGTGCGGCCGCCCACGGCGACCGTACCCGCGTCGGCGTGCAGGAATCCGGCGACGATGCGCAGCAGGGTGGTCTTGCCGCAGCCGGAGGGGCCGAGCACGGCCGTCAGGGCGCCGCCCGGGACCGTGAGGTCCACTCCCCGCAGGACGGGGGCTTCGGGGCCGTAAGACTTGGTCAGTTGCTCGATGTGGAGCTCGTTGTCGTGGTCGTTCATGTGCGGTGCCTGCCCAGGAGGTAGGAGGGGACGGCGGCGAGCAGGATGAGGGCTGCGGCGTAGGGGGCCGCGGCGGCGAAGGAACCGGCGCCGGTCTCGGTCCACAGCCGGGTGGCCAGGGTGTCCATGCCGGTGGGGCGCAGCAGCAGGGTCGCGGGCAGCTCCTTCATGCAGACCACGAAGGTGAGGGCGGCGCCGGCTGCCACGCCCGGTGCGGCCAGCGGCACGGTCACCTCGCGCAGCACCCGCAGGGGCGATCGGCCCAGCGAGCGGGCGACGTCCTCCAGTACGGGCGGTGCCTGCAGGACGGCGGCGCGGGTGGCGGCCACCACGAGCGGCAGGAAGAGCACGGCGTACGCGCAGACCAGCAGGGGGAGTTGCTGGTAGAGCGGGTAGACGTAGCGCACCGCGAAGAAGACCAGGGAGAGCGCCACGGTGATGCCGGGCAGCGCGTGCCCGGCGTAGGAGGCCTGCTCCAGCAGCCGGGCGCCGCGCCCCCGATGCCGTGCGGCGACCACCCCGACGGGCAGCGCCAGCACGGTGGTGAGCGCGGCTCCGGCGGCGGCGACGCCGAGCGTGGCCCAGGCGGTCCGGGCGAGGGCGCCGGGGTCCCAGGTCGCGGAGGTGCCGACGGCCAGCCAGTAGCCGAGGGTGGCGAGCGGGAAGACGACGGCGGCTGCCGTCACCGCCGCGCACCAGGCGAGGGCGGGGGTTCGCCAGCGCCCCAGCGGGACCCGTGCGGCCGGGCGCGCGGTGCCGGCGCCGGTCCTGGCGTGGCCCGCGCGGCCCCGGGTGCGGGTCTCGGCGGCGACCAGCGCCACCGTCATCACCACCAGGACGACGCTGAGTGCGGCGGCCGGGGTGCGGTCGAAGGAGGCGCTGTAGGAGGTGTGGATGGCCCGGGTGAACGTGTCGTACCGCAGCAGCGAGACCGCGCCGAAGTCCGAGAGCGCGTACAGCGCGACCAGCAGTGCGCCGCCCGCCGCGGCCGGGCGGAGCTGGGGGAGGGTGACGCGGAGGAAGGTGCGCAGGGGGCCGTGACCGAGGGAGCGGGCGGCCTCCTCCTGCGCCGGGTCGATGCCGCGCAGGGCGGCGGCGACCGGCAGGTGGACGTACGGGAAGCTGACCAGGGTGAGCGTGAGCGCGGCCCCGGTGAACCCCGCGATCTTGGGCACGGCGGCCAGCCAGACGAAGGCGGCGACATAGCTGGGCACGGCGAGCGGCAGGGTGGCCAGCACCGACCAGGCGCGTGCCCCGGGCAGGTCGGCGCGCACGGTCAACCACGCCAGTGAGACGCCGAGCACCAGGCAGGCCACCACGACGACTGCCGTCAGGCCGAGGCTGCGGCCCAGGAGTTGGAGGGTGCGTTCGTCGGCGACGATGTCCCAGGCGTACCCCGGCCCGCGTTCGAGTGCGCGGACGGCGAGGTAGCCGAGCGGCAGCAGGGCGAACACGGCGGCGAGGCAGGAGGGTACGAGCAGGACGAGTGGCGGTCTGCGTCCGGCCGGCCGACGGTCAGCCGTACGGGCCCGACGGGCGAGGCCTGTACGGGCCCTGCGGGCCTCGCCGACGCGCTCGCGCCCGGCGGAGCCGGCGGCTCCGTCCGGGCGCGGGGTGACTTCAGGTGTGCGCACAGCGGGTCAGACCAGCCCGACGTCCTGGAGCATGGCCAGCGTCTCCTGGAGCGACTCCAGCTTGCCCAGGTCGATGTCCGGGGACTCGAGGGAGTCGAACGGCGGCAGGTCCTCGACCGAGCTGGTGACACCCGCGGCCAGCGGGTACTCCTTCGTCGTGTCGGCGAAGTAGGTCTGCGCCTCCTTGGACAGCAGGTGGTCGACGGCCTTTTGGGCGGTCTCCGTCTGATCGCCGGCCTTGAGGATGCCGACGCCGGCCACGTTGATCAGTGCGCCGGGGTCCTTGCCGGGCAGGAAGTGGAGCTTGGCACCCACCTTGTCCTCGCCCTTCTCGGCGACCCGCTCGTACCAGTAGTAGTGGTTGACCAGCCCGAGGGAGACCTCGCCGGACTCGACGGCGTCGAGGGTGGCCAGGTTGTTGGCGTAGGTCTTGCCGTTGGCCTTCAGGCCCTTGAGCCACTCGCGAGTGGCGTCGTCGCCCTCCAGGACCCGCATGCCGGTGACGAACGCCTGGAAGGAGGCGTTGGTGGGCGCGAAGCCGACCTTGCCCTTCCACTCCGGCTTCACCACGTCGTGGATGCTGTCCGGGACCTTGCCCTCGCCGAGCTGGTCCGGGTTGTACGCGATGACGCGCACGCGCCCGGACAGCCCCACCCAGTCGCCCGCGCTGCCGCGGTAGGCCGGGTCCACCTCGTCGAGGCTGGACTGCGGGAGCTTCGCCAGCCTGCCCTCCTGGGACAGGGCGCCGAGCGCGCCCGCGTCCTGCGAGAAGAACAGCCCGGCCTTGGTGCGGTCGCCCTCCTCCAGGATCTGCGCGGCCAGTTCGGCGCTGTCGCCGTAGCGCACCTCGACCTTGGCGCCGACGGCCTTCTCCAGCTTGTCGAGGATCGGCTTGACCAGCTTCTCGTTGCGCCCGGAGTAGATGACGAGGGTGGAGTCGCCGCTCTTGGCCGAGGCGCCCTTGTCGTCGTCGGCGCCGCAGGCGGCGAGGGCGGGGACGAGCAGGCCGGCCGCGATGAGCGCGGTGATCCGGCCGGCCAGGGGGCGTCGCATGGGGTGCCTTCCTGCATGGCTCGCCCCCCTACGCCGCGGGTCGCGTCGTCGGTCGGGCGAGCAGCGAAGTGATGCTTTCAAGCCAGCTGAGAACATGCTATTAGTAAGGTAAACCTTGCCTAACTGTCAAGGGATCTGTTCTCTTTGCGGACGCTGCCGCAGAAAGGTCACGCGCCCGTGGCACTGTCGCCTGAGCCGATCCTGGCCCCGTTTGCCGAGCCGTTCCCGCGTCCCGCCTCGGCCCCCACCGCTCCTCCCGGCCCAACTCCGTTGGCCACGCCGTCGGCACGGCCTCAGACGGTGGGGTTCGCCCGCGACCTCGCCACGCACGGCGACCGCGTAGCCCTGATCACCGAGACCGGCGAGCTGTCGTATTGCGACCTCGCCACGCGGGTGACCGCGGCCGCCGAACGTCTCGGCACGGCCCGCCGCCTGGTACTGCTCGCGGGCGCCAACCGGGTGGACGCCCTCGTCTTCTACCTCGCCGCCCTCACCGCCGGCCACCCCCTCCTGCTGACCCCCAGCGACAACGACACCGCCCTGCGCTCACTCGTAGGCCGCTACGACCCCGACGTGGTCATCCGTCCCGGGACGGACGGGGAGGGCACGACCTGGCTCGTCGACGAGCGGCGCGAGACCACGGTCCACACCCTCCACCCGGACCTCGCCCTGTTGCTGTCCACCTCCGGCTCGACGGGCTCGCCGAAACTGGTCCGGCTCTCGCACGACAACCTCCAGGCCAACGCCGAGTCCATCGCCACCTACCTGAACATCGACGACAGTGACCGCGCCGCGACGACGCTGCCCATGCACTACTGCTACGGCCTGTCGGTCATCAACAGCCATCTGCTGCGCGGCGCCGGACTGATCGTCACCGGCCTCTCGGTCACCGACACCTGCTTCTGGGACCTGTTCCGCGCCGCGGGCGGCACGGCACTGGCCGGCGTGCCGTACACCTTCGACCTGCTCGACCGGGTCGGCTTCGAGCACATGGAACTGCCCCACCTGCGCTACGTCACCCAGGCCGGCGGCCGCCTGGCACCCGAACGCGTCGCACGCTACGCAACGGCGGGGCGCCGCGCGGGCTGGGAGCTGTTCGTGATGTACGGGCAGACGGAGGCCACGGCCCGCATGGCGTACCTGCCCCCGGCCCTCGCGCCCGAACGCCCGCACGCCGTCGGCATGCCCATACCCGGTGGCTCCTTCCGGCTCCAACCGGTGGACGGCATCGACGAGCCGGACACGGGCGAGCTGGTGTACTCCGGCCCGAACGTCATGCTCGGATACGCCGAGGGCCCAGCCGACCTCGCCCTGGGCCGCACCGTCGAGGAACTGCACACCGGGGACATCGCCCGGCGCGCCCCCGACGGGCTGTACGAGATCGTGGGGCGCCGCAGCAGGTTCACCAAGATCCTGGGACTGCGGATAGACCCGCAGCGCATCGAGGCGATCCTGGGGCAACAGGGCATACCGGCCTACTGCGCGGGCGACGACGACGCACTGGCCGTACTCGCAGCCGGTGCCGAGGGCGTGGACGCGGCACGCGTCCGGCACGTGGTCGCGGACCACTGCGGCCTGCCGCCCCGCGCGATACGGGTACGGATGGAGCCCGAACTTCCCCGGCTCGCCTCGGGCAAGCCCGACTACGAGGCCGTACGCCGACTGGCACGCGAAGAGGTGGTGCCGCCGCCCCGCCCCGGGGCCACCGTCGCTGAGCTGTGCGCCCTCTACGCGCTGCTCCTCGACCGGACCGACGTCACCGAGGACAGCAGCTTCGTGGGTCTGGGCGGCGACTCGCTCTCCTATGTCGAGATGTCACTGCGACTGGAGCAGGTCCTGGGCCCGCTGCCCGCCAACTGGCACACCACACCGATCCGGGAGCTGCTCGACCACCGTACTCAGCGGCACCCCGCTCGAACCCCGCGACCGTGGCACCGATCCCTGCGCACCCTGGAGACCGGCATCGCCCTGCGCGCGATCGGCATCGTCCTGATCGTGGGCTCACACATCCCCGTCTTCGCCATCCAGGGCGGCGCCCATGTGCTCCTCGGCGTGGCCGGCTTCAACTTCGCCCGCTTCCACCTCTCCGCGCACGAGCGCCGGGACCGTCTGCGGAGGCTGTGGCGTGGCATCGCCCGCATCGCCGTTCCCAGCATGGTGTGGATCACCTTCGCGCTGCTGCTGACCCGCGAGTACGACCTGGCCAACGTCGTCCTGGCCAACAGCCTCTTCGAGCAGGACGGGTCGGATCCGGAGTGGCGGTACTGGTTCGTCGAGGCGCTGGTCTACTTCCTGACCGGGCTGGCGGTGCTGCTGGCCATCCCGCTGCTGGACCGCGCGGAGCGGCGCAGCCCGTTCGGCTTCGCTCTGGCACTGGTGGGCCTGGGCCTGGTCGGACGCTACGACCTCTGGGACCTCGCCCACATCCGCTACCACCTCAGTCCGACCGTGGTCTTCTTCCTGTTCGCACTGGGCTGGGCCGCGGCGCGGGCACGCACGGCGGCCCAGCGGCTGCTGCTGACCGCGGTCCTGCTGGTCACCGTGCCGGGGCTGTTCCCCGCGGGACAGACCCTGCGCACCTCGATCGTCGTGGCCGGCCTGACCCTGCTGCTGTGGGTCCCGGCCCTGCCCAGCGTCTCCGCGCTCAACCGGCTCGCAGGCATCCTGGCGGGCAGCTCGCTGTACATCTACCTGACGCACTTCCACGTCTACCCGTACCTGCGGGACCACTCCCCGATGCTGGCCCTGCTGGTCTCCCTGGCGTTCGGAGTGGGATACGGAGCGGTGGCCACGCGTCTGACGAACCGGCTCCTTCCCCCACTCGGGCCCGCCGTGAACTCCTCCGTCTCCGTCCCGACGCCAACCGACGGATCTGCCGGGAGCGTCTGGCACGAGGGAGGCCGAACCCCGCCCGGCCACGCCGGACGCCGCCAGGCGGCGGGGCGGCCGGGCACGCGGCCCTCGCCGCCTCCGAACCGCTGACTTCGCTCCGGCAGGAGCTGCAGCCGCCCCTTCACCGGGTCTGGCCCGCGGGCCGGGGAAGGGACGGCCGGGCTCCCCAGGAGTGGCTGTCGAGCAAGTGGGGCGTTTCTTCCCAGCGGGGGCGCTGTCACGTTGTTGGGTGGGTGAGTGTCTGATGGCGTCGTCGGGGCGTGGTGGGCTTGCGTTTCGGGCCTGGGGTCAGGCCGTGGTGGACCGGCCGGCGGGTACGGGCCGCTGGAGGCGATCGCCTACAACAAGGTCAACCTCAAGCGCATCGCCACACACTGGCCGGGCATGCTCCGCGTCGCCGGATCGCTCATCACCAACCAGGTCCGCGCCTACGACCTGCTGCGCATGTTCGGCCGCGAGGGCCATCCCACCCCGCTGGGTGCCGCGTTCGCCGAGTACGGGCGCATCGACAAGACCATGCACCTGCTCACACTGGTCGACCCGGTCGACGACACCTACCGCCGGCTGATGAACCGGCAACTGACCGTGCAGGAGTCCCGCCACCGCCTGGCCCGCGCGATCTGCCACGGCGGCCGGGGCCAGATCCGCCAGGTATACCGCGAGAGCCAGGAGGACCAGCTCGCCGCCCTCGGCCTGGTCCTCAACGCCGTGGTCCTGTGGGACACCCGCTATCTCGACGCCGCCGTCGCCCGGCTCCGCGCCGAGGGCCACGACATCCGCAACGAGGACGTCGCCCGGCTCCGCGCCGAGGGCCACGACATCCGCAACGAGGACGTCGCCCGGCTCTCCCCGCTCAAGGACCGGCACATCAACTTCCTGGGCCGCTACCTGTTCAACATCAAGGCCAGCGGCGCCGGCCAGGGCCTGCGTCCCTTCCGCGACCCGTACGCCGCCGAGGACACCGAGGACGAAGACTGACACGCACCGGCCCCCGGCACCGTTCGTTGGAATCCGGCCCCGGGGACCAACGGAACCGTGATTGGTCTCGAATACATCAACTGATGTAACGCCTGCTACATTCGCAGACGTGACAAACATCGAACAGGCCATCCGGTGGCTGGTCCTGGTGATCAAGCTGCCCGCGGACCCGTCCCGGCACCGCGTGGCGGTGTGGCGGGAGCTGCGCAAGATCGGGGCCCTCTCGCTGGGCCAGGGCATCTGGGCGGTGCCGGAGGTGCCGGTCTTCGCCGACGGCATCCAGCGCGCCCTCGAACTCACCGACACCGCAGGCGGTCAGGGTGTGACGCTCCAGGCATCCGGCCGCTCGCCTGAGGACGCGGCCCGGTTCCGGGAGATGTTCACCGCCGCCCGCTCGGCGGACTGGACGGAGTTCCTGGCGGACTGCGGCAAGTTCGAGGCCGAGATCGCCAAGGAGATCCGGATCGCCAAGTTCACCCTGGCCGAGCTGGAGGAAGAGGAGCAGAGCCTGGAGCGGCTGCGTCGCTGGCACCGCGATCTGACCGCGCGGGACGTCTTCGGCGCCCCCGAAGCCGCCGAAGCCGCCGAACACCTCAAGCGGTGCGCCGCCGCCTGCGAGGACTACTCCGAGCGCGTCTTCGCCGCGCTGCACGCCACCGACGAGGACCCATCGTGACCGCACAGCCCATAGCCCCGGCCGCCCCGAAGCGGGCCATGTGGCCGCTGTACGCGGCCGGGTTCACCACCGCCTTCGGCGCCCACGGCATCGCCGCCAACCTCGGCGGCTTCTCCGAGGACGCCGTCACCTCCCTCCTGGTCCTGGGCGGACTGCTCGCCCTCTACGACGGTGCCGAGGTCCTGCTCAAGCCCGTCTTCGGCTCGCTTGCCGACCGGATCGGCGGCAAGCCCGTGCTTCTCGGCGGCCTGATCGCGTTCGCCGGCGCCTCCGCGCTGTACGCGATCGCCGACAGCCCCGGCTGGCTGTGGGCCGCCCGCCTCGGCCAGGGCGCCGCAGCCTCCGCCTTCTCCCCCTCGGCCTCCGCCATGGTCGCCCGCCTCAATCCGGCCGCCAAGCGGGGGCGCGCCTTCGGCAGTTACGGCTTCTACAAGTCCATCGGCTACACCCTCGGCCCCCTCCTCGGTGGTGTCCTGGTCTGGGCCGGCGGCCTGCGGCTGCTGTTCACGGTGATGGCCGCGTGCGCGGCGGCCGTGGCGGTGTGGGCCGTGCTCGCCGTGCCCGTCGTGCCGCCGCTGCCCCGCAAGCGGCAGACCGTGGCCGACCTCGCCCGCCGCCTGGCCGACCGGTCCTTCCTCGCCCCGACCGCCGCGCTCGCCGCCGCCACCGCCGCGCTCTCCGTGGGTGTGGGTTTCCTGCCCGTCTCGGGGGCCGCTGCCGGACTTGGCACCGTGGCCACCGGCGCCGCCGTCTCCGTTCTCGCCGCCACCGCCGCCGTCGTCCAGCCCAAGGCCGGCCGTGCCCTGGACGCCGGGCGCCTGACCACCCGCCCCGGACTGCTCGCCGGACTGCTCATCACCGCCACCGGACTCGCGGCCGCCATGCTGCCCGGCCTGGTGGGGATCCTGCTGGCCGCCGCTCTCATCGGTACCGGCACGGGACTGATCACCCCGCTCGGCTTCGCCGCCCTGGCCGCATCGACACCGGAGGAGCGAATGGGGCAGACGATGGGATCTGCCGAGCTGGGCCGCGAACTCGGCGACGCCGGCGGCCCCCTGCTTGTCGCCGGTGTCGCCACCGTCTCGACCCTCACCTCCGGCTACGCGGCCCTGGCCGTCCTGCTGGCCGCCGGCCCGCTGCTTGCGCTGGCGGTCCGCCCCCGCACGGCGCGAGCGTCGAAGTAGCCCCGAGTGCCTGCCGGGCAGTCTTCAAAAATCCTTCGTCAGCCCGGACAGCCGGTGGGCAGCCCGTGACATGCTCCCAACCCCGAGCACTCGATCACGAGCATCGTCAAGCTGCTCGACGTCTCCCGGGCACCCTCTACCACCACATCCCAGACCTGAAGGAGCCACGCGCGGGAGCCGTACCTTGCCGGCCGGCTCGAACCGGGGACCCGGTAAGAAGCTGTTGTCTTTCCGAGCTTGAGGACGGCGTTCTGCCTGGTCGGGCATAGGGGTGGTGGTTCCGTGGGAGTGGTGGCCTGTCGGGTGGTCACTGCTTGGGGAGGTTGCGGATGCCGTCGGTCGTCGGACTGCTGGAAGAGCACGAGCTCGCCGCTCGCCGTCGCGTGGACGGGCTGCGGGAGGAGGCCGACCGTATCCAGGCCGAACTCGCTGCGGCCGAGCTGGAGTGGCASKAGTG
>NZ_QFRK01000051.1 GCF_003143855.1 Streptomyces sp. NWU339
CCTCCGATGAACTCCGAGGTGAAATAGGCCGGTTGGGACTGCGGCAGAGCATGGGCCGCACCGGCTCATGCTTCGACAACGCCGCCGCCGAGTCATTCTTCGCACTGCTGAAGGAGGAGATCGGAACCCGCCGCTGGCCCGATCGGTCCAGCGCCCGCGCGGACATCTTCGCTTTCGTCGAGACCTTCTACAACCGACAGCGCCTACGCCGCCATCCACGCTGGGGCTACCTCACCCCGCTGGAGACCCGGCAGCGCCTCGAACAAGAACACGCCCTCGTGGCGTAAGCATCGAGTGTCCAAGATCACGGGGAAGCTTCAGCGGAACTCCTCACCCCACGGACCGACAGGAGATCGCTGATGTCTCCAGCATCGCACCACCGGTGCTCCGCTGACAGGGTGCCGTCCGCCACGAGGGGTGCGTGTTCGCTCGCCTGGAAAGTGACCACACGCTTACGTTGCGTGTGCGCTTGAGGCATCCTTCCTTCATCTTTCCGATCGTTCTCCGGCGGACGGCGCGGTGTCCGTGTGGCCCGCGTGGGAGATGCGGGAGGGCGAGCGCGTGACGCGCTGGTTGCATGTGCGGCTGGCCTTCGCCGACGGGGCGTCGGTCGAGGCGCTCGCGACGGTGTCCGAGCAGTGCGTCTGTGTCGAGGACGTGCGGGCCCGCCCCGCGCTGTCCCTGGACGACCTGGCGCTGTTCGCCGACTGGATCGAGGGACCGCTGGCGCGGGCGTGCGGTGCCGGCGCCGAGCCCGGCCCCGAGGACCGGGCCACGGCGGCGGGGCGTGGTCGACGGGCGGCTCGCCCTCGCCCGCATACGGGTCGGGTATCCGGTACAGAGGCCGCGGGCCGGTCTCACGCACCGCACGCCACCAGCCCCAGCTCGGCTTGCCTCCCGCATCTGGGGCGACCGAGGGACGGGCTCCCCACCCCCGCTCGGAACGTGGGTCGTAGACCTCGCCGGTGAAGTCTGGGCGTGCGGGGGTTGTCCCGCGCTGGTGGATTCGCTCGAGGATCCGCCGAGTGTCGCAGCGCTGGTAGCGATCGGTGATCTCAGCCAGGTACATGTACCTGCGGCCTGCGCCGATGGCCTTCCCGCTGTTTACTGACTTCGGCGTTTTGGGGTCTGGCTGGGGCTGACCCTGTTGGCGTCCCCCGGATGCGGCGGTAGACCGGGAGGTATGAGGTACGCAGACGGCGGCGGGATGAACGCCAAAGAGCGTGCACGACGCGAGGCGGTGCGCCTGCGGGCGGCCGAGCTGTTCGCGGCCGGGGTCGGCGTCCCGGAGGTGGCCCGACAACT
Source organism: Streptomyces sp. NWU339 (assembly GCF_003143855.1). GTDB lineage: Bacteria > Actinomycetota > Actinomycetes > Streptomycetales > Streptomycetaceae > Streptomyces. Next base: position 1,306 of record NZ_QFRK01000051.1, read on the forward strand.
GCGGGTGCCGCCGAAGTCGGCCTACCAGTGGCGGCGGGGCTGGGCCGCCGGCGGCCCAGCGGCCCTGCCCTCCACCGGGCCGGGCGGGCAGCGCTGCAAACTCGGCCCGGCCCTGCGCGAGGAACCGGCCGCCATGCTGGACCAGGGCCCGGCCGCACATGGCGGGGACGAGGACCAGGTGTGGACCGGTGCCCGGATGGCGACCCTGATCGGCCGGACGTTCCACATCGCCTCCAGCGTCTCGGGGGCGACCCGGCTGATGCGCCGACTCGGCTTCACCCCGCAGATGTCCGGGCGGCGGGCCGCCGAGCGCGACGAGGCGGCGGTGACCGTCTGGAAGGAAGGCACCTGGCCGGAGGTGAAAGGACCCGGGCGGCCACCGGCGGCTGGATCTGCTTCGAGGACGAGGCCGGCCGGCAGCAGCGGCCGCCCACCGGGCACACTCCCCCAGGGGCCGGCGGGGCCGCACCCCGGTGGTGACGGTGTCCGGCCGCCGGTCGGGGCGGATCTCCCTGGCGGGCCTGATCGCGCTGCGGCCCGGTTCTCGGACCCGGCTGTGCTACCGGGGCCGTGTCCACCACGGTCGCCGGGGCGAGCGGCGCAGCCTGTCGGAGGCCGACTACCTGCGGCTGGTCGACGGCACCCACCAACTGCTGCGGGCGCCGATCGTGCTGGTCTGGGACCGGCTCGGCACCCATGTCTCGAAGGCGATGCGGCACCTGGTGGCCGCCCGCCCGTGACTGACCGTCTTCCTGCTGCCCGCGTACGCACCGGAGTTGAATCCGGTGGAGGGTGTGTGGGCGCACTGCCGGCACAGGCTGGCCCATCTCACCGCCGGGACGGTCGACCGGCTGGAGGTCCTGGTCCGCAACCGGCCCAAACGCCTGCAGTACCGGCCCGCGGCCCTGGACGGCTTCGTGGCCGAGACCGGACTCCAACTCGAGTCACCACCACCCTGACCACAAAACACCGAAGTCAGTAAAGGGCCCGGTCGATGACCACCCGCGCCGAGTCGGTCACCGCGGCCAGGTGCACGGCGACCTGGCAGAGCCCGACGCCCCTGATCGCGCCGGAGTACTGGCGGCCGGCACCCACGCAGCCGGTCGAGGATTTCGCGTCCCCGGTCTCGTCCGCGACCAGCACCACGTCCTGACCTGCGAGTTCCCGCACCACCAGGCGGGCGATCTCCTCCCGGGCCCGGTCGTGGTCAAACCGCGCGCGTGACAGCAGGTGCTGCAGCCGGTGGGGGCCTGGGTGCCCCAGCGCCTGAGCCAGGGTCCAGCAGTTCCGGGTGTCCACCTCCGTCAACAAGCCCATGATCATCTCCGCCGCCGTCGAGCGGGTCTCAGGCCGTGCGAAACAGTCTGCGATCGCCTTCATCGCCGCTTCGAACACCCGGTCCCAGACAGCCTGGGCTATCGTGACCTCCACGGCCACTTGCTCTTGATACATCGTCACAAACATTCATGACCATGGTGGCCGTACCCATGCCCGCACCCACCCTCACGAGCTGCTGACCAGCACAGACGTCGGAACTACAGCTGCCGTGACTGACATCACCATGCCGAACCCCCACCGAAAAAAATTACAGATCCTCAGGCGGCGGTCGAGCTGGTGGCGGGGAGGCGGATGCCGCGCTCGGGAGGCACCCATAGCCCCGCGATGTCGGCGCCACAGCGCCGGCCGGCGCACTGCTGTGGTCAGCAGATACGCCGCGTCATGGATGGACGACGGGCTGCCAGGCCGAGGCGGAGCGGCCGCCACACCCATAGCGTCTTCCCGCGCCCAGCAGAGTGATTTCGGGTATGCCGGTCGGGCRCGGGCCGACGTGCCGCCCGAAGCGCTGTGCGCCTTGTCGCTACCTTCCAGTGACGCCGAGGCAGGCACTCCGGCTTGTCCATGCAACAACGAGGAGTTGACCATTCATGGCCGTGTGCGAGGTTTGCCAAAACGACTACGAGAGCTCGTTCGAAGTGCACGCCGCAGGAGCAGTCCACACCTTCGACAGCATCGAGTGYGCCGCCCAGAAGATGGCACCGGTCTGCGACAACTGCCAGTGCCGCATCCTCGGCCACGGCCTGCAAGCGGACGGGCAGTACTTCTGCTGTGCGCACTGCGCCCGCCAGAAGGGYTTCGCGCAACTCGTGGATCAYGCCTGACGGACGACGGATCCCGCGGTGGCCGTCGACAGGGAGGCGTTGGTGACCTCACTCGTCACCCGTAGGGTCAGCCCGCCGTCCGCCGTCCGCCGTCCGGCGCACCCGCACCGGTAAGGGCGAMGCCACGAACACTTGCTGGTGCGCGAGCAGCCGGGTGAGATGCGGTGCGCTGTGTCCGGCTCGGCGAGGCACTGCGGCAGGCACACCGCGACCTGGGCGACTGCCGGCGGCTGCTGGGCCATGCCCTTCAGCTTGCCGCCAGGGTGCAGCACGCGCACCCTGGCCTTGTGACGCGGTCTCACGGCACGCTGGCGCACCGGCTCATCGTCGATCATCTCGTCGACGGGCGGATGGAACCAGGACACGAGATCGGGCTGCGGATCGACCAGACCCTCACTCAGGACGCCACCGGCACCCTGGTGATGCAGGAACTGGAGTGCGAATCTGCACCGGAAGGACACGCCGCGACCTGCAGCAACCTCACGAGCCGGCACCGCAAAAACCGCACCCCGATGTCACCACCACCCCACACCGCACGGCGAACCTCCCAGCTCACCGCCCGGACACCAGCGCTGGAGGGCACTGGTGTCACCACTACAGAAACCGGTGACATGGAGATGCAGATTCGCACGTGGCCTTCCAGCGCGGTGTGGAGGCCCTCGCCCAGTACATCGCTCGGGAGGGCAAGGTCGTCGTGGGTAGGGCGCATGTTGAAGAGCTGCCGGATGGCACGATGATCAAGCTGGGTGTGTTTCTCAGCAATCAGAAGGCCAGGCGTGACCGGCTGGATGCGCAGCAACGGGCGGCCCTCGCCGAGCTGGGCTACGCCTGGGCTGCAGAGGCGAAGGCATGGATGTCGGCTCGTCGGCAGGCGGAGGGGCCCCATACCGACGGCACCGGGGGCGGGCCGACAGAACTACGAGGCCGCGCGGCAGTTCTACGAGCGCGAGGGGCGCCTCGGGTACTGAGGAAGCGCGTCGAGCGGATCGTCGTCGGCGGCGACAGGGGCGGCGGGAACGGTCAAGACCAGGAGGTCCGAGAGCTGAAGCTGGGGCCATGGATCGGTAACCAGCGCTCGCGGGCCGCCACGCTGACACCGGAGCGGATGGAGCAGCTCTCCGCCATCGGCAGGCGATGGCGGAGAGCCGGGGCATGTCAGCGACGCCGATGCACCCACAGCCACACACCAGCCACTACCGCCAGACCCACAAGGAAGCTCCAGAGCGTCACCGCCCGGTGGGGGCCGGCCGTCAAAGCCAATGAGGTCATGAACACCCTCTGCCCCGACGAACTCTTGCCATTCGACGATGGCCGGGGCACCGGCGCACCCCGCCCCGGACCGGCCACGGAGACCGTCGTCCCGGGGCGTCCGTCACCACGGGGGGCCGGGTCGTGCCGTCGGGATTCCGTCCGTCTCCCGGACGGGTGGCCGTTCCGCAACTCGCCAGCCCTAGAGGTTCGTTGACAGGGGGCGTCGCCGGGCGTTGACTGGCGGGACGGTGGAGGCCGACCAGGCGGGCCATGAGCGTCAAGGGCTTTCGTTCGGCTCAGCCCCCGCGAGCCCGGCTTGATCCAGACGAGAGCCGGGTGGCACTCGGCCGGCGCGACGCACAGGGAAGTGGTACACGATGATGTACGACCAGGCACGCGCCCAGCAGCCTCCGGACAAGGGTGTCAAAGCCGCCGCACGCCGGGTTCCGGGGCCTGAGCCGTTGCTGCCCGCCGAGGAGCGGGACCGGGTCTCCCAGCGCCTGCGGCAGGCCCTCCTCGACTTCGCTGACACCCCGCGTGAGGCGCTGGAGGCGGCCGAGAGCGCCTTCGACGAGATCACTGCAGGGCTCGCGAGCGCCCTTGCGGAACGGCGACGCGTCCTGCGTGCGGGCTGGCAGGACCAGGACGCCCAGGCGCAGGCGGAGGAGTTCCGGCACGCGCTGCGGCAGTACCGGGAGATCACGGAGCGACTCCTGCGCCTGTAGACAGGCCCGGCCAGCGGCAGGTCACCGCCGCACAGGTCGCCGCCGCCCCAAGCCGGGTGACGCCAGTCGCAGGAGGGCTGATGCGGGTGGGTGCACGCTCACATGCCACCTTCCGGAAGGGCGACTCCGGCGTGTTTTGCCGAAGTCGTTGTCTTGGCCGTTGGCGCGACAGCTCAGGTGACGCCAACTCCAGCACTCGCTCGCGGACCGGGCCGGTGCCCCGCTCAGGAAGGGGGCATGACTCAAGCAGCCGACATCCGCGAGTGGCGCGATTACGTCGTCGTCATGCGCCCCCCCACTGGCGGTACGGCAGCATCGATGTCCGACTGGATCGACACCGACGCCCAGCTCTACGCCCACACCCATACGCACCGTCGCCTCCTCGGTGGGGATGCCCCCGATGGCAAGCAGAGCGCGCGCGGCCGCCGTCTTCTGATCTTGATGCTGCACCACGCCCTCCGCGGCCGACGGGGCAAAAGCCGGCCCGCCTCGCTTCCCCCACGACCAGGGGCGGCCCCCTCAGGAGACCGTGTGGGACTCGAATAGTCATCGCCGCTGGTCAAGAGACGTATCGGTACTCGCTGATCACATCGCTGAGGACGCGGGTGCGGAGGACTCTGCGGGCGGCCGACGCTGGGACCGGAGGCGGTTGTTCCTGGGCTTCGGGCGGTAGTTGGTTTCGGCTGCGGTGGGGGGCGGTGCGCGTTGTGGTGCTTCTGGTATTCGGCCAAGACCGGTCGGCAACGCATCGCCTTCCACGAGCAGTGCGCTCCGGCAAAGCCAGGCCGGTCAGAACGGGATCCTCGTGGGCCCGCCCGGTTGCGGAGGGCGTCAGCCGGCTACGGCTCAACGACGACGTTCTCCGCCTGAGGGCCCTTCGGCCCCTGGGTGACGTCGTAGGAGACGCGGTCGTCTTCGTGCAGTTCCTTGAATCCGGTGCTCTGGATGGCGGAGAAGTGGACGAACACGTCCGGACCGCCGCCGTCCTGCTGGATGAAGCCGAAGCCCTTGTCCGCGTTGAACCACTTCACCTTGCCAGTCGCCATGCTGCTCTCCTCCCATGGATTCCGGGTACGTGGGAGCGCTTTCGGGAGCGCCCCCGAACAGCACTCGCAGCACACAGTATGCATTCAGGCACACTGTGCGACGTCAAGATCGAGTCGCCATTGCCCACAGGTCGCCTCCGGGCAGGGCGCTGCACCATGACGACCACGCAACGGGCAGCGCCCGGAAGACGCAGAAGGCGCCACCTGGCAACGACTCCCCCAGGGCCGCCGCCAGGTGACGCGCTTCGAGCCCTCGCGGGCCACGGCCCGCCCGCAACCACCAGCGCCTCCACTCCTGCGCGGACGCAGCGGCCGGACGATGGGAGACGGGAACGCGGCCGGAGGAGAAACCCGCCGGCGCGTTCTCCTCCGGCCGCACGGAAGGGGCATCATCCGTCGATGTCCGTGACGGTTATCGCCGTGCAGGGGCGGGACCGCCCTTACGCGCCCTCGGACGACTCCTCGCCCTCGGCCGCCGGTGCCTCTGCCTCCTCTGTCTCCGATTCGGCTGTGGGCTGCTCGTCTTCGGACGGGGCCGCTTCGGCTTCCGCGGTCTCGCCGGCCGCGGGCGCCTCTGCCTCCTCCGTCTCCGGTTCGGCCGCCGGCTCCTCACCTTCGGACGGGGCCGCTTCGGCTTCCGCGGTCTCGCCGGCCGCGGGGGCTTCCGTCTCGGCCGCCGGCTCCTCGCCTTCCGTCGGGGTCACCGCGGGTTCCTGGGGCGCCTGTTCGGTGTCGTTCATGTGTTCACCTCCTTTTTGCGGTGCGCAGTTGGGGAGTGCTGGCGTGGGCCGCCTGGAGTCACCGAGATCAGGCAACATGCATTTTTGCGCTTTACAGCTTTTGTCCTATTCCTTGAGGGTGTGGATGTCAACGGGTCCTGGGGTGAGAGGTCCCGGCTCGAACACGGGGCGATGGCGGCGTACCGCGTGGCTCCCTGTCGGCGTCGGTTGAACTCGGCCGCCGGCGAGACCCCTTGGCTGGTGGGAACGGGTCAGCGCGGCGGGCTCTTGCGCAATGTGGGGGCTCGCTGAAGTCCGCAACTGCCGGCACCCCGGTGTGGGCGTTCGTCCGCCGCCCTGACGGCGGCCGTGGCACGCGGCTCTGATCCACTCCTGGTGGCCCCGCAGGGGGAGTCTCGCTTGCCCCCGCGTGGAGCCGGTCAGAGGCCGGTGTCTTGCCCTGCGGTGCGCAGGGTCGGCGATGTCGATGTCATGGGTGGTGCGGTAGGCCAGGGTGCGCAGCAGGTCGCTGACGCGGCCGCCGGGGTGGAGCTTGCGGGCGGGCAGTTCGGCCTCCGGGGCGGCGCCGACGATGCCGGCGGGGTTGCGGCGGCGGCGGTGACTCCGGTGCACCAGGTGCCGTGGCCGGTGGTGTCGGCGTTCCAAGTGCGCTCGGAGCCGGTGGTGAAGTCGTATCCGGTGCTGACGGCGGACTTGAGGTCCGGGTGGCTGCTGCCGACGCCTGAGTCGAGCAGCGCGATCTTGGTGCCGTGGCCGCGGTAGGTCGGCGGGAGCTGGTTCAGGCGCATGATCTGCTGTCCCCGGCCGGTCGGGGGAGCCCTCGAAGGTCTCCGACAGTGGCCGCATGGCGTCGTCACTGCCACCGGGCAGCTGCTGAACGCCCTGGCAGACGTGGAGAAGGCGCTGTCACGTTGGCTGGGACGTGGGATGATCTTGAAGTGATCGTTCCGGGAAGGGTTCGTTCGTGCCGTCGACGCCGCCGTCCTACAAGGGCCACCGCTACCCGGCCGAGGTCATCTCCCACTGCGTGTGGCGGTCCTTCCGCTTCCCGCTCAGCTTCCGCGAGGCCGGGAAGCTGCTGCCCGGGCGCGGCGTGCTCGTCTCCCACGAGACCGTGCGCCGCTGGTGCGCCACGTTCGGTCAGGGCTACGCCGACGCACTGCGTCGCCGACGGCCCGGGCCCGGCGACACGTGGCACCTGGACGAGGTCTTCGTGAGGATCAACGGTGTGCGGCAGTACCGGTGGCGGGCCGTCGACGCCGACGGCACCGTGCCCGGCCTCCTGGTCCAGGGCCGAAGGGACGCCGCTGCGGCCCGGCGGTTCTTCCGCAAGCTGCTCACAAAGACCTGCTCGGTGCCGAGGGTGATCGTCACCGACCAGCTGCGCCCCTGCGGCACCGCCCACCGGGAGCTGATGCCCTCGGTCGGGCACCGCTCGCACCGGGGCCTGAACAACGGGGCCGAGAACTCCCACCGGCCGACGAGGCAGCGCGAGCGCGCGATGACAGGCTTCCGCTCCGCCGGCGGAGCTCAGCGGTTCCTGGCCGCGTTCCGCGGCATCTCACCCCACGTCCGGCCCCGCCGCCACCGGATGACCGCCCCCGAATACCGCATCGAGATGACCCTCCGCTTCGCCATCCGGGAGCAGGTGACCGGCGTGGCCGGCCGGCCCGCCGCGGCCTGAGCACGAAAGCCGGAACCCGGCCCCACCGCAGCCGACACCCCGTCAGGCACTCACACCCTCCACAACGTGACAGCGCCCACTCCAGCAAGGGCTGAGCCTGCCGACCGGCCGGCAGACGGGCGGTGTCGGGCGGTTCGGCCGCCTGGGCGGCCGAACCGCCCGTACCCTTCGTGGTGTCTACGGCGTCACATGGCGGGCGCCACACACTGGAGGCCATACCTCGTGCTGATCGCTCAGCGTCCCTCGTTGACCGAAGAGGTCGTCGACGAGTTCCGCTCCCGGTTCGTGATCGAGCCGCTGGAGCCGGGCTTCGGCTACACCCTCGGCAACTCCCTGCGCCGCACCCTGCTGTCGTCGATCCCCGGTGCCGCCGTCACCAGCATCCGCATCGACGGCGTCCTGCACGAGTTCACCACCGTGCCGGGCGTCAAGGAGGACGTCACCGACCTGATCCTCAACATCAAGCAGCTGGTCGTGTCCTCCGAGCACGACGAGCCCGTGGTGATGTACCTGCGCAAGCAGGGCCCGGGCCAGGTCACCGCCGCCGACATCGCGCCCCCGGCCGGTGTCGAGGTGCACGACCCCGACCTCGTCCTCGCCACGCTCAACGGCAAGGGCCAGCTGGAGATGGAGCTGACCGTCGAGCGCGGGCGCGGCTACGTCTCCGCCGTGCAGAACAAGCAGGTGGGCCAGGAGATCGGCCGGATYCCGGTCGACTCCATCTACAGCCCCGTGCTGAAGGTCACGTACAAGGTCGAGGCGACCCGTGTCGAGCAGCGCACCGACTTCGACAAGCTGATCGTCGACGTCGAGACCAAGCAGGCCATGCGTCCGCGKGATGCCATGGCGTCGGCCGGCAAGACCCTGGTCGAGCTGTTCGGTCTGGCCCGSGAGCTGAACATCGACGCCGAGGGCATCGACATGGGGCCGTCCCCGACGGACGCCGCYCTCGCCGCCGATCTGGCGCTGCCGATCGAGGAGCTGGAGCTCACCGTCCGCTCCTACAACTGCCTCAAGCGGGAGGGCATCCACTCCGTGGGTGAGCTCCTGGCGCGCTCCGAGGCGGACCTCCTCGACATTCGCAACTTCGGTGCGAAGTCGATCGACGAGGTCAAGGCGAAGCTGGCCGGCCTGGGCCTTGCCCTCAAAGACAGCCCGCCCGGCTTCGACCCCACCGCCGCTGCCTTCGGCGCGGACGACAACGCGAGCACGGGTTTCGTGGAGACCGAGCAGTACTGAACGCTGCGCCGGGCCGCGGGGGAGCCAGGAAGGCGGCGGAGCTGGCGATGAGCACCGGCCGACCGCACCCGGCTCCCCGAGGGCCCACCGGCGGAGATGCAGACGCCCCAAGCCCTCCGAGCCTGAGCAGGATGGCGAAGGCGGCCGCCGTCTCTGCCTTGTCTTGCCTTCTGTCCCCCCGTGTGCGGCCGAGAACGCTTCCCAATCTTGAAGTCAAGCCGCATGAGGGGCTGGAGGAGGCGTGACTTGGTAGCACCGCCGGTCACGGATCAGAGCCCAGAAGACGTTGACGCGACGGCGGGCGAGGGCCATCACGGCCTGGACGTGACGCTTGCCCTCGGCTCGCTTCCTGTCATGGAAGCGGCGCGAGTTGGGGTCACAGCGAATGCTGATGAGGGCGGAGGTGTAGAAGACGCGTTGCAGTCGCCGGTGGTATCGCTGTGGCCGGTGCAGATTGCCGCTGACCTGCCCGGAGTCACGAGGGGCAGGGGCGACCCCAGCGAAGGCCGCAAGCCGATCCGGGGTGGGGAAGGCGTCCAGGCTGCCGCCGATGCCGGCCAGGAACTCGGCGCCCAGGATCGCTCCGACGCCGGGCATGGACAGGATCACCTCGGCGAGTTCGTGCTCGCGAAACCGGCCCTCGATGAGCTTGTCGGTCTCGGCGATCTTCTCGTTGAGGGCCATCACCTCCTTCGCGAGGGTGTGCACCATCTTGGCGATGGCTTGCTCACCCGCAACGGCGGTGTGCTGACGCTCGGCGGCCTCGACCGCCTTCGATGCGATCGCCTCGGGACTGCGGACCTTCCGGTTGCGCAACCACGTCGTCAGGCGCCGGGTGCCTGTCCGGCGGATCGCGGCGGGCGTCTGGTAGCCGCTCAGCAGGATCAAAGGGCCGGTGCTTCCGCCGAGGTCGACAGCCCGCTCCAGGGCCGGGAACATGCTGGTCGGCAGGGACCGGAGCCGGTTGATGGTGCGGGTGCGGTCTCCGACGAGGTCGATGCGGCGGTCGGTCAGCAACCGCAGCTCGATGGTGGCTTCGTCGCCGGGCCGGATCGGCTCCAGGTCCAGCCGCATGCGGGCCTGATCGGCGATCACTCTTGCGTCGCGTGCGTCGGTCTTGTCGGCGCCGCGGTAGCTGTCGGTGGCCCGGTTGACTGCGATGCCGGGGAGGTAGACGAGCTCCTGGCCATGGTTGACCAGCAGGGCGATCAGCAGAGCGGGCTCGCCGCCAGTCATGTCCAGGGCCCAGGTCACCTGGTCGCCCCCGGCCAGGTCTAGGACGTCACCGAGGAGTTTCAGCAGCTCCGGCTCGTCGTTGGCCACTCGCCGCGACAGCAGCGTGTCGCCCTCGGCGTCCAGTACCAGGCAGTGGTGGTGGGTCTTCCCGCAGTCGGTCCCCGCCCATATCCGGCTCATCGTGCTCCAGTCGTTCGTACTCGTCTTGCGTGCCACGGACGACCTCGCCGGCATTGCTCTACACAGCGACCTGTTCGCATTTCCCAATCGGCGGCCGAGTCGTCGTGGGGAGCCGGGCGGCGAAGCGTGCTGAGCCACGGTCGGCAGCCGCCTGAGAGCCACACCCGGCACCCCTGGGCGCCCTCACCCTACGAATGGGAGGACCAGCCCGATCAAGAAGGTAGAGCCGCCTGACGCGCTGTCCCCCGCTGGTACCCCGGGGCACGAAACAACCCCCTCGGAGATCGCTCCGAGGGGGCTGTTCGATACACATTGCCTGGTCAGACACAGTGCCCCGGGGGGCGAGGAGACCGCCCGCCGCAGGTTCTCGGCGTGGGTGGGGGAGTACGGCAGTATGCCCGGCGCCCGCATCACCCTCACCGACGAGCAGCACAGCAGCGTGTTGAGGACGTGGCCCGACTCCGACGGAAATGCTGTGTCACGTTGACCGGCTCCACGGTGGACCACAACACCGCCACGGCCGCCGGCGGAGACGGAGGCGGCGGCATCTGCAACGAGTCCACCACGGTGTAGGTGATCGGGTTCCGGGTGTTCGCCAATACCCCGGACAACTGCGGCCCGCCTGGCGCTGTGCTCGGCTGCACCGGCTGCACGGGTGGCGGAAACGGCGGCCCCGGCTGATGGCGCTGTCACGTTGGTTGACCGGGTGGGATGATCTTCGGGTTGATCATGGTGGAGGGGGTCGTCCGTGGGCAGTACGCCGCCGTCGTACAGGGGGCACCGGTATCCGGCCGAGGTGATCTCCCCCTGCGTGTGGCTGTACTTCCGCTTCCCGTTGTCATTCCGCGAGGTGGAGGAGCTGATGCTGCAGCGCGGCGTCATCGTGTCCCACGAGACGATCCGCCGGTGGTGTCTGAAATTCGGACAGTCCTACGCCAACGCGCTGCGCCGCCGACGTCCCCGCCCCGGTGACAAGTGGCACCTGGACGAGGTCTTCGTGAAGATCAACGGGATGCGGCACTACCGGTGGCGCGCGGTCGACCAGGACGGCACCGTGCTGGACATCCTCGTCCAGAACCGGCGGGACACCGCTGCGGCCCGGCGGTTCTTCCGCACACTGCTCACAAAGACCTGCTCGGTGCCGCGGGTGGTGGTCACCGACAAGCTCCGCTCCTACGGCACCGCCCACCGGGAGCTGATGCCCTCGGTCGAGCACCGCTCGCACAAAGGCCTGAACAACCGGGCTGAGAACTCCCACCAGCCGACGAGGCAGCGCGAACGGGCCATGAAGGGCTTCCGCAGCATCGGGGGAGCCCAGCGGTTCCTGGCCGCGTTCAGCGGCATCTCACCCCACTTCCGGCCCCGCCGGCACCGGATGACCGCCCCCGGCTACCGCACCGAGATGACCGTCCGCTTCGCGATCTGGGACCAGATCACCGGCGCTGCCAACCTGCCCACCACGGCCTGAACACAGGCCCAGGCTGCGGGCCCACCCCGCCCCGACGCACCATCAGACAGTCACGCACCCAACAACGTGACAACGCCGATGGGACGGCTGGGCCGGTATGGGGGAGCAGTCACCGTGTCGTGACGCTCGTTGCCCACGGGGCGGCTTTGCTCCCTTGCCGGCTCGTGGGTCCTGTCTGCCCGGTGCTGGTGCCCCGGCCCGGCCCGTCAACCGGGCGGTGACGGTCGTGCGCCTGTCCCATCGCTGTTCGAGGTCGATTACCTCGCCGTCGAACACGCGGAAATCTATGGCGGTCGCAGTAGACATTGGATGGTGGTGTGGTTATGGTTTCTCCCGTAGCCGAGATCAACAGGGCCCGGCAGAGACGAACTGCCGGGCAGCAGGACCCGCAGTTGCAGGATGCAGGACGGTGCGGTGGTGGAGTTCCGAAGCCAGAGCTTGCAGGACGGCGACGGGACTGACGACCGGACCGGGTGGCCCGCAGTGATCAGGGGCCGCCGTGAGCAGTACCCCGCAGCGAAGTAAAGAGGCAGCACCCCGGTGAAGGCGTCGGCTGCGGACGCGCGCACCGGGAGGTTCGGCAGTGGGGTTCCAACGCCAGAGCAGACGCAGGACGGGCGACGGGGCCGGCTGCCGAAGGGTGGCGCTGTCACAGGCCACAGAGCAGGTCGCATCACCAGCAGTACCAGCAGTAGGCAAGTGATTGATCCCAGAGGGAAGAACGGAGGAGCCGAGCGCCATCAGGATCGCCCGGGCGGACGTCTGAGCCCGGGTACCGCAGGACATCGATAGTGAGGTGGTCTCCGGTCAAGCAACCGCGATCCCCGCACCCCCGGCAGCATCTCGGCCGGGTCTGCGGACACAGGAGGCCGGCGCAGGATCAGGGCCGGCAGATGGTGTAGTAGTTCCTTCGGGGCCCTGGTGCCATTGGCACCGGGGCCCCTCCCCGCGTTTTACCGAGAGGTGCAAGTGACCGCAGACGACTCCTTCGGCCGGCTCGATGATGACGACTACCCCGCCTACACCATGGGCCGGGCCGCCGAGATGCTCGGCACCAGCCCGGGCTTCCTGCGCGCCCTCGGCGAAGCCCGCCTGATCACCCCGCTGCGCTCCGAGGGCGGCCACCGCCGCTACTCCCGCTACCAGCTGCGCATCGCCGCCCGCGCCCGGGAACTCGTCGACCAGGGCACCGCCATCGAGGCCGCCTGCCGCATCATCATCCTCGAAGACCAGCTCGAGGAGGCCCAGCGCCTCAACGCCGCATACCGCCGCACCGCCGGATCGTCCAATCCATCGGCCGGGGCCTGAGGTGAGCGGGCCCGCCGGTATCGGCGGTCCCTTACACGCGCGCATGGCCGGAATGTGACGCGCAGGGATGGTCCTCGTGTCCGAACGGTTCTCCTGGCACTTCGCTCGTCTCCGGCCCCGGTTGCGGCGCCGCCACAGCGCGTGAGATGGCCGGCAGGCTCCATACCCGAAGTTCCGGGGGGATCTCGCCCTCCTCACCAACTGCCTCGAGAAACGGTTGCTTGCTGCCTTTCCTTCAGGACACCCCCCGTACGGCCGCAGTCCCTGATCGGGCCGCGAGCGCGGCGAGAGCACCGTGCCGCAGGAGTGAATGTGCCTGCTGTTGTGGTCAGTAGGCGGCGAGAGAGATGGCGATGTAGTGCGCGGCGAAGGCTGCCACGGTCAGGGCGTGGAACACCTCGTGGAAGCCAAACCAGCGGGGCGAGGGGTCGGGGCGTTGGACGGCGTAGACCACCGCGCCCACGCTGTAGAGGAGACCGCCGGTCACTATCAGGGTGAGTACGGCCACCCCGCCGGTGTGCAGGAAGTCGGGCAGGTAACGCACCGGTGCCCACCCCAGGGCCAGGTAGCAGGGGGTGTACAGCCAGCGGGGAGCTTTGACCCACAGGACACGGAAGGCGATGCCGGCCAGCGCGCCCGTCCATACGATCCACAGCAGCAGGGCTCGCCGGTCAGGGGGGAGGAGTAGTACGGCCAGAGGGGTGCAGGTGCCGGCGGTGATCAGAAAGATGTTGGCGTGGTCGAGGCGACGCAGCACGGCCTCGCCCAGTGGCCCCCAGGTGCCCAGGTGGTAGACGGCGCTCGTCCCGAACAGCAGCCAGGCGGTAACGGAGTACACGGTGCAGGCCAGGGCCGCCTGCTGGGTCCGGGCCAGGCAGATCAGGACGATGCCGGCGCTCAACGAGGCGGGGACCATCGCGGCGTGGAGCCAGCCACGCAGCTTCGGCTTGATCGGCTCGACCAGTTCGGCCGCCCACTCAACCAGGTCGGCAACAGGGTGAGGGCTCTCCCCGGCATTGCCATGGTGTGATCCGCGGGAGAGACCGGCTGAAGTGGCCCCCTCTCCTTTCACCCGCGCGGGGGCAACGCCTCCGCCGTCGGTGTCGTCGCGGGACACAACTTCCCGTCCTGTCTCGGACTTCTGGTCATCACTGGCAACCATGCGGTCATGCTAGGAGCCTGCCCGCAACAGCGTTGGAGGTCGGCCCTCGTGCCGCCAGGCCGGCATCACCGGACGTGGCCTGCTCGGCCACCAGGTGAGCGCCGGCCCCTGCGACCTGCCACCAACTGGGCCTACAGAAGCGGTGTAAGCCGACTGACCATGGGAAAGATCAAGGTTCCCGAGCGCGCATCTCCGCCCCCTTACGCCCAAGGACCGCCGGTGCTTCCCGAGTTCCGCTCCGACGCATCCGCCCCCTCGCACATCAGCTGGGACAGAGATTGGGACTGCCCCACAGTTCGAAGCCGGCCGTCTCGACCTTTAGGGCCGTCTGGAAGACAAAGCAGCACCAGGGGGAGTGAACATACTGGTCAGCAGCCCTTTATGCGTGAGCGGACAGTGCGGCACGAGTCGCCACGACGCGGATCGCACCTCACAGCGAATGTGCTCTGACCTGGTGGGTCCGGACGCCGAAGCACCGCCCGGACCCACCCCCCCACATTCCCACCAGGACTTTTAATCCATTGGTTGTGGGTTCGAGTCCCACAGGGCCTACCGGTGCGGGAGAGGGGCAGCCCCCTCCGACCTGCTCTTCGGCGTCCGGGTCGGCTTCGGCCGACCCGGACGCCGTTTCGTTGTCCCGTTGTCGGGCCCCTGAACGGGCCGGCTGGTGATCAGCCCGTTGACCGCGAAGACCCACATCGACCGGGGCAGCTCCAAGCTCCGAGCCCGTGACCGGGCCCAACTGGTGGTCCTGGCCTACGGATCCGGCCTGGTGACCCCGCGCGACACGTGACGTCGACGGCCTTCTACGCCCGCACACCAGTGCGTCGTGGCGCGGTGCGGGTTCGTTCAGCCGCGGGAGACGGACTGTTCGATGAGGTCCACGGTGGCGCGGGGGTTGTCGACCTCGAGGACGAGCCGGTCGTAGTGCTCGGCGTCGGCGAGTTCGATGACGATCGCCTTGTCCGGGTTCTTCACGTCCCAGAACAGGCGTTCACCGTTGCGGCGGAAGCGGCCCGCGGTGATCAGTCCGGGGAAATAGGAGCCGGCGACGCGGACGCCCTTGGGTTCGCGGGCCATACCGGGGTCGTGGGTGGCGCCGCGTACGTGGGCGAGGGGGATCTCCAGGCGGCTCTTGAGGGTCCAGAGCTTGTCGAGGCCCTGGAACTCGGCGGTCAGTATGCCGCGTTCGCGGTCGATGGAGATCAGGGCCATGTCAGTGCTCCTTGGGAGTGGTGGCCGGCAGGGCGCGCAGGCGCAGGCGGGTACCGAGGACGGTGGAGGCGAGTCGGGGGGCGGCGTCACCGTGGGAGGGGCGCAGGGCGTCCTCCAGTGCTGCGATCCCTTCCGCGACCAGTGCGGCGACCTCCGGGTCGTGGGGTGCGCGTTCGGCGGCGGCGAGGAGGAGGAGTCCGGCGGCCGGACCGTTGTCGTACGAGGCAGTGGCGGTGGCCAGTGCCTGCGCGGGGTCGGTGAGGGTGGCGATGGCCGCGGTGGCCGGGTGGATCTCGTGGTCGAGGTGCCGGCGGAGCGCGGTCAGGTGCAGGCTCCGTTTCGAGCCGAAGACCTTGTAGAGGCTGCCCCGGTGGATGCCGGTGGCGGTGACCAGGTCGTCCACCGAGGTGCCCTCGAAGCCGTGGGTGGCGAAGAGGGCGGCTGCGGTGCTGACGGCCTGGTCGGTGTCGAAGGCGCGTGGTCGTCCCATGGCCATGACGGTACGGGGTATGAGAACGATCGGTCAAGAACGAGCGTTCTTGAATTGGGTCGCACCGGGTCGCACCGGGCCGCAAGGCTGCGGGCGGTCAGGCCGGGTGGCCGTCCTCGGGGTCCGTCCGGAGGGTGAGGCGGTGGTGGGCCGCGCGGGCGTGGGCCAGGCGGGAGGCGGTCGTGCCGACGAGGGCGGCGGCGAGCAGGCAGCCGAGCCAGAACGTGTCCCTGGGGCCGGCCCAGGTGAGGGTGCCGGTGGGCGGTGTCGCGAAGCCGTTGAGGAACAGCCAGCACAGGACGGCCGTGCCGGGGGCCGCGGTGAACCGTGCGCACACGCCGAGGACGGCGGCGAGCAGGGACAGGGCCACCAGGAAGAGCCCGGGGCGGTGCGGGCCCACGACCGTGTGGAGGAGCGCCACCAGGGCCGGCGCGCCGCCGAAGGCGCCCGCCCATATCAGCGGAGTGGCGACGGGCCGGGGGACCGGCCGCGGGCCGGTGCCGACGGTGACCCACTCGATCATGCCGGTGCCTTGGTCGTCATGCTGCCGCTTCCCTGGAGTGCACCCCGGGTTCTCCGGGTTTCCCGGGCTGATCTTCGCACCACCGGCGTCGCGAACGGGCCGTCGTGTGTGGTCAGCCGCTCGCATGGGCCGGTTCCGTCTGGTCGACCGGTGCGGCGGTGCCCTGCCGCTCGTCCGGCCTGCGGCGCGTGAGACGGCCGGCCAGCGGTTCGGTCCAGCGGGCGGTGAGGGGGCCGAGGACGACCAGGATCAGGACGTACGCCGTGGCCAGCGGGCCGATCCGTGGTTCCGTGCCGACGGCGAGACCGGCGATGACGATCGAGAACTCGCCGCGCGCCACCAACGTGCCCCCGGCCCGCCAGCGGCCCTTGGCCGGGATGCCCGCCCGCCGGGCGGCGAACCAGCCGGTGGCGATCTTCGTCAGCATGGTGACGACGGCCAGCGCGAGCGCCGGGAGCAGCACCGGCGGGATGTCCGCCGGGTCGGTGTGCAGCCCGAAGAAGACGAAGAACACCGCCGCGAACAGGTCCCGCAGCGGGGACAGCAGGCCGTGCGCGCCCTCGGCGACCTCCTCGGACAGCGCGATGCCGACCAGGAACGCGCCCACCGCCGCCGACACCTGGAGGTGCTGGGCGACGCCCGCGACCAGCAGGGTCAGCCCCAGCACCACCAGCAGCAGCATCTCGGCGTTGTCGGAGGAGACCGCGCGGCTGACGACGCGTCCGTGACGCAGGGCGATGTAGAGGACGGCGCCGACCGTGCCCAGGGAGATCAGCAGTGTGACGCTGCCGCCCGCGAGACTCACACCGGCCAGCAGGGCGGTGAGGATCGGCAGGTAGACGGCCATGGCGAGGTCCTCCAGGACCAGTACGCCGAGCACGACCGGTGTTTCGCGGTTGCCCAGGCGCCCGAGGTCGCCGAGCACTTTGGCGATGACCCCGGAGGAGGAGATCCAGGTGACGCCGGCGAGGGCGACGGCGGCGACCGGGCCCCAGCCCAGCAGCAGCGCGGCGACGGCGCCGGGGGCGGCGTTGAGGACGAAGTCGACCGCGCCCGACGGGTACTGGGTCTTGAGGGTGGTGACGAGGTCCGACGCGCTGTACTCCAGCCCGAGCATGAGCAGTAGCAGGATGACACCGATCTCGGCGCCGGTGGCGACGAACTCCTCGCTGGCCTGCAGCGGCAGGATCCCGCCATGGCCGAAGGCGAGGCCGGCGAGCAGATAGAGGGGTATGGGGGAGAAGCCCACCCGTCCGGCGAGGCGGCCCAGGATCCCGAGGGCGAGGATGATCGCTCCGAGTTCGATGAGCATGGCGGTGGTGTTGTGCACGGGCGGCTGACCTCCGTGGATCGGTTCGGTGGCGGCGTCTGTGCCTGAGGGCTGGGGCTCGCTGGGCTGGAAGGCGGATCCCGGGAGTCGGGAGCCGGGCGTCGGGAGTCGGAAGCCGGGGAACCAGGTGCCGGGGTGAGGTGCTGCGGGGTCGACTGTCGGGTGCAGGGGGTGGAGTGGGAGCGTCCGGTGTGTCCCCTGCGGGCGGGTCGTCCCCTACGGGGGTGAGGAGCCGGTGCCGGGCCTCGAGCAGGGGGCGGAGAGGGCGTGGGACAGGCGCTAGGGCCGGAAGGCGGTGCCGCCGGTATCGGGAACGGCGTCACGGGCGGCGTTGTCGACACGCACGGGGATCACTCGACCCATGTCACGCCCCCGTTCTCGTCTTCTCGTCGTCGGCCCAACCGGACATCAGCACTCGACGCTCGACGGCCGACGCCGGGCAGCCAGTGCTCGGCGCTCGACGTTCAGCGGTCAACGCTCAACGGAGGAGCGGAACGCTGCTCAACGGAGCGTAAGCGCTTGGTAAAAATTTTAGCGCACCTCAAACTGGGGTGCGCTATGAGGAAAGCCGCTCAACGTGACAAAGCGGCGGTCGTGAATCGTGTCTGAATACGGGTTCGAGCCGTATCAGCGAGCCGAGTTCCGGTGCCGACTGCCCCTCCGGGGCGGGTAGGGGTCGAACAGCTGAACGCCGATTCCGCTGAGGACCAGACCGGTCGCGATGAGCAGCCCGTGGGGCATGACCAGACCGATGAACAGCAGGACCACGCCGATTCCCAGTACCCACCAAGCGCGGGTGTGCCGGTACTCGCGCGGCTTGGCCGGCCGACCGCTGGACAGGGAGCGCGCGAAGTGCGGGTCGTCCTGCTCGATTCGGGCCGCGAGATCGACGAGGCGCTTGTCGTCGGACTGGGGCACGTCTCCTCCTTCCCGAACGGTGGCAGCACGGGGAGACCTCCGACCGCCACCTGAAAAACACCTCCGGGCGTCGGTTCCATGACACCGACGCCGGGGGCGGAAAAGTGAGCCGTCGGCCCGCGAACCGGGGCCGACACAGGGGAGCTTGCCCGGGTGCCGAGGTCATCACCCGCCCGGTGCGAGTGGCTCGGCGGGGCCGGGCCCGCGTCCACTTCAAGGATCACCCGCCGGGTGCCTCGAGACCATCGGGTCCGGCCCTCATCTTCGTGGGGGTCGACGATGTACGTGGGGCGCCCGGACACCCAGGGGCCCGTGAAAAAATGGGGGCTGGCACGGATGGCGCACAGTCGGAACAGCGCTCACGCTGGGTCGTGGCGGCCCGCGTGCCCGCGCCCCCGGAACCGATGGGCCGCCGGGACGCTCCCGCCGCACCGGGAGCCTACGACAGACAGTACGGCAGACGGCGCACGGTGAGCAGGGGTGAGGAGGTGGTACTGAGTGCCACTGTTCTGGCGGATCTTTCTGCTGAACGCCGTCGTGCTGATCACGGCCACCGCCCTGCTGCTCGGACCGGTCACCGTCTCCACCCCGGTCCTGCTCACCGAGGCCGCCGTACTCACCGTGGGGCTGGCCGCCATGCTCTTCGCCAACGCGCTGCTGGTGCGCGTCGGCCTCGCCCCGTTGCAGCGCGTCACCCGCGCCATGTCCACCACCGACCTGCTCCGCCCGGGGCAGCGCCCCGAGGTCGCCGGGCGCGGGGAGATCGCCGAGCTGATCAGCACGTACAACACGATGCTCGACCGGCTGGAGGACGAACGCGCCACGAGCAGCGCACGCGCCCTCTCCGCGCAGGAGGACGAACGCCGCCGCATCGCCCAGGAACTGCACGACGAGGTCGGCCAGAGCCTCACCGCCGTCCTGCTCCAGCTCAAGCGGGTCGCCGACCACGCCCCGGTGGAGCTGCGCGAGGAGCTGAGCCTGGTGCAGGAGACCACTCGGAGCAGCCTGGACGAGATCCGGCGCATCGCCCGCCGGCTGCGCCCCGGTGTCCTGGACGAACTCGGGCTTGCCAGCGCCCTCAAGGCCCTCACCACCGAGTTCGGCGGCTCCACCGGCCTGATGGTCCAGCACCGTCTCGACCCCGACCTGCCCGACCTGGGGCCGGAGGCCGAACTGGTCCTCTACCGGGTGGCCCAGGAAGGGCTCACCAACATCGCCCGGCACGCGCAGGCCCGCCGCGCGGAGGTCTCCCTGCGCCGCACCCCCGCCGGAGTCGATCTCCAGGTCCGGGACGACGGCCACGGCATCGGTGCCGCGTCCGAGGGCGCCGGTATCCGGGGGATGCGTGAACGGGCCCTGCTCGTCGGCGCCGACCTCGATGTGGGTCCCGCTCCCGGCGGCGGGACCCGGGTGCGCCTCGCCGTACCCGTCCCCGTACGGGGCCCCGCGCCCGTGCGGGCCATGCCGCCCGTGACCGCCGCTCCCGACCGGAAACGCTGACCATGACCGACCCGGCCCCCGCCAGCACTCCCACCGGCCCCGCCGCGGGCCCGTCCCCCACCCGGATCCTCCTCGCCGACGACCACGCGCTGGTCCGCCGAGGCGTACGCCTCATCCTCGACGGCGAACCGGACCTGACCGTCGTCGCCGAGGCCGACAACGGGGCCGAAGCCATCGAGCAGGCCCGCGCCCACGAACCCGACCTGGCCATCCTCGACATCGCCATGCCCCGCCTGACCGGCCTCCAGGCGGCCCGCGAGCTCTCCCGCACCCTCCCGCAGACGCGGATCCTCATCCTGACCATGTACGACAACGAGCAGTTCTTCTTCGAGGCGCTCGGCGCCGGCGCCTCCGGGTACGTCCTCAAGTCCGTCGCCGACCGCGACCTGGTGGAGGCCTGCCGGGCCACCATGCGCGGCGAGCCGTTCCTCTACCCGGGTGCCGTCAACGCCCTCATCCGCAACTACCTCGAACTCGCCCGGGACGGCCGGAACCTGCCCGCCAAGGCCATCACGGACCGGGAGGAGGAGATCCTCAAACTGGTCGCCGAGGGGCACACCTCGCAGCAGATCGCCGACCTCCTCGTCATCAGTCCCAAGACCGTGGAGCGCCACCGCGCCAACCTGCTGGCCAAACTCGACCTGAAGGACCGGCTGGAACTCACCCGGTACGCCATCCGCGTCGGCCTGATCGAGCCCTGACCGCCACCGGCGTCGACGCGGGCGCCCGGACCGGCCCTACCGCTCGGCCTCGGCGGGCAGGGGCTCCGCCTCCCGGCCGTGCCCGGCGTCCAGGTCGGGTGCGGGTCCGTCGTCCGGGGCGTCGGGTGCGGGGCCGTGACCCGGGGCGTCGGGCGGGGGCCCGTGGGCGGACCGCCGCGCCTGTACGGCGCGCAGGGCGCGCGCGAGCAGGCCGGCCCGTCCGGCGAGCACCGGGCCGAGGACGGCGAGGACGAGCACGTATCCGGCGATGAACGCGGTGAGCCGGCCGTCCAGCCCCGCGCCGGTGGCCATGGCGGCCAGGATCAGCGCGAACTCACCACGGGCGACGAGCGTGGTCGCGATGTCGGCGGCGATGTCGACGCCGTAGCGGTACAGGCGGGCGACCAGCAGGCCCGCGGCCAGGTTCATGGTGAGGGTCAGCGCCACGGCGACGGACACCGGACCGGCGACGGAGGCGATGTCGCCGGGGTCGATGGCCAGCCCGAAGGCGAAGAAGAAGATCGCGGCGAAGGCGTCGCGCAGCGGATGCACCAGGGTGCGGATCCGGGGCGCGGAGGGGGTGCCGGCCACGATCAGACCGACCATGAACGCGCCGATGGCGTCGACGACCCCGAGCACCTCGGAGACGCCCGCGACCAGGATCGCGGTGCCGAGGAAGGTGACGACCAGCAACTCGTTGTCGCGCACGGCCAGCAGCCGGCCGAACAGCCGGCCGCCGAAGCGGGCGGCGACGGCGAGCACCATCAGGAAGCCGAACGCCTTGGCCGCCTGGAGCGCCATGTCCGTGAGGCCCTGGGCGTCGCTGAGGACGGGCTGCAGAGCGGCGAGATAGAGGGCGAGGAAGATGTCCTCGACGACGGTGACGCCGAGGATGAGACGGGTCTCGGGCCGGCCGATGTGGCCCAGCTCGATGAGGATCTTCGTGACGATCGCCGAGGAGGAGATGCCCAGCACCCCGGCGAGCAGCAGGGCCTCCCGTGCCCCCCAGCCGAGGGCGAACCCGAAGCCCAGCCCCGCGCCGACGTTGAGCAGCAGGTAGATGCCACCGGCGGTGAGCAGCCGTCTGCCGCCCCGTCTCAGATCGTCGAGGTGGAACTCCAGGCCCAGGTAGAAGAGCAGCAGGACGAGACCGAGAGCCGAGAGCATCCCGAAGTCGTGCGCGTCCTCGACCAAAACCGGGCCCGGGGTGTGCGGGCCGAGCAGAATGCCGGCCAGCATGAACAGGGGGATGGTCGGCAGCCCGATCCGGCTGCCGAGGCGGGCGAGGAAAGCGGCGGCGAGGAAGGCGCCACCCATGGCGAGCAGTGTGTCGGCATGTCCCACGGGTCACCACCTTCCACAGCATGGGAACGGAGCGTGATCTCATCGACTGAGCCGAGTGGGGACCGCTCCTTCGCGTTGATGGGGGTTCTTCGCCATACGGGGCTGCGGCCGGTGCGTCACGGGACAGGGGTCCGGGGGGTTCGTCGTGTCTGTCCCATCTTTCGACGTTGCTTCCACGCTCGCATCCGCCCCCGCGCGATGACCATCCGTAGTGCCACCCAAACGGGATGGGGGACGACCCTCATAGGGGCCCACCCCGTCCCGCGATCCGGTTGTCAGACTTGAATCAGTTCAGCGGTCCGCAGTTCCCGCGGTTCCCGCAGCCCCGTCCTCCCAGGAGCGCGTAGATGCCCCACCCGTACGTCTTGTTGTCCGCCGCCGTCTCCCTGGACGGCTACCTCGACGACACCGGCCCCGAGCGGCTGCTGCTGTCCGGCCCGGCCGACTTCGACCGGGTCGACGAGGTACGGGCGTCGGTCGACGCGATCCTGATCGGCGCCGGCACGATCCGCGCCGACAACCCCCGCCTGCTGGTCAACTCGCCCGAGCGGCGGGCCGCCCGGGTCGCCGAGGGCCGGCCCGAGTACCCGCTGAAGGTCACCGTCAGCGGCTCCGGCGACCTGGACCCGGCGGCGCGGTTCTGGCACACCGGCGGCGAGAAGGTCCTCTACACGACCGACGAGGGTGCCGAGCGCGCCCGCGCGCACGGCCTCGCCACCGACGTCGTACCGCTCGGCGCCGCACTCGACTGGCGGCGGCTCCTCACGCACCTGTACGACGTGTACGGCGTCCGGCGGCTCATGGTGGAGGGCGGCGGCCTGATCCACACCCAGCTCCTCACCCAGGGCCTCGCCGACGAGCTCCAGTTGGTCCTCGCCCCGCTCTTCGTCGGCGACCCGGAGGCCGCCCGCCTCTTCGGCCCCGGTGCCTACCAGGGCGGACGGCTGCGGCTGCTGGAGACCCGCCCGGTCGGCGACGTCGTCCTCATGCGCTACGAGCCCACCGCCCCCGGCACCGGCCCGCTCCCCGTCGCCGCCGACCACCACTGGCTGGCCCTCGCCTGCGAACTGGCGGCTCAGTGCCCGCCGTCGGAGACGGCCTTCAGCGTGGGCGCGGTGGTGGTCGCGGCCGACGGCACCGAGCTGGCCCGCGGCCACTCCCGGGAGGGCGGCGACCCGGTGGTGCACGCCGAGGAGGCCGCCCTCGCCAAGGCCGACCCCACGGATCCGCGGCTCGCGACCGCCACCGTGTACTCCAGCCTGGAACCCTGCGCGCGCCGCGCCTCGCGTCCGGCGCCCTGTGCGCGGCTGATCCTGGACGCGGGGGTACGGCGGGTGGTCACCGCCTGGCGGGAGCCGGACACCTTCGTGGCGGACGCCGACGGCAGCGGAGTGCTGACCGCCGGGGGCGCCCGGGTCGTCGTGCTGCCCGAGCACGAGGAGGCCGCCACGGCGCCGAACGGCCATCTGATCGGCCGGTGACGCGACGGCGACGACGGCGACGACAAGGAGTGTGCGGAGTGCCCCCCGCATGCCGTATGCTGGTGACACAACGACGCGGGGTGGAGCAGCTCGGTAGCTCGCTGGGCTCATAACCCAGAGGTCGCAGGTTCAAATCCTGTCCCCGCTACTGAAGGCCGAGGGCCGGAATCCGAAAGGGTTCCGGCCCTCGGCCGTTCCTGGCTTCCGCCCCGTCGTCCCGGCTTGTCGTCCCGCCCTCCGCGCCGTTGTGACGCCGGGTGATCGAGTCACCGCGCTGCGCATAACAACTGATAAACCGTCAGATTCAGTGTGACGCGCGAGGCACGGTCAACTCGCCCGTTTTCGCCCGGTCATGGCGCTTAAGTCCGTGCGGAAATCGTTAACGATCAAGAGGAACGGCTTGGAATCCGACCCCTACCTCTATTAACGTTCGATAACGCAGCGCGGTCGTCCCAGCCGTCACACGAGTCGGCTCCGTGCGCACGCGCCGAATCCCGCAAGGGAACCGGGGAACCAACATCTTGGGGTGAATCGCGTGGATGCCCCCGTGGAGACACGGAGGGTATACGCGCGTAGGAGACCTTCCTGCTCCGAACCCGTCAGCTAACCCGGTAGGCGAGAAGGAAGGAAAGGAGTACGCCCACGTGGCGTCGAACCGGCCTGCTCCCGAGGCCCCCTTCATGCCGAGCCAGTACGACGGCGACACCTTCGTCTACGGCGGCGTCCGCCCCACCGAGGGCCCCTTCGAGGAGTGGAACCCCACCGAGGAGTCCGTCCGCCCCGTGCGCGGCCGGCACCGCGTCGGCAAGCAGCGCGGCGGAGGCCTCGCCCGCAGCTCCACGGTCCTGGGCGTCGGTGTCATAGCCGCCGTCGCCGGTGGCGGCATGGCCAGCGCCCAGACCGGCAAGCCGCCGGTCTCGATCTCGATGCCGGACCTTCCCTCTGTCGGTTCCCTCATCTCCGACGAGGAAACCCCCGAGGGCTCCGCCACCGCGCTCAGCGACATCGGTGTGGTGGCCGACGAGGCCACCGAACAGGGCGCCTCCGACGCCGGCGAGGCGCTGCACGCCCGGATCATGGCCCAGGTCGAGCAGCAGCAGAGCCAGGCCGAGGACAAGGCCGCCGCCGAGGCCGCCGCCGCCGCGGAGAAGGAGGCCGAGGAGAAGGCCGCCGCCGCGAAGAAGGAGGCGGAGGAGAAGGCCGCCGAGGCGAAGCGGAAGGCGGAGGAGGAGGCCAAGAAGAAGGCCGAGGCCGAGCGCCTCGCCGAGCTGGCCCGGCAGTACGCGCTGCCCACCTCCTCGTACACCGTCTCCTCGACCTTCGGTCAGGCCGGCGCCTACTGGTCCTCCGGCCAGCACACCGGCCTGGACTTCGCCGCCCCCACGGGCACGCTGATCAAGGCGGTCCACACCGGCACGATCACCTCCGCCGGCTGGGACGGCTCCTACGGCTACAAGACCGTGCTGACGCTCGACGACGGCACCGAGATCTGGTACGCCCACCAGTCCTCCATCAACGTCAGCGTCGGCCAGCAGGTCAACACCGGCGACGTGATCGGCCGCGTCGGCTCCACCGGCAACTCCACCGGCGCCCACCTCCACCTGGAGGTCCACACCGCCGGCTCCGGCGCGGGCATCGACCCGATGGCCTGGCTCCAGTCGAAGGGCCTCACCGTCTGAGACGACCACAGCCCCGGCAGTCCTGACGACGACCCCCCGACGTCAGGGCTGCCGGTCAGGCGTTTCAGGGGTGGTGCGGGTACGCGTACGGGTTCGGCCGGTACGCGGAATGCCCGAGGTGCGCGGGGTACGGGGCATACGCGAGGCTCGTCGCGCCGTGCACGCCGTGCACGCCGTATGCGCCGTACACAGGCCAGGGCGGCACGGGCGGCGCGGTGGCGCGGGCCGCGTGCTCCAGGGCCGGGCGGGCCGCGTCGCGGCGGCGCCACAGTTCCCGCAGCAGCTCCCCCTCCCGTGCGGCGAAGTCCGTGCCCACGCGGCCGCGGCGCGCCCGGTGCCGCAGGAACGCCAGGGACGTGGCGTACGCCTCGTACCGCGCCACCGTCCGTGCCGCCGCCCGGCCCCCGTGCCGGCGCGCGTACCGCCGGGCGATGCGCCGGGCCCGCATCGAGCCGAGCGCGAACGGCTGGGCCGGAGTCAGCCAGCCGGCGGCGACGTACACGGGCAGTTCCGTGCGCACGGTCCGCAGCTCGCGCTGCCGTGTCCACACCACCAGCCAGGTCAGCAGGCCGAACGACGGCACCATGAACGCCCCGTACACGGCGAAGAAGCCGTACTCGCCGAGGACCGAGGAGCCGTTCCACAGCGCGTGCATGCCCATCGCGAGCAGCAGACCGCCCAGGGGCGGCAGGACGCGCCCCAGGCGCCGTCGTTCGGTGGCGAGCGCGGAGATGCCGAAGCCGATGCCGGTGAGCACGGTGAAGAGCGGGTGCGCGAACGGCGACATGACGACGCGGACGAAGAAGGTCGCCGCGGTGACGGAGGCGACACCGCTGCCGCCAATGAGCTGATCGGTGCCGAAGGCGTTGCCCAGATAGAGGATGTTCTCGGTGAAGGCGAAGCCGGTGGCGGTGATCCCGGCTGTCACCACGCCGTCGAGGATTCCGGTGAAGTCGCGTCTGCGGAAGAGGAAGACCAGCAGGACGGCGGCCGCCTTCGCCGACTCCTCCACGACGGGGGCTATGACGGTCGCACCGAGGGTGTCGGCGCGGGACGGGTCCGCCGTCTCCGTCGCTATCCACTGGGTGGCGAAGCTGTTGGCGACGATCGCCATCAGCGCGGCGGCGCAGGCGCCCCAGGCGAAGGAGAAGACGAGGTTGCGCCAGGGGGCCGGTGCGACGCGGTCCAGCCAGCGGAAGGCGGCTATGAGCAGCGGCACCGGGAGGACGGCGAGGCCGAGGCCGACCAGGAAGCCCTCCGTGCCGGTCTGCTCGCGGACCAGACCCAGGATGACCAGGCCGGAGAGCGCGAGGAGGGCGATCAGCGCTCCGTAGCGCACCCAGGGCCGCTGCCACCAGTGCACGTGCCGCGGGGCCCGCCGGGGCGGCCCGGCGGGGTGCGCCACCGGGCTGGGCTGCGTCGGGTACGGACGGCTGGTGTCCACGACATTGACCCTAACGAGGGAAGGGCGCTGCCCGCAGGTACGCCGGGTGGGCTCAGGGGCCGGCGGGGGGCTGCCCGGCGGGTCGGCCACCGGGTCGGTCGTCGTGCGGTACGCGACGGAAGAGCAGGTCGTTCACCACATGGCCCTTCTCCAGCCCCTGCCCCTCGAAACGGGTCAGCGGGCGGAACTCCGGACGCGGTGCGAAACCGCCGTCCGCCAGGGTGTTCTCGAAGGCGGGATGCGCGGTCAGCACCTCGAGCATCTGCTGGGCGTACGGCTCCCAGTCGGTCGCGCAGTGCACGACCGCGCCCGGTGCCAGACGGGTCGCGGCGAGGGTGAGGAAGTCGGGCTGGATCAGCCGGCGCTTGTGGTGCCGCTTCTTGGGCCAGGGGTCGGGGAAGAAGACGCGCAGCCCGCTCAGGGAGTCGGGGGTGAGCATCTCGCGGAGCAGGATGATCGCGTCGCCGTTGCCGACGCGCACGTTGTCCAGGCCGTGCTGGTCGGCGAGGCCGAGCAGATGGCCCTGGCCGGGTGTGTGGACGTCCACGGCGAGGATGTTGGTGCCGGGGTCGGCGGCGGCCATGCGCACGGTGGCCTCACCCATGCCGAAGCCGATCTCGAGGACGACGGGGCGGTCGTTGCCGAAGAAGTCGGCGAGGTCGAGCAGGCGGCGTCCGTCGACGTCGAAGCCCCACCGGTGCCACAGCCGCTGCAGCGCGTCCGCCTGCCCGGCGGTGACCCGGCTCCGGCGCGGCTGGAAACTCCGGATCCGCCGCTCGAAGTGCGACCCGGCGGGATCGGCCTTCGGCCCGTCGGGGAAGCGGGGCTCCCCCCTCTCCCGGGTACGGCGGATCGACACACCGGGCGCGTGCTCGGCGTGCGGGGCTGCGGAGGCGTTCAAGGAGTCAGACACAGTGCTCTCGATTTTACGGCGGCCCGCACGGCGGCCCTCACGGTGACTTCGCGGTCGCGTCGGCGCCCCGCCGCGTCGGGTCGGCCAGGGTGGTCAGCGCTCGGCGGGCGATCTCCCGGCCGATGGGCAGGGACGCCGTCGCGGCGGGGGAGGGGGCGTTGAGCACGTGGATCGCGCGGGGGGTCTCCCGGATCAGGAAGTCGTCGGCAAGGGTGCCGTCCCGCAGGACGGCCTGCGCCCGCACGCCGGCCGGGGCGGGGATCAGGTCGGCCTCCCGGACCGCGGGCAGGAGCCGGCGGACCGCCTCGGTGAAGGCCCGCCGGGACAGGGAGCGGTGCAGTTCACCCGTGCCGTGCCGCCAGTGGCGGCGGGCCAGGTGCCGGGAGCCCGGCCAGGCCAGGGTGGCGGCCAGCTCGCGCGGGCGGACCGTGCGCCGGTCGTAGCCCTCGCGGGCCAGCGCCGGTACGGCGTTGGGGCCGACGTGGACGCCGCCGTCGACGCCGCGCGTGAGGTGGACGCCGAGGAACGGGAACGCCGGGTCGGGCACCGGGTAGACCAGGCCGCGGATCAGCTCCGGCCGGGTCAGCTCGTAGTATTCGCCGCGGAACGGCACGATGCGCATACCGGGATCGTCACCGGTGAGGCGGGCGATCTCGTCGCAGTACAGCCCGGCGCAGTTCACCAGGACCCGGCCGCGCACGACGTCCCCGGCGGCGGTCAGGGCCGCGACGCCCAGTTCCGGGCGGCGGTCGACGCGGACGACCCGCGCGCCGTAGCGGATCTCCGCGCCGGACGCCTCCGCCAGGTGGCGGGCCACCGCCGCGAAGTCGCAGACGCCGGTGGTGCCGACGTGGATGGCGGCCAG
Source organism: Streptomyces sp. NWU339 (assembly GCF_003143855.1). Lineage (GTDB taxonomy): Bacteria > Actinomycetota > Actinomycetes > Streptomycetales > Streptomycetaceae > Streptomyces. The sequence goes on from NZ_QFRK01000051.1 coordinate 29,907, forward strand.
GCCCTCGATCTCCGGCTCGTACTCGGCGATCTGCGTCGCGCCCAGTTCGCGGACCGGCAGCCCGTTCTCCCGGCCGCGCTGGACCAGGGCGTGCAGCCGGGGCAGTTCGTCCCGGTCGGTGGCGACGATCAGCTTGCCCGTCACGGCGTGCGGGATGCCGTACTCCGCGCAGAACTTGACCATCTCCGCCGCGCCCCGCACCGCGTACCGCGCCTTGAGGGAGCCGGGTCGGTAGTAGATGCCGCTGTGGATGACGCCGCTGTTGCGGCCCGTCTGGTGCCGGGCGGGGCCGGGCTCCTTCTCCAGCACCGTGACCCGCGTGCCCGGCGCCGCGCGGGTGATCGCGTACGCCGTCGACAGGCCGACGATGCCGCCGCCGATCACCAGTACGTCGCAGTCGTACGACCGCCGCACCGCCCGCACCACTCGCACCACCTCCCGCTCCCGATAGTGCACCACGCCACTGACAACGCCCGTGAACCCGGCGGCGTCGGGGACGCCGGCTTCGGCGAGGCGGCCCCGACGGCCCGGGCGGGCGGGGCTCTCAGGCAGGTGTCATCAGCAGCGGCCGGGCCCGCTCGCGCAGCTCGACCACGCGGGGTTCGTCGCCGTAGGGCTCCAGGCGGTGCAGGAGGTCCTTGACGTACTCGGTGGTGCGGGCGGACGAGATGCGGCCGGCCACCTCCACCGCGCGCACGCCCTGCTCGCAGGCGGCGTCCAGGTTGCCCGACTCCAGCTCGGCGACCGCCGAGACGACGAGCCGCAGACCGTGCGAGCGCACGAACTCCTCCGTCGGACGCGACAGCGCCTGCTCGGTGAAGCGGCGGACCTGGCGGGGCGCCTTCAGATCGCGGTAGCACTCCGCGGCGTCGGCGGCGAACCGGTCGTAGGAGTAGAAGCCGAGCCAGCCCGGGTCGCTGTCGCCGGGGCGGGAACGTTCCAGCCAGCCCTCGGCCGACTTCAGGGCCGCGCCGGCCGCCGGGGCGTCACCCGCGCGTGCGTGCGCGCGTGCCTCCACGAGCCGGAAGAAGCTCATGGTGCGGGCCGTGGCCAGGCCGCGGTTGCGCTCCAGCGCGGCCTGGGCGAGATCGACGCCCTCGTCGCCGAAACCGCGGTAGGTGGCCTGGAGGGACATGGAGGCCAGGACGTATCCCCCCAGGGGGACGTCAGCTGCCGCTCGGGCCAGGCGCAGGGCCTGGATGTAGTAGCGCTGGGCGGCCTCCTGCTGACCGGTGTCGAAGGCCATCCAGCCGGCGAGCCGGGTGAGTTCGGCGGACGCGCCGAACAGGGCGCGGCCGACGTCGTCGGCGTAGGAGCCCAGCAGCAGCGGCGCCGCCTCCACCCGCAGGCACTCGGGGACCATCGAGGAACGCCAGTCACCGCCGCCGTACTTGGAGTCCCAGCGCCGCGCGTCCTCGGCTGCCTCGCGCAGTTTGCGCACATCGCTGTGGCCGACTTTGGCCGGTGCGGCCGAGCCCTCCGCCGGGCTCACCTCGCGCGCGACCGAACTGTCGGCCGGGGTTATCAGCCAGCGCGAGGCGGGCGTCGCGTACGCGCTCACCGCGAAGGATCCGGCGAGCGACTGCCAGATGCCGCCGGACCCCGCTCTGCGGCCGGCCAGGTCCAGCCGGTACAGCTCGGTGGCGGACTTCACCGCCTGCCCGACGTCCCGGGGGAAGGCGAGGCCCACTTCGGGTGCGGGATCCGCGTCCGCCAGGCCGATCTCGTGGAGTGGCACCGGGCGGCCGAGTTTCTGGCCGATGGCGGCGGCGATCAGGTGCGGCGCCGTGCCCTGTGGCACCATCCCCTTCGACACCCAGCGCGCCACCGACGTCTTGTCGTAGCGCAAGGTCAATCCGCGTTGGGCGCCAAGGTCGTTGACGCGCCGCGCGAGGCCCGCGTTGGAGATTCCCGCGAGGGCGAGAACGGTGCCGAGCTTTTCGTTCGGCCCGCGTTGCTCCCTGGACATGCGCCACCCCTCGACACAGACGGCTGCCGCTCTGGCATAACCCGGCGGCATTCGTAAACCCAGCGTAGTTCGCCGCATCCCAAGCGTTAAGGGGCATTCTTCCGGATGGCGGGATTGTGGTCCGTACTGAAGTGCGGGTCCGATACGCGCGGTTGCGGCATGCTCCCGTCGTGTGGCCGTGCGCCCGTGTGTGCGCTCTACTCCGGCCATGGCGGGAACGGTTCCATGGTCGGGCGTGGGTCGGCCCGCTGTACTGGATCCAGTGGGCTGGGGGACACCGCCGCCTTCATCCCCGCGGGCGGCGGAGACGGTCCGGGAGGCGCACTCCGCCTCCCGGACCGTGCGACCGTTCAGCGGTGCGCAGAGCCTGTACGGAGCGTGTTCGAGGTTCTCCTCGCATCTCCGAATTGGCTGAAAATCGACCCCCTCGTTCGAGGGCTGTCACCGTGTCTATCCTGGCAGTTGAGGGCGCGTTAGAGGTTTTTGGGGCGCGCTGGGGGGCGCATTCGCGTCGCACTGGCAGGGACAGGTGCGCGGCCGCGGTCGGGCGATCTCCTCGCGTCGGGCGGGCGTTCGGAGCGAGGTGGGTGTATCCGCCGGGGCGCATTCGGCGGAGCACATGCGGCACCGGCACCCCTCTTGAGCGTCTCCTTCATGGCAGCATGGGGAACCGGTGCGCACGGCGCACTTGTTGTCCACAGCCTGTGGAGGCGTCGATGCGGTGGTTGGTGGGATGGAGCAGCACCGCCGCGGGTGCCCTGGCGTTCGGCTCCGCCGGCGCCACCGGGTCCGACGGCGAGACCGTGCAGCCGGTGGGTTCGCAACCGTTGTGGGGCGATCCCGATCCGCTGTGGGCGGTCGGCGACTGGCGCCCCGACGAGGTGCGGATGGTGTCCGCCGACCCCGAGACCCGGATCGCCGTCCTCGGCACCTGCGGCGCCACCGACGAGCAGCTGCGCGTCGCCCTGTTCGCCGCGCGCGGCGGTGCGCTCCGCCATCTGACCGCCTGGCCGGGCAGCTACACCGCCGTCGTGCGGGTGGGCCGCCGGATCACCGTCTGCGGCGACCTCGCGGGTGCCCGGCCGGTGTTCCACACCCCCTGGGAGGGCGGCACGGCGTTCGCGACCGCCGCGCTCCCGCTCGCCGACCTCGTCGAGGCCAACCTCGACTTCGGTCACCTCGCCGCGCTCCTCGCCGCCCCCGACGTGCCGGCCGCGCTGTACGACTCCACGCCGTACGACGGCGTGAAGCGCGTTCCGCCGGGGCATGCGCTGATCCTGCGCGCCGGGGCGCGCGAGATCGCCGGGTACGAGCCCGTCGCCTCGCTCGCCGTCGCCGCGCCTCCCGCCGACCCCGACAGCGCGGTGGACGCCGTCCGGGACGCGCTGGTCGAGGCGGTACGCACCCGGCTCGCCGCTCCCCGCCATGTACCCGGCGCCGACATCGACCCCGGCCCGGTCCCGGGCATGGGGCCCGCCGAACGGCGCGCGGCGCGCGGGATGCCGGTGCCCGGGATCGGGGCCGACCTGTCGGGCGGGCCCGCGTCCGGGACGCTGGCACTGCTCGCCGCCGGGCTGCCAGGCATGCCGGGGACCGTGCTGGGGCACGGCACGGGCGCGGGGGAACGGCTGCTCGCCGTCACCTTCAACGATCTCGCGGGGGGCTCCGCGGGTGGTCCGGCCGGTGGTCCACTCGGCGGGCGGGAGGACGAACTGGCGCGGGCCGGGGCGCTGGCCGCCAACCCCCGGCTGCACCACGTGGTGGTGGCGGGCGGCGAGGACACCCTGCCGTACGCCGATCTGGACGGGCCGCTGACGGACGAGCCGGGGCCTTCCCTCGTGATCGCGGCCCGGCACCGGGCGCGGCTGGCGGCGGGCAGCGCGGACCACTTCACCGGGTACGGGGCCCGGCAGGTGCTCGACGCGCATCCCGCCCGGCTCGCCGACCTGCTGATGGACCGCAAACGCCGCCATCTCGTACGGCCCGTCGCCGCGCTGGCGAAGGCGGACGGGTCCGTGATGGTGCCCGCGCGGGTGTACGCCGCGGCCCGGCGCCTCGCCCGTACGCCCTACCGCACGGGGCTGGAGGGCCTCGCGGAGCGGCTGCTGCGCCACCAGTCGGACGACGAGGCTCCCGGGGGTGCGGCGGACGCCTCGCTGGCCGCGCTCACCTGGGGAAGACCCGGGCCGGCGGCGCGCTGGCTGACCGGTGAGGCGCTCGCTGAAGTATCGGTTCGCCTCCAGGCCTCGACGAGCCGGTCCGAGGTGGGGCCGGGGCAGCGGCCCGGCGACTTCCGCGCGCGTGCGGCACTGGCCCGGTACGCGGCGGACCTGCGGGTGCTGGAGCAGGCCGCCGAGGTCCGCTTCCAGCGGTTGCACACGCCGTTCCTCGACAACCAGGTCGTCCGCGCGTGCCGGGCGCTGCCCGAGGCACTGCGGGTGCGGCCGGGGGCGCGCGCCGCGATTCTGCGGACCGTGCTGGAAGGCGCGGGCGTGCGGGAGTTGCCCGCCGGGTGGGGCGCACCGACCCAGGCGACCACGGCGGCCGCGGCGCGGACCGGGCTGCGGGTGGCCACGGACACGCTGATGGCACTGTTCGACACGCCGCTGCTGGCGGAGGCGGGACTGGTCGAGGCCCGGGTGGTGCGCAAGGCGCTGCGGGCGGCGGCGGAGGGAGAGCCGCTGCCGCTGGACGGGCTGGCGGACCTGGTCTCGCTGGAGCTGTGGCTGCGGCGGCTGCTGGCCCGGCGGGGCACCTGCTGGACGGGCACACCCGGGCGGCAGCGCGCGGTCCCCGAGGGCATCGCGCCACACCGGGGGGCGCTGGCCCGCGGAGCTTGAGCGGAGGCGCCTGCGGTGCTCGAGCAGGTGTGGGCCGGGTGCCGATGCGGGCCGGTGGGGCATCCGCCCTCGGCCCGGTGCGGAACCGGGTGACCGTGCGGTGACCGGCGTCGACGCGCCGACCACCGCGGGCGAACGCCCCCGCTCCGTCACCCTCCCGCCGTGGGCTATCCGAGCCCGCCCTGAACAGACTCACGTACAAGCGAGTCCGTCCGCCGGACAGGCCCGGCCCTGACCCCCGTTCGGACAGGGGACCTTACGCGTCTCACACCGGGCGTGAGCGCAGGCCCTCCAGCAGGATGTCCAGCAGACGCGCCGAGGCCGCCGCCTGCTGCGCCGGGTCCGGCAGCGAGGGCGCGGCCGTGGCGATCACCAGGAGCACGTCCGACACCGACACGTCCGGCCGCAGTGCGCCCGCCTCGCGGGCCCGCTCCACCAGCCGGCCGACGACGTCGAGGAGCTGTGCCGCGCCGGCGTCGTCCTCCGCACCGCCGGCCGACGGTTCCCCGGGCACCAGCCGCAGCTCACCCGTCGCGGGCTGCGCCCGCTGCTGAGGCACCCGCGCGTGGTCCGCCGCGCCGTGCTCGTCCGCCACACCCACCCGCAGCACCTGCGGCGGCAGCAGCCGCCCGGCGCCCGAGTCGACCGACGTGCGCAGGAAGCGGGACAGCGCCGACCACGGCCCGTCCTCCTGACCGAGCGCCGCACGCGCCTGGTCGGTCAGCCGGGAGATCTCCTCCTCGGCTATCCGCCGCACCAGGACGTCCTTGCTCGGGAAGCGCCGGTACACCGTGCCCACACCGACCCGTGCCCGGCGTGCCACGTCCTCCATCGGCGCGCCGTAGCCCAGCTCGCCGAAGACCTCGCGGGCCGCACGCAGCACGTGCTCCAGATTGCGCTGGGCGTCCACACGCAGCGGTGCCGTGCGCGGCCCGCCCGCTCGTCCGCGGCCCGACGGCGCGCTCAGCGCGGCGCCGGGCGCGACAGCGGACGCGGAAGACCAATGAGAATCCTGAACATGCATACGCTTTCCCCCGGTAATGATGACGTCTCCCCCCGGAGACTCCCCGCCATAGATGGCTGGGGTTCGAGGAACATGCCCGGTGGCCGGATCCGCCCGTCGCGGACCCGAAGAGCGCATCCCCCTACACCCCGTCGACGTACGAACATAGTTGAGTGAGGGTCAATTCAGAAGGGGCAGGTTCCGCACGGAGCGCCCCCCGATCGGAGCACGGAGCCCATTGATCCCGAATGCGCCCCCGGGACGGCACCGGAAAATCACCGCTGACCTGCGCACACGCCGTTCGGTCGGCCCATCCGGCTCCTCCGGCCCGCCCATGGCCTCCGGTCACACAATTCGTCGGGGCTGTGGACAAACGCGAGCGACGGGTGCGTCATGGGATGGTGAAGGAACGTGCGCGCATTCTTGTTGTCGGCGGTGGATACGTCGGGATGTACACGGCCCTGCGCCTGCAGCGGAAGCTGAAACGGGAACTCGCCCGGGGCGCCGTCGAGATCACCGTGGTCACACCGGACCCGTACATGACGTACCAGCCCTTTCTCCCGGAAGCGGCCGCCGGTGCCATTTCTCCTCAGCATGTCGTCGTACCGCTGCGTCGTGTCCTCGACCGGTGCCACATCGTCATCGGCGAGGTCACCGCCCTCGACCACGCCGCCCGCACCGCCACCGTCGCCACGCTCGCCAGCGAGGAGGAGGGCAGCGGCGGCGGCCGGCCGATGGCGTACGACGAACTCGTCCTCGCGCCCGGCTCCGTCTCACGCACCCTGCCGATCCCCGGTCTCGCCGACCACGCCATCGGCTTCAAGACCCTCGAGGAGGCCGTCGGGCTGCGCAACCACGTCCTCGAGCAGATGGACATCGCCTCCTCCACCCGCGACCCCGACGTCCGCGACGCGGCCCTCACCTTCGTCTTCGTCGGCGGCGGCTACGCGGGCGTCGAGGCACTCGGCGAGCTGGAGGACATGGCCCGCTACGCCACGCGGTACTACCACAACCTCCGCCCCGAGGACATGAAGTGGATCCTCGTCGAGGCCTCGAACCGCATCCTGCCCGAGGTCGGCGAGGCGATGGGCCGGTACACGGTCAGCGAACTGCGCCGCCGCAACATCGACGTACGACTCGAGACCCGCCTCGAGTCCTGCGCCGACCGCGTCGCCGTGCTCAGCGACGGCGCCCGGTTCCCCACCCGCACCGTCGTGTGGACCGCCGGGGTCAAACCGCATCCCGTTCTCGCCGCCACCGACCTGGCGCGCGACGAGCGCGGGCGGCTGAAGTGCACCGCCGAACTCGCCGTGGAGGGCGCCACGCACGCGTGGGCCGCGGGCGACGCCGCCGCCGTCCCCGACATCACCTCGAAGCAGCCCGGCCGGGAGTGCGCCCCCAACGCGCAGCACGCACTCCGCCAGGCCAAACTCCTCGCCGACAACGTCGCGCACTCCCTGCGCGGCGAACCCCTGGAGAAATACGCCCACTCCTACGCCGGGTCGGTCGCCTCCCTGGGACTGCACAAGGGCGTCGCCCACGTCTACGGGCGCAAACTCAAGGGCTACCCGGCCTGGTTCATGCACCGCACCTACCACCTGAGCCGCGTCCCCACCTTCAACCGCAAGGCGCGCGTGGCCGCCGAATGGACCCTCGCCGGGCTCTTCAAACGGGAGATCGTCTCCCTGGGTTCACTCGAACACCCGCGGGCCGAGTTCGAACTGGCGGCCGGTGGAAAGCCTTCTCAGGGCCCCCCGCACAACCCGAAGGGGTCGTCCTGACCGGACCCAGGAACTCCACCGACCGGCCCGACGTCTGACGGATGTCGGCCCGGTCGGCAGCCTGCCAGACTGGTCCACCACCGGGGGCGGGCGGCCGTCCGCCCCCGGTGCGGCCCCGAGGCCCCGGCCGGTCCCGGTTTCCGGCCGCCGACAACTACACGAGGCAAGGATTCGTGAACTTCACGCGCTGGAGCGCCCGGCTCCCCGGAACGCAGCGCCGCGCCGCAGCGCGCAGCGAGCACACGGTCTCCCCGAACCGGCGGGGAGAGGGCTCCGTGCCCGCCGCCCGCGCCGAACAACCCGCCGACCGACCACCGCCCGTGCCCGCCGTCGACGACCTCAGGGTGCGCGAGGTCCTCGACCACGTCCCCTCCCTCGTCGCCCTGGTGCACGGTCCCGACCACCGCATCGCCTACCTCAACGACGCCTACACGGCCGCCTTCGGCCCCCGCCCGGTCGGCGCCCCCGCGCGAACAGCGCTCCCGGAACTCGACGAACTCGGCCTGCTCACCCTCCTCGACCAGGTCCTGCGCAGCGGCAAGCCCCGCACGGTCAAGTCCCGCAAGGCCCCCGACGGCCGCTCCTACACCTTCACCTGCACCCCGGTCACCGACGGCCACGCCGACGGGGCCGGGGGCGGCGGACGCGGCCGTGGCGGCCGCGGGCGCGGTGTGCTGGTCTTCGCCACCGACGTCACCGACCACGCCGAGGCCGCGGAACGGCTGCGCGCGAGCGAACGCCGCCAGCGCGAGACCGCCGTCACCCTCCAGCGCTCCCTCCTCCCGCAGGAACTCGAAGAGCCCGACGACCTGCGGGTCGCCGCCACCTACCACCCCGGCGGCACCGAGGCCGCGGTCGGCGGCGACTGGTACGACGTGATCACCCTCGGCGGCGGGCGCACCGCCCTGGTCATCGGCGACGTCATGGGCCGGGGCGTCCGCGCGGCGGCCGTCATGGGCCAGCTCCGCACGGCGGTGCGTGCCTACGCCCGCCTCGACCTCCCCCCGCACGAGGTCCTCCAACTGCTCGACGGCCTCGCCATGGAGATCGACGCCAACCAGATCGCCACGTGCGCGTACGCCATCCACGACCCCAACGAGGGCACCCTCGTCTACGCCTCCGCCGGCCACCTGCCCATCCTGGTCCGCGACGAGCAGGGCACCGTCCAGCGCGCCGACGAACCGACCGGGCCCCCGCTCGGCACCGGCGGCTGGATGCACTCCTCCGGCTCGATCCCGCTGGGCCCCGGCTCCACCGCCGTCCTCTACACGGACGGCCTGGTCGAGCGCCGTGACGAGGACCTCGACGAGGGCATCGCGGCCCTGGAGCGCGCCCTGGCCGGCGCGACCGGCACCCCCCAGGTGGTCTGCGACCGCCTGGTCCGCTCGGCGGGTGTGACCCCGGACCACGACGACGACGTCGCCGTGCTGGTGCTCCAGCACCCCGCCCGCAAGGGCCCGGAGAGCGAGCTCTTCCGCAACGCGGCCCTGGAGCTGCTGGGCGGCGTCGAAGCGGCCCCACGCGCGCGTGCCTTCGCCTCCGGTGTGCTGACCAGCTGGCGGTTCCCCGCCGACCTGCACGACCTGGGCGTCCTGGCCGCCAGCGAGCTCGTCGCCAACTCCCTCCAGCACGGCACACCGCCCATGCGACTGCGCCTGCGCCGCACCGACCGCCGACTGATCGTCGAGGTCACCGACGGCGACGACCACCTCCCGAGGCGCCGCCGCGCGGAACCCGCCGACGAGTCCGGCCGGGGGATCGCGATCGTCGCGACGATCGCCTCCAACTGGGGAAGCAGGCGCACCCCGGGCGGCGGCAAGGCCGTCTGGTGCGAGTTCGCCCTGCCGAAGCCGACGGGTTCGTAGGGCGGGCCCGTAGCGAAGCCCTCCGACGGGGCGGGTACGTCAGGCGGGTGCCGGAGCCTGCTCCGCCGCGGCGCTGCCGCCCTGCGTCACCACCAGGCTCCGCGCCGCCGACGGCTGGTTCTGCACGTCCGTGAGCTGCCGGCCCAGCCGCAGCGCGAGCACGGTGATCCCCAGCGAGACCAGCACGAAGACCACGATGTACGGCGCGTGCAACGAGGCACCCATCGGCCCGCCCACCGCCGGACCGATGGCCAGCGCGAGCTGCTTCACCAGGGCGAAAGCCGCGTTGTACTGCCCCGCGAGACCGGTCGGCGCGAGATCCGCCACCAGCGGGGCGAGCGTCGGCGACAGCAACGACTCACCCAGCCCGAACAGCGCGTACGTCGAGATGAAGGCGGCGGTGGCCATCGCCTGGCTGCCGTTGCCGAGGCCCGCGTACCCGGCCACGGCCCACGCCACGGCCCAGAGCAGCCCCACCGACGCGATCACGCGGGTGCGCCTGCGGCGCTCCACGAACCGCAGCACCAGGAACTGCGCGATCACGATGACCAGCGTGTTCGCCGCCAGCGCCGTCCCCAGGGTGGACGGCGAGATGCCGGCCGCCTCGACCCCGTACGCGCTCAGTCCCGACTCGAACTGCCCGTAACAGGCGAAGAACACCACAAAGCCCAGGACGCACAGCTGCACCATGGCCCGGTTGCCCATCAGCTGCTTCCAGTTGCCCTTCGCCGATGCCGCCGGAGCGCCCGCGACCCGCGGCGAGTGCGGCATCCGCACCGTGGCCATCACCCCGACCAGCAGCAGGAACATCGCCGCCTCGATCGAGAACAGCAGGGTGAAGGAGCCGGGTTTCGTGGTGTCGACGAGGTGTCCGCCGATGAGACCGCCGATCCCGAGCCCCAGATTCTGCAGGAAGAACTGCATGGCGAACGCCCGCGACCGGGTCTCCGCGGTGGAGCAGTCCACGATCATCGTCGCCAGCGCAGGCTGCATCACGGCCTGCCCGGCCCCGAGCGCCGCCGCCGACAGCAGCACGCTCGGCGCACCGTTCGACAGACCCAGGCTCAGCGCGCCGACGGCGGCCGTGAACAGGGCGACGAGCAGCACCGGCAGCGGGCCCCGCCGGACGATGGCCCGCCCGGCGAACGGCAGCACGATCAGTGCGGCCACGGCGAAGACGGCGAGCACCAGCCCCGCCGTCATGGGCCCGAGCCCCCGCACCTGCGCCACATAGACGTACAGGTAGGGGACGGTGAAACCGAGCCCGAACGCACTGAGTGCGTTGCCCACGTGGATCCGGCGCATCGCAGCGCCCATCGCCCTGGTCACGTTCACCTCTCTCATCAAGTTAGGCGTGAAGACTTAGAAGCTAAAGTTCGAAGGTAAAGAGTACACATCGAACGGCTTCAGCACGAAGGGCTTCAGGATGAAGGTGACGTGTCATACTGCGGCCATGGGCGACACTCCCGGCCCCGGTGGGCTGACAGAGCCGACACTCGAAGAGCAGCTCGCCGCGTACCAGCGCGAGTTCCAGGGCCTCGACCCCCAGGTCGAGAAGATCGTCTCGGCACTGTCCCGCCTCAACCGCCGTATGAACGTGGCCTACGGCCGCCAGACCGCCGAGCTCGGCATCACCAACGCCGACTGGGAGGTCCTCAAGGCCCTCGTCCTCTCCGGTGCCCCCTACCGCATGGGGCCCAGCGACCTCGCCAAGCGGCTGGGCCTGACGCCGGCCGCCATGACCCACCGGATCGACCGCATGGTCGCCGAAGGACTCGTCAGCCGGGACCGGGACGAGACGAACCGGGTACGGGTCATCGTCGAGATCACGGACGCCGGCCGCGAGAAGTGGATGGAGGTGATGCGCATGGCGACGGTCTTCGAGGGGGACCTCCTCCAGGACCTCTCCGCGGACGAGCGGACCGCCCTGGGGGAGATGCTCACCCGCCTCCTGCGCAGGGTGGAGGACGCCCAGCCCGACGCCGGCGGACGCCTCACGGACCTGGACTGACGGCCTCGAGCCGACGGGTCGGCCGGGCAGCTCCGGCCGACTGAAAAGATCTTGACAGGGCTCGCTTGACACTCCCCTGCCCGATCCGTAGTGTTCTTCGAGTTGCCATCAGGCCGTAACGGTTCTACGGCAGCACCTCCGCCGCGACAGCGGCACTCACACCAACAGCATGACCTCCCAAGCGGACCGATTTCGGCGTGCCCGAATTCAATTCGTACGGGACTCTGCGACTCGATTCGGATCCGAACAGCTCCGATTTGAGAAGCAGCGAGAGGGTCCGCTAAGGTTTGAGACGTCGGAACGGCCCAACGGCCGGAAAGACAAACCCCGCTGACTGGGGGTCAGGTCGAGAAAGAAGATCTGATAGAGTCGGATCCGCCGGAAAGGGAAACGCGGAAAGCGCGGCCCCGGAAGGCGAAAGCCCGAGGAAATCGGATCGGAAAGATCTGATAGAGTCGGAAACGCAAGACCGAAGGAAAGCGCCCGGAGGAAAACCCGCAGGGGTGAGTACGAAGGAAGCGTCCGTTCCTTGAGAACTCAACAGCGTGCCAAAAATCAACGCCAGATATGTTGATACCCCGTCTCCGGCCGTCCGGCCGGGACGAGGTTCCTTTGAAGAAAATACAGCGAGGACGCTGTGAACCGCCGGATCATTCCTCCGGCGGTTCCGCTCCCGTGTGTGTCACCGGGACATCCCGGAAGCATTCACGGAGAGTTTGATCCTGGCTCAGGACGAACGCTGGCGGCGTGCTTAACACATGCAAGTCGAACGATGAACCACCTCGGTGGGGATTAGTGGCGAACGGGTGAGTAACACGTGGGCAATCTGCCCTGCACTTCGGGACAAGCCCTGG
>NZ_QFRK01000151.1 GCF_003143855.1 Streptomyces sp. NWU339
CTCACCCTCCACCTGTCCCAACACTGGCCCTGGGAAGCCGACTTCGTCGACCTGTGGACGACGACCGGACAGCGCATGGTCACGTGAACCACACGCTCGACCTGACCGCCCACGACCCGAAAGAACCTTGGAGACCCCGCACCGGTCGGCCACCCGGCGATCACCGCTGCCTGCGTCCCGAAGAAACACCCGGAACCCGCCCGACGCCCGTGAGCAGAATTCACGCGGTGGATCGAGGCTCAGCCCCACGCCAGCCTGCTCGTGTAACCGGATTCAGACCCGAAGTCCGCGTCCGTTCTTGCGAGCCTCCTCGGCCTGGCGACCTGAGCCGGCCCCGCCGGTCAGAGGCCACCCGTCCTCCCCGATCGCGTGACAGCGAACGGAGCAGTCCAGCGAACGCCGGATGAAGAGGGCGGACAGGGCGTCGGCCGCCTGGTGGGCGCCGACGAGGTGGAGCCGTGCCGGGGAAGGCCGGTCCCCTCGGTGCCCTCGGCCGCGGCCATGAGCAGGGGGCTCGCCGGGCTTGGCGCTGGATCCTCCGGGGACTTCGCGGCTGTGGGCGTCCGGGTGCGAGCCGAGGGAGTGTCGGCGTCGGCTGAACCTGGATTCGAGCGACGCCGAGAGGGAGCGGAACTCGCGGAGAGCACGTTCTCGGTGTCCTGCCAGGGGGCACGGGACGGTAAGGCGACGACGCTGGTGAGGTCGGGCCGCCCTGGGGAGCGGGTGACTTGCCGATCGGTGGACGGCGGTTATCCAGCCGTGTGGTGCTCGGTTTCCGGCACGGGAGGCAGCCAGTGCACGGCATTGTCGCGGAAGGACGCGTGGATCGGCACGAGGTCTGGGCCGCTGATGTCGTCGAGGGTGGTGACGTTGATGCCGACCTCTGGGATGTCGCTGTCGATTGCCGCGAGGCGGCTGCCGCAGGTCGAGCAGAAGCCGCGCTTCGCCTCGCCTTCGAAGGTCTCGTACCAGGTTGGTTCGCCACCCTCACCGGTCCAGGTGACCGTCTCGAATCCCACCCACCACATCACTGGTGTGCCGCCGAGCTTTTGACAGTGACAGCAAGCACAGGTGTGGGGGAAGACGGCCGGGCCTCGTGCGGTGAAACGGATGCGTCCGCACAGGCAGCCGCCAGTACGCCCTTCGTCATCTTCGGTTCCCTTGGCGTTGGCGGCAGGGGTGGCGTGAGAGCTGGTCATGCGGTTCTCGCTTCGGTGTGGCCCGACGTTCTTGGAACCGGGCAGGGGGCTATCAGAGGGTCAGCGTGTCGGCTGCCGGTTCGGTGATGGGCTGGCCTACGGCTTTGGGGATGTTGAGCCGGGTGCGGGCCTGGTGGAGGGCGACGAGCTGGTCGGCGGCCGGCCCGCCCCAGTCGAAGAGCTCCAGAGCCTGTTCAGGTGTGGGCAGGGTGCGGATGTGGATGCGGCCGGTGGCCGGATCAACAGGCGCAGGCCCCAGGCGGGTGAGGACGGCGGCGTACCGCAGACGGGAGCACGTTCCGTCGAAGGCGGAAAGGTGCCCGATGAACAGCGGCTCCCCGACCTCGGCTGCGGCCTCCTCGCGGGTCTCCCGGCGCAATTGAGCAGAGGGTCGCCGCGGTCCTGGAGTTCGGGAGTGCCGCCGGGCAGGCAGGCCGCGCCCGTGTCCGGCTCCAGTAGCACGAGCACGCGGCCGTCTGGGGCAAACAACCAGCCCCAGACCTGGTGTACGGGAAGGTCTTCCGGAGCCGGGCCGGTATGGAAGGGGAAGTGGTGCCTGGCGCGGACGGTGCGCAGGACACCGGCCTGGTCCAGGACGGTGGGGGCGATCGGGAGACCGTCCTCCAGCAGGGCGGGGCCGGCAGCGTTGATACGGGCGCGCAGCGCGGACAGAGCCCGGCGAGCGTTGTCGGGTGACATCAGCTCGGGCAGTCGGGCGGGCTCGACGAAGTCGACCGCCTCGATCTCGCCTTCGCGGGGCCGGATGGCGGCGATCTGTTCGTCGCCCCACGTCCCGCCGTCGAAGACGTGCAGGACCTCGCCGGGAAACCGCATGGCGGGGCGCGCGTTGGCGCCGGCGGCGGAGACCCAGTCCACGGCAAGCCCGCGGTCGAGTGCCATCGTGACGCCGAGTTCTTCGCGCAGTTCGCGGGAGGCGGCGTGGGCGGGTGACTCGCCCTTGTCGACCGCGCCCGGCAGGAGGCGGGTGTCGCGGTAGCTGACGCGCTCGACCAGGACCCGGCCGCGCCGGTCGGTGATCAGTGCGGACGCTCCGGCCCACACGGCGGCCTCGGTGCGTTGGGCCCCGTACTTCTTGTCGGTGAAGGCGCTCGGTGTTTCGTCCGAGGTAGGTGTGGTGGTCATCTTGGACTCCAGTTGTGCGGTGCGCGCGGCGTGCGGGGGCGTGCCTGTCAGGCGAGGAGCCGGTACGGATCGCTCGCGACGGGGCCGGGAGCGAGCCTGGTGAAGGACTCGGTGCTGATGATCTCGTTGCGTTCGGCTTCGGGCAGGCGGGCGAGGATGCCGGGCAGGGGCCGTTCGCGTGCGACCTCCCCCTGGTGGGCGAGGATGGCGGACCACTTCACCCCGGCCCACGGGCTGACGTCGACGGTCGTGGTGACATACGCGTTGGGGACGGTCAGCACGCTCTTCCCGACCCTCTTCAGCAGGGTCCTGAGCCGGCCCACGCCAGCTTCCGAATGCGTGGCCGCGTACAGCGCCGACGGCTGCCAGGGGGTGCCAGCCTCGGGGGAGAGGTGCTCGAGACCGGCGGCCTCGGCGGCGAGCAGGGTGATCTGGTGGGTGCGTACGTGGTCGGGGTGGCCGGTCAGCTGGCCGACCACGTCATGAGTGACGACGATCTCGGGGCGGAAGTCGCGGATGTGGGTAACGAGACGGCCGATGGCCTCGTCGAGGGGCGCGTCGACGAGGCGGGACTCACCGGGGGCGGACTCGGGGTTGCGGGCATCGCCGTAGCCGAGCAGCCGCGGGGGACCGGCGCCCAGGACAGCGAGGGCCGCGGCGAGTTCGGGCGCGCGCCTGCTGTCCGGCGCCCAGGTGGCGGTGACGACACCGGTGCGTGCCCCGGCGGCGCGGTGCTGTGCGAGTACGCCGCCGGCCAGGAGGCTCTCATCGTCCGGGTGTGCGAACACCCCCAGCAGCGAGGGCAACGACGGCTGGTTCATGGTAAAGAGGACTCCTCGAAGTGGTGGACGGGGTAAAGGGGTCAGATGATTGGCGGCCGCCCGGCGGCGGTGAGCCGGTAGACGGTGCGCCAGCTCATCGGATGCCGCCGCTGCGTACGCCGGCTCGTCCATCCTTCGCGCATGCCGCGCAGTGTCTGGTCCAGTCCGCCGCCGCGCACGGCCCGGGCCAGGGTGATCGTGGTCCAGGCGCTCAGGTAGAGGGGGAGGAGCGGGGCGGGGAGGTTGCGGTGGGCGATCCAGATCCGGTTGCGGACGGCGAGCCGGTGGTACAGCGCGTGGCGGGCGGGTTCGGTGAGTGGGTGGTGCATACGGATCGACGCCGCGTACCAGCCGCACCAGCCCGCCTCGTACAGCCGCCAGGCCAGGTCGAACCCCTCGTGATACAGGAAGAGTTGATCTTCCCACCCGCCTACCGCGGCGAAGGCGTCGCGTCGGATCAGGACGACGCCTTCGGTCATCGAGGCGACCTTTCCCGGCCGTCCCGGGTTCGAGGCGCGCAGCCGGGGGACCCAGCGGCGTGGCGTGGTCACATCGTCCGGGCCGGTCAGCCGGGGCTGCACCCAGGCGGCTTCTGGATGCCGCTCGGCCTCGGCGACGAGCCGGGCGAGGACATCGGGGCGGGGGAAGCTGGCGTCGTTGTCGAGGAAATACAACCAGTCGGCCGGATCGCCCGCGTCGCGTAGCGCGTCGGCGCCGGCGTTACGACCGCCGGGGATGCCGATGTTCTCGGGCAGGCACACGGTGAGCGCACCGGGTAGCACGACCTCGGGCTTGCAGCCGTTGCCGACGACCACCACCCGCACGTCGACGCAGCTCTGGGCAAGGAGTGTCGCCTGCGCGGCTGCTTCCTCGGCAGGGCGGTCGTTCATGGTCAGAACGACGACGTCGACGCGTGGGCGGGACATGGGTTCCTCCAGGCGGTCGGGGCCGGTCAGGGCGTGGGGACGGGGGTGCCGGTGAGGTGCTCGGCCTGGCGGGCGACGAGCGGGGCGAGGTGAGGGTGGATGCCCCGGGAGCACGCCTGGAGAAGTTGCCCGAGGGCGATGAGCTCTCCGGTCCGGCCGGCGTCCGTGTCCAGGACGTGGCCGAACTCACGCCGGATCCGGGCGGCGGTCGCCGGCGCGGCCAGCGAGTACGCATGAAGCAGACCCAGGTCGTAGCCCACGGGCAGCCGGCCCCAGTTCTCCCAGTCCAACAGGACCAGGGGCGCTCGTGTCAGATTCGCCCAGTGCAGATCGGCGTGCCCGGTCGTTGTCTCACGGATCCGGACGGGGTCGATGCCGAGGAAGCGGCGGAAGTTCCGGTCGACCCAGTTCTGCCGTACCGATTCCCGGTCGGTGGGCACCGTCGCGAGCGTCCCGAGCGCGGACTTCAGCTCCGACCACCACGAGTCGGGCAGAGCGATGTCCTGGTCGAGCGCGGGAGTGCCACTGGTGACCGGCTGGACGGACACGTATTCGGTGAGTTCCGCCCGGTAGGCGACGTCCGGTGAGGTCCAGTCGAGAACGCCGCGAAGCCGCGGCCGCGGTACCGACCGCGGCACACGCGTGTCAGCGGTCGCCGTCCCCTCCCACAGCCGTCCGCCCGCCTTGTCCACCTCGGCGGAGACGACCCGCAGCCAGCAGTCCCCAGCTCGGCGCCCCAGGGTGCGGCCCTGCCACCCCCACACCTCCGGCCCCGAGGCAGCCACTTGGAACTGCCGSGC
>NZ_QFRK01000093.1 GCF_003143855.1 Streptomyces sp. NWU339
GACGCGGGCAGTGGCGCTGGGCGCGACGTCAACGACCTGTTCTCCGCGGGCGAGCAGCCAGGACGTCAGGTGGTGCCCCAGGCCCCTGGCGTTCTCCACGGCCCATCGCCGCTCGGGCCACTGGCGGGCCCAGTCCAGCATCCGCTGGTACTCCGGAAGCGTCCCGTCGATGCGCATCGATGCGTGATCACGGTTGGTCTCGGGATCGACGGCCGTGGCCGTGTGGGTCGACTTGTGCGGATCGATGCCGATCAGCATCATCGGCGGTCCCCTCTTCTCGGACGTCGGGTCAGTGGAATCCGCGGCTGACATCCCGACTTCGAGAAACGTGGGGTGGCCGATGCTCATGCCTCTGTTGAGTCAAGCCGCGAACGGACACCGGGCAGGTCGACACACCCAAGGAGAGCCAGCCCTTGCGAGCGGCAGGAAGTACTCGAGTCAGCCTGCCCGATGTCCTGCGGCACGTTACGGGCGGCCAACCCGATCACGAACACCGCTACCCCCAATACAAGTCGGAAGTACTGGCGCAACAGCCCGTTAGTGTTCTCGTTCGTGGCCCGCTGCCAGGGAGCGTGCGGGTCCGCGAAGTAGACGGGCAGCCCGGTCTCGACCGTGAGCTGGGCGTGAGCGGCCAGCTCCTTGCCGCGGTCCCAGGTCAGTGACCGGCGGAGCTGGTCGGGCAGGGTGGTCATCGTGGTGGCCAGGGCGTCCTTCATAGCCACGGCGCCGTAGCCGCCCAGTGCGGGCCCGTTCTTGGTCGGTGGGACGGTGCCGTAGCCCTCGGCTCGTGGCAGGTGAACGAGCATGGTGTAGCGGGTCGTTCGTTCCACGAGCGTGCCGATCGCCGACCGGTTCAGCCCGATGATCAGGTCTCCCTCCCAGTGTCCCGGCACGGCGCGGTCGGCAGCTTCGGCGGGCCGCTGGCTGATCACCACGTCCTTCGTGACGTGGCCGCCTGGCTTGTTGCGAGACCTGGCCCGTGGGACGCGCAGGGCGCGGCCGGTGCGCAGGCAGGCCACGAGCTCGCGTCTGAGGCCACCACGGCTCTCGACGTAGAGGGACTGGTAGATCGCCTCGTGGCTGATACGCATGGATTCGTCCTCAGGAAAGTCGATCTTCAGGCGGGCCGATATCTGCTCCGGGCTCCAGGCGTTCGCCCACCGGCGGTCCTTGCGGTGCGGCTTGTTGCGCCCCTTCCATTCAGGAACCTGCGGCCCGGGAAGTACCGTGCCGTCCGGGGCTCGGACTACGCCCAGCAGACGGTCCTGGACGTACTCCCGCAGCCGCTCGTTCCCGGCCAGCTTCGCCTCCTTGGGCCGCTGAGCCACCAGGTCGGCCTTCCACTGCGCGACCGAGAGGGCTTCTCGAAACCGAGTGTGGGGCTGGGTTTGTGCTGATCAAGCATGGTGCCGGGGTGGGTGAGGTAGGTCCGGTGCGTCCGTGATGGTGGCGTGCTGGAGGTGCGTGATGGCGTCGGTGCTGGGACGGCTGGAGGAGCGGGAGCGTGCGGCCCGCAAGCGGGTAGAGGAGCTGCAGGCCGAGCTGGAGGCGGCGCAGTCGGAATGGGACGAGTGGCTGATCGCCCGCAGGCGGGTCGGCGAGGTGTGGGACGGGGACGAAACCGCGGGCCAGGACGGTGAGCCGGCCAGGACGCCGGAGAAGAGCGAGGCCACGGCGCCGTCGGCGGCCAGGCCCGGGTCGGTGGTTCCCCTCTGGCGGGAAGGGCTGTCGGCCGAAGTGCTGGCGCCGGAGTACCAGCACGTCATGAGCCTGCTGGCCGAACGCCGCACCACCGGCGGCCAGCCACTGAACTGCCGTGAGACCACTGCCTTGTTGGGGCTGGAGGTGGTTCCGGCGAAGATCGAGGGCGTGCGGAGCAAGCTCAAGCGGCTCGCTGCGCGGGGATGGGCGCACGAGCCGGCGCCGGGCCGGTTCGCCTGCGGCGGTCGAGACGGCGGGTCATGACCATGGTCATCGACCACAGGATCATCGCCTCCGAACTCGCCGGCAGCCGCTCGTAGTCGCGGGCCAGGCGCCGGGAGCGGGTGAGCCAGGCGAAGGTCCGCTCCACGATCCACCGCTTGGGCAGCACGGTGAAGCCTTTTTGGTCGTCGCTGCGGCGGATGACGGTCAGCATCAGGTTCAGGACCCTCGCGCACCAGCCCACCAGCATGCCGGTGTATCCGCTGTCCGCCCACACCCGCCTGAGCCGGTGATGCCGTGAGGTGGCCCGGGCGAGGAGGCTCTGGGCGGCGTGGCGGTCCCCCGTCGAGGCGGGAGTGACCATGACCGCCAGGATCAGGCCGAGGGTGTCCACCACGATGTGCCGCTTGCGGCCCTTGACCTTCTTCCCGCCGTCATAGCCGCTGGTCGCGGCTGCGACCGTGGAGGTGCCCTTGGCGGACTGCGAGTCGATCACCCCGGCCGTCGGCTCCGCATCCCGGCCCTTCGCGTGACGGGTCGCGGCACGCAGCCGGTCGTGGAACTCGTCGATCAGCCCCTGCTTGCGCCAGCGGGTGAAGAACCGGTGCACCGCCTTCCACGGCGGGTAATCGGCGGGCAGCGCGGGCCACTTCACGCCGTTGTCCACCATGTACCGGATCGCGTCGAGTATGTCCCGGTGGCAGTACTCCTCCGGCCGGCCGCCCCGGCCCTCGGCCCACGCCGGCACCGGGATCATGGCGCGGACCGCRGCCCACTCCGTGTCCGTCATGTCGGTCGGATAGCGGTGCCCGCCGGACGGATGGTCCGCGGCGTTGCCATGCGTGTGGGCGAAACAGTCGCACACCCGCGTGTCCGCAGTGGACTCTTCCACGGCGGACCGATACAACTGCGGCAACAGGGCCTCCCGGTGAGCAGTGGCGTAGACACCCTCTGCACTACCGAGAGGCCCTGCCTTCATGCCCCCGCACGGCCACGATCACCCGAACAGCACACCCGTACGGAACCTCCAGCCCCATACCCGGTTTCGAGAAGCCTTCCGAGGCCCGGTACTCGAGCTTGCCACCGCGGGTGGCCGCGTTGCGCCGCAGCTCCCGGGAGATCGTCGAGGGCGCCCGACCCAGCTGCTGGGCTATCTCCCGTACTCCGGCGCCCTGCACGCGCAACAGGGCGATCTCCTCGCGTTCGGCGAACGAAAGGTAGCGGCCCGAGACGGCAAGATCGATCTGCGGCATCCCGCCAGCATGCCGGAACCACCGGGTGCCCACCGCCGGCGCCGCCCCGACAGCGACGGCCGCATCCTCACTGGTCAGCCCCTTGGCGATCTCTCGCCAGAACAGTCTCTCGACGTCCCTCCGAGTCGAGGGCCGTCCTGGCGACTTCATGGGCGACCGCCCCGTCAGCTCCGTCATCCAACCCGCTGGTCGTCCCACAACACACTCCTCTGATCAGGGGTGTTGCAACGACTGGTTGAACCCGGGCAGTACACGTCCTTCGCCTTCACCGCCCACCTCCTCGAGGCCGGCATCGACGCCTCGATCGGCACCGTCGGCGACGCCCTGGACAACGCCCTCATGGAGTCCCAGATCGGCCTCTACAAGACCGAACTGATCAAGCCCCGCAAGCCCTGGCACGGCCTGCCCGACGTCGAGCTCGCGACCGCGGAATGGGTCGACTGGTTCAACAACCAGCGCCTGCACACCGCGATCGGAACCATTCCGCCCCACGAACACGAGACCAACTACTACGCTCAACACCAGCACCAACCGGCAGCTGGAGCCAACGCATAGAGCCTCCACCGATCCCGGAGCGCTTCAAGGTGGTCAGGCAGACGGGCGGCCGGTGATGGCCGGCAGGGTCGTTGTCCTGATCCGGCGATAGGTCCTGAAGCCGTACACGGTCAACGCTGTCCAGATGACGGTACTGATCAGAGGCCACCACAGGTCCCAGCCCTGCTCGCCCTGGATGAGATTGATGACCCAGTTCACCGCCCAGCTGACCGCAAGAACAAATGCCGCCCACCTGGCCCACCGCCAGATCCGCATCGTTCCTCGGGCACGGGTTTCCTGTGAGCTCTGCTCGTCCTGTCGAAGTCGTGTGCCATCCATACCTACCCGCCTACCCCCTGCCCGTCCCTTGCCTCCCGGCCCTTGCGAGAGGGCCGAAAACGGACGGCCTCACCGGCTCCAGAGATACTCAGAGTGAGCTTCCCTCGCTGGTATGTCGGAGGCTCCCCGTGTGCTCGTCGAATTGCCAACCCGATAACTCCCGGAAGGGTACGTGTTCCACCGCCAGACGATTGGCCCGGCGGCGCGCCTCCAGCCAGGACAACAACGCACAGGTCGAGGAGACTTCACTGCCGGCCGTCGGTACCGATCCCATTGCTTCGCTCATCGCGGGAATTCCCCATATCATTGGGATCCAGGACGGCGCCGAACCCGGCCGCTTCCGCGAGCACCATCGGGAGGCGGGCCACCGGATTCGGAAAGACGGTCGCAGAGGGATGTCGACTCGGGATTTCGTGACATTCGATACATCGGGCGGGGCGGCGGCCCGGCTTCTACCTCACGAGAGCGTGATCCGCTGATTCCACTTTGTCAACCCTTGAATGTCCCCGGTGGGTGCGCTACGGTCGTTCAGGAGGAGAAAACCGTGTGACTGCATGCTGCCTTGCGCGGCGTGCGGACCCGATTGAATTCGCTCCGAGCTCGAAGGGAAAATCGAGTGCCCAATTCGGAAGAATCGGGATCGATGGAGTTACTCGACGTCGACGGGGCCTGGTTATACACCCCGGAAATCATGCGGGACGAACGGGGAGAATTACTCGAATGGTTCCGGGGCCGGACATTCCAGGAGAAGATCGGCCACCCCCTCTTGCTCGCCCAGGCCAACTGCTCGGTGTCCCGCAAGGGCGTCCTGCGCGGCATCCACTTCGCCGACGCCCCGCCCGGCCAGGCCAAGTACGTCACCTGCGCCTCCGGCACCGTGCTCGACGTGGTCGTCGACGTACGCCGGGGCTCGCCCACCTTCGGCCGGTGGGTCGCCGTCCGACTCGACGCGGCCCGCCACCAGGGGCTCTACCTGGCCGAAGGACTTGGCCACGCGTTCATGGCCCTCACCGACAACGCCACGGTCGTCTACCTCTGCTCACAGCCCTACGTGGCCGAGGCCGAGCGGGCCGTAGACCCTCTCGACCCGGCGATCGGCATCGCATGGCCGACGGACATCGACATCGTCCTGTCGGCGAAGGACACCCACGCACCGTCCCTGGCGCAGGCCGCGGAGACCGGCATCCTGCCGGACTACGAGGAGTGCCGCGCTTACATCGCGGAGGCGGCCGGCGTGGGGCCGGCCCGGTGAAGGCCCTCGTGCTGGCCGGCGGTTCCGGCACCAGGCTGCGGCCGATCACCCATACCTCCGCCAAGCAACTGATCGCCGTCGCGAACAAACCGGTGCTCTTCTACGGCCTGGAGGCCATCGCGGCCGCCGGGATCACCGACGTCGGCCTGATCGTCGGCGACACGGCCGGCGAGGTCCGCGCCGCCGTCGGCGACGGCGCCAAGTTCGGCCTCGACGTCACCTACATCGAGCAAAGCCGCCCCCTGGGCCTCGCCCATGCCGTACTGATCGCCCACACCTACCTCGGCGACGACGACTTCGTCATGTACCTGGGCGACAACTTCATCGTCGGCGGCATCGACGACCTGGTCCGCACCTTCCGCAGCGGCAGGCGGCCCGCCGCCCAGATCCTGCTCACCCACGTGTCCGATCCCAGCGCCTTCGGCGTCGCCGAACTCGACGACGACGGCCGGGTCGTGGGCCTGGAGGAGAAGCCCCGGCACCCGAAGAGCGACCTGGCACTGGTCGGCGTCTACTTCTTCACCCCCGCCATCCACGCGGCTGTCCGCGCCATCGAACCCTCCTGGCGCGGCGAACTGGAGATCACCCACGCCATCCAGCACCTCATCGACAACGGTGCCGACATCCAGTCCATGGTCATCGAGGGCTACTGGAAGGACACGGGCAACGTCGCCGACATGCTGGAGGTCAACCGGACCGTACTGGAGGACCTGGAGCCCCGCATCGAGGGCACGGTGGACGAGGACACCGTCGTGATCGGCAGGGTCGTGGTCGGAGAGGGCGCGCGGGTGACGAACTCGCGCATCATGGGCCCCGCCATCATCGGCGCCGGCGTGGAGATCTCCGACTCCTACATCGGCCCGTTCACCTCGGTCGGCGACAACTGCCGCATCACCGGCAGCGAGATGGAGTTCTCCATCATGCTCGCCGGATCGGCGATCATCGGCGTGCGCCGTATCGAGGGATCACTGATCGGCAGGAACGTCCAGGTGACCCACAGCCTGCACGCCCCCAACGCCCACCGCTTCGTCCTCGGCGACCACAGCAAGGTGGAGATCCAGTCATGAACCTCCTCGTCACCGGTGCCGCCGGATTCATCGGCTCCCGCTACGTGCACCACCTGCTGGAAGCAGCCCGGGCGGGCGGGGAACCCGCCCCCGTGATCACGGTGCTGGACAAGCTCACCTACGCCGGCATCCTCGGCAACGTCCCCGACGACCCCGCCGTCACCTTCGTGCGCGGTGACATCGCCGACGCACCGCTGGTGGACTCCCTGATGGCCGAAGCCGACCAGGTGGTGCACTTCGCGGCCGAGACCCACGTGGACCGCTCCATCACCTCGCCCGGGACCTTCGTCCGCACCAACGTCCTCGGCACCCAGGTGCTGCTCGACGCGGCCCTGCGGCACGGCGTCGGCCCGTTCGTGCACGTGTCCACCGACGAGGTCTACGGCTCCATCGAGCACGGATCCTGGCCGGAGCACCAGCCGTTGTGCCCGAACTCGCCGTACTCCGCCTCCAAGGCCTCCTCCGACCTGCTCGCGCTGTCCTACCACCGCACCCACGGCCTGGACGTCCGCGTCACACGCTGCTCCAACAACTACGGGCCGCACCAGTTCCCCGAGAAGATCGTCCCGCTGTTCGTCACCAACCTCCTCGACGGCCTGCGGGTCCCCCTCTACGGCGACGGCCTCAACGTCCGCGAGTGGCTGCACGTGGACGACCACTGCCTGGGCCTCGACCTGGTCCGCACCCAGGGCCGGCCCGGCGAGGTCTACCACATCGGCGGCGGCACCGAACTGACCAACCGGGACCTCACAGACCTCCTGCTGGATGCGTTCGGCGTGGGCTGGGACGTCGTCGACCCGGTCGCGGACCGCAAGGGCCACGACCGCCGCTACGCCCTCGACTGCACCAAGGCCGGGGACGAACTGGGCTACCGGCCGCGCCGGGACTTCGCCGAGGGCGTCGCCCGCACCATCGACTGGTACCGCGACAACCGCGCCTGGTGGGGACCCCTGAAGAAGCGGCCGGCCGGCCCCGCCGCCCCCCGAGAGGCAGCGGCCCCATGAGATGGCTGATCACCGGCGCCGCCGGGATGCTGGGCCAGGAACTCGTGCGGCGCCTCGCCGGGCACGAGGAGGACGTCGTGGCCCTCGGCCACGACCAGCTCGACATCACACGCCCCGCCGCCGTGCGGGCGGCAGTCGCCGAGCACCGTCCCGGCATCGTCGTCAACTGTGCCGCCTACACGGCCGTCGACGACGCCGAGACGAACGAGGCCGCCGCCGCCCTCCTCAACGCCGAGGCGCCCCGACTGCTGGCCGAGACCTGCGCCACCCACGGCGCACGCCTCGTCCACCTGTCCACCGACTACGTCTTCCCCGGCGACGCCCGCACCCCCTACGTCGAGGACCACCCCACAGCCCCCCGCAGCGCGTACGGACGCACCAAACGGGACGGCGAGCAAGGGGTACTGGACGCGCTGCCCACCGCCACCGTGTTGCGCACCGCCTGGCTCTACGGGCGCACCGGCCACAGCTTCGTCCGCACGATGATCGAACGGGAGGCGCACGGCGGCACCATCGACGTCGTCGACGACCAGCGCGGCCAGCCCACCTGGACCGGCGACCTCACCGACCGCATCGTGACCGTCGGCCGACTCCCCGGCGTCCGCGGCATCCTGCACGCCACCAACGCCGGATCGGCCTCCTGGTACGACCTCGCACAAGAGGTCTTCCGGCTCCTCGACGCCGACCCCGAGCGGGTCCGGCCCACGACCGGCGCCGCCTACCGCAGGCCCGCCTCCCGCCCCGCCTACAGCGTCCTCGGCCACGACCGCTGGCGCGAGACATGCCTCGCACCCCTGCGCGACTGGCGGTCGGCCCTGCGCGAGGCATTCCCGGCCTGCTCGCCGCAGCACGCCCATCGACCCGGCGAGGAGCAGCATGAAACGAGGCTTACACGACCTCGCCCTGTTCGGCGGCGACGCGGCCTTCCTCCAGCCCCTCTAGTAGGGCTTTGTTAGGTCCTGTGGTGTGGTTCCGGGGTCGGTGCAGGTTGGCCGCATATCGAGCAGGCGCCGGTCCAGGTGGCCAGGAGGGCCTGGAGTGCGCGGAGGACCGCGTAGAGGGTCAGGCCGGCGCAGGGACTTTTGGGTCGAGCCGCAGCAGGGTGCAGAAGGCCTGGGCGAGGGAGGCGAGGGTGACGTGCCGGTGCCAGCCGGGATAGTTGCGGCCCTCGAAGTGGTCCAGGCCCAGACCGTCCTTGAGCTCGCGGTAGTCGTGCTCGACTCGCCAGCGGATCTTGGCGGTGCGGACCAGGTCGCGCAG
>NZ_QFRK01000156.1 GCF_003143855.1 Streptomyces sp. NWU339
CAGCATACTTATGCAATGAATCAAAGACTCAAGRCACTAGGTGCTGCATCAAGCAACGTTCGCCCTGTTGTCGGCTGACGGTGTCAGCTCGTGCTGAGTGGCGCGGTTTTCTCAACGTCGAGCTGGTGGTCGGCCCAGACGTAGCTTTCGGGCAGCAAGTCGGTGATCAGGACGGTTCGGATGCGGTCGCCCTCGCCGACGATGACCTTCAGGGCAGGGAAGTAGTCGAGAAGGACCTGGCGGCACCGGCCACACGGGGGGACAACCCCCCGGTCGCGGTCGCCCACGGCGACGATGGTGTCCAGCTCGTAGGCGCCCTGGGCGGCTGCCGCGCCGATGAGGACCAACTCGGCGCAGGGTCCTCCGGTGAAGTGGTAGGCGTTCACCGCGGTGACGATCCGGCCGTCCCGGGCGCGGGTTGCGGCTGCCATGGTGTGGTTGTCGCCCCAGCAGCGTGTGCGAGCGACGTGGGCTGCGGCCCGGATGAGTTCGTGGTCGACGGGGTGGGCCTGCGTGGTCATCTTCTCTGCCTTCGTCAGGTGTCAGGCGACGTTGGCCCGCGCGACGATGGCGTGCAAGCGAATATCGGCGCTGTGCTTGTTCCGCCAGATGAGTAGCCGGTCGACCGCGCGGTGCGATCAAAGAGCCAACCCTAAGGGCAGGCAACGACATTGGAGCTGGACTGCTGCACGGCCCAACCGCTCCGTGTCCCTATCGAGCGCCGGTGGCGCGGCTCCCGCCGGTCCGCCGGGCTTGAGCACCGTCCTGCTGTATGTGCCCGGATGGCATGGGTGCCTCCTGCTCCTGGTGGTCGAACACCACAGGACCCTGACCCGCGCCTCCGACAGCCGACGGTCCCGCCCATACTCCCGCCCCGCGCGAGGCACGCCTACGGCACACCGCGCGGCTGCTGCGGGGCACCGCGCCGCCGGTCGCCCGGGTGACCGAGGCGTCCGGCAGTGCCGGCCCCTTCCACTTCAGCCATGCCCTCCGCCGGCGCTGCGGGGTGCCTGCACGCGACTACCGAGCGGCAGAGCGGGTCACTTCTTGACCGCGACACCGCACACGGAGACGTCGGCCGTGTCCTCCTCGGCCCGGTCGGCGTCCGGGCGCCAGGCGGCCGTGGACACGACCCCCGGCTCCACCAGATCCAGGCCGGCGAAGAAGGATGCGATCTCCTGGGGCGAGCGCAGGTGGTAGGTGTTGGCCGACTGCCCGTTGTAGACCCCGACCGCGGTGTTGAGCGCCTCGTTGGTGTTCGTGCCGTCGCTCAGGACCAGGTAGCTGCCCGGGGGCAGGGCCGACATCAGCGTGCTCACCAGGTCGGCGGGGCGCTCGGCGTCGGAGATCTGCCCCATGATGCCCAGCATGGTCAGGGCGACCGGGCGGCTGAGGTCCAGGGTCTTCGCTGCTTCGGCGAGGATGCGTTCCGGGTCCCTCACGTCGGCGTCGACGTAGGCGCAGGCGCCTTCACGCGTGCTGGTGAGCAGCGCCGCGGCATGGGCCAGGACGATCGGGTCTGCCGAGCAGCCCACCCGCTTGCCGAACTCCGGTCGCCCCAGGCCCGCCCGGATGCGCAGCAGCTTCAACTGCCGCCCGAAAGCGGTCACCACCCCCGCTCCCGGCTCGTCCCCGGGCCTCCGGCTCCCCTCCCTGGCCGCCCTGGACCGGCACCACCGCCCGCTCCTCACCAGCCTCTTCGTCCCGTACCGTCGTCCTGCCTTACGCCTCCCCCCGTTCCGTACACCGCCACCCGCCGCCGCGTACGAAGGGTTCGCGTCGGCGCGTCACCACTGGTGACGCTGGGCCACGTCTCGCGATCGTGAGTACATGACCGCAACGCAACCACTCGCGACGGTGAACCGGCCCGCGAGGCGCTCGACCTGGCCCTGAACGCCGTGGTGCCGTTCAACAGCCCCTCCATCGACGCCGCCGTCAAGCAACTGACTGCCGACGGTTTCCCGGTCACCGACGAACTGCTCGCCCGGCCCTCCCCGCTCCAGTACGACCACATCAACCTCTACGGCGAGGTGCGGCCGGACGTGGCCGAGCGTCTGCCACTGGGCAGCGGCGAGGGTGCCGCCGAGCGGAGCGAACCTGAGTAGCCAGATCCTGCGGCCCTTCCGATGAGGGCGGGCCGGTGCGACCTGCGCCGTCCGGCCGACTGTGGACGTTGTGCAGCAGCACCGCGGCGAGGGCCATGGCGTCACCGACCGATCATGTAAATAAACTTTGACATGGTGTCCGGTGCGCTTTACATTGACGGATGTCAGCTTTGTTTTACATGAGGAGCGGGCATGGCCTTCGAGGAAAAGCGCGCCTGGGTGATGATCCTGGTCTCCCTGGCCGCGTACACGCTCTACGTGACGACCGTCCTGGGCCGGGCCGGCGACGGCCCGCTCGCCGACGTCGCCTACGCGGGAACCCTGCTGTGGACCATCGGCGGCGCCATCGTCGCCGCGATCGTGACCCACATCGCGATGGCCGTCGTGGGCGGCCCCGGCGCCGACCGCACCGACGAGCGCGACCGTGAGATCAACCAGGTCAGTGAGCGCATCGGSCAGTCGAT